>NZ_WVTD01000009.1 GCF_009856825.1 Novosphingobium silvae | reverse complement strand
GAAAACGCGCTGATCTTCGCCCTCGTCGGCCAAGTCGCAGCCGAAGCCGGCGTGCTGCTGATCATCATGTCTGCGGGGCCGGGCTGAGCGCCGTCCCGAAAAATCGACTTCGGCAGCGGGCTGCTAACTCACTGTTCGAGCAAAGGAGCATCATTCATGCGCAAGTTCACCAAGCTGCTCGCCCCGGCTCTCGTCGCCGCCCTCGGCCTGTCGGCAGTCGCACCGGCCATCGCGGAGGCGGCACCCCGCCACGAGGCCGCACGCTACACGCCCCACCGCAATTACGACATCCGCTCGGACATCAGGGGTCTTCGCAGCGACATCGATCGCGCCGCATCGCGCAGGACGATCTCGCAGCGCGAAGCCACCGGCCTGCGCCGCGACGCCTCGGAGATCCAGCGCCTGTATACGAGCTACGCGCGTGGCGGCCTGAGCTCGAACGAGATGCGCACGCTCTCCAACCGCGTCAACCGGGTCTACACGGCCTTGAGGATGGAACGGCACGACTACGACCGTCGTCGCGGCTGATCGGGTGCCTATCGAAGGAGGCGCTTTCCACGAAGCGCCTCCTTCCTACCACATGAAATTTTATGTCGTCGCCCGAGCATCATTCAATGCAAACGATCAAGCATGGTGCGCTCAGCGGCTCTTCGCCCTTGAATTGCGCTCGGTGCAGGCCTAATCGCGCCCCATCATGACAACCGCACCGCGCACTCTCTACCAGAAGATCTGGGACGCCCACGTCGTCGACGCACGCGACGACGGCACCTGCCTCATCTATATCGACCGGCACCTCGTTCATGAAGTGACGAGCCCGCAGGCTTTCGAAAGCCTTCGCGTGTCCGGCCGTCCGGTACGGCGCCCCGACCTCACGCTCGCGGTTCCCGATCACAATCTGCCTACCACCGCTCGCCTCGATGCGAATGGCAATCGCATTCCCATCGCCGACGCGCAGAGCGCGCAGCAGCTCGCCGCATTGCAGAAAAATGCGCCGGAGTTCGGCATCCGCTATATCGGTGACACCGACCGCGAGCAGGGCATCGTCCATGTTGTCGGCCCGGAACAGGGCTTCTCGCTGCCTGGCGCCACGATCGTGTGCGGCGACAGCCACACCGCCTGTCACGGCGGGATCGGCGCGCTCGCCTTCGGGATCGGCACCAGTGAGGTAGAGCACGTCCTCGCCACGCAGACGCTGCTGCTCAAGCGCTCGAAGACCTTCGAGGTACGTGTCGAGGGCAAGCTGGGCGCAGGCGTCACTCCCAAGGACGTGGTGCTCCACATCATCGGCATGGTCGGCACCGCCGGCGGCACCGGCCACGTGATCGAGTTCCGGGGCAACGTGTTCGAGGAGATGACCGTCGAAGGCCGCCTCACCGTCTGCAACATGGCGATCGAGGCGGGCGCGCGCGCGGGTCTGGTGGCGCCGGACGAAACGACCTTCGCCTACGTGAAGGGGCGTCCCTATGCTCCTGCGGGCGAGGACTGGGACAAGGCGGTCGCCTGGTGGAAGAGCCTGGCGACGGATCCGGGCGCGGCCTACGACAAGTCCATCCATATCCGCGCCGAGGATATCCAGCCCACCGTAACCTGGGGCACCAGCCCGGAAGATACCTCTAGCATCGGCGGCGTGGTCCCCGCGCCCGAGGACTTCGCCGACGCGTCCAAGCGGGACGCGGTGAAGGTCAGCCTCGAGTACATGGGCCTCACACCCGGCACCCGTCTCACCGACGTGGAAGTGCAGAACGTCTTCATCGGCAGTTGCACCAACAGCCGCATCGAGGACATTCGTGCAGCGGCCGAGGTGCTGAAGGGCCGCCACAAGGCCGACAACGTCAAGTGGGCGATCGTCGTGCCGGGCTCGGGCCTGGTAAAGCAGCAGGCCGAGGCCGAGGGGCTGGACCGGATCATCATCGACGCAGGGCTTGAATGGCGTGAGCCGGGCTGCTCGGCCTGCCTTGCGATGAACCCCGACAAGGTCCCGGCCGGAGAGCGCTGCGCCTCCACCAGCAACCGCAATTTCACGGGTCGCCAGGGTCCGGGCTCGCGCACGCACCTGATGAGCCCGGCAATGGCCGCCGCCGCCGCGGTTACCGGCAAGCTGACTGACGTGCGCGATCTCGTTCCTGAACTGACCAGCGCCAACTGAGAGGATCTCCCATGTCTGACAACACCGATACCTCGCTGGCCGGCAAGGCCGCTCTCGCAGCCGGTGCCGCCATCGGTTCGGCCGCCGTCGCCGCAGCCCTGCTCTTCGTGAAGCGTCGCAGCGATCGCAAGAAGGCCGAGGCTCAGCCACCGAAGACCGGAACCGCGCCTCACTTCCCCAGTGAAACCGACTGATGCAGCCGATCAATCATGTCGCCGGAAAGGCGATCCCCTTCGGTCGCAAGAACGTCGACACCGACGTCATCATCCCGGCGCACTGGCTCAAGACGATCACGCGCGAGGGTCTGGGCCAGGGTGCGTTCGAAGCGGTGAAGAAGGAGCCCGGCAACGTCTTCACGGACCCCGCCTACGCGGATGCGCCGATCATTATCGCGGGCGACAACTTCGGATGTGGATCTAGCCGCGAACATGCCGCCTGGGCGCTGCTCGACATGGGCGTGACCTGCGTGATCGCGCCGAGCTTCTCCGACATCTTCTCGGGCAATGCCTTCAAGAACGGCATCCTCACCGTCGCGCTGCCGCAGGAGGCGATCGACCGCCTCATGGAGGTGGCGCAGGAGCAGCCCATCGACATCGACCTCGACACCCAGACGGTCACCACGCCGTTCCAGGATCGGTTCCCGTTCGACATCGATCCTTTCCGCAAGCACTGCCTGCTGAACGGCCTTGACGAAGTGGGACTGACGATGGCCCAGGGCGACGCCATCGCCACTTATGAGGACAAGGCCCGTTCGACGCTTCCGTTCCTCGCGAAGACACCCGCAAGCGTGGATTGAGGGGGAGAGTGTTGCGCAAGGGCGCAGCGCCTCCTACCCCTTGCGCAATGAGCTACGTCCATCTCGCGATCGCGATTGCCAGCGAAGTCGTCGCGACCTCGTTCCTCGCAAAATCGGAAGGCTTCACCCGGCCCGTCCCGACGCTGGTCATGGCGGTCGGCTATCTCATCGCGTTCTACTTCCTCTCGCTGACCCTGCGCCACATGCCGACCGGTGTCGTCTATGCGATCTGGTCGGGCGCCGGGATAGTGCTCATCGCTGCGATTGCCTGGGCGTTCCAGGGCCAGAAACTTGACGGCGCGGCAATTGCCGGGATCGCGATGATCCTTGGCGGCGTGCTCGTCATCAACCTGTTCTCATCCACGGCCGGGCACTGATCGCGAAGGACGAGGTGTCGAATCGGGATTGAACCACGGGGTTCCTCAACGTATCGGCAGAGCGAGATCTGCGCGCCGTGCCTGCGGAGCGCCACCAGTCGAGGGTGCCTGATGACGAGTTTTGAAGATCGCGAGCACGCGGGAGGCCCCGGGTTCGCGCACGACGCGGACACGCTGTTTCGCATCCAGGCCCGTCGCAATCGTCTCGTGGGGGAATGGGCAGCGGAGCGGATGAAGCTTTCGCAGGCCGAGACCGACGCCTACGCCAAGGCCGTGGTGCAGGCCGACTTCGAGGAAGCCGGCGACGAGGACGTCATTCGCAAGCTGCTCGGCGACCTGACCGCGGCCGGCGTCGACACCAGCGAGAGCGAGATCCGCGCCGCGCTCGAAGCCAAGCAGGTCGAGGCGCGCCGCGCCTTCCTGGGCTAAGGAGATACCGAAATGGGCATGACCGCCTCCGAAATCGAAACCCTCATCCGCGCCGCCCTTCCGGACGCCGAAGTCACCATCACCGACCTTGCCGGCGACGGGGACCACTATTCCGCGCACGTCGTTTCCTCCGCATTCGCCGGGAAGCCCCGGGTTGCCCAGCACAAGCTGGTCTACGAAGCGCTCGGCGGACGGATGGGCGGCGTGCTCCACGCCTTGCAACTCACCACCGCCGTCCCCAACTGACGTCGCATACTATCTAAGGGTTCAACTGAAATGTCCGACGTCAACGCCCGTATCGGCGACATCGTAAACAGCAACGACATCGTCCTTTTCATGAAGGGCACGCCGCTGTTTCCTCAGTGTGGCTTTTCAAGCCGCGCCATTGCCATTCTCGACCACCTCGGCGCTCCTTACGAGACTGTCGACGTGCTGCAGGACATGGAGATCCGTCAGGGTATCAAGGCCTACTCGGAGTGGCCCACGATCCCGCAGCTCTACGTCAAGGGCGAGTTCGTCGGCGGCAGCGACATCATGATGGAGATGTACGAGGCGGGCGAACTGCACCAGCTCATCGCCGACAGCGGGATTGCCGTGCAGGGCTAACCCCTCCTCAAGGTACAAGATTGAAAAAGGCCCGGGGGGGAAACCTCCGGGCCTTTTCTGATTCGTGGCCCGCAGGAGCGGATCGGCGCCAGTCCTCATGCCGGAACATGCTGAGGCGTGCTCGGCCAAGATCAGAGGGTATTGGGAGTACCGGGGAGGCAGGGCCGGGAGACAATCCGGCCCCGCCTCTATCGAGACTGCTCTCGGGGTACAAATACGTATAAGCATGACCCGTGCCAGTTTCAGATAATTGCCGAAAATTGGGCACTCTGGCCGGTCTTGCAAAACCCTCGGGCCGGTACTTGTAAATTTGTCCGACACTTTAAGTTCTGATTTCGCCGGTGCGGCGGAGTTTCTCCTTGCCGCATCCGGCGAGTCCGGCATCATCCGCCAATGATAGCCACCGCTCCGTCCGACCAGCCCATGCCCATGACCGGGCCCAAGGTAATCCCCGCAGCCACGGTGGTGATCTTTCGGCATTCTGCATTCGGCGGCGCGCCTGAGGTGCTGATGGTCCAGCGCGCGAAGGAGATGCGCTTTGCAGGCGGTGCGGCGGTGTTCCCGGGGGGCCGGGTCGATCCGGCGGATCGCGAACTCGCACGCCGGTTGCTCCCGGACGAGCCGGAGGAAATCGCCGCGGCCCGTATCGCGGCCATTCGCGAGACGCTGGAGGAAACGGGCCTCCTGATCGCCGCGCGCCACCCCGTCGCTGCGCAGGAAGCGGCTGCCGCGCGGGCACTCCTCCTGCAGACGGGCAGGCTCGATACCGTGCTCGATCGCTTCGGATGGGAGCTTGATCCCAATGCCCTCACGTTCTTCGCACATTGGTGCCCCTTGTGGGACAAGGCCTTCGATACGCGCTTTTTCGTGACCGATCTCGGCACAGGCGCGGTTGATATCGCCGTGGACGAGACGGAGAATACCCGCCTGTTCTGGGCAACCGCCGGCGATGCGCTGGAGATGGCGGACCATGGGGAGATTTCGGTGATCTTCCCGACGCGCCGCAATCTCGAGCGGCTTGCACAATACGGCTGTCACGACGATGCGCTTGCCGACATCGCCGCCCACCCCGTTGCGCGCATCCATCCGAGCCTGGAGGAGCGGGACGACTGCCAGTGGCTCGTCATCGCCGAAGGGCATGGCTACCCCGTGCTCGGCCAGCCTAGAGAGACCGCCCAACGCGGCTGAGAACGCAAAAGGCGCGGCGGCTCCGCACGCAATCCTGTTAGAGTGCTTGCCGGGTTGCGGCGTTGCTTTCCCGCCGGATCGACGCATGAGCGTCGCAATCGTGAAACAATCGGTTCCTAGGCGCCCCATAGGGAACCGCTGTCCTTGGCGCTCCCGGGGACAAGCTGCCGATGACCGCGAACAGAACTGATGATGGCAGAGCGATCTCTGCGCTCGGTCGCGAAGGGCGATTTCTCGCCTACTCCTCCGGCAATTTCGGGAAGGCGCTGGTCTTTGCAGGAGCGGACCTGACCATCATGTTCCTGCTGACCGACCTCGTCGGCCTGTCGCCGGCGATGGCCGGTACGATGATGCTGCTCGCCATGGCCGGCGATCTCGTGTTCGATCTCGTGGCTGCCCGTCTCGTCATCAGGCTCCGCGCGGCGGGGCGCGGCTATCGCTGGCTGGTGGTTGCCGGTGCCCTGCCCTGCGCGATCGCGTTCGCGCTTCTCTATGCGATGCCCGCCAGCGGTCTTGGCAGCGGCTGGATGCTGGCGCTTGCCCTTCTCGTGTTCCGCGGGGCCTATGCCGTGATCGACGTGCCCCACAACGCGCTGATGGCCCAAATGACGGTCGACAGCCGCGCAAGAGGGCGTGTCTCGGGCTACAGGCTGCTTTTCAGTACGTTGAGTTCGCTGGCGGTCGCACTTGTCCTTGCCCCTATGGTGCAACACGCCGGACGCGCGCGCGCGTTTGATCTGCTGGCTGCCGCCGGTGCGCTGGCGGCGGCCCTTTTCGCCCTGACCATGATCGTGTGCGCCGCTGCATCGGGTGGCAGCGACGACCGCACCCCGGCAGCAAGCGCAGCGAGGGACGGCATCAGCGTGCCTTTGGGCAATAGGCTGGTGCTTGGCATGGGGCTGCTGGCTGTGGTCACCGGTTTCGCAGTGCCAACGTTCGGGCGAATGATCCTATACGTCTGCACATATGTCGTGGGGCAGGAGGATCTGGCCAGCACCCTGCTCCTCGCGGTGACGATCGGGCAGTTCGTGGGCGTGCTGGCGTGGACAGCGCTGACCGCGTCTGTCGACAAGAGCCGCCTTCTTGCGATGGGCCACATCGTCAGTGCCGTCGGCATGGCGCTTTTCGCGCTGTGCCTGGGCGTTCCCGCTGCGCTGCCCGCCTGCGCGGCGTTGGCAGGGTTCGGCTTCGCAAGCGTCTACATGCTTCCATGGGGCCTGCTGGCCGACACGGTCGACTTCGTCGCCTGGCGCCATGGACGAAGGTTGGAGACCGGACTTTTCGCCTTCTATCTTGTTGCGGTCAAGGCCAGTGGCGCCGCGTCGACCGTCACCATCGGATGGATGCTCGGCTGGCTCGGCTACATACCCGGTCAGGAACAGAGCGCGCAGGTGGAAAACGCTATGGTGGCGCTGGGACTTGGCGTCCCTGTCGCAGGATGCCTGGCCGCGGTGGCGCTTCTCCGCCGCTTCGACATCGGCCACAGGCGTCATGACCGCGTGCTCGCAGCGCTGGAGCGCCGGAACACGCGATCACGGCGACCCGATCAGTCCGGCGCGGAGCCGGTCTCGGGATTGAAGTTCGGATTGGTGAAGTCGATCGGAGAAGGCTCGACCCTGGCCGGTGCCACGGCACTTTCCGCCCAGGCCCGGCAGAGCATGTCGCGCAGCATCGCGGCCCCCGCAGCCGTGCGCTCGTAGACCATCTCACGCACGTCCTCGTCTGCAAAATCTGCAAAGCGAGCCCGCTTTTCCAGTTCGAAGACCCGCCCCACTTTGTCGCCGGATTCGTTAAGGTAGGCCAGCACGGCCTCGAACATGTCGCCCGAAGTCCGTCCCGGCTTGCCGATGCGGGGCGCGATGTCGGCCACGGTGAGCTTCATGCCGTCAACGAATGCGCTTTCGAAACGCCCATGGACGCTGCGGTCCGTGGTGTAGCCATGCGGGTTTGGCCCGCGCCAACCATCGCTGCTCACGGAATCGTGCATCGGGTTGGCTCCGTCGCCGATGTAGTGGCCAAGCCGGATGACATCGAACGCGCAATGCTGCTCATGCAAGGCGGCGTCGCGGCCTTCCGCCCGTGCCTTGCGGACCTGCCGCATGCACACCACGATCCTGTCGTACGCCTCGATCGCGGCATAGGGCAGCGTTCCGGTCCAACGCACGTTGGTGCGCGCCGCCGTTGCCGGGTCACTGTCCTTGATCGTCTCGTAGTGCTTGTAGAGAGCGATGACGAATTCGTAGCGCGAGCGGGGAATGGGCTTCAGGAACGTGAACTGTTCCCGAAACCACCCATGGTTGGGGTCCTCCTCGATCTTCGAGAAATTCTCCGAGTCACCGCGCCAGCTATCGGGCAGGAGCGAGGAGGCGCCGATATAATCCTCATACTTGCGCAGGAAGATCGGGCCATCCTCGGGGATCGCCTCGATAGCCGCGCGATCGATCACGGTGTGCGCGGTGCCTCCCCAGGCATGGGCCGTGCCCGGGATCGTCGCCATGGTCACGGCTGCAGCCGCTGCAAGAAGGAAAGTGCGCATGGAGGGCCTCCGGTTGGCAGGACTTGCGTACCTCTCGTCCGCCGTGGGCAAGAGCGTCATGGATCTAGCGGATCTCGCGGATCGATGCGGGCTGACAGGGCAGAGGGGCGAAATTCCAGTTCAGTGGGCGACATCCTGCGGCCGATCTTCCCCGGTTCGTAGCCCAGTTCCTTGAGGTTGCGCTGAACGAACTGCGGGCTTTCAATCGAGGCGCTCTGGCCAGGGTTGCACACGATGATCGCGTCACGCTCGAGCGGGGCGCCCATCGCGATCAGCAGCCGCGTCGCGTTGCGCAGGTTGGTGGTCGTGTGGCGGGCGTAAGGCTCGATCACGATGGCGTCTGCGGGAACGCCGTAGCGCTCGATCAGGGCCGCACGCATCTGTTCGGCCTCGGCGAACCGCGTGGCGCGAGGGTGGGCCCGGCCGCCGGTGACGATGATGAAAGGCACGTCGCCCGCGGCGAAGCGCTGGGCGGCAAGGCGCAGGTGGTACTTGCCGAAGGGGCTGAGCGCCATCCCATCCACTTCCGGGCCGACGCCGGTGACGATCATCGCGCTGTAGCGGAAGCGCGCCCAGTCGATCCCGCGCGCGCGTTTCATGGCCGGAGCGTTGAGGCCGCCCGGCAGCGGTTCGTAGCCGATCGCATCGGTCCGGTCGCTGCCGTCCAGCAGCGCGAGCGCGAATTCCACGCTTGGGTCGAGCGCCTGGACCGAGCCAGCACGAACCGTCTGCGAAAGCCACGAGGCCGCCTGCAGGCGCGAGCGGGTCTCTTGCGGGTCGATCGTGCCAGCACCATCGATTTCCGGATAGGGCGGAACCTGTCCCAGGCCAAAAGTACGCACGATCGCGTTCACGCCCGCGATTTCCCGCTGCGCCTGCGCCGCCGCACCGTCGTCCGCCTGTCCATCCGGAAGGGTTGCGGGCAGGGCCGCGGCGAGCACGTGCGTTTCGCCATCGGTCCACACCATGGCCTGCGCGACGCATCCAAGGTCTGCTCCGCACGCCTGCCGCCGGTCGTAGCGCGCCCGCAGCATGGCGCCCACCTCTTCCCGGGACTGCAGGGCGCTCATCGCCTGCGGATTGCGTCCCAGTGCGTCGAGCAGCGGAAACAGGCGTTTGGAAAGGCTCTCCGCCACGGTGTCCCTGGCAGGTCCGGCAGCGGCCCCGACGTTGATCGGGGCCGCCAGGGACAACGCTGCAGCAGCAATGGCGACCATGCGTGCCTGGCTGCTCCTCATCGCTCCCCCTTGCCTCACCAGGACTTGCCGACGACGAGGCGGAAGTTGCGTCCGAAGATCGGGCGGCCGTAGATCGCCTCGGCGCTGCCCTGACCGGCAAGGGAGTCCGTACGGGTATTGCCTTCGGTGAGGCCGTGGGCATTGAACAGGTTGTCGCCCACGACCTGCAGGTTCCACGAACCGTGGCGCAGCGTCACGCCCGCGCCCACCGTGCCGTAGGCGGGCAGCGCCGTGTTGTTGTAGAGATCGACGAAGCGCTTACCCATGTAGGTGTAGCGCCCGTAGATCGACACGTCGGTATCGCCGGTCGTGAAGTCGAAGCTGGGGCGGATGTTGCCGTAGACCTTGGGCTGGCGGACGATCTGGTTGCCCTCGGCCTGCTCCGGGTCGGCGCCGGTCGCGCTTTCGAAGTTCTTGTACTTGGGGTCGCTGATCGTCAGCGCACCGTTCAGGGTGAACCAGGGCGTGACGCTCCACGCGCCGTCGAACTCGATGCCCTTGACCTGCGCCTCGCCGATGAAGGGCACGTTCACGTCATTGCGGCCGGTAGTGGGATCGTAGGCGAGGAACGAGGCGTTGAGCGGATCGAAGTTGGTGTAGAAGCCGGTCACGTAGAGGTACGAGCGGCCCGACGCCAGCTTCAGGCCCACTTCGAACTGGTCGGCCACCGTGGTGATGATCGTGGGGTTGATGCTCATCACCGTCTGGACGTTCGGCGGTGTCTCGAGGTGCGAGGCACGTCCATAAAGTCCGACATTGTCCGAGAAGTCGTAGTTGGCGCCGATAGTCCAGTTCGTCACGTTCGGCTTCAGCTTCTGGTTCAGGATGACGCCGGTGAAGGCGCGCGTGGCATCGTCTGCCAGAGTGGTCGCATCGCCAAGGTTCGCCTGGGTGGTGAGTGCCGCCCATCCCTCGTAGTCGTAGCGCTCGTGGCGGATGCCGCCATCGATGCGCAGACCCGGGATGATCTCCCAGGTGTCGTTGGCGTAGAGCGCGAACATCTTCGCGTCGGAATCGCCCTGGTTTAGGGTGGCGGCATAGTTGAGCACGCCGTTGTCGGTGACGCGGCCGATCACGCCGCCAGCGGCGTTATAGGCCACTAGGTCAAGCGTTCGCGGCTGGCCGGCCACTTCGATCAGGTAGTTCTGATAAAGCGTGCGGCTGTCCTCGCCGTAGAAGCTGCCATAGGCGCCCACCTTGATGTCATGGCTGCCGAAGCCGGTCTCGAACTTGCGGGCGACCGAAAGGTTTGCCTGGGCCGAGTAGAACTTCGAGTGAATGTCGCGGTACTGGCCCTGCATGATGAGGCCGGAGGCTGCGTCCGGGTCATAGGGCGTGGTCGTTCCGGCAAGCACCAGGCCGAAGCTGTCGGCGGTACCGAAGGCGGCGTTGGCGCGGTTGCGGATCGAGGTGGCGCCGCCCGCATCGAGGAACGAGGCAAGCGTCGTAGGGTTCGTGGTCGAGTAGAAGGCCGAGAAGTCGAGCTTGCCCTGCGTGTACCCCGCCTTGGCCGAGACCAGCCAGCCATCGAAGTCGCCTTCGTACTGCGCGCCGAAATTCAGCATCTGCATGTGGCGCCCGTCGGACAGGTCGCCGTTGCGGCTCTGGATGACACCGTTGCCGTCGCGGTACTTGAGGTTGACGTTACGGAAGGCAGGCGAGTTCATCGTGCCTTCGAAGTAGTCGATGTACTGGTTGAGCGACTTGCTCGGGTCGCGCGGGTCGGCAGTCGGGATGGGCAGGTAGAAGGTATTGTGGTCGTTGACGTAGTTGACGTTCAGCTTGATGAAGCCGTTGTCCGTCTCATGCTTGATGTTCGCGCGGATCTGGCCGCCCTTGTCGTTGGGGAAGCCGTTGTCGCGGTAGCCGTCGTGATGGCGGATGAAGCCGCCCACGGCATAGTAGGTGTTGGAGGCAAGCTTGCCGGCCTGGTAGGCGTCGAGCCGGTAGAGACCGGTGTCGCCCAGGGTTACCTGTGCCTTGCCCCGCGTCTCTTCGCTGCCGGTCACGGTGATGGCGTTGATGATCGCCCCTGAATAGCTGGCATAGACCGGAGCCGGGCCGCCGCGCACCACTTCGACGCGCTCGGTCATGAGATCGGGCTTGAGGATCGCGTCGCCGCGGAAGAACACGCCGTCGTTCTCGTGGAACAGCGGCAGGCCGTCCTGCTGGAAGCTGACGAAGCCGCCATCGTTGGGCAGGCCGCGAATGCGATAGATGTTCTGCACCTCGCCGCCGGTGATCTCGGTCTGGAAGCCGGGAAGCTGGCCGATGAGATCCGCGAAGTTGACGGGCGCGATCTTCTCGAAGTCCTCCTGCGAGACTGTGTTGATCGCATAGGAAACATCGAAGCGGCGCTGCGCGCGCGTGGAGCCGGTGACGATGATGTCATCACCTTGCGCAGCTGCGTCTTCTGCTGTGGCAGCAGGCCCCGCATTTGCGGCTTGGGCCTGGGCAGGCGCGACGGAGACGGTGCAGATCGCGGCAAGCGCGGTTCCGGTGGCGAGAACGGTCTTCAGCATGGGGACCCTCATGAATTCGTAGGCCGCCGGTCCGGCGACGGGCCGCCATTGACCGCTCAATGTGACGTTTTTAATTATTGTTGTGAAAATAAATAAACCGGATATCCGTCCCTGGATGATGATTCCCGCCCTGGACAAGGAACAGCGCCGCATCGTTCACGAGTTGCGCAAGACGGGGCCGCTGTCACGCTCGGCGCTGGCGGTGCGCCTTGAGATGAGCGGGGCGGCGCTCACCCGTATCTCACGCGAATTGCTGACGCTCGGAGTGCTCGAGGAAGTGCCCGAAGGGGAGGCATCGGGCCGGGGGCGCCCTGCGATCCCGCTGCGACTGGCATCGCAGGGCGGCTATGCGGTGGGCGCCACCGCGCACAAGGGCATGCTCGATATCGCACTTGTCGACTTTGCCGGCACCACGGTCGCGACCCACCGCGAAGCGATACCACCGATAGATCCGCGCGAATTCGCCTGCATGGTGCGCCGCCTGACCCACGAGCTGGTAGACCGGCATCACCTGCTCGGCAGGCGAATGCTGGGGCTGGGTGTCGCTGTGCCCGGCCCCTCGCTTGGCCCGGACAACGAGCGGTGGTCGGTCGTTGACGAGATGCCGGGTTGGCGCGGTGCGCCCTTGCGTGAAATCCTGACCGCCGAACTCGGCTGGCCCCTGTGGATCGAGAACGACGCCAATGTCGCAGCGATAGCCGAGTTCTACCTCGGCGGCCTGATGCGCGAGTTCGGCACTGTCGTCGTCCTGCTGCTCGGCTATGGCATCGGCGCCGGCGTCATGGTCGACGGGCGGCTTGTGAGGGGCCAGTTCGGTGTGGCGGGCGAAATCGGATGCCTGTATCCGGGAGATCGCCCGCGCCCCAGCCCCCTCGACCTTCTTGCCTGCCTGCGCGCCAGAGGATGCCCGGTCTCCTCGGTGGGCGAGATCGATCCCAAGTCTGCCGAGCAGGCGCCCGTCATCGCGGACTGGATGGACCGCGCGGCGTGCCAGCTGGAAGTCGTCTGCAACACGGCTTTCACCTGGCTGGACCCGGGCGCCATCGTGATCGCGGGCACGCTTCCCGTTCCCATCCTGGAAGGGCTTGCCGACAGGCTCCATGCCGCTCCCCTTGTCTCGACCGTGAATGACAGGCGCCCGCCCGTGCAGGTTTCGGGACTGCGAGGCTCTCCCATCGTCCTTGGGGCTGCGCTTCTGCCCATCCACGCATTCGCCGCCGACAGGTAGCAGGATTGCATGCCTGCTCATGCCGTGCCGTGAGCCGATACGCGGGGCGTATGGCTCCGCATGCTGCTCTCCTCCAAGGAAGCATCAAAAGCAGGGAGACGGCAGAAACACTGGCGCGCCCGACAGGGTTCGAACCTGTGACCCCAAGCTTAGAAGGCTCGTGCTCTATCCAGCTGAGCTACGGGCGCGCGCTGGTTTCCCATAGCGTGGTTGCGCTGCTTGGCAAACCGGACATACGCAAACTTGTGCTTTGCGGCTCCGGATTGGCAGGTTACGCAACCGGCATGAACGGCAGCACCCACGCATCCTCTTCATCATCCCCGCGCCTCGCTCGTATCGATGGTGCGGAAGGCGGGCGACGGCACTTCCGGTACTTCGACTATGTGATGGTGGCCTTCGTCGCCATCCTGCTGCTTTCCAACCTCATTGGAGCTTCCAAGCTGGCATCGCTGGGGGGCGTGACGTTCGGCGCGGGCATCCTGTTCTTCCCGGTCAGCTACGTCATCGGCGACGTGCTGACCGAAGTCTATGGCTATGCCAACGCCCGGCGCTGCGTCTGGGCCGGTTTCTTCGCGCTGGTGTTCATGGCCTTCATGAGCTTCGTCGTCGTGGCTCTTCCTCCATCCCAAGGGTGGGGCGGGCAGGCGTCCTATGAAGCCGTGTTCGGCTCGACCTGGCGGATCGTGATCGCCTCAATCACGGCTTTCTGGGCGGGCGAGTTCGTCAACTCGTTCGTGCTGGCCAAGATGAAGCTGCTGACCGGCGGCAAGCACCTGTGGACGCGCACCATCGGATCGACGGTGTTCGGGCAGGCGATAGACAGCCTGCTGTTCTATCCCATCGCCTTCCTCGGCACCTGGACCACCGGGCAGGTGCTGACGGTAATGGTCACCAACTGGGCGATGAAAGTCGCTTGGGAGGTGATCCTTACGCCTGCAACCTATGCTGTCGTCGGCTGGCTCAAGCGCCGCGAAGGCGTGGAGGTGTTCGACGAGAAGACGAATTTCTCCCCCTTCGCCACGGCCCGGCCGCTCCGAGATTGAGCACCGGGCGCTGAGCGGCTAGGCCGCCCCGATGCTGGATCGCATCCTCCTGTCCCGTTTTCGCAACCACGCCGAGACCGTGGTCGAGGGAACGGCGCAGTTCAACCTGCTGGTCGGCGAGAACGGGGCGGGCAAGACCAACGTGCTTGAAGCCATAAGCCTGCTGGCGCCCGGCCGCGGCCTGCGCCGCGCGCAGCTTTCAGAGGTGCCATCGCATCAGGGTGATGGCGGC
This sequence comes from Novosphingobium silvae, assembly GCF_009856825.1. Classification (GTDB taxonomy): domain Bacteria; phylum Pseudomonadota; class Alphaproteobacteria; order Sphingomonadales; family Sphingomonadaceae; genus Novosphingobium; species Novosphingobium silvae. The sequence continues at coordinate 151,168 of NZ_WVTD01000009.1, read as the reverse complement.
TTTGCGGTGAGCGCCGACCTCATGCTGGCCGATCCGGTCCGGCTCGGCACGGGCGTTTCGGCGGAGCGACCCGGCCGCCGGCTGGTGCAGGTGAACGGCGCTGCCGGCACGGCGATCGGCCTTGCCGAATGGCTGTCGATCGGATGGCTGACCCCTGCGATGGACCGTCTTTTCGTGGAGGGTGCGGGCGCGCGGCGGCGCTTCCTCGATCGCCTGGTGCTTGCGATCGACCCTGCACATGCAGGCAACGCAGCGCGCCTCGAGGCTTCGCTGCGCGAACGCAATCGCCTTCTCTCCGACGAGCGCGGGCCCGATCCGCGGTGGCTCGATGCCGTCGAAATGCAGGTCGCCGAAGCCGGCGCACTCGTCGCCGCCGCCCGCGCCAGTCTCGTAGCACGGCTGGAAAGTGCATTGGTCGCCCTTCCCGACGCGCCCTTTGCCCGCCCATCGCTTTCTTACTTGCCCGGCGGTCCGCTGGAGGCGGATGCTCTCGTCGCCGCTCTGCGCGAGGGACGCCCGCGCGAACGCGCCGCCCAGCGCACTCTCACCGGCCCCCACCGCGACGAACTCGCCGTGACCATGGCCGGCAAGGGCCAGCCCGCGTCCGAATGCTCAACCGGCGAACAGAAGGCGATGCTTATCTCCGTTACGCTCGCCCATTCGCAGCTTCTGGAAAACACCGGCGAAGCCCGGCCCCGTCTCCTGCTGCTGGACGAAGTCGCCGCCCATCTCGATCCGGTGCGGCGAGAAGCCCTTTTCGACAGACTGCGCGCGGGTTCCTCGCAAGTGTGGCTGACGGGCACCGAACTCGCTCCGTTCGAAGCCATCGCGGCCGAAGCCGCAGTCTGGGACGTGCGCGGCGGCACCGTGGCCAGAGTTAGCTAGGGTGAGCTAGCGGGCGCCCTGCCTCACAGGCTCTTTCGGCAGGGCATCCTCGACATCGTCCACGGTCGCGGCAACGATGGCGTCGATGCCGATCGCGGTCGGGTGGACGTGATCGTCCTGCATAAGGTCGGGCTTGTCGAACACCGGCTGGAGAAAGAACGGGACAAGCACGGCGTCGTACTTCTCGGCAAGCTGCGGATAGATGGGGTTAAAGCCCTGCGCATAATCCCGTCCAAGGTTTGGCGCGGCGAGCATGCCAAGCAGAACGACGCGGATGCCCTGCCCGTGCAGCTTCTTGAGGATCGCTTCCAGATTGTCCCGCGTCTGTGCAGGCGGGAGCGAGCGCAGCATGTCGTTCCCGCCAAGGCTGACGATCGCCAGCTCCGGCTTTTGCGACTGGCTCTCCAGCGTGTAGTTCAGTCGCTGGAGCCCGGCGGCCGTGGTATCGCCCGAAACGCCCGCGTTCGCGATCCGCGCGTTCACGCCGCGCGCGCGCAGCGCCTGCTCGAGCCGGTCGGGATAGCTCTCGCCATCTTCCAGTCCATACCCCGCAAGAAGCGAATCCCCGAAAGCCAAGATGCGCCGCTCCGGCCCCACAACCGGTATGCGCGGCGGCGCATCGAGAGCGCTTTCGCTCGATTCCGGGGGCGGCGGAGCGGAGCGGTCGCAGGCGGCAACGGCGAGCACGGAAGCGGCAAGGAGGACGAGGGAAACGCGGCGCAAGGCAAACTCCTTTCGGGTCCGACTTGTCGGACGGCGTGGTGCTAGCCCATATGGGAGCCGTGACAAGTCCTGCCCACCCGCCCGCCGCTGCCTCCACTCCCACCATCCTCGCCTCGAACCTGCGGCTCACGCTGGGTTCCGGGCCGAGTGCGGTTGAAATCCTGAAAGGCATCGACCTTGCCGTGCCGCAGGGTCAGACACTTGCCCTCCTGGGGCCGTCGGGCTCCGGCAAGTCCTCGCTCATGGCGGTGCTCTGCGGGCTGGAGCGAGCGACATCGGGAGAGCTGCGCGTCGCCGGCCACGACTTCGCGGGAATGAGCGAAGACGATCTCGCCCGCGCGCGGCGTGGACGGATCGGAGTAGTGCTGCAGGCATTCCATCTCCTGCCGACGATGACGGCGCTGGAGAACGTCGCCACGCCGATGGAACTGGCAGGCATGCCCGACGCGCGCGGCAGGGCGGAAGCTGAACTCGCCGCCGTGGGGCTCGGTCATCGCCTGTCGCACTATCCGGCCCAGCTTTCGGGCGGCGAGCAGCAGCGGGTCGCCATCGCGCGGGCACTGGCTCCGCGCCCTGCCCTGGTCTTCGCCGACGAGCCCACGGGCAACCTGGACGGCCGGACGGGAGCTGCCATCGTCGACCTCCTTTTCGCCCGCCGGGCCGAGGCCGGCGCGACACTGCTGATCATCACCCATGACGAGGCGCTTGCCCGGCAGTGCGAACGGGTGGTCACGCTGGCGGACGGGCGGATTGCGACCGACACGACAGGTGCGCAGCGTGGCTGAGAATCGGACCTTGCGAACTGCCCTCACCGGCATGAGATCTTGCCCATGACCGCGCTCCCCTGGCGGACTGCCTGGACGATCGCGCGGCGCGACTTGTCAGCGCGCTTCAAGGGCCTTCGACTGTTGCTGGTCTGCCTGTTCCTCGGCGTGGGCGCGATCGCGGCCATCGGAACACTGACGGGCTCCATCGAGAAGGAACTGGGCTCACGCGGGCGCGAGATCCTGGGCGGCGACATCGAGCTGCGGGTCTGGCAGCGCCGCTTGAGCGCCGAGGAGAACGCCGCGGTTCGCCGGTTCGGCACTGTTTCGCAAGGGCTCAGGCTGCAGGCCATCGCGACCCGCGGCGACCAGTCGGCGCCGGTAGCGCTGAAAGCGGTGGACCAGCGCTGGCCGCTATACGGCAGGCTTGCGCTCGCCGATGGCCGCCACGTCGCCGCCCCGCCGCCCGGCACCGCGTGGATCGCCAAGGGCACCGCCGCCCGCCTCGGCGTGCGCACAGGCAACTTCATCGACATCGGCGGGGTGCCCGTCAAGGTCGGCGGTATCATCGCTTCCGACCCCGAGCAGATGAGCGAGGGCTTTGCCCTTGGCGACAGCGTGATCGCCCCGCTCACACTTCCCGAAAGTGCCGGCCTCACCAGCCCCGGCGCCATGTACCGCAGCGTGGTGCGGGTACGCTTCTCCGATCCCGCACGCGCTCCCGACCCGGTCATCGATGCCCTGAAGGCGCGGTTCGGCGATACCGCTTTCGAGACGCGCACCCGCCTCGCCGCCTCGCCCTCGACCAAACGGTTCGTCACCCGCATGGGCGAGTTCCTGGTGCTGGTGGGACTGGCCGCGCTGGTGATCGCCGGCATCGGAATCGGCGGCGGCGTATCATCCTATCTCGAGGCGCGGCGCACATCGATCGCGACGCTCAAGGTGCTGGGCGCGGCAAGCGGCGACATCGCGCGGATCTATCTCCTGCAGGTGGGCGCCGCGGCGCTGGCGGGAAGCGTTGCGGGCCTTGCCGCAGGGGTGATGGTGACGCCCCTGCTCGCCGCAGCGCTCAAAAGCCTGCTTCCGGTCGAAACCGGCTTCATCGTATCTCCCGCCGCGTTGGCCACGGCTGCCGCCTATGGCCTCCTCGTCGCGCTCGTCTTCGCCGCGCCGCCGCTGGTCCGGGCGCGAGGATGGCCAGCAATGGCGCTGATGCGCTCGCGCGTGGTCCCGCTGGCCGCCGACCGTAGGGCGCTGGCATTGCCAGTGGGCCTTGGCCTTGCGGCTATCGCGGCGCTGGCTCTCGTCAATGCCGCGCAGCCGCTGGTGACGCTGGGCTTCCTGGGTGGCTCGGCAGCGATGCTGGCCGTCCTCGCGCTGATCGGCGTCGGGATTCGCAAGCTGGCGGCAAGCCTGCCGAGGCCGAAAAGCCCGATGCTGCGCGCCGGCCTTGCAAACCTTCATCGTCCCGGCGCCCAGACCGGCGCGCTGGTGACGGCGCTTGGCTTCGGGCTTTCGGCTTTCGTACTGATCGCGGCGGTGCAGACCAGCCTTGAAGCCAACATTCGCCGCACCGTTCCGGAGCGCGCGCCCGACTTCTTCGTCATCGACCTTCCGCGAGATGGCGCCGCGAATTTCCGCTCCACCGTTCAGCGGCTCGTCCCGGGCGCCAGGCTCAGGCTGGTCCCGAACCTGCGCGGGCGCATCATCGCCTATGGTCCCCGAGACCAGATGACCAAGGTCGCCTCACTCGGCAAGGATCTCCCCGAAGGCGCGTGGGCCTTGAGGGGCGAGCGGGGCGTGACCTACTCGGTCGGCATCCCGGAAGGCAGCACCGTAACTTCGGGCGAGTGGTGGCCGGAAATCCCGGCGGGCGAGCCGCTCGTCTCGGTCGACCAGGATCTTGCCAGGGCGATCGGCCTGAAGGTGGGAGACTATATCACGGTGGGCGTCCTTGGCGTGGAGCATACCGCCAGGGTCGCTGCACTGCGCCGGATCGACTGGGACTCGCTCGGCTTCAACTTCGTGCTGGTGTTCTCGCCGGGCGCTCTCGGCGACACGCCTCACAACCTCGCCGCCACGATCGAGGTTCCGCCCGGTGCCTCCACCACGCAGTTGCTGCCCTCGCTCGTACGGGCTTTCCCTTCAAGCTCGGTGGTGGAGACAGGCGGCGTGCTCCAGACCGCCCGTACCCTGCTCGACCAGATGTCGGCGGCCATCCTTGCCGCAGCCTCGGTCACGGTGCTGGCGGGCCTTGCCGTGCTGCTGGGAGCCATAGCCGCCGCGCGTGCAAGCAGGACCTACGACACTGTGATCCTGCGCGTCCTCGGCGCGAGCCGGCATCAGCTGCTGGCCTTGCAAATGACCGAATACGGACTGATCGTCGCGATCCTGGGAGCCGTCGCACTGATCGCGGGAAGCGCGCTGGCCTGGCTGGTCGTGGTCAAGCTGTTCCTGTTCAGCTGGATGCCCGACTGGCCTCGCGTGCTTGCCGCGCTTGGCGTCGGTCTCGTGCTGATCCTCGCCTTCGCTCTGGGTGGGTCCCTGCCGCTTCTGCGGGCAAAACCCGCCGCTGCCCTGCGCGACCTCTGACCCCGCCCGCCAGACCCGAATACGACGACGCCGCCCTCGCTTTCACGAGAGCGGCGCCCATGCCGTGGCGGCCTGTCGGTATGCCTTAGGCAAACACCTCGGCACCCGCCGGATCCTTGGGGTCTGCGCCGAACCGGTTATGCCCCGGCGTGCCCGGCAGGCACAGGATCACCAGGAAGGCGATGCTGGCGATCCATCCTACGAAGGGGACGATGCCCATCACCGCGAAGCCCAGGTACCACCAACCGCTCATATCACGGTCGTGCAGCCGACGGATCGCAACCGCGAGGCTGGGGATGAAGGATGCAAGGAAGTAGAGGCCGCCCACGCCCGTCAGAACCATCAACCCACCTCCCATCGCAGCGGAGGAGGCGTTGCCGCTTTCCAGTTCGGTCAGCGTGGTCAGCGAGAATCCCATCACCATGGCGAGGATCACGATCACGGCGTAGACAATCACGTTGAGCAGGGTGAAGGCCCAGTATTCCATCCGCCGCGAACGGCCGCTGAATTCGGCATAGCGGCGAAACGGCATCAGCATGTATTCGAGCATGATTTTCCCCTTGTTAGGCGCGAATATCCTTTCGCCCCCGGCGACACGCCATTTTTCTTGCCTTGCAGGCGTGGACTATAGGCACAAAGTTTCGGCGAGCAACGGCGGACTGGGAAGCCGGTTCCCGCAAGCCGCGCAGACAAGCCGGTATGCTCATGCGTTGCCCGCAGCCCCTGCCAGCCCCTGCCCCGAGCTATCGCAGCACCCTTGCCGAAATGGCTCTCATCCGCTAATGGCGCGCAAATTTTGCAGTGCAGCACGCATCTGCACGAAGCCGCCCTCTTTCGAAAGAAGACCCTGAATGTCCGCCCCGCTTCCCTTGCGCAACATCGCGATCATCGCGCACGTCGACCACGGCAAAACCACGCTTGTCGACCAGCTCTTCCGCCAGTCCGGCACCTTCCGTGACAACCAGCGCGTGGAAGAGCGCGCGATGGACTCGAACGACCTCGAGAAGGAGCGCGGGATCACGATTCTCGCCAAGCCCACCTCGATCGAGTGGAACGGCTACCGCATCAACATCGTCGATACGCCCGGCCACGCCGACTTCGGCGCCGAGGTTGAACGCATTCTCTCGATGGTCGACGGCGTGGTCCTGCTGGTGGACAGCTCGGAAGGCGCGATGCCGCAGACCAAGTTCGTCACCGGCAAGGCGCTCGGCCTTGGCCTCAAGCCGATCGTCGTCGTCAACAAGATCGACCGCCCCGACGGCCGCCACGCCGAAGTCCTCGACGAAGTGTTCGACCTCTTCGTCAGCCTCGACGCCAACGACGAGCAGCTCGATTTCCCGACCCTCTATGCATCGGGCCGCAACGGCTACGCCAGCTACGATCCGGATGCGCGTGAAGGCACGCTGACCCCGCTGTTCGAGAAGATCGTCGAGCACGTCCCCGCGCCTAACCTCGACGTGGACGCGCCCTTCACCTTCCTCGCCACCCTGCTCGACCGCGACAACTTCATGGGCCGTGTCCTTACCGGCCGCGTCCAGTCGGGCACGCTGAAGGTCAACGATCCGATCCGCGCCATCGACATGGACGGCAAGGTGATCGAAGTGGGCCGCGCCACCAAGGTCCTCTCGTTCCGTGGCCTTGAGCGCGTTCCCGTGGAAGAAGCCCGCGCCGGCGACATCATCGCCCTTGCCGGTCTTGAGAGGGCGACCGTCGCCAACACCATCGCCGACCCGCAGGTCAGCGTGCCGATCAAGGCGCAGCCAATCGACCCGCCGACGCTCGCGATGCGCTTCGCCGTGAACGACTCGCCGCTCGCCGGCCGCGAGGGTGACAAGGTGACGAGCCGCATGATCCGCGACCGCCTGATGCGCGAAGCGGAAACCAACGTCGCCATTCGCGTCACCGAATCGGCCGACAAGGACAGCTTCGAAGTCGCCGGTCGCGGCGAACTCCAGCTCGGCGTCGTCATCGAGACGATGCGCCGCGAAGGGTTCGAACTGGGCATCAGCCGCCCGCGCGTGCTCTTCGGCACTGACGAGAACGGCAACCGCACCGAGCCTTACGAAACCGTCGTGATCGACGTGGACGACGAGCACTCGGGCACGGTCGTCGAGAAGATGCAGCGCCGCAAGGCCGAGCTGACCGACATGCGTCCCTCGGGCTCGGGCAAGACCCGCATCACTTTCTCGGCGCCTTCGCGCGGCCTGATCGGCTACCACGGCGAGTTCCTCTCGGACACGCGCGGCACCGGCATCATGAACCGCCTGTTCGAGAAGTACGACCTCCACAAGGGTCCGATCGAGGGCCGTCAGAACGGCGTGCTTATCTCGAACTGCACCGGTGAAGCCGTGGGCTACGCGCTCAACAGCCTCGAGGATCGCGGCGTGCTGTTCATCAAGCCGCAGGAAAAGATCTACGAAGGCATGTTGATCGGCGAGAACGCGAAGACCGACGATCTCGAAGTGAACCCGATGAAGTCGAAGCAGCTGACGAACTTCCGTTCGACCGGCAAGGACGACGCCATCCGCCTCACTCCGCCGCGCGTCATGACGCTCGAGCAGGCGATCGCCTACATCGACGACGACGAGATGGTGGAGGTCACGCCGCAGTCGATCCGCCTGCGCAAGGCGATCCTCGACCCGAACGAGCGCAAGAAGCAGAGCCGCAAGAAGGAAAACGCCTGAGGCGTTTCCTTCCGGATCTGCCGGAGCAATGAAAAGGGGCGCAGCGGTCATGCCGCTGCGCCCCTTTCCTGTTCAGGGATTCGATTCCGGAAGAGCACCGCCGGCGCGGCAAGGTGCGCAGGCACAGACGTCCGTTATCCCTCCCGCGGTCCAGTGGGACGAGCCGTTGGCCCGTCAGATCCGCACGCCGTATTCGGCGCCCTTGGGATCTTGCGTGCAACCGGCAGCGGGCCTCCCGCGGGCCAGACCGCCACGAACCCCGGTGAGAGGGCATCGACGCCCCTCGCACGTAGTAGGCCGTCGCCGTCCCTCTCTAACCGCAACGTGTCGCCGTCGTGCCTGTTCTGGGCGGAGTAGCCTCGCAAAGCGACCATGTCGGGCGATCAAATGGCTCTCAACGCGAATGCTGCGCACTGGATGCAGGCGACATCTTCCTGAGCGGCGGGCATTGAACGCCTTGTGCTTGGATCAAGTGCGCGAGCATCAGGAAATTTGCGCCGCTGACGCACGACGATCGGGTCACAAGTACTTACGATTGCGCAGCATGGACGCCCCGGTCGATCGCCGAACCGGCCGAACGCTCCGCCCCGCCCGGTCCTGAAGAACCGGACGGGAACGGGCCGTTACGTCAGAACGCCGCCGAGAGCGAGAACACGACGGTCGATCCGGCGATCGACGATCCGTTCTTGGTGGAGGCGAAGTTGGGCGTCAGGTAGGCGGATTCCGACTTGGAGATGTCGGTATCGACATATGCGACGCCGAGCGTGACCGGTCCTACTGCAAGGTCAGCGCCGAGCATCCAGTCCAGGTAGCTGCCGGTGGGCGCGACGCTGGTGCCGTTGGGGCCGAGGCCCGAGTTGCCGTCGGAGTAGCCGAGGTGCGCCTTGAGCGACACGGGGGTATCCGGGATACCGCCGCTGACATCGCCCCAGACGTAGAAGTTGTCGGACTTCGCGCCGGGGTTGTCCGGGATGCCGGATGCATAGGCATCGGCATCGTTGTACCAGCGGCCAAGCGCCTGCTGCTTGGGGGCGTAGGCGACGCCCAAAAGCGCCTTGGCCGGACCGACAGTGGTCGAGAGCTTCACGTAAGGCTCGGCGAAATCGGTTTCGGATGCGCCGCCCGGATACATGTACCAGGTGAGGCCGACATCAAGCGTGACGCCGCTGGAGACTTCGGTCGCGAAGCCGCCCACAAGGTCGAGTTCCATGTTCGATCCGCCGAAGGTGCCCCATCCGGAGAGGTTCGACGCCCAGGTGCCGACATAGAAGCCACTGGCGTGGGTGGCGGTGATGCCGCCCTGGATCGCCATTTCCTTGTCGGTCTGCGAAACGCCGCGGAAGCGATAGTCGGTGACGAGACCGACGCTTCCCGTCACGGTGATTTCGCTGGGAGCTTCTTCCTGCGCTGTCGCGGGCGTTGCCGCCACGAGGAATGCGGCTGCTAGTCCGGCAACGCCGGCGAAAAGACGAGACTTCATACGGAACACCCTCATGTTCGAGATTATGACAGGTTCCGTCCTGCGTCCGGCGTGCGGGCCATGCTGCGTGGCTGGCCCGTTTCACTCCGGCCCTGCAGCAGTCGCGCAGCCCTGCGCCCCCGTCAATGGCAATTCGGGATCGGGCGTCGTGGAGATCGCATCTGCGCCGGGATCGTGCTCTGGACGCAACACGCGTCCGAGAGGGCGTCATGCAAGAAAACCGGGCGGATGCGCCTGTGCGCTCCGCCCGGGAGGTTCGGGGACCGAGTGTGAGGGTTTCCGGCCCGCCGGGTACCCGGCCGGATGACCGGCCGGGCACGTGTTCGTCAGCTGGCCAATGGCAGCGGGCGCAGGATCGCGGCCGGACCGGTCACACGATCGCGCTGGCCACCCTGGCGGCGGCGGCTGATCCACTCCGAGAGCGTCTCGGCAGTGGTGTGGTCCATCGCCCTGACATGGCCAAGGTCGAGATGGACCGGTCGATCGGCCGGTTGCTTTTCCAGCACCGCATTGAGGCGGGTCAATCCGACGAACGTGGCCGCGCCATTGAGCTCGACGCGTGTGGCTTCGCCCTCGTCATGCTCGTGCACCTTCAGGCGCAGGTGCTTGTAGTGGGGAAGAAGCTCGACGACCGAAAGCGCGAGCCCGACGAGCACCCCCGTCAGCAGGTCTGTGGTCACCACCAGAACGAAGGTGGCCGCCCAGATTGCGGCAGGCAGGGGACCATGCGCCTTGAACAGGTGAGTGACGTGCTTCAGGCTGACCAGCTTCCAGCCGGTCACCACCAGCACGCCGCCGAGCGCCGCCATCGGCACTTCGCGCAGCAGCCAGGGAAGCAGCGCCACGAAGCTGAGGATCCACACGCCGTGCAATACCGTCGAGAGCCGGGTGCGGGCACCCGCCTGCACGTTGGCGGAAGACCGCACGATCACGCCCGTCATCGGAAGGGCTCCGAAGACGCCGCAAAGGAAGTTGCCGATCCCCTGGGCACGCAGTTCCTTGTCGTAGTGCGTGCGCACGCCGTCATGCATGCGATCGACTGCAGCTGCGGAAAGCAGCGTCTCTGCACTGGCGATGAAGGCGATGGCCACGGCCGCCACGATTAGCGCCGGCTGTGCGAGCGGTGCGAACCATTCGGCATTGGTCGGCAGGCTGAAGGCCGCAGCAATCGAGGTGGGAACTTCGATGCGAGCAACGTCAAGGGCGAGCGTCCAAGCCACGAGCGTTGCCGCCATCACCCCCAGGAGAGCGCCGGGAACGAGCGTCATCGACTTGGGACGGAGCTTCTCCCACGCAACCATGACCGTGATCGTGAGCAGGCCCAGCAGGAGGGCCATCTCTGTCGCGGCGGCGTTCGAGAAGTCGAGCCCGAGCACGCGCGAAGGCATCGCCGCAAGGTTCTGCAGGCCACTCGACAGCGGCTTGGCGTCGAAGAGGATGTGGAACTGGCCGATGACGATCAGGGCACCGATGCCGGCAAGCATGCCGTGGACCACCGCAGGGCTGATCGCACGAAAAAGGCCGCCGAGCTTGAGCGCACCGGCGACCAACTGAAGAATGCCGGCCAGGAGCAGGACCGGACCGAGCGCCTCGAGCCCGTTCTCGCGAACGAACTCGAAGACGATCACCGCAAGGCCGGCGGCCGGGCCGCTGACCTGCAGTGGCGAGCCCGCCAGCAAGCCCACCACCACGCCGCCGATAATGCCTGTGACCAGACCCTTTTCAGGGGGTACGCCCGAGGCAATGGCGATGCCCATGCAGAGCGGCATGGCGACCAGGAACACGACGATGGACGCCGTGAAATCCCGGCCGAAGTGGGAGAAGAGGCCTTGGCGGCCATCTCCCACGCTGGCGGACGCGGCGGTCATTCTGCTGCTTCTGCGTATTCGGTGGCGAAGCGGCTGCGTGCCGCAAGCGCGACCGGAAGATCGGTGCCTTCACGCAGCGGCACGAACTCGCCCGTGTCGCCGTTGAGGCCCAGCACCTGGCCGGCGTGGATGTCCACCATCCAGCCGTGGAGCGTCATCTCGCCCTTGGCGATCGCGGCCGCCACCGAGGGATGGGTGCGCAGGTGGCTGATCTGGGCGATGATGTTCTCGAGCGTGATGGCACGGATGCGCGCCTTGGCATCGAGGTCCGAATGGCAGCTGCTGACGATGTTCTCGGCCGCCGCGCCGTGCTTCAGCCATGCGGCGACGTTCGGCATCTTCTCGAGACCGGTGGGGTCGGACAGCGCCTTCATCGCGCCGCAGTCCGAGTGACCGCACACGATGATGTCGCGCACGCCAAGAGCCATGACGGCGTATTCGACCGTCGAGGTTACGCCGCCGTTCTGCGTGGCGTAGGGCGGAACGATATTGCCGGCGTTGCGGCACACGAACAGGTCGCCAGGCTGGGCCTGCATGATCTGCTCGGGCACGATGCGCGAATCGGCGCAGGAGATCATGAGCGCCTTGGGCGACTGGCCATGCGTGGTGAGCTGGCCGAAAAGCTCGCTGGCAGCGGGGAAGAGGGTCTTTTCGAAGTCGAAGACGCGACCGATGAGCTCGTTCACTGGAACACCTTTCTGAGTATCCTGTTGCCGCCGACGCACAGCCGGCGACTTACCGTGAAGCTAGGTGAGGAGCTTGTCGGCGATTGTTCGGGAACGTAACGAAACCTTGCCGCGGTGCAGCAGGCCTCAGGCGGTTCTCAGAGGAAGGCGAACCGTTGCCCGCAGTCCTCCGCTGGCACGGTTCTCCAGATCCAGTGTCCCGTCTTCCATGCCAACCGCCTTGGCGACGATGGGCAGTCCCAGCCCCATTCCCGCGGTATCGCGCGCCCGTGCACTGTCGAGCCGGACAAAGGGCTGCAAGGCATCGCAGATGCGGTGTTCGGGAATTCCCGGCCCAGTATCCTCCACGACGACCACGGCGAAGTCGCCGTCGCGCTGCACCGTGACGCGGGCACTGCCGCCGTAGTGCACCGCGTTTTCTATGAGGTTCGAAAGCGCGCGCCGGATCGGAACCGGCCGGACGCGAACCTCGAGGCTGGGTACACCCGCGTAGGTCGCGTCGGCGCCGTGGTCGGCCGCGGTATCGACCAGCGTTTCGGCCATGACGGCAATGTCTATGAGTTCGACCGGGATCGTACGCCCGTCGCTGTCGACATAAGCCTGAAGCGAATCGAGCAGCATCCGCATTTCGTCGATGTCATGGGTCAGCCCTTCCCGCACTTCGGGATTCACGCTCTCGTCGTCGAGGCGCAGCCGCATGCGGGAGAGCGGCGTCTTCAGATCATGACCGATCGCCAGCATGGTCTGCGTACGATCCACCAGCGACTGGTGGATACGCTGCTGCATTTCGTTGAGCGCCCGGATCAGGTCCCGCAGCTCATCGGGCCCTTGCTCTGGAACTGGTCTTGGCTGCCCGGACCCAAGATGCCGGGTGGCCTCGATGAGATTACGCAGCGGGCGCAGCGTCGTGCGCAGGAGAACCCACGCCAGCGCGATCAGCAACAGCGTGGGAAGGACAAGGCTCGCGATCCGCCCGGCAGTCAGCTTCCATGCGGCATTGGCATGGGTGTGAAAGCGGACCACCGTCTGATCCGAGAGCCTGAACGAGCCGCCGATGTTGCCCTGACCGGGCAGTTCCTCCAGGTGCAGTTCAAGATCGGCAAGCGCCATTTCTGGCTCGATCCCGACCACCTGCGCACGCAGGTTGGAGAGCCCGAGGGAACCTCTCCTGCGTCCGTCCGGCGCGGTCCACACCAGCCTGAAGCGATCGGTGCTGAGAACCTGCGCCACGGCGCTCCGCTCCGCCGCGCTCGACCGCTCCATGGTCCGCCGCGCAAGCACCAGGTTCTCGGCGATACGCTCGGCATCGTCGCGGCGCAGTTCGAAGGAATTGACGCGGTCGAACAGGAAGCAGTTGGCGGCGAATTCGACAAGCAGCACGAGCACCAGGACCGCCAGCAGCCGCTCGGGCAGGCCCATCCGCCGGAACAGGGCCACGCATCTGCGCAGCATCAGACTGCCATGCCGAGCATCAGGCGCGGGTCACTTCGGCCTTGAACATGTAGCCCACGCCCCGGACGGTGACGATCGGGGACTCGCTTCCTTCGGCCTGAAGCTTGCGCCGCAGGCGGCTGACGAGCACGTCGATGCTGCGATCCGAGCTGTCGCCGATGCGCGAACGCGAGAGTTCCATCAGGCGCTCCCGGCCGAGGACGCGCTGGGGGTAGCCGAGGAATGTCGAGAGCAGATCGAACTCCGCCCCGGTCAGGTCGACGATCGCACCGCTGGGCGAGCGCAGTTCGCGCCTTGCCATCGAGACCTGCCAGCCATCGAAGTGGACGGTGTCCTGCGAGCGCGTGTCGGCGACCGGTTCGCTCGACGAATCTAGACCGCCGCCCCGCCGCAGCACCGCACTGACCCGCGCCGCCAGTTCGCGTGTGCTGAAAGGCTTGGCGAGATAGTCGTCCGCGCCGAGTTCAAGCCCGAGCACGCGGTCCTCCTCACTTCCGCGGGCGCTGACGAAGATGATCGGCACGTCGCTCTCACGGCGAAGGCGACGAAACAGATCGAAACCACTTGTCCCGGGAAGCATAATGTCCAGCACAACCAGACTGACCGTGGTTTCGCGCAAAGTTACCCACATCTCGGCGCCCGTAGCGGCGGTCAGGACATTGAAGCCGCTCTGCCGCAATGCCCGTGCAGTGAGGGTACGGAGTGCTCCGTCATCCTCTACCAGCAGGATCGTGGGTGGTGTCGTCATGGTTTCCTGGGGGAGCCTGTAGCGTGGAGCGACCGTCATGCGATGTGCTTTGCCCTGTTCTCAATAAGGGAACCGGCGCGGTGAGGGAAGCCGCGCCGGTCGGAAAATGTCCTGCTGCGCTCCGGCAGAAAAAAGTCTGCCGCAGGCGAGGAGCGGTTCAAGCTTGTGGAAGCAGCCTGCCTTCGACCCTGTCCTAACGAGGCGATGAAAAAGCGGGCAGGATCAACGATGTTCTCCGATGCGGCAACATGATGATGCCAGACTGGCTGCATGACATGTCGATTTTTGGGCCTTCGCGTGACGAAAGGTTGCCCGTTCGCATCAACTTCAGGCGCTTGCCGGTCGCGGTACGAGACCGTCCAGGACGAACTACGCACCGGGCCAGACGTTCCACCGCAAGCAGCGTGCGTCCGGCAGCGAAGTTCACTTGCCGTTCAGTGCAGGCAGGTCAGCGTTCAGGCACGTGCCCACCGCAACCGCCGTTACCCGGTTGGCCGGAAAGGGAGTCTGACGACATGCACATGACTTTGATAACCATCGGAAAGAAACTGGCGATCGGCGCCGCCTTGTCGGCATCCATCCTCGCCGCCGCTGCGCCCGCGCAGGCGCGGGACCGGTACTATGACCGCGGCGGGAACGATGCCGCCATAGCCATCGGAGCCGGCGTGCTGGGCCTGGCGCTCGGCGCCGCGCTCGCCGACCGGGACGACGGCCGGTACTTATGATCGCGGCTATTACTCATCGCGCCGCTATGTCACGGTCCGCGACCGGCCGGGGTACTATTACTATTATGCGGGTAATCCCAACCGGTACTACCGCGATCGCTACTACGATCGGTACTATGCGCCCTATTACCGGGACCGCTACAGCCGCAACGACCGCTGGGACCGGCGGGACCGGTGGGAGCGGAACCGGGATCGCAGGTGGGACCGGCGCTGGGATCGCCGCAGCGACAGGCGTGATCGCTGGCGCGACGATCGCCGCGAAAGGGACTGGCGCCGCCGCTGATCTGGCGGGCACCGGCCGTGCCCTGTCCTTGCGCACGGCCGGCACCCGTTACCCGCGAGCCGCACTTCGCAGCCGCTCCGCATGCGGTCCCCGAACGACCCTCGCCAAGCGCGGCGGGGGTCGCTATGGGCCAGCGCACCATGGAAACCGCAGACCTGCGCATCGCCCTGTTCTCGGGCAACTACAATTATGTTCGTGACGGCGCCAACCAGGCGCTGAACCGCCTCGTCGGCTACCTCCTGCGACAGGGCGCGCAGGTTCGCGTCTATGCCCCCACCGTCGCCGTCCCCGCGTTCGAACCCACGGGGGATCTCGTGAGCGTGCACTCGGTGGCCATTCCCGGCCGGCCCGAGTATCGCGTGCCTCTTTCCTTCAGGGGAAAGGCGGGGCGCGACCTTGCCGCATTCGCGCCAAACGTCGTGCACGTCTCATCGCCCGATCCGGTCGGCCATCAGGCGGTGGCCTGGGCCAGGCGTCGCAACCTTCCGGTGCTCGCATCGGTCCACACCCGCTTCGAGACTTATCTCCGCTATTACAACATGGCGTGGGGAGAGCCGTTGATGGAGGCGCTGCTGCGCCGCTTCTACCGCCGCTGCAGCGCGCTCGTGGCCCCGTCCGAAAGCATGGCGCAGCTCCTGCGCCAGCAGCGCATGAACTATGACGTCTCGATCTGGTCGCGAGGCGTGGATCACGAAGTGTTCAACCCGGGTCGCCGCGATCTGGCATGGCGCCGCAGCCACGGCATCGAAGACCATGAGGTGGCGGTAGGCTTCCTGGGCCGGCTCGTCATGGAGAAGGGTCTCGACGTCTTTTCCGATACGCTGGATGAACTGCGCCGGCGCGGCCTTGCCTACAAGGTGCTCGTCATCGGCGAAGGGCCTGCGCGGGAGTGGTTCGAAGATCGCCTTCCCGGCGCTGCCTTCGTCGGCTTTCAGCAGGGTTCCGACCTTGGCCGCGCGGTCGCGTCGATGGACGTGCTGTTCAATCCGTCCGTCACCGAGACTTTCGGCAACGTGACACTGGAGGCCATGGCCTGCGGGCTCCCCGTGGTCGCCGCCGCGGCCACCGGCAGCCAGAGCCTGGTCGACGACCGTGTCTCGGGCCGGCTCATCCCGCCCGGCGCCGTTCACCAGTTCGCCGAGGCGCTGAAGGGCTATATCGAGGATCCCGAGCTTCGCCGCGCACACGGAGAGGCGGGCATCGCGCGGGCGAGCGAGTTTAGCTGGGACCGCATCAACCAGGCCGTCGCCGACACTTACCTGCGCCTCATCCGCCAGAAGGCGCGGGGCTGAGCGTCGTCCCGCTGCAGGGCGCAGGATCAGCGCAGGACCCCGCCCCGCTTCCTCTGGATCGCATGCCATAGCAGACCGAGCACCAGCGCCCACACCGCCAGGTCAAAGGCGAGCACACGCGGGGAGGCCAGCCCGGGCGGCACGTCGTCGGCTCCAAACTGCAAGGCCTGCGTCAGCATCAGGCCGAGCAGCGATGCGGCGAAAGCCGGCACTGCCCTGCGCGAGCGGGCTAGCAGCAGCAGCGCGCCCGCAAGCCCGCTCCATGTGCAAAGAGCTGAGCTCAGGATCGACCATGTGGGCAAGCCGTCCAGCCAGTCCACGACCTCGGGCGACACCTGGGAGAGCCACGCGTCCTCGCGCGTGACAGTCAGGCCCCAGGCGAGGCACGCGAAGGTGCTCCACGCCAGCAGGAGCACGGCCATGAACCAGTATGCTCGCCCGGCCGCGCTTCGCCTTCGCTTATCCATCATCCCTCGCTTTCGAAGCGGGGCTACTCTTCCGCGCAGGCTCGTGCAATCCACCCGTCGGAGGATGACGTCCGGGGCTTTCGCGCCTAGATAGATCCCATGGCCGACCTTTTCGCCGACGACCTTCCGCCTGCACACCCGCCTGTAGACGAGCTGCGCGAGGATGCTCCCCTTGCCGACCGGCTTCGTCCGCGTACCCTTGCCGAGGTCGTGGGGCAGGAGCACCTGACCGGACCGGAAGGCGCCATCGGCCGGATGGTCGCCGCCGGGCGGCTTTCCTCGATGATCCTCTGGGGGCCGCCGGGCACCGGAAAGACAAGCACAGCAAGGCTTCTCGCCGATGCCGTCGGCATGCGCTTCCATGCCGTGTCCGCGGTATTCTCGGGCGTGGCAGACCTCAAGAAGGCCTTCGCCGAAGCAGACCTTGCGGCAAAGGCAGGCCAGCGAACGTTGCTTTTCGTGGACGAGATCCACCGTTTCAACCGGGCTCAACAGGACGGTTTCCTGCCGTTCGTGGAGCGCGGCACCGTCACGCTCGTGGGCGCGACCACGGAAAACCCCAGCTTCGCGCTCAATGCGGCGCTTCTCAGCCGGGCACAGGTGCTCATCCTGCATCGGCTGGATGCCGCGGCCCTGCGCGCCCTCCTCACAAAGGCCGAGGAGATCGAAGGGCCCCTGCCCCTGACGCCCGACGCCCGCGACGCGCTGATCGCCTCGGCCGATGGAGACGGGCGCTTCCTGCTGAACCAGGCCGAGACTCTCTATGGCGCCCGGATCGTCGAACCACTCGACCCGGCAGGGCTGGGCCAGTTCCTGCAACGCCGTGTCGCAGTGTACGACAAGGACCGTGACGGGCACTACAACCTCATCAGCGCCCTGCACAAATCGGTACGCGGATCGGACCCGCAGGCCGCGCTTTACTATCTCGCACGCATGCTGACCGCCGGCGAGGAACCGCTGTTCGTGCTGCGCCGGCTGGTTCGCATGGCCAGCGAGGACATCGGCCTCGCCGATCCGCAGGCGCTGGTGCAATGCCTGGCGGCAAAGGACGCCTATGAGTTCCTCGGCTCGCCGGAGGGGGAACTCGCGATCGTGCAGGCATGCCTCTACGTCGCCACCGCGCCCAAGTCGAACGCCGCCTACATGGCGTTCAAGTCCTCGTTCAAGACAGCGCGAGAGACCGGTTCGCTCAGCCCGCCCTCGAACATCCTCAATGCGCCTACCAAGCTGATGAAGGAGATCGGCTACGGCAAGGTCACCCGGGAAGTGGATGGCCGCACGGTGGAAGTGCCATACGGGTATGACCATGACATGCCGGAGGGCTTTTCCGGTCATGATTACTGGCCCGAGGAGATGGCGCCAGAGACGTTCTATGAGCCGGTGGAGCGGGGCTTCGAACGCGAGGTCAGGAAGCGGCTGGATTACTGGCAGCGCCTGCGCGAACAAAGGCGCGAAGAGCGCGGCTGGTAAGAGCCTGCAACTACGACTGGCATGCGCGAAGGAAACACAGGGCGAATGCGCTTCCGCAGCTTCATGGCAATCGACTGGTCCGGCGCGGTGGGAGAGCGGCAGAAAGGCATCGCGGTTGCCTTGTGCACGATCGGCGATGCGGCTCCGCGCCTTTTGCGGCCCACCGGCCATCGCCACTGGTCCCGGCAGGCGGTCCTTGAGCTGCTCCTTCATCACCTGCCCGCCGACACTCTCGTCGGCATCGACCTCGGTATCTCGTTGCCGTTCGAGGATGCGGGCGCATTCTTTCCGGCATGGCCGGCGAGCCCGCCTGACGCGCGAGGCCTCTGGGCTCTCATCGACGCGATTTGCGCGCACGATCCGCACCTTGCCGCCTCCAGCTTCGTCGACCACCCGGAACTGAGCGCCTATTTTCGTCGCCATGGCGGGCGCGAAGGTTCGCATTTCCATCTTTCCGGCGCCCTTCATCGCCGCGGCCGGATGCGCGTGACCGAAGCCGCGCAGGCGCGCATGGGCTGCAAGCCCTACTCCAACTTCAATCTCGTGGGCGCGGCGCAGGTTGGCAAGTCGAGCCTGACGGGCATGCGCCTGCTGCACCGGCTTGCAGGGCGGCTGCCGGTCTGGCCGATCGATCCGCTGCCGGACCGCGGCTCGGTGCTAGTGGAGATCTACACAGCTCTCGCCGCGATAGAAGCGGGCCGAACCGCAGGCAGGGCCAAGATGACCGACCATGCCGCGCTCGACGCCGCATTGTCGCAGCTGGGCTCGCAGGGGACGGGAGGCGAAGGTCCCATCGACGACCACAGCGCCGATGCAATCGTCACCGCCGCCTGGCTGCGCATCGCCGCCGGGCGCGAGGCGCTCTGGCATCCCACGGAACTGACGGCGGAACTTGCCCTCACGGAAGGCTGGACCTTCGGCGCGCTCTGACCGCGAGGACTTTTGGCCACGGGTCCCGGACGGAGCCCGCACGAACAGACGGCGGGTTCGTCCGACGGCGAGAGTTTGGACTTTACCGGCGCCCCCCGCTCGCGGTAAGGGCGCTCAACCGCCACGAAGGCGCGCCGGCTTAGCTCAGTTGGTAGAGCACCTGATTTGTAATCGGTCAGGTTTTGGCGGAAATCCGCCGTTTTTTAGATCATTGTGCCTAGGATTGTGACACGCGCCTGTTTCTGTGGGGCTGCAGCATCGTGCCTACCCTGTCGAAAGCAGTGTCCTTCGCATCCGGCTTGATATGGGCATAGCGCATTGTGACAGCCACCGTGCTGTGCCCGAGTGCATCGCAGATGTCGGCAAGATCGGCGCCGTTCATACGGGCCCAGCTGGCGAACGTGTGGCGCAGATCGTGGAAATGGAAGTCGACCAGGCCTGCGGCCTTGATCGCGCCCGCGAAACGCTTTCGGAAGTTGGTCGTGTCGAAGACCTTGCCGACGCGCTCGGCCGGCGGCGTTCGCCCGAGCACGGCCGCCAGTGGAGGCGATATTCGAACCGCCAGCGGCTTGCGACCCTTCGTGCGCGGAATGGTGATGGTGCTGCGGCCAAGGTCGATCTGATGCCAGTCTAGGCTCAGGATGTTGTCCTTACGCAGGCCCGTGGTCACCGCAGCGACAATGATGGCCTGGACGCTGGCGTGCGCCCCCTGCAGCAGCCGCGAATACTCATCTGCGCCAGCGAAGCGGACCCGGTGCTCGGGCTCAGCCATGCGCAGGCGTTTCCACGCAAGCGCCGGTATCTGCTGACCGTGCATTTCGTTCGCCCAGGTCAGCGCTGCCTTGAGGTAGGCCAGATCGCGGTTAACGGTGGAGGCGCTCACCGTGCCGAACTCCCGATCGCCAACCTTGATGAGGCCACCGCGACGCCGAGCCCGAAAATCCATCACATGCGAGTTGGTGATTCCGGCGATCTCGGTATCCGCGCCGAAGTGCGCGCTCAGGATCTCGAGGGAGCGGAAGATGTCGTCCTCGGTCGCCTGGTGCTGCCCGTGGTCTTCCCAGTAGGCGGCAAAGCACTCCCGAATCCTCCACGCGGCGGGCTTGTTCAGTCCGGCCCGGAGCTTCTGCTCTGTCTCCGCCTCTACGAGCCGCGCCTTCCTCTCGTTCGTCTCGCCCGTACTGCCTCGAAATCGAGGACGCCCGGGGATGGAGATCGACATCCAGAAGTGCGGGGAACCTTTGCGGCGGTAGATCGGCATGTACGCTGGCTTTCGACAAAGGCTTGCAGATCGTCGAGCGTGTACCTGATTCCCGACTTCATCTGAACGTAGGTAACTTTTCCCTCTTGCCGCAAGGTGCGCAGCGTCCGGGGACAAATGGCCAGCCACTTCGCGGCCTCTACCTCTGTCATGAGCGGGGGCGGCATCTGGATGCGCTCTGCGGTCACCCCGAAACCTCCGCATCGATGTTGCCGCGGTGCACATCGAAGCTGACAGCTACGACCCAAGGGTTGTCCTGCCAGCGCTCGCCCTCGGCCGTGTGCCCGGGATCACGCATCCGCGGCCTCCGCGAACTTGCCTGCCTCGTCTCCCCAGCAGTCCCAGCCATGTCGGCTGTTGCGGCTGAAGATCTCGGCGTAAGGGCCGGCGTAGAGGGCTTCGACCATGGTGTACTGGTCGTCGGGCTTGCGGCTGTGCTCGCGCACGGGCGCGACGATCAGGTTGCGCACCGACCGCGACTGGACCTTGGGCTTGCCGATCGTGCCCACCAGGACGAACTCGGCGGCCGAACGAAACACGTATCCCGTGCCGAAGTGCCATGCCTGTCCAGTGCTTGACTGCTTCGCCCAGGCTGCGGCCGACTTGAAGGTGAACCCCCACGCCCGCAGCAGCTCCACCGCCTCGGGCAGGAGCGGCGCTGTCGCCCACATGAACAGGGCGCAGTCAGGCGCGGCAAGGTGGGCGACCGGCAGAGCGGCAATGTCTTCCAGCGACATGCACTTGTAGTGGGCGGACGGGTTCTTCATCTCGCCGCCTTCCGAGTAGTTGGCGAAGTGCCAGGGCGGATCGACCAGCAGCGCGCCATAGGAGAACGGGCGCATGGCGCCGAAAGGCCACGTCATTGCAGTGATCCCTTTTCTCGACGAGCAAGCGGACGTTTCCCGGCATTCAGGCGGTCGGCATCATCCAAGGCATTCTGCAGAAGAGCGATCATGGCTTCGGTTTCTGCACGGTCCATCAGGACGGCGGCGCCGCAAGGGTGCTGCGGCGCGTTGATCACGAGCGCCGCGAACGATGCGCCCGATGGGAGGGTCGCGGTGTGAACGGCAGTGCTGGTCATGACCAAGCATCGCTTCAGGCCCTCTTCGTGCGTGGGGAAATGCATCAGGGGCGGAACGACCCGATCGTTCTTCGTCATGCGCCCTGCTCCTGCGCTGCCGCCTGTTCTTCATCGACCAGGCGCTCGGCCTCGGCGAGGTTCGATTCGATCTCGGCAACCGGGACGCGCACGTGCACGACCACGAACTTGAAATTGTCGTCGGTGTCGTCGGGCTCGATGCCGCTGTGCCACTCGCTGTTCGGCCAGAAAGCTCGTCCCTCCAGCGGCGTCCCGGCAAAGGGCGGCAGCGCCATTCGTCCGGCGCGAGTTTCGATCAGCTCCTTTCGCTGCTCGGCGGCGTGCTCTGCGGCCCAGTCGCGCCTGGGCGCTGGCGCTGCCTTCTTCTCGATCGGGCGGAAGGTGCCGATGTGCTCGAGCCCTTTGCCTTCGTCATCGATCGCGTAGACGCCGATACACTTCTTCTTTTGAGCCTTGGTCGGCTGATCGCCCCAGCTAGGAATCCGCTCCATCTCCTTTGGCTCCTTGGGCCACGTGGCATTGTATTTGCCGACACCTGCGGCGAGCACGCCTGACGCGAAGCCGTCCTTCTTCGCCGCTGGGGCAACCAGTTCATCCGCTTTCGTGGCGGCGAGCTTCTTCACCAGCTTGACGTCGACAAGCCGTTCCTCCCCTTCCGTGCCCATGAACATTTCGACTTCGGTGCGTCCGCCAGCAGCGAGGTAGGCATCGAGGCCGACGAACTTCACAAGGGCATTCGACAGCGGCAAGGTTTCCCCCCGCAGCGCCTGACGGACCTGCTGTGCGTCATGGGGCTTCCAGGTGGATTTCTTCTGGCCAGCGAAAACCTTCAGCTGCAGCGCGTGGTCTTCGGTGCCGGCGTAGGCCTTCGCGCTGTCCACCCCGATTTCGTTGGCGCGCAGAGCGTCGAGGATCTCTTGCGCGAGGGTGGCGAGGCGCAGGCGGCCGTTGACGTGCTTGACGGTGACACCGAAGCGCTTGGCGCAGTAGGCCACCGGATCGGGATCAAGGCCCTGCTTCGTCGCGCGATCGACGATGACGCGATAGGCTTCGAACTCGTCGGCCGGGTTCATGGCGACGCGATGCAGGTTCTCCGACAGGGATGTCTCGGCCGCTTCGTCGCGGAATTCGATCATGCACGGGACGGGGTAGGTAGGCGACAGCCGTTCCTGCTGAACCAGCAACTGCATCGCCTGAAAACGCCTGCCGCCAGCGATCACCTCGAAGCGCCCTTCCCACACGTTCTTCCCGCCCGAGGCCAGCGGCTCACCGTTCATCTGCTCGGGCAGAGCCTCGCCGCTGGTGAAGTGGGCAGGGACAACAACCAGGTTTTGCTTCAGGCCACGCGCGGCGATGTCCTCGGCGAGGGAGTCGACGTCGGCCGCGCGCTCGGTCTGGCGGACGTTGAGACTGGACAGCATCAGGCGGTTCAGCGGGATCGGGGAGATCAGGCCTTCAACCAGGTCGGAGAAGTCGGGTTCGGCGGTGGCGGACATGCGTCAGTCCTTTCGGGGGTGATAGAGGGTGGGTTGCTCGGGAAAGGGGATGCCGCTGGAGAAGACCCAGTGTTCGCCGGCGAACCGGACCAAAGCGCAGCGACCATCGGCAAAGACGAGCTGGAAGCGCCCATCGCGGGCGGCGTCGTCGATCGGCACCGCCTTGATCGAGGCGGGCGGCATCACCCATCGCCCCGGTACGGCAGGAAGTGGTCGCATCCGATCGTGGTGCGCACGCCGCAGCGGTGGCATTCGCCGTCGGAAAGCGCGCGGCGCGTCGGAGCCTTCTTCGGTTCAGGGCCGAGGGGCTTTGCGCGGTGTGCGGCGGCAACGGCCGGGCCGTTTAGCTTCGGCTCCGACTGCATCGTCGCGGACTTCGCGCGGCGTGCACGGATGGCCTTCAGCTTCGCCTCGAACTCGGCAACGGCCGCGTCCTCCTCGCCGGGCTGGGGCAGTTCTGCCGGTGGAACGAAGACCGGGGCCGGCCGGGACCTGCGCGCCATCGGTCGTGTCGGCGGCAGCTCCCGGGCTGCAGGTGCAACCTGTTCCAGCGCCGAACCCGGTGAACGCGGCTTCAACCGAACAGTCACGATCGCGACGGTGCGCGCGCCCGGCAAGGCTGCTGCGTGCAGGCGGCCGTGCAGATCGAGATAATACCGTCCCGGGCGGAGTGCATGCGAAGGATGCAAGGGCAGCGGACGTGTCATGCGGATTCAGCCATGATCGACGATCCAGCGCAGGAAGGTGAGGATCGCCGCCGCCGTCATGGCGGCGCCGGCGACGACGATCCTCGTGCGGCCCGAGCGGGGGTACGTCTTGCCCGGGCCAGCGGGGGGCTGGATGGTCACGAAAAGAACCTGACGATGGCCAGGAGGGCGATGCAGGGCAGGCCGATCGACAGCAGGGTTGCCAGCAACACCCACAGCACGTTGGCGTAGAGGAACCACGCCTCAAGGCGCGCCGTCATGCCCTGATCGTCGACAAGATCAGATGGCTCGAAGTGCGGATTCGTCTCGCCGGGCGCCGCGCCGGGGGTGCAGAGATCGAGGGGGTGGATCACGCCGCTTTCCTTTCGGACTGGACGGGCCGGGCGCACGAAGCCGCAGTCAGCGGCACGTCCAGTGCGCGGGCGAGAATGCACAGGTTGCGCGCGCGCTGGACGCGCTCCGGCGTGGTCGCCTTGCCCAGCGCCGCGTCCCGCGCTTTCGCGAGAGCGGCGCGCCAGACGGAAGGCGGGCACAGATCGCAGGCGAGATCCCACCGGGCATCCTGCTCCGACAGCAGGTGTCCATAGACCGCAGGCCCGCCATTGCCGGGATAGTGCACGATGGTGCGCCGGTAGTCGGTGACCTCCGCGTGCAGAACGCCGGGTGCACCACAGATGACGGCAATGGCCTGCCATGGGCCAAGCTCGCGCTGGGCGACATGACCGGGCAGCCGACCTGCATCGACCTGGCGCCTGGCGCTGGCGGAGCGGCGTTCGTGCTCGTCGAGCGCGATGGCCGCCAGCTTCGTGGGATCAAGCACAGCCCGACTCCCCGCGCAGCCGAATGCTGACCCGCAGTGCGTTGCCGCTGCGATCTTTCGAACGGGTATAACCCCTGTCTGCAAGCTCGCGTCCGAAGCGCGTCGATGTCCAGCGGGATGGATCGCATTGGGGCAGCCCGGTGCTCACAGCCCACTCGATGAAATCACGGTAGAGATACGATGATCGTGTCGCGGCGAAGCGGTCGGACGTATCGCAGCGTGCCGTCAGCCACGCCTCGACCGGGTGCAGGCTAGACGTCGGCGCAGGAATACCGAACGCCACGGGGCAGGCCTCGCGAAAGCGGGCCTCCGTCGCGTCGACCGAGGCGATGGCGTTGCGCAGGCGCTCCTGCGCCGCGATCAGCTCTTCGCCGGCCCGGCGGCGGTGTTCCTGCGCGGCCTTCCACTCTTCGGCGAGAAGGCCAAGGCGCGCGAGATCGGGGGAGACGGCGGCGCCGATGGCCTCGTCATGAGCGAGTGCGAGGCTCACCGGCGGCGCTCCCCTGCCTTCGCTCCTGTCGAGCGAGGGCCCCTGGTGCGACCCGAGGGCTGGGAAAGATGTTCGGACTGATGCTGCTCGGGCCGTTCGGTCTCGCGCAGCGAGGAGAGCGGAACCGTCCGGTTGCCGCTGGCGGCCTCACGCGGAGCAAGGCGATCGCGGATGCCGATCAGCACCAGGTCTTCGGGCTTGTGCGCGATGATGCGCACCTTGCGGACGATGTCGTTCCCGAGGCAGTCGATGTCGTCGATGTAGGCGGTGGACCCGGCGTGCGGGTACGGGGCGCTGACGTTCAGCATGGCGTTCTCCAGCAGGCGGGGTGCCTGTTGGAGTTAATATGCGATCATCGCAAACTTAGCGTCAAGGTAAATTTTGCTATGTTCGCAAATCGGGGTTTCGGTATGCGATTTTCGATAGGCGCCGAGCTACCCCTTTGGCCTCAGATCCCGAACCCGCTCACAAACTCTGTTCAACTTTTGTTCTCTTTATGGCAGTACCCTTAGGGCGTTGATTCGAAAGGAGGTCGCGGATGCTATACTACCGAGTGCGTATGTTCGGCGAAGCCAAGGGGCCCTGGCGCCCGCTCAAGCGACAGGCAGAGCACGATGCGCTCGAGCTTGGCTTAGGTGATTACGACGAGTGGGGAAACTTCTTCGTATCAGTGCCAGGCGAGATCGAAGAGGTTCATGAGCGCTTCGTCAGGAAATGCGCCTAGGCAAATCCACATCCCGCAAGGTGTACGAGTAAACCCGTCCGACCACCGTAATGGGTTCTCCCCCGAGCGGGATCTCCTTATGATCGGGATTGCTCGAGCAGGGGACAAGCCGGGCGGGATCTGCTTGAAATTCCTTAAAGGTGGTCTGGCCGTCGTCCGTCTGGATGATGTACCGTCGGCCCGGCCACAAAGCCTTGTCATCCGGGTCGATGATGATCGTCGTACCGTGAGGCACGATCAAGTCCATCGAGTCGCCATCCACCTCAAGGGCATAAGCATTCGGCGGAGTGCTCGGATCTGAAACGGCAATGCGCCGCCCTCCCCGTTGCTCCTCGGGGCGGAACTTTCCTGCTGGAACAGCGCCAAGCAAAGGTATCGTTCGCAGGGTTTGATGATCCGGCGCAGGTGCGAGCTCTAAGCGGATCGCATCCATCTCCACCAAGCGAAATTGTCGCTTTCCCGCCAGCGATTTCGAGAGGTGGTTTTCACTCATACCTACCGCCTCAGCCAAGTCGCGCTGGCTCATGTTCCTGCGTCGGAGCTCGGCTTTGATGTCTTCCGGGTTCATGGAAGCATCAACCAACACCCTGCGATTATCGCAATCGCTAATATCGCAAAATCGTTCTTGCAGATAGTTTGCGATCATCGCATAACTCTGGGCATGAACATCTCTGCCAATCTGGTGATCGATCATCTAGGCGGCACCTCGGCCGTCGCGCGGATGATAGAAGCGCCCACGTCGACGGTGCATAGCTGGCGGCGTATCGGAATTCCTGCATCGCGGATGGCGCACTTGCGGCTTGCGGCTAGCGCTGCCGGGCGTGAGCTGCCTGAAGATTTGGGAGATCTGTCGCATAGCGCTGCTGATGCCGCAGCGCAGCAGGCCCCGTCGACCGGACAGTGTGCAGAGTTGTCCGGTTCGCAGGCAATCCGAGGTGCCGCATGATCGCCGCTCTCGCCCGCATCAAGCGCGCGGTGCGCGAAGCAGTCTCGGGCTGCGGCGGTGTCGATGGCGCGGGGATCACGGCCGGGCGCAAGCGCTCGGTCGCCGGGGACTGGAACAACCTGAACCACGACGCCTTTCCGCCGCTGGACTGCGCACTGGCGCTGGATGAAGTGTGCGTGGCCCAGGGCCAGCGCCCGCCGATCCTTTCGGCGTTCGCGGCAGAGCTGGGCCATGTGTGCATCCGCCTGCCGGACGTGGCCGTGGGCGAAGACGACCTGACCGACGCGCTGATCGATGCGAGCGCCGAGTTCGGCGATATCTCCACCGAAATCCGCGATGCGACCCGCGACGGCAAGGTCTGCGCCGCCGACCGCGAGCGGATCATCCTGCAGGTGGATGAAGCGGTTGCCGCGCTGCACCGCCTTCGCGCCGTGGCGGACGCGATCGGGAAGGCCGAATAGAGATGTCCGGCCGGCTCAACCGCGACAGCGCGCACTACAAGATCGGACCGCTGACGACGTACGTCGATGCGAGCGAGCTGGAGCGCATGTTCCGCAAGGCGCGGGCCGGCGAGCGCGTGACCTATGCCATCGGCCCGGCCGTCAGCCTTTCGGCCGCGACCGCATCGCTGGTGCGCGCGTGGCACGATGAGGGCCTGTGCCATCTGCTGCGCGAGCGGGAGGAAAGCGGCCGAGGCTTCCGGTATTTCCTGCAGAAGCGGCACGGCGCGACGACGCGGGCGAACTCCGCATCGTCGGCCTGCCCGATCGAGGGCCGCCCCGAGGCGAAGCTGCTGCACGTGCTGGCCGATATCGCGCAGGCCGGGGGCATGCTGCCCAGCCTGGACCTGCTTGCCGAGCGGGCCGACCTGCCGACGCGCAACGCCGCGGATTACCGCCTGCGCCTGTTGGTGGAAGGCGGTTTCGTGCGCGTGCGGCGCGACGGCGTGAACCGATTTGTCGAAATCCTGAGGCAGGAGGAAAGCCTGTGATGGACGAGGATAACGAACACCCCTGCCCTGCCCTTGCTCTCTACGCGGTCGCGCTTGCGATCACGCTGGGCGGGGCGGTGCTGGGGTTCGCCTGGGGTCTGGCCCGGCTGCTGGTCCGATCCTGATCCCGGCGCCCGCCGGTCCCGATTGCAGCTGAAAACGATGAGGTGAAAATGGCTACCAAGCGTAGTCCGAAGACGCGCGTCCAGGCTTCAGTCCTGCACGGCGCGCTGAAGGACGTTCTGGAAATCGTCGAGGCGCGCAGCACGATCCCGGTGCTGGCCCATGTGCTGATCGAGATTGCCGACCAGCAATTGACCGTGATGGCCAGTGACCTGGACCATTGGGCGACCCGCAGCTGCGCGACGGCGGACCGCGACGGGCCGGACAACCGTCCGTCACTTGCGGGCGCGCGGCGGCTTGGTAGGGTGCGGCGAGCGGCCTTTTCGCCTTCGAAGCCCTCGCGCCGGACGGTGCGACGGTGGGTTGAACGGATGGAACAAAGCGAAACCATCCTTCGCCTAAGCGGCTGAACCGGAACGCATTTTCCGCGCTGACGGACGGTGACGGACGGTTCAATAGCCCCCCATCACCTTCATGCGCGCCTATGCGCATCATGCGAGGGGTCTTTTGCGCATGAACCGTCCGTCCCTCCGTCATTGATGTTTTGTTGTTTGAGAAGGGGAAGAAAATGTCGGTGGTAACGTGGCAAGAGGCTGAGGATACGCTCACCGCTGCTGTCGAGTACCTGGGCGCGATGCCCGACCGCGAGCGTGCCTTCCTGGCTGCGGGGCAGCGCACGGCATGGCCGGCCATCGTGCGGGATCTGCAGTCCGACTATGCCGACGTGGAGGCCAGCCCCTCGCCCCAGCTGACCAGGCGCTGCGCGAACCTGGTGGAACGCATGCTGACGGGCGAACGGCCGCTGGCCAACGCGATCCCGGAAGGGCACCGGCCGCTGGTCGGCAGGGTGATCGTGATGAAGCGCTGGCCCGGGCCGGATGGGTTCGGGTGGGATCATGTGTTCCGCTCGCAGCGCGGCGAGCTGTACAACCTCGCGCGCGGAGCGGTGCTGCCCACCACCAGCGACGGCATGCGCAAGGCGTACGAGCGCGCGATCGGGCGCCTTGCCGTGGCGCTGGACCGGGTTGCGGTGGGAAATTGAACAAGGGCCATGGTCTGCGACTCGTGGTTGATCCTGTGTTCAATGCGTCAAGAGTCTCAGATTTTGAACACGAAAATAATGGGTGTCCGTTTGAACAGGTTTCGGGGGTATGCCTTGGGCACGCTGATCGACGTGTGCCGGACGGCGGTTGGCTCTCTCCCCCTGAGTGGCGGGCGGCAGTGGCTTCGGCCGCTGTCGCCCGTTGTCGTTTGGAACCGTGATGGGTCGCCTCAAGTCCATGCCTGCGCGTCTCGGCGCCCTGCCCTCGCGAGTGAAGGCGATGCCGAAGGTGGCCGACAGGTTCTACCATTCGGCGGAATGGGCGGAGGCGCGCAGGCGTCAGCCCAACAAGTGGTGCGCGGTGTGCGGATCGACCAAACGCCTGATCCTCGATCACAAGGTCGAGCGGAAGGATGGCGGCGCGGACCTGGACCCGGCGAACCTCGAGTGGCTCTGCCAGCCCCACCACAACACGAAGACGGCCGAGGCGCGGGCGAAGCGGGCGCGCGGCGGTCGGTGATCTGGGCTGGCCCCCGCCGCCATTCAGGCAACGGCCCTCAAGGCTGAACGGAGGGGGGTGGTTGAAAATTCGGAGGCTCGGCGGCCCCATCACCGCCGCCCCTCTCATTCGGAGATTTTTTTTGCGTGGATCAGAATTCTGACGACCCGAAAATGGTTGATGGGCTGTTCGGCCCTCAGCCTGCAGAGCGTGTGCGGGGGCGAGGTCGCCCTGCGCACGTCTGGGATCGGCAGTTTTCCGTGCGTATTTGCAACCTGTTCGCATGTGGGCACACGGTCGAGATGGTAGCCAAGGTGATTGGGCTGTCTCAGCCCACCCTGCGCAAGGTTTACTTTTCAGAGGTTGCTGCTCGCGATGTCATGGCCCTCAAGGTCAAGTCCGAGCAGCTGGCCCGACTAACCGAGGCGGCCATCGCCGGAAACGTGCCGGCCGAGAAGGCGCTGGCGGGGATGATCCAGGCGGAGCAGGTCAAGGTGTTGGGCGATAACGTCAAGCATCGCAGGGCGGAGTCTGCTCCGACACGCCTGGGGAAGAAAGAGGAGCGGCAGGCCGCCGCTGCCGGTGTAAAAGGCAGGTTTGCGCCCCGCGAGGCACCGCCGTTGCTGCTGAACTGACTGCCCGATGAGCGCGTGGACAACTGCCTGCCCCGACTGGGCAGAACGGATCGTCGCGCGAGAAAGCCTGCTGGCATGCCCCCCGCTCTTTCCGGACAAGGCAGAGGAGGCGCTGGGGGTCTTCAAGTCGCTGCAGATGACGGACCTGCCCATGCGGCGGGACGGCACGTGGCCCACAATGGGCGAGGTTTGCGAGCCTTTCGTGTTTGACCTGGTTGCGGCCCTGTTCGGTTCGCAGGATCCGAATACCGGCGAGAGCCGCATCAAGGAAGCGATGCTGCTTATCAGCAAGAAGAACGGCAAGTCGACGATCGCGGCCGGGATCATGCTGACCGCATTGATCTTGAACTGGCGGCACGGCTCGGAACTGCTTGTGCTGGCACCGACGATCGAGATTGCAAACAACAGTTTCGGCCCTGCAGCCAAGATGGTTCGTGCCGACCCGGAGCTTACCGACCTGCTGCATGTCATCGACAACCAGCGGATCATCAAGCACCGGGTCAATGGAGCAGAGCTGAAGATCGTCGCGGCAGATAGCGGCGTCGTGGGTGGCAAGAAAGCGGGCTTTGTGCTCGTCGACGAGTTGTGGATCTTCGGCAAGAAGGCTGGCGCCGAGGGCATGCTGGAAGAAGCAACCGGCGGCCAGGCGGCTAGACCGGAAGGGTGGACCCTCTACCTTTCCACCCATTCTGACGAGCCACCCGCTGGCGTGTTCAAGACAAAGCTGTCGTACTTTCGCGATGTTCGTGACGGTGTGATCGAAGACATACCGCGCCCGATCCTGCTTCGTGGGTGCTGAGCGCGAGCATGCTGACGTCCAGCTCGTCGAGCGTGCCGGCGCTGGTCATCTCCGGCAGCGTGGAGGACGGCAACACGCAAGCGGTGATCTTCGATTTTCGGGTCTATTCCGCAGAGGCCGATGAGGACGAGAACTGGATCGGGGCGGGCCTGGAGGCGAACACGATCACGCGCAAGGAGATCACCGGTATCACGGCCGGAACACCGTACGAGGCATCGATCCGCTATCGGGCACAGAGCGGCGACGGCGATCGCCTGATCCTGGGGCCGGTTACAGTTCCAGCGGCCGTGCCGATGGCCGAAAACGTGACCGCCGATCTCTCAAGCAATCCGCCGAAAGTGCTTTGGCAGATGCCCCAGATCACAGGTTGGTCATACGCCGTGGTGTTCCGGGGCACGACAAGCAATCCTTCGGCCAGCGTTGCCGTGTCGGATCACGAGACCGGCGGCCTGTACGAGCCCAAGGTGTTCGAGGACGACGTGCTGACGCCCGGAACCTACTGGTGGTGGGTGCGCATCTACGACGCCGCCGACAACCTGCTCTCCATCTCTCCTGCAGCATCCGGGACGATCATCTGATGGGCCGGTTCATCAGGCCCCACGGCGCTGCGGCAGTTGTCATCGCGATCGAGGAATAGGATTCATCACATGGAAGCTCAGAGTTTGGCGCTCGCCGGGATCCTCGGCGACGACATCAAGCACGTCGTCTCGGCAGTGGGATATGACCTTACGGGAGTGACCATCACCTTCGAACTGTCGGCGGGAGCCGAGCAGCCGGCGCTCGTGACGGCAGGCGTGGATCTGCTGGACGTGATCGAGGACGATGATGGCGTTGTGACTTCCATCGTCGAGGTGTTCGCGCCTGCGGCCAGCGTGCGCACCGCCGTCGCCGGTCTGGGCGGTTTGCCAGGCAACGAGCCGCTGACGCTCTTCTACCAGCTCAAGTTCAACAGGCTTCCGGGCGATCCGGGGACCGATGCGGTCACGACCATCCTGTTTGGCGACTACGTGATGAAAGGCGAAGTGAATGGCTGACATCAAGCTCGATTTCGTTGGCCCGGGCGCGCGCCTGGCGTTGGCTGCGGCGAAGCGCATCGAAGGCATCGCCGACGGAGCCGTGCCGGCGATCGACTCTGCGCGCGACGAAGCGGTTGAGGCTGTCCAGACCGAGGGTGCTGCGCAGATCGCGCAGGCAACCACGCAGCGTGAGCTCGCGGAGACGGCTGCAGAGACCTCAGCGGCCAACGCCGAAGCTGCGAAAAACGGCCTTACTCCCGGCCCCCGCCCACTGGAAGTGGTCGCTGGCATTTACGGCATCGTCGGCACGGTTCGCTTCGTATCGACCTACCTCGGCCCTCTGGTTCGCCTGCGCCGCTCGAGCGACAACGTGGAGCGGGACTTCTATCCCCTTGCTGGCTCCGATTGGGTAGACACGGCCGAAATCACGACGTGGCTCGCGGGCAGCACCGCCAGCATCAAGACCTTCTACGATCAGCGAGGCTCAAAGAACTGGACGCAGACGAGCAATGCTACGCAGCCGACGCTGACAATCAGCGGCACGTTCGCGTGGGCTACCTTCACGGTCCAGCAGAACTTTCAGCCCACGGCGGCGTGGGGGCCGTACACCCGCTACAAGGATGCCGTGTCCTATAGCGTCCTGGCGAAAGTCGATGCCGCGATAACGACCGGGCGCCCGCTATTCTGGTTCTCGCAGGGCACCTCAGGCACTTCGCGGCGTGTCGCACTCGAGATCGACAGCGACCTGACAGTCAGGGGCAACTCCACCACCCACGACAATTTCACCGGCGGATACCTGACGCCGAAGTCCGATCCGCTCACGCTCAACACTTGGTTCCGGGCGCTGCATCGAACGAACTTCCGGGGTGGCTCGAATGCCGTCATGACCAACGGTGCCGACAAGAGCATCGTCATGAACGAGGTAGTGAAGACGCCGGACACGAGCAGCTTGTCGGTTCGCATCAACAACACCAATCCATCCGGCCTCCCGATCAGCCTTGTCGGCTTCGTCGCGTGGGATCGCCAGCTCACCAATGACGAGGCGGCCTATGTGGATCGCGAGATGGCGAAGTACGCGCCGGGATACGTGGCACCGACGGTCCCTTCGCTGATCCGGTTGTTCGGTGACAGCCGCTTTCAGGAGCCGCAAATCGCGGACCCGAATCAGCGGATCCAGAAGGTGTTGGCCGATAGCTTCGATCCCTATCGCCGTGTCCGAAACCATGCGGTAGCAGGGACGACGACGGCCGCCGCCCTCGCCGCGCTCAAGGCCCAGACGATCGACCCGACCGACGTTGTTCTCGTTCAGACCACCATCAACGATGACGTCGAGGACACGACAGCGAACCACGCACTCTACATCAGCCAGTATCAAGAAATGTACGACTACATGCCGACCGGCAAAAGGATCGGCTTCAACACCGTGATTCCTCAGCAGTCGGCCGTGACCGGCACGTCGAAAAACGACAACATCACCGCCTTCAACAACCTTCTGCGAGCAACCTTTCCGAACAATGTGATCGAACTCGCGCAGGCCATGTCGACGTATGGCGGCAACACGACCGGGGCTCCCCCTGCGGCCATTTCGCACGACGACCTTCACCCCAATGCACTCGGTGTGTCGGCCGTCGTCGCCCCCATGCAGAAGGCGTTTATCGTAGGAAAGGGCTGGTGAGCCGCGACTTACCAGAAGGTGGCGTCGTGGTCCGCCTCGCAACCCTGGCAGCAGTTCTCGAGGGTGCAGCGCGCTACGCCATGCGGACAGGTCCACGGCTTGGAAAAAAGGGCGGAAACTGCATTATACAGCGTGATGAAGATAGCCACGGCGAGCCCTCGGTAACGAAGAGCCGCGCAGCAACGTCCACCCCGCTCCCACACAAGCGCCACCCCCACGCCTGAAACCGGCAACATCGAGCAGAGCCACTAGCTAGGCCGTTGCCACATACTTTTCACCACTGCTCGAACTCAACACACTCTCTGCAACGCTGGTTAGAAGTACAGCGAGCATTGCCATAGTTGCACTTCCAGCGCCAAGAGTAGAAATCAGCGACAATCTCGCGTAGCTTTGAGAAATAAGTCACTAAACCTCCTAAACCTCAAGATCTCGTAGCTACCACATACTGCTCCTGAAGCTCAAATGTGGCTTGAACGCTGATCCCTAAAGATTCATGCGAACGCAGTCCCGGCATCGATGGTCAGGGTCGCATTCAAGGTTGCCGTACGCGCACCTCCACGGCCAGCAGAGAAGGTCTTTGAGCGCTTTGTACAAGGTCGGGAATATAGCCACGGGTAGCCTCTAATTGAGAGGACCTTGGCAGTACCAGCCAGTGCTCTGTTCAACAACATGTAAGGTACGAGATGGACACCATCCAGCAGATCATGCCGGAATTGCTATGAACGGCTTCCTTTCCATGATCCCGCACACGCTGCCTGCATGGCTGGGTGCAGGAGCCGCCGCCGGTGGAGGATTCGGCATCATCAAGTGGGCTTTCGAGTATGTCGGCGGGCGGATGGACAAGCGGGCCGACCGGCTCGACGCCGACACGCGCTTCGTGATCGACCAGTTGCGTGCCGAGCTGGCCCGGGTTTCCGGCCGCCTTGACCGCGCGGAGGGCGAGATCCTCGATCTGCGCGAGCAGCTGGCGGAATGCCAGCACAAGCACGCCGAGGCAGAAGCCAAGGTGATGCAGCTAGAGGCGCGCCAGCAAGGCTATTCCGAGGCTCGGGACCGCGCCCAGACCATCCTCGCTGCCGAGCGCATCGCAGACCGCGCGAAGCGCGAGACCTGAACCGGCGCCCCGCGCCGGACGACACTCACACACCTTCACCCGAACGCCATCCGCAAGCGCAGTGCCTGCGGAAAGGAGGACCTATGCCCCTGAAGAACCCCAAGCCCCTTTTCGATGCCATCCGCCTGATGAACGGCAAGCTGTCCCAGGCGGACGTGGACCTCATCAACAGCGCGCTCGTGCTGGCCGACGGCGGTGGCGAGCTGTCGGTGCCGGCCGACGGCCGCTACGACGTGTCGCCTGCCGGGATCAGGGCGATGAAGCAGGAGGAAGGTTGCAAGCTCGTCGCCTACCCAGACCCGGGCAGCAAGGATGGGAACCCATGGACGATCGGGTTCGGCAGCACGGGCCCCGACATCAAGCGGGGCACGGTATGGACACAGGCGCAGGCGGAAGCGCGCTTCCTTGCCGATCTGCGGCGCTTCGAGGCGGGCGTGGAGGCGAAGCTGGGTGATGCCCCCACCGTGCAGCAGCAGTTCGATGCCCTGGTGTCATTCGCTTACAACGTCGGCCTCAATGCCTTTGCGACCTCGACGCTGCTCGCCAGGCACAAGGCCGGCGATCATTCCGGCGTGCTCGAGCAGTTCGGCCGCTGGATCTACAACGACGGCAAGCCGATGGCGGGGCTGAAGGCCCGCCGCGCGCGCGAGGCGGCGATCTACCAGGCGGGGGACTACGCGTGAGCTGGACTACCGTACTGCGGGGCGCGGGAAACCAGATCGAGCTCAACCGGCTCGTCGGGTTCGTGGGCGGAATGGCCTATGTCGTCTGCGCCAACGTGTTCGTCGGCTGGGAAGTGATCGGCCGCGCGCGCGAATTCGACATCACCGCCTACTGCCTCGCCTTCCCTGGCGGGCTGGCGGTGGTGGCCGGCGGCACTGCGGCGGCAGTGGCTATCAAGGACCGCAACGTGGCGGCCGCGCGCGCGATCGAGGCGACCGGGTCGCCGTCCGCGAAGTCGGAGTTGGCAGGATGAGCGGTTTGGCGATGCTTCTTGGCCGCCTGGACATAGCCAAGCCTTTTCGCCGAGCTGCCATTTGTGGGGCGTTGGCGGCGGGCGCCGTCGCGGTGGTGTGGGTGTGGCTCGTTCATCGCGATGCGAAGGTAATCGAGAGACATGAAGCGGAGGTGAAAGCCGCCGCCGCACCCGCATTGGAGAAGGCGGCCGAGGAGCGTGTGACGGACGCATTCGAGAACCAGCGCCTCCGTGATCAGAGGGACGCGGCAATCGCCAAGGCCGAGGCGATGGAACAGGCCAAGGCCCCTGAAGCACGGTCGACACTGGCGCCGACCGCAGTGGCGTTGAACTGCGTGAGGATGCGGCAGGCCTACAGCGCGGCCGAGCTGGCGAAGATGGCGGCTTATCGGGAGAGATGCTGATGAGTATCAGGCCAGCAAGCGAGTTGGGAGTCGCCGCCGACCTGACACCTGCCCCCGGGAACGCAACGGGAAATCGTTTTCCGTCCCCTCGGGCGCTTTGTAGGGCAAAGCGATCATCGGTCCTAATCTTATTCGCACTTGCAGCATGCAAGACGACCGCGCCGACCTTTCCCCCGGCCGCGGACTTGATCGCAGTTACGGAAGACAAGCCCAAGCCGACCGCCGCGATCCTCACGGACCCGAGCGCGGACGCTCGTTACAACTCGGCGATCGAGGCATGGGGCGACCGGGTACGGGATGCGGGCCTTCGCCTGTGCCGGTTCTATGAGCGGACCGACATGGAAAAGCTGGTATGCCCTACCAGGTAGAAGACCTTTCTACCCTGTAAGAAAATTCAGGCCGCTTGACTGCGTCAAAATGCCAGAGACGCGCCTGCACCCGAGAGATTGCGGCACCCAAAGACATTCGGTGCCTCCGCTATGAGGGCAGCCGACTGATCAAATTATGCCGTATTCCCGGGAGAAATCATCGGAGCGTGCTCTGTGCGTGGACAGAAGAACAAGCTGAGGGTAGACTCGCGTCAGAAGTGATGATCATGAAGGTGCGATTGTCTTGACCCAGTCTAACAAGATTCCCAAGATTATCCATCAGACATATCACAGCAGGGATCTTCCTAAAGAGCTATCAGAATCTGAAACGCAGACAAAGAAGATGAACCCGGACTGGGAATATAGGTTCTACGACGATGTAGATATCGTGAGGTTTCTTACTGACAACTTTGATGTATCTGTTCTGGATAGGTACTTAAGTATCAATCCTGGTTACGGAGCGGCTCGCGCGGACTTCTTTAAATATATGCTCATGTTCCAGGTTGGGGGCGTCTATCTGGATATCAAAAGCTTCTGTACCGCGCCGCTAGACGACGTAATCAAGTCAGATGATGAGTTTGTGTTGGCTAACTGGCGCAACGGCAAGGGCCAAGCTCACGAGTCATACGGCATGCACAAGGCGTTAAGCTCCATCCCTGCTGGAGAGTTTCAGCAGTGGCACATAATCTGCCGACCTCGCCATCCTTTCCTTAGGAAGGTGATAACTGACGTAAGCAAGAACATCGACAAATATGGGCCTTGGCGCGATGGTATCGGGAAGGCTGGGGTTGTGAGGCTGACCGGTCCGGTTGCATTCACCCTGGCGATTGATCCCATACGTCATCTGCACCCACACCGACTGGTTGGAAGCGAGGCGGATCTTGGGCTGAGATACAATGCGTCCACGAAGGCGAAAGACGCTCACTCGGCTCACTATCACCTGTTCAAAGATCATTACACCACCCGACTGGATGGCATCGTGCGGGGTTCCGGAATTCATATCATCAACGAACGGATCCATCGCTTGTATGCCACAGCAAGGCAGGTCGCGATTCTTTCGATTTGGCACCCTTGGAAGAGGAGGCGCAAGGCAATGCGGAAAGCTTCGCAGTAAGCCGTTCGTAGCGCTCTCAGTGGAGGTATGCGCTCAGGTACCATGATTAGGCGCTTTGCTGTACACTACAGCATGAACGCTAACCGCCGAACACGAGACTGGCAGATGTTTGCACTTTTCAACGCATCAGGCGCAGCATCCAACGCTGCAGATCGAACTAATCTACCATTCCGGGTTCATGGTCACCGTTTCGTATTCCTGGATGCATTGCGGGGTGTGGCGGCGATAGCAGTCATATTTTTTCATCGAAAAGATATGCTTCCAGGTAATTTATTTAAGCACGGATATCTGGCTGTAGATTTCTTTTTTATGCTAAGTGGCTTTGTTATCGCTTACGCTTATGAGGATAAACTACGTTCAAAAATGCATCTTGGGGACTTCGTCGTAAAGCGCCTCAAGAGATTGATGCCCCTGGTGGTGCTCGGTGCTACACTTGGTCTTAGCATTGAGACATTGAGGGCATTCTGGAAAAGTGATCCCGCACTTCTTCATGACGCAATAATCACGTTCCCATTCACAGCGGCAACTCTGCCCAGTCCTCGGACACAATCATTTGAGGCCTTCGGTGTTAACCCTGTAGTCTGGTCTCTGTTTTTTGAGCTGATAGCTAATTTTGTTTATGCCGCGATTGTTAGAAAACTAAGCAATACCCTGCTGATCACTATCATTGCCATTTCCGGCTTGGCTATGGTCGCAATTGGC
Organism: Novosphingobium silvae; assembly: GCF_009856825.1. Lineage (GTDB taxonomy): Bacteria > Pseudomonadota > Alphaproteobacteria > Sphingomonadales > Sphingomonadaceae > Novosphingobium > Novosphingobium silvae. The sequence goes on along the minus strand of NZ_WVTD01000009.1, from coordinate 113,118 downwards.
TTCTCGTTCGATAGCGTTGAGGTGGGCAACAAGTACTCAAGCTTACAATTCGGTTTGGCGCGTGTAACCTTTCCATTCTTCTTCGGCGTTCTGCTGTTCAGGCTGCGGAACGTTGATATGCGAGCGCTTGGCGGCGTAAGTGCGACCCTTATAGCAGTGAGCCTGGCGGGAATACTCCTGGCGCCGGTTGCAACGCCTTGGCCTCAACTTCATGTACGACATGGCTAGCGTGGCCTTGGTATTCCCCTGCCTAATATATCTAGGTGCTCAAGTGCAGCCGTTCAGCGGCGGCGCGAGTCATGTGATGGAGATGGCAGGAAACCTGTCATATGCGGTCTATATCTTGCACTTTCCACTGCTTGGGGCGCTACACTTCCCGCTTACAGCAATATCCGCGACTACGCCGGTTAAGTTCTTTGTATACTTGATGGTTATTCTACCATTCTCATATGTGGCAACTGTGTTCTTCGATCGGCCAGTCCAGAAATTACTCAATAGGCCAAAAGCTCTTGCTAGCTAATCCCCGGGAAGCCGCAGAAAAGATCTGCGTGTTGCTCTCATCGGCTGGTTGTTCCGCATCAAAGGTTGCGAAACTCCTGTTTATGCGGCCTGTCCTGAGAACAAACCGATATAAGTTCACATGTGTACGCGACCGTGAGGGCGCTCGCTACGGCCAACAGTGCTAGCCGTGCAACGCGCTCTCGGCGTGAGATATTTTCTCGCATGCAACCCGTCCGTTCTATTGAGGCCTGTTTGGTTACCGACAAAGCCAGAAGGTGCAAGAGCGAAGTTAGTCAGTCCACTATGCGGATGGCTTGCGATTTGGCTTTCTGACCGAGATATCGTTAGGTGCTGTGGAAGCACCAAAAAGGGGGCACTTTGAGTAGTCGAACCATGATCCTCTTTCGAACTCACAGGGACACGCCCTTCGTTCGAGAGCGGTTGAACTTCTTAGCGCAAACCTGCGAAGAACGGGTCGTCGTTCTGTATGACGATACGACCGATCCCGAAGGCTTCCGGGATGTCGAATGTGTACGAGTCAATGCGGCTGTTTATCGTCAACTCGGGCTCTATGTTAGCGACGATTTTGGCTGGCGATGCGGCGACTATGGATTCTATGCGGCGCGGAAGCAATATCCAGAAATCCGCTTCTTCTGGATGGTTGAGTATGATGTCCTGTTCTCTTTCCGGCGGGCTTCTGAGTTCTTTGATCGGTTCAAGGCTCTGGAGGATGCGCCTTGCATCATAGCAGATTTTGGGCCCGCGCCCCCATCATGGTGGTGGTATCGTTCAAAAGTACTTCACGACCGCAAGGTATCACACTTCTTCTTCCCTGTGTCACGGATGTCCTCAGGTGCGATCGACCAACTCGAAGCGGCGCGCCGGCAGCTCGCCTCCACCTTTGATGTTCAACATGATCTCTGGTTAAACGATGAAGCTGTTGTTGCCTATCTGGCGTCAGAACGGCACTTGAAGGCGACTGATCTAAACGCTTTGGGAACTGTGTACCAAAAGTCATCATACAGGTTTGACTGGCCGATCAATAGCGAATTGATTGAAGGAAAAATCCTGAACTTGATCATGCATCCTGTCTTGGATGCCTCGGAGCTTCAAACAAAGGCAAAGCGCGGGCAATATAAGCAGTTTTCCCGCCGACTTAAGCATTGGGCCAGAGGTCTGTGGGCTAATATAGGCTTGTGGCGAGATATACATTTGCGAGCGACGCGCGGTCGCTGAATATACCTCTTCTACCGAGCTTAGGATTGAAGCGCCCTATAATCGATTGAAGTGCCTCGAAATACCCGGTAACGTTTTGGCGCTTGGGTCGGCCACAATTCCTTCAGTAAGCGCCGGGATGTAGCGGCGGATGCGGCCAACGAGGTGAGAAGACGCTATATAGAAGCCATGCATAGTAGAAGAGCAGCGAAAGGGCCGTGAGCGCATAGATGCTTTTTGCTAAACGCCCAGGCTTTCTGTTGTCCGACACTGTTCGTCCTTCCATTTCGTGCTATTGAAAACCATGCCTACAGTGTATCTAGGCAGGCGTAGGCTGATGAGTGGCGCTCACCTCCCCCATCACCATTAAAAATCAAAGTGCGCCACGCGCTTGCAGATACAATCGCCGCACGCCTTCATATAGCCTGGTTGGCCGACTATACCGTCTCAAAGCGATTGCTACGAGTGCAGATCCTGTTGGATGCGGCTTTCGAGCCATATGCCTGATAATCTTATTTAGCTGGGTGTCGGACAGCTTGCTAGATCTTGCTATCTCCCCAAGCGTATTCAGCGCATCCTTCTCCTGACCTCTTCTAATCTGGAGGTCATACAAATCGACCAATGCATCCCCCTCAAGGTGCTGCAATTGGGCAAAATACCCAGCTGCAGCTTCGAAATCCTGCGCGAGGGTCGCCAGGTACCCGGCGTGAGCAAGGCACTCCCTTGGGATCTGAGATCCAAGTTGCTGATAGCAGCAGTATGTCGCCCAGTCCCTCCGTTTCATGCCGGCGAAATTTTCCGTGACCTTGAAGTCGCGCAGAGTTCCATCGACGACGAGCTTGGAGTACAGTGCAACGAAAGCGCTGTGAAAACGCCGCTCCAAAAACGGGTGCGCCACGTAGCTCGACGATGGTACGTCAAAAGCATGTTCGCGAGTGATCAGATTATTGCTGAGGGCGAGAATTCTGAAGGGACCTTTGCCGAAGTCAGCCACGGCTGTGTGACATGTCTGCCCCTCGACCTCGGTTGAACCCCAATTGGTAATCGATTTGTCAATAAGAGTGTTGATAGATATCTGATCATCTGCAGTGCGGCTGCACGCCGCTTGCCATGCGTCAACGAAGGCAGTTGTGGCGTTATTCTTCTGTAGTGAAAAGAAGCCGCAGCATACTACAAAGCCACGGCGCTTGGTTATATGTTTTGGAAGTCCGTGTTCAATTGAAATGACCAGATCGGCCCTCGACGTAAGGTGAAGAGGATTTTTCAGCCAGAAGGCATCCGAATCTGAATGAAGTACGCTCCCTTGAAGATCAAAGGCGGACCGCAGAACTGATAAACGACGGATCCAAAATGCTCGCCGATTGCTCGCGTTGAGGAGTGACGTTGCCGCGAGAGACGCATCTATGTCTGGCTCATCCTTCAACTCATGAAAGGAGCCTTCATCCATGCAAACCACTTGAGCACGGTCATCCACGACGCTTTGGATTTGCCGGCGCCAGACTGCTAGCAAGTCTAGGTAGCTGGCGGAGATGGTGGTCAGAGGAGTTATCACGAAAGCTTCCTTTGCCAGTTTTCAGCTTGCCGACCAGAGATGGTGATGCATAGCCTTCGACTTCAGGGGTGAGAAAGGACCTTATCGCTGCGGCAGCGTGTCAGATCGACATGCTCGCACGAAGCTGGTTCCGGGCTCAGCAGGCAAAAAGAACGTGAGCGAGAAACCCAAGTACATGTAGAAAAAGGGTATCGTTGTGGGGCCGAAAGAGTCGCTCATCTGGTTGGCAAGGATGTACGACATGAGCGCTAGCAGGGAGCCTACGAGCGAGCCCCTCACCTCCGAGACGAATTGCCTGGAGCCTGATTGTCGCTGAAGCGCTCTCGCGGCCTTATATGCACCTAAAGCATAGAACAAAATTGCGAAGATAAAAAGAAGAGTGAGGCCTAATCCTGGGAAGCCTGTCGTGCGAAGAGCGTCTAAGAGAACGTTATGCGAATGCTCCGTGCCATCGAGCATAAGCTGGCCGGAGCCTACGCCGGTCAGCGGGTGAGCCGTTCCTTGTTGCCAAGACTCCTCCCAAAGATGGTCGCGAGAGTTAATCGAATGATATTGTTCGACTTCTTGCTCCCCGGAAAGGAGGGTACTAAGAACATTGAAGGCTCGCTCGCTCGTTAGCGATAGTGCCATGCCCCCAATAAAAAGCATCCCGCCTGCGACGATCAGGTTACGGTACGTTTCATTCAGGGCAGCTCGTATGTTCAAACGTTGAAAAGCGAGGAGGGGGACAGAGCAGACGCAAAGTGCGGCGACGATAAGAAGGTTGGTTTTGGATCCGCTCAACAGCATTGCATACGCGGACAGGACAAGGCCCAAGGCAAGCCAAAGGCGTTGACGGCCGCGAGCAGACATCATCTCACAAAAAAAGTATAGAGTTGCCATGGCTGCGATGAGGCCAAGCTGATTGGGGTGCTTGAAAAAGCCTGGGTAGCGATCGTTGTACGAACGTGGTGCGATCAAGACCGTAGAGCCAAGAGACACCGCCATGATGATCAAACACATCACTCGGGCCTTTTTGGCTCCGTCCATCGAACGTGAAAGCGCCAAAATGGCTATGACGATCGCGAGGCCACTCGCATGTCCGTAGATTGGCCGGAAAACTCGAATGAACTCCTCAGCGCCGAATGCCGTAACAAAGTTCCACCCGCAGATAGCAAGAATCACACCTAGAATGAACGTTAGGACCTGCCTCGCGCCAGGCATTAGGCTGTTGTAAGCTTCGCGCGCTGCTGCCGAGTACCCGTAAAGAACAATTGGAAACATCCCAACTGACATGTTCACAGGGCCGACGCTCGTAAAACCGGGAGTGCATACCAGCGCGAAAAACATTGCTAGCGGCACGAAGTGAGTAACTCTCACCTTTGGCAGCGGCCTGGGTACTCGCCCAGCCGCAGGCGCAGCCGGATGGAGGAAACGCATGCTGGTCATCGTTAAACCTTCGTTGCAACACTCTCCTGTTAGGGGCTTGCCCGATGTGGGGCAAGTTCCAGGGCCCTAGCGGCGCCAAAGCACCTATTGAAAAATCCTAAGCCCAATGGCAGATCGTCAATCTTTGACTCGTTCGTTGGCTCTTGCAGAGAAGGAGAGCCTTAAGCTGCCGCCCTCGCCAACTTCGCTTTTCTGACTAAGTCGACCGGCACCGCGAGGAACCACTCACGCTCGCTCTCGTCCCAAGAGGCCAGATTCAGTTCGATCGCATCCGCCATGGCCTCGTCGATGCTGGCGCGCCATGGCGAACGGGGCTGGCCGAAGACCGCGATCCTGTAGCGCGCGGCCATCGTCAGAAGCTCGCCCATCCGTTCCGCGCCCTGCTCGGCGTCGTCCAGCGCCTCGTGCATGTCGGGGTCAGCACCTAGCGAGTTCAGCCTCTTACGCACCGCTTCAGGGTCGCCACCGACCGGGAAGCCACGGTCGGCTTTTGCGGCCTTGGCAAGATCGCCGATCAAGCCGCCCCGTTCCGTCTGTTCCGTCTGTTCCAGCAGCCATCGACCAAACGATGTGCTGCCGTGAGCAGTCTTCGTGCGCCCATCACTGGCAAGCCAAGAATCCGTTGGAACAGGCTTGAAGGCCCGGTAATCCGTTGGCTGGGGGATGTCTTGCCAGGCACCGCCACCCGCCGCAATTCGGCCGATCTCCCGACGCTGGTCATCGCGATTGGCGGCGTTTTCCGAACCGACCATTGATGATTTCCTTGATGCGAATCGATGACAGGAATTTTATCTGTTCCATATATGTTCTCGAGAGGAGTTGCACGCCAGCACCTTTGGCCAATCCCATGGACCGCTCCGGCAACAAGCGGAGTGACGTCGGCTGAGCCGCCACCGCGCCTCGTTCTATCAGTGTCCCCACTGATCTCGTTGAGCGCGGCCTGAGCCAGGAAGGCGCTGCGCGTGAGACTTCGTTCCGGCGGCCTTGTCGATAGCGGCAAGGATGCCCGCTCCTGTGCCAAAGTTTGTGACACGACTGTGCCCCGGTGTGCCGAACCTTGCCGCTTTGTTCCGCTCACGCTTGACGAGCGACCTTCTCCGACATAGGCGTATTACGCGGAAACGCCCGCCTTTTATGGCGCGCCGGCTTAGCTCAGTTGGTAGAGCACCTGATTTGTAATCAGGGGGCCACGGGTTCGAATCCTGTAGCCGGCACCACCGTTCTGCCCGTCGTGCGTCAATCTGCGGGAGCCTTGCGAGCCTCCTGCGCGCCTGGATCCTGACCTGGGCGCTGAAGGATATCGCTGGCCACCCAGACGATGCCGATAGCGACGATGAACATCACCAGCGCGGCAATCGCCAACTTGGGCAGGTTCTTGGGCGGGGCGGTTTCGTGTCCCCCTGGCGCCTGACGGGCGCGCTGTGGGTTATCGCTGTCCAATGCCTGTGCTCCGCTGAAGGTTTGGGGTAGATGCCTGACCCAACACCCCGGCGGCCGCAGGGTTGCCTCCGGCGGGAAATCGCGCGGGGGACGGATTGTATCTCCTTACTTCTCCGCCACCCACTCCTTGCGCAGAGCCGGCCCGGCAAGCGTCATCAGCGCGGCCGCTACAAGGTACAGCGCCAAGCCCATCAGCATCGAGTAACGCAGCGACTGCGAGCCCCACACCGGCGCCAGCGCTTTCGAGACGGCGCCGAGGGCATATATCCCACCGCCAAGGCCGATGAGATTGTTGATGAGCAGGAACAGCGCCGATGCCGTCGCCCGCGCTGGCGGTTCGACAAGATGCTGCACCGCGCTCGTCACCGGGCCCAGCCAGAAGTAGGCCAGCGCCTGCGGCACGAGGAACAGCATGAAGGCCAGCGGGACGCTCGAGGTCCATATGCCGCCCGCGAAGAGGGGGACGGCACAGACGAAGGCGATCGCCGGAACGCGGCCGTACCATGCGCGGTCCGCCCTCCCCAGCCGATCGGCCAGGATGCCGCCCAGCAGCACGCCCGCGCAGCCGCCGAGCAGCAGCACCGCCCCGATGAACCACGAGGTATGGACCAGATCGAGCCCGAAGCTACGCTGGAGGAGGCTGGGCAGCCAGAACATGAGGCCATACCCCAGCATGGAGCTGGAAGAGGCGCCGAAGCTCAGCAGCCAGAAGGCGCGCTTGCGGGCGAGCGTGCGGGCGACCATGCCGAAGGCGATGGCGGGAACCTCGGCCGGGCGAACCGCCGGTGCCCTGTCGCGCACGACAAGCTTGAAGAGCGGCGCGAGGACGATGCCCGAAAGACCCACAACGAGGAAGGCCGTGCGCCAGTCCACCATCTGCGCGACATAGCCGCCGGCGAGTACGCCCGCGGCCGACCCCAGCGGAATCCCCAGCGAGTAAACGGAGAGGGCAAAGGCGCGGCGGTGGCTTGGAAAGTGCTCTCCGATCACGGCATAGCTTGGCGCCACGCCGCCGGCCTCCCCCACGCCGACGCCGACACGCGCGAGGAAGATGTGCCAGAAGCCCTGTGCCAGCGCGCAGGCAGAGGTGAACAGGCTCCACACGACGAGCGAGCCCGTGATCACCCATGACCGGCTTGTCCGGTCTGCCAGCCAGGCCAGCGGCACTGCCAGCGTCGAGTAGAGGATGGCGAAGGCAAGCCCTCCCAGCAGACCCAGTTGCGCATCGTCCAGCCCAAGGTCCGCCTGGATCGGTGCAGCCAGGATGGAAAGGATCTGGCGATCCACGAAGTTGAAGATGTAGACGAGCAGCAGCATCCCCAGCACCAGGTTGGGAGAGGCGCCTGGCTTCGCCGCACCGGGTGCGATCGCCTGGTCAGTTGCGGTCTGTTGCACGGATTACCCTTTTCCTGCCGGCCATTCCCGGCTTCGACGGCCCTGCCTCGGCAGGTCGTTCCAATCTCACCTGACATGCTCCGCCAGGAAAGCCTCTACCGCCGCGAGGGCGACCGGCTCGTCCAGCATGGGCGCATGGCCGACCCGGGGGACTTCGATGCTGACATAGACCCCGGCATGACGCTGCGCCATCTCTTCGACGGTGGCAGCGCCAAGCAGGTCGGAGAGGCTGCCCCGCACCACCAGCACCGGCACTGCATCGAGCAGGTCCCACAAGGGCCACAGATCGGGCGGAACGGTGGTCGGCGCTTCTCCCGACACGCCTCTCGCAATCGCCGGGTCGTAGGCGAAGGAGACCGTGCCGTCCGCATTCTCGAGCGCGATGCGCCGGGCGAAGGCGCCCCACTCCGCCTCGCCATAGTCCGGGAACGCCGAGGCGTTGATGGACCGGGCACGGGCTGCCGCCTCGGCCCAGTCCGCCATTGCATCCGCCGGCCCGACATAGCCCTGAATCCGGGCGAGCCCTTCGGGTTCGAGCACGGGACCGATGTCGTTGAAGACCATCGCCTGGGCAAGAGCGGGACGCAGGGCGTGCATTACCATGGCCATCAGCCCACCCATCGAGGTCCCCACCAGCCCGGCGCGGGTAACGCCCAGATCGTCAAGCAGAGCCAGCATGTCGTTCGCGTAGACGTCCGGGCGGTACTGCGCCGGGTCGTCGTCCCACTGCGAGAGACCGCGCCCGCGCTGGTCGGGCACGATCATCCTGTATCGCCCCTGCAGGCGCTCTGCTAGCGGTTCGAAATCGGCGCTGTTCCGCGTGAGGCCGTGCATCATCAGCAGCACCGGCGCCCCTGCATCGCGCGCCGGGTAGTCGCGCGCGGCAAGGTCGAGCCGACCGCAGGCGCTGCGGTAACGGTGGACGCGGTAGTCCATGGCTGCTCCTATCCTTTCCTGAACCCCTGGAGCCTTGCTCAGAACTCCAGCGTGGCGGTGGCGAAGACCTGCCTCGGGTTACCGTAGAACGTGGTCAGCGTGCCTTCGGTGCCAAGCGTGGGGATGAACTGGCCGTTGGGCAATGTCGCCAGCTCGCCCGTGACCGGGTCGGCGCGCAGGAACGTGTAGCCGGAGGTCTTGTACCGCTTGTCGAACAGGTTCTTCCCGTGAACGCCCAGGCTCCAGCGCCCGCCGGGCGCGGTGTAGACGAGGCTTGCGTCGAACAGCCCGTAACCGTCCTGGTCGAGGTAGGGGTTGGGGATCTCGAACTGGTAGGTCTTGCCCCGGTAGGAGAAGGTGGTGCTGAAGTTGATGTCGCCTTCGCCGATCGGCGCCGAATAGGCCATCGTGGCGCTGCCGGTCCACTTGGGCGTGTTCTGCACCTTCCTGAAATCGGCCACGTCGGTGGGCTCGGTGACGGTGGGCAGTGCCGGGTTGGGCGCGATGTTGGCGATGTATTCGCGGTACTCGGCATCGATGTAGCCGAGGGAGCCGGAGAGGCTGAGCCGGTCGCCGGCCGCCATCATGTCCTGCGCGAGCCGTGCGCTGGCTTCCAGTTCCACGCCCTTGAAGCGTGCCTTGCCTGCATTCGTGATGATGCCGCAGAACGTCGGCAGCCCGCCCACGGTGCACCCGGCAGAGCCCGGGATCTGCACGTCCTTATAGTCCATGTAGAAGGCTGCCGCCGCGATATAGAGCGCGCCGCCGAACAGGTTGCCCTTGTAGCCGATCTCATAGCTGTCGACCGTCTCCGGCTCGAAGCTGAGGTAATCGGAAATCTCAGTGTCGGTGGGGGCGCCCGGCGTGGCGGCGGGCGCGTTGATGCCAACGCCCCGCGGGTCGAAGCCGCCGCCCTTGAAGCCCTGGCTGTAGCTTGCGTAGATATTGTGGTCCGGCGTCGGCTTGAAGCTGACCGAGGCCCGGGGGGTGAATTTCTCGAACTTGGCCCTGCCGGAGAAATCCGTGCTGGGAGCGCCGAGCGCAAGGCCCGCCCCGCCGAAGACGGGCGAACCGCCGCCCAGATAGTTCTGCCGCAGAATGCGCGCCTTTCGCTCGTCCCAGGTATAGCGGCCGCCCACCGAAAGGCTCCACTGCTCGGTAAAGTCGAAGGTGAAGTCGCCGAAGACGGCGAAAGTCTCGGTATCGACATCGGCCTGCGTGAAAGCCGTCAAACCGTTCACGGCGGTGAAGATGCGGGTGTCGAACTGGGTGTCGGCCTTCGCGCCCAGATAGTAGCCGCCGATCATGCCCTGCACCATGCCGCCATCGTCGTACAGGAGCTGGAATTCCTGGCTGACCTGCTCGTTGCGGTAGTAGGCCGGGACATCGACGTCCACCGCCGGAAGGGCGTCGAAGTCGATGGGCGAGGCGCTGTCGTCCTTGCGCCACGCACTGATGGACCGGAACGTGAGGCGATCGGTCAACTCCGCGCTGGCATTGATCGCAAGCCCATACGCCTCCACCTCCTGCCTCGGATCGCTCAGGCCGCCGCGGGTGTCATAGGGATCGTCAAGGACCGGCGCTCCCGAAGCGTAACCCGGGATCAGTCTATGACCGCCGCGCGCGTTGGACTTGTCCTTGGTGTAGTCGCCCGAGATCCGGATCAGCACCGGCTCGCCGTAGCCGCCGATGTCTAGGCTGGCGCGCCCGGCCCAGATGTCCTTGTTGTAGTTGTCCTCGCCCGTCGTCAGGTTCGTGCCGAAACCCCCGCGCGAAAGCCGGGCGACCGATCCGCCCACCCGGACGAGGTCGCTGAGCGGCGCCGAAGCGGTGACGATCAGGTCAGCCTGGTCGTATGTTCCGTAAGTGCCCTTCACTCTCAGCGAGAAGTCCTGCGGCAACTGCTTCGTCACGTACTTCACCGCGCCGCCGATGGTGTTGCGCCCGTAGAGAGTACCCTGGGGGCCGCGCAACACCTCGATCCGTTCGACGTCGTAGATGTCGAGCACGGCGGCTTGCGGGCGGTTGAGGTAGACATCGTCCAGGTAGATGCCCACGCCCTGCTCGAACCCCGATACCGGGTCCTGCTGGCCCACGCCGCGAATGAAGGCCGAAAGGGTGGAGTTGGTCCCGCGCGAAGGCTCCAGCGTGACGTTGGGCGCGATCTGCGCGATTTCGGTGACGTCGATCGCGCCTGACTTTTCCAGCTGGTCGGCGCTGAAGCTGGTCACCGCGATGGGTACGTCGACAAGGCGCTCCTCGCGGCGGCGGGCGGTGACGATGATGTCACCCCCGCTGGCGTCGGAAGCGGCCATGCCTGTCGCCGTGCCACCCGTCCCCGCCGTTGCGGAGCCGGCCGCCTCCTGCGCCAGCGCGGGTGCCATCAGGCCATGACCGCCGCACAGGGCCAGTACACTCGAGGAAATCGCGAGGAATCGCGCCTTACGCATCGTACACACTCCCATGAACCGTTTTTGTTGGCACCTTCCATATTGATAGTTGAACCATGTTTCAACTTGCAAAGTTGCCAAGGACGCCGAGGGAGTCTAGCTGTGCCCGCGTGACAACAGATCGGCCCATGTCAGATACGCCGTCGGGCGCCCTGCCCCCGAAGGCCCCGCGCACGGAGCGCGGGCGGCGCACGCTGCGCAAGCTGCTCGACGCAGCCGCGCTCGAGTTCGGCGAGAAAGGCTTCCACGAAGCCTCCATAACCGCGATCACGCGGCGAGCGGGCACGGCGCTCGGCAGCTTCTACACCTACTTCGATTCGAAGGACGAGATCTTCCGCGCGCTGGTGGACGATCTCAGCAGCAAGGTGCGCGAGGCCGCGCGCAACGCGCGGCAGCAGGACGTGCCCGCGCTGGAAACCGAACGCGCCTCGCTTGCCGGGTTCCTGCGCTTCGCCAGCGAGCACAAGGAGATTTACCGGATCATCGACGAGGCGGAGTTCGTCGATCCCGAAAGCTTTCGCCTGCACTACCACAACACGGCGCGCCGCATACATGAGCGCCTTGCCGAAGGTATCCGCAAGGGCGAACTGCGCGAGGATCTGGGCGAGGCCCATGCATGGGCGATCATGGGGATGAACGTTTTCCTGGGGCTTCGCTACGCCGTGTGGTCGGAAGATGCGTCGGCCGACGATGTCGCGGAACTCGCCAACTCGATCCTGCGCGAAGGCATCGCCCGGCGCTAGGTCTGCGGAAATGCCTTGGGCGCGTTCGCTCCTTTGGGGCGGTCGCGGGATCCTCTGGCACCCGACCGGATTTTACGCGATCATGCCCCTTCGCCCTCAGCCAACCTTCTCAATCGAACGGAAGTAGACCAACTTGGACGCGCGCCTCCTTCTCGCTTCCGGCTTCGTGGCCCTTGCGGCCATAGCAGGCGTGCTCGTGCTCGCAGCCTCGCCGCAGAAGCCGCAGCCGGCCTCGCTTGCGGAAGCCACGCTGGCAGCACGGCCGGACGGTGCGCAACAGGCGCCGTCGCCGCTCCCGAGCCGCGATCCCCCCAAGGACGAGCCATTCGTCGTCAAGCGAATCCTGCCGATCGACGGCGCCATCAAGTACGGCGACTGGCACTGGGACGACAAGGACGTGCCCGCCGGGCCGATCGTTCTCACGGTCGACCTCGACGCGCGCGTCATCTCCGTCTTCCGGGGCGGATACGAGATCGGCGCGGCGGCGGTCCTTCTGGGCACCGAGGAGAAGCCCACGCCGCTGGGCGTATTCCCGATCACGCAGAAGGACCGGGACCACGTGTCGAACATCTACACCGGCGCGCCCATGCCCTACATGCAGCGCCTGACGAACGACGGGATCACGCTCCACGGCTCGGACGTTGCCCTTGGATATGCGAGCCACGGCTGCGTGGGAATGCCGAACGCCTTCGCGGCCAAGCTTTTCGCGACCACGAAGCTGGGCGACAAGGTCTACATCACGCGTGGCAAGCAGATCGCCATCGGTGACAGCCTGGTCGGCACGTGACGTTCAGCCCTCGCGCCTTGCTGCCCTGACAGGCGCCCTGGCGAAGCTCCAGCCTCCCGAGTTCGGCCGCGCTACCAGGTTCCCGATCGACGCGGGGCGCCCGGCGACCAGCGCCTCCACCACCCGGGCCACCGCGCCGCCGCGGGCCTCCTCGCCGTCAAGTTCGCGAACGATCCGGGCCACCACGCGCAATATCACGGCGCGAGGAGCCTGCGGCCGGTACTTGAGGCCCATTGGCTCCTTGCGAACGCACGATCGCCATTCCAGCGCCGCCATCCACTCCAGCGCGGCGTCGGCCTCGGCGATGTGCGCGGCGCTCTGGGCAAGAGCGGAAACGTCGAGCCAGTCCGCATCGGCAAGCGCCCTGCGGACGCGGACGCGATCGAACCGATCGTTGCCGTTGCTGGGGTCCTGCGCGGCGACCAGCCCTGCCGCCCGCACCACCTCTCCCAGTTCCGCGCGCCGCCAATCCAGCAATGGGCGAAGCACCAGCAGGTCTCCGCCCGGCGCAGAGCCGCGCGGCCGTGCGCCCGCAAGCCCCGCCACGCCGCTTGCCCGGTTGAGGCGCATGACCAGCGTTTCGGCCTGGTCGTCGGCCTGGTGTCCGGTCGCTAGCGCGACAAGTCCGCGCCCCGCGGCCCAGCCGGAAAGCGCGGCATAGCGCGACACCCGCGCCTGCGCCTGCACGTTTCCGGGAGCCACCTGCACACGCAGGGTCGCGTGAGGGACATCCAACATCTCACAGATCCGGCCCACCTCGGCCGCCTCGGCCCCGCTTTCGGGACGCAGGCCATGATCCACCGTCGCGGCTTCCACTCGCCCCGGCAGTGCAGCGCGGGCAAGCAGCAGGAGCGCCAGGCTGTCCGGCCCACCAGACACCGCCAGCCCCAGCCGCGCTTGCTCGTCGTCGATCCCCTCGGGCCAGATCGCCGCCAGATCCGCGCGGAAGCGGGCAGCTATTTGAGGGCCCGGATCAGCTGCAGTTGAGCCCATTGCGGGTGCTGCCATAAAGCCCGCTCAGGCGCCCGGCGGCTTCGGAGGCGTAAGTTTCGCTGAATTCGGCCAGGGCGATGCAGGCGCGCTTGGTATCCTTCAGCTGCTTCATTGAGACCGCAAGGTAGAGCAGGCTGTCAGGCGCTCGGTCGCCCCGCTTGTCGGTCTGGAAGTTCTGCAGGAACCACTTGGCCGCCTCGCTCGGATTGTTGTCATCCAGATAGGCGCGGCCCAGCAGGTTGCGTCCCCAGCTGGCGCGTTCGTGGCGGGGGTACTTCTCGAGGAAGAGCTTCAGTTGCTGCTGCGCCTCTGGATAGAACTTGGCTTCCCAGAGGCGGAAGCCATAGCTGTACTCGTCGTCACCGGCGTCGGCGCTCTGCGGCTTGGCGATGGCCCTCACCGCCTCGACGCGAGACGATGGCGCGGCGACCGGGCGCGTGGGCGCCGGGCTTGCCGGGCGCGGCGCCGCAGTGACGGGAGTGGTGGTGGGCGCGGGAAGCGGCCTCGTCGAGGCACCGCCGCTCATGGCATCAAGATTGCTTTGCGCGGCAGCAGGCGCTGCATCCGCTGGCATCGGGGCCGGGGCAAGAGCCGGGGCCGGAGCCGCTGCGCTCGCCGCGAGCTTGGCTTCCAGCTGGCCGATACGGTTGGTGTTCTGCTCTACCTGCGAGGTGAGACGCGCCATCTGCTGTTCGACCACGTCCATGCGGGTCAGCAGGTCGCTGAGTGGTGTGCTCGCCGGGGCACCGGGCGCGGGGCGCGGTGCCGGGGCAGCCGTGATCTCTGGCTCGAAGTACTTGCCGTCGGCTCCCGGGAAAACCTTGCGCTGCAGCGCGCGCACTTCGCTCTCGACCTTGTTCAACCGGGCGTTGGTGTTCGCATCCTGCGCAAGCGCGGGCGTGCCGACGCCGATCAGGACTGCCGCCACAGCGACGCCCGCCAGCCAACGAGTGGTGTGCGTCGCGCCCGAAAAGCGCATCGCGGGGATACCTGTCATCGTCAAATCAACTCCGTGCCGGAAAGTCCACCGAACCGCACTGGCAGCGTTCGGCAGAACCGGGAATTAACCAGATGGATCGTTCGACGCTGATGCCGGAAACGATGCCCGCCTGTCGAGACGGCGCTAGTCGGAAACCGTGGAAACCTGCGCTTGCGCAAGCCCGACTGCGGCCGGCGCCGCATCCGCCTGGGGGCTTGGGGGCACGGTTGGACCGCCCGGCGCGGACGTTGCGGCCCCCGGAGCCTGGTTAGCGGCCGGGGCAGATGCGCCTGGACGGCCGGCCGCGGGATTGGTCCGCGCGATGAGATCGGCGGCCGCGAGCGAGACCCCGGTCATCAGCTCCGGCTTGTCCGACAGGGGCGGCAGCGCCTTGCCCCCGACCGAGAGCTGCAGCGCATCGGGCCGCCCGGTGCGCAACTGCAGCCCGGCTACGCCGTTCGGCGCGGTCCAGCTTTCGCCCTTGGCCAGCTCCTTCTGAAGAACCTGCGCCCCTGCGCCGTCGGTAACCTTGACCCAGACCTGGTCACCCGTTGCCGTCAGCACGACAGGACCGGCGGGCGCGGCAGCGGGCGGCGGCGAAGCGGCAGCGATGTTCGTGGGGCGGGCGGCAGGCGCCTGCGGCTTCTCCGCGATGAGGTCGGGCAGTTCACCTTCCGGCGAGAGGAAGCTGCTCCAGAACACGAGGAGCACCGCGACGACAGCCACGATGCCTGCAGCCGCCACCCAGGCGATGCGACGCGTGGGCACGCGCGCCGGGTCGCCCGGCTCGAAGCTGGGCGCGACCGCCGGACGCTCCACATGGTCGCTGTCGAGCTGTTCGCGCACTTTGGCGGCGATGACGTTCTCGTTCAGGCCGACCGCGCGGGCATAGGAGCGGGCAAAACCAACGGCATACGTGCGCGCGGCCAGGTCGCCGAGGCGATCCTCCTCGAGAGCGAGGAGATGACGTTCGGCAACCTTGGTCTTGGAGGCGATGTCCGCGCGGCTGAGCCCTGCGGCCTCGCGCGCGGCGCGCAGCTGTCTTCCGGCGCTGTATGGCTCGCCCGGACGACCTTGGGATTCGACGTTTTCCATTCCGCTCCAGAAGCGATGTGTGTTGCGACCTGCCTCGCGGCATAACCAAACCGTCTGACGGGCCAAAGTCAATCTGCGAGCGTGCAAACACCCGAAATTAATGCGTTCATCTTCCGCGTCGGTCTGCCATGGCGAGCAGATTGCGCCCTAATCGCCGCGCCTAGTCGACGTGAATATCGCGCTGCGCCGCCCATGCGCTCATCTCCGCGCGCAGATCGAGCGGCGGCGATGCCAGCCAGCCCTCCATTGCTGTGGTGATCTCGGCGAGGTCCACCTTTCCGACCAGTTCCTTGATCGGTCCGATCGCGGCGGGCGTGATCGACATGCGGCGAATGCCAAGGCCGAGCAACGCCAGCGCCTCCAGCCTGCGGCCGCCCATCTCGCCGCAGACGCTGATGTCCACGCCGGTGCCATCGAGCATACGCACGACGCGGCGCAGGAAGCGCAGGATCGCGGGGCTCAGCCAGTCGTAGCGCTCGGCAAGCTTGGGGTTGGAGCGATCAGCGGCGAACAGGAACTGCGTCAGGTCGTTCGTTCCGATCGAAAGGAACGAAATCTTGGGGGCGAGCAGGTCCAGCTGCTCGGCCAGCGCGGGCACTTCAAGCATGACGCCATAGCGGATCGCATCAGGCAGGACCTTCTTCTGGCCGCGCAGCCACGCAAGCTGGCCTTCGAACACAGCCTTCGCGGCGTCGAACTCCCAGGGCTCCGCCACCATCGGGAACATCACGTTGAGCGGCCGGCCCGCCGCCGCTTCGAGCAGCGCGCGCGCCTGCACCTTGAGCAGGGCATCACGTTCGAGCGCAACGCGCAGGGCGCGCCAGCCCATCGCCGGGTTTTCCTCCCCTTCCCCGTCGTCATGACGCAGGTAGGGCAGTGTCTTGTCGCCGCCGATGTCGACCGTGCGGAAGACGACCGGCCGGTCCCCGGCCGCGTCCATGACGTCCCGATAGAGGCGGGTCTGCTTCTCGCGCTGGGGAAGCGTGGCGGAGACCAGGAACTGGAACTCGGTGCGGAACAGCCCGATGCCATCGGCCCCGGTGAGGTTGAGATTGGCCACGTCGTCGCGCAGGCCCGCATTGATCATGACCTTGATGCGAGTGCCGTCGCGCGTGGTCGGGTGCACGTCGCGCAGGCCCGCATAGACCGCCTGACGCTCCCTGTTGCGGGCGAAGCGGGTGTCGAAAGCCTCGACCACGCCCGGCGAGGGGCGCACCAGCGCCGTGCCCTGGTCGGCGTCGAGCAGCAGTGGGTCACCTTCGCGCACCACGCCGCGCAGCCCGCGCACGCGCCCCAGCACCGGGATGCCCATGGCCCGCGCGACGATGACGACGTGGCTGGTCAGCGAGCCTTCCTCGAGGATGACGCCCTTGAGCCGCCGCTTGTCGTATTCCAGCAGTTCGGCCGGCCCGAGATTGCGCGCGATCAAGATGGCATCGTTACGCAGCCCCATCGACGCCGCCGTGCCTATCTGACCCGAAACGATCCGCAGCAGGCGGTTCGCCAGGTCTTCGAGGTCGTGCATGCGATCTGCGAGCAGCGGGTCGTCGATCTGGCGCATGCGCATGCGGGTGCGCTGCTGCACGCGCTCGATCGCGGCTTCAGCCGTGAGGCCGCTGTCGATCGCCTCGTTGATGCGGCGCGTCCAGCCCTCGTCGTAGGCGAACATGCGATAGGTTTCGAGCACTTCCTCGTGCTCGCCCCCGACGCCGAACTCGGCCTGGTTGGCCATGCGGTCGATCTGTTCGCGCATGCGCTCGAACGCGAGGATGACGCGCTGGCGCTCCGCCTCGGTATCCTCCGCCACGACATGTTCGATGGTGACGCGCGGCTGGTGGTACACGGCCGCACCCGATGCGAGCCCCTTAACCAGAGTGAGGCCGCGCAGCTGCTCGGGACCGATCTGCGCGCTTCCCAGCGCCCCCGCGTTCTCCTCGTCGATGAGGTCGGCGTTGTGGATCAGTTCGGAAAGGACCATCGCCACGGTCTGCAGCGCCTCGATCTCCACTTCCTCGTAGCGGCGTGGCTCCACATGCTGGACGCATAGGACGCCCACCGCGCGCTCGCGCCGGACGATCGGCACGCCCGCGAAGGAGTGGAACTTGTCCTCTCCCGTTTCGGGCCGGTACGAGAAGTCGGGGTGGGCGGCAGCCTCGGCAAGGTTGAGCGTACCCGTCTGGTCCGCGATGGTGCCGACAAGGCCCTCTCCCACGGCCATGCGCGTGACGTGGACGGCTTCCTGCGCCAGTCCGCGTGTGGCGAAGAGTTCGAGCATTCCCTCGCGCAGCAGGTAGATCGAGCAGACCTCGCTATCGAGGCTTTCTCCGATCACTTCCACCACGGTGTTGAGCTTGGCCTGCGCATTGCTGCGCGATGCCATCACCTCGTGGAGGCTGGTGAGGATCGTTCGGGCTGCTTCGACGGCTCCGCTGGTCATTTCCCATGCGTAACGCAAAGCGACGGCTTTGGGAACGCAGCGGATGCCGTCGAATCAGCTTAATGCGGGTAATATCGTAATCTCCGGTGAGACCGGTGGATCGCTGCCATGCCCGGCGCCCGCAGGCTGACCGCCTGCGGACCGGAAGCGCGCAGGACGGCGGTCAGGACCGGCCGATTTCTTCCTTGAGCCTGAGCTTGCGCTTCTTGAGGGCCTGGATCACTACAGCATCAGGAACCGGACGGCTCATTTCCTCGTGGATCTGCCGTTCAAGACCGGCATGCTTGAGCTGAAGGGCGCTGACGTGTGAACTATCCATGGATGGTTCTCCTCTTGGGCCGGAGCCTCGGCTTGGACGAGCTACTTGGCGAGTGACCCGAATTGGCGACTCGACTTCGAAGTCCCGGCGCAAAAGAGATGGAACCACATCCCGCCGACCTTGCGAAGAGCCGTATTGCTTCATATCGGTGAGTGGCGCGAATCCTGCGTCGGGCAGGGTTCGGCCGTGCATCGCTCCTGGGCAAGGCACGGACGGTCGCACCTGCACGCAGGATTGAGCAAGGAATTCCGGGTTGACCGAAGAGGAAATGCGCAAGCGCCTCGAGATGCTGAGGACCGAGCATCGCGATCTCGATGCGGCGATCGAGGCGCTGTTGGCTGCCGGCTCGGGCGACCAGCTCCAGGTGGCGCGCATGAAGAAGCGCAAGCTGCGCCTGAAGGACCAGATGACCCAGATCGAGGACTACCTCATTCCCGACATCATCGCCTGACATAGCGGCGGGCACCTCACCAGCGGGCGCTGGCCGTCGCCCGCTTGGCATCGAGCCGCGTTCCTCCCCCGTCGTTCGCACCCACATCGTCCGGGCCGTGCCGATCGGGGACAGCGGGTGATTTTCCGGTCTGTTTGCGTACCCCGACGGTTGCCGCCGACTCGGCCTTGGGAAATACGGGGGCTGCATGTCGATCCCGGTCACCATCAGCCAGCACATCGTAGAGGCGTTGTATTGCGAAGCTCTCGTCCTTTCGGACGAGGTGCGCCACGCTTTCACGCCGCCCGGCCGGCACCCCGCGCCTGCCGGGAATGCTGATCTCGCGCGCCTTGCCCGCTCCAGCGAAGGCCTGCGCACGACGACACGGATGATGCACGCCATCACGTGGCTGCTGAACCATCGCGCCTATTTCACGGGCCAGATCGACGACAGGGAGATCCGCCGCCGTGGAGGTCTTTCGGCCGACATGTACCTGTGCGAACCTGCGCAGACGGCGCTGCTGGAACCGGAAACGAGCCGGCTGGTGGAGGCGACCTGCCGCTTCTACGAACGGCTGCTGCGGCTCGATCGCGCGTGGCGCCTGTCGGGCACCGCCGCCCCGCGCGCTGTCGAACGGCTGCGCGAGCGCATCGAGGAGCGCCTCGCGAGCTAACTCGACAGCGGCCCTGCCGCGCCCCATATCCGCGTCCATGGATGGACCTGCCGAAATCAACCGCCCCTATGCCCTCGCCGAGCGCATCGGACCGCTCGTGCGCCGCGTGCTGGCGCGCAACCCTTCGCCATTCACCTACACCGGCACGCAGACCTACATCGTCGGTGAGGCCGGCGAAGTGGCCGTCATCGATCCCGGCCCGGACGAGACAGAGCATATCGCCGCGCTGGTGGAAGCGATCGGCGGCGACCGCGTCGTCGCGATCGCCTGCACCCATACCCACCGCGACCACTCCCCAGCCGCCGCGCCGCTGAGCGCGATCACGGGTGCGCCCATCGTCGGCTGTGCGCCCCTGGTGCTCGACGATGCGGGGCCCCGGTCCGACGCCTCGTTCGACGCCGACTACCGGCCCGACCGCGTGCTGGCGGACGGAGAAGCGATCAGCGGCAAAGGCTGGACCTTGCGCGCAGTAGCGACGCCTGGACACACCTCCAACCACCTGTGCTTCGCGCTCGAGGAAACCGGTGCTCTCTTCACGGGCGACCATGTCATGGGTTGGTCGACCAGCGTCGTCTCGCCCCCGGACGGTGACATGACCGCTTACCTGGCGAGCCTCGCGCTGCTCTACGCACGCGAACAGGACACGGTGTACTATCCCGCACATGGCCCCGAAGTGACGAAGCCGCGCCAGCTCGTGCGCGGCATGATCGGCCACCGCCGCCAGCGCGAGCGGCAGATCCTGCGGCAGATCGAATCGGGCCATACCCGCATCGCCGAGATGGTGCCTCTGATGTACAAGGGCACGGACGAGAGGCTGTGGCCGGCCGCCGGGCGATCCGTCTTGTCTCACCTGATCGACCTGGAAAGGCGAGGCATTACAATGCGCCATGAAGACCAATGGATACTTGCTTCCACGAAATAGCCATTGGCTTTCGTGCAGTTCCCATCGAGTACTGATTGAACTATTATCTCAACCCACACCGGGTGGAGGATAATAATCCATGGCAAGCGTAGCCGGCGTGCAAGTGGGGCGCCTCTCGTTCTGGGCGAGGATGACGATCGGCATCAGTGCCTTCATCGTCTTCGGCTTTGCGCAGTTCGCTCTGCGCGGGTTCGTTCCTGTTGCCAGGGTCCCGCTCGTCTTCCATCTTCACGCCCTGGCGATGCTCGGCTGGCTGGCGCTGCTGTGCACCCAGTCGGTGCTGGCGGGACGCGGCGCAGG
The DNA here is from genome assembly GCF_009856825.1 of Novosphingobium silvae. Classification (GTDB taxonomy): domain Bacteria; phylum Pseudomonadota; class Alphaproteobacteria; order Sphingomonadales; family Sphingomonadaceae; genus Novosphingobium; species Novosphingobium silvae. The sequence continues at coordinate 92,523 of NZ_WVTD01000009.1, read as the reverse complement.
TCTTGCCTTCCACCGCAGGCTCGGCTGGGCAAGTGTGGCGATGCTGCCGCTCATCGTCGTACTGGCAAGCCTCACTTGCCTTGCAGGCCTTCGAACCGGCATCTTCCCGCCGTTCTTCACGCCCGCGCACTTCCTTGCGCTTGTCCATGTGCGAACCGCGATCTTCGCGGGCCTTGTGGCGGTCGCCATCGCCCGTCGCAGGGAGGCGGACTGGCACAAGCGGCTCATGATCGGCTCGACAATCCTCATCATGGAGCCTGCCCTTGGCCGGGTGCTGCCTATGCCTTTCATCATGCCATGGGGCGAGTGGCTGGTGGTGGCGATCCAGCTTGGCGTCGCAATGCTCGTGGTCGGCCATGACCGCCGCACGCTGGGCCGCGTCCATCCGGCAACGACGGCCGCGATCCTTTCCATCGTCCTGTCCCATGTCCTCATCGAGCTGCTGGCGCTCGCGCCGTGGTGGATCGACTTCGCCGCACGGTTCACGGCCTGACATTTTCCCCTTGGGTCCAGGCTCCCGGCCTCCTAGATAAGCGGCGCCGCGGTGCAAGGACCGTGAGACCACGACAGAGGGAATGCCATGACCGTAATGCCCGCCGATCTTTCCGGCATCGACGTGCGCGCCGAGATCGAACGGCTGCGCAAGGAACGCAACGCGGTCATCCTTGCCCATTACTACCAGAAGCCCGAGTTGCAGGATCTGGCCGACTTCGTGGGCGACAGCCTCGAACTGAGCCGCAAGGCCGCGGAAACCGACGCGGACGTGATCGCCTTCTGCGGCGTGAAGTTCATGGCGGACACGGCCAAGATCCTCTCGCCGGACAAGATCGTCGTGCTGCCCGACCTCGATGCCGGGTGCAGCCTGGAGGATTCCTGCCCGCCCGAGAAGTTCCGGGCGTTCCGCGAGGCGCATCCCGATCACATCGCGCTGACCTACATCAACTGCTCGACCGAGGTGAAGGCGCTCTCCGACGTGATCGTCACCAGTTCCAGCGCCGAGACGATCCTGCAGCAGATCCCGCTGGACCAGAAGATCATCTTCGGTCCCGACCGTCATCTGGGCGGCTACCTGTCGCGCAAGTTCAACCGCGAGATGCTGCTCTGGCCGGGCGTGTGCATCGTGCACGAAGCCTTCAGCGAGACCGAACTGCTGAAGCTGCGCGCCCAGCATCCGAACGCGCCGATTGCCGCGCATCCGGAATGCCCGCCGCACATCGTCGACCATGCCGACTACGTGGGCTCGACCAGCGGCATTCTGCAATATGCCAAGACGATGGCGGGAGACACCCTGATCGTCGCCACCGAACCGCACATCATCCACCAGATGCAGCTGGCGATCCCCGACAAGACCTTCATCGGCGCGCCCGGTGCGGACGGTAACTGCAACTGCAACATCTGCCCTTACATGGCGCTCAACAACCTCGAGAAGCTCTATCTCGCGCTGCGCGACCTGACGCCCCGCGTCGAGATCGAGGAAGGCCTGCGCCTCGCCGCCAAGAAGAGCCTGGACCGCATGCTCGACATGGCAAGCGGAACCATCGGCCAGGGCGACCTCGGCAGCCGCTGACGGGAAATCGGCGCGCGGTCCGCTCTGGCGGGCTGCGCCTACCCCGCCGTCGCCATCGAAGCCTCAGCCCTGCCCCGCCGCCTGGCGCGCCCATGCGACAATGCTTCCCGCCGGCATCGCGCCGGACTGGCGGGCGATCTCCCGGCCTTTGTGCAGGAGGATCAACGTCGGGATCGAACGGATGGCATAACGCGCCGCGATTGCGCTCTGTGCTTCGGTGTCGAGCTTGCCGAGGCGCATCGCCGGTTCGAGCTGCGCGGCGGCAGCGGCAAACGCGGGAGCCATCTGGCGGCACGGCCCGCACCACGATGCCCAGAAATCCACCAGCAGCGGCAGGTCGCTCCTGCCGGCATGAGCATCGAAGTTGGCGTCGGTCAGCGTGACGGGTGCTCCGGCAAACAGGGCATTGCCGCATTTGCCGCACTTCCCTCCTGCGCCCAGCCGGGCGGCGGGGACTCGGTTCGAAGTCGTGCACGCGGGGCACACGACAATGGCGCTGGCCTCTGTCATGATCGGATCTCCTTTGCCGCTATCTGGGTATGCGGGGCGATGCGGGGAAGATCAGGCCGGCACTTCGCGCCATTCTCCGGGAGCGAGGCCGCCAAGCGACCATTCGCCCACGCGCCAGCGCACCAGCCGCAGCGTCGGGTGCCCGACAGCAGCGGTCATGCGCCGGACCTGACGGTTGCGGCCCTCGTGAATGGTAAGCTCGATCCAGCAGTCGGGCACGCTCTTGCGAAAGCGGACCGGAGGGGTGCGCGGCCACAGTCCCGGATCCTCGATGCGCCGGGCCGTGGCTGGGCGCGTCATGCCATCGTTCAGCACGACACCGTGCCGCAGCGCCTCGAGCGCGGCTTCGTCGGGCTCGCCCTCCACCTGCGCGAGGTAGGTCTTGGCCGTCTTGAAGCGCGGATCGGCGATGCGCGACTGAAGCCGCCCGTCGTCGGTCAACAGCATCAGCCCCTCGCTGTCGCGATCGAGGCGCCCGGCCGGATAGACGCCCGGCACCGCGATGAAGTCCGACAGTGTTGCGCGCGGGCTGGGAGATTTCGCGTCGGTGAACTGCGAGAGAACGTCGAACGGCTTGTTGAAAAGGATAAGGCGCGCCATGGATCAGGCCTTCGCCGGCCGGTCGCCCGCCTTGGCGAGAGCGAGCGCGGCGGCGAGCAGCACCATCCCGACCACGTCGGTCGCGCTCAGCGTTTCCCCGAAGGCGAACCAGCCCACCGTCGCCGTCAGTGCGGGCTGCGTCATGAGCGCGAGGCCGATGACGAGCGGCGTGAAGTGGCGCAGCGAATAGATCAGGAACCCCTGCCCGATGAGCTGGCTGGAAATGGCCAGCGCGATCAGCGGCGTCCAGTTGTGGGGCCAGATCGCCTCGCCCATCGCAACCGCCACGAGCAGCATGACGGGCGCGCTCGCGGTGGTGGAAACCGCAAGCATCGAATACTGGCCCAGCTTCTCGCGCGCGCCGTTCAGCATGATGATGTAGACCGCATAGAAGACGCCGCCCAGCACGCAGAACAGGTCTCCTACAAGGTTGGCGTGACCGATCTCCAGCGAACCGCCCATGAGCAGGGCCGCGCCGCCAAGCGCTGCCCCGATCGCGGCGATCTCCAGGACGCGCGGCGCCCTTCGGGCCACGAAGAGGCCCCATACCATGACGATGAGGCTGCCCGAATTGCCGAAGAGCGAAGCGTTGCCGAGCTTGGTGCGCACAAGGCCGAAGTGCCATGCCGCAAGGTCCAGCGCGAAGAAAACGCCTGCCCCGATCACCAGTGCGAGCAGGCCTGGACCCATGCGCCGCTGGCTTGCCGGCTCGCGCGTGGCGAGCAGGTAGAGCACCGGCAGCGCCAGCGTCAGACGCCAGAACCCCGCGGCGATCGGCCCCGTGTCCGAAAGGCGCACGAACCAAGCACCCAGCGCCAGCGCGGCGTTCGCCGCCAGCAGCGCCAGCAGGTGCCGCGGTGTCCAGTCGGGCGCGGACGAAGAAGCGGCGGTCGGCGGGATCGTGGCGGGCGTCGTGCTCATCGCCGCCTCGTAGCGGCATGGCCGGGGCGACGCACCTGTTTGTTGCGCCCCGGCCGATCACTTGCCCGTTGGGGACGCGCCCCTCAGTGGGGCACGTTCTCCTCCTTCACCATCTCCTGCCCGCGGGTCTTCCACAGCGACCACACCACGCCGCCCGCTATCAGCGCCAGCGTTACCGCGAGGCTGATGAGCGGCGGGAACTTGGCACCGCCCAGCACGAAGTCGGCGATCAGGATCTTGCCTCCGATGAACACCAGCACCAGCGCCAGCGCATACTTGAGGTAGTGGAAGCGGTGGACCATCGCTGCCAGCGCGAAGTAGAGCGCGCGCAGGCCCAGGATCGCCATGATGTTCGACGTATAGACGATGAAGGTGTCGGTCGTGATCGAGAAGATCGCCGGCACCGAATCGACCGCGAAGACCAGATCGGCGAGGTTGATGACCACCAGCGCCAGGAACAGCGGGGTGGCGGCCCAGACCAGCCGGCCTTGCGCGTCGGGTTCGCGCACGAAGAAGTGTTCGCCGTGGTGGACCTTGGTCACGCGCATGTGCCGCGAGATCCAGCGGACCACCGCGTTGTTGCCGATGTCGGGATCGTGGTCGCTGGCGAAAAGCATCTTCACGCCGGTGAAGATCAGGAACCCGGCGAAGAGGTACATGACCCAGTAGGCATTGGCGACAAGAGCCGCGCCGCCTGCGATCATCAGGCCACGCAGCACGATCACCGCCAGGATGCCCCAGAGCAGCGCGCGATACTGGTACTTCGGCGCAACCGCGAAGAAGCCGAAGATCATCGAGATCACGAAGACGTTGTCGATCGATAGCGCCTTCTCGATGAAGTAGCCGGTGTAGTAGTCGATCGCGGGTGCGGAGCCCTTCGCCCACCAGATCCACGCGCCGAAGACGAGTGCGATGGTGATGTAGAACGCGGAAAGCTTCAGCGATTCGGCGATGCCCATCTCGCGGTCGTCCTTGTGCAGGACGCCGAGATCGAATGCGGTGAGCACGAGCACGACGGCCGCGAAGGCCAGCCAGAACCATGCCGGGGTGCCGAGCCAGTCGGCAAAAAGGAATTCCATGATGTCGTCGCCTTCTCAGGTAACCGAAAGAGGAAGCCCGCCGCGCCCGCAGTTCGGGGCGGCGGCATGGGCGCGTCAGGCGAGGGACGTTCCGGCGCGGGTCCACTGCTGCGACGGCAGCAGCATGGCCAGACGCGCTCTCGCGGCAAGCTTGCGCTTCCTCAGCCAGGCGACCTCGAGAGGATCGACCCGGGTCCGGTTCTTGGCACGCTGGAACAGGGCGTCGAGCTTCTGGTGGCGCTCGAGCAGGCGGAACATGCGTTCGGTCATTTCAAATCCCTATCGAACTTGCGTTGGTTCGATCGGATGAGCCCGGAGGGAGGTTGCGTGACGAAACAATTCCGATAAGCGTCACGACTGGAACCTGCACCGGTATCACCCGATGCGGTCCGACATCACGAGGTGCAGGTATCGACCATGCACCGCGCCAGAGGGGCCCGGCCCGCCTGCTCCTTATACGGGCGGCACGACCGAATTTCAACCCAGCGCTGCGCGATGGCGGGATTTGACGATCCTCGAAGCGATGATATCAAAGTGATGCTACCTTCGGCCGACTTCCGCTCGGTCAACGCTGAGGTCGAGGTGCTCCTGCGCGACGCGCTCGCCCGGCGCGGGATCAAGGTCGATGCGGCGGAACCGGCCCGCGGCGGCAGGCCTGCCCGCTCCGCAGGATCAGGAGAAGGCGCGATGCTGCACACGACGTTCGACAAGCGCGCCTGGTTCGCGCCAAGGCGCTACGGCTACGGCGCCGGGCTTCCCATCGCCTGGCAGGGCTGGATGCTCATCGCCTCCTACCTTGCCGCACTGGCGGGGATCGGGATGCTCGACCGCACCGGGCACGGCGCCGCACGCACGACAGCCTTCGTGCTGTTCGTGATCGTCACGACGGTCTTCGTCACCGTGGCCGCACGCCGGACGCGCGGCGGCTGGAAGTGGCGCTGGGGAGAGAAGGACTAGCAGGCCGACTGTCCCTTAGCGGGACGGCGCGCACTCCGCCCTCCCATCATCGCCAACCCCGGCTAGCGTGCGACGATGATCCGCCTGGCCCGACTCGCATTCGCCCCGGCAGCGCTCCTCGCTGCCCTTCCCGCCGCGTCCACGCTCGCGCAGGGCGCGCCTTCGGAAGCGCCCTATACCGTGGTGGAGAGCGGCCGCAGCTTCGCCCGGCTGCAGGATGCGGTGGACGCCATCGGAGAGGGACGCGGCACCATCCGCTTCGGCTCCATGCGCTTTGCCGACTGCGCCATTCAGGCCGCTGGCGACGTGACGTACCAGGCCGCCGTGCCCGGACAGTCCGTGTTCGACGGCGTGGCGTGCGAGGGCAAGGGCGCGCTGGTACTGCGCGGGCGGTCCGCGCGGATCGAGGGACTGGTCTTCGCCAACATCCGCGTCTCCGACAAGAACGGCGCCGGCGTTCGCCTCGAACGCGGCAACCTCGAGGTCAGCCAGAGCTGGTTTCGCGACAGCGAGCAGGGGATACTCTCGGGCGACGATCCCGCCAGCACCATTACCATCGACAAGTCCACGTTCACCCGCCTGGGTACGTGCGAAGGGTCGGGCTGCGCGCACTCGATCTACATCGGCAACTACGGCGCGCTCACCGTCACGCGCAGCCGCTTCGAGGCGGGCACCGGCGGCCACTACGCCAAGTCCCGCGCGGGCCGGATCACGATCCGGGACTGCAGCTTCGATGATTCGCGAGGGCGGGGAACCAATTACATGATCGACCTTGCCGATGGTGCCACGGGAGAGATCAGGGGCAACTGGTTCGTGCAGGGACGGGACAAGGAAAACTACTCCGCCTTCATCGCGGTCGCCGCCGAGCACCGCAATCACGCCTCGGGCGGCCTTGTGGTCGAAGGCAACAACGCGCGCTTCGGACCCGGGATCGACCGTCGCAGCGCCTTCGTCGCGGACTGGTCGGGCGACGCGGTCAAGCTGGGCGCGAATACGCTGGGCACCGGGATGGTACGCTACGAAAAGCGCTGATCCGGCCTTTTCGGAAAACGCTTTCCCGACGGTAATCCCGGGCACGACAGCGCTTTTTGGGTGAACCGCGGGGTTGCTGGAGGGTTACGCCTCCAGCAACCCACGCGAGATCCCCGTGCCAGATTCCATCCGCGAGCCTCTGGAAGCCGATACGCAGGTTCACGCGCCCCCGCCCCCGGCGGGGCTGATGAAGCTCGTCGGCGCGGGGGTGGTCACCGGAGCGGCCGACGACGACCCCTCCGCGATCGGCACTTACGCGAGCGCGGGCGCGCGCTTCGGGCTGGGCTTCCTCTGGCTCGCGCCGGTCCTGCTGCCGATGATGTATGTCGTCACCTACCTGTCGGCGAAAATCGGGCAGGTCTACGGCAAGGGGCTGTTCGCCTGCATCCGCGACCGGTTCCCCCGCTGGGTCCTGTACCCGATGGTGACGCTGGCGTTCCTGGGCAACATCATCGAGGCCGCCGCCGATCTTGGCGGCATCGGCGCCGCGCTGAACCTGCTGGTGCCCATCCCGGTTCCCCTGATCGTGACGGGCGCTGCGGCCGTGATCTTCGCGGTCCAGTACTTCGGCTCCTACACGCTGATCCGCCGGGTGTTCCGCTGGCTTGCGCTGATCCTGTTCGCCTATGTCGCCGCCGCCGTCATGGCACGGCCCGACCCGGTGCAGGTGCTGCGCGCCACGTTCTTCCCCAAGATCGAGTTCAGCGCCGAGTTCATCGCGCTGGTGGTGGCCTGCATCGGCACCTCGCTCTCGGCCTATGTCTATACCTGGCAGTCGAACCAGGAGGTGGAGGAGCAGATCGCCATCGGCCGGCGACGGCTGTGGCAACGAAAGGGCGCGACCCGCCGCGAGATGAAGCGCACCAGCCGCGACGTGCTGGTCGGCATGGTCTTCTCGAACATCATCCTCTACTTCATCATCCTTTCCACCGGACTGACGCTGCATCCTGCGGGCCAGACCGAGATCGACAGCGCCGCGCAGGCTGCCGCCGCGCTTGAACCGCTGGCAGGCGAAGGTGCGAAGTATCTCTTCGCCGCAGGGGTGGTTGGGGTCGGCTTCCTGGCGGTGCCGATCATGACGACGGGCGCCGCCTACGACGTGGTGCAGGGCATCGGCCGCGAAGGCAGCCTGCACGACGAGCCAAGCCATAACCGCCTGTTCTACGCCATCATCGCCATAGTGACGGCGATGGCGGTGGCGATGAACTTCCTTGGCCTCAACCCGATGAAGATGCTGGTCTGGTCGGGCATCGTCCAGGGCTTCTCGGTGCCACCGCTCCTGCTGCTGATGATGCTGCTCACCAACAGTCGCTCGGTAGTGGGCGCAAGGACCAACGGGCGCTGGACCAACCTGCTCGGCTGGGCGACGACCTTGGTCACGTTCCTGTGCACGGTGACGCTCGTGGCGACCTGGTTCCTCTGACCGCTTGCGCTGCGGATCAGGGAAAGAGCGCCCCATACAGAGACGAGGCGGCCCGGCGGGGAGGCGTGCAGCCTATAGCAGGTGCCCGGTGCGATCGCGCTTCGTATCAAGATAGCGGGCGTTGTGCGGATTGGGCGGCAACCGGTGCGGCACGCGCTCCACCACGTCGACGCCAACGTCGCGCAGGGCCGCCACTTTGCCAGGGTTGTTCGTCATCAGCCGGATGCGCGAGACGCCCAGCAGTTCGAGCATCCGTGCCGCCACCGGGAAGTCGCGCGCCTCGCTGGGAAGACCGAGCCGGTTATTGGCATCGACCGTATCGAAGCCGAGGTCCTGAAGCGCATAGGCGCGCAGTTTGTTGACAAGGCCGATGCCGCGTCCCTCCTGCCGCAGGTAGAGCAGCACGCCCCAGCCCCCTGCCCGCGCTTCGTCCGCCATGGCGCGCAACGCCGCATCGAGCTGCGGGCCGCAATCGCATTTCAGGCTGCCGAGGATGTCGCCGGTCAGGCACTCGGAGTGCAAGCGCACGAGCGGGGGACGGCCGCCGTCCTGCGTGCCAATCACGAGGGCGACATGTTCGCGCATGTCGTCGAGCGCACGGAATGCCACGATCTCGGCGTTCTCGGTCGCCGCGACCGGCAAGTGCGCGCGGGAGGCGATGGTCAGGTGCCGTGTGTCCTTCCACTCGGCAAGGTCCGCGCTCGATACGTCCTGCGCCTCGGAGCCCAGTTCCATCCCGGTCCCGGCCCCGGATCTGCCATGGACTAGGAAGGCGGGGAGGATGCCGGCAAGCCGCGCCAGTTCCATCGCCGTCTGCGCGGCGGCGGGGTCGTCGATGTGCTCGGCCGCGAACGGACCTTTCATCGGATAGGCAAGGTCGAGCGCCGGATCGGCGACCGCGCGCGCCGTTTCAAGGTCGAAAGGCTCGGCTGCGCGGATCAGCACAGGAGCTTCGGGCACGGCGGCTTCGCGCTGGTTCGCCAGCTTGAGCGTCGCGGCACGGGCGGCCGAAATCAGCATCAGCGGTGCTGCGGCCTCGCCGCCCAGCCCTGTCTCGGCCGGAAGGAGCACGTCGCCGCCATCCACCCGGATCGACCAGCCGTGACGCAGCGCATCGAGAGCCAGCGCCACGCGCCGAGGCGCAGGCGCCCGGCTCAGAGTTCGAACTCCGTCACCAGCGGGATATGGTCGCTCGGCTGCTCCCAGCGGCGCGTCTCCTCGACGAAGTGGTGCCCGCGCGCCTGCGGGGCAAGCTCGGGCGAGGCCCACATGTGGTCGAGCCGCCGCCCCTGGTCCTTCTGGCGCCAGTAGCTGCGATAGGACCACCACGAGTAATTGCGTTCGGGCGCGGGGATGAAGCGGCGGCCCATGTCCTCCCACCCGTGCGCGTCCTGGAAGCGCTTCAGCGTCTCCACCTCGACGGGCGTGTGGCTGACCACCTTGAGCAGTGCCTTGTGATCGTAGACGTCGCATTCGAGCGGCGCGATGTTGAAGTCGCCCACGATCAGCGTGGGGCGATCGATCGCATCGGCCCAGCGGGTCATCCGCTCGAGGAAGTCCAGCTTCTGGCCGAACTTTGGATTCACCTCGCGATCGGCCACGTCGCCGCCCGCGGGGATGTATACGTTCTCCAGGATCATGCCCTGCCCCGGCCCCAGCAGTTCCACGCCGATGTGCCGCGCCTCGCCGTTGTCCTGCCAGTCATGCTTCGAGAAGTCACGGAAGGGCACTTTCGATACGGTGGCGACGCCGTGATAGCCCTTCTGCCCATGGATCGCACGGTGGGTGTAGCCCAGCCGCTCGAACATTTCGTGCGGGAACAGGTGCTCGGCGACCTTGATCTCCTGCAGGCACAGTACGTCGGGAGCCTGCTCGGTCAGCAGGCGTTCGACCTGGTCGATGCGCAAGCGAACGGAGTTGATGTTCCAGGTGGCGATCTTCATGGCGCGCAGCTTTAGGCATCGCTCAAGAGAATTGCCACCCCTCGCCAAGCGCGGGATGAGCGGGTCGGCAGACGGTAGAACCTTCCGTTTCCAGGGAAACCGCGCGACGTCTTGGATGGCCTGATTTGCCTCAGCCAGGATGGGACGAAAGCCGGCCATCCAAACAGAAAACCCTCGAGCCGGGGGCAGAGGCTCGAGGGTTCCTGTAAGCGTTCGTCACGCTAGTATCAGAGCGACCACTCAGGAGGCGCGGGCAACAGGGGGGAAAACCCGCCTCAAAGCCGCTCTGACAAACTCAATGTAGGCTTGATCGCCTTGCTGGCAAGTGAACGGCTGCTAGAAAACTGTAGCGGTTTGTCGCTAGGCAGGCACGCTGGTCGACGAATCGTTCCGATCCGTCGATAACCCCCTCAGCGGCGATTGCGGGGACGCGGATCGACCCACCGGAAATCGTTGTCGGTGACCGGAACGCCGTAGCGCTGGTTGGATAAGGCGATGGTGGTGCGCTTGTTCTGCGAATCGAGTGCGACCCAGTACGTCAGCTCGAGCCCGCCCGGAGCCGACGCCTTGCGCTGGAAGATCAGCGTGATGACGCCGTATTCGGGATGCGAGCGATCGCGCACCTCGATGCTGACGACGTTGGGGTTGCCGGTGCTCAGCACCTTGCCGTACTTGGCGACGTCCCGCTTGGGATCGAGCAGCGCGCCGAGAGGGCTGTTGCTGATCGGCCAGCGCTGCACCTGGCGCACGTCGTAATCGATAAGCGTCAGCGCCTTGCCGTCTCCGACGATGAGCATGTTGGCGCTCTTCTCGTACTGGAAGCGGATCCTGCCGGGGCGCTTGAGCGTCAGGGCACCCCGAACGGACTGGCCGGACCGGTCGGTCTGGACGAAGTCCGCCTTCAACGTGTCGATGGCGCGAAGCGCTTCCACGGCCTGCGACAAGTGCCGCGCATCCTCGGGGGAGGCGGCAAGCGCAGTGCTCGCAGGGACGAGGGCAGGAACGGAAAGCGCGGCCAAAGCGGCCGCGCCCACGCAGGATCGAAAGGTCTTTATGGTTCGGTTCATGGCTTTCCCGTTGGGCTCACAGCCTTGAACCGACCGTGAACCTTACTTGATCTTGGCTTCCTTGAACTCGACGTGCTTGCGCACGACGGGATCGTACTTCTTGAAGTTCATCTTTTCGGTCGTGTTCCGGGGATTCTTCTTCGTGACGTAGAAAAAGCCGGTGTCGGCGGTCGAGACCAGACGGATCTTGACGGTTGCGGGCTTCGCCATGGCGGTTTCCTGTACTCTCTAAGTTTCAGCCGCCCTGGCAGGCCGGCGTTTCGACAATACCACGAGGGCGACACCGAGGCGCCGCCCTTCAAGGTTGCGGCCCTTGCTGGATCGGGGCCGCAAAGTCAAGCCATCGACGCCGATTCAGGGCACCGGAAAGGGCGGGATCGGCTCAAGAACGCCGAATTCCTCGTGCGAGGGCTGTCCGGGCAGCGGCAGGAGGCGCAGTTCGGGCGCCGCGACGGCGGTATCGGGCAGCCGGTCGAGGAAGTCGCGAATCAGGGTGAGGCGACCGCGCTTCTGGTCGTTGAAGTCCACCAGCGTCCAGGGCGCGTGGGCGGTATGAGTGGCCTCCAGCATCGCCTCGCGCGCGCGGGTGTATTCGTCGTACTTCTCGCGCGCGGCGATATCGACGGGCGAGAGCTTCCAGCGCTTGAGCGGATCCTGCGCCCGTTCGGCCAAGCGCTCTTCCTGCTTCTCCTGGTCGCAGGAGAGCCAGTACTTGAAGAGCAGGATGCCATCGTCGACCAGCAGCTTCTCGAACACGGGCGCGTGGCGCAGGAAGGCGGCCACCTCGTCCTCGTCGGCATAGCCCATGACGCGCTCCACCCCGGCGCGGTTGTACCAGGAACGGTCGAACAGCACGATCTCGCCCCTGGCGGGGAGATGGGGAACGTAGCGTTGGAAGTACCACTGGCCCTGCTCGCGCTCGCTCGGCGCGGCCAGCGCCACGACATGGCACTGGCGCGGATTGAGCTGGCCCGACAGCGCCTTGATCGCGCCGCCTTTGCCGGCCGTGTCGCGCCCCTCGAACAGGACGACGATGCGCGCCCCGCTCGCCTGCGCCCAGCGCGACATGCCGACCAGCTCTTCCTCGAGCGGCTCCAGCAGCTTCTGGTAGTCCTTGCGGCCCAGCTTGTCCGAAGCGTTCCCCATGGCTCAGGCCGCCTGCGAGAGAAGCACGAGCGCCACGACGCCCGCGACGATGCGATACCACGCGAAAGGTGCGAAGCCCGACTTGCTGACGAAGGCCATGAACGCCTTGATAACGACAAGCGCCACCACGAACGAGACGAAGAAGCCGATGGCGATCTCGGTCCAGCCCACCGGGCCGGTGCCGGCCATCAGGGCTTCGTGATGCTTGACCAGTTCCAGCGTGGTGGCGCCCATCATCGTGGGTACGGCGAGAAAGAAGCTGAATTCGGCCGCCGTGCGCCGCTCGATCCCCATGAGCAGTGCGCCCATGATCGTCGCGCCCGAGCGGCTGACGCCCGGCACCATGGCAAGGCACTGCGCCAGCCCTACGCCCAGGCACTGGCGGGCGGGAAGTTCCGCCACGCCGGTGAGCGGTCCGGGGCGGGCCACCTTCTCGATCCCGAGGATCGCGATGCCGCCGATGATGAGCGCCCAGGCGACCACCGCGGGCTCACCCAGCAGGCCTTCGATCCAGTCGTTGAGCAGCAGGCCCAGGATCGCCGAGGGGATGAACGCCAGCAGCACGTTGCGCACGAAGCGGATGGACGTGGGATTGAGCTTCAGCAGGCCGGTGCCCACGGCGAGGAAGGTGCGCCAGAACTGCACGATCACGGCCAGGATGGCGCCAAGCTGGATGACGATGTTGAACGTCGCCCATATGCTGGAATCATAGCCGAACAGGCGCGTTGCAAGGATGAGATGGCCGGTCGAGGAGACCGGCAGGAACTCGGTGAGGCCCTCGACAATGCCGAGGAGGATCGCGGTGAATGTAAGGTCCATCACCGCGATGGTCATGCCGCATGGGGCGGGCAAGTCAACCGCGCACATGCCGCGCTGCGGTATTTTGCGCCTCCCCCCGTCCGGACCGCGCCGGAAGGGGAGAGGCGGCAGGGCTTACCAGATGCGCAGGCGGTCCTTCGGCGCGAGATAGAGCTTGTCGCCGGGCTTGACGTTGAACGCCTTGTACCACTCGTCGAAATTGCGAACGATGCCGTTGATGCGGTACTGCGGCGGCGCGTGGGGATCGGTGATCAGGAATTGGCGCGCCTGCTCCTCACGGACCTTGGACCGCCAGACCTGCGCCCAGCCCATGAAGAAGCGCTGGTCGCCGGTGAAGCCGTCGATCACGGGCGCTTCCTTGCCGTTCAGCGAGAGCTTGTAGGCGCGGTAGGCCAGGCTCAGGCCGCCCAGGTCGCCGATGTTCTCGCCCATGGTAAGGCGTCCGTTGACGCAAGTCTTGCCTTCATCGAACGGGCAGAGCGCATCGTACTGCGCGGCCAGCTTGTCCTGCATCTTCTCGAACGCGGCCTTGTCGGCCGGGGTCCACCAGTCGCGCAGGTTGCCGGTGCCGTCGGACTTGGCGCCCTGATCGTCGAAGCCGTGGCCCATCTCGTGGCCGATCACCGCGCCGATGCCGCCATAGTTCACCGCCGGGTCGGCCGAGAGGTTGAAGAACGGCGGCTGCAGGATCGCAGCGGGGAAGACAATCTCGTTGTAGGTCGGGTTGTAGTAGGCGTTCACCGTCTCGGGCAGCATTCCCCATTCGGCCCGGTCCACGGGTTGGCCGATGCGGGCCATCTGGAAATCGCCTTCCCACTTGCCCGCGGCGATCGCGTTGGCGAGCGGGTCAGTGGCCGAGAAGGTCAGGCCCTCATACGTCTTGAACGTGTCGGGCGCGCCGATCTTGGGCGTGAAGGCATTGAGCTTGGCTTCCGCCTCGACGCGGGTGGCCGGGCTCATCCAGGCCAGGTCCTTGAGGTTGGCCGCCATCGCCTTGCGCAGGTTGCCGACCAGATCGTTCATGGCGGCCTTCTGCTCGGGCCGGAAATACTTCTCGGCGTAGATCTTGCCCACGAGTTCGCCTGCCATGCCCTCGACCGCGGCGATGCCGCGCTTCCAACGGGCGCGCTGCTCGGGCTGTCCGCTCAGCGTGCGGCCATAGAAGTCGAAGGTCGCCTGGTCGATGTCGGACGGCAGGACAGGCGCGTTGGAGCGCAGGAAATGCGCCGCCAGATAGGCCTGCCAGGTGGCGAGAGGCGTGGTCTCGATCAGCTTGACGACGGCAGGCATGCCCGGGCCGAACTGTGCGGCCATCTTCGCGGGATCCAGACGAGCCGCCTTCTGCTCCTCGGCCGTCGGGGGCATCTCGGCGATGAGGACATAGCTTGCCTTCTGTGCGCCCAGCCCTTCGAGGAAGGCGCGCACCACGCCCGGCGAACCCAGCGCTTCGAACTCGGCCACCGGAACCTTGTTGTAGGTGAGGTCCGGGTTGCGCGCGGCGGCGCGGTCCCAGTCGGCACGGGCGATGCTGGTTTCGAGCGCGAGGACCGACTGCGCGGCGGCCTGCGGATCGGCGTAGCCGGCCTTGCCGAGCAGGAAGGCGAGGTAGGCCTTGTACTTGTCGCGCAGGGCCACCGAACGCTCGTCGGTTTTCAGGTAGTAATCGCGATCCGGCAGACCGAGGCCCGAGATGCCGAGGTTGAGGGCGTAGATGTCGCTCTGCTTGTCGTCGGCATTGACGTAGGCGCCGATCGGCGAGGCGAAGCCGGGCTGCCCGAAGAGCCGGGCGATGTCCGCCGGCGTCTTCGCGGCCATGATCCGGCCGAGATACGGCCGTGCGGGCGCGAGGCCGGCGGCGTTGATCGCGTCGGTGTCCATGAACGCCTTCCACGCGGCGGCGATGCGTGCGCCGTCGCTGCCCGGTGCCGGGTTGGAAGCGACAAGTTCATCCATGATGGCGTGGACGCGCTGCTCGGAAAGATCGTTCAGTTCGATGAACGAGCCCCAGCGGGTACGGTCCGCAGGCAGTTCCGCCGTCTTGTTCCACACGCCGTTGACGTAGGCGTCGAAATCGTCGCCCGGCTTCGCGGACTTGTCGACCCACTGCGTCTGCACGCCGAACTTGCCCCAGTCGGACGAGGGCGCGAGCGAGGGCGTGGCGGCGGCAGGAGCGGCGTCCTGCGCGAGCGCGGGAGCGGCGAAGCTCAGCGCGAGAAGGGAAACAGCGACGCTGGATGCAAGCGCCTTGCCGGTGAAGCGAGACATGTCCTGACCTTTTCGATTGGGGGACGACGAGATGGGGGCGGGAACGGACGTCCCCGCTATGGCGCGCAACATAATTGCAACATCAAGCAATGCCAGCCGAAAATGGCGCCGCACCGGATGCGAACGGCAGCGGCGATGTTGCCGGGAACCATATCCCGTGCCGGGAGGTCGCGCGGCTCAGGCCAGCGGCGTCGCCGAAGTGCCTTCGAACTGGAGCGAGGCGAGGCGCGCATAGAGCCCGCCTGCCCTGCTCAGACTATCGTGCGTGCCCTGCTCCACGATCCGGCCACCGTCCATCACGACGATGCGGTCCGCCTGGCGCACGGTGGCGAGGCGATGCGCGATGACCAGCGTCGTGCGGTGGGCCATGAGGCGGTCGAGCGCGTCCTGCACCAGCCGCTCGCTTTCGGCGTCGAGCGCGCTGGTCGCCTCGTCGAGCAGCAGGATCGGAGCATCGCGCAGCAGCGCCCGGGCGATCGCCATGCGCTGGCGCTGCCCGCCCGAAAGCCGCCCGCCGTCCTCGCCCAGGAATGTGTCGAGGCCCTGGGGAAGCGCCTGTAGGAAGCCTTCGGCATTGGCGGCGCGCGCCGCCTCCCAGATCGCCGCATCGTCGGCTTGCCAGTTCCCATAGCGCAAGTTGTCGCGCGCGGTGGCGGCGAACAGGACGCCTTCCTGCGGCACCAGCGCAATCCGGGCGCGAACCTGCGCGGGATCGGCCGAGGCGAGCGGCACCCCATCGATCTTGATGGCGCCACCCTGCGGATCGTAGAACCGCTCGGCAAGCTGGAAGAGCGTGGACTTGCCCGCGCCCGACGGGCCGACGATGGCCACTGTCTCGCCGGGCTCGATGCTCAGCGAGAAGTCGTGCAGCGCGGGAAGCTCGGGACGGGAGGGATAGCGGAAGGTGACCCGCTCGAAGGCGAGCTTGCCGCGCGGCGGCTCGGGCAGTTGCAGCGCACGGGGCGGCGCGGCGATGGAAGGCCGCTCGCCCAGCAGCTCGGCGAGGCGGCTGGCCGCGCCCGCCCCGCGCACGAGATCGCCGTAGACTTCGGTGAGCGAGCCGAACGCTCCCGCGACGATGCCCGCCGTGACGACGAAGGCCGCGATGGTGCCGCCGGTGATCGTCCCTTCCGCAACGCCGATGGCACCGCGCCACATGATGAGCGTGATCGCGCCGAAGATCAGGAACATGATGACCGCCGTCATGATCGCGCGGATCTTGATGCGCTGCCTGCCGGTGTTGAACGTACGCTCCACGGCGGCGGCGAAACGCTCGCGCTCGCGGGTTTCCTGGTTGAACGCCTGCACGACCTTGAGCGCGCCGAGCACTTCGGCGGTCAGCGCGCCGATGTCCGCCACCCGGTCCTGGCTGGATCGCGAGACCGCGCGCAGGCGGCGGCCGAACGCGGCGATGGGCAGGATCACCAGCGGTATCGCCACGATCAGTCCCGCCGTCAGCCCCGGCGCCAGCATGAAGAGGTAGATTACCCCGCCCACCGCCATGATCGCGTTGCGCAGCGCGACGGACACCGTCGTCCCCACGATCTGTTCGATGATCGCGGTGTCCGAAGTCATGCGCGAGGAGATTTCCTTGGGGCTGTTCTCCTCGAAAAAGGCGGGCGCCAGCGTCAGGAGGTGGCGCTGCACGGTGAGGCGGATGTCCGCCACCACGCGCTCGCCCAGCCAGGAAACGGAATAGAAGCGGATCGCGGTGGCGACGGCAAGGATCACCACCACGCCCATCAGCATCGCGAACCACCAGCCGATGGCCCGGGGGTCCGCGCCTTGCGCAAAGCCCTGGTCGATGATCTGGCGAAAGCCGAAGGGGATCGCCAGCGTGGAGACCGCCGTGGTGACCAGCGCCAGTCCAGCCGTCGCCATCCGGCCCGGGTACTTGAGCAGTTCGCGCCAGACCATGAACAGCGGGCCGAGATTCGCGCGCTCGCGCTCGCGCTTTCGCCTGCGACCCCCGCCGGCCGGAGGCACGCCCTCCTCGGCTGGAGAAATGCCTTGCGGCGCTGTCGATCTGCCCTGCGTCCCATCCATCCGCGCGCCCTTACAGCTTAGCGCGCGGGAGGAAAAGGGCCGCGCCGCGCCGCAAGGGTTGCGGAAGCAATTCGCGATGAAGCGGTCTGCGCTTGCGAAGGGGCCATGGCGAAAATCGTGATTGCCGCGTTGCACCATTTAGCCCTAATGCCCAGATGATGGGCTAAAAGCGGCCGTTCCCGCCGCGTCCGGCCAGGAGACTGACCTTGCTCTACAACCTCTATGAACTGCAGCGCACCATGCTCGGCGGTGCGGCCGCGTGGGCTTCGGTCAGCGCGGAAATGCTCAGCAATCCAGCTCTTCCCGTGGGCTACCTGGGTTTTGGCCCGGTCCTAGCCTCGGCACTGGAAGTCTTCGCCCACGCCGCCGCGCCGCGCGGCAAGCCCGCGTTCGACATCGAGACGGTGACCGTGGACGGCAAGGTGCACCCGGTAACCGAATCGATCGTGCTTCACCGCCCCTTCGGCAATCTCCTGCGCTTCAACCATCCGGGCCTTGCCGAGCACGCGCCAAAGCTGCTGATCGTCGCGCCGATGAGCGGCCACTATGCCACCCTGCTGCGCGGCACCGTGGCCCGCATGATCGAACGCTGCGAGGTCTACATCACCGATTGGGCGGACGCGAAGCTGGTGCCCACCAGCGCGGGCGAGTTCGACCTCGATGACTATATCGACTACGTGATCGGCTTCCTGGAGCACATCGGCCCGGGCACGCACATGCTGGCGGTGTGCCAGCCCTCGGTCCCCGCCTATGCTGCGACGGCGGTGATGGGTGCGCGCGAGCATCCCTGCCGCCCCGCGACTCTGACCATGATGGGCGGCCCCATCGACACGCGCGAGGCGCCCACCAGCGTCAACGACGTTGCCATCCAGCAGCCGCTCGCCTGGTTCGAGCACAACGTGATCGCCACGGTGCCGCTCGCCTACCCGGGCGCCGGCCGCAAGGTCTATCCCGGCTTCCTGCAGCTCACGGGCTTCATGGCGATGAACCTCAACGCGCACATGATGAGCCACTATGCGATGTTCAAGCATCTCGTCGAAGGCGACGGCGACAGCGCGGACGCCACCAAGGCCTTCTACGACGAGTATCGCTCGGTGTGCGACATGACCGCAGAGTTCTATCTCCAGACGGTGGAGCACGTGTTCCAGAAACACTCGCTGCCCAAGGGCGAATTCGTCCACCGGGGCGAAGTGATCGACCTTTCCGGCATCCGCGACACGGCGCTGCTGGCCATCGAGGGCGAGCGCGACGACATTTCCGGCATCGGCCAGACGCGTGCCGCGCTGCACCTTGCCAGCCACCTGCCGGACAGCCGCAAGAAGTACTTCCTTGCCGCCGAAGTGGGCCACTACGGCATCTTCAACGGCAGCAAGTGGCGCAAGCGCATCGCGCCGGTTCTGGAAGAATGGATATACACGCACAGCCGCAAGCCGGCGGAAGTTGCGGCCTGAAGCGCGTCGCGGTAACGGCGAAATGGTTTGCAAAAGGCAGAAGGGGACGGACGGTGCGGGCGGCAAGCCTGCCGCTCGTCCCCACGCTGTTCGTTCCCGCCTTCATTACGGCGGGGGCGTCGGCTTCGGTGCGGCCGCCTAACGCCATCGTGCGTCGAAACGCTCCGCCCCTGCGCCGATCCTGCGACGACTCGGTAGAACCCCGGGGCCGGTTGCGTTATATGGGCAACCATGGATCGGTCGCATAGCAGAAGAAAAGTGCTGAAGGGTGGTTTGGTCGCGGGCCTTGGCCTGGCACTGCCATCGCGCGCCTTTGCCGCAGAAGGCATCGGCGATGCAGCGGAAATGGCTGGCACCGTGGCGACCCCACCTCCGGCCTCGTCCAATGCAGCCCTCGCCGGATCGTACCCCGGCGCGATCGCCTCCGCTCCCGCCGCCGCCGATGGGCTCACCCCTTACCAGCGCCGCGTCCTCGACGTCGCCGCAAGGCAGGCGCAGCGCGTTCGCGGCCATCTTTGGCGCTCCGACATCGTGGGCGTGGTGGATTTCGCGCAGCCCTCCTCACAGCCGCGCCTGCACTTCGCCAACCTTGAGAATGGGACCATGCGCTCGTTCCTCGTCGCGCACGGGCGCGGCTCGGACCCGGCCCACAGCGGTTGGTTGCAGAGCTTTTCGAACGTGCCCGGTTCGGAAGCCACGTCGCGCGGAGCCTATCTCACGGCGGAATGGTATAAGGGCAAGTACGGCACCTCGATCCGCCTGCTCGGCCTCGACCACGACAACTCGATGGCGCTGCCGCGCGCCATCGTCATGCACCCGGCCTGGTACGTCGACCCGTCGATGGTGGAAAAATGGGGCAAGCTCGGCCGCAGCGAGGGCTGCTTCGCCATGAGCAACACCGACTTCAACGAGGCGCTCTGGCACCTTTCGGGCGGCCGCCTCCTCTTCGCGGATCGCATCGGCCAGGTCTGACGCGCGTCGGGTGAGCCCCGCTCACCGCTGCACTGAAGGCCCTGCGCACTGCCGCGCCAGAGCTCGGTTAGACACGCGCCCGTGCCAATGATACGGGACGGATCATGGAAACCAGCCTGAACGGCCTTCGCCGCGAAGCCCCCACCGACGCGCGCCAGGTGCGATCGCGCCATGCCCTGACTTCCGCGCTGCTCGCGCTGCTCGAGGAAAAGCCTTTCGACCAGCTCACCATCCGCGAGATCACCGCGCGCGCGGGCACCGGCTATGCCACCTTCTTCCGCCATTACCCCACAAAGGAGGCGCTGCTGGCCGATGTCGCCTCGGCCGAGATCGCAGACCTGCTCGAGCGCACGATCCCGATCCTCTACGAGGCCAACAGCTACGAATCCACGCTGGCGCTTTGCGTCCACGTGTCGGAGCACGCGATGCTGTGGTCCGCGCTGCTCACCGGCGGAGCGGCCGCTCTCGTGCGGGACGAGTTCATCCGGCAGGCGCGCGGCCTGATCGACGGCGCGGTTTCCCGCAACAGCTGGCTGCCTTCGGACCTTGGCGTAGTCCACGGCACCGGCTCCACTTTCGACATCCTGGCCTGGTGGCTCGCGCAGGACGGCGAGGCGCCCGCACCCACCCACTCGCCCGAGGAAGTTGCGACGATCCTGCACCGTCTGGTGATCGCCCCGCTCGTGGGCGACACGCTCGAGCGGCGGCCGGTCCAGGCGTGATGACGACGATCGTCGACCAGGCCCCGCTTCTCTCCGGCGAGATCGAGGAGGCGCAATGGCCCGAATTCGGCTGGGTGGACGATGTTCGCCCCGCCCTGGCTGCGGTGGTCTCCTCCGGCAGGCCGGCAGCCCTCGCGACGCTCTACAAGGTTGCGGGCAGCGCACCGCGCGGCCCCGGCGCGCAGATGCTGTTCGCGCAAGGGAAGCACGGGGGCATCGCCGCCACCGGCTATTTCTCGGGCGACTGCATCGAAGGCGACGTCGCCAACCACGCCGCGCAAGTGCTCGCCGACGGTAAGGCGCGCCGCCTCCACTACGGCGCGGGCAGCCCTTGGATCGACCTTCGCCTGCGTTGCGGCGGGGCGCTCCACGTCCTGCTCGAGCGCGTGGCGCCAGATGCGCCCGCCGTGACCGCGCTGCTGCGTCACTGGACACAGCGCCGCTCGTGCACCTGGGTCAGCGATGGCGACAAGCAGGCCGTCCCCGCGCCCGACACCCCGCCCCACACTGTGCTCGATACCGCGCCGCTGCTCGATCTTCGCGAGGAGCCCTTCCGGCTGGCGCGCCGCTACGATCCGCCGCGTCGCCTGATCGTGTCCGGCGGCGATCCGGGCGCGCTGGCGGTCGCCCGGCTGGGTGCCATGGCACGCTTCGAGACGATCCTCCTGCGCCCCGGCGGCCCGCACGAGCCGCCGCCATTCCCGGTCGCGCGCTACCTGCGCGAAGAACCGGCGCAGGCCCTCTCCCACCTGGGGGTGGACCGCTGGACCGCCTACCTCGGCGCAACGCACGAGGATCACCACGACCTTGGCGGATGCCTTGCCGCGCTGCGCGGCGGCGCGGGTTATGTCGGGATGATCGGCGCCAAATCCCGCGCGGGGCAGCGCCTTGCCGCGCTGGAGGCGGCCGGCGCGAGCGCACAGGAACTCGAACGTCTGCACCTTTCGCCCGGTATCGCGGGGCTCGGCAAGTCGCCGTGGGAAGTGGCGACCGGCATCCTCGCCGAGATCATGCAGGCGCTGAACCCCGCGCGCGAACGGGCCTGAGCGCCGGACGGTGAGAGAAGGGCCTTTCGTTTCCATCGTCCTTGCTGCCGGCCGCGCCACCCGGTTCGGCAGCGACAAGCTGCGGGCGGTTCTGGGCGGCGAGCCGCTGCTGTTCCACGCCATCCGCGCCGCCCGCGCCGCGCCAGTGGCCCGGGTGATCGTCGTCACCCGCCCCGGGCTTGCGGTGGGCGAATGGGACGGCGCGCCTCCTGTCGAGACGGTGTCGCTCGAAAGCGCCGCGCTGTCGGACACGCTGAAGGCGGGCATCGCCGCCGCCGGGGGAGCGAGCGGCGCGTTCGTTTTCCTCGGCGACATGCCCCGCGTGCCCCATGGCGTAGCCGCGCGGCTCGCGGCGTGCCTCGGCCCTGCCTATGCAGCGATGCCGTGCCATGGCGGGCGGCCCGGCCATCCGGTCCTGCTGTCCGCCTGCGCCTTCCAGGATATTGCCGGGCTGACCGGCGACGAGGGGGCGGGCAGGCTGCTGCGCCGCCGGGACGATGTCGTCCTCGACCCTTGCGCGGACCCGGCCATCCACTTCGACGTGGACCGTCCGGAGGATCTGCGACGCGCATGAACCTTGACACATAGAACCATATAGGTTATATGCTCCGGCATCCGCTCCCTGAGGTACACAGGGGCAAGCGGATCATCGGGTCGGCGCCGGGGGCATGAAAGCTCACCTGTGCCCGCACCGGAAGGGTTCACGAGTCGTCCTTCGAGGCGGCAGGGTCCAGGGCAAACGGCGCGGCTCCCGATAAGAGAGCGCTTCCCCCAGGACTTGTGGAGCCGGCACCTTATCGCGAGCCCGCGAGCCGGATCCGAGCCACTTTCGCTGAGGGTCGAGCTGGACTGTTCCTGTGCTTTCCAGCCGTTCGCAAGGCGCACACGCTTCGGCGACCCTCAACCGGGGCCGCCCCCGGACGCCGGCCCGATACCCATCAGGGGTACCAACGCCAAAGCGCTCTCCTCCCCGGCGTAAGGCCCGCACTCGCCAGCGGGCATAGACGCGTGCCTATCGTCCAGCTTCCGGGGCGCGTGTCCTGTGTGCAGCGCCCGGCGCGACGCGCGCCTCGTCACCTCCTGCGCCCTGTAGCGCAACGAGCGTCAGGCGCGGCCGGTCTCGTTCGAGAGCAGCGCCGGATCGATGCCTTCAGCCCGCCATGTCGCCGACCAGCGTCCTTCGGGCGGGGTCTGGAAAAGAACCTCGCGGTGGCCCTCGGCCGCGTACCAGCCGTGGTGGCGCATTTCGCTTTCCAGCTGGCCCGGCCCCCATCCCGCATAGCCAAGCGCCATGATCCAGTGCGTGGGGCCGCGCCCTTCGGCGATGGCGCGCAGCACATCCATCGAGGCGGAAAGCGCGCAGAGCGGCTCGACCGCGATGGTATCGGTGCCGCCCCAGTCCGTGGAGTGCAGGATGAAGCCCCGTCCCGGCTCCACCGGGCCGCCCACCATGACTTCCCGGTTGGGAGAGACGCCCGGATCCACGCCAAGCTCTTCCAGCACGTCGTGGAAGCGCACGCCCTGCCGGACATGGCCGATCCCGATCCCTAGCGCGCCGTTCTCGTCATGGACGCACATCACGTTGACGGAGCGTTCGAATCGGGGATCGAACATGCCGGGCATGGCGAGCAGGATCCGTCCCGAGAGGTACTGTTCGGCTGTCACGCTTCGCAATGTAGGCAAGCCGCGCGCGCTCGCAAGCGGGAACACGCCCGATATCGCAGAGGTTGTCCCTGCCCTCTTCCCCTCGGCGTGTCCTGCCTCTACCACCTGCGCCATGAGCCTGCTGTTCGACGTGCCCGCCGCCCCGCCTGTCCCCGTGCTCGGCACGCAGGACCGCTTCCCCGTCCGCCGCATCTTCTGCGTGGGGCGCAACTATGCCGCGCATGCGCTGGAACTGGGCAATACGGTCGATCGCGAGGCGCCGATCTGGTTCAACAAGGCCCCGGCCGCGCTCTGCCTTTCAGGCGGTTCGATCCCCTATCCGCCGGGCACCGCCAACTGCCACTATGAGATGGAATTCGTCGTCGCCATCGGCGCGCCTGCCTTCCGCGTGGCTCCCGAAGCGGCGATGGAGGCGGTCTATGGCTATGCCTGCGGGCTCGACATGACTCGGCGCGACCTGCAGAACGCCTCCAAGGACAAGGGCTATCCCTGGGATACCGGCAAGGACTTCGAGAACGCCGCGGTGATCGGCGCAATCACGCCTGCCTCCAGCTTCGGCGGGATCGCAGGCCAGCGCATCGCCCTCGTGCAGAACGGCGAGGTGAAGCAGGACGGCACCCTGTCCGACATGATCTGGTCGGTGCCCGAACTCATCGCCGACCTTTCGCGCCTCTACCATCTCGGCGCGGGCGACCTCATCTACACCGGAACGCCGGCAGGCGTCGGCCCTGTCTCGGTGGGCGACGTGCTGGAAGGGGAGGTGGAAGGCCTTGCCCCCCTGCGCCTGGAGATCACCGCCGCCCAATAGCCGCGCGAAGGGGTGTTTTCGGGTCGACCCGGGCGCGACAGGCTCTAAGACGGCGGCCATGACTGCGACATTCCCCCGCGCCGCCCTTCCGCTCCTCGCTCTTGTCCCGATCCTGGCCACCGGCGCCACCCGCGCTGCGGCGCAGGAAGCGGGCGAGAGTCCGCGCGGGCCGATCATCGTCACCGGCCGCGGCCTTGGCGAAGGGCCCGCGACACCCGCCTACGACGTCGAGACCATCGCGCGCGACCGGCTCTCCTCCAGCGCCTCGGGACGGATCGAGGACGTGCTCGCCTCGGTCGCGGGCTTCCAGCAGTTCCGCCGGTCCGACAGCCGCGCCTCCAACCCCTCCAACCAGGGTGTGACGCTCAGGGCGCTGGGCGGCAACGCCTCCAGCCGCGCGCAGGTCCTGCTCGACGGGGTTCCCGTGGCCAACCCTTTCTTCGGCTATATCCCGCTCAGCGCCCTTGCGCCCGAGCGCCTTCGCGCCATCCGGGTGACGCGCGGCGGCGGCATGGGAGCGTTCGGCGCGGGCGCGGTCTCGGGCACGATCGAGCTGGAAAGCGCAGGGCCCGGCGACATCGGACCGCTGCAAGGCTCCGCGCTCGTCAACGATCGCGGCGAGACGCAGACCGGGCTCACTCTGGCGCCAAGGCTGGGCCAGGGCTTCGTGGTGGCGGGCGTCCAGTGGGACCGGGGCCAGGGCTTCCGGACGACGCCCTCGGACCAGCGCGTCGCCGCTTCCGCCCGCGCGAAGTACGAGAGCCTCTCGGGCTCGCTCCGCGCGGTTGCCCCGCTGACCGACACGGTGGAAGTGCAGGCCTCAGCCCTCGTCTACGACGATGCGCGAACGCTGCGCTTCAAGGGCGCCGATTCGACCTCGTCCGGCCAGCAGGGATCGCTGCGCTTCGTGGGCCATGGGGACTGGGAGTTCGACATTCTGGGCTACGTGCAGGCGCAGGATTTCTCGAACGTCGTCATCAGCTCCACAAGCTACCGCAAGACGCTCGACCAAGCGAAGACGCCCACGCTGGCGGTCGGCGGCAAGGCGGAACTGCGGCCTCCGGTCGGCGAGGACCACGTGCTGCGGCTGGGCACCGACGTGCGCCTGTCGCGCGGCAACCTGGTCGAGATGCCGTATAGCGCCCAGACCGGCCTTGCCACGGCATTTCGCAGGGCAGGCGGCAAGCAGTCGGACCTGGGCTTCTACGCCGAGGACGACTGGACGCTGGGCCAGCTGGTGCTGACGGCCAGCCTCAGGGCCGACCGCTGGACCATTCGCGGCGGCTACTACCGCGAGCTTGCCGCCGACGGAACCGTCAACCGCGACACCCGCTTTGCCGACCGCGACGGCTGGGACATCAACGGGCGCGGCGGGGTGGTGTGGAACCTCGCACCCGCGATCTCGCTGCGCGCGGCGGCCTACACGGGCCTGCGCCTGCCGACGCTGAACGAGCTGTACCGCCCCTTCGTGGTGTTTCCCGTGACCACGCAGGCGAACGCCGCGCTCAGCCCCGAGCGCCTGCGCGGCTACGAGGCGGGCATCGACTTTCACCCCGCCGAGGCGCTGTCGCTGTCGCTGACCGCCTTCGACAATCGCCTGAAGGACGCCGTCGCCAACGTCACCATCGACGAAACCACCCGCCAGCGCCAGAACGTCGATGCCATCCGCGCCCGGGGCGTCGAGGCGAGCGGCACTCTCGCGCTTGGCCGGGTCGATGTCTCGGGCTCGCTTTCCTGGACCGACGCCGAAGTGGAGGCGAGCGGCAGCCAGATCGCGCTCGACGGGCTGCGTCCCGCGCAGGTTCCCCGGTTCGCCGCCAGCGGCACGCTCGCCTTCGCGCCGCGCGATGGCTGGCGCCTTGCCGCCACCCTGCGCCACACCGGCGCCCAGTTCGAGGACGACCTGGAAACCGACGTGCTGCCCGCCGCGACCACTCTCGACCTCTTCGCGCAAGTGCCGGTGGCACCGCTCGTCAGCGTGGTGCTGCGCGGAGAGAACCTGTTCGACGAGACCATCGTGACACGCAACCAGGGTGGCTCCATCGACCTCGGCGTTCCGCGCACGCTGTGGGCCGGCATCCGCGTGGGCTTGCGCTGAAGCGCGGCCTCGGGCACCGACCGGGCATGGCAAGGCACGAAGCCCCATGACCCGGCTCACGGTGAACGAGCGCCCGGTGGAGTTCGCGATGGATCCGCGCACTCCGCTGCTCTGGGCGCTGCGCGACGCGGCCAACCTGACCGGCACCAAGTACGGCTGCGGGGTGGGTGACTGCGGGGCCTGCACCGTGCTGGTCGACGGCGCGGCGCTGCGCTCGTGCCTCATCACCCTTGCCGAATGCGAGGGCCGCTTCGTCGTCACCATCGAGGGGCTTTCGCGCGACCGCTCGCACCCGGTGCAGCAGGCAATGGTCGCCGAGCAGGCGATCCAGTGCGGCTTCTGCACCCCCGGCATCGTGATGAGCGCGGCCGCGCTCCTTTCCGCCAACGCCAGCCCGAGCGATGCCGAGATCCGGGCCGCGATACCCAATCTGTGCCGCTGCGGCGTCTATCCGCGCCTGCTGCGCGCCGTCCATCGGGCCGCCGCCCTCACCCGGCGCGAGGACACGATCGACGCCGCGCCCGCGCCCGGCATCGCGCCGCAGGCGGCCGCCCGCGCGGTTCCCGCGCTCACACCGCCCAGCTCACTCACCTCATCAGGAGAAACCCCGTGAAGGCCACCATCTGGCACAACCCCAAGTGCGGCACGTCGCGCAAGACGCTGGCGATCCTTGAGGAAACGCCCGGAGTCGAGGTTGAGATCGTCGAGTACCTCAAGACGCCGCCCACGGCCGACAAGCTGGCGCAGCTCTACCGCGACGCCGGGATCACGCCGCAGCAGGGCCTGCGCACCAGGGGCACCGACGCGATCGAGCGTGGCCTTCCCGACGCCGACGACGCGACCGTCCTTGCCGCGATGGCGGCCGAGCCCGCCCTGATCGAGCGCCCCCTGGTGGAAACCGAAAGAGGTGCCAGGCTTTGTCGTCCGCAGGAGACGGTTCACGAGATCCTCTGAGGCGGATTCGTCCGTCCACCCCGCTTCTTTCGTTTCGCCTCACGCCGAAGCGTCATCGCCTTGCAATGATGCTTCCGATCTGCCACCGCATGGCCTTCAAACGCCATAACAAAACTGCGAGAGCCTTCAGCCGCATGACCAGTACCGAGCTTGCCCGCGAGGCCCTGCCCCAGCGCATCCGACGCAAGATCAAGCAAGGCCTCGGGCCCTGGGGCGTGTTCTTCGAGGGCTTCCTGCGCAACCCGGTGATGGTCGGCTCGATCGTGCCGTCCTCGCGCTTCGTCATCAATCGCATGCTCTCGCGCGTTGACTGGCCGAATTGCAGGCTTTTCGTGGAATATGGCCCGGGCGTCGGCACCTTCTGCCAGCCCGTGCTCGACAAGCTTCCGCGCGACGGCACGCTGATCGTGATCGACACGAACCCGCTGTTCATCGACTATCTGCGCCGCACCATCACCGACAGCCGCTTCATCGCGGTCCATGGTTCGGCCGCCGACGTCGAGGACATTGTGCGCGCCCACGGGCACGAAAAGGCGGACTACGTGCTCTCGGGCCTGCCCTTCTCCACCCTGCCCGACGGCGTCGCCCCGGCAATCGCAGCGGCCACCTACCGCGTCATCCGCAAGGGCGGGGCATTCCTCGTCTACCAGTTCCGCCCCAAGGCGCGCAGCTACATGGCACGCCATTTCAAGCGGATCGAGGATAGCTACGAGCTGATCAACGTGCCGCCCTGCTTCCTGTGGTGGGGCTGGAAGGACGAAGACGAAGGCTGATGCCTTCGGGAGGAGACCGCTGCTCCTCCCCGTCAGCAGGCGACTACTCGAACAGGTCCGCCATTGCCGCGCTGGAAGGTCCGGCCAGCTGCCGATGCGTCTGGCTGAGCACGGCCGCCAGGATCACGCTGGCGACGGCACCGATTGCGCCGGTCACCACGCCCATCACCAGCACCGCCGCCTGCCCCTTGCCCAGTACCAGCATGGCCGGGCCCACGAGGATGAAGGTCGCGACGAGCGCGATCGCGAAATAGGCCAGCGTCAGCAGCGTGTAGAAACCGAAAAGGCGCAGGCTGTTCCGGCGCGTGAGCTTCCACGAGCGCGCCATCGCGGCGATCGGGTTGGCAACGCCTTCGTTGACGATCACCGGCACCACCAGCGAGAACTTCACCGAGGCGTACGTTCCCGCGCACATCACCAGCACTACCGCCAGCACGCCCCCCGCACTTGCCGCGCCTACCAGCGAGAACAGCCCCACCACAACGAGCGAAAGCGCCAGGATGCCCACGGTCAAAGCCAGGAAAGCGATAATCGCCACCGCCAGCAGCGTCGGCACCGCGCGCAGCCCGCGGCTGATCGATTCGCCCACGGTCGGCCGGCCGCGATCGCTGATGAGCGCGGTCACCGCCAGATAGCCGATCATCTGCACCACCGTGCCGCCAAGCCCGAAGCCCAGCAGCAGGCCCATGTTGTCGGCCACCAGCGCGTTCAGCACCTGGGGCTTGTTGGCGCTCATCGCCTCCAGCATCCGGGTCTGCACGCCGTCGAGAAACACGGTCGACAGCAGGGTGGGCAGCAGGAAGAACACGCCGCCCAGCGCCAGCAGCACTTCGCGGTTGGCGCGCACCGCCGTCGTGGCGTCTGTCCACGCGCTGTTGCTGTCGAACTTCATGACTTGGGCTCCAGGATTGCCTTCACGGGGCTGGGTATCGGGCCGGCGGACGACGCGCGCTCGCCTAAAGGCTCTTGATAACCGCAGGGAATGACGCCACGCAACGCGCCATGACGATTCCCGCCATTCTTCCGGGTGATATCGAGCTGCGCGTCTCGGCGCAGCCCGTCCCCTACCGCGAGGCGCTGGAGGAGATGACGGCGCGCAACGCCGCCATCGCCGCCGGCGAGGCGCGCGAGCTCATCTGGCTGCTCGAACATCCCCCCGTCTACACCGCCGGCACCAGCGCGGCCATCGCCGAACTGCTCGATCCCCGCTTCGAGGTGGTGGAGGCGGGGCGCGGTGGGCGCTACACCTATCATGGCCCGGGCCAGCGCATCGGCTACGTCCTGCTCGATCTGAGGAAGCGCGCCCGCGACGCGCGCGGCTTCGTCCACGCTCTGGAAGGCTGGGTGATCGACACTCTGGCGGACTTCGGGGTGGAGGCGTTTCGCGCCGACGGCCGCATCGGCATGTGGACGCAGGACATCGACGGGCGCGAAGCCAAGATCGGCGCCATCGGCGTGCGCATCCGCAAATGGGTGACGATGCACGGCTTCGCGGTCAACATCCGCCCGGACCTTGCCCATTTTACCGGCATCGTACCCTGCGGGATCGAGGAGTTCGGCGTCACCAGCCTTGCGAGGCTGGGCAAGGCGGTGGACCTTGCACAATGGGACGCGGCGCTGGTCGGGCGGGCACCCACGTTCCTCGCCGCGCTCGAAAGCCCCTGCCCTCCGGAGACCACCGCATGAAGTTCCCGCGCCTGATGGTCCTGGCCGCGACCGGAGCCGTCCTCACCCTTGCCGCTTGCGACCGCGGGAAGCCGCAACCCAAGGCGGCGGCGGGGGGAGAGCTCCTTCCCCGCTCGGCCAGCGACGACATGCTCCCTTACGACACGGTGCGCTCGCAAGCCTCGCTCTCCCCGCCTGCGGATGCCGGGCTCTACGACGAACCCTCGCGCAGCCGGGGGAGCGTGACGGCCA
The DNA here is from genome assembly GCF_009856825.1 of Novosphingobium silvae. Taxonomy (GTDB): domain Bacteria; phylum Pseudomonadota; class Alphaproteobacteria; order Sphingomonadales; family Sphingomonadaceae; genus Novosphingobium; species Novosphingobium silvae. The sequence goes on along the minus strand of NZ_WVTD01000009.1, from coordinate 62,742 downwards.
CGGCAGCGGCGGAGGACGACGTGGTGAGCGGCCCCGAAGGCCCCGCAGTCGCCGAACCGGCGCCGCCGGCTCCTACGCCTTAAGAGCGCCTCACAGAGCCTTGTCGTAAACCGCGTACTCGCGGTTGACCTTGCTGCCGATGGCGTCGGCGATGGCGACCATGCCCTGGTTGTCCTCCAGCACCCATCCGATCTCCGCCCGCTTGGCCGCGAATGTCTCCAGCGCCTCGCGGCGGATGTACTCGATCATCATGAAAGCCAGCTGGCTGGCAAGGCGCGAGGACTGCAGCTTCTTGCGCACGCCCATCAGCGGCACGCGCATCTCGGCCGGGCGAGGCTTGCGCAGCCACAGCAGCAGCCGGATCAGCCCGAGGAGCGAAGGCTTGCCGTTGCGCTTGTTCACCCGCATCTGGACGCCGTTGAGGTCCGGCAGCGTCATCATGAAGGCGACGGGCTCGCCCTCGTACTCGGCGATGCGGATGAGGCCGGGGTGAACCAGCGGCTTGAGCGCCTTGCCCGTGTACTCGATCTCGCGCGGGGTGAAGGGTACGAAGCCCCAGTTGTCCGACCAGGCATCGTTGAGGATGTCGCAGATGATCGCGGCGTCGCGGCCGAAGTGCTTGAGCTCGACCTCGCGGATGCGGATCTTCGCGTTCTTCTCGCCCGAGGCGACGATGCGCCGGATCAGCGGCGGGAAGTCCTGGCGGATGTCCAGATCGAACGTGCGCAGCGTCTTGACGCGCCCATATCCGGCGCGCTCGATCCAGCCCTGGTAGGCGGCGTTGTGATGCGCCATCATCACCATCGGGGGATGATCGTGGCCCAGCACCTGGATGCCGGGTTCCTCCCAGACGGACAGGTTCATCGGCGCCACAACGCGCGTCATGCCCTGTTCGCGCAGCCAGCCCTCGGCCGCCGCGATCAGCGCGCCCGCCGTCTCCTCGTCCTCCGCCTCGATCGCGCCCCAGTTACCGGTGCCAGGCCCCATGCCCTGCTCCACCGGCTGTTTCAGCGCCAGTTCATCGATGTGCGCCGATATGCGTCCCACCACCCGGCCACCGCGCCGGGCAAGGAAGAGCTGGACCTTGGCGTGGTCGAAATAGGGGTTCTTGCCCGGCGTGAACTTGGAGATCTCCTCCGAGCGCAGGTTCGGCACCCAGTTTTGATCTGCCGCATTGAGCCGGTAGGCAAGGTCTACGAAGGCAGCACGATCGGCCTTGCTGGAAATGGGAGTGATCACTAGTTCAGCCATGGCCACGATGCTGCCTTTGTTTCGGCTTAGGAAAAGATGTGAGCGCGACCTGCTGCCGACAGTGGCCGGTTGTCAAGTCCAGTCCCCTGCCCCGCCGCGCGGCGAAGTGCGGCCAACCCCGTCCGGCGCGCGGTTATGCCCGGATGCCTGTGGAATACGCGTATGATGAATGCCCGCAATGCGATCGACATGACTGCCCCCGTGCAGGCGCCGCGCGATGCCGCGCCCGCTTCGACGTGGCATTCCCAGATGCCCGACGACAAGGCGATGCTGCGCGCTGCAGCGGAGCTGACGCGCGACATCGCCGTCGCCCGGCCCGGCATCTACTGGCCCGACATGCTGGCCAGCGCCTTCGTCGGCTACGCGGCGCTGGCGGGCGCGATCCTGGTGAGCCATCCCGTCGCCGCGGTGCTGCTGGGACTGCTCTCGGCGCTCGCGCTGTACCGGGCGCTGCTGTTCATCCACGAGCTGACGCACATCCACAAGGACGCGCTGCCCGGCTTTCGCATGGGCTGGAACCTGCTTGTCGGCATTCCGATGCTCATCCCCTCGTTCATGTATGAGGGCGTGCATACCCAGCACCACGCCCGCACCCGCTACGGCACTGTCGAGGATCCCGAATACCTGCCGCTCGCGCTGATGAAGCCGTGGAGCCTGCCGGTCTTCGCGCTGACCGCGATCCTGCTGCCGGTGGCGCTGCTGGTCCGTTCGGCCGTGCTCGTGCCGCTGGGCGCCGTGATCCCGCCGCTTCGCACCCTGGTGTGGGAGCGCGCCTCCGCGCTCGCCATCAACCCGCAGTACCGCCGCCGCCGGCCTGAAGGCGACTTCGCGCGCATGGTGTTCTGGCAGGAAGTCGGCTGCTCGGTCTGGGCGATCGCGGTTCTCGCGGCGAGCTTCGCCTGGGGCTGGTGCCCGCTTCTGATCGCCCTTTGCGTGGTTTCGCTAACCGCGTTCCTCAACCAGGTGCGCACCCTGGTCGCGCACCTGTGGGAGAACGACGGCGAGGCGATGACCGTCACCGCGCAGTACCTCGATTCGGTGAACGTGCCGCCTCCGGCGCGCTTTTCCGGCCTGTGGGCGCCGGTGGGCCTGCGCTATCACGCCCTGCACCACCTGCTGCCCTCGCTGCCGTACCATTCGCTTTCGGAAGCCCATCGCCGCATCAGCCAGCACCTTGGAGAAGCTTCGACCTACCGCAAGGCCAGCTACCCGGGCCTCGCTCCACTGCTGATGCGCCTTGCACGCAGCACGATGACGGCCCGGTAAGGAAAGGCTGGGGGCGGGCTGAAAAGCCCGTGTCGGAAGACTGTCCCTCTATCAGCGAAGAAGCTTCCGGCGGGAGGCGGATCGCCCAACAGCGCTCACGGACCATCGCCCTCACCTGACTTCGGACGCACAGGCTGGAGGCCTGCCGCCCTGCCTCAGCTCATTCTTCGGTGCGGATCAGCACCGTTTCGCCGATAAGGGCGAACAGCAGGAACGGTGCCCAGGCCGCAATGAAAGGCGGGTATCCGCCGAAATTGCCCATGGCCAGAGCCGCGTTGTCGAACACGAAGTAGGCGAAACCCAAGGCCATGCCGATCACGGCGCGGATCAGCAGCGCGCCCGAACGGGCCAGTCCGAAGGCGGCGACCGCTCCCAGCAAAGGCATCAGCGCCGATGAGAGCGGCCCGGAAAGCTTGTGCCACCATGCCGCGTCCAGCTCGCTCGTCCGTTGCCCGGCCTCGCGCACGGCCGCGATCGAGCGCGACAGGGTAAAGATGTCCTCGGCGTCGGCATCCACCTTGGAGAGGTAGATCTTGGCCGGCGTGATCCCCGGCGCGATCGTCGCGGAGGCAAGCTGCGTGGTCCGCGCCGCGGCGACGTCGAACTTGACCGGCCGGTCCATCTTCCAGCCCGGGTTCAGGTAGGTGGCGCGGTCGGCGCGCAGCTGCTCTACGATCATGTCGTTGGCATCGCGGCGATAGAAGGTGACGCCGTTCAGCACCATTCGGTCGCCCTCGCCCGTCAGCGACTGCGCGAGCAGCAGGTCGCGCCCGTCGGCAAGGTAGAGGTTGGCCTTCGCCGCAGTCGCCTCGGGTACGGGGCCATAGTCCACCGCCTCCCACGCTGCCAGCGTCGAGGTCGCGCGGGTCACCACGCGCTCGTTGAAGGCAAGGCTCAGGCCCGAGATGACGAGCGCGGTCATGATCAGCGGCGCCAGCACCTGGTGCGCCGAAAGCCCGGCCGCCTTCATCGATATGACTTCGCTGTTCTGGTTGAGCGTCGCCAGCGTGATGATCGTGGCCAGCAGCACCGAATAGGGCAGGAAGCGGGCGACAAGCTGCGGCACGCGCAGGCTCACATAGTAGAGGAGCTGCATCTGGCCGTTGCCCGGGTGGGCCAGGATGTCGCCGCTCTCTCCCAGCAGGTCGAGGACCTGCAGCACCAGCACCAGCATGATGAGCACGGCGAGGATGCGGGTGACGAAAAGCCGCGCAAGGTACAGTGTCAGCGTGCGGGAGGGGAAGAATTCCATCTGTATGTCAGCCCTGTTCCGCCGGCACGGGCAGGATCGGGCCGCGCCTGTTCCGGCGCAGCAGCGACTTCACGCGCTTCATGATCTTGCTCGAAGCCGTCTCCAGCCAGCCCAGCGGCTGCCCGCCCGGCACGTAGGCGACTTTCCAGTACATCCACACGATCAGCGCCGCGAATACGAAGAAGGGGCCCCACAGACCCAGGATCGGGCTGATCTTGCCAAGCGAGGCGACGTCGTTCGCGTACTGGTTGACCTTGTGATAGGCCACCACCATCACGATCGAAACGAACAGGCCCAGCGCCGAGGTCGACCGCTTGGGAGGAATGGCGAGCGCAACCGCCAGCAGCGGCAGGAGCAGCATCATGACCACTTCCACCATGCGGTAGTTGAAGTTCGCCTGGCTCGACACCCGATCCTCGCGCGGGATTTCCTTGTTCCAGCCCAGCTTCATGAGCTCGGGCAGGAGGTATTCGCGCTCCTGCCCACCGCGCTGGCGGAATTTCTCGATCGCTGGGAGCTCGATGGGAAGGTCGTGCCTGGTGAAGGACAGGACGCGCGGCATCTGGCCGGGCATGTCCTGGATGATCTGGCCCTGCTCGAGGCGGAAGATGATCGTGTCCGGATGGTCCTTAAGCGCGAGGAACCGGCCTTCCCGCGCCGAGATCGAAAGGACCTGACCCTTGTCGTTTGAGAGACGCGCGAAAATACCCATCAGCCGCTGACCGTTGTCGCGGCTCTCGTCGATGCGCAGGGCGATGCGGTCCTTGAGCGCGGTGAACTCGCCCACTTTGATGGAAGCGCCCAGCGCACCGGACTTGAGCTCGTAGTTCAGCTCTTCGTAGTAGTAGCGCGCAAGCGGCTGCAGGTAACCGACGATGGCGAAGTTGCACACCACCAGCACGACGGTGATCATGTAGGGTACCCGAAGCATGCGGGTGTAGCTGAGGCCCACCGCGCGCATCACGTCGAGTTCGCTACTGGTCGCCAGCTTGCGGAAGGCGAGCAGGATGCCGAGCATCAGGCCAAGCGGGATGGCGAGACTGGCATATTCGGGCAGCATGTTCGCCAGCATCTTGAAGACGACGCCGATCGGTCCGCCTTCGGTGGCGACGAAATCGAACAGGCGCAGCATCTTGTCCATGACGAGAAGCGACGCGGCAAGCAGGAAGATGCCGAACATCGGCATCAGCACGAGGCGAAGGATATACCGGTCGATGTCGTTGATGAACTTCAACTAGAGCACTTTCCGACCGGCGTCGTCACTGAACCGTTCCCCCGGCCCTTAACGGCTGGGACCGCGCGGGCAAAGCAATTTGTCGTCATGCGGCGGCACGAGCCTGCATGGCACGTCCGGATAGGCGGCCAATGGCCTGTGCTCTAACGTTGGCGGAGAGGCAAGGTTGCCGCCCGTGGGGACGGCAAAAGCAGCTTTTGCGCTAGCGCTTCCCGGCGGCTCGGCCGTCCTTGGCTCAGGCCTTCTCCAGCGTGCACTGGAGCGGATGCTGGTTCTGCCGGGCAAAATCCATCACCTGGTTCACCTTTGTTTCCGCAATTTCGTAGGGGAAGATTCCGCAGACCCCCACGCCCTTCTGGTGGACGTGGAGCATCACCCGCGTGGCCTGCTCGAGGTCCATGTTGAAGAACCGCTTGAGGACCATCACCACGAATTCCATCGGGGTATAGTCGTCGTTGAGCATCAGCACCTTAAACTGGCTCGGCTTCTTGGGCTTGGCGCGGGTCTTGGTCGCGATGCCGACTTCCTGGTCGCCATCCGTGCCGCGGTCACCGCCGCCATCTTCCCCCTCGCCGCCCACGGGCGCAATCCAGGCGGACGCGCTGGGACGAAGGACAGGTTCGGAATCGGCGATCAGGGAAGTCATGGTGCCCAGAATATCGTACCGGGGCACCTGATAACAAGATGCCCCGGACCACATTCTTGGATTTGGCGCCCCACCGGTCCGATGAACGGGTTCATTCGGACGGCGGGAGCAGCCCGGCCGCTCAGACCGAGACCGAGCGCGCCTTTTCCATGGCGACGCTCATCCGGCCCGAGATGGGAGCGAACGAGTCGCTGAACAGCTTGAGCATGGCTTCGCTGTTCTTCGAGCTGTAGGCGACGGCGCTGTCGAAGTTCTTGCGCACCATGTCACCCTGGATCTTGAAGAAGTCGGTGGGCGACTTGGCGGCAGCGAGTTCCTTGATGTCGCCGGTCATGGTCTCGAAAGCGGTACGGCCCTCTGCGACGAGCTCCGAGCCGAAGCCCTGCATGCCCTCGACCATGATCTTGCCCGATTCGACGACGGCCTCGACGTTGCCCTTGGCGAACTCGCTCACTTCGCCCAGCACACTGGTGCTCTTGTCGAAGGCAGCCTTCGCCTTTGCCTGTGCTTCGGTCATGGCGTCCTGGATGCCGGCGAAGTTATTGCTCATGTCCATGTTGTGTTCCTCGAGCATGAAATTGGTGAAAAGGCCTGCAAAGGCGGGCTTTGTACCGGTGGTGGGCTGGGTATCGATAGCGGGGCTTGGTTCGGCGTAGCTGGCCGCAGCCGGGGCCGGGTTAGGCAGCGCCGCAGCCTTCACGTCCTCAGCATCGTCCTTCGCGGGCTCAGCAGGGGAGGAAGACGGGCTGGCCACCTGCCCGGCAGGCGCGCTGGACTTTACCTGTGGCACGGCAGCCGCCTCCGAAGCTTTGGGCTCGGCGACGGCAGGCTTGGCGATACCGGGCGCTGCCCTCGGCTTGATCAGCTTCTGCTTGCCACCACCGATTTCCGGAGCGGCAGAGGCGCCCTTGGCAGCCGATCCTGCAACGGCCTTGGCGGCTTCGACGACTTGCGCCGGAACCGACGGAGGGGCACCTGCAGTAGCTTTGAACGCCCCCGGCTTGGGAGTTTCTGGCGCCTTCGCGGCCGACTGAGTGGGAATGCCCGGCAGGACCGCGGGCTTTGTAGCCGCGGCAGCGGCCCTGTTCTTGGTATCCTTGGTATCTTCGTTATCGGCCATGTGGGAAAATCCAGCCTTGGTGAGAACGTGAACCTCGGGCCCGGAAGACCCTTGCGGAAGATAACTTACGATTCGTTCGAACGGTTGCTGCGACGCAAAATAGATTTTTGCACAAGCGAAGTCAACTGACGAATGCTGCACTGCAAAACGATGCTGCAGCGCACAATGCCAGAGGTGTGCAGGCCTCAAGCAAGGTACAGCCGATTGGATTGCTGCAGTGTGTCACAGCTATCAATCTAGCGCATCTTTTACCCGGACCGGCGTGCCGCTAAGCCGAATTGGGGCGGTTCAGCGCGCCGCGACGTAGCGGCCGGGGGCGTCCTCGATCACCGTGTCTCCGCGACCGCCAGGCCGCCGCTTGCCGCGTGCCGGCACTTCCGCGTCGTCGCGGGCGCGCAGCCATGCCGCCCAGTGCGGCCACCAGCTTCCCGGATGCTCGGTTGCACCTGCGATGAAGTCCTCCAGCGTCTCTGGCCCGCCTTCGTTCGTCCAGTACTGGTACTTGCCCGAGGATGGCGGGTTCACCACGCCAGCGATGTGGCCCGATCCCGCAAGCACGAAGGTCTGTGGCCCCGAAAGATAGCGAGTGAGCTTCCACACGCTGGACGCCGGCGCGATGTGGTCCTCGCGCCCGGCCTGGATATAGGTCGGTGTCGAAATGCGCCGCAAGTCGATGGCGGTGCCGCCCGCCTGAAGCGAATCGGCCACGACGAGCCGATTGTCGCGATAGAGGTCGCGCAGGTAGTCGCGATGCCAGCGCGCGGGCAGATTGGTGACGTCGCCGTTCCAGTGGAGCAGGTCGAAGGCGGGGTATTCCTCGCCTTTCAGGTAATTGTTTTCGACGTAGCTCCAGATGAGATCGTTGCCGCGCAGGATGTTGAACGTTGCGGCCAGATAGCGCCCATCGAGGTAGCCTTCGGGCGAGAGGTGACCCACCGTCTCGATCTGGGTATCGTCGATGAAGTGCTTGAGGTCGCCGGCTTCCTCGAAGTCGACCTGCGCGGTGAAGAAGGTGGCGCTCGCGACCTTGGCCTCTTCGCCGTGCCGGGCGAGCACCGCAAGCGTCGCCGCCAGGGTCGTGCCCGCCACGCAGTAGCCGATGGTGTGAACCGCCGGGACATCGAGCCGCGCGCGCACGGCATCGATCGCCTCGATCTGCGCGGCGATGTAGTCGTCCCAGACCAGTTCCGCCATCGACGCGTCGGCCGACTTCCACGAGACCATGAACACCGTGATGCCCTGCTCCACCGCCCAGCGCACGAAGCTCTTCTTCGCGTTCAGGTCGAGGATGTAGAAGCGGTTGATCCAGGGGGGGAAGATCAGCAGCGGGGTGCCGAGCACGCGGTCGGTCGTCGGCGTGTACTGGATCAGCTGGTACAGCGGCGTCTCGAACACCACCTTGCCCGGCGTCACCGCGATGTTCTCGCCCAGAACGAAAGCACCGGGTCGGGTGTGGGTGAGCTGGCCCTTGCGCATGTCGTCGAGCATGTTCTCGAAGCCGCGCACCAGGCTCTCGCCCTTGGTTTCGGCCGCCCGGCCAAGCGCCACCGGGTTGGTGAGCGGGAAATTCGCCGGGCTCAGTGCGTCCACCATGGCGCGGGTGGCAAAGACCAGCTGTGCCTTGCGCGCAGGCTCCAGCCCCTCGACCGCATCGGCCATCGAAAGCATCTGCTCGCCCATCATCAGATAGGCCTGGTGCAGGAAGGCGAAGAAGGGCTGGCGCCGCCATTCCGGGTCCGCGAAGCGCCGGTCGCTGCGTGGAAGCTGCAGTTCGTCCGCTGGGCCGACCGGCGCACCCTCCTGCCCCCTGGGACCCAGCCCGAACTGGCCGAACACCGAGTTGGCGAGGGCAAGCCCGTCGTTCCAGAGCTTGTGCTGAACTTCGGGATTGGTGAAGGGCAACTGGCGCAAGACGCTTTCGGCCGTCGCGATCCACTTCATCGGATCGGCGAATTGCGGCGCCTTTTCGGTGGCCTTGCCTAGCTGCTCGACCTGGAAATCCGTCCACATCGAATGCAGCCGCCCGGCGATCTCGGCCCAGTGTACCGCAGCCTCCGCCTCGGGCGTGCCGCCGGCCGGAACCATCTGCCCCAACAACGCGGACAATCCCGGCGCCTGAGCCTTGGTCTCGGCCACGGGCGGGACATGCGTGACGTCGCTGGTCAGGTCGGCGTCGGTGGCCATCGGCAATCGCTCTCCATTCACTTGGCTCTCCCCGGTTTGACGCCGCGCGCCGGCACTGTCGAGTCCCCTTGTCGCGCTTTCCGGGCAGTGAAACGCGCAACGATCTTTCGCCAGACCCCATTTGCGCGAACGACGTAATCCCCTACAGGAACCGGGCGGCCATTTTGCCGCGGCGTATATGGAAACATCAAGGTCATGGAAGACGAGTTCTACCGCATCAAGCGACTGCCGCCCTATGTCATCGCCGAAGTGAACGCGATGAGGCACGCAGCGCGGCAGGCGGGCAAGGACATCATCGACCTCGGCATGGGCAATCCCGACCTGCCGCCCCCCCAGCACGTGCTCGACAAGCTGTGCGAGGTGACCCAGAAGCCGGACGCCCACGGCTATTCGCAGTCTAAGGGCATCCCCGGATTGCGCCGCGCCCAGGCGAACTACTACGCCAATCGCTTCAACGTCGAGCTCGACCCCGAACGCGAAGTCGTGGTCACCATGGGCTCGAAGGAGGGCCTCGCCAGTCTCGCCACCGCGATCACCGCGCCCGGTGACGTGGTACTGGCGCCGAACCCCAGCTATCCGATCCACACCTTCGGCTTCATCATCGCCGGCGCCACGATCCGTTCGGTGCCGACCACTCCGGACGAGAACTACTGGCGCTCGCTCGACCGCGCGATGGCCTTCACCGTGCCGCGCCCCTCGATCCTGATCGTCAACTATCCGTCCAACCCCACGGCCGAGACGGTGGACCTTGCCTTCTACGAGCGCCTCGTCGCCTGGGCCAAGGAGAACAAGGTCTGGATCCTGTCCGACCTCGCCTATTCCGAGCTCTACTTCGACGGGAACCCGACCCGCTCGATCCTCGAGGTGCCGGGCGCGAAGGACGTCGCCGTCGAATTCACCTCGATGAGCAAGACCTACTCCATGGCAGGCTGGCGCATCGGCTTTGCGGTGGGCAACCAGAAGCTGATCGCGGCGCTGACGCGGGTGAAGTCCTACCTCGACTACGGCGCCTTCACGCCGATCCAGGCGGCGGCCTGCGCTGCCCTGAACGGCCCGCAGGACATCGTCGCGCGCAACCGCGAGCTTTACCAGAAGCGCCGCGACGTCATGGTCGAGGCATTCGGCCGGGCCGGATGGGACATCCCTCCGCCCAAGGCCTCGATGTTCGCCTGGGCGCCGCTGCCTCCCGCCCTGAAGGAGATGGGCAGCCTGGAATTCTCCAAGCAGCTGCTGACCCATGCCGAAGTCGCGGTGGCGCCGGGCGTCGGCTACGGTGAGGACGGCGAGGGCTTCGTCCGAATCGCCATGGTCGAGAACGAGCAGCGCCTGCGCCAGGCGGCGCGCAACGTGAAGCGCTACCTCGCGTCCAAGGGCGTGAATACGCCGGCCACCTGATCGCATGCACGCGCCGCACAGCTTCCGCCAAAAAGCGCGGATTTGTGCGGCGCTTCACCCCAGCGAACCGGTTGGTACTGTAAGATTTTAGGTGTTGTTCCGAGGTACTGAAGAACGACAGTTTCGCCCCCGACACAGGCTCAAGGACGCCGGGGGGCACATGGCAAGCTATCACGTGCGGGGAAGCGCACTTCATCGATTTCGTTGGCTGGGACCGGGGGCGATTCCACAAGGGTGCGACCTGCGCCAATCGGGGTGGATCCTCGAGGAGGCGGGAGAGCCTTCCACCGAATGCATCATCCTTGCCCAGGCAAGCGAGCCGGACGGCCACGCCTGGGGCGACGTACTGGCCCTGCCGCAAGAGGTGCGGCGCTTCATCCTCGTGGTGGGCGCGGCCGATGCGCATGAGCGCGCGGCCTTGCTCAAGGAGGGCTTCGGCGAAGCGGTGAGCTGCACGATCGAGCCCGGCGAATTCGAGGCAAGGGCATCGCGCCTTGCCGAACTCACCCGCTGGCTGCCTCGCCACCGCCGGCTCGGCGATCTCGAGCTCGACCTTCTGGCGCGCAAGGCCTACGGGTTCGGCAAGCCGATGAACCTCAATCCGCGGGAGTTCGCCCTCCTCTGGCGCCTGTCCGACACGCCGGGCGAAACGGTCACCAAGCAGGACCTCCTCCATGACGTGTGGCGCCTCGGCTTCATGCCCGAGACCAACAGCATCGCGGTCCATATGTCGCGGCTGCGGCGCAAGCTGGAATTTGTGGGACTGACCGGCGCAATCGCGACCGCAAGCGCCGGGGGATACTGCCTCGCCCTTTCAGACAGCACGATGGCGGCTGCGGCGCACTTTCCGCAGTGCGGAGCACCCCGGCGCCACACCGTGCTTGCCGCGCTCTGAGTGCTCGCCTGCACCCCGTGGAACCGCGAGCGTCGCGAGGTCAGGCTTTCGTCGACCGTGACAGCGCTATGAGGTCGGCCGGCGTGTTGATGTTGGGAACAGGCTGCGGCGTTTCCACCGCGCGCGCCCCGATGCTCCCGGCGAACCGGTACAGCGAGTGGGGGCCCTCCCCGTGCAGCAGCTCTTCCAGTACGGGCACGCACGAGAGCGGCCAAAGGCCGATCACCGGCTGTTCGGCAAGGAACGAGGGGCCCGGCGACAAGAGGCGGGGAAGGTCCTCGGGCAGCACCGCCGCGTCGACGCCGCAACTGAGCACCGCCTCGTAGCCTTCGTCCTGCGCGAAGCGAAGCGCTGCCGCCAGCCCGGCCAGTGGCCCCATGCCCGCGCGCGGCCAGTCGGGCAGCGTGGGAGCTGGAGCGGTCTCCCGTCCCGCGACGACGACGTGCTCGCACCATCCCGAAAGCGTATCCACGGCGCGGGCGATCAGAGTGTGACCGCCGAGTTCCGCCAGCGCCTTGTCGCTCCCGAACCGCCGCGACAGCCCTCCGGCAAGAACAACTCCTAGAATCATGCGATGCGCCTTCTGCCAGAGGGATGCGGCAGGCTAGCGCGTCCACGGCACTGCAGCCACCCGACAGGAAGCGCCGGGAACCGCCGCTGTTCCACCAGGGGCCCGCCAACCCGCGACCCCTTCCCTGGGGATCGACCGCGCTATTTGCGATAAGCTGCGCAAAACCCATTGCGCTCCCCGCGATCGGTTGCTAGGCGCGCACTCCTCCACACGGATGGCCCGATGGCGGAGTGGTGACGCAGAGGACTGCAAATCCTTGCACGCCGGTTCGATTCCGGCTCGGGCCTCCATTTTTGCTTCTCAGAGGGTCTGAGAGCATCGCATAAGTGGCTGTTTTCCGACATTTTTACGTGGTAAAATGTCTCCGACAGGTTCGGGCCATTTCACCAAATCTCACCCCAATCATGGAAGATTTGATGGTACGCCCCGCCATAGCGATGGGGAGATACCATCATGTTGGAAGGAAAGCGGCAGAAGTCCGGGCTCACCGCAGCCTGGGTGTCGCGTGCTAAGCCAAAAGACAAGGCCTACAAGCTCAGCGACCGCGATGGGCTGTACCTCCAGATCGAACCCAGCGGCTTACGCGTCTGGCGAATGAATTACCGCTTTCTAGGCAAGCAGAGAACCATAACCTTCGGGCGTTGGCCAGAGCTGCTGCTGGGGGAGGCGCGAGAACGACTGCTCGATGCACGGCGGCTTCTCGTCAAGGGGGTCGATCCCGTCGAGCATGCCAAGCTTGAAAAGATCCAAAAAATGCTCGCGGCGGCGCACACTTTCGAAGCTGTGGCGAACGAGTGGCTCGAAAAGATAGCTGCGGAAGGTGCCGCAGCCATGACGCTCAAGAAGGCACGCTGGCTGCTCGCGAAGCTCTATCCCGCGATCGGAAAGCGTCCCATCCGCGAAATCTCCGCGCATGAGTTGCTTCTGGCCTTGAAGAAGATCGAGGCCACGAAACGCTACGACACCGCCAATCGGGCACGGACCGCATCCAGCCAGGTCTTTCGATATGCGATTGCCACGGCTCGAGCCGAGCGCGATATCGCCTCGGATCTTCGCGGCGCCCTCGTCACCCCTCGAACGACTCATCGGGCCGCAATCACCACGCCGATCGAAGCCGGGGCTTTGCTGCGGACTATCGATGAATATGACGGCTATCCGCTTACGCGGACCGCGCTGCGTCTGCTGGCGCATGTTTTCGTGCGGCCCGGCGAACTGCGCTGGGCGGAATGGAGCGAGTTTGACCTCAACAAGCGCGTCTGGACGATCCCCGGTCACAAGATGAAGATGCGCCGGCCCCACGCTGTCCCCCTCACCCGGCAGGTTGTCGCCATACTCGGCGAGATCGAGCACGATGCGGGCTACAGCCCTTTTCTTTTCCCCTCCCTTCGTTCGGTAGACCGGCCGATGTCGGACAACACGATCAATGCCGCACTCCGGCGGCTCGGCTACGGCAAGGACGAAATGACAGGCCACGGATTTCGGGCGCTGGCCGCAACGCTGCTTAACGAAATGGGCTGCTGGAACCCCGATGCGATCGAACGGCAGCTCGCTCATGCGGACGGCAACTCCATCCGCCGAGCTTATGCACGCGGTCAATACTGGGACGAGCGTGTTCGCATGATGCAGCACTGGTCGGATCATCTTGATCAGCTGCGCGGCGGCGCCACCATCCTGCGGCCCAAGTTTGGTCATAGCGGGTCATAAATTTCAGTGGCTGCGTCCGTGCTTTTGGAGCCCGACACGCATTTAACAGTAGTGATGTTAAACAGGCCTCTCGATGTAAGAATGGCCCCTTGACCCAAGGCGGTTGCGGCGTCCCAGCCCTAACGGACTGACCGCGCTCTACTTCCGCTCACGCTCCAGCCGAGCCGCCGTGCGGCGTCTCGTAGGCATGGCCGTTACGATCGCTGACGCGTTCCGTCCCGCCTTGGGCGGTTCGGTCGGGCTGCTCCTGGCATCCCTTCAGCAGTCGCCGCGCAGGCGCGCGGCGGCGTTGAGCCTTGACGGCTCCAAGGTGGCGGGGGGCGTCGCTGCCCTGTAGCCCCGCCTCGACGGGCCGCAACCCGTCCGCTGCGCTGCCGGGTCCTCCATTTCATTTCAGCCCTTCGGGTGCGCCCCGCCTTCAGCCGGCGGGGCTCTCAGTCCGCTCCTGCCGCCCCCCGCCACCCTGGCGCCGGTCAATGGCGGTTGAGGAAAGGAGTGAGAAGTCATGGCTGACCGTCAGAGCCTTTATGGCGAGGTTACCGCACGTGTGATCGCAGAGCTGGAAGAAGGACGTCTGCCGTGGGTGCAGCCTTGGGACAGTGCCCGGTGCCCTTGCACGATGCCGCAGAACGCCGTGTCCGGACGGGTCTATTCCGGGATCAACATCCTGATCCTGTGGTGCGAGGCGGTGGAACGCCAGTTTTCCTCGCAGCGCTGGCTTACCTACAAGCAGGCCGAGCAGGCAGGCGGGCATGTGCGGCGCGGCGAGAAAGGCACGGTGATCTGCTATGCCGACCGCTTCACCCCGAAGGACGAGGCAGCGAAGGCAGCGTGCGAGGACCGCGAGGCGCGAACGATTGCTTTCCTGAAGCGCTTTACCGTGTTCAATCTCGACCAGATCGATGGGCTGCCCGAGCAGTATGCGGCCGAGCCGGCCGTGCCCGATCCCGTCATGGCGATTGCCGAGGTGGACAGGCTGATTGCCGCGAGCGGTGCGGACTTTCGGATCGATGGTAGCGAGGCGTTCTATTCGCCGGGGCAGGACTATGTGCAGGTGCCGCCACAGGCTGCGTTTCATGAGCCCATAAACTGGTTTCGCACGGCGCTGCACGAAATGGGTCATTGGGTCGGCGGTAAAGGTCGGCTGGAGCGTGATCAGTCCGGGCAGTTCGGCTCGACGGCGTACGCAAAAGAGGAACTTGTCGCCGAGATGACGGCGGCGTTCACCTGCGCAACACTTGGCATCCAGCCGACCGTGCGGCACTCGGATTACATCGGTGCGTGGCTTGAAGCAATGCGAGCCGACGAGAAGGCGATCTTCCGGGCGGCGAGCGCAGCCAGCAAGGGTGCCGACTATCTCCTCGTATTCGGGGAGGAACGGTCATGATCGGGCCCCTCTATCGACTGGAGCAGTATGTGCGCGAAGCGTTGCTGCGCGATGCCTTTCCCGAGTACGAAGACCCGCAAACACGCAGGGTTGCGAGAGCGGTGCATTCGCTGCCACCCTTCCACCGCCAGCTGTTCTGCCTCGTGCGCTACGATGGCTGGTCTTACGAGGAGATCGCGGCGCGCCTGGATATCAGCGTGCGGCGGGTGGAGGTCGAGATGGGCCGCACAATCTTGCTGCTGAGCCGGTCGCTGCGGCGGCAGGAGCGCAAGGGCTGGTGAACGATCGGCCGCGCCCGCTGCGGCGGGCGCGGCTGCTGATTGCTCAGGCGTAGTCCTCGACCGAATAGAACATGGGATTCTGCAGCCACTGGTCGATCGCAGCGCGACGCCAGCCGACGCATCGCTGCGCGATGCGGACTTGTTTGGGAAAGGTCCCGTCCTGGACCTTGCGATAGAGCGTCGCGCGCGACAGCCCCGTTTCCTTGAGCACTTGAGGCAGACGCACGAACGCATTGGGAGAGGCGGTATTCATGTGGCGCATCCTTCCTTTTCCGAGGGTTGGATTGGCCGGCCACGAGTAGAATTGGGGCATCCCTGGAAAAGCGCAACTGCATGAGAACCCGCCCATGTCCGATCCTGCCCCGTCTGGCACCCTAAGTGTACCCTGGTGCACTCTGGTGCACCCTACCGGACGATCAAATTTTTTTGTCTCATGACCGTGCGATGAGCGATGAAAGGCTCGCATCCCGGTTGCGGCGGCAGCTTTTCCCTAATTACGGGCGTCTGGCGGGCCGAATCCGCTCGCCGCCACATCGCCCGATCAGGATCGCGCGGCGCGGCGTGTCGGGCGGGCATGCCCTGTCACCTCCGCGACGTGGTCGACGAGCCGGACGATGATCTCGCAAACTTCGTCGCTGGCGAAACCACCGTCGTCAGGCTCTATCCCCTGCGCCCGGCTGAGGCTGTTCCATTTCCAGTAGGGCGACAGCACGGCCATCAGCCGGTCAGTAGCAGCATCCTCATAGCCGAACGCCGTGGCGTTGGCGTACGCCAGCGAGCGGTCGACATGAAGGCCGATGTACTTCGCACACCACATGTCGGGAAAGCCGACGTCGAGCAGATGCGAGGACATCGCCAGCTGCGCGACGATCCCCGCCGAGTAGAAGAAGTAGGCCGTGTCGTCGGCCGTGCCAAACGTCAGCGATCCCATGAACTCGCCGGCACGCAGATAGCGCTCCAGGCTGAGCGCCCGCCCTTCGCGGGTACGCAGCAGCCGCACAGGCCGCGCATCGTAACGGCGCCAGAGCGCGCCGAGCTCGGAATTCTCGCCCGGCAGGCTGATGATGGCAGCGCCATGCGTAGCAGCGCCAAGGGTATGATGCTGCGCCAAAATCCGCTGCGCACCGATTTCCAGAAACATTATGAGCAACTGGTCTCGGACTATAACAGCGAGAAGGATGCCGTGAACATCGAGCGGACCTTCGCGGCGCTCCTGGTGCTGGCGGAGGAACTGGATGGCGAACAGCGCCGTGCAGTGCGCGAAGGATTGGACGAAGAAACCCTGGCCCTGTTCGATTTGCTGATGAAGCCTGACCTCGAAAAAAGCGACATCGTCAAGCTGAAGAAGGTCGCCGTTGGGCTATATGAAATCTTGAAGCAGCAATTGGACACCATGCAGGATTTTGCCGGGAAGCAGGCGACACGCGATGCGGTTCGCGTGGCGATAACGAACTTCCTCTACGATGATAGAACCGGCCTCCCCCAAAGCTATGAACCGAACGAAGTGGACGTGAAGGCGCAAGCGGTCTTTGCCCACCTTTTGACAAGGCGCAGTCTAGATCTTCATGCCGCGTGACTCTTTGACGTTCGAGGAAATCTGAAGAGGCAGGAGGGCTAGGTCTGAATGGATCTACCGGTTCCGGTGAGCCCTGACATTCGCAGCCCCTCATCGGCACGACTCATATTGGTCGATACCGACGGCGGCTGAATATGGGACGGGGAAGCCAATTCAGCTAAGAAATACAACAAGGATGATTAGCCGCGACTCGCGCCCGCAACCGTTTCGATTCCGGCACTGGGAATAGAACCCGGATAAAAATAAATCTCGATGGTATGCTCGATGGATGAGCAATCTCATGTCGAAAAAAACTGTTATTCTTTAGATACTTAAACGATCAATTCGATTCCGGCTCGGTCCATTTTCTTCTGAACAGCCGTGTGTTTGCCGCCACTTGGGCGGATCTGGTGTCTGCCCGGATCGCCAGCAGACATTTCCAATTGCACAATCTTGTATGGTCAGGCGCTTCTGCTTAGCAGCGGCGGCCTCGTCATTCTTGGTGTGGCAACTCACCGGTTCCTGAAGCGGTTACGCGTCTCTCGGTCATGCCGCACCGGCGGAAAGCCCAGCTGTCCGGCCGCCGGACATCGTCCCGCTGTGGGAACCGACATCCGGCGGCAGCCAGTCCCCCTCAGGCGGCGGAGGGCCTTTGCCCCGCGACCCAGTTGTCGACGACGCGTTCGAGGACCGTCAACGGCATGCCGCCGCCCGCCAGCGCCGTATCGTGGAAGGCGCGGATGTCGAAGCGCTGGCCGAGAGCCTTGCGCGCCTTTTCGCGCAGGCGCAGCCACTCGTTGTGGCCGACCTTGTAGGCACAGGCCTGCCCCGGCCAGGAACAGTAACGCTCGACCTCGGACGTCGCACCGCCTTCCGCGCGGCCGGTGTTCTCGATGAAGTAGCGGATCGCCTGCTCGCGGCTCCACCCCTTGGAATGCAGGCCGGTGTCGACCACGAGCCGCACCGCGCGAAACAGCAGGCTCTGGTAGAAGCCGATCCGGCCAAGCGGGTCGTTGTCGTAAGCGCCCAGTTCGTCCGCCAGCTGCTCGGCATAGAGGCCCCAGCCCTCAGTGTAGCTGGAGAAGCCCATCAGGTTCATCAGCTTGGGCGCGGCGGCGCTTTCCTGCTGGAGCGCGATCTGCAGGTGGTGGCCCGGGATCGCCTCGTGATAGGTCAGCGTCGGCAGGCCATACTTGGGCCAGTTCGCGGTGTCGGTCAGGTTGATCCAGTAGATGCCCGGGCGCGTGCCATCGAGGCTGGGCGAGTTGTAGTAACCCTGCGCCGCGCCCTCCTGGATCTCGGGAGGTACGCGCTTGATCTCGACGGTCGATTTTGGAAGGCGGCCGAATGCCTTGGGCAGCAGCTTCTGCATCGCCGCCATCTGCCCGTTCAGGTGCGCGACCAGCTCGGCCTTGGCGGCGTCAGTGTTGGGATAGACGTTGCGGGGGTCGGCGTTCATCGCGATCATGCGCTCGCCTACGGTGCCTTTGGTGAAGCCCTGCTTCCTGAGCATCTCGTCCGAAAGCGCGGTCAGCTCGGCCACCTGCCGCAGGCCGACGCGATGGATCTCATCCGCGCTCATCCGCGTGGTGGTGATGTAGTTCAGGCTGTTGGCATAGTACTGCTCGCCCTGCGGCAGGCGCGACACCGAAGCCTCGTGACCCGCCTTGGGGAGCGCGGCTTTCAGGGCATCGTTCTGGCGCTGCAGCGCCGGATAGACCCGCTCGGCGACCAGCTTCTCGACCCGTGTGCCCCACTCGCCCGCGATCGACTTCTCGCCCGTGCGCCGCACGATCGACTGCACGAGGGTGGACTGGCCGGCGGGCGTGCCCAGCATCCCGGCCTGAAGGCCGATGGTCTTCTTCAGGATGAAGTCGGGCGGAATGACGCCGATGCCGAAGTCTTCAAGCATCCGGTCGGTCTCGGCCGCGAGCACGTCCGCGAAGTCGTTCACGCGCGAGACATAGGCTTCCGCGTCCGCCGCGGTCTTGATCGTGTGCTGGTTGTCGAGGAAGTCGCCCGTGTTGAGGTAGGCGCCCCCGCCCTGGCTGACGCGGTAGACCTGCGGCCATCCGCCCTGCCCATAGGGAATGGCGTAAGTGCGGATGACGGCATCGAGGTTCGCCTCGATCGTGTCGTGGTAGATGGCATCCTGTGCGTTGAGCGACGCCCGGTCGATCTTGCCGAGTTCGGCACGGGCCGCGCGCACCCGGGCCCTGTCCTCCTCCTCGCGTTCACGGGTGGGTACGGTCAAATGGGCCTTCAGCGCGGCGCGGGCACCGGTGTCCAGCCCAAGGGAGGTCGCGGTTTCCGGCAAGGCGTCGACCTGGGCTTCGAAGTACTTGTCCATGAAGGCGGCAAGCGCAGGATTGCCCGTCGCCGTCCCGGGCGCGGAGACACGCGCGAATACAGGACCGGACGCGAGGATGGCAGCGCCTGCGGATGCGGAGGCGAGAAAACGGCGACGGTCGATCATGGAGGCTCCAGCGATGTTGATGGAGGAAGCCTAGGCCATCCGGCAGGACAAAAGCAATCGAGCAGCGGCGACGAGCAAGTCCGCCTTCAGTGCTGATGTGAAAGGGGCAGCGGCACGCGGCCGCTGCCCCCTTGACGCTGGCTGAGTGCGAAGGCCCTTCCGTCAGCCGACCGAAGCGCTCGACATCCGCACCGGCGCAAGCCTGGGGCTGAGGACATGGACCACCAGCAGCGCCAGCAGATAGGCGCTGGCGCAGATCGCGAAGAGCACTTCATAGCTGTGCGTGGCGTCGAGGATGTATCCGGCGAAGAGCGCCATTCCCATGCCTCCGAACGCGCCGACGGTGCCGCCGATCCCCACCACCGAGCCCACCGCTCCGCGCGGGAACACGTCTGAGGGCAGCGTGTAGAGGTTGGCGGAAAAGGCCTGGTGCGCCGCCGTGGCAAGGCCGATCACCAGCACCGCGATCCAGACGTTGTCGACCGACTGCACGAACCAGATCGGCAGCACGCAGACCGCGCAGATCAGCATCGTCACCTTGCGGGCGAAGTTGGGCGTGCGCCCGCCCTTTATGAGCCTGGACGAAAGCCACCCGCCCGCCACGCTGCCAAGGTCCGAGATCAGGTAGATCGCGGCGAGCGGCAGGCCGAAGGTCTTGAGATCGAGGTCGTAGCGCTCGAACAGGTAGCCGGGCAGCCAGAACAGGAAGAACCACCAGATCGGGTCGATCAGGAACTTGCCGAGCGCATAGGCCCATGTCTCCTTCACGCCGAGCAGCCGCGCCCAGCCGATCTTCTCGACCGGGTCTGCCGGGTCCTGCCGGATCCAGGCGAGTTCGGCCGCGCCGACGCGGGGGTGCTCGTTCGGGTGGCGGTAGACCATCCACCAGACCGCCAGCCACACAATGCCGAACAGGCCGGTCACGAAGAAGGCCATGCGCCAGTCGAACCACAGCACCAGCAGCGGCACGAGCAGCGGCGTGATGATGGCGCCCACATTGGCGCCGGCATTGAACAGGCCGATCGCAAAGGCGCGTTCCTTCTGGGGGAACCAGTCGGTCACGGCGCGAATGCCGGCGGGGAAGTTGCCGGACTCGCCCACGCCAAGACCGAAGCGCGCCACCGCGAACGAGACAACGCCGGTGGCGAAGCCGTGCGCCATGTGGCTCACCGTCCAGATGACAATGGCGACGATGTAACCCAGCCGCGCGCCGAACATGTCGACGACCTTGCCGAAAGAGAGATAGCCGATGGCGTAGGCGACCTGGAACCAGAAGACGATCCCGGCAAAGTCCGACTCGCTCCAGTTGAACTCCGCCGCCAGCGTGGGCTTGAGCACGCCGATCATCTGGCGGTCGATGTAGTTGATGGCGGTGGCCGCGAACAGCAGCGCCACCACGACCCAGCGGTAGCGACCAACCCTGACCTCGCCCTGGCCCGCTTTGGGCTTCATCCCGCCCAGTCCTGCATCCATTGACCCTGCTCCCATCCCGGCGGGCGTTTCACCCTGCCGGCTTCCTGTTCCTCAGACCGGCCGTGCCGCCACGATGCCGCAGGCGACGGTGCCCTGCCCCGCGAACGTGGCGACGACATTCTGTCCCGGCGCCACCGGGTGCACCCCCGTCACTGCCCCCGTCGAGACCCATGTCCCACTGCTGCAGTCGATCCCGCGCGCTGCCAGGTTGCCGAGCAGGAAGCGCACCGCCCCCAGCGGTCCGTCGAGCATGGTGGCCGTCGTCGCCTCGCCCGCGACTTCGCCGTCGATCTCGAGGCGAACCTCGATGCCGGCGAAATCGATGGCTTCCCAACCTTTCAGCACAGGACCGACGATCATGCCATAGTTGTTCCCGTAGTCCGACACCGTGACCGGCGGCCCGTCGGCATTGATGCCGGGGTAAGGAGAGCTTGCGACCTCTATGCCCAGGTGCACCGCATCGAGCAGGTCGCGGGTCGCGGCATCGTCCTTGGGCACGGTGCCGTCCCAACCCGCCGCCACGTGCAGCAGGAACTCGGCCTCGGCCGCCGCGAAGCCATCGGCAAACACCGGCATCTGCGGCGCCTCGCCAGAGGCCGCATGCACGACACTGTCGGCGAAGATCGGTCCTGCCAGCCGGTTGCTTGCAAGCCGTTCGTCGTCAGGTGGGTTAATCTTGCCCACCTTCCATCCCGCGATCTCGCGGCCATCGATCTCGATGGCGAGGTCCTGGATCCGGTAAGCCCCGCCCATTTCGGTCGGCGCCTCACCGGGATAGGTGACGAGGGCGCGCTTCTCGCGCCGCGCCGCCACAAACGCTTCGGCCACTGCCTTTGCCTTATCCGTCAAGCCAATCCCCACACTTCGCTAAAGTTCATCCCGGCTTCCATGTCCGGGGGCCGTGACCGAGAAACCGGTGTCACCAAGAAGTCGGGGCCACCATGCCGCCACGGCGATCATTCGCATCCGCCGACATGATGACGTCCATCCGTATTGCACGGAAAATCGGGATGGAGACAGCGCGCCGCCCCGCTGGTATCACTCGGCTCCCCGGAATGGTAACCGGTGTCATCTTGCCTTTTGCCTTGGCCAAGCGCAAGTCGGAAAATCGTACAGGACGCGAGGTCATCAAGAGCGCCACATGGCAAATGGGCAAAAACCTACCATCAACGATGTCGCGCGGCTGTCCGGCGTCTCGAAGAAGACCGTCAGCCGGGTCATCAACAAGTCGCCCCTGCTGAACGATGCGACGCGGGGAAAAGTGGAGGCGGTGATCGCGCAGCTGGGCTATGTGCCCAACCTGCAGGCCCGCGCGCTGGCGCTGCGCCGCAACTTTCTGCTCGGCCTCATCCATGACAATCCGAACGCGCAGATGGTGCTCGGCGTGCAGGAAGGCATCCTCGACACGATCCGCGCCACCGAGTTCGCGCTGGTCGTGCGCCCCGTCGACCGGCACTCCCCCACTCTGCTCGATGACATCCGCGGCTTCATCGAGCAGCAGCGCCTCTATGGCGTCATGCTGCTGCCGCCGATTTCTGAGAACGACAACCTTGCCCGGATGTGCCTGGACCTTGGCTGCACAGTTGTGCGCATGGGCTCGGCGCGCCTTGACGAGGACGCGCGCCTGGTGGCTTCCAACGACCGGCAGGCGGTCAGCGAGGCGGTGGCCTGGTTGGCGGAACTCGGCCACACGCGGATCGGCTTCATCGCGGGGCCGGAGGGCTTCCGTTCCGCCCGCGAGCGGCAGGACGGCTTCGTCGAGGGCATGGCACGCGCGGGGCTCAAGCCCGATCCGGCGATCATGGCGCGCGGAACCTATCGGTTCGAATCGGGGCGCGCTGCGGGCGAGCAGCTGCTGTCCGCGAAGGAGCCGCCCACGGCTGTCTTCTCCAGCAACGACGAGATGGCCGCCGGCCTGCTGCACGCCGCGCGGGAACGAGGGCTGGACGTGCCGCAGGACCTTTCCATCATCGGCTTCGACGATACCGCCACCGCCGCGCACATCTGGCCGCCGCTGACGACCGTGCGTTGGCCGATCCGCACGATGGCGAGCACCGCGGCTCGCAAGCTGATCGAACCCGGCTCGGCAGCCGCTGCTCCTTCGCTGTTTCCCTCCGACCTGATCCGCCGCGCCTCCGCCGTGCCGAGGCCCGGCAAAGATGCACAATGACCTCTGGTTGACACCGGTTACCCAAACCGGATACGCATGACGCCAATAGACTTGAACGGGAGAGTTCGACGTGTTCTGCAAGACCTACCACGCCACCCATCCGGACA
Organism: Novosphingobium silvae; assembly: GCF_009856825.1. GTDB lineage: Bacteria > Pseudomonadota > Alphaproteobacteria > Sphingomonadales > Sphingomonadaceae > Novosphingobium > Novosphingobium silvae. The sequence continues at coordinate 39,775 of NZ_WVTD01000009.1, read as the reverse complement.
TGATGGAGTGCGTCTCCAACGAGGAACTGCGCGACCGCTACCTCGTCACCGGTATGTTCAAGGACGGTGAGGTCAACCTCAACTACTCGCACAACGAGCGCTTCGTGATCGGCGGCGCGGTTCCGGGCGCGACGCCGCTGGCTATGCCGCTCCAGACCGCGCCGAAGAGCGCAGAGGGCAAGTCCTTCTTCGAGCGCCGCGAAGCGGGCATCACCAACATCGGCGGCCCGGGCGCGATCACCGTCGACGGCCAGCGTTTCGAGATGAAGAACAAGGAATGCCTCTACGTGCCGATGGGCTCGCAGGAGGTAACGTTCGAGGACCAGGGCGCGCGCTTCTACATCGCGTCGGTTCCCGCCCACAAGGCGCTGCCCATCAAGCACATCACGCTCGACCAGGCCAACCCGCTGGCGCGCGGAGACCTCGCCAACTCCAACCAGCGCACGATCTACCAGCTGGTGATCCCCGGCGTATGCGAGAGCGCGCAGCTGCTGCTCGGCCTCACGGTGCTGGAGGAAGGCTCGGTCTGGAACACGATGCCTCCGCACCTTCACGACCGTCGCTCGGAGATCTACCTCTACTTCGAGCTGCCCGAAGAGAACGACCGCATCTTCCACTACATGGGCGAGCCGGACCAGATGCGCCACATTGTGATCGCCAACGAGGAGGCCGTCATCAGCCCGCCGTGGTCGATCCACATGGGCTCGGGCACCAAGAAGTACGCGTTCATCTGGGCCATGGGCGGGGAAAACCTCGACTATACCGACATGAACGTGCTCGATATCTGCCAGCTTCAGTAAGGCATTCCTCATTCGCCGCTGCGGAAGGCGCAGCGGCGAACCGTCCATCAAGACGGCGCTGGGCCGGGTATCGGCCGCTTCGCCGCGTTCGCAATGACGAGAGAGGACACATGGCTATTTCCTTTGACCTGACGGGCAAGTGCGCGCTCGTCACCGGCGCCAACACGGGCATCGGCCAGGCGATCGCGGTCGCCCTTGCGGAAGCAGGCGCGGACGTCGCCGTGGCGGGACGCTCGGAGCCGACCGAAACGCTCGGGAAAATCGCCGCCACCGGTCGCCGGGCGGTCAACATCAGGGCCGACCTTTCCTCGATCGAGCCGGTGGGACGCGTTATCGACGAAGCCGTCGAGGGGCTCGGCAAGGTAGACATCCTCGTCAACAACGCCGGCATCATCCGCCGTGACGACCTGCTGCAGTTTTCGGAAGAGGACTGGGACGCGGTTATGGACACCAATCTCAAGACGCTGTTCTTCCTCAGCCAGGCGGCGGCAAAGGGTATGATCGAGCGTGCGCAGGATGGGCAAAGCTGCGGCAAGATCGTCAACATCGCCTCGCTGCTCACCTTCCAGGGCGGCATTCGCGTGCCCAGCTATGCTGCCGCGAAGTCAGGCGTCGGGGGCGTGACCAAGGCCATGGCGAACGAGCTGGCGCCGAGCGGCGTGCAGGTCAATGCGATAGCGCCGGGCTACATCACCACCAACAACACCGCCGCGCTCCAGGGCGACGAGACGCGCAACCGCCAGATCCTCGAGCGCATCCCGACCGGGCGCTGGGGCCGTCCCGAGGACATCGCGGGCGCCGCCGTGTTCCTTGCTTCTCCTGCATCCGATTACGTGACCGGCCATATCCTGGCCGTTGACGGCGGATGGCTGGCGCGCTGAAGATATCCAAGGGAACGGCCATGAGCGGACACGTCGTCACCTTCGGGGAAGTGCTGCTGCGGTTCGCGACCCCCGGCCACCGGCTGACCGTCCAGTGCGATGCGCTGGACATGGTGGTGGGCGGGGCGGAGGCGAACGTCGCCGCCGGACTCGCTTCGCTCGGCCATGCGGTGCGGATGCTCACCCGCCTGCCCTTCAGTCCACTGGGCGACAAGGCCCGCGCCGCGCTCGGCTCCGCGGGGGTGGACACAAGCCATATCGGCCGCGCACCCGGGCGGATGGGCCTCTATTTCCTCGAGAGCGGGGCGGGCCTGAGGCCTTCCTCGATCACCTACGATCGCGCGGGTAGTCTGTTCGCCGGGTCCTCCTCCGGCGACTTCGACTTCGCTTCCGCCCTCGAGGGAGCCCGACTGCTCCACCTGTCGGGCATCACGCCGGCGCTGGGCCCCGGGGGCGTCGCGCTTGCGCAAGCCGCCGTTGCCGCGGCCGACAGCGCCGGCGTGCCCATCTGCTTCGACGGTAACTACCGCGCGCTTCTGTGGGATGCGTGGGACAGCGATCCGCGCGCGATCCTGACCACCCTCATGCAGTCGGCGACGATCATGATCGGCAACCATCGCGACATCTCGCTGCTGCTGGGCCGTGCGTTCTCGGGCGATGGCTCCGACCGCCGCCGCGAAGCCGCCATGGCCGCGTTCGAGGCCTTCCCCCGGCTGCAACTGATCGCCTCCACCGCGCGCCACGTTGTGAACGCAGGCCATCACCGCATCGCTGCACGCATCGACGCGCGCGAGGGTGCGCACCAGACCGGCGAAGTCGACGTCACCGGCATCGTCGACCGCATCGGCACCGGCGATGCCTTCGCGGCAGGCGTCCTTCACAAGTGGCTCGAAGGCGCAGACCTCGTCGCCACCGCGCAGGCAGGCCTCGCCTATACCGTCCTCAAGCACACGGTGCCCGGGGACATGGGCCTGGTCGGGCGCGATGAACTGGAGGCTTTCTCCGCCAGCGGCGGGGACGTGCGGCGATAGGCACGAGCCGCCGGAGCAGGCCCCTCCCCACGCGCGGATCACGCAAGCAGGAAGCGCAGCCCATGACAGCACCGATCACCCGCCGCGTTCTCGTCTCCTCTGCCGCAGTGCTGGCTGCCCTGCCCCGCCCCTCTCCAGCTCGCCCCCGCAGCGCCGCGACGCCGCAAGTCGGGCGCTATGCAGGCGTGGTCGACAACGGCGTCACGGCCTTCAAAGGCATTCGCTACGGCCGCGCCGCGCGGTTCGAGCGCCCGGTCGCCGAGCCTTTCGACGGACCTGCCTTCCCGGCCACGACATTCGGGCCGATTTGCCCGCAGCGGGCCATGGGCGGAGAGGCGCAGTCGGAAGACTGCCTGTTCCTCAACGTCTGGACACCCGAAGCCGACCCTCGGGCCGGGCGGGCGGTCATGGTCTACTTTCACGGCGGCGCTTATACCACCGGCTCCGTCACCGATCCGCTGACCCACGGAAGTGCGCTGGCCGCAGGCGGCGACGTGGTTGTAGTGACCGTCAACCACCGGCTCAACGCGCTCGGCTACGCATGGCTCAAGCCTTTCGGCGCCCGCTATGCCGACAGCGGCAATCTTGGCCAGCTCGATCTCATCCTTGCCCTGCAATGGGTGCGCGCGCACATCCGCAGGTTCGGCGGCGACCCGGCGCGGGTCATGGTGTTCGGCCAGTCGGGGGGCGGCGCCAAGATCGCGACGCTGATGGCCATGCCGGCCGCGAAAGGCCTGTTCCACGCCGCCGCCACCATGAGCGGACAGCAGGTGCAGGCGAGCGGTCCTGCCCACGCCTGGGCCCGCACACAAGCCTTCATGCGCGCCCTGAAGCTTGCGCCTGATGAGGTGGAGACCCTGCGCACCATGCCTGTCGCACGCCTCGTCGAGAGGCTGGACGCGGCCGATCCGGTGATGGGCGGCGGGGTCTATTTCGGTCCGGTGCTCGACATGACGAACCTGCCGCGCCACCCCTTCTGGCCCGATGCGGCGCCGCAGTCACTCTCCATCCCTATGATCCTGGGCAATACGCGGGAAGAAACCCGTGCGTTCCTCGACCCACGCGGCCCCAAGCTGAAGGGGCTTGGCTGGGACAACCTCGCGGCGCGCATCCTGCCCGAGATCAAGATCGACCTCGATCCCGTCTGGGTGGTCGAGCAGTACCGTGCCCGCGAACCTCGCTGGACGCCCGAGGAGGTGTTCTACGCGGCGACCACCGCAGGACGCTCATGGCCCGGGCAGGTGATCGAGGCCGATGCGCGCGCTGCCGCAGGAGCCGAAGCGACCTGGGTCTACCAGCTCGACCGCCGCTCACCGACAGACCCGTTGCGCGGCGCGGCGCATACGGACGACATTCCCTACGTCTTCGGCACCCAGGCCGCGCCCGGCAGCTACTCGGGCACCGATGCGGGGGCGATCGCGCTTGGCGAGACGATGATGCGCGCCTTCACCGGCTTGGCCAGGACCGGACGTCCGGGTCTGCCGGAATGGACGCCCTACCGTCTGCCCGGGCGCGCAACGATGGTGTTCGATGACGCGCCGCGTATGGTGGACGATCCGCGTGGCTGGCAGCGCGAACTCTGGGCGAAAGCGCCCTACGTGCAGCCGGGCAGCTAACCCGCTGCCCGAAGCCCGAGCAGGCCGGATCGCCCCGGTCGGCCTAGTCCCTTACCTGCCTTTCGCCAGAGCGCCGGGCGGGTTCGGGTAGGCGATGATGAGCGACAGCGGCTCCTTCCCCTTCTGCCGGATGCCCACCACGGCACCGCGGTAGAGGTAGGCGGCCATGCCGGGCCTCAGCCGTGCGCGCCGTCCATCGGACACGACCTCCCCTTCGCCGGAGGTGACGTAGTAGACTTCGTCGTGGTCGATCGGATGTTCGCCGATGGCCGCATCCACATGGAGAACCCGGCGGCGAAACTCCATGGCCCGGGGCGCCGGGGCGGCATCGGAGATGCGGTAGGCGGTGCTCATCCCTATCGCGCCATGGGGCGGGGCTTCCTCCCGAACGGTGTCGCGCTCGTCGATGACCGCCATCGGCGGAGCGGCCGTCGCGGGAGCCGGCAAGCCCGGAGCCGCTGCCGCTGCGAGCACAAGCGCGACGGCGATCACTTCGCCTTCCCGTCGCGCATCTGGCGGTCGCGGCCGGACAGCTTCTCCTGCGCCTCCTCCTGCTGGCCGGGATAGCGCCCGGACCTCGGCGTCATAGTGGCGATGTTCCAGTCCTTCTCCACGAAGGGCGCGCGTGTTTCCACCGAATGCGGGTATCCGCCGACGACCTTTTCGTCGTCGATGATCTCGCCGCGCCCTTCGGCGACGAAGAAGAGGACGCGAATGTCGTCGGGCGCCCGGTCCCAGGGACGCGCCCCCACTGAGGCGAGCAGGCTGGTCTCGAGTTCGGCCGAGGGCATGACCTTGAGCCCGTCCAGCGAGGCGAGCGGCGCGGACTTCTCGATGAGCTTGGCCTTGGTCTCGCCGTAGCGACCGAACATCGGCGCCGGCTTGCCCCACCGGTCGACGTTCACGTTGTCCTTGCCGAAGTAGGCAAGATCGCCGTCACCGCCAAGCATGAGGAACGGCAGGCCCTTCGAGGTGGAGTTTCCGCCCCGCATGACGTTGCCCACGGCAGTGATCTCGCCGGTCACATACTCGTGCCCTTTCCACTCCAGGTTCATGAGGTTGTAGTGCACCGCCTTGCGGCCCGGATCGTAGATCATGTTGTTGACCATCAGCACCTGCGCCCCGCCTTTCACCAGCGGCGAGCGCTCCATGTTGTGGGCATAGACGTTGCGGTAGAGCGTGATGCCGGTCGCGTTGTCGTGGATCAGCGTGCCCTTGGAATGCTCTCCCTTCGGATGGCTCGCGTCGGCGAGGCCCTCGGCGGCGAGGTTCTCGCGGAAGACGATGTCGTGGCTCGTCCCCGCGCGCCAGTCCGCAAGGGTCTGGCCCTTAAAGCGGGGCCCGGAGGTCGACATGTTCTCGTCGATCGCCCACAGGAAGCTGCAGTGCTCCACCACAACGTTGTGCGCCGCGACCGTTGAGAAGGCGTCGGCCTCCCAGCCGGAGCGCTTGGCCTGGCCGTCCACGCCGGTCATGACCCGGATGTGGCTAATCTTCACGTCATGGCCCTTGAGATCGATGCCGCCCCGGATGATGGTGATCCCCGGAGAGGGCGCCGTCTGGCCGGCGATGGTGAGGTAGGGCTCCTCGATGTCGAGAATCGAGCGCTCGAGGTCGATGACCCCGCCGACCTCAAAGACGACGACGCGCTTGCCCTTTGCCTCGATGGCCGCCTTCAGCGATCCGGGGCCATCCTTCGCCAGCGTGGTGACACGGATGATACGGCCGCCGTCACCCCCTGCCGTGGGATCCTTGTAGGCCGCCCATGCGGCGTCCGGCACCATGGCAAACGCAAGAAACGTAAGAACAAAACGGCTTCCAAGCCCACCGATCTTCACTGATCATCTCCCAATGGCAGAGGTTCTTGACAGGGCGACCCGCCTGCGTCATCAATTGATGACACCGGTTACCGCTGCTCGCAAGGACGAACTTCGGAACAGGTGGGATGGTCGGGGCGACTGTCCGGAGTGCTCCCTTTTGGGAGCGGGAGTGAGGTGCCGGAACGGAGCGCGCGTTGACACGCCCTTTCCTGACACCGGTATCAATAGGCCGAAGCGGCCGTGAGGGGATGTTGCCATGCGCCAGCATGTTACGGGAATTTCGCTTTTGAAAGCCGCTCTTTTCGCCGGCAGCGCCTTGGCCATGCCACACGTGGCTCTGGCCCAGGACGCGACGGGAACGACCGGCACCGCCACCGACGCCGCGGCCCAGGCCAATGCGCAGGCTGCGGCCCTTGACCAGGCGACCGCCGAGGAGATCGTGGTCACCGGCTTCCGCCAATCGCTGCAGGCCGCGCTCAACGTGAAGCGCGAGGCGATCTCGGCCGTCGACGCCGTGGTTGCCGAGGACATGGCCAAGTTCCCCGACCAGAACCTTGCCGAATCGCTTCAGCGCATCCCCGGCATCTCGATCCAGCGCGACGGCGGCGAAGGCCGCGCGATCACCGTTCGCGGACTCGGCGCGCAGTTCACCCGCGTGCGCGTCAATGGCCTCGAGACAATCGCAACCAGCTCCGACGGCGCCTCGGCAAACCGCGACCGCGCGTTCGACTTCAACGTCTTCGCCTCGGAACTGTTCAGCAGCCTCGTCGTCCACAAGACCGCCGAGGCAAGCCTTGACGAGGGTTCGCTGGGCGCGGTGGTCGACCTCAACACCGGCAACCCGCTGGCGGGCAAGGCGGGCTTCACCGGCGTGCTCAACGTGCAGGGTTCGTACAACGACCTGTCGGACAACGTCGGGCCGCGCGTCGCCGGTCTCCTCTCGTGGCGGAACGATGCCGGCACTTTCGGCGTCAACCTTTCGGCCGCCTACTCCCACACCGACACGCTGGAGACCGGCAACAACACGGTGCGCTGGGCGCAGGCCTACTTCAACTCGGTGAACGGCACGCCCTGCTTCTACTCGGATGTTGGCCCGACCGGCGGCAGCCCGGTCAACTCGGGCGGCGGCTACCGTCCTTCCGAGGCTTGCGACGCGGCAGCGCTCTCGTTCCACGCACGCATCCCGCGCTACGGCAAGGTGGAGCATGATCGCCGTCGCCTCGGCCTGACGGGCTCGATCCAGTTCGAGCCGACCGACCGCACCAAGCTTTCGATCGACGGGCTCTATTCCTCGTTCAAGGAAGACCGCAAGGAGCAGTGGCTAGAAGTTCTCGCCCGTTCCAACGAACGCCGCTTCAACCTCGTGAACCCGGTCTACGACGATAGCGGGTCCATGATCGCCGGCACATACAACAACGCCTGGGTCCGCACCGAAAGCTATCTGCGCAAGTCGGAAACCGAGTTCTACCAGGTGGGCGCGACCTGGGACCAGGAGATCACCGACACTTTCCGGTTCACCGCGCTCGGCGGCTTCTCGCAGTCGAACGCCGACATCCCCGTCGAGACGACGTTCGCCTACGACAACCGCAACGCCAACGGCTTCAGCTTCGATTATTCCGACATGAAGTCGCCGGTCCTCAGCTACGACCTCGACGTGACGAACCCGGCCAGCTTCCAGCTTGCCGAAATCCGTGACCGTCCCTCCTACGTCAAGAACCGGTTCAAGACCGCGCAGCTGCGCACCGAATGGGACATGACGGAAGGCTTCACCGTGAAGGCAGGCGCCGTGTGGCGCCGCTACGACTTCCGCACCCAGTTGTTCATGCGTGACACGGCGGCCTGCGCCGCCAACGGCCAGCCGGACCTGATCCTGGGCCAGGTGACCTGCTCGTCGAGCGTCTACGGCCTGCCCGTACTCGCAGACTTCTCGCGCCTGATCGAGCTTGGCGATGCAGGCCAGCCCGGCGGTACCACCAGTTCGTGGCTGGTGGCCGACATCGACAAGGCGGCCGACTACACCAACCTCTATGGGCGCACCGCCATGGAGGACCTGGGCAACAGCCGCCGCGTGCGCGAGGAGACTTCGGGCGGCTATGTCCAGTTCGACGTGAAGGGCGAGATCTTCGGTCTGGAGTTCGCAGGCAACGCAGGCGTGCGCTATGCGCATACCAAGCAGACTTCGACGGGTTATACCGCCGGGGTGGCGGCCACTGTCGAGCGGACCTACGACGACTGGCTGCCGTCGATGAACCTTGCGTTCTACCCGCACTCCGACGTGATCGTGCGAGGCGCGATCGCCAAGGTCATCACCCGTCCGTCGCTCGGCAACCTCAATCCGGGCGGCTCGGTGGACGGCTTCAACTACCGCGTGACGTTCGGCAACCCGTTCCTCGATCCGTTCCGCGCCACCAACTTCGACGCCTCTGTGGAATGGTACTTCGCGCCGCAGTCGCTGATCTCGGTCGCGGGCTTCATCAAGAAGATCGAGAGCTTCCCGGTTGCCGGCACCTATACGGCGACGCTGCCGCAGCTCGGCCTCGGGCGCGATGTGCTGGGTACCAGCACGCCCGCCTACCTCAACTACGACCCCAACCAGGAGTACGTAGTCTCCTCGCAGGTCAATGGCGAGGGTGCCACGCTCAAGGGCGTCGAGGTTGCCCTGCAGCTGCCGTTCACGTTCCTGCCGGGCCTCCTGAGGCACACCGGCTTCCAGGGCAACGCCACCTTCATCGACAGCAGCGCCGACTACCAGATCACCGGCCCGGCGGTCACGGCCTGCACCCGCAATCCCACGACGGGCGCCTGCGGTCTCACCGGCGTCTCGGCGATCTACAACAACACGCTCCTCGGCGTGTCGGAGAAGGCCTGGAACGCGACGCTCTACTACGACGACGGCAAGTTCTCGATCCGCGGCTCGGTCAGCTATCGCGGGCCCTTCAGCGATGCCACCAGCGCCACGGGCAACATCTTCGAAGGGTACGGCTCGTACACCAGCGTGGATGCGGCAATCCGCTACAAGGCCACCGAATGGCTGGAACTCTCGATCGACGGCAACAACCTGACCGACGAGTACCGCTACCGCACCAACGACATCTACGCGCAGCGCAACTACGAGAACAACCACTTCGGCCGCACGATCCTGTTCGGCGCGCGCGCCAAGATCTGATCCCTCCGACTGGAGCGCGACCCGCAAGGGCCGCGCTCCTTTTCACTTCACCGACACGCACGGGACTACGGCCTTGGAGCTTGACCGCAGGACGCTGATCGCCGGATCGCTGGCCGCTGCCGGACTTTCCCCGCGAGCCGGAGCGCAGACGCCGCCACCCGCAGCCTCCACGGCCCTGCCCCCCGGCCTGCCGCAGCCAACCGAGACGATCGACCTCTGGCCCAAGGGGCCGCCCGCCCGGCTCGCTGCTCCCCTTGCCGAGACGGTCGACGAGCGCTCGACCGATGCCCTCGTCACCGACCGCTCGGTCAGGGGCATCACATCTCCCCGCATGGCGGTATTCCGCCCCGACCGCCCGAACGGCGCCGCCGTCATGATCACGCCCGGCGGCGGCTACAAGTGGATCGTCGTAGACAAGGAAGGCTACGAGATCGCCCGCTGGCTGACCGCCCGGGGCTTCACCGCCTTCGTGCTCTTCTACCGCCTTCCGGGCGAAGGATGGTCGAGCGGTCCCGACACGCCGCTGGTCGATGCCCAGCGTGCCATGCGTCTCATCCGCCACCGTGCCCGCGACTTCGCCATCGATCCGGAGCGCGTGGCGGCCATGGGCTTTTCGGCGGGCGGGCACCTCTGCGCCGATCTGGCGGCCCGGTTCGCGGCCACAGTCCATGACCCGGTGGACGCGGCCGACAGGCTGTCGGCAAGGCCTTTCTGCGCGGCGCCGATCTATCCCGTCGTCAGCATGGACCCAGGCATCGCCCATCCCGGCTCGCGCAGCCTGCTGCTGGGGGCGGCGCCGTCCTCTTCACTCGAGGCCATGCACTCGCCCGACAGGAACGTACCCGTTGACGCTCCGCCGCACTTCCTGCTCCACGCCGAAGACGACGATGTCGTGCCGGCCGAGAACACGGTGCGCATGCGTGCCGCGCTGAAGGCACGCCAGGTGCCGGTCGAAACGCACCTCTTCGCGCATGGCGGCCACGGCTTTGGCCTTCGCCGCGCGATCGGCAAGCCGGTGGAGGCCTGGCCGGACCTCTGGCGCGCATGGGCCCGCACGGTCGGTTTCGCCTGATCCGTTCGAAGCGCGCTGCCGCTCTCGGCAGCGCCTTCGTCTCCCCGGAACTCCCGGCTCAGCCCACCAGCTTGCGCGTGCGGCGGTAAAGGAGGGCGGTCAGCGCCAGGAACAGGATCGTCCCGCCCACCAGCGCAGGCGTGGCGAAGCCATCCCCCACGAGTGCCATGGGCGCGTCGCTGCCCGAAGCCGCGACGATGCCCGCGAAGGCGACGCCCCAGAGGCTTTCTCCCACGATGAGGCCTGTCGCCGTGAGCACGCCCATCCTCCGGGCGAATTCGGCATCGTGGCGCCGGTCTGCCCACGCCTCGTAGAAATGGCCGATTACCGAGCCGATCACGACCGGCAGGATCGCGCTCATCGGCAGGTAGATGCCGATGCCCACGCCGAGCGGCGGCAGACGCAGCTTGCCCAGCCGCCCCAGCACCTCGTCAAGGACGATGAAGCACACTCCCGCAGCCGCGCCCCAGCCGATCATCGTCCAGTTGAGATCGCCGCCGAGCACGCCCTTCGCCAGTGCCGAGATCAGCGCGGCCTGCGGGGCGGGAAGGGCATTGGGCCCAGCGCCAGGCGCCCCTGCGAACCCGAAGGCGGTGTTGAGCAGGTCCAGCACGGGAGGAATGACGAGGGAGCCGAACACCACCCCGATCACCAGCGCGACCTGCTGCTTCCACGGCGTCGCGCCCACGAGCTGGCCGGTCTTGAGATCCTGCAGGTTGTCGTTCGAGATCGTCGCCACGCCGAAGACCACCCCGGTCACGATGAGCGCATAGGCGACCAGCGCCTCGGTGGTGCCCGCGTCCTGGTCCCGTCCGAAAAGACCCACCAGCATGAGCGACGCGGCCACTACCGACAGGATCCCGATGCCCGAGACCGGCGAGTTGGACGCGCCGATGAGGCCGGCCATGTAACCGCAGACGGCCGCGATCAGCAGGCCGAAGACCACCACGAAGACGACTGCGCCTGCGATCAGCACTGCCTCGCTGCCGGCCAGCGGTCCACCGGCGATGACGCTCCACAACAGGATCGCGATCGGCACCAGCATGGCGAGAGAGCCGAGCAGGACGCCCGAAATCGGCAGGTCGCGTTCTTCGAGCGCGAGGGCGTGGCCTGCGTTGCGGGCCCTGCTCGCGGCGATGGCGGAACGCACGCCGCCCACCACGGGACCGGCGATCCGCAGCAGCGTCCACACGGCAGCGACACCGATGACGCCGGCACCGAAGAAGCGCACCTCCGAGGAGAATATGCCGCCTGCCCACGCGGCGAGATCGCCCGCCTGCGGCGCCTGTGCGGTAAGGAGGGGAAGCAGCACCCACCAGCCGACGGCAAGGCCCAGGAACATCGCCATGCCCACCGAGAGCCCGACGAGGTGGCCGACACCCAGCAGCGCAAACGAGAGCCCGCCCGAAATGCCCGTGGCGCCCGCGCCGGTGCGGAACCACACGGCCGCCTCGCCGGCGACGAGGCGGGTCTGCGTCAGCACTGCGAAGCCTACCGATGCCAGCGCGTTCCACACCAGCACCGACAGGCCCTTGGCGCTTTCCTCCGCCCCTTCGCGCGATCCTGAACCGACGCGCAGCACTTCGGCTGCTGCATGGCCCTCGGGATAGGGAAGCGGCGTGTCCACCACGAGCGCACGGCGCAGCGGGACCGAGAACAGGACGCCCAGGATGCCGCCAGTTCCGGTGATCGCGGCTGTCGTCCAGTAAGGAAAGCCCTGCCACCACCCGATCATGACCAGCCCCGGCAGCACGAAGATGATCGCCGCCAGGGTTCCCGCAGCGCTCGCCACGGTCTGGACTATGTTGTTCTCCCAGATCGTCGAGTCGCGAAACACGCGCAGGATCGCCATCGAAATGACCGCCGCTGGGATCGATGTCGCGAACGTCAGGCCGACCTTGAGGCCGAGATAGACGTTGGCGGCAGTGAACAGCAGGGTGATGGCCCCGCCGAGCGCGATGCCGCGAAAGGTCAGTTCCCTGGCGGTGGCCGCCCCTCCTGCAGCCTTGCCCACCGCTTCCGTCATTCGCATTTTCCGCCCGCTACCAGTTTGTGGCGGCCCTCTTCGCACGGGCCGGGGCGGTGCGACAATGCAAATTGCCTTTCGTTTCATGGGGCCGTCACATCGGTTCTGCAAAAGGGACGGCCATGGAGAAAATCACGCAGAGCAATGCCGGCGGCAATCCGACGGGCGGAGTGCACATCGGATCGCCGCTGCGGGTGATCGTGCTTGCCGGCCGCGATGCGCGCGAAGCCGATCCGCTGGCCCGCGCCTTCGGCATGTCGCATCGGTGCCTGGTCCCGTTGGCCGGGCGCCCGCTGGTGGCTCACGTTCTGCAGATCGCCGCGCTTCATCCCGCTGTCGAGAGCCTGGCCATCTCGGTCGAGCGCGAGGCTTTCGACGGATTGTTCGACGTGCTCTCGCAGCTGCCGGGGCGCGGCATCGTCAAGCTCGTGGAGGCGCGGCCCAACATCGTCGACAGTGTCATGGCCGCGGCAGAGGGATGGGACGGCCCCCTTCTCATCACCACCGCCGACCACGCGCTTCTCACTCCCGCCTCGATCGACGCCATGATCGCTGCGCTTGACGCCGATGCCTATCGCCCCGCCGACGTGGCATTCGCGATGGCTCCGCGCAGCGCGGTCCATGCGGTCAATCCGGACCGGGCACTTCGCTTCCACGAGTTTTCCGACGATGCCTACGCCAGCTGCAACATCTACGTGGTTTCGGGCCCCGAGGCCCTTCGGGCGGCCGAAGTGTTCCGCGGCGGCGGGCGGTTCGCTGGAAACGCCTGGCGGGTGCTGCGCGCCTTCGGCATCGTCAATCTCGTGATGCTGCGCCTGCGCGCCGTCAGCCTTGTCGAGGCGATGGCGCGTGTCTCGGCCCGGCTTGGCCTTCGCGTGGTGCCGGTCGTGCTGCAGGACGGCTCGCAGGCCATCGACGTCGACGACGAACGCAGCCATGCCGTGGTTGAGGCACTGCTGCGCGAACGTACGTCCACGGCTCCCCTACCGGCCAGCGGCCAGGCGCTGACCGTAGGCCGGATCTGACAGGCCGGCAGCTCGCGCCCGGCGTTCACTCTATCGCATGCTCCGGAGCATCGTCTCCGCCCCCAACTGCTGAGCCGTGTGTCCCGAAGCTGCGCGCCGGGAAACGGGCTCAGAGCCCCTCGCCGCCAACCCAGTGCGCATCGGCAAGCAGGCGGGCAAGGCCCCAGACCTGCCGCCGGATGTCCGGCACGGCGACGATCTCCCACGCCTCGCCACGCGTGACCGGGCCGACCGCGAGCAATCGCTCCTGAACCGTGCCATCGGCGCCCAGCACGCGGCCGAGGTGGTCCACGTCGAGGCCGAGTGCGTGGACGTCTCCCCGTATGCGTCCCTGATCGAAGAGATCGCGCACGATCGGCGCATCAACGCGGCTGAGATCGCACTCGGGCCCCGCGCAGTTATAGATACGATCGACCAGGATCTCCTCGGCGCGCTGCTGGCCGCGCGGTCGATACGACACCGCCGCCCGGCTCCCCTGCACTTGGGCATCTATCAACCGGCCTGCCGCATATCGCAGCCGCCCACTCGCCTCCAGAGCCTCCAGGCGGCGGGCCACTTGCGGAGCAAGCCGGTGGCGGTGGATGTCCCAGTAAGGGCGCAGGTGGCGCAGGAAGCTCGCCTGCGCCTGCGCGGAGTGGCGGCGCCAGATGTTCTGCGTGTGCGGCCGCAACGCATCGACCGCGGCGCGCCAGTCCACCTGCCCGGCACGCTGGCGCACATCCCGCACGAGCTTCGATCCGCGCCGGTCCGGGTCGGGTATCGGGATCACGACAGGTCCCACCTCGGCATGGCTGTGCGGCTTCAGGCCCCGGCGCGAGAGTACCGTGACCTGCCCGGCAAACCCTCCGCTCTCAAGCGAGAGCACGACATCGGCCGCCGTCAGGCCGCTGCCCACGACAAGCACGTGGTCGATCCCCTCCAACCCCTCGGCCGCGCCGGGAGCCCAGGGGTCGGGGCGGTAGAGGACGTCGGGCAGCCCAGCAAAGACAGGATGCGGCACCGGCGGGAAGTTGCCGAGGGCGAGCACGACCGAACGGCATTCGACCTCTCCGCCATCGGCAAGGCGAACCCGCGCCCGATCGTCGTCGAAACCGACCGACACCGCCTCGCCATCGATGATCTGCCCGGCCGCGTTCGCCTTGCCCAGAGCGTCCACCAGCAGTTCGCGCAAGTAGACGCCGTAGGTCAGCCGCGGCACGAAGCGGTTCGCCTCCTCGGCGTCGGAGAAGGCCATCCAGCGCAGGAAGTGCCCCGGATCGTCCGGGAAGGCGCTCATGTTGGCCGCGCGCACGTTCAACAGATGCTCTGGCCGACGCGTCCCGAACGCGACGCCTTTCGCCAGTTGAGTGGAGTTCCTCTCGATCAGCGCGACCTTCACGCCATAGCGCAGCAGATTGATCGCCAGGAGCGTCCCGCTGAAACCCCCGCCAATGATGGCGATCGGCAGGTCCTGTGCGGCATTCCGGCTTGTCATGGAGGCGTGCATTCCCTTGAGGCTTGCCGCCTCGTTAGCAGCAAACGCCTGTCGGACCCTATTGATATTGCTTATAAAGCCGCGCACGGCGCACCAGCGCTGCCCTTGACCTGCGCCGATGCCATTTACCGGGGAAAACCGAGCCTGGGCACTATGGGGTTCAGGCCAAGGCCCGATGGCGGAGCGGGAGGGATTCGAACCCTCGATACGCTTTTGACGTATACTCACTTTCCAGGCGAGCGCCTTCGACCACTCGGCCACCGCTCCGCATGCACTGGTAAGGCGCTGGCCCCTAGCGTGCCGCGCGGGGTTTCGCAAGCGGCGAGGTGATGGCATGACGCATCCATGCGCACATTTATCGCCGGCCTTGCCGCACTCGCCCTTTCCGCGCCGATGGCAGCGCCTGCGAACGAGCAGACCGCACGCACGCCCGGCGACGTCGTCGATGCCGCCCCTGCCTCGGAATGGCGGCGGATCCCGGCCTCCGACCTCCTGGTCATGGACCTCGCCGCCGACCCTCGGGGGCAGGAACGCAGGGTTGTGATCCAGCTCATCGCGGCGCCATTCTCGCAAGGATGGGTCTCGAACATCCGCAAGCTCGTCGCCGCCCGGTGGTTCGACGGGACTGCGGTCGTCCGCGTCCAGGACAACTACGTCGCCCAGTGGGGAGATCCCGACGGGGAGATACCCGGCAAGGCCAGGGCGCTGCCAAGAGGCCTCTCCACCATGGCGCCGAGCGACTATACTGCGGCCATTTCCAAAAGCACGCCGCCTTTCACCGCCCTGCTCCGGGGCGAGGATCCGTACCTGACGCATGCCGGTACGGACGACCGGCGGGTCCTCGGGGCCGTGGCCGGCTTCTCGCAAGGGTGGCCCGTCGCCATGGCACCGCCCACGCCCCGCAGCGCAGCTTCGACGACCGGAGCCGATGCCCAAGGCGTGGCGGGAGCCGCCTGGCCGCTTCACTGCTACGGCATGGTCGGCGTCGGGCGGAACCTTTCGCCGGACACCGGGACCGGCGCCGAGCTCTACGCCGTGATCGGCCACGCTCCGCGCCAGCTGGACCGCAACGTGGCGCTTGTCGGGCGCGTCATCTCGGGCATCGAGCACCTCTCCTCGCTGCCGCGCGGCACCGGTGAGATCGGGTTCTACAAAACAGCCGGCGAGCGGACGCCGATCGTCTCGGTCAGGACAGGCGACGAAGTGCCCGGCCTTGCATCCTACGAATACCTGTCGACCGACAGCGCCAGCTTCGCCGCGTACGTGGACAAGCGCGCCAACCGCCTGGACGACTTCTACATCCAGCCCGCCGGCGGGGTCGACGTGTGCAATGTGCCCGTGCCGATCCGCGAGGCGAAGCGATGAGCGCGGGCTTTCGCGAACACCTGACGCATACCGGCCGGTTGTGGCGCTGGACGGGCGGGGTCACGAACGGCTCATGGCACTTCCTGACGATCGACGGCGCGGCGGCCGAGGCCCTGTCGGGAACGGCGGTGATGCGGCGGCTGGAAGGCACGGCGCGGGGCTTCGGCGCGATCAAGGTGGAAGCGCGGATCGGGAGCAGCACGTTTTCCACCTCGGTTTTCCCCAGCAAGGCGGACGGCGGCTGGCTGCTGCCGGTGAAAGCCGCCGTGCGCCGGGCGGAAGACCTTGGAGAAGGCGACGAGGTGGAAGTTTCGCTGCAGTTCTGAAATGCCGAGAAGCCAGTCGGCCGGGCAGCATTACCGGTCGATGCGCCCGGCTTGTTGATGAAGTGCATGCGCGGGCGCCCTCGTTGATGGCGGAAAGAGGCCGCTGGCGCTGCGGTGTGAAAGAACCTGCGCGAAAGTAGCAGCGCCGGGCGGTGTAGGAAAACCACGAGCCCATCGTTTTGCCCCTCAGGCGCGGCGCTTGGGGCGGGTTTCCGGGAGAGCGAGGAGCACGGGCAGCACGCAAACGGCGACAAGCGCGATCATCACGCCGGGCGCGCTCGGCGCTCCGGTGCGTTCGGTGAGGACCTGCGCCAGCAACGGGGTGAGGCCGCCGAACAGCGCGGTCGCGGTGGTGGCGCCAAGGGCCAGGCCGCTCAGGCGCCCTTCCGCCGGCATCTGCTCGGCCGTGGCGACGGCTCCGACCGCGCTGACCCCGCCCGCCAGCATCGCCAGCACGACCGCGCCGAGGAGTGCGGCGGTGCCCGAGGCTCCGGCAAGCAGGTGGAACAGCACGTAGGGCAGCCCGGCGCAGAGCAGCGCGAGGCCGACCAGCACGGGCCGCCGCCCCACCCGATCAGACAGCAGACCGATAAAGGGTGTCACCACGATCACCGCCAGCGCTGCCCAGGTCGCCATCCGCAGTGCTTGCGCTTCGGTCAGGCTGCCGGACGAGGTCAGGAATACCGGCACATAAGTGATGCCGACGTAGTAGGTGATCGATCCCAAGGCGGAAATCGCGAAGCCGCGCAGGATGCCCGCACGGTGCCGCGCCAGGGCATTGCCCAGTGGATTGCGCGCCAGCGTTCCTGCCGCCCGGCGTGCCTCGAACTCAGGCGATTCCTTCATCGCCGCGCGGGCGACGAGGATCGATGCCGCAAGCAGGGCGCCGAACAGGAACGGAAGCCGCCAGCCCCAGCTATCGAGCACGGCGGGCGGCAGGAGACTTACGGTGAGCGCTGAAACTCCGGCCGCCAGCAGTCCGCCCACTTCGCTCGTCGCCGCCGCCAGCGAGGTGACGAGCCCCCGCCGCTGCGGTCCCGCTCCTTCGAGAAGATAGGCGACGACCCCGGTGTACTCGCCCCCCACGGCAAAGCCCATCACGCAGCGCAGCAGGAGCAGCATCACTCCTGCGGCGGGCCCCGCCTGCGCGGCGGTGGGCAGCATGGCCGTCAGCAGCATGGCCACGCTCATCAGGGCCATGGATGCCAGCAGGGTCGCCCGCCTGCCGTGCCGGTCGCCGAAATGACCGAGGGCCATCGCGCCCACCGGCCGCATCAGATAAGCGACGGCAAAGCCCGCCAGTGTCGTCAGCACGCCCCCGTGGCCGGCGAAGAACACGCGGGAAAGCACAGTCGCGAGATAGAGGAAAAGCGTGAAGTCATACCACTCGACCACGGTCGACAGGGCCGCAAGGGCAAGCGAGCGGCGGTCGAGCGGTTCGTGCGAGTTCATGGGGCGAGCCTACCGGCACTCCCGGGCAGGGGCAATCGCGCCGACGGGGTGTCGGCGCGCGCTCAGCTCCAGGTCGCTTCGGGCGGCAGGCTCATGAGGATGGCGTCGATGTTGCCTCCGGTCTTGAGGCCGAAGAGCGTGCCCCGGTCGTAGACGAGGTTGAATTCGGCGTAGCGGCCCCGCCACTCCAGCTGCGTCGCCTTGTCGGCGGGCGTGAACGCCATCCCCATGCGCCGCCGGACAAGGCGCGGGAAGATGGCCAGGAACGTCTCGCCCACGGCCCGCGTGAAGGCGAAGTTGGCTTCCCACGCAGCCTCGTCGTCGCACTCCAGGTGGTCGTAGAAGATGCCGCCCACGCCCCTGTGCACCTTGCGATGGGGGATGTAGAAGTATTCGTCGGCCCAGGCCTTGTAGCGCTCGTAGTATCCCTCGCCATGGGCATCGCAGGCCTGCCGGAAGGCGGCGTGGAAGTCTGCGGTGTCCTCCTCGTAGGGGATGGGGGGGTTGAGGTCTGCCCCGCCGCCGAACCACGCCTTCGTGGTCGTGAGGAACCGCGTGTTCATGTGGACGGCGGGCACGTGCGGGTTGGCCATGTGCGCGACAAGGCTGATGCCGGTGGCGGAAAAGGCATTCTGCTCCGCCGAAGCCCCGTTGATGGTCGCCGCGAAGTCCCTGGCGAGCCCGCCCGACACGGCCGAGATGTTGACCCCCACTTTCTCGAACACGCGCCCCTTCATGAGCCCGCGGGTGCCGCCGCCGGTCTCCTGCTGCTCGTCTTCCACCGCCGCACGGGTCCAGGGCGTGTATTCGAAGGCGGCATCGGACCCGGCCTCGCGCTCGATCGCCTCGAACTCGGCGCAGATCGCGTCGCGCAGCTGGCGGAACCAGTCGGTGGCGCGGGCGGTGTAGGGGGTCCAGTCGGTCATCCGTGCTCCTTGCCGGAGCGCAGTCGACGCGCCCCGTCGCAAGGGCGCTTGCCAAATCGAGGGGGCTGCGGCAAGGGAAAGCCATGGTTCCCTTTTCGTTCCGGAATGAGGAGATGGTCCTCCTCGATGCAGGCGCCAACACGGCTGCCGGCACAGGCGCCAGCACGGGCGCGCGCGCCTCTGCGCTATACTGGCCGCGCGAGCGCGCGCTGCTGGTGGCGGACCTCCATCTGGAGAAGGCGAGCTTCTTTGCGCGCACCGGCCAGATGCTTCCCCCCTACGACAGCCGCGAGACGCTGGAGCGGCTTGCGCTGGCGGTGCGGCGCACGGGCGCGCGCCGCGTGTTCGCGCTGGGCGACAACTTCCACGACAGCGCCGGCCCCGACCGGCTGGAGCCACACGCGGCGGGCATGTTGGCCGCGCTCACCCGCGCGCTCGACTGGGTGTGGATCACCGGCAACCACGATCCTCACCTTGGCGCGGAAGCGGGGGGCACCCGGATGGAAGAACTTGTCACGGGCGGCATTGCCTTGCGCCACCAGGCGCTTCCCGGCACCGCCGAGGGCGAGGTTTCCGGACACTTCCACCCTCGCCTGGTGGTGCAGGCGCGCGGGCGGCGGATCGCGCGACCCTGCGCGGTGAACAGCGGCAACCGGCTGATCCTTCCCGCCTTCGGAGCGCTGACGGGGGGAATGGACGCTGCCGACCCGGCGATCCTTTCGGCGCTGCAACCGGCCGATGCGATCGAGGCACTGGTGCCCGCGCAAGGCCGCCTGGTGCGCTTTCCCCTCTGGCGCAAGGCCGCCTGACCCGCCCGCGCACGCGCCGCGCTCCAGCCCACGCGATTGCAAAAGCCGTGTCCCGCGCCCATATGGGACGATGGCCGCGCCGATCCCTTGCGCGGGCGCCGGGCATTCATGTTGCGTTCGACAATTCCTGCTTTCGTGGGCGGGCGAATCGCATTAATGACGCCCGAATCCGAACACGCGACGAAAACCATTCAGGAGAACGCTTATAGCACCCCCACCCCGGCGTATGATGGCGCCACCGGTCAAGAGCGGACCGCGTTTCAATCACATGATCCAGTCCGACAAGGTGCGGGTCATCGACCAGGACGGCGAGAACCTCGGCGTCATGTACACGCGCCAGGCGATCGAGCAGGCTGCTGACGTCGGCCTCGACCTCGTCGAAGTGTCGCCCAACGCCGATCCGCCGGTGTGCAAGTTCCTCGACGTGGGCAAGTACCGCTACGAGGCGCAGAAGAAGGCCAACGCCGCGCGCAAGACGCAGAAGACGCAGGAGATCAAGGAGATCAAGATGCGTCCGAACATCGACGACCACGACTATGACGTGAAGATGCGCAACATCCATCGCTTCATCGAGGATGGGGACAAGGTGAAGGTCACTCTGCGTTTCCGCGGTCGCGAGTTGTCGCACCAGCAGCTTGGCATGGACCTGCTGCGCCGCGTCCAGGTCGATTGCGAGGAAATCGCGAAGATCGAGGCCTATCCACGCATGGAAGGCCGCCAGATGCTGATGGTGCTTTCGCCCAAGTAAGAGCGAAAGCATCGTCTCTGGACGATAATCGAAGGGCGTGGCCGCCGGCCGCGCCCTTCGTCGTTTCGGCGCTCTCGCTTCGGCCTAGGCCGCTACGGGCGTGGGCGTCTGCTGATGCTGCACCACGCGCCATTCCTCGTGGGAAAGGCGCCTCAGGGTGCTGGTGCAATGCGCTTCGTAGTCATCGCCTCCCTCGCGGGTGGCACGGGCCGTATAGCCGATGACGATCAGTCCTTCCTGCGGGCGGCTGACGGTCTGGTCAGAGAACGTCACGTCGTCCCAGCGCGGCGTGTCGCTCACCCGCCCCGCGGCTTCTTCACCCGAGATGACGAAAGGGGGCTGCGGCAGTACCATGACGCATTCCTCGTCGACGAGGGTGCGGTACTGGGCTTCGTCGCCGAGCCATAGACTGCGCTCGAACTCCCAAATGCGGTTGTCTTCCATCTGACCTCCTGTGACTTCTCGTCTCACAGTCCCGGCGCAGGCAGGCTGTTCCGGACGAGGCCCGGCAACGTGGTGAAGCGAGCCTGTCGCAAGCCGGGTGGGCGACGCCATGCAACACCGCCTGCACCTTCACCGTTTCTCCGGGCGAGCCGTCATCGAAGGAGCGATCATGACCAAGGAACTGAAGAAGGGCGACAAGGTCGAGTGGAACACGAGCCAGGGCAAGACCCATGGCACCGTCGAGAAGAAGCAGACTTCCGAAACGCACATCAAGGGACACAAGGTCGCCGCGTCCAAAAGCGACCCGCAGTTCATCGTCAAGAGCGACAAATCGGGCAAGAAGGCCGCGCACAAGCCGGACCAACTGAAGAAGCGCTAGGCCCTGGAAGCCCTCGCGCGCTTACCGGGCGAAATCGGCGCGCGCCCGGGTCAGCCGCGCCATTCGCGGCGTTCTTCCGCCGCTCGCAGGACCTCGTAGGCGACCTGATAGGTCTGGAACGCCTTGGCGGCTTCCTCGTCGTTGGGGCGCACGTCTGGGTGCACTTCCTTTGCGCGCGAACGCCAGGCCTTCCTCACCGCGTCGAAATCGGCGTCGGGGTCCAGTCCGAGAGCTTCGAGCGCGCGCAGTTCATCGCGGCTGCGACTGCCATCGCCCGATCCGGCCCAGCCGTAATGGGCCGATTCCTTGAAGCCTGAAAAGTCGGAGCGCTCCTGCGCCTCGCGCCGGGCCGCCTCTTCGGCGTCGAGGCCGGCGAAGTAGTCCCACCCCGCGTTGTATTCGGCGGCGTGCTTCTGGCAGAAGTACCAGCGATCGGGACTGTTCGGGCTCTTGGGCGCGGGACAGTTGCCGGGATCGTTGCAGCCGTGCCGGTCGCACAGGCGCACCTGCGCAGCCTCGCGCGAACTGCCGTAGCCGCGCCAGCGCGGAAAACCCCAGTCGGTGGATCGGCGTGCGCGGTTCATTCGGACCGCGATAAGCCGCGACTCGCAGACGATGCAACCCCCGGTTCGTCGTTCGTCGCGAAATAGGCAGGGCAAGGCCGGGAAGCGAGCGGCCCCCGCATGCGCGCGAAGGCACATGCGGGGGCCGAGGCGGTCAACGCCGTCAGTCGATCGTCACGGTCACGGCGCGGCGGTTCTGCGCCCAGGACGCCTCGTCCGAACCGAGCGCGATGGGGCGTTCCTTGCCGTAGCTGACGGTGTTCAGGCGCGAGGCTTCGACGCCGAGGCTGATGAGGTAATTGCGCGCGGCATTGGCCCGGCGCTCGCCAAGGGCGAGGTTGTACTCGCGCGTGCCCCGCTCGTCGGCATGGCCCTCGATCGTGGCGCGCTTCGAGGGATACTGCATCAGCCACTGCGCCTGACGGCCAAGCGCCTGCTGGTCCTCGGCATCCACGTCGTACTTGTCGAGCGCGAAGTAGATTGTGTCAGCGCCCATCATCTTGGCGACGAAATCCGCCTGGCTGCCCGCGACGGGGCCCATGCCCATGTCGCCACCGCCGCTGCTAGAGCTGGTGGCCGGGCCGGGCTCTGGCGGAAGCTGCGCCGGAGCCTTCTTGCCGCAAGCCGAGATCGCAAGCGCGCCCGCTACCACGAGCATCGTGGCGCCGACGCGGGTGCTGCGCGAGAAGGAACGAGAGGTGTGCATCGGGCAATCTCCTATGCTGCTCGGCCTGCGGGTGGGGCCGGCATGTTCTGGAATTTACGTTCAATACTAAACACAGGTAACCTGAACGATCGCCAACGAAACGCAATGCACGACGCTGGCGATCGTTCCGGCGCGATCAGGGGCGCACGGGTCCCCAGGCAGGATCGGAAGCGCCCACCGGGGTAGGCAGCTTGCGCTCGTTGCGCCCGGTCAGATCCACCTGCCAGATCGAGGCGGTGCCGCTGCCCTTGCTGGTGCGGAAGAACTGGACGATGCGGCCGTTGGGCGACCAGGTGGGCGCCTCGTCCTGCCAGCTGTCGGTCAGGTGGCGCATACCCCCTCCGCTGGGCGTCATGACCGCCACCCGCAGGTTCCCGGCGATGTGCGTGAAGGCGATCTGGTCGCCGCGCGGGCTCCACTCGGGCGTGGCGGCACGGCCGCCGAAGAAGCTGATGCGCCGCTGGTTCGATCCATCGGCGTTCATCACGTAGATCTGCTGGCTTCCCGAACGATCGCTCTCGAAGACGATCTGGCGGCCGTCCGGCGAGTACGAGCCGCCGATGTTGATGCCGGGCCCGTTCGTCAGGCGCTGCGGCGTGCCGCCTCCCGCTGCCGAAACGCGGTAGATATCGGTCGTGCCGCTCCGCGCCATCGAGTAGAGCACCCATTTCCCGTCGGGCGACCAGCGCGGCGCGAGCGTGGGGTTGCCGGTACGCGCGATCAGCGTCTGGCGGTCGGTTGCGAGGTCGTAGGAGTAGATGCTCGGCTGTCCGTTGAGATAGGACAGGTAGAGGATCTTCGAATAGTCCGGCGAATAGCGCGGCGTCAGCGCCATCGCCTGTCCGCTGGTGAGATAGCGGTGGTTGGCCCCGTCCGAATCCATGATCGCCAAGCGCTTCATCCGGCGGCCCTTGGGCCCGGTTTCGGCGATGTAGGCGATCTTGGAATCGAAGAACGGGCTTTCGCCCGAAAGGCGCGAGTAGACCATGTCGGCGCACTTGTGCGCGGCGCGGCGCCAGTCGGACGGCGGAACCTGCCAGCCACCCTTCACGAGCTGCTGCTTGAGTGCGACGTCATACAGGTAGCAGCCCACGGTGATTGTCCCGTCGCCGCCCGCGCGAACATAGCCCTGCACCAGCATGTCGGCACTGCGCGAGGCCCAGGTGCCGTAATCCGGCGCCTGTACCTGGCCATAGGCGGGCTGCGGCAGACCGTCCGGGCCGGAAGGCTTGAACAGGCCGTTGTTCTTGAGGTCGGCGGCGACAACCTGCGATAGCGCGCGGCCGAGCGCGCCGGTGGTGCCTGCGTTGGTGCGCGTGGGCACGTCCGCGTCGGTCGCGAACGTGGTGATCGCGATGCCGAGGTCCTGCCATTCGCTGTCGTCCGAAACCGTGACCTCGAGCCCGCCGCCATCGGCTTCGGTCGGGGCAGGCGCAGGAACGGGCGTCTGGGCATGGGCGAGACCCGAAGCCGAGAGCATGAGGCCGAGGGCAAGGATATGGTTTATCTTCATTGCGATAGCCTTCTGTCAAAGTTGGTCGTGATGACCTTCCAGCCTTCGTAGAGATCGTCGGGCAGATTGAACGGCGCGGCAAGCTTCACCGCGCGGATCGCCTGCTCCTGGTGGCGCGAAACCTGTGCGCGGTTTGCATCGGTCTGGCCCGTGGTGGAGACGACCTGCGGTTCCCCCGCCAGACTTCCGTCACGGTTCAGGCGGAAACGGACGCGGGTGACCAGCAGTTCCGCGTCCGCCCCCTCGGGAGCCTTGCCGCGCCAGTGCGGCTTCAGCTGCCGCCCGATCGCCGCGTTGAGTGCGGACACCTGCGCTGGCCCCACTTTCGCCGCGGGCGCGCCGCTGCCGCTCTCCGACCTGGCGCCGGGCGTGCCGCTCTTGAAGGCATCGTCGAAAGCGCTCGAGCCCGCCTTCTTCGGAGGCGTGCTCGACTTCGACGTCCCCGCCGACTTGCCGGGAGGCGCGGCCTTGGGCTTCGACTTCACGATGGTGTCGATCGCGCTGGACTTGCGCGCATCCGTCGTGGCGGGCTTCTTCGGCTCAGCCTTCTGCGCTGGCCGGGGCTTGGCGGAAGCCTTGGGCTGAGGTTTGGGCTTGGGCTGAGCTTGCGGCTGAGGTTTGGGCTGCGGTTTCTCGACCGGCTTGGCGGGTGCCTTGGGAGCAGGCTTGGGCGCCGGCCGGGGCGGCTGTGGCTTGGGTTGGGGTTTCGGCTCGGGCCTGGGTTGAGGCTTCGGCTGCGGCCGCTCCACGGCGCGCGGAGCGGGCTCGGGCACGGGGCGCGGCTCGGGCTGCGGCGCGGGAGCCGGCTCCACCGGCTGCACGGGCGCGGCCTCGGGCGCCGGATCGCCGAGTTCGGGGCTCTTGTCGGGTGCCGCCTTCGCATCGGGGTTCGGCGAGGTGGAGGTCATCCCAACTTCCTCGCTGATCGTCACTTCGATGCGCTGCGGCGGCTTCACCACCTCGCTCTCACCGGGCTTGAGATACAGGATAGCCCAGAGCACGGCGGCGTGCAGCGCGATCGCCACGCCCAGCCCGATGCCTTCGTCCTTGCGCAGTCCCCTGGATCCCATCACGCCGACCCTAGCGCGAGCGCATTAACCGCCGCTGACATCGGTCACCAGCGAGATCGAAGTGAAGCCCGCGCGGTTGAGCTCGCCCATGATCTCCATCACCCGCCCGTAATCGAGCGCCTTGTCGGCGCGCAGCGTGACGAGCGGGGGCTTGCCGTCGGCTCCTGCCGGGGTCGCGGCAAGACGCTCGGCCAGTTCGCCCGGTGCCAGCTCGTCCGCCTCGTAGAAGACCGTGCCGTCGCGGCGGATCGTGATCTGCAGCTGGCCCTGCTCCTCGCTCATCGCCTTCGCGCGGCTTTCGGGCAATTCGATTGGCACGGCGGCCTTGAGAAGCGGCGCGGTGACCATGAAGATGATGAGCAGCACCAGCATCACGTCGACCAGCGGCGTCACGTTGATCTCGGCCATCGGCCCGCGTCCGCCCCGCCGTCGGCCACGTCCCCGGCCGCCGCCCAAGGCGCCCCCCGAGACACCCATCGCCATCAGTGCTGCTCCAGCTGGCGGGTGAGCGCCGCGTGGAGATGGTCGGCGAAGCGCTGCAGGCGCGCCTCGAAGCCGTTAACGCGGTGCGAGAAACGGTTGTAGGCGATGACCGCCGGGATCGCCGCGAAAAGGCCGATGGCGGTCGCGAACAGCGCTTCCGAAATGCCCGGCGCGACGACGGCGAGCGAGGAATTCTGCTGTGCGCCGATGTCGAAGAAGCTTTTCATGATGCCCCAGACCGTGCCGAACAGGCCGACGAAGGGGGCAACCGAACCCACCGTGG
This sequence comes from Novosphingobium silvae, assembly GCF_009856825.1. Taxonomy (GTDB): domain Bacteria; phylum Pseudomonadota; class Alphaproteobacteria; order Sphingomonadales; family Sphingomonadaceae; genus Novosphingobium; species Novosphingobium silvae. The sequence continues at coordinate 13,797 of NZ_WVTD01000009.1, read as the reverse complement.
CCAGAAAGTTCAGGCGCTCCGAGAGCTTGTCCGCCTCTTCGCCTACGGCCGAGTTCATGATGAGCGCGATGCGCTGGCGCGCGCCTTCTGGATCGACGCGGCCGGTGGCGTTGCGGCGGAACTCGCCAAGGCCCGCACCCGCGACCTTGCCCATCGGCACGTCGCCGCGCTTGCGCTCCTTCTGGTAGGTCTCGAAGTTCTGGGCCTCCCAGAAGCCTTCCTCGTACTCGTCGCAGCGCCGCTGGACCGAACCCATCCGCAGCATGAAAGTGACGATGATCGTCCACACCCACACGCTGGCGAGAAGCAGGCCGGCCATGATCGCCTGCACCACGATGTCCGCGTCGAGAAACAGCTTGACCGGATCGAGCCCCCCGGTCTCTCCGGCGAAGTTGATGGTCGAGGCAAGCAGGTCGAGCGTCATTCTTGTCCTTCCCGTCCGGCGGCGCCTGCTTTCGTTGCAGGCTCGGCAGTGCCGGATGTCGTTATCGGTTCGAGCGAGGCGAAGGCGGCCTGCCATGCCTCGGGCTGTCGGCGCGGTCGTCCTTCAGGACTGATGAACCCCACCTTTACCGTCGCCTCGCAGAGCCGCGTGGCCCCGCAGCGGGCGGTCTGGCGCAAGGTGGCGGAGACGCGGCCGACGGTCTCGGCCCAGGTCTCGATCACCACCACGTCGCCCAGCCTTGCCGGAGCAAGGTAGCGAAGGTTTACCTCCGCCACGGTGTAGAGGCCAAGGCCTTCCTGCAGGGCGGCGCGCTGGTCGATGCCCAGCATGTCCAGCAGGTCGGATCGCGCACGCTCGAACCAGCGCAGGTAATTGGCGTGATAGACCACCCCGCCAGCGTCCGTGTCCTCGTAGAACACGCGAAGCGCGTAAGCATGGACCTGGCCTTCGATCACGCCGGACTGGGCGGTGAGTGAATGTTGAGGTGTGTCCGTCATGCCGGGCGGTTGTGTAACGGGAGAGGTCGTGACTTCAAGCCCGGAGCGCGCGCAAACCGCCTTCCCGGCTGAATTGCACGGTGAAAAAAGAATGAAGGGGCGTTTGCCGCGCCCGGGTCGCGGCACGCCGGGGCCGGGACCGCCGCCCGGGATCAGACGCTATGCCGGTCTCAGTCCGCGATCATCTGGAAGAACTGGCGACCGCCGAAGATGTGGACGTGCAGGTGCGGCACTTCCTGGTGCCCCGCCCCGCCCATGTTGACCATCAGGCGATAGCCCGGCCCGTCCAGCTCCAGCTGGCGAGTGACGTTTCCGACCGCGCGCATGAACCCGGCGATCTCGCCGTCATCGGCCTTGGCGGTGAAATCGTCCCACGAGACATAGGCCCCTTTGGGGATCACCAGGACGTGGACGGGTGCCTGCGGACGGATGTCGTTGAAGGCCAGCGCGTGCTCGTCCTCGTAGACCTTCGAGCACGGCAGCTCGCCGCGCAGGATCTTCGCGAAGATGTTGTTCGCGTCGTAGGGCAGCTTGGGGTCGATCGGCATCGGGTCTCTCTCGGATGATGGCGGGGTTCAGACCTTGGGACGGGAGGCCTTCTCGGCGATGCCCGACACGCCTTCGCGGCGGTCAAGTTCGGCCATCACCTCGGAAAGCGGCACGCCCTTGGCGGAGAGGAGGACCACCAGGTGGAAGATCAGGTCCGCGGCTTCGCCCACGAGCGCCTCGCGCCCTTCGGTCAGCGCGGCGATCACCGTCTCGGTCGCTTCCTCGCCCAGTTTCTGAGCGATCTTGCCGAGCCCCCTGGCATTCAGCTTTGCGACGTAGCTGGATTGCGGATCAGCGGAGCGGCGCTCGGCGATCGTGGCCTCGAGGCGTGCGAGAGTGTCGGGGCTGGTCATGCCATGGCCATGCGGCGGTCAGCGCCGCGGGTCAAGACGGGTCTGCCCGGCGGCGGCTCAGTCCTCGCGCCGCTTGGAAGAGAGCCTGCGGCCCACGGCGACGCCGACGACGCCCATCGCCAGCAGGAGCAGGCTGCTGGGCTCGGGAAGCGGAATGCCGCCCGCCGCATGGGCGGGAGTGGCCGCCAGGAGAGGCAGCGCGAGCGCTGGCAGGCTGCTGAGGAGTTTCACGGATCTTTCCTGCTGGTCGGGAAGGCCAGGAACGCCAGATCGTCGCTCCATCACCGCGAGGCAAGTGCACAGACGCGCCTGTCCCGTATCGGGGCGGTGGAGAAGCGGGTCCTTTCGCGCGGTCACCCGCGCGCCGGAAGCCCGGCGGCACGAAGGGCGGCATGGGCCTCGGCCACGGAGTGCCTGCCGAAGTGGAAGATCGACGCTGCCAGCACCGCGCTTGCATGGCCTTGCGTCACACCCGCGACGAGATGGTCGAGATTGCCGACACCGCCGCTGGCGATCACCGGCACCGACACCGCATCGGCGATGGCGCGGGTGAGCTCGAGGTCATAGCCGTTCTGCGTCCCGTCGCCATCCATGGACGTGACGAGAAGTTCCCCCGCGCCATGCCCGGCAAGCGTAACGGCATGCTCCAGAGCGTCAATCCCCGTCGCCTTGCGGCCGCCATGCGTGAAGATCTCCCAACGCCCCGGCGCGACCCTGCGCGCATCCACCGAGGCGACGATGCACTGCGAGCCGAACCTCGCCGCGATGTCCGCCACGACTTCCGGGCGCGAGACGGCGGCGGAGTTGACCGCCACCTTGTCCGCGCCGGCCAGCAGCAGCGCCCGCGCATCCTCAGCCGTGCGCACTCCGCCGCCGACCGTCAGCGGCATGAAGCACACCTCCGCCGTGCGCTGCACCACGTCGAGCAGGGTGCCGCGCCCTTCGTGGCTGGCCGAGATGTCGAGGAAGCACAACTCGTCGGCTCCGGCCGCATCGTAGGCGCGGGCCTGCTCGACCGGATCGCCGGCGTCCTTCAGATCGACGAAGTTGACGCCCTTGACCACGCGTCCGTCACGCACGTCGAGGCAGGGGATCACACGGACACGCACGGTCATGAGGTCACTCCACCGGCTTGAAGAACAGCAGCACGGCGAAGACCGCCACCACCGCGCACAGAAGGGCGTTGAAAGCGGTGTAGATCGCGAACTTGCGCGGGTTACCGGCGCGCGTCGTCTCCACTTTCACCCGCGCGCGGCTGAACAGCATCAGGCGGGCCCGCCCCTCGCGCCAGTCGCGGTAGGCCCAGAGCGCACCGGGCACGAAGATGGCGAGCGCGAGGACCGCCATGAGACGGTTCTCGTTCACCCTTCGCGCTCCGCCATCCGGATCGCGGCGGCAAGGTCGAGGCGGCCATCGTAGAGGGCGCGGCCGGTGATGACGCCTTCGATCCCGTCGCGCGCGTGGAGGGCGAGAAGGCGGATGTCGTCGAGGCCCTTGACCCCGCCGCTGGCGATCACCGGCAGATCGGTGCGGCGCGCAAGTTCGACCGTCGCGTCGATGTTGCAGCCCTTGAGCAGACCGTCGCGGCCGATGTCCGTGAAGAGAAGGCTGGCAACGCCCGCATCCTCGAAGCGGCGGGCCATGTCGACGATGGAAACGTCGGAAACCTCCGCCCATCCCTCCGTCGCGACCATGCCGTCGCGCGCGTCCACCGCCACTACGATGCCGCCCGGGTACTCCTTCGCCATGTCCCTGACGAACTGCGGGTCCTTGAGCGCTGCGGTGCCCATGACCACGCGGCTGACGCCCAGATCGAACCAGCCCGCCACCGCCTCGGCCGTGCGGATGCCGCCGCCAAGCTGGACGTGGCCGGGAAAGGCCTCGAGAATCGCTTCCACGGCCTCGCGGTTTTCCGCCCTGCCCGCGAACGAGCCGTCGAGATCGACGACGTGCAGGAACTGCGAGCCCGCCTCTGCAAAGAGCATGGCCTGTGCCGCGGGATCGTCGCCGTAGACGGTGGCGCGCGCCATGTCGCCTTCGGCGAGGCGAACGACCTGTCCCTGCTTGAGGTCGATTGCGGGGAATACGATCATGGTCTCAAGGCTTCCATTCGAGGAAACGGGACAGCAGCGAAAGGCCGAACTGCTGGCTTTTCTCGGGGTGGAACTGCACGCCCACCACATTGTCCTTCGCTACCGCCGCCACGAGTCCGCCGCCGTGGTCGGTCATCGCCGCCACGTTCGAGCCGTCTTCGGGTGCGAAGTGATAGGAGTGCAGGAAGTAGGCCTCGCCCGCTTCCACCAGCCCGCCGGAAGGATCGTGGAGGCCGGGCGCCACGTCGTTCCAGCCCATGTGCGGGATCTTGATCGCGGGATCGGTCCGCTCGATCGGGCGCACCTCGCCAGCGATCCAGTCCAGCCCCGGCGTGACGCCGTGCTCCAGACCACGCGTTGCGAGCAGTTGCATGCCGACGCAGATCCCGAGGAAAGGCGTACCGCCCTGGTGGACCCGCTCGCCCATCGCCTCGACCATGCCGGGGATCGCGTGCAGGCCCTTTGCGCAGGCCTTGAACGAGCCCACTCCGGGGAGGACGATGCGGTCTGCCGCTCGCACCGCGTCAGGACTGTCGGTGATCGCCAGGTTCTCGCACCCCGCCGCCCGCAGCGCGTTCGCGACCGAGTGCAGGTTCCCGGCGCCGTAGTCGACGAGCGCGAGCGTCATCCGGCGATGCCCGCCACGCTATCGTCCAGGAAAGAAGGCGCCCATTCGATCACCTCCACGCTGGCGACGCCGCCCGTGACGAAGGGATCCTGCGCGGCAAGGGCGGCGATCGCTTCGCGGCTCTCGCCCACGGCAAGGACGATCCCGCCTTCGCGCGGGACCTTGCGGCCCCAGCCCACGAAATGGCCAGCCTCGCGATTGGTCTTCAGCCAAGCGACATGGTCGGCCAGCAGCGCATCCACGGCCTCGAGCGAGCCGGTGTAGGTCAGCGAGACGATGAAGCTGGCCATCAAAGCGTGTCCTGTCCCAGAATGCCCTTGGTCGAAGGGATCGCGCCGCCCTTGCGCGGGTCGAGTTCCACCGCCGAGCGCATGGCCCGCGCGAAGCCCTTGAAAATGCCTTCGCAGATGTGATGGTTGTTGGTGCCGTAGAGCAGCTCGATGTGCAGCGTGATGCCTACCGCCTGCGCGATCGAGTGAAACCAGTGCTCCACCATCTCGGTGTCGAACTCGCCCAGCTTCTCCTGCGTGAAAGCGGCTTTCCACACGAGGTAGGGGCGCCCGGAGATATCGAGCGACACGCGACTGAGCGCCTCGTCCATGGGGGAATTCACATCCCCATAACGGCCGATCCCGGCGCGATCGCCCAGCGCCTTGGAGATGGCCTGGCCGATGGCGATGGCGCTGTCCTCGGTGGTGTGGTGCTGGTCGACGTGAAGATCGCCCTGGATGCGGCAGGTGATGTCGATCAGCGAATGGCGGCTGAACTGCTCGATCATATGGTCGAGGAAGCCGATCCCGGTGGACACCTTATAGGCGCCCGTCCCATCGAGGTTCACCTCGACTTCGATGTCGGTCTCGTGCGTCTTGCGGATGATCGAAGCTGTGCGCATGGCCGTGCCTATAGACCGGTATGCGACAGAATCAATCGCGCAGCAGTGCTCCGGCGCTGCAATCTTGCCCGCTTCATCGGGGCATTTTCCTTGGATAAATGCAGCCGCAGGGCACTTTTCACGTGCCTTACGGGTTGACCGCAGGAAGAACCATGAGCACGTAGGGCGCGATGAACGATACTCCGCCAGACAGCATGATCCCTTACGACGAAATCGTGCAGGAGGCCCTGCGCGCCGTCGTTGGCCGCGTGCTCGGCCAGGTAGAGGCTGCCGGCGGCGTCCTGCCGGGCGGCCATCACTTCTACATTACCTTCAAGACCGGGGCTCCGGGCGTCAGCATCCCGTCGGACCTGCGCGCGCGCTTCCCCGATGAAATGACGATCGTGCTGCAGAACAAGTTCTGGGACCTGGGCGTGGGCGAACAGGGCTTCACCGTCAGCCTGAGCTTCAACCAGCGCCCGGCCAAGCTGGACATCCCCTTCTCCGCGATCACCGCCTTCGTCGATCCCGCCGTGGACTTCGGCCTGCAGTTCCAGGCGATGGCCGACGACGAGGATGAGGACGATCTCACCGGCGCTGCGGGCAACGACGAATCGGAACGCGACGTCGCTTCGCGCATTACTCCCAGTGAAGACGGCTCCAACGTCGTCTCGGTGGATTTCGGCAAGAAGAAGTGAGCGGGCCCCTCGCCCGCGCCACACAGCGCTAGGGTGCAAGGGCGATGGCAACCAGGTTCAAGCAACAGGCGAGCAAGGCGGTCCGCGTCGTCAAGGTTGCGCCCACAAGCATCAAGAAGCTGGCCGACAACGGCGGCGAACTGCACGGGCCAAGCCCCAACCCCGCCACGAACCTTGTCATCGCCGACATCGTGCTGCGTACCGGAACGACGCTGGCCCGCCGCGCGGTGGAGCGCAGCGTGCTGGGCGCCAGCTACTCGCCCCGCAAGGCCAAGTCGATCCTCAAGGGCCGAACGATCAGCGAGACGCTGCTGCATGGCGCACTCGCCCGCGTGGCGATCGGCTCGGTCCCGGGCGCCATCCTTGTGGGCGGAGCGCTCGTCGCCAAGACCCTCTACGATCGCAGCCGGGCCGGTCAGGCCCGCGCGGAAGGTGCCGCGGACCTGCACGAGCAGGCGAAGGACGGCGTCGAAAAGGCCTGAGGCGCAGGCGGTGCAGCGCGCGGCCCGGCCGATTTCCCCCGAAGCGAACTCTGTCCCCGCTTGATTTGCCGGCCGTCCGCCGCCATCGGGAGCCATGGTTCAGATCGACCCTTCGCCGGAATCGACCGGCACGCTCGCCCGGCGCGGCCTCATGTTCATCATGTCCTCCCCCTCGGGAGCGGGCAAGACGACCATCTCGCGCATGCTGCTCGAGCACGATCCGCACATCTGCAATTCGGTTTCGTGCACCACGCGCCCGCCCCGGCCCGGTGAGGTCGACGGCAAGGACTACCATTTCGTCAGCCAGGAAGAGTTCGACCGCATGGCGGCCGACGGCGACTTCCTGGAGTGGGCGACGGTGTTCGGGCATAGCTACGCCACGCCCAAGGCGCAGGTGAAAGCTGGCCTGAAAGACGGGCAGGACTATCTCTTCGACATCGACTGGCAGGGAACGCAGCAGCTCTACCAGAAGCTGGAGCGCGACGTCGTCCGCGTCTTCCTGCTGCCGCCCAGCATCGGCGAACTGCGCCGCCGGCTGACCGGCCGGGGAACGGACAGCCCCGAGGTGATCCACGGCCGCATGGAGCGCGCGCGCTCGGAGATCAGCCACTGGGACGGCTACGATTACGTCGTCGTCAACGACGACATCGCAAGCTGCTTCGAGCAGGTGAAGAAGATCCTCCAGGCCGAGCGGCTGCGCCGTGCCCGCCAGACCGGTCTGATCGGCTTCGTGCGCGAACTGATGCAGCCCGAGGACTGAGGGCGCAGGAAGCAGCGGACAGGCATGGCGGCAACGCGCCTGGCAGGCGCGAGCGTCACGCCTCTTGTCCCTGCCCGCATCTGTCTCTAGGCCGCGCCGCGACAGATCCAGACTTATTCGGAGACCAAGCCATGTCCGACCTCGCCGCCCAGATCGAAGCCGCGTTCGATGCGCGCGACACCGTCACGCCCGCCAGCGACGATGTCCGCCGGATCGTCGAGGAGGCGCTGGAACTGCTCGATTCGGGCGCGGCACGCGTGGCCGAGCCCGACGGCCAGGGCGGCTGGAAGGTCAACCAGTGGCTCAAGAAGGCGGTCCTCCTGAGCTTCCGTCTCTCCGACAACGCCGTGGTCGAGTACGGCGCGGCCGGCGCGCCTGCGTACGACAAGGTGCCGCTCAAGTTCGCCGGTTGGGACGATGCCCGCTTCAAGGCCGCGGGCGTGCGAGTTGTGCCCGGCGCCGTGGTGCGCCGCAGCGCCTACATCGCCAAGGGCGTGGTGCTGATGCCCAGCTTCGTCAACCTCGGCGCCTATATCGGTGAAGGCACCATGGTGGACACCTGGGCCACCGTGGGCTCCTGCGCCCAGATCGGCCGCAACGTCCACATCTCCGGCGGCGCCGGCATCGGCGGCGTGCTCGAGCCCCTGCAGGCCGGGCCCGTGGTGATCGAGGACAACTGCTTCATCGGCGCCCGCTCGGAAGTGGCCGAGGGCGTCGTCGTCGGCGAAGGCGCGGTGCTCTCCATGGGCGTGTTCATCGGCGCCTCGACCAAGATCGTCGACCGCGCCACGGGCGATGTCCACATCGGCCGCGTACCGCCCTATTCCGTCGTGGTTCCGGGCTCGATGCCCGGCAAGCCGCTGCCCGATGGCACCCCCGGCCCGTCGCTCTACTGCGCCGTGATCGTCAAGACCGTCGATGCGCAGACCCGCTCGAAGACGGGCATCAACGAACTCCTGCGCGACTGAGCCATGCCTGCGGGCGGGGTAGCGCAACCCTGCCCGTCCTGGCGTGTTGTTCGACGCAAAGGGTCCGTCCGCAGGCCCTGAGCAACGGAGACACGCCATGGAACCCCACGGCAAGGAAGTCCACATCGACAAGGTAGAGGCCCGCAGCGGTTCGACGCCCGGCGTCGTGCGCTACGTCCTCCTGATCAGCCTCGTGCTGGTCGTCATCGCGTTCGCCATCATCGTGATGACCGGGGCCCTCAGTTCGCCTGACAACACCGGCGGGCACGCCGATACCCAGCAGGCCGTCACCGAACAGACCGACCAGACGCCCTGATCCGGCGGGCCAGATGCGCGGGCCTGATAACGAGGGATCGTGGGCACGGGTGGAGCGCCTGACATGCCGCAAGATCTGGAGCGTTTCGTGGCCGCGCAGAACGTCGTGCTCGACGATGTGCGCAAGGAACTGGCCCGGGGCGAGAAGCGCAGCCACTGGATGTGGTTCGTCTTTCCGCAAGTGGCGGGGCTTGGGCTAAGCTCCACTGCGCAGTTCTACGCCATACAGGACCTCGCCGAAGCCGGTCGGTACCTTGCCCATCCCGTGCTCGGGCGAAGGCTGGCCGAGTGCACGCAGCTGATGCTGGACTGGGCGCCGCGTCGCAGCGCCTCTGCCATCCTCGGCACCGTCGACGCGCTCAAGTTCTGCAGTTCGATGACCCTGTTCAAAGTCGCCGCGCAAGACACGGGCGGGGACAGCGAGGTTTTTGGACGGGCACTCGAAGCGTTCTGTCAAGGCCCCCGAGACGAGCGGACCCTGCAGTTGCTGCGAACAGATGGTGTCGGAAACCAGCACTCCCGCCCGCGCGAGATCTAGGCGCCATCGGTTCAAAGGGATGCCGGAGAAACCGGAAATTGGCAGGAGCCGCCGACTGCGATGGCACGCAGAGTGACGACTGCGTTCCACCTGATCCGAACCCGTCCGCGAACGAACAGGTGCGGGCCGTCGACGGCTCCTGTCAAATCTGACGACGTAGTCGCCATCTCCTGTGGGATGAGGGCCTAGCTGCAAAGCATTGCCAAGTCGTTAACGATCCTGCCGATGCGGCATCTTGCGTCGTTTTGGGACTGTGTAGAAGTTTGTAAGGTTCTCCGACAGCTTCTGCCTTGGGAAATTACGCCCGGCCTCTCTTAGGAGGCTCACTCGCATCGCCCCGGCGACCAGATCATCTGCCAGCGCCACCCGGCCAAAGGCGCAGTTGATCGGGGTGCGCCCGCACCCTAGCCCTCGGAAAATGGGAGAGTTCGACTACATCATCGTGGGCGGCGGCAGCGCCGGCTGCGTGCTCGCCAACCGCCTCAGCGCGGATCCTCGCAAGCGGGTCCTGCTGCTGGAGGCCGGGGGCAGGGACAATTACATCTGGATCCGCGTGCCGGTGGGGTACCTGCACTGCATCGGCAATCCCCGGACCGACTGGTGCATGTCCACGCAAGCGGAAGAGGGGCTGGGCGGACGAGCGCTCAAGTATCCCCGCGGCCGGGTGCTGGGCGGCTGCTCGTCTATCAACGGCATGATCTACATGCGCGGCCAGGCGGCCGATTATGACGGCTGGAAACAGGCGGGGAACGCGGAGTGGGGATGGGACGACATCCTGCCCTACTTCACCCGCGCCGAGGATCACTACGAAGGCGCCGGTCCCTTTCACGGCCGGGGCGGAGAGATCCGGGTGGAACGCCAGCGCCTGCGCTGGGACATCCTCGAGGCATTCCGCGATGCCTGCGGGGAACATGGCATCCCTCATTCGCGTGACTTCAACACCGGAGACAACGAGGGCGCGGGCTTCTTCCAGGTAACCCAGCGAGGCGGGTGGCGCTGGAGCGCGTCCGACGCCTTCCTCAAGCCGGTGCGCAGCCGCGCCAACCTGAAAGTGGAGACCGGGGCACTGGTGGACCGGGTGATCGTGGAGGAAGGCCGCGCCGTCGGCATCCGTTATGCAGTGGCCGGCTCTCCGCGCGAGGCACGAACCGAGGGCGAGGTGATTCTCGCCGCCGGCGCGATCGGCTCACCCGCGATCCTGGAGCGCTCGGGCATCGGCGATGCCGCACACCTCTCGACGCTTGGCGTAGTCCCTTTGCTGGACCGCCCGGAGGTGGGCGCGAACCTGCAGGACCATCTGCAGCTGCGCTGTGCCTTCCGGGTGTCCGGCGTAGCGACGCTCAATGCTCGGGCAGCCAACATCTTCGGCAAGGCCCTGATCGGGTTGGAGTACATCCTGCGCCGCAGCGGCCCCATGGCCATGGCCCCCAGCCAGCTTGGCGTCTTCACCCGAAGCCACCCGCGCTATGCGACGCCCAATCTGGAATTCCATGTGCAGCCCCTGAGCCTGGCAGCCTTCGGCGGCGCGCTCGACCCGTTTCCCGCTTTCACCGCCAGCGTCTGCAACCTGAGACCGGAGAGCCGCGGCACCACCCGGATCGTGACCACAGACCCGGGCACCGCGCCCGCCATCCGGCCGAACTATCTGTCCGCTCAGGAGGACAGGCGCGTTGCCGCAGACGCGATCCGCCTCACCCGCGCCATCGTGGCGCAGCCCGCCCTCGCCCGATACCATCCCGAGGAAGTGCGCCCCGGCCTTTCCTTCCAGAGCGAGGAGGAGCTTCGCCGCGCGGCGGGCGAGATCGGCACGACCATCTTTCATCCCGTAGGCACAGCGGCGATGGGCACGGTCGTGGATGCGCATCTGCGGGTCAGGGGCATGGGAAGCCTGCGCGTTATCGATGCTTCCGTCATGCCCACGATCGTCTCCGGCAACACGAACGCTCCGACGATGATGATCGCCGAGAAAGGCGCGGAGATGGTGCTGGCGGCATGCAGGCGATGACGCTGGCGCGAGGCGTCACACCAGCAGTTCGCGCGTCCGCTTCACGATCTCGCCAACGTAGTCGCGCGCGGATCTTCCGCTTGCCGCCGCGGCCATCAACGGCACTTTGAGGCCCAGCACCTGCCCGCGCGGCAAGGCCTCGACGAATTCGCGCATCGGCAGTTCGCCCTGCCCAGGGATCATCCGACCGGAAACCGCTTCGCTCATGTAGTCGCCTTCGCCGCGCCGGGGCGCATCGCTCAGCTGCACATGTCCGATCAGCGCGGGATCAAGCTCCGCGATCTGGCGCACGCTGCCGCCGGAGCGGAAGAGATGCATGGAATCGATCAGGACCGTCGCTTTCCCCTCCCCCACGTGGCGCACTGCGTCCAGCGCCTCGTCGAGCGTGCGGATGGTTAAGGCCGGAGAGAACTCGATCGAGAATTCCAATCCCCGCTGCGCCGCCATTTCCGCGAGCACGGCCAGCTGATCGAGCGCGCGCGAGCGTTCCGTTCCCGGGTCGACCGCCCTGACGCGAAGGGCGCCCAGTTCGGCGAACATGTCCAGGTCTGGCGCGCACTCGCCCGGATCGACGCTTGAGGAAACCTCCAGCCCCTCGGCGATGGAGATCGCCACCCCCCGGTCCGTCAGGGCCGCCTTCACCTCCCGAAGCAGGCCCGCGTCCTCGCGCAGGGACCAGGCCGGATAGCCATGGGGATTGAAGCGTTCTGGCAACTGCGACAGGCCCATCGACACGGCCTTGCACCCAAGGTCTGCCGCCAGCGTCACATGCTGCACCGGGTCCATCCCCAGTACCGTCAGCAGTTCAAGGCCGAGCGGATGCCCCATAGACGCGATCTCCTCTCCCGTTCGGGCGCGGTATACAGGCTCGTGCGCGGGCTGGAACGGGCAAATCGTGCAGGGCGCGGCTCCGAGACAAAATACCGGGCGCCGAACGACGATCCGAACGACAAGGCGCGGCGGTCAGTGACGTCCCGCCGCGCCTTGCGCTCCTCCCCTTCCCCGGCTCTTGCCGCACAAGGATCCAGCCGATCCCATGTGCGTCGTTCTCCCTGCGATGTTCTTGTTCTTGGTCCTTGTAAGACGAGACGGGCCCGGCTTTGCGCCGCGTTCCCTCAGACGAGCATGCGCTGCAGGCGTGCCAGAGCGCGGTCGATCTCTGCGCGAGCGGCGTCATCCACCTCACCATGCACTACGGAGTAGACGATGCGCCCGCCCTGCAGCGAGGCACCTGTCATGGCACCGTCCTCGACATGCGTGCCAGCCGCCTGCGCCAGCCAACCGACGCCACAAAGGGCAACGGTGCGGCGGAAAGCACCAGCCCGACGTGCAAAGCTGTCAGGAATCGCTTCATGACACCATCCTCTTCCCCGCGGCGGTGTCGTGATGCCCGCCATCTGGTAGGGCAATTCGTATCATCCACGAAGGTCGTTTCAAAGCGAACAATGCTCAGGATCCTTTGATGCGTTCGCTTTCCGCAGCGCAGTAGACCCAGCGCTGACAGGGGGCCGACCATTCGCCGCCCGCCAAGATGAACATCGTTCCCGTTCCTTCGGCCTGCAGAGCCGGTTTGATCAAAGGCAGCCCATGCGAGCGGGGGAGAGTGCCAGGCCCCGGCAACCGCGATGACGCCCCACAGCCTGCCATCGATGCTGCATATGCACATGCCACCTTCAGGCGAGGAAGGCGGCGAATCGCCCTTCTTCCGTGCGGCGGCAACCCTCCCCGGATGGCCTGCGTTGCACGGGCGGCACCGAATCACTCACCAGAAAGGCCTCGAATGACCACCAATTCCGCTTCCGCCCGCTACGAAGGTCTGGGCAAGGCCGGCAAGGGCTCGATCACGACACGCTCGGGCGTACTGAGCGACCAGCCCTATGGTTTCGGCACTCGATTTGAGGGCCAGCCGGGCACCAACCCCGAGGAACTGATCGCCGCCGCGCATGCTGCCTGCTTCACCATGGCGACGAGCTTCGCACTGGCCGCAGCCGGCCACGCGGACGGCACGCTCGACACCCAGTGCACCGTCACTCTCGAGAAGGATGGCGACGGGTTTGCCGTCACCCGCTCGGCGCTGACGCTGAACGCCTCGATCCCCGGCATCGCGCCCGAAGACTTCGCCCGGATCGCCGACGAGGCCAAGGCGAACTGCCCCATCTCCAAGCTGCTGAACTGCGAAGTCACCTTGGAGAAGTCGCTGGAGGGTTGAACCCGCCGGCTGGCGTTTGCCGATCCGATCGGGCAATGCACGCGGGCGCGGCGACCATCGCCGCGCCCGTTTCTGTGAATGAGGAAGATCGTGGCCGGCGAAGACGAAGACTACCTCTATGACGAGGAAAGCGGAGAGTGGCTGCCGGCGGGCGAGCTTGCCGCGCGGCGCGCTGCCGCAGACCGCGTCGAAGTGCGCGACGCCGTGGGTAACATCCTGGCGGACGGCGATCAGGTGACGCTCATCAAGGATCTCGAGGTTAACAGCGCGTTGACGAAGTCGGTGTGATCTGATTCAGCCTGGATACGGAAAGAAGGCGGTCAGCGACGATGGCGATGCGACGTGATGGTGATGTGCAGGCGGATCTGATCGTGTCGTGGTCAGAT
>NZ_WVTD01000008.1 GCF_009856825.1 Novosphingobium silvae | reverse complement strand
GAAAACGCGCTGATCTTCGCCCTCGTCGGCCAAGTCGCAGCCGAAGCCGGCGTGCTGCTGATCATCATGTCTGCGGGGCCGGGCTGAGCGCCGTCCCGAAAAATCGACTTCGGCAGCGGGCTGTTAGCAGAGGTTACACCTTATATGGGGCGGAGGAAGAAACCCTCTGACGAACTCCACCAAGCTCTACGCATGATGGTGGCAGCGCTCCTCAAGGAAGCATCCATCCGCACAGACGGCTATCTATTCCGCTCCATGGGCAGGGACTCCTTCAAGAATCAAGGATTCACGGACTGCCCGGTCGGATATCGTCCGTTTAAGACGGTCGTAGATGGCCTAAAGGGCAAGGGATATCTGGAAGTCGTCACCGGCTTCAAAGAGTCCGTAAACGTCCATGATCGAGGCATTGCCACCCGGTTCAGAGCAACGCCGAAGCTAATTGCCCTTGCCGAACAGTACGGCATACGCCTGCCAGACTGGGCATCCCACTTCACCATGCTGCCGAGGCCCAAGGCGGTTAGGGCACCCATCCAACTCCGCGCCGACAGCAGGAAGGATAAGAAGGGCAAAAAGCACAAAGGCGGCAGAGTGGACTTCGATCCAGCCCATCCAGCCGCTTACCGCTATGCAAAGCAGGTTCACGACATCAACACCTTCTTCGCCGATCAGGATATACAGCCTGCCGAATGCCACTTCGCGTTCACCCGCATATTTGCACAAGGGGATCACCGCGATTACCGCTGGAATAAGGGAGCGCGGCTGTATTCCTACGCTTTCGGAAAATCCTATCAGCAGATGCCGCGAGTGGCCCGCCCTGAACGCGGTGACCACATCGGGCGCGAGAACATCACCATCAACGGCGAACCTGTCGTCGAGGTCGATATTTCCGCCAGCTACCTTACCATCCTGCATAAGCTGATGAGGGTTCCACTGCCAGCCGATCCATATGATATTCCCGGCGTACCACGCAAGGTCGCGAAGATTTGGGTGACCATCACCCTAGGGCATACCGGTTTCCATTCCCGTTGGCCTGATGCCGCAAAGCGCCGCTACTCCAGCAACCATCCGAATGGTGCCGCCGATCTGCAAAGAGATTTCCCGTTCGGTAAGACGCAGCGCAAAATCCTCGATCATCTGCCGCTGCTAAAAGACTGGCCTACGAACCCGGTCACTTGGGCAGATTTGCAGTTCCTAGAAAGCAGCGCGGTCGTAGACGCGGTTCATGAGTTAGCGACGCGTTACGGTGTTCCCGCACTGCCCCTGCATGATGCCGTCATCGTACCGAGGTCGAAGGCGGAATTGGCGAAGCAAGTCCTTTCAACCTGTTTCCAAGGGCATGTGGGAGTTCTACCGACTCTGACGACTAAATAGCCCGTATAAGCCCGTACAGCGCCTTCCTGAAGAAGAGGTAGGTGAGTAGCTAAACTTCTATATAGGCGCTCTACGGACCTCTGCGGGGAAATTAGGGGATATTGAGGATGTATTCGCCAATATGGCCGGTTAGGTGCGGCTGACCGCACATATATGGTGGTTTCTGACATCACTTGTGTGAGTCCAAGGTAAAGTGGGGTCGGCACTGGTCAGGCAATCCTCTCCGCTCCTTGACTCCACCTAGGACATGGGGGGGTAGCTTAGAACGTCTCAATGACCTCAACGCGATCCCCATTGATCTTATAGGTCACCATCCCATCAGCAGGATCGTCACGCCACCTACCAGGACCGGAGCCAGGACTCGCATCGACAGCGCGCCATACGATCCTATCGCCGTCGATCTTACAATCGTTCTTCCATAAGGTGTTGTCGGATGAACGGCGGTAGGAAACGCGGATAATCCCTCCTGTGATTGGTTCGGCCTTCATGGAAGCGACTGGCTGCTTGAACAGTTCCTCTATCCCTGCCTTGCAGATGAGCGCAGCCTTGGCAGGATCGATGGCAGCTTGGGTGCTGCTAATTTGCTCCACGGCGCTGATATGGGCATCAGAAGGCACATGTGGCGGCTTCTCGCATCCCGTAGCAGCAAGGCAACAAACGGCGGCGATTGCTACACCGCCCTTCATTTCAGCTTCCTTGTTTCGCCATAGGGATCGGTGACCTCAAGGGATACGATGGTGTCGGCAGCGGCGTCCCACTTACAGCGATAACGGGAGGTGATCTTCGCTCCAAAGCCGTTTTGAGAATCAAATTTTCGGCTAACGAACGCAACGCTCCCCGCTGCGCTATAATCCCATCGGAACTCGGGATCATAAGACCCCTCTGATACTAATGAACCTTTGATAGCCATGTCACACACGGTGACCGCTGTCACTTCGTCGGGGGTGCCATCGGCCTTCAACCCCATGTCGTTAACCTCTAGCGTTTCTAGTTCCGAAGGCTCGGCGCTTGCATCGCCAAGGGTTGCCAGCCCCAATATTCCAAGTCCGACTGCACCTATGATCCCTACGAAGGCCAAGATGCTTATGCCCGCTGGTTTGTCGTCGTCCGTGACGTCCTGACCATAATCTGCCCCATCGTGGTCTATGGGAGAGGCCGTTATCAGCTTTGCGGCAGCATCCTCTTGATCGAACCGGTAACCACAATAGCGGCATACCTTCGCCGCGCCCTTGATGATTTCGGCGCAGTCGGGACAAACCTTGTCTGTCCCGTGTTCAGTATCCGCCAATGCCATGCTCTTACCCCCGTTAGACTACGAGGCTACCCAGCCGAAGCCGGGTGTTCGTAACCTGTAGGAGTCCCGCAGGCGCATACGCTTTTATCGGCAGAGCCGACTGGACATATGCGCATGCCACCCGGCCGAGAAAACTCGACCGGCTGACTCCTCAAGGGGTTACGACGCCCCGCAGCATCGATTTGGCGACGCTGCATTTCCGGCATGGCAAAAATCGACGATACAGTAAACGATTCTTGACCGAACCTGCTTGCGATAAGTTCCTATTTTGTTCTATTTTCCCTTCATGACAGAGTCGGCATCATCAAGCACATCGGAGCTTATCGCAGACCTCATTATGTCTGCGCCGGGATGGGTTCGTGTAGGCATTACGGCACCATCACGCAGGGTCCGGCTGGAGTCCGTCTCCAATTTGGCAGACCATGTTGCGCAGGCTTATCCCGGCAAAGGGACGCAGACCGCGATCAGCTATCCTTGCCTCTTTGAAAGGCCGTACCGCTGCTTGCTGTTAGGAAACCTCTGGGGCGACCCGTAGGGCACTTGCCTGTGATTCCACTTGCGGACATAACCTGTTTTACCACTAAGGGGTTATCTGCATGGGCGACTTCGACGATTTCACTAGGCAAATGCGCGGCAATCACGAAGCAGCCTCGAAGCAACATGAGGAACAGGTAGCTCGCGCCGCTGCTGAAAGAGACGCTGACTGGGATGGTCAGATCGCTTTGCTCGAAGAGGTCGCCGGACCTATCATTTTGGAGGCCGCAAACGCCTGCGAAAGGCAGGGTATGAGGCCAGTGATTGAGCGGAATTGGGATAAAGGGCGATATATGGCTCCGGCGATAGCTTTCCGCCTTTTCGGCCCTAAGCAGCGACCTCATGATGCTAGTACTTATGAAATCGAGGCTAGTAGTGCTCATATTAAAGTAGAAGATGGTAAGCTCCGTGCCAACCTTTCTAATCGGTCCTTTAAAAGCAAGGTTGGTACGGATTATGTAGGCTATGGCGCGGAAGGGATTTCGCAGGCTCTCAAGCTTTGTATAGCATCATACTTCGAAGAAATTGCGCCCGGGTCGTGAACGATCAAGCAACGTAGCTGGCGGCATCCAAGGCCTTTCGGCTGGCGCGGGGCTTTCCATTGTATTCACTTGCCCTCGCGCACCTGCAACTTAACAATTTGTGTAGCGGGAGAGGCATGGAGCCAGGTTCCTAATCCGCTGGCGCGCAATCGACCTTCAAAGCCCGGTAAACGCTTGTACGCCCGATTCCGAGGCGCTTGGCGATATCGGAAGGCCCAACTCCATCGCCATGAAGCTGGCGAACAGCATCGACCTCGACGGACGGCTTACGCCCCTTGTAAACGCCATTTGCCTTGGCCTTCTCAATCCCTTCGCGCTGGCGCTCTTTTCGGATATCGGTTTCGAAGGCTGCTACAGCCCCTAGGATAGCAAGGACAAGCTTTCCCATTCCGCTATCGGTATCGATCCCGGCTTGCTGTAGGCAGCGGAATTTCACACCTTTGGCGCTTATTCGTTCGATGATGTTGTGAAGGTCCACAGATGACCTTGCAAGGCGATCAAGGCGAGTGACCATGAGGGTGTCGCCATCACGAACGAAGTCCAAAGCATCGGCAAGGGCGTCCCTTCCTTCTGCGCTGGTGCCGCTCTTCTTCTCTTGGAATACCTTTTCGCATCCAGCCGCTGCCAAAGCTTCCAACTGAACATCAAGCGACTGTCCTGCGCTGCTTACCCTCGCATACCCAACCAACATAGCGAATCCAGTACCAATAGCCTCTTAGACCCTTTCCGGTTATCCGCTCCAAAAACGGAAAGCAACCCTATTGGCACGGAATTTGGTTTCGCTTGGAACGCACCGCACGCCTATACCTCAGCGGCGCATGGGAATGGTGATCGGGACACCCCCTCCATTATGATACCAGTGACAATGTCAGTATCATATTTTCATCGACAGGGAATATGACATTGATTATATCATATAGGCATGGCGGTGACATTTTCCCAAGCACAGGGGGAGAGTGACAGCCTGGAACGAAGGCACTGTTACATTGGGGACCCTACTATGTTCGCGTTAGATCACTCACTCTTGCCTGAAGCCAATCAAGTTCTCGCCGATATTGACACGCAATGGCGTGCCGCGACCGGCCTAAACAACAGGGCCGATTACTCGATCAACTATTCTCCCGTTTGCCCTTGCCCTCTGATGGTCCTCGGCCTCAATCCGGGCGGTTCCCCGAACAATTTTCGGTTGGTCGATGTCGCCGCGGGTGGCAGCGAGTACATAGAGGGGTATGGGCCGACTTCGCAGAACATCGGTCGCCTGCTTCAGCGAACGCTCGGTGTATCGTCGCCCGAGGGAATCAGGGCGGTGCAGGGCAGCAATGTGATCTGGCGCCGGTCCCCCAACATGCAAAGCTTGGGCATCCGTGTTCCTGTAGCCGCCAAGGAAACGGCTCCGCATCTGGCTCAGCTGATCAGCTATATTGGCCCTCGCGCCATCTTGTTTGGCGGGAAGGCTGCCTATGATGCTTTCCTCGGTGCTCACAGGGCTCTTGTCGTGACACAAGGCGAAACCATCCTGGGGCCGAACGGCAGCAACCAAGCCGTTTACTTCGGCCACAGTGTCTTGTCGCTGCCGTACCTATCAGCCAACGTCGAGGCATTCGTCGTCCTTCATCCCTCCAAGGGCCTTCGGGATACCGCCGTCAACCGGTTGAAATTTCATTTCGCTCGCCTGTTTGCCGCTTGAGGAGATAGCCGTCATGATCCGCCACGAAGACTATGTTCGCGAGCTGCAGAAGGGAATTCTCCTGATCGCTGACCATCTCGCCCGACTAAAAGGGCATGATGCCGCCATTGCTTTCGCGGGCTTCCCGGCTGAAGGGGATTATGCAGACGATCAGCCTGAAAAGGTGGACCTGACCCACTTTGGAAACGGTATGCCCCTGTTGCTCATGTACGACTTCGCCATGGGGTCGTGTGCCCTGGAGCCCAGTGGGGACTTCGAGGAATCGGCTTTGGCGTCATTCATCGATTTGGTTCCGCGGACAAATGCTTACGGAGAGCCCGCGGGGTGGCCGGATGACCCACTGACGACCCAAGTGCTGGACATGTTCCGGGCTCGGCAAAAACTCTCAGACCCGGACCAGCGAGCAACCGCCGTGTTCTCCGTCCGAGAACTGGCGCTACTCGCCGATATGAGAGAGGGCGCCGTTCGAAATGCCCTGAGTGCCAAGGAATTGTCATCCCACCGCGAAGACGGCAAGGTTGTAGTCAGTTGGGCTGAAGCTGCGGCTTGGCTCCTAAAAAAGCGGCGTTTCAGACCAACGCCTGACACCACTTCCCAGTTTATCGAGTTCGAAACGGCTTCATCGCTTACACAGCTGCTGGCAGCTCTGGCGGCGTTCCCTGGCGCTGAAGGCAAACTGCCTACGGAATGGCTTTCCGGACGGTGGTCTGGAAATTTGAGTGAGGTGCAGGCAGTAGCGCACGCCATTCGCATCGACCCGGAAAAGCTGGCCATCCATATGAGCCGTCTCTGGGTGCGCGAGCAACAGTGATCGGGTGCTTTGGAGCGGGAATGAGCAGATTTAGCCGGTAGTTCAAAGATTGAGTACGAAGAGGTCACGCGAAAGGAGCGCGTGAGCTATGAAGGTGACGGTAGTTGGATCGCACCAGTGAAGTCGCAAATGAACCTTTGCAAGGTCATGATCCTGCGGCAAAGCGCAATCAGCTTGAGCCAAGGTCTTTGCGTAGTTGTGAGCGTTGATTAGACGCGTGACCCCGCAGTCCCTACGAAACCGCGCCTCAGCGATCGGTCCTGCTAGTAGGTCAATTACGTCCGCCTTAGCAGCTGCGATCATATGTTCCCGTTGCCCCGCCGCTGCGAGCTGCTCAGCCATGCCAAAATTGAAACGAGCCTTCCCCTTGGTGAACCCAAGCGCATCATTGGGTAGCTGCGTCAGCGAGACGTGATCAACCCATCGCGGGGGCTGGCTCGACAGCATAGAAATGGCGTGACCGGCTTCATGCACAGCAACGTAAAGCGGTAGGCGTCTCGATGGCGGGTTTCTTGTCTGTGATTCAGCCCATTTTAGAGCGTATCGAGTGCGAGACAAACTGTGAGACAATCGCCATCACAAACCACCTAAGTCATTGATTTTACTGAGGTGGTGAGCCCTGCTGGGTTCGAACCAGCGACCTACTGATTAAAAGTCAGTTGCTCTACCGACTGAGCTAAGGGCCCGGTGCCGTGTGGACGGTCTGGGTGGGGGTCACCTAAGGGGCTGGCGGCGCTTGGTCAAGCGGGCTTGCAACTGTCGTATGCTCATGTGGGTCAATGGATCGCGCCACTCGCCCGCGATCGTCACCGCAGGATCGAGGACGAAGCGGCGGCTGCGAAAGGCCTGGTGGGGTACGACAAGCCCGCCTTGCGATGTAGCATAGGCTCCGCCATCCCAAAGCACGATGTCCAGATCCAGCACCCGCGCACCCCATGCGCGGCCTAGCCGGCGGCGACCGAAGTCTTGTTCAATCTCGTGAAGGCTGTCCAGGAACGCCTCCGGGTCCTCGCTCGAGCGGACCACGGCGGCAGCATTGGCATACCGGCGCCGCGACGGGCCGAGAGGCGCGGTTTCGATTATCCGCGATGCGGCGAGCACCCTGCACTCACCAAGACCGAGAACCTGCAGTGCTGCTGCCAGCACGCGCCGGGGCGCGCCATGGCGCCCGTGCCTCACGTTCGAGCCAAGCGCAACAAGATAGCGATGGCTGTCCATGCGCTCCGCGTCCCTGAACTGCGAGCGGCTCAGATGTCCTGAGCGATGCGTGTATAAAGCTGAGGCCGGCGATCGCGGAAGAACCCCATGCCTGCGCGGTGCCGTGCAGCCCGCGCAAGGTCGAGGGTAGCTACCAGGACACCGCTCTCATCGCGACCGAACTCCGCCACGTAATCACCCCACTCGTCGGTGACAAACGAATGGCCATAGAATGCCTGCTCGCTGCCGCACTCAAGTTCAGGCCCGATGCGGTTGGCGGCGATCACCGGCATGCAGTTGGACACCGAGTGACCGACCATGGCCCGGCGCCACATGCGGCTTGTATCGAGATCGGCATCGTAGGGCTCCGAGCCGATGGCAGTTGGATAGAACAGCAGTTCGGCGCCCATCAGCGCCATGACCCGGGCCGCCTCGGGATACCACTGATCCCAACAGATGCCGACGCCGATGCGCGTTCCGAAAACGTCCCAGACCTTGAAACCGTCGTTCCCGGGCCGGAAATAATACTTTTCTTCATACCCCGGCCCATCGGGGATGTGGCTCTTGCGATAGGTGCCCATGATCTCGCCGTCGGTGTCGATCATGGCGAGCGTATTGTAGTAGTGGTGCCCGTCGCGCTCGAAGAAACTGGTCGGGATGGCGACCTTCAGCTTCGCCGCGAGTGCGCGCATGGCGATGACGGAAGGGTGCTCGGCCGTCGGCCGCGCAAGCGCGAACACCGCCTCGTCCTCGATCTTGCAGAAATAAGGGCCGGAGAACAGTTCGGGCGGCAACACAATTTGGGCACCGCGACCGGCAGCCTCTTCCACCAGCGCGGAAACGGCGGAAATGTTCTCGGCCTCGTCAGCGGAGGCGAGGGCAAGCTGCAGGGCGGCGACAGTGATCTCGGTCATGGTGCTCAGTTATGGATTGCACCGCGGTAAGTCCAGAGCGGGCGCGCTCAGTCACGCTTGCGAAAGAGCAGGGTCATGCGATCGCTCTCGCCGATGGCCTGGTATCTGGCGCGGTCCTTGTCCTTCAGCGCCAGCGAGGGCGGCAACGTCCAGACGCCGTCCGGCCAGTTCGCGTTGTCCTTGGGATTTGCGTTGATCTCGGACTTGCCGGCGAGCGTGAAGCCGTTCACTTCCATGAAGCGGATGACATCGGCTTCGCGTAGGTAGCCCTTCGAACCATCGCTGTATGCGTAGGGCGCATCGGCGCGGGCGCGGTGTTGCTCGATGCCGACAAGGCCGCCCGGCTTGAGGAGGGCACGCAGAGCCTTCACTTCGCTGTCCGCGATGTTCCAGCGCATGAGGTTGTGCATCATGCGCGCGATGATGATGACGTCGAACGTGCCTTTCTCCGCCTCTGGCACGGCGTCGAGGGTGTAGGCGGCGAAGCGTCCGGCATCGATGCCTGTGAACTTGGCGACGTCGGCCGGGTATGCGGCGGCTGCCCTGCGGATCGCCTCCTTGTCCTTGAACGCGCCGCTCGCGGGGTCGAAGTACAGGCCGACAAGGTGCCCCTGCTTACCGAGGTACAGGCCCAGGAAGCGCGAATACCACTCGCCACCGGGCGCGTATTCGCCGACCTTCATCTCCGGTCCTACCTGGAAGAAGCTCAGGGTCTCGACAGGATGGCGCGCAGGGTCCCGCGCACGGTCGTCCTTGCGCAAGGGGCTGGCGGCCGCGAGTTCGAGCAGTGCCTCGCAGCCCTTGCAGGCCTGCGTCTGGGTTCCCTTGCGAACAGGCTCGGCCGAAAGAGGCACAGCGACAAGGCCAAGGAGCGAAGACAGGGTCAGCAGGGCGCGGCGCATCGGGTTCTCCTCCGGCGGTTCCGGCGGAACACTAAACGCCCCGCGGCCAATGACAAGCGGGCAAAGCGTACCTATCTAGCCACGCATTCCTTCCACTGAGGACATGAACGAGAATGGAAACGGCAATCGTGGCTGGCGGGTGCTTCTGGTGCACCGAGGCAGTCTTCCGCGACGTGATCGGCGTCACAAAGGTCGAAAGCGGCTATATCGGCGGCTCTGTCGAGAACCCGACCTACAAGCAGGTCTGCTCCGGCACCACCGGGCATGCCGAGGCGATCGAGGTGACGTACGACCCGGAAGTGATCTCGCATGCCGAGATCCTCGACGTATTCCTTGGCACGCACGATCCGACGCAGCTCAACCGTCAGGGCAACGACGTGGGCACGCAGTACCGCTCGGCGATCTTCCCACTCGACGACGCTCAGGCCGAAGAGGCTGCCGCCGCGATCGCGCGCTGGGATGCCGAGCATCCCGGTGAGAAGGCAGTCACGACGATCGAGGGACCTGCCCACTGGTATCCCGCAGAAGACTACCATCAGGAATACTGGGACGGCGAAGGCCAGCGCAACCCCTACTGCCTTGCGGTGATCCCGCCGAAGCTGATGAAGCTGCGCAAGAGCTTCCAGGACAAGGTCAAGGCCTGACGCGAAGCGGTAGGCCGCCAGCCGGGGCTAGTGCTGCCCGGGCTGGCGGCAGACCACATGACGCCTCGACCTCTTCGTAACCTGCAATCCTTCCAGTGTTCCACCTAGGGACAACTGCAAAGTCGAACTTCCTTAAATCACCGGTCACAATACTAGGGCTCCCGGCACTTCCGCCGGACGAGTCCCGCCCATGTCTCCTGTTCGCACTGCTTCGCTCTCGCTGGCCGTTGTGGCCGCCGCGCTTATCACCAGCCCGGGCTTCGCCAGTTCCGGCATGATCGCGGGCACCGACGTGCTGCGGACGTGGAACCTCGTGGTGCTGGGCGACCTGACCTCGTCCTCCGAAGTCGAGGGGCGGACTTTCGTCGGAGGCAATCTGAACGGCAACTCGTCCAACTACCAGATCCAGCCTCTGCCCACATCCAGCACGGGCACTCCGGGACTGACCGTGGTCGGCGACGTCAATGGCGGACACAAGAACCTCAACAACGGTTCGGGAGCGGTTGTGGGCGGCAACGTCAACAGCGGGCTCAACCTGAACGGTGCGGCGCAGACGGTGCTGGTCGGCGGATCGATCAGCAACACCAACGTGAACAACAACACCGTCACCGCCGGGCTTGCGGCCAGCGATCCCGCGTTTTCGCAGAACCTGACGCAGCAGAAGAGCCTGATCGAAACGTCTATGAGCGGGCTCAGCCACTCCATGAGCACGCAAGGCGCCAACAGCGAACTCGTCGTCAGCGGCAACCGCGGCACTTTCAACGCACAGCCTGACGCCAACGGGGTTGCGGTGTTCAACATCACTGCCGCCGATCTCGACCGCATCGGCGAAATCCAGTTCAACCTCAACGGCGCGGACACGGCGATCGTCAACGTCTCGGGCAAGTCGATCACGCTGAACGACAACTTTCTTGGCGGGACCCAGAACCTGGGCGAGAACGTGATCTGGAACTTCCCGGATGCGAGCAGTCTTTCGCTGACGACGGCATGGGGCGGCTCGGTCCTGGCGCCGGGCGCGGCAGCGACGACCGGCAACTACATCCAGGGATCGGCCGTGTTCGGCAGCCTCGTCCAGAATGGCGAAATGCACGTCGGCACCTACAAGGGTGGCTACAACCCCTCGCCCAGCGATCCGGGCACTCCGACCACGCCGGGCGGAAGCTCTGGCGGAACGTCGGTTCCCGAACCCGGCATGGTGGGCATGTTCGCGCTTGCGCTCGGCGGCCTCTTGTTCTGGCGCCGCCGCCGGGTGCCTGCCTGAGGGGATAATGGGGCTGAACGGCTGCTTCGCGCGTTCAGCCTGCCCCTTCAGTCCTTCGTCCAACGCGAGACGAAGAAACCGTCGAGGCCGCCGTTTTCGGCAAGCATTCCCGGATCGGTGCGCAGGCTTCCCGAAGGAGTGGGCACCAGCCCGGCGGGCAGTTCGCCAGTGGTGATCGGCAGGGGCGACAGGCCTGCGGGCACCACCTGATCCTCCCCTTCTTCCGCTTCGAGCGAACACACCGCGTACACCAGCCGCCCGCCCGACTTCAGCCAGCCTGCGGCACGCTGGACGAGACGGGCCTGGAGATCGGCCATCTCCTCTATCTGGCGCGGGCCGATGCGGTGAAGCACGTCGGGATGCCGGCGGGCCGTGCCCGTGGCCGTACAGGGAGCGTCGAGCAGGATCGCGTCGAACTTCTGCTCCGGCTCCCATGCCAGAGCATCCGCCAGCACCACTTCCGCCTCCAGCCGGGTGCGGGCCAGGTTCTCGCGCAGCCGCTCCAGCCGACGCTTGGAATTGTCGAGCGAGGTAACCTGCCAGCCCTGGGCGGCCAGCTGCATCGTCTTGCCGCCCGGCGCGGCGCAGAGATCGAGCGCCGTGCGCCCTTCCCCCGGGCCAAGCAGGCGTGCGGGAAGGCTCGCGGCAAGATCCTGCACCCACCAGGCACCGTCCCGAAAGCCCGGCAGATGCTCGACCGCCGTGCCGCGCGGCAGACGCAGATGACCCGGCAGCAGTGATGTTCCCCCCATCCTTTCGGCCCATTCGGCGGTGGCATCGGGATCGCGCAGGGCGAGGTCGAGCGGCGGCGGCTCGGCAAGGGCGGCTGCGATGGCGTCGCCGCGCTCGCCCCAGCGGCCCGCGACATCTTCCGGCAGGGTCGGCACGCCGGGAAGGGCAGCGTTCTGCTTCATCAGCGTGGAGAACACCCCGTGGGCAAGGCGCCGCGGTCCTCCTATCAGCAGTGAAAGGCCGGTGGCGATCACTGCATGCGGCGGCGTCTCCAGCCGTAGGACCTGCGCCAGCATCAGCTGCAGCACCGCGCGCGGCTTGGCATCGTCCGGTAGCCGCTGGCGCGTGGCCGAATCGATCAGCGCGTCGAGATCGACCTTCCACCGCAGCGTCTCCCCCGCGATGGCCCGGGCAAGCGCGCGGTCGGCATCCCCCTTGACGCGCGCGAGAGCGGCACCGGCCGCTTGGTCGAGGGTTTCGCCCCTGCGCAGCACGGCATCGACGAGGTTAAGCGCGGCGCGGCGCGCGGGAAGGCCTGGAATGTCCATCGCGGGCCCCTATACCCAATTGCCTTTTTCCGCCAGCGGCACCACATCGCGTCCATGACCAAGCGCGCCACAGAACGTCCGGCAGGCTTTGCCAAGCCTACACACTGGACCAACGAGCCTGCCCCTCGTGCCGAAAGGCCCAAGGACGGCGAAGATTCCGACGGCCTTTCGCCCACCCGTTACGGCGACTGGGTCCGCAACGGTGTTGCCGTGGATTTCTGAGGACCGCCTTTTTGGCAGTCCGGGACGGTGCCGGAGAAGTCCGGGTTAGTCCGCGCCTTGCTGCCACCCACCGCCCAGCGCGAGGAACACCGCGATCTGGTGGTCCACGAGTGCAGCTTCCGCTGCGGCGTGGGACGCCTCGGCCGAAGCCAGGCTGCCTTGTGCACTAAGCAGATTGAGGAAATCGCTGCGGCCGAAGCGGAACAGCTTGTTGGCCTGAGCAGCGGATATGGCGGCATTGTCCCGCGCCCGGCCCAGCGCTGCCGCGCGTTCGCGGTGGCGACTGTAGGTTTCCATCGCGGACTCCGCCTGCCTCAACGCTTCAAGGACGGTGGCATCGAAGCCCGCCAGATCCGCACGCACAGCAGCGTCGGCCTGCTCGATCCGGGCGCGCACCACCGGGCGGTTGGGGAACGACCAGCTGAGCAGCGGTCCAAGGCTGAAGCCGAAGCTGTCTGAACTGCCGAAATCCTCCAGCTGACCCGAAAAGCCTGCCGAGCCACCGATGCTCACACTGGGATAAAGGTCTGCAGTGGCCACTCCGATACGCGCGGTGTCCGCTGCGATCAGGCGTTCCGCCTGTCGTATGTCGGCTCGCCGCCGGATGAGCGCAGTGCCATCCTCCACCGGTATGCTGCCGGCGAGGCGAGGCAGAGTGGCGCAGTCCGCCACTTCCCGGGGGTAGTCCGCCGGAGCACGGCCGAGCAAGGTGGCAAGCAGGTACAGCGCATTCTGGCGCTGTGCCGTGAAGGCGGGAAGCGAAGCCGCGCTTGTTTCGACCGCCGCGGCTGCGCGGCTGACGTCGAAAGCCGTGCCCCGGCCGCCGCGCTGCAGACGGCGCGTGGCATCCAGCGTCTGACGCTGAAGCGCCACGACCCGCTGCGTCACCGCCAGCTGATAGTTCGCGGCGCAAACCTGTGCATAGGCGCGGGTGGTCCCACCCGCCACGCTGACACGAACGGCATCGCGTGCCGCCTCGACGGCTTCCCGGTCAGCCTCCGACGCCTCGATCGCACGGCGCAGCTTGCCCCGGAGATCCAGAGGGTAGCTGACGGCGAGCCCCAGGTTGTCCATCACCACACCGGGAAGTGGCCTGCCGGTCTGCGACTGGCGGGAGACATCGACGCCGCCCGTGACCGAGGTCGTGATCTGCCGTCCCGCGGTCGCCTCGGCGACCACCGCCTGTGCCCGTTCGAGGTTCGCCTCGGCCTGCCGCAAGTCGGCATTGGCGGCGAGCGCCTGCTGGACGAGGCCGTCGAGGCGCTCGTCCCGATAAAGGCTCCACCAGCGATCGGGTAGCGACTCCTGCGAAAAGGCCGGACCGTTGACAGAGGCGAAGGGGCCCTGCGCGCCCGGCGTCACGGCGACGGAGTTCTCGGGCGGATGGTAGTCAGGACCCGCCGTGGCACAGGCGGAAAGGGCCAGCACCGCAGCAAGGGCGGCAGCGGGACGAAGACGCGCCATCATCGGCCTCCCGAAGCCTGCTGCGGCCGCGAAACCGGCTTCTCGCCCGGACGCTCCACCGTGACGGTGGCGGTGCGGCCGAGAATGAGCTGGACGTTATCCGGCACGTGAGTGAGTTTCACCCGGACGGGGATGCGCTGGGCCAGGCGGACCCACGAGAACGTCGCCTCCACATTGGGGAGCAGGTTGCCCGAATCGCTGCGGCTGTCGTCGTTGATGCCCGCCGCGATGCTCTCCACACGGCCCCTCAGCGGCTGCGCCTCGCCCATGAGATGCACCGTCACCGGGGCGCCGACACGGATCATCGGCAGCTTCGTTTCTTCGAAGTAGCCTTCGACGCGGATGGAGTCGCCATCGACCAGGGCCATCGCTTGGCTTCCTGCAGCAACGTAGTCGCCGGGGTGCAAGTCAAGGTTGGTGACGGTACCGTTGACTGATGCACGCACCTGGGTGCGCGCCAGGTTCAGCTTTGCGCCGTCGAGCGAACTCTGTGCCTCGGCCAACGCGGCACGAGCGGTGGCGACGCGCGCCACGTTCTGCTCGTGAGTCTCGGTCGCGACGAGATCGCCCAGTGCCAGATCGCGCGAGGCCTCGCGCTGCGCCTGCCCCAGCGTGGCCCGCGCGCTCGCCACGCTCGCCTCCCCCTGCTCCACCGCAAGCGAATAACGGGGCCTGTCGATCACGAAGAGCAGGTCGCCGGCTTTCACGGGCTGATTGTCGCGCACCGCGACGGACGTCACCAGCCCGCCGATATCGGGGGTTACCCGTACTACATCGGCGCGCACGCGGCCGTCACGGGTCCAGGGGCTGCGCTCGTAGTGGTTCCACATCCACAGCGCGATGACGATGGCAAGGGCGACGATGAGAATGGTGGCGGCGCTACGGCCGATCGCGGGAAGCAGGTTCTTCATGGATGGAAACCGATGTGGGGGGCAAGAAGGGACAAGGCGCCGAGGACCATGACATAGAGACAAAGGTCCACGAGCGCCCGGTAGGCGACGAAGCGGTACAGGCCGGCGTAGTCGGCCAGCCGCAGGAGCAGCATGGTCAGCACCGCCGCGATCACCGCAAGCAGGAGGAGCGTGGGCATGTAGACGCCCGCGATGGCGATCTCGCCGTTCATGAAATGCCTTTCAGGTCGGCGGCTTCGGGAAAGAGGTTGCGCCGCAGCGCGACAAGGGCAAGCGCAGCGTGGCGGCGTATTGAGCGATCCTCATCGCGCGCAAAGACGTGGAGCGCGCGATCGATATCGACCAGAAGCGCAGGCTCGGCAGGCGTGCGTTCGTCGGGCTCGAGGCGGCGGTAGTATTCACCCACCTGCGCCAGCACGGCGGTGAGTGGCGCGCTGCGTTGGGGCGGAAGGTCCAGGCGCAACTGGCGCAGTTCACCGATGGCTACACCCGTGCGCAGATCCCGCAGGACATCGTAGAGCGGCTCCCCGGGCGCCTTTCCGCTCAGCGCCAGCCGTGGCGAGAGCAGCGCGATGCGATCCAGCATCCGGTTGATCCAGCCCCGAACGTCCGGCGGCCCCATGAGGTTGCTGCGCCCGGCGATGTCGCGCCACCCCGCCCGCAGCGTTCGCCTGATCGCATGCTCAAGCCCCGCCGACTGCAGCAGACGCGCCATGACGATCGCGAAAAGCACTCCAATCAACTGCGCAAGCGCGCCATTGGTGAAGCTTACGAAATTATCGTTGTAACGCACGGCAATGATGAACGGACTGCCCATGCCCAGCAGTGCAGGCAAGGCTATTCCGGCGAACCGGGGCGAGTGCATGAGCGATCCCAGCACGAGCAGCGGCGGGGCAAGGGTAAGCGCGAGTTCGGGAAAGCCGTCGATCCGGGGCAGGATGGCGAAGGCGTACAGCATCCCGAGGAGACTGGCGATGAGCGTGCCCCAGAAGAACATCCACAGCGGCAGCAGCGGATTGTCCGAGGCGGAGAATAGCGCAAGGAAAACGCCTGCCAGCATGACCGCGCTCGCGCCGTCGTGCCAGCCGCTGCCGATCCACAGTATACATCCGACAATGATGGTGATCGCAGCGCCTGCTCCCGCCCGCAGGGCACCGGCATAATCCCGGTGAAGTTCACGGTTGCGGCGCCCTTCCAGCAGGCGCGGAATGCGCGGCGACACCGGCTTGCGGTCGAGCGTGCCGAGCTGGTCGGCGAGGTCGCGGCAATCGAGGTGCGCGTCGATCAGGCTGGAAAGCCGCGCGCCAAGGCTGAGTTGCAGCAGTTCGTCCCAGTCGGCCTCGGGGGTGAAGTCCGGCTCCAGTGCCGCGGCCCGGAACTTCAGCGCGTCGGCTACGCGTTCGCGCTCCTCGCGCGGACCGTCCATCGTATCGAGCCACGTCCGGGTATCGGCAAGGAGCCCTTCGGCTTCCGGGGTCAGGGCTTCGCGCTCCCTCAGGATGGCCACCCTGTCAGCCACCGCCGCGCCCAGCGGCATTAGGAGCGAGAGCTGGTCCTGAAGTGCCCGGACAGCGCGAACGCGAGGCGCCGGCCGACTGGTTTCGTACGGAAGGTGGATCGACAGGTTGTGCAGTTCCGTCACGTCCTGTGCCAGACGGCGGCGCTCGGCCTCCACCGAAGCGTCGGGCTCCAGCTCAAGGGAGTCGCGGGTCCAGCGCTCGGCGTCGCGCAGCATCATGGCGATGCGCCCGAGCAGGAAGGCTGATACGGAGTTCGGGAATACCACTCCGTGCATGAGGCTGCCGCACAGGATGCCGATGGTGATCTCCTGCACCCGCAGCGAGGCGTCGACGAAGATCTCGCCGGGCGTGTTCACCGCCGGCAGAACGATCAGCACGGCGGTGTAGCCGGCAAGCACGAAGGCATAGCCGCGCGGTGTGCGCTCCAGCAACGAGACGAACACGCAAAGACCAAGCCAGAACGCGATCGCAAGCGTCAGGAGTTCGGGACTATGGGCGAGAGGCGGAACCATGATCACCGCCGCAGCCGCGCCGATGAAGGTTCCGATGACGCGGAACAGCGCCTTGGAAATGACCGCACCGGCCAGCGGCGCTGCGACGATGTACGAAGTGAGGAAGGCCCAGTACGGCCGCTCGAGCCCGATCGCGAAAGAGATATAGGTGGCCAGCAGTGCAGCCGCGAGCGCCTTCAGCGAGAATACGGCGGCCGGCAGGCCCCAGCGGGCACCGAAGGCGGGGTTCACGCCCGGCCCCGCATGTCGGCGGCTCGCCCGGCTACGGTTCCGAACAGACGTACGGCGGCATCGATGTCCGCATCGGGAATGCCGTCGAGCAGCTCGGCGCGCAAGTCCACCAGACGTTTGTCGGCCTTGCGGGCAAGGGCTTTACCCGTCTCCGTCAGATGGAGCCGGTGGGCACGTCGATCGTCTTCGTCGGCCCGCCGCTCGACCAGACCGTCGCGCTCCAGCTGTTGCACCGTACGCACCAGAGATGCCTCGGTGATACCGATAGCGCGCGCGAGATCGCCCTGGCGCGCTCCCTCGCCCAGTCGGCTGAGATGGACCAGCGCCCATCCCGCCGAATTCGATATTTCGAGCGAGCCCAGTATACGGTCCGCCAGCTGCAACCAGGCGCGAGACACCGGATTGAGTTGGGTCGCAAATTCGTGAAGGAGGGCGAGTCGGTCGGTCATGGAGACGGTTAGTTAGGCTCCTAACTATTTCACCGCAACGGGAGGCGTCTTGCGATTTACAATCCAGCAATGCCGTAAATTGCAATCGGTGCAAGCAGAGTTGGCACCATCAACCCAGGTTGGCGCTTAGGGATCGATATGGATCGGCGTGCCATCGGCCACCGCTTTCCAGAGCTCCTCCATCTCCGCATTGGAAACGGCGATGCAGCCGTCCGTCCAGTCCCCTGGCACGCGCTTCGCGAAGCGGTCGCCCGGCTGTCCGTGGATCATGATCATCCCGCCAGGCGATCGGCCTTGCGCTGCCGCATAGGCCCGGTCCGCACGGTTGGGATACGAGATATGGAGCGAGAGGTGATAAGCGCTGTCGGGATTGCCCCAGTCGATGGTGTAGCGCCCCTCCGGCGTGCGTTCGTCACCCTCGAAGTGCTTGGGGCCAACGGGCTCGTCGCCGAGCTGCAGTCCTTCGATGACACGGACGATCCGCCCGCCGGACCACAGCTCCATCACCCGCGCCGCCTTGCGCACGTGGATCAGATCGATTTCGGGAAGGCCGTGCCCAGCCTCTCCGGCCGGGGCACCGCCTCCGAGCAGCAGCAGGAGCGGGGCGAACCATCGTGCGCCCCGCACGACAATCAGTCCGCGAAAGGATCACGCACGAGGATCGTATCCTCGCGCTCCGGGCTGGTCGATACCAAGGCCACGGGGGTCTCGATCAGTTCCTGCACGCGCTGGATGTACTTGATCGCCTGCGCCGGCAGGTCCGCCCACGAGCGCGCACCTGCGGTGGTGCCCTGCCAGCCATCCATTTCCTCGTAGATCGGCTCCACCGCGGCCTGATCGGCGGCGTGGCTCGGATAGTAGTCCAGAACCTTGCCGCGCAGGCGATAGCCGGTGCAGATCCTGACCTTCTCGAAGCCGTCCAGCACGTCGAGCTTGGTGAGCGCGATGCCGGTCACGCCCGAGATCGCGCAGGACTGGCGCGTGAGCACCGCGTCGAACCAGCCGCAGCGGCGCTTGCGGCCGGTCACGGTGCCGAATTCATGGCCTCGCTCGCCGAGGCGCTGGCCGGTCTCGTCTTCCAGCTCGGTCGGGAACGGCCCTGAGCCGACGCGGGTGGTGTAGGCCTTGACGATGCCCAGCACGAAGCCCGTCGCCGACGGGCCAAGGCCCGAGCCAGAGGCGGCCGTGCCGGATACTGTGTTCGAGCTGGTGACGAAGGGATAAGTGCCGTGATCGACGTCGAGCAGCACGCCCTGTGCACCCTCGAACAGGATGCGCGCGCCCGCTTTCTTCACCTTGTTCAGGCGGCGCCATACCGGCTGTGCGAACTGCAGAACGAAAGGCGCGATTTCGCGCAGTTCATTGAGCAGCGCCTCGCGGTCGATCGGCGGCTGTCCGAAGCCCGCGCGCAGCGCGTCGTGGTGCGCGCAGAGACGATCGAGCTGCGGCTCCATGGCATCGAGGTGGGCAAGGTCGCACACGCGGATAGCCCGGCGTCCCACCTTGTCCTCGTAAGCCGGACCGATGCCGCGCCCGGTGGTCCCGATCTTGCCTGCCCCGGCCGCTGCCTCGCGAAGACCATCCAGTTCGCGGTGGACGGGCAGGATCAGCGGACAATTGTCGGCGATGGCGAAGTTCTCGGCGTTAATCTCGACGCCCTGTCCGCGAAGCTTTTCGACTTCGCTCTTCAGATGCCAGGGATCGAGCACCACGCCGTTGCCGATGATCGAGAGCGTGCCGGTGACGATGCCCGAAGGCAGCAGGCTCAGCTTGTAGACCTGCTCGCCCACGACAAGCGTGTGCCCGGCATTGTGACCGCCCTGAAAGCGTACCACGGCATCGGCGCGGCTTGCCAGCCAGTCGACGATCTTGCCCTTGCCCTCATCGCCCCACTGGGCGCCGATCACGGTTACGTTGGCCATGGATATACTCCTCCACCCCGCCAAGGTGGATCCGGCATCGCCCTTCGACAGGACTCGGCGAAACGGATTGTCATCGGGGCACGGGCGCCCCAGCTTTTCGGAGGGCGCACTAAGGGGAAGGCGCCCCGCTAGTCAAGGGCGGAGAATGGTCCCGCTCAGAGCGGGACCGCTTCCGCCCCTTCCAGCCGGTGCGAACAGCCAAGCGCGATGGGCTCGTCCCCGTCGGCAAGCGCCGCGACCGTGACCCAGCCGATGGCGCGCTGCCGGGCGGCGACTTCACGATCATGTCCGAGGGGCAGGAACAGGCGGCGCTCCTCTCCCGCACCTGCCGCCAGTGCCTCTATCAGTGGATCGGGATATAGCGAGAAGCCCGTGGCAGCCTCCGGATCGCGGCCGGCCTGGCCAAGGATGGCGTAGGTGCCGCCGCGCCCCAGGCTGCCGGAAACACCGTCGGCGTAGATCGTGAAGCCGAACCATGACTGGTACTCGAAGCCGTGGCGCTCCGAGGGATCGAGGGTCAGGCGCGCCTTGTCGCCGACGCGCGCCGCGATGGCGCGAAGGCCCGCGATGCGGCTGGCAAGGACCCCGCGCTCCTCAGTTCCGTTCAAGTCGAAATCCTGCAGTCGCTCGATCGCGGCATCGAATGGGCCCACGGCGTAGAGCAGCGGGAGATAGGCCGCGCCGCCCGCATCCACGAGCCCGCCCGCGTCCTTGGCATCGAGCATCCGGCGCACTTTTTCGATCGACGAAGCCGGCAACGGCAGCGCGCCCGCACTCAAGGTGTCGACAAGGTCAGGCAGCGTGAAATCGACCGAAACGCCTGTAGCGCCGGCCGCACGAAGAGCCTCGATTGCGAGCTCCACGATCTCGGCTGCCCCGTCCGGGGAATCGGTCCCGATAAGTTCGGCGCCCACCTGCAGCCGCTCGCGCGCGGGGTCGAGACCGTCGCCCTTTACCGTCACGACCTGTCCCGAATAGGAAAGCCGCAGCGGACGGGGCGCCTGCGAGAGCCCGGTAGCGGCGATGCGCGCAACCTGCGCGGTCATGTCCGAACGCATCGCCAGCATGCGCAGCGACACCGGATCCATGAAGCGGAACATGCGGCGCACCTGCACGCCCGCCATGCGGCTGGCGAGAGCCTTCTCGAATTCGAGCACCGGGGTTTCCACGCGGGCGTAGCCATGGCTCGCCAGCACATCATGCGCGGCGCGGCGCACTGTCTGGGAAGCCCATGCCTGCTGCGGCAGACGGTCGCCCAAGCCCTCGGGCAGAAGATCGCGGTCGTTCTCGTGCATAGTGGCGGCGCCTTAGCGAGGCGCGGGCAATTTGTCGAATGGCGAAGCGGCTGCGGGGTGCCTTCGCCTGCCCCCTGCATGCGGCAATCCGCAGCAACCTTGCGCGCAAGCCGGGTGTTGCATTCTCATACCTCGAAACAGGAGACAGAGCATGCCCATGGATCCCGACGACAAGGACACGATGCCAGAGGATCAGGACGAAAACGCCATGGAAGAGGCGCAGGAAGATGCCGCGCAGGAGCGCGAAGAAGAAGGCGGCTACCAGTAAACCCGCCGTCTGCTTGCGAGACAGCGGAAAAGAGGGGCCGGCGTTCGCACGCCGACCCCTCTTCCGTTGAGAGCCTGAATTAAAGGTCAGGTCAGAACGACAGCGCCTTGACCGTCTTCACACCCGGGAGGGCGCGAGCCGCTTCGAGCACTTCCACCCCGACCGGGCTGTCGACCGAGAGGAGCAGCACCGCCTCGCCGCCGGCCTCGCGGCGACCGAGGTTGAAAGTGCCGATGTTGATGCCGTTTTCACCCATCAGCGTGCCGATGCGGCCGATGAAGCCCGGCGCGTCCTCGTTGACGATATAGAGCATCGAGCCCTCGAGCTCCGCCTCGACCTTGATGCCGAACATCTCGACCAGGCGCGGCTCGACGTTGTTGAACAGCGTGCCTGCGACCGAGCGCTCACCCGCCTCCGTCTTCACCGAAACGCGGATGAGCGTGTGGTAGTCGCCCTCGCGCTCGGTCTTGACCTCGCGCACTTCAAGGCCGCGCTCCTTGGCGAGGAACGGGGCATTGACCATGTTCACCGTGGCCGACTGCACGCGAAGGAAACCCGCGAGGACGGCCGCGGTGATCGGCTTCTGGTTCAGCTCTGCGGCGGCGCCTTCCACGTGGATCGAGATGCGCGGCACCGAGTCCACCGTCAGCTGTCCGACCATCGAGCCCAGCACTTCGGCAAGCTTCATGTAGGGCTTGAGCTTGGGCGCTTCCTCGGCGCTGAGCGAAGGCATGTTGAGCGCGTTGGTGACACCGCCGTTGACGAGGTAGTCGGCCATCTGCTCGGCCACCTGTAGCGCGACGTTGACCTGCGCTTCGGTGGTCGATGCGCCAAGGTGCGGCGTGCAGATGAAGTTCGGCGTGCCGAACAGGGGCGATTCCTTGGCCGGCTCGGTCTGGAACACGTCGAGGGCGGCACCGGCGATGTGGCCGGAATCGAGGCCCGCCTTGAGCGCTGCCTCGTCGATCAGGCCGCCGCGCGCGCAGTTGACGATCCGCACGCCCTTCTTCGTCTTGGCAAGATTCTCGGCCGAGAGGATGTTGCGGGTCTGGTCGGTCAGCGGCGTGTGCAGGGTGATGAAATCGGCGCGCGCCAGCAGCGTGTCGAGGTCGGCCTTTTCCACCCCCATTTCCACGGCGCGCTCGGGCGTCAGGAACGGGTCGAAGGCAACGACCTTCATGCGCAGACCAAGGGCCCGGCTGGCGACGATCGAGCCGATGTTGCCCGCGCCGATGAGGCCCAGGGTCTTGCCGGTGACTTCGACGCCCATGAAGCCGTTCTTCGGCCACAGGCCCGCCTGGGTCTGTGCATTGGCTTCGGGGAGCTGGCGGGCCAGCGCGAAGATGAGCGCGATGGCATGCTCGGCGGTGGTGATAGAATTGCCGAACGGAGTGTTCATCACGACGACGCCCTGCGCCGAGGCGGCGGGAATATCGACGTTGTCGACCCCGATGCCTGCACGGCCGACGACCTTCAGGTTCTTGGCCGCAGCGAGCACTTCTGCGGTCACCTTGGTCGACGAACGGATCGCGAGGCCGTCGTATTCGCCGATGCGGGCGATCAGCTGCTCGGGCGTCTCGCCGGTGATGACGTCTACGTCGCAGCCCATCTCGGCGAAGATGCGGGCGGCGTTGGGGTCCATCTTGTCGGAAATGAGGACTTTGGGCTTGGTCATGGGAATATCCTTGTCGTCATCCCGGCACAGGCCGGGATCGCAGGCCGCAGTTGCGGCGCCATGTGGAGAGCGGTCCCGGCTTTCACCGGGACGACGTTAAACTTTAGGCGGTCGCCCGCGCTTCTGCCTTGACGGTGGCATAGGCCCAGTCGAGCCAGGGACCGAGATCCTCGATGTCCTGGGCATCGACGGTGGCGCCGCACCAGATCCGCAGCCCCGCAGGCGCGTCGCGGTAGCCGGCAACATCGTAAGCGGCGTCCTGCTTCTCGAGCAGAGCGGCGAACTTCTTGATGAAGTCCGCGTCGGCGCCTTCGACCGTCAGGCAGACCGAGGTCCTGGAGCGGCTCGCCTCGTCGATGGCGAGATGGCCGAGCCAGTCACGCTCCTCGACGATCTTGCCGAGCGCGGCCGCATTGGCGTCGGAGCGGGCTTTCAGGCCCTCGAGACCCCCGAGCGACTTCGCCCATTCCAGCGCGAAGATCGCGTCCTCGACCGCGAGCATCGAAGGCGTGTTGATGGTCTCGCCCTTGAACACGCCCTCGGCGAGCTTGCCCTTGGAGACGAGGCGGAACACCTTGGGGAGCGGCCAGGCCGGAGTGTAGGTTTCAAGCCGCTCGACCGCGCGAGGCCCGAGGATCAGCACGCCATGGCCGCCCTCGCCGCCAAGCACCTTCTGCCACGAGAAGGTGGCGACATCGATCTTGGACCAGTCGATGTCGTAGGCGAAAACGGCCGAGGTCGCATCGGCGAAGGACAGGCCTTCGCGGTCGGCCGGAATCCAGTCGGCGTTGGGGACGCGCACGCCCGAAGTGGTGCCGTTCCAGGTGAAGAGCACGTCCGTGCTCCAGTCCACCTGGGTGAGGTCGGGAAGCTGGCCGTAGTCGGCGCGGATCACAGTGGGGTCAAGCTTGAGCTGCTTGGCGGCGTCCGTCACCCAGCCCTCGCCGAAGCTTTCCCAGGCGAGCGTTGTCACGCCGCGCGCGCCGAGCATGGTCCACATGGCCATCTCGAAAGCGCCGGTGTCCGAGCC
Organism: Novosphingobium silvae; assembly: GCF_009856825.1. Classification (GTDB taxonomy): domain Bacteria; phylum Pseudomonadota; class Alphaproteobacteria; order Sphingomonadales; family Sphingomonadaceae; genus Novosphingobium; species Novosphingobium silvae. The sequence continues at coordinate 166,125 of NZ_WVTD01000008.1, read as the reverse complement.
GGGAACGATGCCGATGCGGTGGGTCTCGGGCAGCTGCAGCACTTCGCGCATCAGTTCGATGCTGTAGGCGAGGCGCGACTTGCCGATCTTCGCGCGGTGCGAACGACCCAGCGATTCGACGTTCAGTTTTTCGGGGGCATATCCGGGCGGCTTGGCGCATGGACCGGACGAGAAGTGCGGACGCGCAGGCTTGCGCGCAGGTAAGCTAATTACATCAGTCATTTCTGACTCTCCTTGCAGAGAGCTCGCGCGGCGTTGGGACCGCGTGGCCCGGAGCCGCTCCTAATGTGAGCACAGGATATGTCAATCGCCTTGCAGGCCGTGCGGCTGTGCAAAACGACCGGCCGCGTATGGCGCAGGGCCAAGCGGTGGGGCACGGGTAAGCGCAGGTTAAGCGGAGCCCCCGGAAGTTTGACCCCATGCGGAAATTTCTCCTCACCCTTCCCGTGATCGCCCTGGTGAGCGGATGCATCGACAGCCCGGAACCGCCGCGGCGCAAACCGTCGCGCACGGCGAATCGGCCTGCAAGGCAGCCGGATGCGAACGTGCGGCAGTGCCTTTCGAAGCTGGGCGGGCAGCAGGCAGTGTTCACGCCTGTTGAAGACAGGCACTACGGCAGCGCCTGCTCTACCGTCGGCACGGTGAAGCTGGCGGCGCTAAACACCGACAACGCCACCGTTTCCCTTTCCGGACTGGGCCCAGTGACCTGCAGCATGGCGACGCCTTTCGCCGCCTGGGTCCGCTACGGGGTGGACCGCGCGGCGCAGCAGATCCTGGGCAGCCGGGTTATCAAGGTCGAAACGTTCGGAAGCTACTCCTGCAGGAACGTCGCGGGCACCAACCGCCGCTCGGGCCATGCCACGGCCAATGCGATAGACGTATCGGGCTTTGTCCTGGGCGATGGCCGCCGGATCACCGTCCTCGACGACTGGAACGGCGGCACCTCGGCTGAACGGCGGTTCCTGCGGGTGGTGCATGACAGTGCCTGCAAGCGGTTCGGCACCACGCTTGGGCCCGGGTACAACGCAGCCCACGCCAATCACCTGCATCTCGAGGCGGACGGCGCGGATTTCTGCCGCTGAGCGGGGTCATGACGAAAAGCGCATGTTTCCCCGGGAAAACACCGCTATGGTCCCCTAATGGCATCTTCCTCGCCCTACGCGCTGGCCGTGCGCAGCTACGGATCGGCAAGCACGCTCGACCGGCACGGCTTCGCGCAGATCGTGCTCCCGCTGACCGGGGCGCTGGAGATGGAGATCGGCGGGCGCGGTGCTGCGATCGCGCGGGGTGATCTTGCCTTCGTGGAGGCCGAGACCGATCACGACCAGCAGGCGGACCGGGCGAACAGCGCCTTCATCCTCGATCTCGATCCAGACAACCTCGCACCTGCTTTGCGCGACAGGCTCTCGCTTCTGCCCTTTCGTCCGCTGCCGCCAGCGGCGACCAAGCTGGTCGACTTCATGGCCCTGACGATGGGAGATGGCCTTCCTCCCGCCAACCTCGAGCGCTGGGTGCCCCTGCTTCTCGACACTCTGGAGGGCTGCGCGCCGCGTGCGCAGTCGCGGCTTGCGGTGCTTCTGGCAGCCGTGGAGGCAGCTCCAGGCGCCGAGTGGAGCGCGGCCGCCATGGCGGCGCATGCTCGCCTCAGCGTCAGCCGGCTGCATGCGCTGTTCCGCGAGGAACTGGACACCACTCCGCGCGCATGGCTTTCCGCCTTGCGGCTGGCCCGGGTGCGTCATGAACTCGCATCGGGCACGCAGCCGATCGCGCAGCTGGCCCATCGCTTCGGTTACTGCGACCAGAGCGCTCTCAGCCGAGCGGTGCGGGAGGCGACGGGTCTTCCGCCGGGAGCATACCGCAGGCGCATGCAGGACCAGGCGAAGGCGACGCAGCCTTTTGAGGAGCCAGCGCCAAGAACCCGATAGGATACGCCAAGACACCTGCCCCCCGCGCGTGGGACCGCCCGTCATCTCGCGAAATGCGCAAAGGAGCAGGAAATGACGCAGAGATCGGACAGGGCGGAAGGGATCGCCTGCGGAATCGGCGCCGGGGCGCTCTGGGGTCTGGTCTTCCTCGTGCCGGAAGTGGCGCGCGATTTCGGAGCGCTGCATCTCGCCGCCGGTCGTTATATCGCGTACGGCGTGATCGCATGCGCGCTGCTGGCCCCGCGCTGGAAGCGCATCCTGCCTCATCTCGCGCTTCGTGACTGGTGGATACTGCTGGCGTTGGGGATGCTTGGCAACACGTTCTACTACGTGCTGCTGGTTAGCGCGGTGCAACTGGCCGGGATCGCGCTCACTTCGCTCGTAATCGGCTTCATCCCCGTCGTGGTCACGCTTGTCGGCAGCCGTGACAAGGCGGCGCCTTCGCTTGCGGGCCTGGCGCCGTCGCTGCTGCTGGGGACGGCAGCCGCGCTTTGCATCGGCTGGCAGGCCGCTCGCGGCAGCGCCGCAGGCGGCGAGGCTGCCGGACAGCTCGCAGGCCTGCTCTGCGCGATAGGTGCGCTAGCCTCGTGGGCAGGGTTCGCGGTCGCGAACAGCCGTTGCCTGTCGCGACTGGTCGCGATTTCCGCGCACGACTGGAGTCTGCTCCTGGGTGTCGCCACGGGCGCTCAGGCACTGCTGCTCGTACCGGTCGCCCTTGCGCTGGAGCCGCAGGGTCACGACGCCATGGCCTGGACTCGGTTCGCTGCTCTCAGCCTTGGCGTCGCGGTCTTCGCCTCCATCGTAGGTAATGCGCTGTGGAACAGGATGTGCCGGCTTCTGCCGCTCACGATGGTCGGACAGATGATCCTGTTCGAGACGCTCTTCGCGCTGCTCTACGCCTTCCTGTGGGAACAGCGCCTGCCCACCGGCGCAGAAATTCTGGCGATCGTCCTGGTAATCTCCAGCGTCTTGTCGTGCCTTTCGGTTCACCGCTCGCCGGGTGCACAGGATTCCGCAGGCCCGTCCACGCCTGAGAAACAATCGGCGCGGGCGCGGCGTTCCGGAGGAGAAACCTGCAAGGAAGCCTCATGACCCGAACGCTCGAACAACTCTCGGAGAAGATGCGCGACATCGACTTCGCGTTTCTTTCCACCCGAACCAGCGGCGGTGCCATCGCCGCACGGCCCATGAGCAACAACCGCGAGGTGGACTACACCGGCGATGCATGGTTCTTTGCCGAAGATACGACCCGCATGGTTAGCGACATCGAAGCCGATCCGAACGTGGGGCTGACCTACCAGGGGAGTGCGGGCTTTCTCGGCATGCGCCCGTTCTTCCTTGCGGTGGAAGGCCACGCCACCCTGATCCGGGACAAGGCGCTGTTCGCCGACCACTGGACGCGCGGCCTCGAACGGTGGTGGCCGGACGGCATCGACACTCCCGGGCTCCTTCTCATCCGGGTGACCGGCGAGCGGGCGCATTACTGGGACGGCGAGGACGAAGGCGAACTGGAACTGCCCCGACGATCCTGAAGAGCACGGCGGGGCGAGCGATCAGGCAGCGAGTTCGGATCGATTGCGCCCCGCGTTCTTGGCCCGGTAAAGGGCGAGGTCCGCGTTTCGCAGGGCCTCGTCGTCACCCTGCCCGCGAGCCAGCGGAGCGATCCCGGCGCTTACGGTGACGTGGATGATGCCATCGGCACGATCGTGGACTTCCGCCCGCTCGGTCCGCTTGCGAATGCGCTCGCAGACAAGCCGCGCCTGCTCCGGCCCCATGCCGCCCAGCACAACGGCAAACTCCTCGCCTCCGAGCCGGGAAACGAGGTCCCCTTCCCGGACCGATGCACGCAGCACATCGGCGAAACGCTGCAGCACAAGGTCTCCGCAGGCATGCCCGAAGCGGTCGTTGATGCGCTTGAAATGGTCGAGGTCGAACACCGCCACGCAGCCCAGTGCCTCGCTTCCATCGCCGGACGCAAGCAGGGCCGGCAGCGCCTCCTCGAAGGCGCGACGATTGTAGAGGCCCGTAAGCGGATCGGTCATCGCCTGGTGGGTGAGGTCTTCCATCAGCTTGCGGCGTCCGGTGACTTCGCGCACGATGCTGACGTTGCCGATCACCGCCCCCTTCTCGTCGAGGACCGCGCGCATGTGGCTTTCCATCCAGATCCAGTCGCCGTCCTTGCACAGCACCCGGTACTCCGCGATCGCGGTCTCGTCGGGGCTGGCCAGGACTCGTCTTCGCGCCTCGAGAACCGCCGGGAGGTCTTCGGCCGAGACAAGGTGGAACATGATCCGGCCGGTCAGTTCATCGGGGCGATAGCCCCACACCCGCTCGGTCGAGGGAGAGGCGTAGCGAAGAGTGCCGTCCACGCCCAGACGAATGATGATGTCGCTGGTTCGGTCGAGCACGACCCGGTGCAATGCCTCGGCAGCGTTCATCCGCTCGAACAGCCGCCTACGGGTGCGCAGTTCGGCCGCAAGCGGAAGGAGGATGAGAACGATCGAGGCGAAGTATACCTGCAGCACCTGCAGCCTGACCGCTATGTCTCCGCGCAGCAGCATCGTCGGCCCGTGCCCGGCGATCGAAAGCGGCAACGCGATCGCCAGAAGCACCACGATGGACACTATGGCGCCAAACCGTCCCAGCCTCAGCGTGGCGGCGATCATCGGCATGAAAGGAAGGATGACCAGCGGGATCCTCTCCTGTCCGAACGCCGCCAGCGATGCCGCGGCTACGAGGCCGATCAGAACCAGCGCCTCGCGCATCCGGCTGCTGCCCGCCGTCGCGATCCACTGACGCGTCTGCCCGCGCAGGGTGAGCAGCATGGGCGGCGCGAAGGCCACGAGCCCGAGCGCGTGTCCGGCGTACCAATCGCGCCACGCGATCCCGAACGATATGCCCCGCGCCTGGTGGACGCACCATGCTGCCAGCAATGCGGTTGTCGCGGGTACCGCAAAGCCTCCGATCGCCAGGAACCAGCCCACCTCGGGGACGGACTGGAATCGTCCGAAACGGGGATAGGCTCGTTTTATCAGCCACGCGGCGAAAACAGCCTCCGCCACGCAGATCAGCGGCAGAGGGATCGAGGCCCAGCCCCGCATCCCGAAGAGATGCGAAGCAAGCATCGCAGTTGGAAGGCAGAGCAAGACAATGCCCGTCCACCTTCGGCGCGGCCGCGCGCAAAGCGCCGCGAACAACACGCTGCTCGCCAGCCAGACGATCGCCACACCCCCGTCGAAGCGGGTCAGGATCAGCGTTGCAGCCGCACATGGGAAGTATGCGATGGAAGTGAGCGCCGCTTCGCGAAAGTGTCGAAAACCAGGATGAGCGGCGGAACGGTCCATGCCTTTCTTATAGGAAACCATGATTAGAATTCAGTAAAGACCCTCTCTTGCGTCTCGCCGCCCAAGCACAGGCGATGAACGGAGGAGAACGGGACCTCGCTCTTCGCGCCATTCCGGATCTTTGCGACGGAACCCATGCACTCCGGCCGCTTTTCCCCTACCTCTAGGATCGCCGGAGTGTTAGAAGAGGAAACGTGAGCACCGCCATTCCCTATCGCTATCAGGTCGGCATCGAGTCCGACGACATCGACTTCATGGGTCATGTCAACAATGCCTCTTACCTCAAGTGGGTGCAGGCCGCCGTGCTTGATCACTGGAAGGCCCTGGCACCGTCGGAGGCAGTGGCCCAGCACCTGTGGGTCGCCCTGAAGCACGAGATTACCTATCGCAAGCCCGCCTTCATCGACGACGACGTGATCGCAACCGTCCTGCTCGAAAAGGTGCAGGGCGCGCGTGCCATGTACGAGACCGTGATCCGCCGCGGCGAGGAAGTGCTCGCCGAGGTCAAGTCAAGCTGGTGCTGCGTTGATGCCGAGACGCTCCGCCCTGCCCGGATCGCGCGGGACATCATTCAGCGCTTCTTCACCAGCGAAAGCGCCGATCCGGCCTGATCCCGGCGGCGTCGATTGTCAGGCGGGCGAGCCGGGATGATCCCACGGCCGTCTCGTCCTGACCCGTTTCAGTCTTGCGCCGATCGTCGGAATCGCGTCAGGTCCTTCGCCCTGCCCAGAGATTCCAGGTAAATGCCCTTTTTCCTCCGCATCCTCCTTTCCATCGCCCTGTTCACGGTATCGTTGCCGGCCTGGGCGCAGCAGACAACCCCAGCCGATCTCACACGCCAGATTGCCGAGGCCGAGGAAGCGCTGCGCAGCGTCGATTCCGCTCTTGATGGAGCGGCCGATGCCAAGGATCGGGCAGAGCTGCGCACCAAGGCGCTGACAGCCCAGCAATCGGTTCGTTCGTCCGAAGCGCAGTTGACCGATCAGCTCGCGCTGGTCGACGCCCGCATCGCCGGCCTTGGCCCCGTGGCCGAAGGCACTTCCGAAGCACCTGACATCCAGCGGCAGCGTCAGCGCCTCGGCCGTGATCGCACACGGCTGGACGCGGCGATCAAGCGCAGCCGTCTTGCCGAAGTGGAAGCGCAGCAGCTCGTCGACGAGATCGATCGCAGCCAGGCGGAGCAGTTGAACCAGACGCTATCGACGCGCGTACACTCTCCGCTGGCGCCCGCGTTCTGGAGCGCGCTGTTCGCATCGATGCCGCGGGACCTGCGCCGGATCGACGTTTTCGTGACGCAGGGCTTCGCGCAGATACGCCAACAATGGCACGGCGGCCTGCCCTGGCAGGCGCTGGCCGGCGTGGCGCTGGCCTTCGCGCTTCTGTTCCCGCTGCGGGTAACGGGCCGTCGGCTCGGCCAGCGCTATCTGATCGGCACGGCTCCGGGCCACCGCGTGCGACGTTCCGTCTACGCGGTCTGGCGGGTTCTTGTCGGTACCGTCTGTCCGCTGCTCGCCGCCTTTGCGCTGGTCCAGGGTTTCCGCTGGGCAGGCCTGTTCCCCGCGCGCTGGGATGAGCTTCTGGACGGCTTCATCGCCGCGAGCACGTTCACAGCTTTCATCGGCGCGCTTGCAGGCGCCCTGCTGATGCTTCGGCAGCCCTCGTGGCGCATCGCGCCACTGACGGACGAGACGGTCCGGCGCCTTCACCCCATGATCCTGCTGCTGGCGGGCATTTCCTTCGCCAGCATCCTCCTGGATTCGTTCAACGCCGCAGTCCGCGCCAGCCGAACCGCCATCGCCGCATGGCAGATGATCGAAGCGATGGTTCACCTGGTCTGGGTGGGGGCATTCCTGCTGCTTCTTGCTCGCCTGCGCGCGAGTCACGCAGCGCGGGAGGACGACCAGAAGCCTGCCGCCGGTGCCGGCATCGCACTGGCGACGCTGGTGACATGGGTCCTTGTGATCGCCGCGCTTGTGGCCCTCGCCGTGGGCTATGTCGGGCTCAGCCTGTTCGTGGCGCGCCTGATGATCTGGGTGACGATCCTGGGAGCAGCGCTTTACCTGCTGCTGGGCACCGCCGATGATGTCGCCACCACGCTGTTCAACCGCGACAGCCCATTGGGCGAAACCCTGACGCGCAGCGTTGGCCTTCGCCCCAGCCTGATCGACCAGTTCGGGGTTCTCGTATCGGGAGCGCTGCGGATCATGCTGGTGCTTGCCGCGCTTGGCCTGCTGATGACGCCGTTTGGAGGGAACGGCGGTTTCGGCACCCTTTTCGGAAGCCTTGGCACCTTTGCGCGCGGGATCGAAATCGGCGGCGTGTCCATCTCGCCCGGCGCGATCATTCGGGCTCTGGTCGTGCTTGCCATCGGCCTTTCGCTGGTGCGCGCCTTCTCAGGCTGGCTGGAGAGGCGCTACCTTCCGGTGACGGACCTCGACGGATCGGCGCGCAACTCCGCCGGGCTTGTCGCCCGGTATGTGGGCATCGCGCTGGCCATCATCTGGACGCTGGCTTCGCTGGGCATCGGCGTGGAGAAGATCGCGCTGCTGCTTTCGGCGCTGTCGGTCGGCATCGGCTTCGGCCTTCAGGCCATCACCCAGAACTTCGTCTCCGGCCTGATCCTGCTGGCCGAACGCCCGATCAAGATCGGGGACTGGGTGCGCGTGGGCACGGACGAGGGCGACGTCAAGCGGATCAGCGTGCGCTCAACCGAGATCACCCTGGCCGATCATTCCACGCTGATCGTCCCGAATTCCGAGCTGATCACCAAGTCGGTGCTGAACAAGACGCTGTCGAGCCCACTCGGACGGATCCAGATCCAGTTCTCCGTCCTGCTCGGCACCGAGGTGGACAAGGTGCTGGGGATCGTCCTGAGCGCCTTCGCCGAGGAAACCGCCGTACTCGACGATCCCGCCCCGTCCGCCTTTGTCGATTCGATCGCCGACGGCCGTATCCTCTTCAACTGCTTCGCCCATGTCGGCTCGCCGCGCGACGTGTACGGCGCCCGCAGCCGTGTCTTCCTCACGCTGCTGCGCCAGTTCGCCGCCAACGATATCGACATCGGCACCGTGCCGCAGAAGCTGGAGCTTCTCGCCGATCATGCGCTTCCGGCAGTGATGCCGCGGCAGAAGAACGAAGACCCGGGCGAGCCCTCGCCATCCCAACCTTGAGGTTGCCCTTGCCATAATGCGGTGCGATAGGGGGCGCGGGTGTCCGCTCCTTAGGGACGGGCAGGTTCTTGCGATGGTCGGGCCGCCATCGCCGCAGACCCGTGCCCGGAGCCTTCATGATGCCACCCCGCCGCAAATACGTGAGCGCCCTTCGTCGTTTCCTGACCGGGCAATCCTCGGCCGGACTGGTCCTCATGGCTGCGGCAGCGCTCGCGCTGGTAGTCGCCAACTCACCCTTGGCCCATGACTACGAGGCGCTGTTCCACGCCCAACTCGGGCCCTTGTCGCTCCACCAGTGGATCAATGACGGCCTCATGGCGGTGTTCTTCCTGCTCGTTGGGCTCGAAATCAAGCGCGAGGTCATGGACGGACAGCTTTCAAGCTGGCCGCGGCGGGTCCTTCCCGGAATCGCAGCGGCAGGCGGCATGGCGATCCCCGCGCTGATCTACGTGACCTTCAACCCCGGCCCCGGGATCGAAGGCTGGGCCATCCCGTCTGCCACCGATATCGCCTTTGCGCTTGGCGTCATCGCCCTGCTGGGAAGCCGGGTTCCGGTGTCGCTGCGGGTGTTCCTGACCGCGCTCGCGATCATCGACGATCTTGGGGCGGTCATCATCATCGCGCTCTTCTACACCAGTAAACTTTCCTGGCCCGACCTGGCGGGCGCAGCAGTCGCCGTCGCCCTGCTTTTCGCCATGAACCGAATGCGCGTGTACAGGCTCCTGCCCTATCTCGTGGTCGGCGCCATCCTCTGGGTGCTTGTCCTGCGCTCGGGCATCCATGCGACGCTTGCCGGTGTGATCCTTGCTTTCGCGATCCCGCTGCAGGGTACGCCCGGCCGTCCGGACGCGGAGAGCGAGAGCCCGTTGCACCGGCTTGAACATGCCCTGCACCTGCCCGTGGGCTTCCTCGTGGTTCCCATCTTCGGCTTTGCGAACGCAGGCGTTCCATTCCTGAACCTCTCGGCCGAAGCCCTTGTCGCACCAGTGACACTCGGCGTCGCGCTTGGTCTGCTCCTTGGCAAGCCGGTAGGCGTCATGGGATTTTCCATGCTGGCGATCCGTTTGGGAGTGGCGGACATGCCCGCCCATGCCGGACGGTTGCAGATGCTCGGCGCGTCACTCCTGTGCGGGATCGGCTTCACCATGAGCCTGTTCATAACGCTGCTCGCCTTTCCCGCTTCGCCGCTTCTGCAGGCGGAGGCGAAACTCGGCATCCTGGCTGGCTCGCTGGTTTCGGGATTGCTGGGCTACGGTCTCCTGCGCGTATCCCGCCGGGACGAGCCCGTCACCCCGAGCCGCTGAGCACGATCCGGGCCCGGTCCGCATCGTGACCCATTGGGCTGGCAAGTTGTTGGACATACGCGCTTCATAGTGCACTATCCGCTGAGCCGATCGCTGAAAGAGGCATATCGAGATGCGCAATATCCAGATGAGGATGGCGGACGGGCGCGTCCAGAACGTCGTCGACAGCGGCACTTACAAGGGCTGCAGGTGAAATCGGGATGCGCGTCGCCGTATTTGGAGTACGCAGTTACGACAGGCAGTTCCTGACCGCCGCGAACGCGCGGCACAGTCACGACCTGCTGCTGATCGATGCCGGGCTTTCCCCCCTCACCGTCTCCCTCGCCGCGGGGTGCGAGGGCATCTGCGTGTTCGTCAACGACAGTCTCGATGAACCGGTGATCGAAGGACTGGCGGGGCTGGGCGTGAAGATCGTGGCCTTGCGCTGCGCCGGTTACAACAACGTCGATCTCGCCGCAGCGGCGCGGGCCGGTATCGCTGTGACACGCGTCCCCGCCTACTCGCCGCACGCCGTCGCCGAATTCACCGTCGGCCTGCTCCTTGCCCTCGATCGCAAGATCCACCGGGCATGGTCGCGCGTGCGCGAGAACAACTATGCGCTCGACGGCCTGGTGGGGCGCAACCTGCACGGCCGCCTGGTCGGCGTTGTCGGCACGGGGCAGATCGGCGCCCTCGTAGCAAAGACGCTGCGGGCCGGCTTCGGGTGCGAGGTTCTGGCGAGCGATCCGGTGGCGGACCCGCAACTGGAAGCCATCGGCGTGCGCTATACCTCTCCGGAGGTTCTCCTGCGCGAGGCAGAGATCGTCACCCTTCACTGCCCGCTTACGCCCGAGACCCGCCACATCGTCAACGCCCGCTCAATGGCGGAAGCGCAGCCCGGCCTCGTGCTCGTCAACACCAGCCGCGGCGCGCTCATCGATACCCGCGCCCTGATAGACGCGCTAAAGAGCCGAAAGGTCGGCGGCGTTGCCCTCGACGTTTACGAGCAGGAAGCCGGCATTTTCTTTGATGACCTTTCAAGCGAAATCATCGACGACGACGTCCTGCAACGGCTCCTGACCTTTCCGAACGTGCTTGTCACCGGGCACCAGGCCTTCCTCACCGAAGAGGCCCTGACGGCCATCGCCGAGACAACTCTGACGAGCCTGTCGGATTTTGAAGCCGGGCGCCCTCTCGTCAATGCCGTGGTGGTGCCTTCGGCAGGGTGATCCTCGTCTGGTCCGCACGAAATTCGTGCTGCCGCTCCCGGAATTTGCGCTAGTGTGGTAATGCGTCGCAAACTGCAAGGACGCAAGGACCAAGGGAGCCTGCCATGAATGCCAAGTACTTCGCCCCGCTGCTCGCGCTTTGCGCTTTCTCCACTGCGCAGGCCCACGAGGTGTGGATCGAACGCGATGGCACAGGGCCGGCCCGGATCTATCTTGGCGAACCCGCCATGGCATTGCCGGAAGGCGGCGACCCGGAGTTCGAGAACCTGAAGGCTCCTCGGCTGCTGGGTGGCGGCAAGGCTGCCCTGGTTCGCAAGGCGGGCTACCTTGAAGTTGCGGCACCCGCCGGAGATGTTCGCGCGCAGGATGACGCCGTCTTCAAGCCCTGGGGCGCGGACGACAAGAAAGAAGGCATCGTCTACTATGCCCGCGCCGGCCGGGCCGAGCCGCGCGCAGTGATGCCCTTCGAGATCGCGCCGGTTACCGCGGGCGGCAATACGTTTACCCTCGTGCGCGATGGCAAGCCGGTGGCCGGCGCCGACGTGACGGTCATCTCGCCGGAAAAGTGGTCCAAGACGTTCAAGACGGGCCATGACGGCACTCTCACTGTCCCTATGCTGGGCAAAGGCCGTTATCTGCTGACGGCCTCGCACAAGGAGGAAGGCAGCTTCGACACGTCGCTGGGCAAGGTGGCGGTGCTCTACCGCACGGCGACGACGACCTTCGTCGCGGAGTGACCGTGAACGGCAGCGCCACCGCCGGGCGCTGCCGCAACCCGACCATCCTCGAGGCGTTCTCGGCGTGAAGGGAACTGTCTCATGATCACTGTCCACCACCTCGAGAACTCGCGTTCGCAGCGCGTCCTGTGGCTGCTGGAAGAGCTTGGCCTGCCTTACGAGGTCAGGCGTTACGAGCGGAATAAGGCGACGATGCTGGCGCCGCCAGAACTGCGGGCGGTTCACCCTCTCGGCAAATCGCCCGTCATTGTCGACGACGAGGACGGTGTTTCGCGGACAGTGGCCGAGACCGGCGCCATAATCGAGTACCTGGTCGACAAGGCAGGCAAGGCACTGCGTCCCGCCGGCGATGTCGAGAAAGCGCTGCGGTACCGGTACTTCATGCACTACGCTGAAGGCTCGCTCATGCCGCCGCTGCTGATCAAGCTCGTGCTCGGCCGCGTTCCGCTTTTCGGCCGGAGCGCCCAGAAGCGCATCCAGCCGATGATCGATGTCCATCTCGATTTCGTGGAAAGCGAACTCGCATCGCGTCCCTGGTTCGCAGGCGAAACATTCAGCGCCGCGGACGTGATGATGAGTTTTCCCCTTGAGGCCGCGCGCGGCCGTGCGGGCCTGGACCGGTCACGACCTGCGACGATCGAATGGCTGGCGAAAATCCATGCCCGGCCTGCGTACCAGGCCGCACTCGCCAGGGGCGGCCCTTACAGCTACGCCTGACGCGTACCGGCTTATGGCAGGCGCAGATGCTCTGCCAGAAAGTCGAGGAACGCCCGGATGCGCGAGGCAAGGCGCTGGTGTCCCACGTACAGCGCATGAATTTCCTCGTGATCGCCGGGATTGAAGGGGCTGAGGATCTCCACCAGCCTGCCCGCGGCGAGGTCGGCGCCGACATGGAAATGGCCGAGCCGGGCAATGCCGCCTCCCGCGACTGCCATGAGGCGAACGACCTCGCCCGAGTTGCCGAGAAAGGCGGCTTCGATGGGCCGCTGCGCGATCGCCTCGTCGATCCGGAACGGCCAGGTGTCGATGGATCGCCGGAAGCTGAACTGCAGGCAGGCATGGCTCGCCAGGTCGCGCGGGTGGACAGGTTCGCCATGTTCGCGAAGGTAAGAAGGCGCGGCGACCACCGCCATGGCACTGCGGCCCAGCTTCTTCGCCTTGAGCCCGGTATCGCGTAGCGGCCCGATGCGGATCGCAACGTCGGCCTTTTCCTCCACCAGATCGACCAGCGTGTCCGAAAGGGCGAGATTGATGGTCACCTGCGGATGAAGCGCGCGGAACGCGGGGAGAATGGGTATGAGGCACTGGGTCCCGAACGGGACTGACGCGTTTATCCGCAAAGGACCGCGGGGCGCATCGCCGGCCTCCGCTAAGCCCCGCTCCGCCGCGTCGATCTCGGCGACAAGCCCGGCCACGCGCTCGCGGTAGAGTTCCCCTTCCGCCGTCAGCGCAAGTGCCCGCGTGGTGCGCGACACGAGTTGCGCACCGAGGCGTGCCTCCAGGCGCGAGATCCCGCGGCTTACCGCCGATGGCGTCAGCCGCAGCGCCTTGGCGGCACCTGCAAAGCTGCCGTTCTGCGCGACCGCCAGGAATATCTGCATCTCACCAAAACGATTGTCCATTATCGATCCGTGATTTCGACTCAGTTCTAAGATGCCCGCATCATCCCTGTTCATCAATCGGTGGCACCTCTAAATCTCCGGTTCGTTATCAGGAAAGGACCACTTCCATGGATCTGAAGCTTACGGGCAAGACTGCTCTCGTCACCGGCTCCACTGCTGGCATCGGTCTTGCCATAGCCGAGCGCCTTGCTGCGGAAGGCGTCGAAGTCATCGTATCCGGCCGCAATCAGGGGAAGCTCGATGCCGCAGCGGCAAGGGTGGGAGCCCTCGGCAAAGTACGCGGAGTCCTCGCCGATGCGGCTACCGCTGAAGGCGCGCAGGCCCTGATCGCCGCCGCGCCTGAAGTCGACATCCTCGTCAACAACCTCGGCAGTTACGAAGCCAAACCCTTCGTAGAAATCACCGACGAGGACTGGCACCGCTTCTTCGAAGTCAACGTCGTCAGCGGCGCACGCCTGGCACGGCACTATTTCCCGCGGATGCTTGCGAACGACTGGGGCCGCGTCATCTTCATCGCCAGCGAGAGCGCACTCGTGATCCCGGGTGAGATGGTCCACTACGGCATGACCAAGACGGCGCAGCTCGCCATCGCACGCGGCCTTGCCGAACAGACCCGGGGTACGGGTGTCACCGTCAACTCGGTGCTGCCAGGCCCCACGCGCTCGGAAGGGATCGTCGACTTCATCCGCTCCGTCGTCGACAACAAGGACGCACCGGAGGCCGAACGCGAGGCCGAGTTCTTCGCCAAGCTGCGCCCGCTCTCGCTCATCCGCCGCCTTATCGAGGCAGATGAGATCGCGGCACAAGTGGCCCTTCTGGCCAGCCCCCTCGGCGCCATCACCAACGGCGCCTCGATCCGGGTGGAAGGCGGCATCGTCCCGACCATCGCCTGATGCCGGGTCGGGGCGGTAAATGGAGACGTTGCTCCGCCCCGACCTTCGCCTCGTCGCAGATATTTGCGCAAATCGTTTGCAAGCGGGCGTCGATTGATAAAGGACGCAAACCACCATTTACGGAGGTTCCCTTGGTCGGGTCGCTGTCCAACCGCATCGTAATGCTCTGTGGTATCCTGTGTCTGCTGCTGGTCGTCTCGGCGGCTCTCCTGCTGGAAACCGCTTCGCAGACGCACGACAGCCTCACCTGGGTGACACATTCGGGAGAGGTCACGCAGACGGCGAACGCCACTCTGCAGCACCTCCAGCAAGCCGAATCGGGTCAGCGCGGGTTCACCCTGACCCGCAATCCGGAGTTCGGCGAAGCCGTTCAAACGGAGCTTGCCGCAGCACAGCGCGCCGCGAACGAATTGATGATCCGCACGGCTGACAACCCGGCCCAGAATGCAAGGGCCGCGCATATACGCACCCTCGTCTCGCAACGGGTCAATGAGCTGGAAGGCAATGCGCGGCTTGCCCGTGCCGGGGATTTCTCAGGCGCGCAGGCCAGCGTCGCAACCGGGCGCGGCCGATATCTGATGCAGATGGTCGATGCTCGGGTGGACGACTTCCTCAACGAAGAAAGCGCCCTTGCGGCCCAGCGCACCCACCTCGTCGAACGGCGTGTCAGCCAGAGCCGCTGGCTAGTCCTGGTGGCCACACCCGTGATGATCGTCTTCATCGTCTACATGGCGGTGGCGCTGATCCGCCGTATCCGCACACCGGTGGACAGGATGATGGCGGTGATGGAACGGCTGGGCTCGGGTGAGCGGAACGCCCGGATTGATGGCGCCATGAACTCCGACGAGTTCGAGCGCCTCGCAAACGGCCTCAACGCCATGGCCGGTGAACTCGAGCACGCCGTGGCCGACCAGATCGACAGCGAGGAGCGCCTTCGCATCGCCAATCTGGAGCTGAGCGAGAACAGCGAAGTGCTGCGCGAACGCGGCGAGGTGATCGAGCTGCTCGGCGGCATGGCCCACCGCATGCAGGCGGCGCGGACCGACGAGGAGCTCGCCTCGATCATTCGCGTTTTCGTGCCGCGCGTCCTGCCCGAGATCCCGGGGGCGCTCTACGCTCACAACAATTCCCGCAACCTGCTCGTCCCGATTGCTGCATGGGGTGGCCTTGAGGTCGCCAGTGCGGGGTTCGCTCCCGACCAGTGCTGGGCGCTTCGCCGGGGACAGAGCCACTTCGTGGTGGAGCCCGGTTCCGACATCGTCTGCGCTCATGCCGTGCACGGAAACGATGCGGCTCACCACTACCATTGCGAGCCGCTGCTGGCCGGTGGCGAGGTGATCGGCGTGCTTTACCTGAGGGGCGTGGTCGGTGCCGAAAACCGCTTCCGCCTGACCGTCCTCACCGAAAACATCGCATCGGCTCTCGTGAACCACCGGCTTCAGCGCGGTCTGCGCGAGCAGACCATCCGCGACCCGCTGACCGGGCTGTTCAACCGGCGCTACATGGAAGAAACGCTGGCCCTGGAGATCGCCCGGGCCTCGCGGTCGAAAAGTCCACTCAGCCTGGTGATGTGCGACGTCGACCACTTCAAGCGGTTCAACGATGAATTCGGACACGATGCCGGTGACGCGGTCCTGCAGGCCGTCGCCGCGGAAATGCGCGGTCGCTTCCGCGACGGGGACGTGATCTGCCGCTTCGGCGGCGAGGAGTTCACGATCATCGCTCCCGGAACTTCGGCGCGAACGCTGGCCCACCGGGTGGAGATCGTTCGCCAGGGGATCGGCGAGCTGATGGTCCAGCAGGGCGGACGGACGCTGGGGTCGCTAACGATGTCCTTCGGCATTGCCACGTGGGAGGAAGCCATGGAGCGGGACGGCTCCACTCTCATCAAGGCCGCCGATGCCGCGCTGTACCGAGCCAAGCGCGAAGGCCGCAACCGCGTGATCCTCGATGCGCGGTCCGAGGCTTTGCCGGATACGCAGCCTGAAATATGATCAAGAACTTGCGATCTGATTGGATACTGCACATATTGCATCCGAAAGGATCGTCATGGCTACCGCATTCCTTGCTCCCGCGCCCGATCGCAAGAACCTGACAGGCCCTGCCCTGCGGACCTTCTTCCGCATTGCGGATGCGTGGGGCCTCAAAGAGCAGGAACAAATGCGGCTGCTCGGACTGGATAGCCGTTCGACCTTCCAGTCCTGGAAACGCGGTGCGGTATCGGCGATCCCCAAGGATGCTCTTGAGCGCATTTCATATGTCCTGGGCATCTACAAGGGCCTGCAGATCCTGTTGCCCAAAACGGCGGACGAATGGGTTCGCAGGCCTAACGCCCATCCGCTTTTTGGCGGCCGGTCGGCGCTGGACCGCATGACATCGGGCAACGTCGCGGACCTTTTCGTAGTGCGTCAGTACATAGATGCCCAGCGCGGCTGATCGGCCGCGGTCGATGGATATCCCGCTGTCGTCCGTTCGATGGAGGCCATGCTACCGCATCGTGCCAACCCGGTTCCCGCCCGTCTCCGTGTTCGACGACGTTGCTGATCCCGCCGATCTCGAGGCGGTCTTCCTGCTCGAGGCAATGACCAACGACCGGCTCCGCGAGGAAGCTGGCGACCTCTCGCTCGTCCCGCCGGAGGAGCGCGTTTCAGGGCCGGGCTCTACCCCGGTCATGGCTGCGTTCACCCATCTCAATCCTGGAGGCGACCGCTTTACCGATGGCAGCTTCGGCGTCTTCTACGCTGCCCGGTCGATTGACACTGCCCTTGCCGAGACGAAGTTTCACCGCTCGCGGTTCATGGCCTGGACCCGCGAGCCCGGGCAGGAACTGGACATGCGGGTCTACGCGGTGAATCTGGATGCCCGCATGCATGACATCCGCCGACTGCGGGATGCTCTCCCCGACGTCTACGATCCAGACAGCTACGGAAGTTCGCAAGCGCTCGCCCTGAAGCTGCGCGCCAAACGCTCCGACGGGATCGTCTACGGCAGCGTGCGCCATGAAGGCGGCGAATGCGCGGCGGTGTTCCGGCCGCGACTGTTGTCGAACTGCCGACAGGAACGGCACTTGTGCTACGTCTGGAACGGAGAGGCGATCACCACCGTCTACGAGAAACGCGCCTTCGAAGGACCGAACCTCGCCTAGCTTTGCTGGCGAAGCTGGTCCTCGAGATAGTCGACCAGCGGCTGCTCGAACTGCGGGTTGATGGCGAGGAAATGACGCCGCCGATCCTGCTCGTCGGGCAGGCGGCACAGCACGCCCTCATCCACGAGGCGGCGTACAAGCCGAAGGGCGGTGCTCATGGGTGCGCCCGAGGCAATGCAGGCGCTCGACACGGAAACGCGCCGCCCTTCTATCTTCGCAAGGTGCAGGTCGAGCAGCATGGCCCAGGCCGGATCGCCAAACAGCTCTCCGCCGCCGATCTCGCGACGCTTCGTCTCCTTGCGCAGCAAGTCGCGAATGAAGCTGTTGAGCGGGCGTGGGTCTGCGGCATCCTTGGGAGCGGGTTGGGGAACAGCACCGGACCGATCTGTCTCCGCCGCCGACCTGTCTGCTTCGTGCGACAGCGCAAACCGTACCGGATCGTCCATCAGTTGGGCGATCCGCTGCAATTCCTCGCTCAGGTCGGAAATCCTGTCGAGCAGGATACGCCGCGCGCCGGGCGCCGCGGGCACGCCTTCTATCCGCTGCAAGGCCCGGCGCAGGTCCACCCGACTGATCGGCTTTTCCAGAAAGTCGATCGCCGAAGCCCGCATAGCGTCGATGGCCACGTCCTTGGTGGCATAGCCCGTCGCCATGATGAAGCGCAGCTGGCGGCCGTCCGCCTCCGCCCTTTGCGCCATCTGCTGGATCAGCGTGATGCCATCGAGCCCGGGAAGGTTGTAGTCCACGATGGCAATCGAGATGCCATGGTCGGAAAAGAGGCTTAGCGCTTCCGCAGCCGTCGACGCCACGAAGGGCTCGTACCCCATCTGGCGAAGACTGAAGGCACACTCCGCGCCCCAGTCCGCATCGTCGTCCACGATGAGGACGGGTTCTATCTGCTGGAAGTAGCCTGCCTCGATGGCCTTCGGGATTTCCGAAGGCGTAGGCCCCGGAACATGCGAGGCAAAGGCGCCGGACGCGCCTTCGTCACTGTCCGGACCGTTCGGCCCCAGTATCGACCCCAGTCTCGTTCGCCAGTTCTTCGGCATGCACCATCCCGCCTGTTTATCGTTAGCGAATGCCTTATCACATTCCCGGCAAGTAATGCTGCATGGCTACGAAGACATTTGCAACAGCTACGATGGCTGAAGTGTCCGTTCTTCGCGACATTGCCCCTGCCCTGTGGCTCGCAGCCAACAGGAACAGCGCGAACGCGAGCTGCGTTGTTATCGCGTTCGCGCTCGCGATGACCAAATCCCATGACACTGGCGGCCAGCGACTTGATCTGCCAACCGGTGAAGGTGCGCGCGCTAAGCCTGGATATCCATGAAAAGTCGTGCACTTGATTGTTCGGCTTTCGTCAATCAATCAAGAGACGAGAGCCTATCGTCGCCGTGGTGCAGCGATCAGCCGCGAGCTGGTCTGTGCGAAAAAGTGCGGGAGGATTGCAGCATAACGCCGTTCCATTTGTCCGAGCGCACGTCAAAGCTGCTGGAGGATGGCACGCGCCTCTATCCGGTGGCCATGGCTCTTTGCGCGGCAGTCCTGGGCCTTACAGCGCCTCAGGCGCCAGGTGCCGGCGTTCTGGGCGCAGCTGCGGCCGGGGCTCTCTTCGTGCTGGACAGTGCTTTCCTTGTCCTCTGCGTCGGCGCGGTTCTGACGACCGGGCTCTTCCTGGTGCCCGATGCCCAGACATCGACCGCTTACTGGCTGGACCTTCTCATCGTCCTGGCGGCTGCCGCAATGCCGCGCCGTTTTGCGCCTGCACTGCTTCAGGCCTCCCGCTGGTCGTGGTTGGCCGCGATGGTGACCGGCAGCATCGCCCTGAGCCTCTACTTCACCCTGCCCAGCCCCTTCGAGCATGCGGCGCTCGCTTTGGCCTGTATCTGCGCTGCCTTCATCGGAGCAGGCATCACCCGTCACCTTGCGGTCGTGGACGCCCGGTTGCTGGCGTGGGGTGACCGGGGCCTCTCGGAAGTAACCCGAGACCTGCTGCTGGGCCGCATCACAAGCGGCATGCTGCATGATCTGGCACAGCCGCTGAACGTAATCTCGATGGCGAACGCCAACATGGACTACATCATCTCCCATCTGGAGATCGATGACGAGAACAGACACCAGCTAGAGGAGCGCGTGAAGCGCATCGCAGGCCATACCGAAGGCGCTGCGGGGATTCTCAGCCTGTTCCGCTGGTTCGGGCGTGACGGTGGTGACGGCGATGCCACGCTGACGGTTCGCAGTTCGCTGGAACGTGCGCTCGCAGCAACCAGGTCGAATGTGCGCCACCAGGGCGTAACGATCAGACTTCAAGGCGATGCGCTCGACTGGCCGGTGCCGGAGCAGCATGGAGCCTTGGAAATGATGGCGGTGGCAGCGCTTCTCAGTGCATTTGCCGGCTTCGTCTCGAAACGTGGAGAGAAGCTGGCGGGAGACGTGATCCTGCAAGCCACGACGACGCCCGCCCACATCGTGATCACGGTCGAGTGCACCGACGAGGACGGGCGCCCCCTTCCAAGCCGCCGCATCGACGAAGCCACGCTCTGGCTTGTAGAACAGGTCGCCCGTCAGGCCTCGAGCCAATTCCGGTGTCTTGTGCGTGACAGTCGGCCGGCCCGCTTCATCATCAGGCTGGGCCGCACCGATATCTGACTTATCATCTGCCCGAGCCGCCCGAGAAGTGAAGCGGCAGTTCCAGCTCGACCCTGGCACCCTCCCCCTCCCCTGCAACGAGCCGTACGGTCCCGCCTGCTCTTTCCAGCGCCTCCCTGCAGATCCGCAAGCCCAGCCCCGTGCCGGTCTGCGGCTTCGTCGTGAAAAACGGCTCGAACAGCAAAGCGGCAGTTGCATCGGTCAGCCCTGCACCATTGTCGGAGACTTCGCATCGGACCGTCCCGTCCTCCACCTTGATGTCCACCAAGATACGAGGAGCGCCCTGCCAGCCTTCCTGCTGCCTCAATTCGATGCTTTCCGCCGCGTTGCGCAGTATGTTGACGAAGACCTGCTCGGCCTCGATCTGGCACATGCCCACAGTGGCGACCATGTCGGTTCCATGCTCCTGGACTGCGATCTCGGCCGCTTCGAGAACGGGTTCCATGAACTCAATCGCCTGGCGCGCGGCGATGCCGAGGTCGGCAGTGGATTCGTCTCTGCTTCGACCTGATGCATAAGCCAGCGTGCGGTCGATGATCGTTTGAGCCCGTTGCACCTGCTCGGCGATGCGTTCGATTGCCCTTTCAAGCTGAGATCGGGAAAGCTCAGGGTGAGCTAGCATCAGGCGCATGTTCTCGTTCGCCATGGCGATCGAGAACAAGGGCTGACGCAGTTCGTGAACAAGCGCGGAAGATCGTTCCCCAAGGTCCGCGAGGCGGGACCTGGTGGCAAGCGCCTCCAGCAATTGCTTGGCATGTGGAACATCGAAGTCGCTGCAGGTCGCGGACAGCGGGGCGCCGAAATCGAAGTTCGCCGGTATACTGCCGTTCAAGTCGTCGCTCCCAACTTATGCGATCTCATTCGGCTTCATGGCAACGGTGCCGCCTGTGCTGCGGGCTCTTCAGTTTCACCCATCATGTTGCGCAGCATGGCAATCAGCACCTGCGGTCGTACGGGTTTGGTGAGGACATGATGTTCCGGCATTGGAAGTGAGGGATCTCTGGAAAGGGGATCGCCCGAAATGAACAGGTACTGGAAAGGCCGGGCCCGAAGGTCCGGGCTCTGCTCTATGCGATCGATGATCGACAGCCCGGATTCGCGCCCCAGCCGCACATCGCAGGCGAGCACGTCGATGGCCGGATTGTCTATGAGGGCCTGCATCGCCTGATCGAGATCGGCTACACCGATAGCGGGAATGTGGTGAATATCCATAAAGGTAAGCAGTTCCTCAAGAATCGCGCTGACATCGTCGACGAGGAGAACCCGTGCTTCTTTGTTATCCATGCCACCCTCCTCTGGCCGGAAACGCGAGCGGCTTTGGACAAGCGTTTACGCAGCGGCAGGAGAACCCCGTCGATATCGAGGCCCCGACCTTCGTGAATCCAAACTGCAAGACTGCCGCCCATGCGTTGGCCTTCGCTGCCCACCTTCGGCAAAGGTATGTATCGCAAACGGCTTTCGACTGCTGCCAGGACTAAGTCCGCTCCGGCTGTTTCACTTTGTTCATGTGCAATTTGACCTTCCGCAGTTCCGCTGACGTCATGGCCTACTGCGCTTGCCATGGTGTGCACCGAGATCATCGGTCGCATATATGCCGTTTGACGATCCTTATACCCGTAGCGCTACGGCGAAGGAGGGACGGAAGGCGTGGCCGCAGGACTGATATTCAGGCCGTCCGAGTCCAGCCGCACATCCAGAGGCACGCCTTCGACCTTCGTGCTGAGCACTGCCTGCCCGTCCTCTATACGGACGTGGCTATCCTGGCCCACCGGGATGTCGCTGACTTCGGGTACATCCAGCGGCTGCACCGGTCCTTGTGGATTGGCCGGTCTTGCAGGAGGCGGCGATCTTTCGCCCAGCGCCGAGCGCATGAAATCACGCCATATCCGCGCAGGCACGGTGCCGCCGGAAATGCCCCGAAGCGGCGAATTATCGTCGTTCCCGACCCACACGCCCACCACCAGATCGCCCGAGTAGCCGACGAACAGCGCATCGCGATTTTCCTGGCTGGTGCCGGTCTTCCCGAAGTTGGGTCCGCGCAACATGGCGCCTCGCCCTGTCCCGCGGTTGATCGTGGCGCGCAGCATCTCCTCGATTGCTGCATGATTGCGCGAGGAAAGGCTGCGCTTTCCGTCGAGCAGCCAGTCGAACCATCCCGCTTCCGGAACCGGAAAGGCGCGCGGTGCAACCGGGAAGCTGTTTGCAGCAACGCCTGCATAGGCCGCAGTCAGTTCCAGCAAGGTCATGCTTGCCGTTCCCAAGGCGAGGCTTGGATCGCCTGCAGGCAGGGGCGCCTTGATGCCAAATCGCCGGGCGACGTCGATCACTGCCTCATCCCCAACCTGCGAGAAAAGGCGCACAGCCGCGACGTTGCTCGATCGCGCGAACGCTTCTCGCAGCGTGATCACGGGCGAATAAACCCCGCCCGCGTTCTGGGGGCGGTAGGAGCCAGTTTCGATCGGCGTATTGGCGATGGTATCATCCGGAGACATGCCGGATTTCAGCGCTGCAAGATAGACAAAGAGCTTGAAAGTGGATCCAGGCTGACGCCGCGCCTGCGTCACGCGGTTGAAGGGGCTTTCGGAATAGTCCTTCCCGCCTACCATCGCCACGACTTCACCATTTCGACGCATCGCGACCAGGGCCACTTGCGCCCTCCCCGCGCCGCCTTGGCGAATGGCACGGTGCGCGGCGGCCTGGAGCCGGGAATCCAGCGTTGTGCGATAGGTCTGGCCGGCGTAGCCAGCTGCTTCGATCTGCCGGGCCTGCGGCAAGGCCCAGTCTGCAAAGTAAGTGCCTGTCGGCAGTTCGCTTCGCTGCCGCACGTCCAGCTTCGGGGTAGCCACTGCCCTGGCTTGCCGCGCCGTCATGTAACCAGCTTCCACCATCGTATGCAGCACCAGCCGCATGCGCTTTTCGGAGGCGGCAAAGTTGTTCGTAGGAGCAAGGCGCGACGGAGCCTTCATGAGCCCGGCCAGCAATGCCCCCTGCCCTGCGGTCAGTTTCTCCGGCTGCCGGTGGAAGTAGTGCATCGAGGCCGCACGCAGACCATACGTGTTGTCGCCGAAGTAGGCATTGGAGAGATACCGCTCGAGGATCTCGTCCTTGGTCAGCCACGCCTCCAGCCAGAACGCGATCAGAAGCTCGCGGGCCTTGCGGCTGAGCGACCGCTCGGCGGTCAGGAACGTGAACTTGGCAAGTTGCTGGGTGATGGTGCTGCCGCCCTGCGTGCTGCGGCCCGTCAGATTGCTCCATGCCGCTCGCGCAATACCCCGGGGATCGATGCCCCAGTGCTGATAGAAGCGTCTGTCCTCGATCGCCAGAAATGCCTCGACCACGTGCGGCGGCAGCCGCGACACGCTGACGGGTGCATCGATGATGGCGCCGTTGCGGGCGATGGGCGTCCCGTCAGCCGCAAGGAGCGTGATTTCCGGCGGTGCGATCGGCTGTAGCGACTTGGAAAGGGGAGCCGTAATCGCAAGGTAGCCGACCGCGCCGATGAACAGGAAGAGAAGGATTGCAATGCCAAGCCGAACCCGTTTCCAGATAGATCGTCTGTCACGGGCAGTGGCGGCAACCACGCCCGGTGCAACGGGTTCTTCCGGTCTTACCGGTTCGGCAATGACATGTCCTGACAGCTCCATGGCTGCCCACAGCTAGACGATTCTTCCGCGCCATGCATCCATGAAGCGCTCTGCCTCCGGATGGCCGTCGATGACAGCCTTTAGATACGGCCTCAGGTCCCAGCCACTGTCGCGTGCTGGGGATAGGGCATGACCAGCGTTCCGTCCGGAGCGGCAGTATAAGTCGTCTGCGTGGGGTATGGTATGGAGATGCCTTCTGCCGCAAAGCGCTTCATAATCGCGACGAGCAGCCGGTCGCGCAGTGGATGGGCGACCCCCCAGTCCTTTCCGGGAACGTCGACAAGCAGGGAGAAGTCCAGCGAGCTTGCGCCGAAGGCTTCAAACCCGGCGCGCGCGGCCTTGCCGCCCTCCGCCTCAACCAGCTCGGTCAGGATCGCGGGAATTCGCGACAGGACCTCTGGCGGCGTCTCGTATGCGACGCCGATCGTGAATGGTAGCCGGATATGATCCCGCCCGCTTACGTTCAGGATTTCCTTGTCCAGCAGGTTCTTGTTGGCAATGATCCTGAGTTCCCCGGTGTAGGCCCGGATACGCGTGGATTTCAGCCCGATGGCCTCGATCGTGCCTGAACTGCTGTCGAAGCTGATTTGATCGCCCTTGCTGAACGGACGATCGAAGATGATCGCCAAAGCCGCGAAAAGGTCCGCGAAGATACCCTGCGCTGCAAGGCCGATAGCGATGCCGCCAACACCCAGGCCCGCGACCAGGCCGGTTACGTTTACACCCAAATTGTCGAGCAGCACCACCGCCGCCACGGCGAACACCACGACACTTACAAGGAGGCGGATCAGCCCCATCGCATTGATGATCGCCTCACCCTGGAAGTGCTCTGCCGAGGTGCGGTGCTCGATGGCACCCAGAATGAACTCCCGCGCCCAGATCGCCCCCTGCACCACTGCTGCGAGCGTGAAGAAGAAGGTGACGAAGCGGTCAAGTGTGGGCGGAGTTTGAGCATACCCATCCACGGCGCGGATCGCGACCATGATGATGAAGTAGTTGGTCGTCTTCGAAACGACGCGGCCGACGATCAATAACCAGTCACCGCGTCCGCGCTCCGGGCTGCACAGCTTCGTTCCAAGCCGCCGCAAGGCATAAAGCGCAATGACGATTGTAACTGCGATCACGCCCGCCACGATAATCTGTAACCAGTATGTCTCGAACCACGAGAGAGTGGAGGCCCATATCTCCTGCATCTGGGCCGAGAAATCCCGGGCAACCTTGCCGGCGGAAGCGGAAACGGAGGATGGTTGGCTTTGGGTAACGCTCATCGCGTAGTCATCGTCCTGCACTGCGCCGCCGGCCTCACCGGCGACAGCTGGAATCATGCCGACCGCACATATGTGGGCCGTCCCAGATGATGCCGCAGAAGGCGGTCACCTAGGGTTGCGCGGACCAATGCAAGCGTTCTGCGTACGCCTTGGTTCCCATTCACAAGGCCAGGGTTCGGAACAGGGCCCGAGATCGGGGCATTTCCTCCCACGTCCCGGCTGCCGGATTGCCGATGCCGAAAGAAGGCTTCCGATGGTCTTGAACCCTTCATCGGAGCCCCTGAGCAAGACGAGGACGCTGCCATTCCGACGTTGTCGTTCCATGTGAAACAATGGGTTCACCGAGATGTACAGGTAATTGTATAGTTTTATAGAACTAGTTATACATGACAGAATAAAGTGCTGATATTCCGGCCTTAATCTGACGAGGGAACGATGTGAAAACTGCGGAAAGAGCCTTCCCTGCTGCAGCCCTAGCCATTGGACGGCTAGACGGAGCGCTCAGTCTGGCCTCAGAGACGACGCAGTCGATTTTCGCATCAGCGCTCCTGCGCGGCATAACCACGACTGCCCTGCAACATGAAGGTCACGCCTTTACTCAATCTCGGTTCTACGCGTGGTTCGCCGGGCTCACCACTCTCACGGACGAGCCTGCACATACCGCCCGTCCTCCCAAGGTCGTCTGCGAGGCGGTCTTGACCGAACTGGCGCACAGTAGCTGGGGTCCACTCGCAACGGCGGCAACCCGGTTGAAGTGCCTGCTTCTCGCGCCGCATGATCACAGCGGCGATGACGCGCACAAGGATGTTCATCTCGTGATCGAGGAGGCAAGGCGGATCGTTCGCGAGAGCACGGACAATCGGTCGCCTTTTACTGCGCTAGCCTCGCTCCGCAATGCAATCCTTGAACATCCCACCTTCGCTCCTTCGGAGACGGCGGATCCTTTCTCGTGGAGCGGTGAAGCAGGCCTTCGGCTCTCACCATTCTGGGCTGTCGATATCTTTGCGGGAGAATGTCTTTCGGCTGCAGGGTGGCTGCGTCCTTCCCTTCCGCTGACGGGCCTGATCCGCCGGGAAATATTGTGCCGGAGCGATCCGGCGTCGGCAGATACAATGCAGGCTCATGCGCTGGAAGAAGCAGCCTCTCACCTGAACAGGCAGCTGCTCGAAGCCGTGCACGCGGAAGAGACGATCCGGCGCCGTCTGGCGGATCGGCGCAGCACTTCAAGAGCCCCCGCCCTGCTTGCGATGCTTGCAGGCTTTGGCGCCATGCGTTCGAGCCAGATCGAGCGCCTTCTTGGTCTCACTCGTCTTGGCGCGCGCTCTATTCTGAGTAGCCTGGAAAGCGATGGTTTGGTGGAGCGTCGAACCTTAGCCGGCGCCCACCTCTACTCCGCTACACTCCACGCCTCGTCTCTCGGGGACTTCGTTTCTCCGTCCCTGCCGTCACTCAGCTCTGCCGCGCTGGATGCGTTCGACGTATCTTTAGCCGAGATCGACCGCCTGCTCGGGAGGTCGTCTGCCGGGACAGATGACTGAGAGTTGTCTGGAACCTGAAATAATCGCGAGAAATCGCTGAGCGTCGTTGAAAAAACATTTCCTCAGAAGCTCCGTGAGCGCCATTTCGGAGCAGGGCGGCATCTTCACCTGTCTAACGGCTCTATGCACTCCGTGGCCTTCTGAGAGCATTTTCGACGGAGCAGGCCTCTCTTGCCAGTGTATTTCGTGCTTCTGGCTCGTTCAATGCACCTTCAGAGTACAGGTCAGTGCTCGACGAGCGAGCGGATCGCGGAGAGCAACTCATCTGTCGTAGCGCCCGACTTCGGGAGGACGCGAAGCGACAGGCCGCTGCGGGCCGACCGGCTGTAACGCAACATCGGCTTCCCGTTGGCGGCTTTCAGAACAGTCTCATTTACGCTCTCGCTCTTTTTGGTCACTGTCGCCTTCAGGAGGCGTCGCGCCACTTCAGGACCGGTTAGCCGTGTCCCAAGGTCGGCGCGCTCACTACCGATCGACTGGGCCTCCAGAGCCATCAACGCAAGAGCGCCCGTGTCTCCGGTCAGCGGCTTAATGTCCCGGGCCACCCGCACAGTGATGTCATGCGTGTCGGCGAATGCTGCCACGATCTCGGGCGGCAGGCGAGCAACGTCCAGAAGGCGGCTCAGCCAGGAGCGGGAGATCTTGAGATGTTCCGCCATTTCGCTTTGCGATCCGTCATAGAATTCCTGAAGAGCGCGCATGTACTCCTTGGCACGCTCCCAATCGGAGATGTCCTTGCGGGAGCGGTTCTCGATGTCGGAGACGCGGAATGCCTCCTCGTCGGAGACATGCTGGATTGTGACCAGGTATTCGAAGTCAGGGTGATGATGGTCGCGCAGCCATTGCACGGTCCACCAGCGGCGCACCCCTGCGATGATCTCAAAGTCGTGGTCCGGGTCGTTCTGCAGCCGACGAACGATCGCAGGGATGCGCTGCTTCTTCGCTGAGAGGAACGCATCGATGAGGTCCCGGCACGTCTCTTCATTCAGGTGATCCAGGTCACGGTTGTGGAGACGCCAAGGCCGGCACCGGGCAGGGTCGACCCACTCGGTTCGATCGGTCACGACCTTGCCGGCGGCGAGCCTAGCAAGGGTCTGGCTCCGGCTTGCCATGATGCTCTGCGACGGCGCGGAGGCATCCAGCTCCTCATTTTCAAGCCCCTCGGTGAGGCTGCTTCCAAAGCCGCGATTGCCCTTGCTCATAGTCTCTGTCCTTCCTCGAAGCGCTTCTGCCCGATGCTCGTTGCCACGTGGCAACTTTCGAACCGAACCGCTTCCTCTTGCCGTCAATTCGCAACTGAACTGTGGCAAACCCTTGATTTTCTGCCCTTCTCACCACGTTGCCACGTGGCAACGCTCAGGTGAAGTCACTTGCGCGGCTCACCCAAGTGCGCAGGACATCCTGCTCGATATCGTGGCACACATCGTTCAGGAACCGCATGCAGCGATTATGCACCTCGTGGGACGTCACCGGCCTGT
The DNA here is from genome assembly GCF_009856825.1 of Novosphingobium silvae. Taxonomy (GTDB): domain Bacteria; phylum Pseudomonadota; class Alphaproteobacteria; order Sphingomonadales; family Sphingomonadaceae; genus Novosphingobium; species Novosphingobium silvae. The sequence goes on along the minus strand of NZ_WVTD01000008.1, from coordinate 138,200 downwards.
CCAGCTCGTACACTGTCTTCATCCGGGAACTGGCGTTGTCGATCTCAGCGCTGACCTTCAGCACCGAACCGAGCATCGAACCGCCGAACACCTGCCGCATCATGCTTAGGATTTCACGATGCATCGACTTGCTGTCATCCACTCGGCTGCCGACAAGGCGGATGAAATTGTAAGCTGGCTTGATCCGACCACCCAGCTGTTCAAGCTGCTTCATCGTGGTGCGGGCCATGTCGATGAAGGATACCGTCGAAGCGAAATCGATCACGCTCGGCGGCGCCGGAATGACCATGGCGTTCGCCGCCTGCAGCACAGCCATCGACACCATGCCAAGCGCCGGCGGCGGATCCATGATAACCACGTCGTAATCGTCGACCACAGTGTCGATGGCCTGCGCGATAAGATCGATCACGTCGAAGCTCTGGTTCTGCGCGAGGTAGCCGGCAATCTCGTACTCGAGATTGTAGAGCTTGAGATTGGCTGGGATCAGGTCGAGGCCGTGAAAATGCGTCTTGCGGATGATCGAGCGGACGCCGAGCAGTTCCGGATTATGGAAGTGTCCGTAGAGCGTGTCGTCCTCGCTCAGATCGACGTCGGGGCGATAGCCGAACATCATGGTCGAGCTGGCCTGGCTGTCGCAGTCGATGAAGAGAACGCGATAGCCGCGAATCGCGAAATGCTGGGCAAGGTGCAGCGCGAGGGTAGACTTGCCGACGCCGCCCTTGAAGTTGGAGATCGAGATTATCGCCGGCACATCGTCGGCAGCACGCCACGGCCTGGTGCCGAACACAGCACGCATGTGGTCAAGCTCTTCCAGTGTATATTGCACGCGGTGCCCCGATGCAGTTCGATCACGGGCGGGCAGCCTGCCGTCCCGCTCGGCCTCGCGAATAGCCGAAGCCGTCCGCCCGACCAGCGAGGCAGCCTTCGATATGGCGAAAGAAGGTCCGACCTTGTGCCCCGTCTCCGGATCGAGTGCACCGTCCCGAATACGTTTGAGGATCGTCAGAGCCTTGCGGTGAAGCAGGTCGAGAGTATCGTCGAGCAGCTCGTCACCGAGAGGGGCGGGACGCGCGTCAGATGCAGGATGGGTCGCCATAAGTACCAGTCTTGTGGGATTGAGCCTTATCCCTACCCAACTTGGAAGTTTCGAGCAACGATCGTCCATCAATCTTGCAAACAGGCAGATGATCTCCGTGCCGTTTAGGTTTTCTCGCCGCAAGCAGCTGCATTCGAACAAGTCAGAAAACGAAGAATCACCGATGATCTCCGTGCCGTTTCCGAGTGACAGAATGACATGTCTTACGCTTCGATAGCCCACGCAGGCACCGTTCTCCTGCCATGGCGTCCCACCGATGATCTGGGTGCATGGCGATGATCTCGGATCCGTTACGACCGATGATCTCCGTGCGAAGCGATGATAGCGGTGCGCTTGGACGATGATCTCGGAGCCATCAGGACCGATGATTTAGGAGCGCATACCTAATACAGGAATCCCTAATCAAAATCCGATTCGCAAATCGTCGACTTTGATGAAAACGGAGATTGAACAGGGGCATGTCGAAAACAGCACCGAGATCATCGGCGGTTTTGTAGGTTTGAGCGTGGCAAACGGGGCGAAACTGCCAACCGGCTTGCCAAGTGAGGCGAAACCTGTTGTCTAAGGGGTAGACGGCAGCCTCTTGAGTCGGGGCAGGACAGGGCGCGAATGAACGGTGACAGCAACAAGCCGATAGGGCATCAGTACGCCCTTGCCATGCTGGACGGCGGCGAGGAGCAGGTCCGTTCGCTTGCCCGCCACGCCGGATCGCAGGTCACAATGGACGCGTTCCTTCGTGTTCAGGACGAAGAACCGGTTCCCGCGTTTCTCCATTCTGCGCTGTGCGCCATGTCGCTGCCCACGAAGCGTCCCAAGGACGAAACACAGCCGATCCTGCGCGAAGACGGGAAGTATGCGCTGGCGATCAATCCGCGCCCGGTGCTGCAGACAGTAGATGGCAAGCCCGTGCTCAGGAGCCTCGGCGTGCCTTATGGGGCCTATCCGCGCGTCGCGCTGATCTACCTGCTCTCGCAGGCGGTCACGAAGCGATCGCGCGACGTCTATCTCGGCCGTAACTTTACCGAGTGGATGCGGCGCCTCGGGTACCAGACTGTTTCCTACGGACCGCGCGGGACTGCGAACCGCATGCGCGAGCAGGTGGACCGGCTCCTCGCCTGCGAATGGCAGATCAGGTGGGACGGGACCGAGGCGGACGACAATGCCTTTGCCGTGCGCGACGTGAAGATCTCGAACGAGTATGCCGGCTCGCTGGAGAAGAACGGCGCCTTCGCGCGCGAGATCCGCATGTCGGAGGTATTCTACAGTCACCTTATCGAACATGCCGTGCCGCTGAACGAAGTGGCGATCCGCGAGCTCAAAGGCACTCCCACGGCTCTCGACCTTTATACCTATCTTGCCTATCGCCTGCCGCGCATCAGCAGCGGCAAGGGGCAGACGATCTCGTGGGACCAGCTCGCGCGTCATCTCGGCAACGAGGCGGACAGCAAGCGGTTCCGCCAGACCGTGCGAGAGACGATGCAGCTCGTCTCGGCCGTATATCCCAATGCGAATGTGGACCTTTCCGGCCGCAAGGTCGTGCTGAACCCATCGCCTGCGCCGCTGGAACGCAAGCTGGTCGGGCCGCATTTGCGCCTGCTTGGAGCGGCTCCCGCAGAAACGGCACCGAGATCATCGGTTGCTGCGAAAGCTGGGACGCCATCCGGATCCCGCAAGCGGGAAGGGGAGGGTACGGAGCCGCTGCTGGAATTCCCGTCCGGCAGTCTCAGCTTCGGCACGCGCGAAGCTGCCTTCCGCAAAATAGGGGTCGACAGGGGGCACCCCTGGTCGGTGGACAAAATGGCCGATGCTTTCCGCGCCGGTTTCCCGGGCATCGAGCGCAAGCGCAGCGAAGCAGAGTGGCTGCGCGTCTGGGAAGCGTTCGTCGTCAGTTATGTGAAGCGTCGGAGCGAATCCGAAGGCGCCTGACCGATGATGTCCGAGCCGTTGCCATGTGGCAACGGCACAGGACGCCAACCGGATCACACCTGATGTTTGCTTACGATTTTCCAGAAATTGTGCGTTGCAGGCGTGGCCCTGCGCATGTTGAACATGAGGAGCTGGCTTGAAAAGGACAGCTCTATGTTCCGGAAGGTCAGCGTATCGACATGGATATCGCGCGAGCGAGCGGGACAGGATGGTGATGCCAAGGCCTGCCGCCGTCAATTCCACAAGGGTCCCGAAGCTGCCCGCCTCAAGCGTCACCTTGGGACGAAAGCGTAGAAGCTCACAATGGGTCATGATTATCTCGTTGAACCCTGCGCCGTCATGAAACCGAACAGCACGAGCGGCTCGTCCTTCACGTCGGTGAGGCCTATAGAATAGGACACGCTGGGCATGGAATGGTCGCGGCGCATCGCCAATACCATGCCTTCACGCTAAAGGCTGCAGCTGCTCCAGCCCCTTCGGCAATTCAAGGGGAGAGAAGGCGCGCACGATTCCGATGTCGAGCGAGCTCCGGGTGGATGGGAAAGCACGGGCGAAAACCTGCTGTCGCCTCCAACACCTTCTGGTCGCTGGGTGCACAGCGTACCAGCGACATCGCTCTTTCACAGTACCGCGACGGGGCATCGGGATATCTCGACGTAGTGACCGCGCACCGACGCGCTCGAGGCGCAGCGAGCCTACATCATCGTTCAGGCCCGGCGCATGCAGGCCGACGTGGCACTTGTGGGCGCGACCGGCGGCGGGATGCCGGAGGCTGCGGCGTTGCCTTAGGTCAGTTCAGCCGCAGTTCGCCTTGCCGCCGGTCGGCGATCGGGGGAGCGCCGACCGGCGGCAAGGTTCTCCCCATGAGGCAGCGGGCCCGCCCGGCGAGAGCGTAGACGACGTGTCGTCCTGCGCCGCGATTGTGATGATCGATGCGAAAGCCCTGATAGTGACGGCGGATCAGCCCCGCCTTCACAAGTTCGGACACGGCCCGGCTGAGGTTCGTTTTGCCCGATTTGCGGATCCGCTCCTGGACTTCGGAAGCGATCGCGGCTTCAAGCGCCTGCGGGCCCGCCTTGGCCGCTTTCGACACCATCATCTCGGCGCGGACCTTGTCGGTGAGCATGAGGCGCTTTGGATCGCGCGCGCCCATGGGGGCCAGCGCATCGCACAGCCAATCCCGCAGCAGCGTTGCTGAGCCGCCCTGCATCACAAAGGGGCCGGCGCTGCCGTCGGGGCGGGCGATCTCGGCGATCAGGCTGAGCACCATGAAGGCATAGCGGGGGCGGGTACTGGTATGCGCAACACAGTCGAGGAGTTGCGCCATGTCGCTGGCCTGGCCGCATTGCCGGATGGATGGCGTGTCAAGGAACATAGCCAGGCAAAATAGAGCACATAAACGGAATCGTGAGAATCCCTCTTTCGCGGCTTCCGTCGCTTTGTCAGCAATGACACTTTACCAGGGCCAAAGTGTCACGAGCGAACCTTCGTGCGCTTGCAAGCGGCGAGGCACGACACGTTCCCGAGAGCTGCGAATCTTAAGGGCGAACGTTCCACCAAGGGAACTGTTGTGCCATCGATCTCCCGTGCCTGGAGCTATTCCGACCAATGCTTCCGGTGATGCCGTCGACCGATAGTTCTAAGATCATCCCGTGGGTTAGAGGCACCCGGTGAAGTGTCACTCTCGTCATTTCGGGAGGAACAATCTTAGAATCGGCCTACAAAAATCGCCAGAGCGACGACGGATGGATCAATGATCGCCTTGAAGATGTTGGTTGGCGTGGCTTCATTCCCCTGAGATCGACCCGTATGTTCCTCGAGTTGATTGCGCCGAAGTAAACTAACGCAATTGGCCGGATAGGTCTGAAGGCTACAAGCCAGAACAGGCACCATCCTGCTTCATCGCAGGGCGTCCGAGATCGCTTTGCGCCCTGCGGCACTGACCAGACCGGCCAGGCCGCGGAGCGTCATGGGCGTCGAACGGTAAGAGCTATGGTTTGGGGAAGAGATGTGATGAGGCTGCTTTCGTCTGTACTGCTGTGTTCGGCCTCCCTGGCTGGCCTTTCGGCTCCCGCCTTCGCGCAGGACACGGCTCCGGCTGCGGAGGGCGAAGCATCCATCGGCAACGTCATCATCGTGCAGGCGCGGCGCCGCGACGAGGCAGTTCAGGATGTTCCCGCGGTCATCGACACCGTGACGGCAGACGATATCGGCAAGCTCAACCTGCGCGACTTCCGGGAAGTTTCGACGATCGTCCCCGGCCTCCAGCTCAGCACCGACGCGAATGGCGTCGGCGGCGGCGGCCGCCTGCGCGGCGTCAACTTCGACGTTTCGGCAAGCGGAAGCAATCCGACTGTCGAGTTCTATTTTAACGATGCCCCGATCACGGCCGGCGTGTTGCTGCAGCAGCTTTATGATATCGGCCAGATCGAGGTTCAGCGAGGTCCGCAGGGCACTCTTCGCGGGCGTGCTGCGCCTTCCGGCTCGATCACCATCGGCGCCAAAAAGCCGAACCTGTATGAGATCGGCGGCTTCACGGACCAGACCGCGAACGACATCGGCACCATTAACGTGAAGGGTGGCTTCAATCTGCCGGTGATAGAAGGCATCGCGGCGATCCGCGTCGCGGGCGTCTGGGACGAGAACGAAGCCGACCGCGTGCGCCCTGTGACGGCTTCGCGCGATCCCTTTTCCCGCACCAAAAGCGGTCGTGTTTCCGCGCTCGTCCAGCCCACCGACTGGCTGAAGCTGGAAGGCATGTACCAGAAGATGGACCGGCGCGCCTATGTCTATGACCAGGTCGCCTCGTTCAGCGAGGGAAACCCGGACGCGGCGGCCAGTCCGGTCTACATCGATACGTCGGACCGACGCTCGATCATGGAAGCCCCGCGCCCGATCCATCAGGTATACGACATCTACAACTGGCGGGCGGAAGCCTCTGCCATGGGCCAGGTGCTGATCTACCAGGGGCAGCACCATACTCAGAAGATCACCGGCGTCGAAGTGATGGACGAGGCCAACTTCTTCCCCGGGTCAGTCAATCAGGACACTTACTCGCACCCATCGGCGACATCCCATGAGATCCGCCTGCAGAACGATGCGCGCATCGCCGACATTTTCGACTACGTGGTCGGCTTCTTCGACTACAAGACAGACAACCCCACCGAACTGACTCGGCCGACGGTGCTCGGCTTCCCGACCAGTGCGAACACGGGCGCGATCTTCGGCATCGTAGAGACCGCGATCGAGCGCACCGGGACAAGTCACGAGCAGTCGTTCTTCGGCAACGTCACTGCGCATCTGGGAGAAGGCACCGAAATCTCGGGAGGCCTGCGCCACATCTCCTACAACTCGCAGAATGGCCTGTTCGTCAACGGCGTGCAAAGCAGTGCAGTGGGGCAGGACGCGAAGAAGTGGATTTACTCGGCTTCGGTCAAGCACAACTTCTCGCCCGACTTCATGGTTTATGCGAGTACCGGAAGCTCGTGGCGGCCTGGCATCAATGTCGTGGGCGATTTCAGCCGAAGGCAGTCGGAGCTGGAAGAGAGCTTCATCAATCTCCCGCCGGAGACATCGAAGTCCTACGAACTGGGCTTCAAGAGCACGTTGATGGGCGGCCGGCTAAGGCTCAACGCCACGGCTTACCACCAGAAGTTCAAGAACTACCCGTATCGGACCGGCGGCCGCGGGGTGTACTATGTCGACTACACCACGGATGTGCCGGTGGTGACCCAGTTCAACTTCGTGGGCGCCGTTCCCGTAGAGGTCAACGGCATAGAGGGCGACATCGCCTTCGACGTGATGGACGGCTGGAACATCGGGCTCGTCGCCAGCTACTCGCTCGGCAAGATCAAGGGCGGGCTCGTCCCGTGCAACGACCTGAACGGCGACGGCATCCCCGATCAGGTCACCTCTGCGCCGACGCTTGGCGACCTCCAGCAGGCGGTGGGCAGCGACAATCTCTCGGCCTGCCGGGTGACGCAGAGATCGGGCTTCCAGGCGCCTTTCAGCGCCACGCTCACGAGCGAGTACAGCTTCGCGGTCAGCGATTACATGGATGCCTACTTGCGGGGACTCTTAAATTTTTCGGGTAATTCGCGCGTGGACCCGGTGAACGTCTACGACGACGTGAGCTCGTACGGGCTTGTCAATCTCTTCACCGGCATCCGCGACGCGAAGGGCGCCTGGGAAATCTCGCTTTTCGCGAAGAACCTGTTCGACACGACCAAGACCCTGACGCGGACCGATCCGCTGTTCACCTCCTACCGCAACGTGGCCGCGGGAGGCGCGGCGACGACCTTCACCAGCACCTATACCGGGGTGACCACGACCGCCCCGCGCGAGTTCGGCATTAACGTGCGCTTTGCTTTCGGATCGCGCTGATCTGCCCAGGCAGGTGGACCATCTGCTGTCCGCCTGCCGCGCCCTCAGGAAGCGGGAACCCGTCTCATGTCAGCAAGATGGCCTCTTACCGCCCGGTGATCGCGCGAAAGTAGCGGCATTGCGCGACGATCTTTGGCTCACCGATGGAACCGAGCCGAAGACGGAAATGCGATGGCCGCCGGCTCGGGGCGGCCACATGGGCATGGAGAGGTTCGATGGATGCGATGCTGCAGCAGATGATTGACCGCGAGGCGATCCGAGCATGCCTTGCCCGCCTGGCGCGGGGCGAGGACCGGCGGAGCGCAGAGCTTATCCGACAATGCTGGTGGCCCGACGCGCGCTTTGACTATGGCGTGCACAGCGGCGACGTCGCGGCCTATCTTGCTTGGGTCGTACCCGGTGCGAGGGAAATCCGCGACACCCAGCACATGCTCGGCCAGACCCACATGGAACTATCCGGCGAAACTGCGACGGCTGAAACGCACGTCTTCTCGCATCACCGGATCGACACGGCAGAAGGTGCCCGCGACACCTGTGTCGGCGGGCGATATCTCGATCGGTTTGAAATGCGCGCCGATAGCGCGGGCACACGCGAGTGGCGCATCGCCGAACGCATTATGATGTACGACTGGTCCCAGGACTGGGGCAGGGCAGCCGACTGGTCGCAAGGCATCATGGGCTACCCTTTCAGCGGCGCACATTTCGCTGGTACAGCCATTTCGGACTTCTCGGAACATTGGTTCTCCACGGTGACGGGAGAACATGCATGAGCCCTTCGCTGGCAGGCAAGGTCGCGCTCGTCACGGGGGCCAGCCGCGGCATTGGAAAGGGGATCGCGCTGGTCCTCGCGGAGCAGGGGGCTCTCGTCTACGTCACCGGACGAACCGTGCACGAAGGGGACTACTACCTGCCCGGGACGGTAGGCGGCACGGAGGCGGAATGCGACGTGCGTGGGAAGGCCAGCGGTGGCGGAGGGATCGCAGTTGCCTGCGACCACGGCGATGATGCGGCAGTGGAAGCCCTGTTCGCCCGGATCACCGCCGAGCAAGGCCGGCTGGACATTCTCGTCAACAATGCGTTCACGCTTTCGGACGACCTGCTCGAGCCGGGGGGCTTCTGGGAAAAGCCGCTTTCGAACCTTGAGATGTGGGATGTCGGCGTAAGGTCGAACTATGTCGCCGCCTGGCACGCGGCCCGGATCATGGCACCGCAGAAGTCCGGGCTCATCGTGGCGATTTCGGGCTTCGCGGCAGTGACTTATACCTATGGTGTGATCTTCGGAACCTCCAAGTCGGCCGTCGATCGCATGGCGCGCGACATGGCCATCGAACTCGAACCTCATGGGGTCGCCTCGCTTGCGCTTTGGCAAGGGCTCACACTGACGGAGAAGGCGAAGGACAACCTTGCGAGGATGGGTGACAGGATGACGCGATCCATTACATCGATGCACGGCAGTTCGGTCGAGCATCCAGGCCGCGTCGTTGCCGCCCTGGCGGCCGACCCGCAGGTCATGAGGCGGTCGGGAGGGGAGTTCGTCACGGCCGAACTGGCGCAGGAATACGGGATCAGCGATGTGGACGGCAGCGTCATCGCCTCTGCCCGCGCCACTCGCGGCTCACCCATCTGGAAGCCGATCCGGGAGGTCGATTATCGTGGCGGCTGAGCACCCGATCGATAGCGAGGCGCGCGTGGCCGCGCTGCTCGACAAGCAGGACATCCGCGAATGCCTTGTCCGCTTCTCCCGCGGCATGGACCGCTTCGACAAGGAGATTTACCTTTCCGCTTTCTGGGGTGATGCTCAGGTAGCTGCAGGGCCCTTCGTCGGCAACGCGGCGGACTGCTGGGACTGGGCCGTGCCGATGCACGAAGCGGGGCAGATCATCACCCAGCACGCACTGCTGCAATCCACCATCGACCTTGATGGCGATGTCGCCCATTCGGAAACGTACTACCAGTTCATCGGGCGCAATCGTGACGAGACGCTTTGGATTGCGGGAGGCCGGTACGTTGACCGCCTCCAGCGGCGCGAAGGCGTCTGGAAGATCGCGCTGCGCACGAACGTGATCGAGTGGGGATGCCTGCCCGCGCCCATGCCGGTGCCCTTCGCGGACGTGCCCGGGATCGCTGCGAACGGCGTCCCCTCGCGCAGCAGGGACGATCCATCGTACCAGCGCCCGCTGATGAACCGGCGCAGGCCGACAACCCTATGATCAGTGCCGAAACTCGGGTTTGATGTTTGCCTGACAGAGCCTTGTGACGGCGATCTGAAAACCCTTCAGCTGCGCAACGCGCGTGGATAACTTCCATCGTCGGCTCCGAAAGCCATTAACGCGCCTGCCGCATGCCGCTAGAAAGCGCCGCGAAAAGGAGACCGTTCGATGAAGACCCGCGCCGCCGTAGCCTTTGAAGCGAAGAAGCCGCTCGAGATCGTCGAGGTTGATCTCGAAGGGCCCAAGGCCGGCGAAGTGCTCGTCGAGATCATGGCCACCGGCATCTGCCACACCGATGCCTACACTCTGGACGGGTTCGACAGCGAGGGATTGTTCCCCTCGATCCTGGGCCATGAGGGGGCTGGCATCGTGCGCGAAGTCGGCGCGGGCGTGACTTCGGTGGTCCCGGGCGACCATGTGATCCCGCTCTACACCCCGGAGTGCCGCCAGTGTAAGTCGTGCCTTTCCGGCAAGACGAACCTGTGCACAGCGATCCGCGCCACGCAGGGCAAGGGCCTGATGCCGGACGGCACCACCCGGTTCTCGTACAAGGGCCAGCCGATCTTCCATTACATGGGCTGCTCTACCTTCTCGAACTTCACCGTCCTGCCCGAGATCGCGGTCGCGAAGATCCGCCAGGACGCACCGTTCCAGTCCTCGTGCTACATCGGCTGCGGCGTCACCACTGGCGTCGGAGCGGTGATCAACACGGCGAACGTCCAGGTCGGCGACAACGTGGTGGTGTTCGGCCTCGGCGGCATCGGCCTCAACGTCATCCAGGGCGCGCGCCTTGCCGGTGCCAACAAGATCATCGGTGTCGACATAAATCCCGACCGGGAAGAGTGGGGCCGCCGTTTCGGCATGACCGACTTCCTCAACACCACGGGCATGAGCCGCGAGGATGTGGTCGCCAGGATCGTGCTGATGACCGATGGCGGGGCGGACTATACCTTTGATGCCACCGGCAACACCGAAGTGATGCGCACCGCGCTGGAAGCCTGCCACCGGGGGTGGGGAACCTCGATCATCATCGGCGTGGCGGAAGCGGGCAAGGAAGTCGCCACCCGGCCTTTCCAGCTCGTCACCGGTCGCAACTGGCGCGGCACCGCTTTCGGCGGCGCCAAGGGCCGCACCGACGTACCCAAGATCGTCGACATGTACATGACCGGCAAGATCGAGATCGACCCCATGATCACGCACGTCATGGGCCTCGAGGAGATCAACACGGCGTTCGATCTCATGCACGAAGGCAAGTCGATCCGCTCGGTCGTGGTCTTCTGATGGAGGTCGTCTCCACCAATCGCAGCCACGGCGGCGTTCAGGGCGTCTACCGTCACTCCAGCGCCGAAACGGGTACGGAGATGACCTTTTCCGTCTTCGTGCCGGACCATGCGCCGGGGCAGAAGCTGCCGGTACTCTGGTATCTTTCCGGGCTTACCTGCACCCATGCGAACGTCACCGAAAAGGGCGAGTATCGCGCAGCATGTGCGCAGCATGGTGTTATCTTCGTCGCACCTGACACCTCGCCGCGTGGCGAGGGCGTTCCTGACGACGAGGCCTACGACTTTGGCCAAGGTGCCGGTTTTTACGTCGATGCTGCGCAGCAGCCGTGGGCGCAGCATTTTCGGATGCGCGCCTACGTCGAGGCGGAGCTTCCCGCGATCGTAGCGGCTCGGTTTCCCGCCGACATGGAGCGGCAGGGGATCACCGGCCATTCCATGGGCGGGCATGGTGCATTGACGGTGGCGCTGCGCAATCCGGGCCGCTTCCGCTCGGTCAGCGCCTTTTCACCGATCGTCTCGCCGCTCAACTGCCCCTGGGGAGAGAAGGCGATGACAGGCTACATTGGCGAGGATCGTTCCGCCTGGCGGGAGTACGATGCCTGCGCCCTGATCGAGGATGGAGCCCGTCTCCCGGCCCTGCTCGTCGACCAGGGAAGCGCCGACGGGTTCCTGGAAAGCCAGCTCAAGACGCAGCTCCTTGTGGAAACCTGCGAAAAGGCGGGGCAATCCGCGACGATCAGGATGCAGGAGGGGTACGATCACTCCTATTACTTCATCTCGACGTTCATGCCCGAACATGTCGACTGGCACGCAACTCACCTGAAAGGCTGAGGCCCTTTCGCGCGCCAAGTTGAGGAAGTGCATGCACGCGGCATGCTTCGTTGAAGGAGGGCGCGCGCGGTCGGTTCACGGCTGCGAAAATGCCGGGCCTCGTAGCAGCCGCCGGGATCGTAGGAAAGCCGGCCGCCGAAGCGCGTTACCTTTCGCCTGCTTGCTCGGCGTAGAGCGTGAACTGGGCGTGGAGCCCGCCTGCGGAAGATTGCCCGACCCAAAGGTCGAACAATCCCGGCTCGGCGATGCGGCGGTTGCCTGCGCCCACGAACTCGAGGTCCGAGCGCGAGAGTGTGAAGCGCAACGTGCGGCTGGCTCCGGGATCGAGCGTCACCCTCTCGATCCGCTTGAGTTCGCGGATAGGCCGCGTGCGGCTCGCCACGCGGTCGCGGATGTAGAGCTGCACGACCTCGCTGCCGCTGCGTGGCCCTTCGTTGGTGATCCGCACGCTCACGTCTATGCTGCGGTCCCAGCGCAAGGCGGTGTCGGACAGCCTGAGCCGGTCCAGAACGAAGCGGGTGTAGCCAAGGCCATGCCCGAAGGGATAGCGCGCGCTGTTGTCGGTAGTCGTGTAGCGCGCCTTGTATTCGGTGCTGCCCTGGCCGAGCACCGGTCGCCCTGTGGATTTGCGGTCGTAGAAGAAGGGCTCCTGTCCGGATTCCCACGGGAAGCTGACCGGCAGCTTGCCTGAGGGATCGACCTTCCCGAACAGCACGTCGGCAATGGCATGTCCCGCTTCCGAGCCGAGGAACCATGTCGCCAGCACTGCGCTGGCATTGGCGACCCCGTCGTGCAGGGCAAGCGCACGCCCGTGGCGCAGCAGCACGACCACCGGCTTTCCCGTCGCGGCAAGCGCGTTGGCAAGCTCCTGCTGCGCAGCCGGTATCTCGATGGCGGTACGTGACTGCGCCTCGCCCGACATGTCCTGCGCCTCGCCGATGGCAAGCAGCACGACGTCGGCAGCCTTCGCCGCCTTCACGGCCGAAGCGATCCCGCCGTTTATACCGTCGTGGATGTTGCACCCCCGCACAACGGCAAGCCTGTTTTCGGCCGGCAGTGCGGCGCGGATACCGGCTGCGATATCCACGCCTTTGCCCGGATCGCCATAGAAGGCCCAGGGACCGTAGAGGTTGTCGCGGTCTTCCGCGAAAGGGCCGATCAGGGCGATCTTGGGCGCCTTGTCGGCGTCGAGCGGAAGAACGCCGTCGTTCTTCAGCAGTACGATCGAGCGCGCTGCGGCTTCGCGTGCGAGGGCCCGGTGCGCGGGCGTGGCGATGCGCGAGGCTTCGGCTTTCTCGTCGAGCGAGCGCCAGGGATTTTCGAACAAACCCATTGCGGCCTTGACGTAAAGGATGCGCCGCACCGCCACATCCACGGTCGCCATCGGCACCGCCCCGCTCTTCACCAGTTCGGGAAGGTAACGGATGTAAAGGCCGCTCTGCATAGACATGTCGACGCCTGCCAGAACCGCGAGGCGGGCGGCATCGCGGTCGTCCTCCGCAAAGCCGTGCGCCACCAGTTCCTCGTCCGCGGTGTAGTCCGAGAAGACGAAGCCGGTGAAGCCCATCTCCGTGCGCAGGATGTCGGTGAGCAGCGCGCGGTCGGCGGTGGCGGGAACGCCGTTGATCTCGTTGAAAGCGGCCATCGTCGTGAGCGCCCCAGCACCGAAGGCGGCCTCGAAGGGCGGCAGGTGGGTTTCGCGCAGGCTCTCGTCGCTGATATCGACGCTGCCATATTCGAGCCCCGCCGCGACGGCGCCGTAGGCTGCGAAATGCTTCGGACAGGCAAGCATGGAATCCTCGCGCCGCAGGTCTCGCCCCTGGAAGCCGCGGATCTTTGCCGCGACCAGCATGCCGGTAAGCGTCACGTCCTCGCCCGAGCCTTCCACCACGCGGCCCCAGCGCTGGTCGCGCGCGACATCGGCCATCGGTGCGAAGGTGAGGTGTAGCCCGGCGGCGGTGGCCTCAATTGCCATGGCGCGCGCGGTGCGTTCGGCAAGCTCCGGATCGAAGGCAGCGGCCTCACCCAGCGGAACCGGGAAGATCGTCTTGAGCCCGTGGACGACGTCGGCGGCGAACAGGAGCGGGATGCCAAGACGGCTTTCCTTCACCGCCATCTCCTGCGCGCGCCGGGCGCCGGCAACGCCGATGCCGTTGAACAGGCAGCCCACGCGCCCCTTGCGGATTTCCTGGGCAAGGCGCTTCTCGTCCTGGATGCCGACCGAAGGATTGGGCGGATTGAAAGGGCGGAAGCTGTCGGCAAGGCAGGTCATCTGACCGGCCTTTTCCTCGATCGTCATGCGCCCGATCAGGTCGTCCACGCGCGCAATGTCTTTGGCGGCCAGCGCGCGGCGCGGGACGCCCAGGCACAGCGCGCTGGCGATGATCGCGCCCAGCAGGCCACGTCGATCAAGTTCGGGGAGGTGCGGGCTTGAAGGTCTGGTCGAATGCATTCGACCGCTCAAAACGATCTGGCCCGGCATTGTTGCAGTGCAATAGGCAGAACGAGGGCAGCGCGGGACGGATTGCCGCCCTGCCGACGATCCTGTCAGCCTTGCGCGTCCCCCCGAAGGTAGCTTTGTGCAGCGTCCGCGTCCTGCACGTCGTAGGCGTGCCACGTCTGGTCCTCGTGGTCGAAGACCTGCACGAGCCCATCGGTCACCTGCGCGGCATAGAAGCTGGACGAGCCGCGATCGTACCCGCGCGCCTTTGTGCCGTCGATCTCCATGGAGATGAAGGTGTCGTCGGCGGCATCGTGGATCTCGGGGAGCATGCCGGCGAACTCGGCCTTCCGGTCGCCGTCATACCCTTTCAGCCGGTCGCCGCGTGCTTCTGCGGCAATCCGCAGGTCGCGCCCCTGCGAATGGTCGTAGAGGCCGGCGACCTTGCGCCTTGTGACGAAAGCAAAGACCGAAGCGGCGACGAGAGCGCGGGTGTGTGAAAGCATGGCCTTCCTTGCCAGCGGGACCGGCTGAAGATCAAGGCACGATTGCAGAGCCGATCATGCAGGCGCTGTTCCGCTCTCCCGCCCGGTCACGGTGTGAGCATGGCGATGAGAATATCGATCTCACCGCCAATAACGGTCGCAGCGTCGGCGCTCTTCGCTCCGCTGAACTGACGGATCTGAGACGTGGCGAAGCTGGAGAACAGGGCGGCCTCTGCCTGCGTCACGGCGCGCTTCCCACCCGCCAGCGCCCGGAGCGTCCCGGCCGAGCTGCGGCCGCGCAGATAGCGCAGCTGCAGCCCGAACTGGCTGAGCGAGGGATCGCGGGCGACTGCTACATACAACTCGTCGCTACCGCGGATGCGCACGCGGCCGATCATGTCGACCATGCCGATCATAGTGTCGCGCACTGCCTCCGGGCTGTGATCGTTTGGTGGGTTGTCGCTGCTACCCTGCAGCCGTTCGAGGTTGGCGGCGTAAAGACCCTCGAACCCGGCTTCCAGCAGGGCAACCTTGGTCGGGAACTTGTGGGACACCGTGCCGAGGGTCAGCCCGGCCCGTTCGGCGACGGCCCGGTGGGTCAGCGACGCGACCCCGCAGTCACCGATGATCTCTCTGGCCGCGATGACGATCCGGGCGGCCGTCTCATCGCGCTGGGGCAGGCGAGGCATGGCGCGCAAGGCCTCGCCGCGGGCGAAATCGCGCCAGGGCGTCGCGGGGGCGGGGCCGCGGGTCAGCCAGGCGCCCAGCGTGCGCGCCATTTCGTCGAGCGAGGCGCGGTCCACCAGGCGGCGCCAGCGGATCATGTGCAGGAAGCTCTCGTTCTCGAAGACGCGCCGCACGATCTGCGTCCCCTCGCCAAGGCCCAGGCGCTGACCGGCCTCTTGCCAGAATCCGTCCCACAGCCCGTGCCATCTTGCGGCCAGCGGCTGGAGGAGCGGGCTGCTATCGGTCAGGAGCTGGCATTCGCGCCATGCGAAGGCGAGCGAACGTTGCGCGTTGGTCCACTCGTCCGCCATCTCCGCGAACAGGCCGGGCAGCGCATCAACGCTGGGGGAAAGCCCCGCAAGCTGCGCCAGCCGATCGTCGCGCCAGGACAGCGCCCGTTCCAGAGCGAACTCCTGGCTTGCAGCAAACAATTGTTCCAGAGATCCAAAGTGATGGTAGATCGAGGATACCGGTGCATCGGCAGCGAGGCTGATGCGCCGCGCCGACATCGCGGCGCCTCCGTGCGATTCCCACTGATCGTGAACGGCTCGAATGAAGCGATCGGATGACGATTTCATGACGGTTTTATTCAAGGCAGGCGGTCCAGATGCACAACGCGAAGCAGGCCAGCCTAGCAGAGCCGTTCCGCTCAATCGAGCGCTGTGGCGCAATGTGGGTTCCGGTAGATTGACGCAAAAACTGTCACGCAAGGTACATACAGCCGTTCTAGTCGCCCCCCAGCTTCTTCATGGGGGAACCATCGTGACACTGCATACGTCCACATTCCTGCGTTCGACCGCGCTTGCCGGCGCCCTGGCGTTCGCTTTCTCCGCTGCCGGCACTGCCCACGCCGAAGACGCGGCACTGCCCGCTGACGCAGCGGCCGGTTCGGCGGCCGAGGATGCATCCGTTGCCGAAGGCGGCGACATCATCGTCACCGGCTCCATCGTCTCGTCGCAGCAGGATTCTATCGAGGCCAAGCGTGTTCTCGACAACCTTGCCGACGTAGCCGCCTCGGACGCGGTCGGCCGCTTCCCGGACCAGAACGCCGCCGCCGCGCTTTCGCGCTTGCCCGCCGTCGCCGTCCAGCGCGACCAGGGGCAGGAGCGCTACATCCAGGTGCGCGGCGCCCCGAACAGGTGGACCTCGGTAAGCATCGACGGCGTGCCCATGGCGGGCGTCGACGAAGGCGGCGATACCCGCGCGTTCCGCTTCGATGCCATTCCCGCCGTCCTGCTCTCGCAGATGGTCGTCAACAAGTCGCTCACCTCGAACCTGCAGGCCGATGCGGTCGTCGCCACGATCGACCTCAAGACCTATTCGCCGATGGAGCAGCGCGGGCTGCACGTCTCGGGCGACGTGGGCTATGGCTGGATGGACCTTGGCGGCGGCGAGCAGCGGCAGGCTTCGGGCCGCCTTTCGTGGTCGAACGACACCTTCGGCTTCGTGCTCGGCGGCTCGCACTACCGCCGCAAGCAGGTGACCGACAACCGCGAAGTGGGTGCTTACGACGCCAATGGCCCGACCGAGTTCGACGTCCGCCAGTACGAACTGGAGCGCTGGAACAACGGCCTCTTCGCCGGGGTGGAGTACCAGCCCGAAGAAGGCAAGCGCATCTATGCCAAGGCCATCTTCTCGGAATTCAACGACAACGAGCAGCGCAACCAGTACGAGTTCCGACTGGACCGCGCCACGGG
Source organism: Novosphingobium silvae (assembly GCF_009856825.1). GTDB lineage: Bacteria > Pseudomonadota > Alphaproteobacteria > Sphingomonadales > Sphingomonadaceae > Novosphingobium > Novosphingobium silvae. The sequence goes on along the minus strand of NZ_WVTD01000008.1, from coordinate 121,123 downwards.
CGGCACGCGCTCGCTTTCCTCGGGCAACCTGACGGGCGTGCCGCTGCGCGGCAGCTTCAACTTCGGTGAATACCGCAACCGCAACTACATCGGCACGATCGGCGGCGACTACGAAGGGGACGACGGCTTCAACGCCTACTTCAAGCTGAACTACGCGCGGACGGAAAACACCACTTACCTGCCGCTCGTCCAGGCCTCGACCAGTGGTGCGAACAATCTCGATCTCAGCTACGACAACTCCGATCCGCGCTTCCCGATCGTCAGCATCGATGGCGGGTTCGACCAGGCGAGCCTGAACAATGCGGGCGCCTACGTCCTGCTCGGGCACCAGAAGACCGTGTCGGAAAGCTACACCGCCAAGCTCGACCTTTCCAAGCAGATGGGAGACCTGACGCTGTCGGCCGGTGGTCTCTACATCGACCGCGACATCACGGGCAACGCGCTGTCGATCTCGAACATGGTCATGCTGGCCAGCGGCGCGGGCGTTGGCCAGCCCTTCGACATCAACAGCTACGTCAGCGACAGGGCCTGGGAAACCGGCTTCCCGCTCGGCGTCGACCTCAACTACGTCGACAACGTGGCGATGCGCCGCGATATCGACAGTCTCCTCGGCAGGCTGGAAACCGCGGGTCTCTACGACCCGGCAAAGAACATCCCGGCGACCGACCGCTACTTCCAGCGCGAGAAGACTCTGGCGGGCTATGTCATGGCCAAGGTGGAAAGCGGACCGCTGACCGCGGTGGGCGGCGTTCGCGTCGAGAACTACGTGCTGGACAACAGCGGCTCGGTCCTGGCGGGCGGAAGCTACACCGGTCTTTCGCGCCACACCAACAAGACCGACTTCTTCCCCAGCCTCAACATCAAGTATGCGGCCACGGACAACCTGGTGCTGCGTCTTGCCGGGCAGCGCGGCGTGTCGCGCCCGGCATACGGCGCCATCCGGGTCGGCGCGTCGATCAACGACAGCAACAGCCCGGGCACGATCGGGGGCGGTAACCCGTTCCTCAAGCCCGAGTATACCTGGGGCGCGGACGCCAGCGTCGAGCTGTACCTGCCCGGCAACGGCCTGCTGTCCATCGCCGGGTTCTATCGCTCGGTCGACAACGTGCTTTACCAAACCCAGCAGCCGGTGGGTTCGGACTTCTATGACTTCGGCGGTATCGACCGCTCGGCCTACCTGCTTTCGGGCACCTACAACGGCGACAACGGCAAGCTCTATGGCGTCGAGTTCAACGTGCTCAAGCAGTTCGACTTCCTGCCCGGCGCGCTGGACGGCTTCGGCTTCCAGGGCAACCTGACCCTGCTCGATGGCGATTTCGATACGCCCACCGAAAAGAACGTCTCGTTCCAGGGCATGTCGGACACGATCGCCAACGCGTCGCTGTTTTATGAGAAGTACGGCGTCTCGGCCCGCGTCAGCTATCAGTGGCGCTCCGACTGGCTCGACACGCTGGGCGGCATGGGCAGCGGCGAATACCGCAAGGGATACGAGAACCTCGACGTCTCGCTGCGCTATGCGCTGACCGAGAACTTCACCCTCTTCGCCGATCTCGCCAACCTGACCGACGAAACGTACATCGCCTACCAGGGCACCACCGCCACGCCGACGGAAGTCGAGCAGATCGGCGCGCGCTACCTGTTCGGCATCCGCTTCAACTACTGACCGGGAGGACCTGAAAAATGCACAAGAAGACCACCACTGCCCTGATCGCACTGACCGTGGCGCTCGCCGCGTCGCCGGCCCTGGCGCGTGAACTGGCGACGCTTACGCGTGTCGATGCGCAGACCGTCGAACTGGCCCGCGAGGATACGAGCCCCGTTTCCGTGTGGATCAGCGCCGATCCCAAGCTGGACAAGCGCGACCAGCGCTTCGCCAGCGCCAGCAAGGACGCAAAGCTTCGCCTGGCGATCCCGGCTAGCGAACGCCGCTATGTCATCCTGGAAGGGAAGGGCGGCAAGCAGACCGTCGTTGCCGAGCGCGTCGTCGCGGTGCAGCAGGGCAGCAACTTCCGCGACATCGGCGGCTATGTCACGAAGAGCGGCAAGACGGTGAAGTGGGACAAGGCGTTCCGCTCGGGCGCGATGCCGCTGCTGACGGACGCGGACTATGCGCTTCTCGGCCAGCTGGGGATCGGCAACGTCGTCGACCTGCGCAGCATCGAGGAGCGCCAGGTCGCCCCCGACATGCTGGACGACAAGACCGGCGCGCTGTTCCTTGCCAACGACTATTCGCTCAAGCCGCTGATGGCGAACTTCGGCAAGGGCGGCGGCGAGAACATGTACAAGGGCATGGAAAAGATGCTCGCGCCCCAGTATCGCGCGATGTTCAAGCGTCTCATCGCCGACGAGGGCGCCGTGCTCTACCACTGCTCGGCCGGGCAGGACCGCACCGGCATCGCCACGGGCCTGCTCTACGACGTGCTGGGCGTGGACCGCGATACCATCGTCAAGGACTATCACCTGTCCACCGCGCTGCGCCGTCCGCAGTACGAGATGCCGAAGGTCGATCCGAAAGACTATCCGGACAATCCGATCGTCCAGTACTACTTCGCGCGCAGCGCCGAACAGCGCAACCAGGCCGAACCCCTGTTCACCAAGAGCGGCGCGTCGCACCTCGTGCAGTTCTTCGCTTACATCGACAGCGAATATGGCGGCTCGGAAGGCTACCTGAAGCAGGTGCTCGGCTTCACCGACGCCGACATCGCGAAACTGCGCGACAACATGCTGGAGGGTTGATGTGTGAAGGGGGAGCTTCGCTACGAAGCTCCCCCTTGCTCGCCGTCTGTGCGTGCCGCCCGTGAAGCGCGCGCCCGCTTCCCTGATGGCTGCGACCCGGCAGGTCGCGCGGCTTCACGAGGGCGCGGGATCAGAAACGGAAGCTGATCCAACCGGCGAGGAAGTCGGAACTGCGGTAGCCCGCCTCGGTGAGCGAGGGGCCGGCCTCCAGGTGCTCGTAGCGGCCGGTGAACTGGACACGCGGGGCGATGCTCCATGCAAGCTGCAGGCGGGTGAGGTTGGCGACCTTGCGCGCGGCCACGTTCTGCGTTCCCGCGAAAGGCTGGCCGTTGGCGCGATAGACCGCGTCGCTCGCGGTATCACGCCAGGCCATCTCGTATTCGGCCGTCAGGCGCGCGTTCTTGAACGGCGTGAAGCTGATGTTGGGCGATACCGAGACGAGGTTGGATGGCGTGAGGAACAGCTGGTAGCTGAAATAGATGTTGTTGCCGAAAGGCGCATAAGCGTTGCGCAGCTTGCCGTCGCCATAGCCGCCGCCGCCGCTCGCATAGTCGAGATGCACGCCCACGCGCGGCGCGGTCTTGCTCTCGCCCAGGCGATAGGTCTGGGCGATGAAGGCCTGCCAGGCCGAGATGTCCTGATCGATATAGTGTCCCCACTGCCGGTTCACCGACCAGTCGAGGTTCACGCGTCCCACGTCCCCGCGCAGCCAGCCGCCCAGATAGTAGCGCGTGGCCGGACCGACGCGCCCGCCCCAGGCGCCGACATCGTTCTCGCGCCGCCACAGGAACGTGTCGAAGGCGAGCGTCGATTTGCTTCCGAGGATTGTCTTGGGCAGCACCATGCCCACGGTGGCGCCGGAGAACCGGCGCGCCGTATCGTGCTGGTCGTCGCCAAGGCCGCCGTTGCCGTACTCGGTCGGGCGGAAGTCGAAGGCGCCGAACCGCAGCTTCGATCCGCGGGCATAGAAGCGCCAGCCGTTCAGGGTGTAACGAATGGTGTTGTTGTCCCGCTGCGAGGTGAGGAGGTTCGGTCCATCGACGAACTCCTGCCGGCCGTAGCGCAGGCCCACATCCACGCCGCCCACTTCCGCCATGCCTTCCACGAACGCCTGCTGCACGACGAGATCGTTGCGCAGCGAAGTGGTGGGCGTGCCGATGTTCTCTCCCGCAATGCCGCCATGCGCGATCTCGCCGTAGAAGCGCAGGTGCTTGCCCACGTGCAGGTCGGCGCCGCCGACGATGCGGTTGATGTCCTGGCGCTGTGCCTCGGCCTCGCGCAGGTTCGGGTTCGTGGTGTGATTGACGCGCAGGCGCAGCTCGCCGGAAAGGGTGATGTAGACTTCGCCGTCATCGTCGAGCGGGATGTACTTCAGCCGGTCGAGCGGATCGTCGCGTTTCTCGGGATCCGCTTTCGACGTCCAGTCCTCCGCCCAGCGGGAGAGCGAGTAGCCGTCCTTCACGGCCGCATCGCCGTTCAGCGCGAGCGGGTAGGCCGGCTTCGCCTCGTCCGCGCGGGCAACCGCAGGGGTGAGGGCGGGGGCCGTCAGCACGGCGAGCGAAAGGGTGGCGGCACGCAGCCGCGAGCGGATGAGAGGCATGGGCGATCCTGTGGGCGGCGCGCGCCGGATGACGCGCGCCTGCTGATGTTGTGGGATTATTCGGCCGGAACGGCATGCGCCGCGGCAGGAGAGGCGCGCCCGTCGAGCGCCGCGGCAAGCGCTGCACGGTCGAGGCGGCCTTCCCAGCGGGAGACGACCACGGTCGCCACGGCGTTGCCGACGAAGTTGGTCAGGCTGCGGCACTCGGACATGAAGCGGTCTACGCCCAGGATCAGCGCCATGCCGGCGACCGGCACCGAAGGCACGATCGACAGCGTGGCGGCGAGCGTGATGAAGCCGGCGCCGGTCACCCCTGCCGCGCCCTTGGACGAGAGCATGGCGACACCCAGAAGCAGTAGCTGCTGGCCGAGTGTCAGGTCGACGTTGCACGCCTGCGCGATGAACAGCGCGGCCAGCGTCATGTAGATGTTGGTGCCGTCCAGGTTGAAGCTGTAGCCGGTGGGGACGACGAGGCCGACGACCGCCTTGGGGCAGCCCGCACGTTCCATCTTCTCGATCAGCGCGGGAAGCGCGCTTTCGGAGGACGAGGTGCCGAGAACCAGCAGCAGCTCGCCCTTGAGGTAGGCGATCAGCTTGAAGATGGAGAAGCCGCAGAGCCTTGCGACGGCGCCCAGGACCACCAGCACGAACAGGATCGAGGTGGCGTAGAACGTGGCCACCAGCTGGGCGAGGTTGGCGAGGCTGCCGACGCCGTACTTGCCGATGGTGAAGGCCATCGCGCCGAATGCGCCGACAGGGGCCAGCTTCATCACGATGGAGACGAGCTTGAAGATGACCACCGAGATGTCTTCAAGCAGCGAGAGCACGGGAGCGCCGCGATCGCCGATCGAGGCGAGCGAGATGCCGAACAGGATCGCCACCACCAGCACCTGCAGGATGTTGTCCTGTGCAAGCGAGGAGACCAGCGTGTCGGGGATCATGGCGTTGAGGAAGCCGAGCAGCGTCGTCTCGTGCGCCTTCTCCGAATACTGCACCACCTTGCTGGCGTCGAGCGTGGCGGGGTCGATGTTGAACCCCTCGCCGGGGCGCACGACGTTCGCCACTACCAGGCCCACGATCAGCGCGAGCGTCGAGAAGAACAGGAAGTAGGCAAAGGCCTTCGCGGCGACCCGGCCGACCGAACCGAGGTCGCGCATGCCGGCGATCCCCGTGACGATGGTCAGGAAGATGACCGGCGCGATGACCATTTTCACCAGCTTGATGAACATGTCGCCAATGGGCTTCAGCGATTCACCCGTGGTCGGATAGAAATGGCCCAGCAGCACGCCCGCGGTGATGGCGATCAGCACCTGGACGTAAAGGTGGCTGTACCAGCGGCCGGGACGGGGATGGGACTGAATATCGGTAGAAACGTGCTGCATGGTGCGACCTGTCATCCTCTTTTCCGGCAACGCCCTGGGCCATGCTCGGATGCGGCAATTTCGCCGAAGGTGCAGTGCGCGCAAAGGGAATTGATAAATTCGCCGCTTGACCCCTTTTCAAGCACTTAACCGCACTGGCCGACGCCAGTTGTCCAGCTTCCTGCCCCCTCGAAGACGCTGGAGTGCAGAAACTTGCACATTCCGCGAAGTGCGGTAAGGGGAGTCGCGTGATGCGATCCAGGCTTCTCCTCTGGCTTGCCGGCGCGCTGGCTCTGGCGCTGCTTGTCGCCTTTCTCGTCGGCCTGGCGGTACGCGGCACCGTTACTGCGCGCTTTGCCGAGCAGGCGGCCGCCGACGCACGCCTGCGGCAGGCGCTTCTCGAGAACGAGGTCGCGCGCTTCCGCCTTTTGCCCCTGGGCCTTCGCGACGACCGGGACCTTGTCGCCCTGATGGAACGCCGCCCCGGTGCGCAGGCGGTGATGAACGCGAAGCTGGAGCGTCTCTCGCGCGAGTTCGGCTCGCCGATCCTTTATGTCGTGCGAGGCGACGGGCTTACGCTGGCGGCAAGCAACTGGCGCGATCCGCGCAGCTTCATCGGCAAGGACTACAGCTTCCGTCCTTACTTCCGCGCCGCCATGCGGACCGGCGCCGGAGAGCAGTTCGCACTCGGCACCGTAAGCCACAGGCCCGGCCTGTTCTTCGCCCGGCGTGCCGCAGGCGGGAGCGTCGTCGTGATGAAGATGGAGTTCGACCGCGTGGAGACGCAGTGGCGCGAAGGGCGGGGCGAAACCTTCGTGACGGATCGGGACGGGGTCGTCCTCGTGACCAGCCGGCGCGATTGGCGCTACGCGGCGACGCGGCCGCTCAGCGCCGAGCGCCGCGCTGCCAAGCGCCGGACGATCGGTGTTCCGGCCCTGGGTCCGGCTCCATTCGAGTTGCGCGGCGGCGGCAGGATCAGGATGCCGGGCATCGCAGGCGACCACCTGCTCGCCTCGACATCGCCCGATGCGTCGGGATGGCGGGTCAATCTCGTGGTGGCGATGGGGGAGGTGAACGCGACTGTGCGCGCGGCGCAGCTGGGTGCGGCCTTGGCAACGCTTGCGCTGGCCGGGCTGGCGCTGTTCCTGCGCGAGCGCGGGCGGCAGCGCGCCGAACGGACGGCCCAGCTCGAGGCAGCCGTTGCCGGGCGCACGGCCGACCTGCGGCGCGAGATCGAGGAGCGCGCCGCTGCGGAGGAACATGCGGCGCAACTGCGCGAAGGGCTGCGGCAGGCGAACAGGCTGGCGACGCTCGGCCAGGTCACAGCCAGCGTCGCCCACGAGACGGCGCAGCCCGTCGCTGCGATCCGCAACTACGCCGCCACCTCGCGGCAGCTGCTGGACATGGGAGCGAGCGACGAGGTGCGCGCCAACCTTTCGGCGATCGATCGCCTTGCGGAGCGCATCGGCACCGTTACCGCCGAGTTGCGCGGCTTTGCCCGCAAGGGTGCACGCGCGGGCGGGCCGATCGCGCTGGACGAGGTCATCGACGGGGCCTGTCTCCTGCTGAAGGAGCGGCTTTCGCATGTCGTCTTCGAGCGACCGGCCATTCCTTCGCGACTGACCGTCTTTGGCGGTCGGGTGCGGTTGGAGCAGGTGCTCGTCAACGTGCTGCAGAACGCGCTCGAGGCGCTGGACGGCAGGCCGGACCCCCGACTTGCCATCACCCTTGAGGTTGACGGCGACATGGTGCGGCTGATCGTGGCCGACAACGGTCCGGGCATCTCGCCCGAGCTTGCGGGCCGCCTGTTCACGCCCTTTGCCACCAGCCGTCCTTCGGGCCTGGGCCTGGGTCTCGTCATCGCGAAGGACATCGCCGAGGATTTCGGCGGCAGTCTCAACCTCGTGCCCTCCGATGAGGGCGCATGCTTTGCGATCACGCTGCGGAGGGCTTCATGACCGGCGATGCGCGCCTGGTGGCGCTGGTGGAGGATGACGACGATCTGCGGGCTTCCACCGCACAGGTCCTGACGCTTGCGGGCTTCAACGTGGAGGCCTTCCCCGCCGCCGCCCCCGCGCTGGAGGCGATCGGCACCGAATGGCCCGGTATCGTCGTGACGGACGTGCGCATGCCGCACATGTCGGGCATCGAGCTGTTCCGCACCCTGCACGAGCGCGACGGCGACCTTCCGGTCATCCTCGTCACCGGGCACGGCGATGTCACCATGGCGGTGGACGCCCTGAAGGCGGGCGCGTGGGATTTCCTTACCAAGCCTTTCGACCCGCAGGCCCTCGTCGCCGCGGCCGACCGCGCGGCCATGGCGCGTGGTCTGGTCCTCGACAACCGGCGCCTGCGGGCCGAGGCGCAGGCGGAAGAGATGACGGGCCTGGTCGGGCAATCGCCCGCCATCCGGCGCCTGCGCGAGATGATCCCGGCGCTTGCCAATGCGGACATGGACCTGTTCATCGAAGGCGAGACCGGTACCGGCAAGGAGCTGTTCGCGCGCCTGATCCACCGGGCCGGAAAGCGCTCGCGCCAGCGCTTCCTCGCGATCTCCTGCGGTGCGTTGCCGGACGCGCTGGAGGATGGTCTGTTCGCCGCCGGGGGCGAAGGCAGCATCGCGGCGGCCAATCGGGGCACGTTGCTGCTCGACGATATCGATCAGGCGTCGCGCACATTGCAGGCCCGCCTGGTGCCGCTGGTGGAGGAAAGGGCGCTTCGCAGTTCCGGCGTGCGCGAGCCGATCCCGCTCGACCTTCGGATCATCGCGACAGGCGGGGCGGATGCCGATGGCGAGCTGTCCGAAAAGATCGCGCCCGGCCTTTTCTATCGCCTCGCCGCGCTGCGCCTGCGCATGCCACCGCTGCGCGAGCGGCGCGAGGACATCCCCGCCCTGTTCGCGCATCTGGCCGGTGCCGCAGCGGGACGGCTGCGCCAGCCCTCGCCCGAAATGACGGCATCGGTGCGCGATCATCTGTCCGGCCACGACTGGCCCGGCAACGTGCGCGAACTTGCGCATTATGCCGAACGCTTCGTGCTGGGCCTTGCCGATGCCGCGCCCGACCCGTCCCGTGAGGGCGACGCACCGGCCGAGACGCTGCCGCAGCGGCTGGACGCTTTCGAACGCGACGAGATCGTGGCCGCCGTGCTTGCCGCGAATGGCGAGATCGGCGCGGCGATCGCCCGCCTCGGCATCCCCCGCAAGACCTTCTACTACAAGGTGCACAAGCACGGGATCGACTTGCCGGCCCTCCGCAAGGGCGCACGCTGACCGACGGGAACGGCGCTTCCGCGCCGCGCCTCTAAACCGTCTCCGACTTCTGACCCCGTGCGGCGTCAGTTGCGGGTGAGGGTGGAGCCCAGCGCGCGGCGCCAGCCTTCCAGAAGGCCGCTGCGAACATCGGCATCCATCGCCGGCACATAGCGCCGATTGCTGGACCGGGTCGCTGCAAGGGCCGCCAGATCGGGCCAGATGCCCACCGCCAGCCCCGCCAGAAAGGCCGCGCCCAAAGCAGTCGTCTCCAGATGTTCGGGCCGCTCGACGGGAAGCTGCAGGATATCGGCCAGGAACTGGCACAGCCATTCGTTGGCCGCCATGCCCCCGTCGATGCAGACCGCATGGGGCGTGCTGCCACCGTCGGCCACCATCGCCTCGATGAGGTCCAGCGTCTGGTAGGCAACGGCCTCCAGCGCGGCGCGGGCAAGGTGGGCCGGTTCGGTGTCGAAGGTGAGGCCGGTGATCGTCCCGCGCGCTTCGGGGTCCCAGTGCGGCGCGCCAAGACCCACGAACGCCGGCACCATGTAGACGCCGTGGTTTCCTTCGATCCGGGTCGCCATGTCGTTCGTCTGGCTGGCATGGGTGATGATGCCGATGCCGTCCCGCAGCCATTTGATGGCCGCACCTGCGGCGAAGATCGACCCTTCCAGCGCGTAAGTCATGCGCCCGCCGATCCGGTATGCGGGAGTGGTCAGCAGGCCGTGATCGGATGCAACCGCTTCCTCGCCCGTGTTGAGCAGGATGAAGCACCCGGTGCCATATGTCGACTTGATCGTTCCGGGCGCGAAGCAGGCCTGCCCGAACAGCGCGGCCTGCTGGTCGCCCGCGATGCCGCCGATGGTGACGGGCGCGCCGAAGAGATCCGCCGTGGTTGTGCCGAACACGTGGCTGCTGTCATGGACCTGCGGCAGCATGCCCATCGGTACGCGCAGGAGAGCGCAGAGCTCCTCGTCCCATCGCTGGGCATGGATATCGTAGAGCAGCGTGCGCCCCGCATTGGTGACGTCCGTCGCGTGGACCGCGCCGCCCGTCAATCGCCACAACAGGAAGCTGTCGACCGTGCCGAATGCGAGTTCGCCGCGTTCGGCCTTTTCGCGGGCGCCTTCCACCTCGTCGAGGATCCAGGCGAGCTTGGTGCCGGAGAAATAAGGATCGAGCAGAAGGCCGGTCTTCCGGCGCACGAGCTCCTCGTGGCCCGCTTCGCGCAGGGCGGAGCAGGTCCTTGCGGTGCGGCGGTCCTGCCAGACGATGGCACGGTGCACGGGTTCGCCGGTCGTCTTGTCCCAGACGACGACCGTTTCGCGCTGGTTGGTGATGCCGATAGCGGCGAGATCGCCGGCGGCGAGGCCCGCCTGCTCGATCGCTTCCTTCACGGTCGCGAGCACGTCGCGCCATATATCCTCGGGATCGTGCTCCACCCACCCGTCGCGCGGATAATGCTGCGTGAACTCGCGCTGGGCAGTGGCGACCGGCTTGCCCTCGGCATCGAACACAATGCTGCGGGTGGACGTGGTGCCCTGATCGATTGCGAGGACATGCGAAGCTGCTGGCACTCTCGTCTCTCCCGTCCGTTCGACCACGTTGAAGTCGAGTGGCATGGTGGTCAGTTGACTCAATCGTTGAGATTGATGCTGGTAAGGCCAATCTACTACTCATATAGAGCATGAGGTCAATCTATGGCCGATGCCCAAGCAGCAAAAGGATGATCGATGTCCTCTCCCGCAACTCTCGCCCAATCCTCTCCTGCGGACGAGACCATCTATGATCTCCTGATCGTGGGAGGTGGCATCAATGGCGCAGGCATCGCACGCGATGCCGCCGGGCGGGGACTTTCCGTGCTGCTGGTGGAGAAGGAGGACCTGGCCCAGCATACCTCGTCTGCAAGCACCAAGCTCATCCATGGCGGCCTGCGCTACCTTGAATACGGCGAGTTCCGTCTGGTGCGCGAAGCGCTGATCGAGCGCGAGCGCCTGCTGGCGATGGCTCCTCACATCATCTGGCCGCTGTCGTTCGTGTTGCCACAGGTCAACAGCCCGCGTCCGGCCTGGCTCGTGCGGCTCGGGCTGTTCCTCTACGACAACCTGGGCGGCCGCAAGGTGCTACCGGCCACCCGGACCATCCCGCGTCTCGACCATGACGTCCGGGGCAACGGCCTGAAATCGGGAGCCGTGAAGGCCTTCGTCTATTCCGACTGCTGGGTGGAGGACAGCCGATTGGTGGCCCTCAACGCAATGGACGCAAGCGCCCGGGGAGCGGACATCCGCACCCGCACGCAGCTTGTCGGGGCACGCCGCGACGGCGGAACATGGACGGCCACTGTCACCGATGATCTCGGTGCGCGAGAGGTGCAGGCGCGCATCCTCGTCAATGCGGCAGGCCCTTGGGTGGGCGACGTGATCGGCCGCGTGCCCGATGCGCGCAGCGAGCGGGGCGTGCGCCTCATCAAGGGCAGCCACATCGTCCTGCCTCGCCTCTACGAAGGCGACCACGCATTCCTGCTGCAGAACCCCGACAAGCGCGTGGTCTTCGCGATTCCCTACCAGGGCGAATATACCCTGGTGGGCACCACCGACGAGGCGTGGAAGGAGACGCCCGGTGCCGCCAGCATTTCGGCGGAAGAGACGAGCTATCTCCTCGAAACTGTGCGTCGCTACTTCACCAGGCCGGTCTCGCAGGCCGATCTCGTTTGGAGCTATGCAGGCATCCGTCCCCTTTACGACGACCGCGCAAGCAGTGCCTCGGCAGTTACGCGCGACTATGTGCTGGACCTTGATGCAGAGGACGGCGCCGCGCCGATGCTCAACATCTTCGGCGGCAAGATCACGACGTACCGCAAGCTTGCCGAACACGCGATGGAGAAGCTGGCAGCGTTCCTGCCGACAGACAAGGGCGCATGGACGGCAGGTGCGACCTTGCCGGGCGGCGACATGCCCGGCGGCGACTTCGAGCGGTTCCTCGCCTCATTGACCGACACTTACGCGCAGTTGCCCCCGCGTCTGCTGCGCCGGCTTGCCCGAGCCTACGGCACCCGGGCATCGAAGATTCTCGACGGCGCCACCGATCCTTCAAGCCTGGGCCGGAACTTCGGAGGCGATCTTTACGCGGCCGAAGTCGATTACCTCGCCGATCACGAATGGGCGCGCAGCGGAAGGGACATCCTGTTCCGGCGCTCCAAGCTAGGGCTTCACCTGGGCGGCGAAGTGGAAGCCCAGCTCGATGCGTATCTTTCCGCAAGGTGAGCAGTCCAATGTGGTCAGTCCACTATGGACAAGCGGCTGCTGGCTGACTAACGAGAAGGGAATACCGGGAGAGAAGAGCATGACGGCAGGCGCAGGGAGCGCGGTGGGCGCGCATCGGCAACCCTCAGGGCACCGGCAGCGGATCGGAGGCCGTGCATGAGGACGGTGCGCAACCTGCGCTGGTGGATCGTCGGGCTCATCTGCCTTGGCACGATCCTCAACTACCTCGCGCGCAACTCGCTCGGAGCGCTTGCCCCTGAACTGACCAGGGTGCTCGATATCTCCACGCAGGAATACAGCTACATCGTCGGTGCGTTCCAGCTCGCCTACACGCTCATGCAGCCGGTGTGCGGCTGGATCGTCGACCGGCTGGGGCTTCAGATCGGCTTCGCGGTCTTCGCCGCCGCCTGGTCGCTCGCCAACATGGCCCATGCCTTTGCGGGGGGCTGGATGGGCCTCGCCTTTTTCCGCGGCCTCCTCGGCATGAGCGAGGCCGCCGCGATCCCTTCGGGGATGAAGGCCATCGCCGAGTGGTTCCCGGCGCGCGAACGCTCGGTCGCCACCGGCTGGTTCAACGCGGGCACCTCGCTTGGCGCGCTCATCGCGCCGCCGCTGGTGATCGCTGTCTCGCTCGCGGCCGACTGGCGGGCGGCGTTCCTCGTGACCGGCGGAGTGGGCCTGTTCTGGGCCTATGGATGGTACCGGCTATACCGGTCGCCTGCGAAGCACCCGGCAATCTCGGCCGAGGAACTGGCCTATATCTCGCATGACCGCCCGGTCGTCCCGGCACGCCGCGCTTCCGCCCGGGAGATCGTGTCGAGCCCGCGTTTCTGGGCCATCGCCATTCCGCGCTTCCTGGCCGAGCCCGCCTGGCAGACGTTCAGCTTCTGGATCCCCCTCTATCTCGCCAACGAGCGAGGCATGGACATCAAGCAGATCGCCATGTTCGCATGGCTGCCGTTCCTTGCGGCAGACCTTGGCGGAGTGCTGGGCGGCTACCTTTCGCCGTTCTTCATGAACCGGTTCGGGATGCAGCTGATCTCCTCGCGCGTGCTGGCGATCAGCCTTGCGGCCGTGCTGATGATCGCGCCCGGCTTCATCGGCCTTGCGGGCGATCCCTATCTTGCCATCGCGCTCTTCTGCATCGGCGGCTTTGCGCACCAGATCATCTCGGTGCTCATCAACACGCTGAGCGCCGATGTCTTCTCGCCCGAGGAAGTGGGCACCGCCAACGGCTTCGTCGGCCAGGCGGGATGGCTGGGCGGATTGCTGTTCTCGCTCCTGATCGGGCAACTGGCGGACACCGTGGGCTACGCGCCCCTGTTCGCCTGCCTTTCCGTTTTCGACCTTATCGGCGCGGCCGTGCTGATCGTCATGATGGGCCGCCTGCGCCCCGCCGTCTCGGAGTAAGTCCCATGCGTCACGCAACCCTGTCCCGCCCGCCGCTGTTCCATGTCGCCGAGCGGGCGACTGGGCGGGTCACCCTTGCCAGCGACACGATGGCGACGGCGCACATCTTCGTGCTCGAGGAAGACGTCGTGCGCCTCCTGCTGCTTCCCGAAGGCACGGTGAAGGGCCCGCCGAGCTGGGCCATCGCGCCCGGTGCCGAGGACGTGGCCGAGCCCGGGCGTGACCGCATGAGCGTGGAAGGGTTCTCCTGCCCCGACTGCCTCGTCACCGAGGGCGGCGGACAGGTCGTGGTGGAGACCGCGCGTATCCGGCTCACCATCGCGCTCGAAGGCTTCCACTGCCGCTGGGAGCAGCGCGACGGCGAGGCATGGCGCACGATGATGACCGATCGGCCCACGCAGAGCTACGACTTCGGCTGGTGGGACGGACGCGTCCACCACCATGTGGCCCGCCCGGCGGGAGAGCGCTACTATGGGCTTGGCGAGAAATCGGGCGAGATGAACCGCGCCGGCCGGCGGTTCCGCTTCACCAACCTCGACCCGATGGGCTACGATGCCGAGAGCTCCGATCCCCTGTACAAGGCGATCCCCTATATCCTCGTCGCCGATGCGCAGAATGCCTGCCACGGGGCCTTCTACGACATCATGGGCGAAGTCACCGTCGACCTCGGCCAGGAACTCGACAACTACCATGGGCACTTCCGCTCGATGGTGGCCGAAAGCGGTGACCTCGACCTCTACATGATCGCCGGGCCGGACGCGCTGTCCGTCACGCGCCGGTTCACCTGGCTGACGGGTCAGCCTGCGCTCATGCCGCGCTGGTCCCTCGGTTATTCCGGCTCGACCATGACCTACACCGACGCACCGGATGCGCAGGCGCGCATGCAGGACTTCGTCGACAAGCTGGAGCAGCACGATATCGGCTGCACATCGTTCCATCTCTCCTCGGGTTACACCTCGATCGGGCCCAAGCGCTACGTCTTCAACTGGAACCGCGACAAGTTCCCCGACCCGGCCGCGTTCGTCGCCGGCTACCGCTCCGCCGGGATCGAACTGGTCCCCAACATCAAGCCCGCGTTCCTGCGCGACCACCCGCGCTTCGGCGAACTGGCCGAAGCTGGACTGATGGTGAGCGATGAGGAAGGGCGGCCGACGGAGGTGCAGTTCTGGGACGAGGTGGGCGCCTTCATCGACTTCACCAAGCCGAAAGCCGCCGCATGGTGGCGCGCGCAGGTGAAGGCGGCGCTCCTGGATTACGGTATCCGCTCCACGTGGAACGACAACAACGAATACGGCGTGTGGGACGCACGGGCACGATTCGACTTCTTCGGCAGCCCGCGTCCTGCAAGCGAGGCGCGGCCTTTGCAGTCGTTGCTGATGATGCGCGCCTCCCGCCGTGCGCAGATGGAGAATGAGCCCGGGCAACGCCCCTATGTGGTCAGCCGGTCCGGCATGGCCGGTCTCCAGCGCTACGCGCAGACCTGGACCGGAGACAATCGGACCGACTGGAAGACCATCCGCTACAATGCCCGCATGGCGCTGGGCCTTGCCTTGTCGGGCGTGTCGAACAGCGGGCACGATGTAGGCGGGTTCGCCGGGCGCAAGCCTGAGCCGGAACTGTTCCTGCGCTGGGTGCAGGCGGGCGTGCTGATGCCGCGCTTCTCCATCCACAGCTGGAACGATGACGCGAGCGTCAACGAGCCGTGGATGTATCCCGCGCATCTTCCCGCCATCCATCGGCTCATGGCGCTGCGCCAGAAGCTGATTCCCTATCTCGCGGACCTGCTGTGGCGCTACCACCACGACTACGAGCCCGTCGAGCGGCCTCTCTGGCTCGACTTCCCTGAGGACGAGGCCAGCTGGGCTGATGGCGATGCCTATCTCCTTGGCAGCGGCCTCATGGTCCTGCTCGCCTGCGATCCGGGGGTGGAGAGCGTGTCCACCCGCCTTCCGCAAGGCGCCGACTGGATCGACCCCTGGACCGGGGATCGCCACCGGGGCGGCAGCGACGTCGTCCTTGCGGCCCCGCTCGACGGATTGCCGCCTGTCCTGGCCCGCGTCGGCAGCGCAATCCCGGTGGACCTTGCCCAAGGGGGAGTGCGACCGCAGCCCTTCGCGCGCGGTCTCTGGCTGTTTCCACCAGCGGGTGAAGGCGAGTTCGACTGGTCGTTCCATGAAGACGACGGCGCAACCGACAAGCCTGCCGCGCGGTGGAGCGGCACCTGCCGCTCGGATGCCGAAGCCGTTGAGGTAACGGTCGGTTGCGATGCGCCCGGCACCTTCGGCGATGGCGAGATCACCATCGTCCTGCCGCTGGGTGACCGGCGTGAAATCTCCGTCTCCGGCAGGAGCTTCGACGCGCTCGAAGTGGAGGGGCGCCGCGCCGCGCGGGCGAAGGTGGCCTGACCAGCCTGCGACGTTGATGTGAATGCCAGAGCGCTAGCCATTCTAGTGGTTAGCGCTCCCAACATCACGTTTTTTAGACGGCGGCTGCTGCTCGGCTAAATGTCACTATTGGGCAAACATTTCCGTTGCTATTGGTAAGGTCAGTTGATAATCCTCTTCTCAACGGCTGACACAGCCTCCGAAGGATCGCCTTCGTGAACAGTAGGGGAGGGCACGCAATGAAACTCTGGCATTACCTTTGCGCCACAACCATCATCGCCGGTTCGGCAGCCATGGCCTTGCCGGCGCTCGCGCAGGACGTTGCAGATG
Organism: Novosphingobium silvae; assembly: GCF_009856825.1. Taxonomy (GTDB): domain Bacteria; phylum Pseudomonadota; class Alphaproteobacteria; order Sphingomonadales; family Sphingomonadaceae; genus Novosphingobium; species Novosphingobium silvae. The sequence goes on along the minus strand of NZ_WVTD01000008.1, from coordinate 104,786 downwards.
CGGCTCCCGATGCAGCTTCGGGTGCGGACATCGGCGGCGACATCATCGTGACCGCGAACAAGCGCTCGCAAAGCGTGCAGGATGTGCCGCTTGCGGTCTCGGTCGTCGCTCCTGCGCAGCTCGCGGCTTCGGGCGTCAACGAATTCCAGGACATCTACAAGGTCTCGCCCTCGATCCGGATCAGTCCGGCGCAGCAGCCGCAGAATGCCAACATCGCGATGCGCGGCGTCGGCACGCTGGCTTTCAGCATCGGCGTGGAGCCGAGCGTGGCCGTCCTGATCGACGAAGTGCCGCTCGCCTTCCAGGCGCGAGCCTTCACCGACCTGCCCGACATCGAGCGGCTCGAGGTCCTGCGCGGCCCGCAGAGCACGCTTTACGGCAAGTCGGCCTCCGCCGGCCTCATCAACCTGATCACCCGTGGCCCAAGCGATACCTTCGAAGCGAAGGTCAACGGCAAGGTGACCACGGACGAGGAATACAACGGCAGCTTCAGCGTATCGGGGCCCATTTCCCAGACGCTGGGCTACATCCTCTCGGGCAGCTACTCGACGTGGAACGGCAACGTCCGCAACGTCGTCCTCGACAAGGACGTGGCCAGCCGCGAGGCCGTGAGCGTACGCGGCAAGCTGCGCTGGGAGCCGACGACGGACATCGCGATCACGCTCGCCGGCAACTACAACGATGGCTCGACCCATTCGGGCCTGCCGTTCGTGCGGATGGACCCTACCGCGCTGCTGCTCAACACGCCTGGCCTGACCAATGACGTGACGTTCCCCGGCGTGGAGCTTGGGCCGGACAACCAGAAGGTCGTCGACAACGTCGATTCGGGCACCGATTACCACGGCGGGGGCGGATACCTGCGCGGTGAGTTCGGCCTTGGCGACATGAACCTGATCTCGATCACGTCGTACGACCGCTTCAAGCTCAACGACTTCACCGACCAGGATCACACCGCCGCTCCGTCGCCGCTCGGAAACAACATCGAGCGCGGGACCTTCAATTCGGAAATGGTGACGCAGGAAGTGCGCCTGCAGAGCCCTGCTGAGAAGCCTTTCAGCTACACCGTGGGCGTCTACTACGCGAACACCAAGTTCAACCGCCCGTTCCAGCGCGGCCCGGCATTCTCGCTCGCGCAGTGGTACGCCACGGCGAAGTCCCGCCAGATTGCCGCCTTCGCGCAGGCCGACTGGAAGATCCTGCCCGAACTGATCCTGACCGGCGGCGCGCGCCTGCAGAACGAGAAGGTTTCGTACTCCTTCCTCGATATCCAGAACGGCAACGCCTACTTCAGCGGCAACGCTTCCGATACGGCCGACACCTACAAGGCGAGCCTGCGCTACGAGATCACGCCGGACATCAGCGTGTTCGGTACTTTCGCGACCGGCTACAAGGGCCAGACCTACGACCTGTCGACCGGTTTCAACGCCGCGCGCGCCGCAGCGGGCCCGGTCAAGCCGGAGACCTCGACCGACTGGGAGCTTGGCCTGCGAAGCCAGTTCCTCGACCGGGCGCTGACCGTGAACGTCACGCTGTTCGACACCAAGTACAAGAACCTGCAGGCACAGTCGATCGAGACCGTGGGCGGGACGCAGTTCTTCCGCCTCACCAACGTGGGCGGCCTGCATACGCGTGGTGTCGAGGTCGACGTGATGGCCCGTCCTATCGACGATCTGAGCCTGAGCGGCTCGGTGGCCTATCTCGACGCGTGGTACTCCTCATTCCCGAACGCGCAGTGCTATATCGGGCAGACGGCGGCGCAGGGCTGCGTCGGCACCCCGGCGCGTCAGGACCTGACGGGTGCGAGCCTGCCCGCGCCTGACTGGAACGTGCAGGGCAACGCGGATTACTCGCCCTCGCTCACGGACGACCTGCGCGGCATCCTGCAGGCGAACTTCCAGTACCAGAGCGCAAGCCAGGAAGCCGATCCGCGCATCCGCCAGTCGGGCTTCACCGTCGTCAACCTGGGCATCGGCGTGCGCGCCGAGGACAACGCCTGGGAAGTCGTCGCCTTCGTCAACAATCTGTTCGACGAACAGTACTATGCATCGCTTACCAATCGAGGAAACCTCTTCGGAAACAAGGTCGCTATCGAAGCGATCCTCCCGCGCGACTTCCGCCGTTATGGCGGTGTCCGGTTCGGCCTGAATTTCTGAGGAGGGATCGGGAGTGCGCGCTCCCGATCGTAACCGGGGCACGGGCGTCCTCCCGCCCGTGCCTCATCCCCTTGCAAGGAGTTGATCCGGCCATGTCGAAGGTTCCGCTCCCGCTGCTTCTTCTCGCCGCCGCGCCGCTGCTTCTTGCGGGGGCGATGCAGCAAGCTCCGGCAATTCCCCCGCCGGATGGCCCTGAACTCGCCGCCCTCGGGTCGCATCCGATCGGCGTCACGACGCTTAAGATCGTGCAGAAGGGTCAATTCGATCCGCTGCAGGGCAAGGACCGTCCGGCGTCGGTCGACCGTCGCCTGGATCTGACGGTCTGGTATCCCGCCGAAGCCGAAGGGCCTGGCACGAGCTATCGAACCGCTCTTCCCGGCGAGGACGGGCGCGACGTTCCTTTCACGGTTCCCGGTGTGGCCACGCGGGATGGCCGGGCCGCAAAGGGGCGCTTCCCCCTCGTCATTCTTGCGCATGGTTACAGCAACACGCCCGAGGTCCTCTCCTGGCTGGGGGAGAACCTTGCGAGCAAGGGCTATCTCGTCGTTGCGCCCGCTTTCCGAGATCCGCCGATCAACATCCGCACTGCCGCCGCGCGCGCGGCGCCGCTCTCCCGCCGTCCGCTCGACATCGCCTTCGTGGCTGCCGAGGCGGGCCGGCGCGCAGAGCGGCGCGAGGGCATCTTCGCCGCGGCAGACGTGAGCCGTACCGTGCTCATCGGTTATTCCATGGGGGGATACGGCGTGCTCACGGCGGCAGGTGCTGCGCTGGACCCGTCGATGGCAGGCGCCACCCGCGACATCCTGAAACCCTATGTCAGCGGCGCGCCACGCGCGGGCGAACTCAAGGTCCGGAACCTCAAGGCGGTCGTCGCGATCGCACCGGCTGGCGGCGCGCAGAACCTCAGGGTGTGGACGGACAGGAGCGTGTCGGATATCGCGGCGCCCACGCTCTACATCGCCGGGAGCCAGGACAGAGTCGTAGGCTATGATCCGGGCGTGCGCTCGCTGTTCGAAAAGCAGGCCCGTGCGCCGCGCTACCTGCTGACATTTCGCGAAGCCGGTCACAGCCTTGCCCTTGTGGGCGCGCCGCCGGAAGCGCGATCGAGGTTCTGGGATTTCGAATGGTTCGAGGACGCGGTATGGCGCAAGGACCGGCTCATCGCCGTGCAATCCCACTTCATCACCGCCTTCCTCGACCGCTACGTCAAGGGGGAGGGCGCCAAAAGCGCCTACCTGGACGGTCTGGTCGTCAACTCGAACGAGGGCACCTGGCCCGAGGCGCCGGGCGGACGCCACGCAGGGTTCAGCCCCGGCGCTCCGGAAGCGAGCCTCTGGAAGGGCTTCCAGCCCAACAAGGCGGCGGGCATGTCGCTGGAGTTCAGGCCTGGGTCTTGAAGATTGGCATCAATCGGGAGTTGTGAATGCGAAAGTCGATGATGATCCCCGCAGCGCTTGCCGTGATGGCTTCGGTTTCGGCTGCCGCCAACGCGCAGGAACCCGTGGCCCGGCCGCTCGCGACGGTCGAAGGCGGCACGGTGGCGGGCATCGACGCGGACGGGATAACCGCGTTCAAGGGCATTCCCTTTGCGGCCCCGCCAGTGGGTGAACTGCGCTGGCGTGCGCCGCAGTCGGCGGCGGCGTGGAGCGGCGTGCGGGACGGCGCGGCTTACGGCCACGACTGCATGCAGAACTATAGCGCGGTTCCCCTGCCGCCGGGTTCCGCACCGGCGGAAGACTGCCTCTACCTCAACGTCTGGCGTCCCTCGGGCGAGGCGAAGAAGCTGCCGGTCCTCGTCTGGATCTATGGCGGCGGTTTCGTCAACGGTTCTGCCTCGCGCCTGATCTACACCGGCACCCGTCTCGCGCAGCAGGGGGTGATGGTCGTCAGCTTCAACTATCGCCTCGGCCGCTTCGGCACTTTCGCCCACCCGGCGCTGACGAGGGCGAAGGAGGACGGCGGCCGCCTGGCGAACTACGGCTACATGGACCAGATCGCGGCCATGGAGTGGATCAAGCGCAATGTCGCGGCATTTGGCGGCGACCCGTCGAACATCACCATCATGGGCGAAAGCGCGGGCGGCATGTCGGTCCACAACCTCATGACCTCGCCGATGACGCAAGGCCGCGATCTGTTCCACCGCGCGGTTGTCATGTCCGGCGGCAGCGGCTCTGCAATCAGGGCCGAGACGCTGAAGGACGCCGAGGCGATCGGCGCCGCCTTCGGCAAGGCGCAGGGCATCTCGCCCGGTGACCCGCAGGCGGGTGCGAAGCTGAGGGCGATCCCCGCCAAGGAAGTCACCGGCGATATCAAGCTGGGAACCGTGCTTGTGGGCGGTCCGCGCACTTTCAGCAGCCCGTTTCCGCACGGCGACGTCGCTGTCGATGCAGGGGCCGCCTACCGCTCGGCAAGCTTCGCGAAGGTTCCGGTCATGATCGGCGCGACCAGCGGCGACCTTGGCGGGCGCGACGGCATGATGATCAAGGGTGCGCGGGACGTTGCCGGCAATATCGCGGCTGCGGGAGTTCCGACCTGGTACTATCGCTTTTCCTACGTCTCGGACGCGGCCGCCACGCCCAAGAGCGATGGCGCGATCCACGCCGACGATCTTCCGTATTTCTTCGATACCGTCGACATCAAGTATGGGGCCGCGACCATGCCGGCCGACCAGCAGATGGGCCGCACGATTGCGACATACGTCGCCAACTTCGTGAAGACCGGCGATCCCAACGGGAAAACAGTGCCGCAATGGCCGCGCTACGCCGGGGCTGGTGGGCAGATGATGGACTTCTCCCTCGATGGCGCAGCCAGGCTTGGCCCCGATCCCTGGGCCCAGGGGCGCTGAACGGCGAACGACGCATTCCCCTGCTGACGGCAGAAACCTTGCCGGGCGGTCATCACCGCCCGGCATCTTTCTTGCGCATTGGATAGGCTGCCGGCTTCCGTCGATTGGCTAACGCGCGAGCAAGGACGCCAGCTGTGCAACCTCATCCGGCTGCGGATCCCAAGCCGATGCCACGATGCCGTCCCGGCCCAGAACCGCCGCGATGACGCCTGCGACCTCGTGGCCGCGCCAGGTATCGGAGAGCGCGCCTGCCTTGGGATCGTCGACTGGGCCCCAGGATGCCTCGTTGTCGCCTCGAACATGGCGCAGCCAGGCGGCAAGCGCTGCGAGGATCGCAGGGCATTCGCGGCCGAGGGCACGGTTCTCGGCAAGGGTCTCCAGCCAGCGTTGCGGAACCTTCTGGCTTCCGTCCATGGCGATCTGGATGAGCCGGTGGTTCAGCGCCGGATTGCCGAACCGCTCCAGCAGGGCATCGGCATAGGCATTCAGGTCCTGCCCCGGAGCTGCGGAAATGGTCGGCAGAGCCTCGACCCGCATGAGCCGCTCGATCAGTGGGCGGATGGCCGGGTCCGACACGGCTTCATGGACGAAGGAATGGCCGTGCTCGAGGCCGAGATAGGCCAGCGCGGAGTGAGCGCCATTGAGCATGCGCAGCTTCGCAGCCTCATAGGGCGCGACGTCGGAGACGAGGTCCGCTCCCACGCGCTCCCATCCGGGGTGCGCCCCCGCGAAACGGTCCTCGATCACCCACTGGCTGAACGGCTCCGTCATCACTGCCCCATCGTCTTCCAGGCCGATCGCGGCGGCAACGGCCTTGCGGTCGGCGGCGGTGGTGGCAGGCACGATGCGATCGACCATGGAACAGGGGAAGGTGCATTCGCGCGCCACCCACCGGGCGAGCGCCGGATCCACCTGCGTCAGGTATTCTGCCGTGAGCCGCTCGAGCTGGCGGCCGTTATGGGCAAGGTTGTCGCACGAAAGCAGCGTCAGACCCGGCAGCCCGCTGTCGCGCCGACGGCGCAGACCCGCCTCGAGGAAGGGATAGATGCTCCCCGCATGTGCGAGGAACGGGTCTAGCGAACCGTCCGCAGCGCGGCAGTAGCCTTTTTCGGTGATAGTGAAGGTGACGATGCGGGTCTCGGGGGCGGCAAGGGCGCCGATCACGGCTTCGCCATCCTCGCTCGCGACGATCACGCGCTGCACCGAGCCGACGATCCGCGTGGCATTCCCCTGTGCGGAGCATTCCGTCACCGTGTAGAGCCCATCCTGCGGGTTCATCTGGCGCGCGACGCTCGGGGATCTCAGGGATACGCCAAGGATGCCCCAGTCCGCGTCGCCTGCGGCCATGGCAAGGTCGGTGTACCAGGCCTGGTGGGCCCGGTGGAACGCGCCGATCCCGAAATGGACGATGCCGGCCGCCTGCGCCGCGCGGTCATAGCCGGGGCGCAAGACGCCAGCGGGCACGCCGGGCAGGTTGGCGGACGAGAGACGCGGGCTCACAGCTTGTACGCCTTGCGCACGAGGCCTACGGTCAGATCGTGCGCCAGTTCGGCCGCTTCCCAGTCCTCCAGCCGGTGTTCACTCACCAGCTGCGCAAGGAAGCCGCAGTCGATCCGCCGGGCCACATCGTGGCGGGCGGGGATGGAAAGGAACGCGCGGGTATCGTCGTTGAAGCCCACCGTGTTGTAGAAACCGGCCGTTTCGGTGGTCATGGCGCGGAAGCGGCGCATGCCTTCGGGACTGTCGTGGAACCACCATGCCGGGCCCAGCTTGAGGCACGGGTAGTGCCCAGCCAACGGCGCGAGTTCGCGCGCATAGGTGCTCTCGTCCAGCGTGAAGAGGATGATCGACAGGTTCGGCTCGTTGCCGAAGCGATCCAGCAGGGGCTTGAGGTTCGCGACGAACTCGGTCCGGACCGGGATGTCGGCGCCCTTGTCGCGGCCGAAGCGTTCGAAGATCCCGGCATTGTGGTTGCGGAAGGAGCCGGGATGGATCTGCATGACAAGCCCGTCCTCCACGCTCATGGCTGCCATTTCGGTGAGCATCTGGGCGCGAAACAGCTCGGCGTCCCCGGCCGTGAATTCGCCGGTCGCGACGCGGGCGAACAGCGCCTCGGCCTCGGCAAGCGGAAGGTCTGCCGTGCAGGGCGTCGGGTGGCCATGGTCGGTCGACGTCGCCCCCATGGAGGCGAAGAAGGCGCGGCGCTGGCGGTGTGCCGCAAGGTAGCCGTGCCAGGTCAGGCAGTCTTCCCCGGTGATCTCGGCAAGCCTGCGCAGGTTGTCGCGGAAACCCTCGAACTCGGGGTCGATGACGGGATCGGGGCGATAGGCGGTGATGACACGGCCTTGCCAGCCGCCGACCCGCGCATTCTCTGCACGGATCGCGGCATGGTGCTCCAGCGTGTCGAGCGGGCTTTCGGTCGTGGCGATCACTTCGATGCCATATCGGTCGAAAAGCGCGCGCGGGCGGAACGCGTCGGTCGCCAGCTTCTCGGTGATGGAATCGAAGTAAAGGTCGGAGGTTTCGGCCTCGAGCTGCACGTCGATCCCGAATGCGACCGAGAAGACCCAGTCCAGCCACATGCGCGAGGGGGTGCCGCGGAACAGGTGATAGTTGCGTGCCAGAAGGCGCCAGGCCTCGCGCGGGTCAGCATCGGGGTTGCGGATGCCGAGCGCCTCCAGCGGAACTCCTTGGGAATAGAGCATGCGGAAAACATAATGGTCGGGCTTGAGCAGCAGGTCCGCCGCGTTGCCGAAGCTCTGGTCCGAAGCGAACCAGGCTGGATCGGTGTGCCCGTGCGGGCTGACGATCGGCAATTGCGCCACGCTGTCGTACAGGGCGCGGGCGAGCTTGCGGGTGTCCGGCTCGCTCGGCAGCAGCCGGTCCGGATGAAGATGAAGGGGACGTGCCATGCTGCTGTTCCATTTTCCGAAAGCCGGGTGCGGACGTAATCGCGTCTCCGTTCCGTTCATACCGCGAATTCGCTGCCCTTCAAGTCATCTGACGTATTGCATCAATGAGGTAAGGCCAATAAGGTGCGTCCAGCAAGGCGAGGCACAGCGGGCAGGGGTCCGCGCGCGCTCATGGGAGATCACACGGTGAAGATCACTTCGGCCAAGGTCATCGTGACCTGCCCCGGTCGCAATTTCGTGACCCTCAAGATCATGACGGACCAGGGCGTCTACGGCATCGGCGATGCGACCATGAACGGGCGGGAGAAGGCAGTGGTCTCCTATCTGGAGGACCACGTGATCCCCTGCCTCATCGGCATGGACCCGCGCCGGATCGAGGACATCTGGCAGTACCTCTACAAGGGCGCATACTGGCGGCGCGGCCCCGTCACCATGCGCGCCATCGCGGCGGTCGACGTGGCGCTGTGGGACATCAAGGCCAAGATGGCGAACATGCCGCTCTACCAGCTGCTGGGCGGGCGAAGCCGCGACGGCGTGATGGTCTACGGCCACGCCAATGGCAGCGACATCGCCGAGACGGTGGACGCGGTCGGCCAGTACATCGACATGGGATACAAGGCGATCCGCGCACAGACCGGCGTGCCGGGCATCAAGGACGCCTACGGCGTGGGTCGCGGCAAGCTCTACTACGAGCCCGCCGATGCCGCGCTGCCCTCCGTCACCGGATGGGACACGCGCAAGGCCCTGAACTACGTGCCCAAGATGTTCGACAAGCTGCGCGAGGTCTATGGCTTCGACCATCACCTGCTGCACGACGGACACCATCGTTACACCCCGCAGGAAGCGGCGAACCTTGGCAAGATGCTTGAGCCCTACCAGCTGTTCTGGCTGGAGGACTGTACCCCTGCCGAGAACCAGGAAGCGTTCAAGCTGGTGCGCCAGCACACCGTCACCCCGCTGGCGGTGGGCGAGATATTCAACACGATCTGGGACGCCAAGGACCTGATCCAGAACCAGCTGATCGACTACATCCGCTGCACCATCGTCAGCGCGGGAGGCGTCACGCACTTGCGCCGCATCGCGGACTTCGCCGCGCTCTACCAGATCCGCACCGGAAGCCATGGAGCGACGGACCTTTCCCCCGTCACGATGGGGACGGCGCTGCACTTTGATACGTGGGTTCCCAATTTCGGCATTCAGGAATACATGCGTCACACCGAGGAGACCGACGCGGTCTTCCCGCACGACTACCACTTCGAGAGGGGCGAGCTGTTCTGCGGGGAAACGCCGGGCCACGGCGTCGACATCGACGAGGAACTGGCCGCGAAGTATCCGTACAAGCCCGCTTATCTCCCGGTCGCCCGCCTCGAGGACGGGACGATGTGGAGCTGGTGACGAAAGGCAGGCACTGACATGGCGCGCGTGGTCTGCCTCGGCGAGGCTATGGTGGAGCTGTCCGCCGCTTCGGGGGCATGGAACGTCGGGTTTGGCGGAGATACGCTGAATACCGCCGTCCATCTCGCGCGCGCCGGGCACGACGTCGCCTACATGACCGCGCTTGGGCCTGATCCCTTCAGCACGTCCCTGCGCGATTCATGGGCGCAGGAGGGGATCGACACCTCTCTCGTGCTGACCCATCCGGAGCGCCATGCAGGGCTCTACGCGATCACCACGGATGCGCGGGGAGAGCGCAGCTTCACGTACTGGCGCGAGGCCAGCGCGGCGCGGGCGCTGTTCGAGATCGACGGTGTGGAGGCGGCGGCGGCAATTGCCGAACGGGCCGACCTCCTGTGCTTCTCGCTGATATCGCTTGCCATTCTGCCGCCGCAGGGGCGCGAGGCGCTTCTTCGCCTTGCCCGCCGCGTGCGCGAGTGCGGTGGGCGGGTGGCCTTCGACGGCAACTATCGCCCCCGGCTCTGGCACTCGTTGCAGGAGGCGATGGCGGCACGCGACGAAGCGATCGCGCTGGCCGACATTGGCCTTCCCACCTTCGAGGACGAGGTGCTTCTCGGCGGCGCGGCCTTTCCCGATGCCGTCGCCGACCACTGGCGAGGGCTTGGCTGCGGCGAGGTGATCGTGAAGCTTGGGGCGGCAGGTTGCCTGCTCCCCGACATGTCGCCCTGTCCCGTTCCGCTAAAGCTCAAGCCTGTGGATACGAGCGGGGCGGGTGACGCGTTCAACGGCGGATATCTGGCAACGCGCCTGCGCGGAGCGGAGCCGGCCGCCGCGGCGCTGGCGGGCCATGCCCTTGCCGGCTGGACGGTCATGCGCGCGGGAGCGATCCCCAAGCTCGACGGCCATGCACCGTACGCCGATCCGCGCTGCTGAGACGCTTTGGCAAAGTGGTAAGACGTCTTGCGGATTCGCACCGCCTGTGACATTCATGCGGCATGGCGGAACGCTTGAAGCTTTACCAGCGCGTGGCGCAAGAGATCGAGCAGGGCATCAGGACCGGGCAGTACGCCGTCGGCAGCCGCCTTCCTGCGGAGCGCGATCTTGCCGAGAAGTTCGAGGTGAGCCGGCCCACGATCCGCGAGGCGATGATCGCGCTGGAAATCCGGGCCCTGGTCGAAGTGCGCCATGGTTCGGGCGTCTACGTCGCTGAGAACCTGCCGGTCGATCGCCTTCCGGCGGAACTCAACGTGGGCGCCTTCGAACTGATCGAGGCCCGCCTGATGTTCGAAGGAGAGGCGGCGGCGCTGGCAGCGACCGTCATGAGCGACGAGGAAGTGGCGAACATCGGCGCCATCCTCGAGCGTATGGAAGGGCTCGATCCCGCATCGGCGGAAGAGCTTGCGCTCGACCGGCAGTTCCACATGGCCATCGCCGAAGGCACGCAGAGCTCGCTGGTGGCCCAGGCCATCGAGCATCTGTGGGACCTTCGCGAGCAGTCTCCGCTTTGCCGTCACATGTTCGAGCAGGCGCGCCGGGTGGGGATCAATCCACGGCCGGACGAACATCGCCAGGTCTTCGAGGCACTCAAGGCGCGCGACGGTGAACGGGCCCGGGCCGCCATGCGCGGACATCTCATGCGCGTGTCGGAGGATCTGCTGGCCGTGACCGAGCTGGAGCTGATAGAAAAGGCCAAGCGCGAGATCGGCGAGAAGCGCAGGCGCATCGTCGGCGCTCCCCTTTCCGCCAGGCTACCGGCCTGATTGCGGGCGGAACGGCGCGAACAGGCGTTCGCCCCTGAACGCCGCCGTCCAGAGCCTGTTCGCCCGCCGGACTGACGGAATGCCTTGATCTCGGGGCGAATACACCGCAAGCGGTGCCTCCCCCGTTGTTCAATCCGGCAGATCAATGCAAGTCAGTTCCAGTCGCGTTGCTTCCACCTCGAAACGGGGTTTCGATCCCCGCTCCGCGTTCGGCCTTGCGGTTGCGGTGCTGTTCTTCATTGCCAGCGGCACGGTCGCTTACATGAACGTGCGCACGCTGCGGGACGATTCCCAGCGGATCATGCATTCGCACGAAGTGATCGTGGCCATGAACGATCTCCTTTCGTCCGTGCAGGACGCCGAGACCGGACAGCGCGGCTTCCTGCTGACCGGCAAGGATCGCTATCTCGATCCCTACAATGCCGCGGTGGCCGACGTGGATGCCCGGTTCAACGCGATCGCGGCGCTGACGCGCGACAACCCGGACCAGCAGCAGCGCCTTGAGCCGCTGCGCCATCATATCGACGCCAAGCTCGCGGAACTGCGCGAGACCATCCAGACGCGCCGCACCAGCGGCGTCACTGCCGCCCTCGCCATCGTCGAGACGGATCGCGGCAAGATCGAGATGGACGAAGTTCGCCAGAAGCTCCTCGAAATGCGCCAGGAAGAAGCGCGCCTCAGGGCCGTGCGCATCGGGGAAATGGAGGCGGCGTATCAGTCCGCATGGGTCAGCGGCCTGCTCTCGTGTCTCCTCGGCGTCGCGCTCACGCTGGTGATCGGACTGCTGATCCGCCGCGCGACGGTGGCCGCCGAGCGGCAACAGTGGGTGCAGGCGGGACAGGTGGAACTGGGCGCCGCCATGCTGGGGGACCTCAACACCGACGAGCTGGGCGAGAACGCGCTGGCTTTCCTGGTGCGCTTCACCGGCGCGCAGGCCGGCGCCATCTTCGCCGCGGAAGGCGGACACTACCGTCGCGTCGCGTCCTACGGCGTCCCGGCGGATGCGCAGCTGGTAGAACGGTTCTCGCTCAAGCAGGGGCTCCTGGGACAGGTGGCCGCCGATGGTCAGCCGGTGCTCCTGGCCGACATTCCCGATGGCTATCTAACCATCGGATCGACGTTCGGCAGCGACAAGCCGCGCCACCTCCTGATCGCCCCGGCCTTTGCCGACCAGAACGTGCAGGCCGTCGTCGAACTCGGCTTCCTGCAGCCCGTCGACGATCAGGTGCTGTCCTTCCTGGCCGAGGTGTCGACCGCGCTTGGCGTTGCCATACGGTCCGCCCGCTACCGCGCACAGCTTCAGCACCACGCCGAGGAACTGCAGGTCCAGAGCGAGGAACTGCGCGTATCGAACGAGGAACTGGAAGAGCAGGGGCGCGCCCTCAAGGAGTCGCAGGCCAACCTCGAACAGCAGCAGGTCGAACTGGAGCAGACCAATTCGCAGCTGGAGGAGCAGGCACAGCTGCTCGAGAACCAGCGCGACGATCTCGCCCGCTCGAACGCGGCGGTCGAACTGAAGGCGCGCGAGCTGGAGCAGGCCAGCCGCTACAAGTCCGACTTCCTCGCCAACATGAGCCACGAGCTGCGAACGCCGCTCAACTCGTTGCTGATTCTCTCGAAGCTTCTGGGCGACAACCGGGGCGAGAACCTTTCCGACGAGCAGATACAGTACGCCCGCACCATCGAATCCGCGGGCAACGATCTGCTGGCGCTCATCAACGACATTCTCGACCTCTCGAAGATCGAGGCGGGCCATCTGCAGGTCCGTCCCGAAGCTTTCCTGGTCGAGCGTCTGGCCGGCGACCTGCGGCAGGTGTTCCAGCCGGTCGCTGCGAGCCGCGGGCTGGAGTTCGCGATCGCCATCGATCCGGCCTGCGCGAATACGATCGAAACCGATCGCCAGCGTCTTGAGCAGATCCTCAAGAACCTGCTTTCCAACGCCTTCAAGTTCACCGAGGAAGGCAGCGTCAGCCTGGCGATCGAACCGGACGGGGAAGACCGGCTGCTGATCTCGGTGACGGACACGGGCATCGGCATTCCGGAAGAACAGCAGCAGGCGATCTTCGAGGCGTTCCGGCAGGCCGACGGCACCGTCAGCCGCAAGTACGGCGGCACCGGGCTCGGCCTCTCGATCTCGCGCGAGCTTGCCCGGCTTCTTGGCGGTTCGATCAGCCTCACCAGCGTCGCGGGCCAGGGCAGCCGCTTCACGTTGTCGCTGCCCGTCGTCTACGATCCGGGCGAGATCAAGGCGCGTCCGGAACCGGTGGCGACCGTTCCCGCCAGCGCGCCCGCACCGGCCGCGCCCGCGCCCGCCCCTCGGCCCTTGCCGATCCCGCGCCAGGTCGAGGATGACCGCGACACGCTGATGCCGAGCCAGCGCGTGCTGCTGGTGGTGGAAGACGACGCGGTCTTCGCGGGCATCGTACGCGACATTTCGCGCGAGATGGGCTTCCAGTGCCTCGTCACCGGCACTGCCGAGGAGGCATTGCAACTCGCGCGCACGTTCAAGCCCCATGCCGTGGTGCTCGACGTCGGGCTGCCGGACCAGTCGGGCCTTGCGCTGCTCGACCGGCTCAAGCGCGATGTGGAGACCCGGCATATCCCGGTCCATGTCGTCTCGGGCAGCGATCATACCCAGACCGCGCTGGCGCTCGGCGCCATCGGGTACCTGGTCAAGCCGGTGAAGCGCGAGGAGCTGGCGGGCGTGCTGGACGCTCTGGCAAGCAAGCTTTCGTCCTCCAGCCGCCGAGTGCTCATCGTCGAGGACGACGACGTGCAGCGCGACGCGGTGGGCCGCCTGCTGGCCTCGGGCGACGTGGAGACGGTCGGCGTCGCGACGGCGGCCGAGTGTCTGGAGCAGCTGCGCACGCAGACGTTCGACTGCATGGTGCTCGATCTCAACCTTCCGGATGCGAGCGGTTTCAGCCTGCTGGAAACGCTCAGCGAGGAGGGGACCTATGCGTTCCCGCCGGTGATCGTCTACACCGGGCACGACCTTTCGCCCGAGGACGAGCAGCGCCTGCGCCGCTATTCCGATTCCATCATCATCAAGGGGGCCCGCTCTCCGGAACGGCTGTTGGACGAGGTTTCGCTGTTCCTGCATCAGGTGGTCACCGAAATGCCGCCCGAGCAGCAGACGATGATCCGCCAGGCCCGCAACCGTGACGCCATCCTCGAAGGGCGGCGCATCCTGGTGGTGGAGGACGACGTGCGCAACGTCTTCTCGCTCACCAACATCCTCGAGCCGCAGGGTGCGCTCGTGGAGATCGCCCGCAACGGTCAGGAGGCGCTCGACGTGCTGGAGCGCGCGGCGGGCGACGAGGGCAAGCGCATCGATCTCGTGCTGATGGACGTCATGATGCCGGTGATGGATGGCCTTACTGCCACGCGCATCATCCGCCAGGACCCGCGCTGGTCGAAGCTGCCGGTCATCACGCTTACGGCCAAGGCCATGCCGGACGATCAGGAACGCTGCATCGAGGCGGGCGCGAACGACTACATGGCCAAACCCCTGGACGTGGACAAGCTGCTCAGCCTCGTCCGCGTCTGGATGCCGCGCTGACCTGCCATGGAAGAGGAGAAGATCGAGGATATCGAGATCCGCCTCCTGCTGGAGGCCCTGTACCGGCGTTATCACTACGACTTCCGGAACTATGCGCAGGCCTCGATCAAGCGGCGGTTGCGCCAGGCGCGCGAGCGCCTTGGCCTGCGCACTTTCTCGGCGATGCAGGACAAGCTGCTGCACGATCCGGCCGCCGCCGCCCGCGTGCTGCGGTTCCTGACCGTGCAGGTCTCCGATCTCTTCCGCGACCCCGGCTATTTCCGCGCGATGCGCGAGAAGGTGGTGCCGCACCTTCGCACCTACCCCTCGCTAAAGGTATGGATCGCAGGGTGCAGTGCCGGAGAGGAACTGCACTCCTTCGCCATCCTGTTCCGCGAGGAGGGGCTCGAGGATCGCACCCTGTTCTACGCGACCGACATCAATCAGGAAGCCTTGGAGACCGCAGCGCGCGGGATCTATCCGCTGGAACGGATCGCCGCATTTACCCAGAACTACCGTCAGGCGGGCGGCAAGGCTTCCCTTTCGGACTATTACACAACCGGTTATGGGGGCGCGGTGTTCGACAAGTCCCTGCGCGAACGGGTGGTATTCTCCGATCATAGCCTCGTCACCGATGCGGTCTTCTCCGAGATGCAGCTGATCTCGTGCCGCAACGTGATGATCTACTTCGACAAGCCGCTGCAGGACCGGGCCGTGGGCCTGTTCCGGGACTCGCTGGCGCGGGGCGGGTTCCTTGGCCTTGGTTCCAAGGAGAACCTGCGGTTTTCCGCGCATGCCAGCGCTTTCACCGAGTTCGTGCGCGAGGAAAAGATCTACCAGCGAGGCAAGGGTTGATCGCCGCCGAGGCCCGTGCCGTGGCGATCGGAGCGTCCGCCGGGGCAATCCAGGCCCTGCTCCAGATCCTTCCCGTCCTGCCGGCGGACTATCCCCTGCCGGTGCTGGTGGTGGTGCACCTGCCGCCCGGTCGCCGGAGCGAGCTGGTCACGCTTTTCGCCGCGAAGTGCAAGCTGCGCGTAGCCGAAGGCGAAGACAAGGATCCGATCGCCCCCGGCACGGTCACGTTCGCTCCGCCTGACTACCACATGCTGGTGGAAGCAGGCGGCACGGTATCGCTCTCGCGCGATGAAGCCGTGTTCTTCTCCCGTCCCTCCATCGACGTATTGTTCGAAAGCGCGGCGGATGCTTATGGTCCCGGGCTCGTCGGCGTGGTGCTGACGGGGGCCAACGAGGACGGCGCGCGCGGCCTTGTCGCCGTGGCCGAAGCAGGAGGCGTGACGATCGTGCAGGATCCGGCGACCGCCTATGCCCGCGCAATGCCGGAAGCGGCGCTGGCGAAGTGCCGGCAGGCGCAGGTGCTTTCCATCAAGGACATCGCCGCAGCCCTTCTCGAAGTTGGGCAGCCATGATGAGCGCGCGCCCCGATGCGCCCGAGCCGGTGCATGTCCTGCTGGTCGACGACCTGCCCGCGAACCTGCTCGCGCTAGAGGCCTTGTTGCGGCAGGACGACGTCGTGCTGCTCAAGGCGACGACGGGCGAGGAAGCGCTCGAACTGCTGCTGCGCCACGATGTCGCTCTCGCCCTTCTGGACGTGCAGATGCCGGGCATGGACGGCTTCGAACTTGCCGAACTGATGCGCGGGAACGAGCGGACGTGCCATGTTCCGATCATCTTCGTGACGGCGGGAAGTTCGGACACGCAGCGCAGGTTCCGGGGCTACGATGCAGGCGCGGTGGACTTCATCGCCAAGCCGATCGAGGCCCATGTGCTGCGCAGCAAGGCGGCGGTGTTCTTCGACCTCTATCGCCAGCGACGGCAGATCGCCTCGCAGCGCGACGAACTGGCCGCGATCACCACGGCGCTGCGCCAGGCGGACCGTGCCAAGGACCAGTTCCTGGCAGTGCTGGCGCACGAGCTGCGCAACCCCGTGGCGGCGCTGATGAGCGGGCTCGATCTCCTGAACCGCCCGCGTGAACCGGAGCAGGCGGAGGAAATCCGCCGCCAGATGGAGCGCATGCTGTTCCATCTCGCCCGATTGGTCGAGGACCTGCTGGATGTCTCGCGCATCAGCGAGGGCAAGGTCTCGCTGAAGACCACGCGGGTGGAGTTGAAGCAGATCGTGCTTTCGGCGGTGGAAGGCGTGCGCCACACGCTGGACGCGTCCCGCCACACGCTCCATCTAGACCTGCCGGAGGAGGAAGTCTGGCTTGAGGCGGACTACACCAGGCTGGCCCAGGTCGTTGCGAACCTGCTCACGAACGCTGCCAAGTATACGCCTGCCGGCGGCCGGATCGAGCTTGCCGCGCGCGTGAGCGGCGCCATGGTGGAGATCACCATTTCGGACAATGGCGTGGGCATCCCCCCGGCCATGCAGTCGCAGATCTTCGAGATCTTCACGCAAGTCGAAGATCATCGCGCGCGGGCGCAAGGCGGGCTCGGCATCGGCCTTGCGCTGGTGAAGCGGCTCGTCGCCCTGCACGGCGGGACGATTGCCGTGGCAAGCGCGGGTCCGGGCCGGGGAAGCACGTTCACGGTGCGCCTGCCGCTGGGGGCTGCGCAGGGCTGAGGCTCAGCCCGCCGCCGCTCTCGCGCCAAGGGTCAGGACGATGACCGCGCACGGGGCTCCGATCACCGCAAGCCAGATCCACGCGCGAAGCACGCTGCGCGCGTGGAACACCCACATGGCGGCGATAGCAAATACCGCGAAGCTGGCGATGGTCGTGCCGGTCGCCGCCTCGACGGGATCGGCGCCCATGCGGATGAGCAGCACGGACGTGGCTGCGGTCAGCAGCCCGGTCAGCGCGAAGGCGCCCAGCGTTGCCCCGACGATGCGCGAGACGAGGGAGACGCCCTGCGTGCTGATGGCCCTCATGGCCTTGCCCCCCAGCGCTGGATACGCTCGCGGTTGGTGTTTGCGGCCACGGTGGCGATGCCTGCCACGGTCAGCCAGCCGAACCAGGCCAGCGTGCCTTCCAGCCAGCCAAGGCCTGCGACCGATACCAGGAAGGCGAGCCCTAGCAGCGTGAAGCCCCCGGCGCGAAGGTTTCGCGATGCCGCGGCGGGCAGTTTGCGGCGAAGCCAGTCGTGCTGGTGCTTGCTCATGGCGACGAGCAGCAGGGCCAGTCCGGCAAGGTTCAGGAGCAGGGCGGGGATGTGCATCATGCGAAGGCGCCCCTGGCCTCGCGCGGCGTGCGGCGAGGAGGCACTTTCGCGCGCCGCGTCAGCACCCGCCAGGCGGCGAAGGCGAACAGGGCAGCGGTGGCCAGCATGGAAAGATCAAACGCGGCGAAGAGCAGGTCGCCGCGCATCAGGCTGGCGACGAGGCCGCGCGGCGTGGTCAGCGCGTTGATCACGGGCACGGCCGCGAACAGCGCCGCGCAGGCGGAGAGGCCTTCGACCCAGCCCCTGCGCGCCGGGCGAGCCATGGCCCAGACGAGCACGCCGCCCCAGACCATGAACAGGCTGTTGATCTCCCAGTCGGCGCGCTGTTCCAGATCATGCGGCAGCAGCCGGTTGGCGAGGAAGTAGGCGGCGATGCCCGCCGGCGTACCGGTGATGACGGCGATGTTGAGTCGCTCGGCCAGCCAGAAGCCGAAGTACGGGCGATCCGGGTCGGGCAGGCGGGTGCGCCGCTTGACCGTCCACAGCACGAGGCCGGTGCCGACCATCACCGTGCCGAAAAGGCCGGAGACGAAATAGAGCAGGCGCAGCCCCCAGCCGGAAAACCGCCCGGCATGCAGGTCGATCATCACGCGCTGCGTGGTGGTGGCCCCGCCGGCGGCGGGCGGAACGGCAAGCACCTTGCCGGTCACCGCGTCGAGGTGCACCGAGCCGCGCGCTCCACCGAACTCGTCGTACTGGGGATAGGCATCGAGCGTCGCGCCCGCGCTGCCGGGGTTGTTAACCGTGACATAGCCGGCCTTGTAGCCGGGAACGGCATGGTTCACGCGCGAGACGAGGTCGCGCAGCGGCATGACGGGCGCCGGTCCGCTGCTCACCTCGGCTGCCGGAGCGGAGGGGAAGGCAGCCTTGTAGTACGCCTGCTCGGATGGGAAGCTGGCGCTGATCGCCCAGGGGAACAGCGTGAACAGCAGCGAGACCAGTCCCGTGTAGGTGATCATGAGGTAAAACGGCAGCGCCATCACGGCCGTCACGTTGTGCGCGTCGAGCCACGAGCGCTGACCCTTGCCGAAGCGCAGGAGGAAGAAGTCGGCGAAGATCTTCTTGTGCGTGATGATGCCGCTGACGATGGCGACCAGCATGGCCAGCGCGGCGAGGCTGACGAGGTAGCGCGCCCACATCACCGGCATGTAGTGGAGGTCGAAATGCATGCGGTAGAGGAAGAATCCTCCGCGCGTGTCCCGGGGTGCCGTTTCAGCGCCGGTCTGCGGATCCAGCATGACTTGCGTGCGGTCACCCCAGGCCGCGCCGGGCTTTGCCCATGACACGGTGAAGCCATCCCCGCCCCGCCCGTCGGGGATCGCGATGGTCCACGAACCCGCGCCCTGCGCGCGCTGGCGCAGGATGGCGTCTGCCCCGTCGAGCGCGCGGGCGGATACGGGCCCGCTCTCGATCTCCGGGCGCATCCAGTGCGAGATTTCCTGCTGATAATAGGCGATGGTGCCGAACAGGAAGATCACGAAGAGAAACCATCCGGGAAGCAATCCCGTCCAGGTGTGCAGGCAGGCCATCGACTGGCGGAACGTGGACTTCATGGGGCACCCCGAAGGTGCTGACCGCGCGCAGGGGCGGCTGCTCGTGGCAGCGCGCGCGAATCCCGTCCCGCACCTGTGCTTTGCGATCTCATGCGACGCTAATGACAATCATCCGCATCTATGGCCAGTCGTTTTTTGTCCTTCCGACGCAGGTCGGTCGTGTATGTCGGGAGCAGGCATCCTGCTGAACGCGAGTGAGGGCGGGCGCGGGAACGGTTCGCGCCGCGGGGCATTTCCAGCTTGGCCCGCAAGCCCTCCGGGCCGCTCGGTGCAGTCTGCCAAGGTTTGTTACAGGACGTGTCGCAAGGCGAAATACGCGGGCAAACCCGCGGGAATAGTAGGCGAGTGTCGGGATAGTCGAAGGAGTTGGCTGTGTTGCATCGCAGGACAGAGCGGGTGGCAGAGGGCCACAACACGCAAAAGATCTGCTTCTTCTTCAACGCGCAGTTGCATCATGTCTACCACGCCATGCCCCTGGCGGTGGAGCT
This sequence comes from Novosphingobium silvae, assembly GCF_009856825.1. GTDB lineage: Bacteria > Pseudomonadota > Alphaproteobacteria > Sphingomonadales > Sphingomonadaceae > Novosphingobium > Novosphingobium silvae. The sequence goes on along the minus strand of NZ_WVTD01000008.1, from coordinate 84,959 downwards.
TTCGCGCGACCAGCGCTTTGCCGTGAACATCGTGGCAATGACGGACGAGCACCTCGCTCTCGCGCGTGAGATCGCGCATCGCCATGGCGCCGTGCGCATCGGGTTCATCCGGGCAGGCGGTCCCGTGCTTGCGGCCGTTACGCGGGTTGCGGGCGGAGCCACGCCGCCCAAGCTCCCCGCGCTTGCGGCAGCGCGGAGCCTTCTGGCCGGTTATGACGCGATCGTGGTGCCCGAGCGGACCTCGCTGTTGCTGCGCCATGCGGGGCTTCGCAGGACCACTTTCATCCACACCTGCCATGGCGCCGGAGATCGCGCGGTCGGCTACGACAGGCGCATCCGCCAGTTCGACTTCGTCCTGCTTGCCGGGGAGAAGCAGCGTCGCCGCATGCTGGACGAGGGCCTGATCCGTGAAGGGCACTATGCCGTTGTCGGATACGGAAAGTTCGACCTTACCGAAGGGCGGCTGCCCGACCGCCTTTTCGCTCAGGACAGGCCGATCGTGCTCTACAATCCGCACTTTTCGAAGCGCCTGTCGTCGTGGCCGAGCATGGGGATCGACATCATCCGCCAGTTCGCGCAGGACGACCGCTTCAACCTGATCGTCGCGCCGCACGTCAGGCTCTTCGACAATCGCCGGAAGCGCGCGGCGATGGAGCGCCGTCTGGCCGAGTTCGCGGGCAACGGCCATATCCACATCGACCTTGGCAGCGCGGCCAGCGTGGACATGCGGTATGCCAAGGCCGCGTCGGTCTATCTCGGCGACGTCAGCAGCCAGGTCTACGAGTTCGTGGTCCGGCCGCGCCCTTGCCTGTTCCTCGACAGCCATGGCGCGCAGTGGCAGGGCGATCCCAATTACCGCCACTGGAACTACGGGCCCGTCCACCAGAGCGCGGACGGCATCGTCGACAAGGTGGCCGACGCGATCGCCACGCACGATCGCTATCTTCCCGCCCAGCAGGAAGGCATCGCCGAGACGTTCGATCGCGAGGACGTTCCCGCCTCGGTGCGCGCGGCGGAAGCCGTGGCGGACTTCCTGTCGCACCGGCCGTCGAGAGCAAGCGCGCCCGCGCCTCTCGTGCGAAAGCGCCCATCCAAGAAGCCGATCCTCGCGCATGAATGAACAGGCACCGGGCCTGATCTGGGTCGTTGCGCGGGTCCACAAGCCGGATGAGGGCGGGGTGCAGACCTATGTCGCCGAAGTGGCGCAAGCCTATGCGCGTATGGGACTGCGGGTGACGGTCTTCGCGAAGTCGTCCGCCGGGCCACGCCGGGTGGAAGATGGCGCGGTGACGCTCGTCGATGTGGGCGCGGCATCGCAGTTGCAGGTCTACCTGCGGCTCGGCCGGGCGATGGCGCGGGCATGGCGCGCGGGAGAAAGGCCGCAGGTGATCCATGCGTGCACCTGGCGTGCGGGTTTGCCGGCGCTCCTGTTTCCGCGCCCGCTTCTCGTCACGGTCCATGGCCGGGAGATCGGGCGGCCCTCGGGCACGGCCTATCGCCTGATGCGGGCAGTACTCTCGCGTGCGGCGCGGATCGTCGCCGTCAGCGAGGCCACGCGCGGGCTGATGCTTGCCCGAATGCCGTCCGTCGCCCGGCGCTGCATCACCGCTTGGAACGGCAGCAGCGAAGTGCCGGAGCAGCCTGCCGGGATCGACAGCGATGTTGCGCGCGTCATCACCGTCTGCCGGCTGGTGCCGCGCAAGAACGTGCCCGCGGCTGTGAAGGCCAGCCTGCAATGCTTCGCAGAGGGCATTCCCCTGCACCATGCGGTAATCGGGCGCGGTCCGGACGAGCACGCCGTTCGGCGCCTGGTCGAGGAATATGACGCCGGACACGAAGGCGCCCCGGGCAAGGCACCGGTCGAGCTGACGGGCTATGTCAGCGACGAGGAGCTTGCAGCCCGCTATCGAACGGCGGACATCTTCCTGCACCCGCAGGTCGCCCTTGAGGGCGGAGCCGAGATCGAAGGTTTCGGCCTCGTGATTGCCGATGCCATGGCGCGGGGCATCCCCTGCATCGTGGGCAGGGATGGCGGACCGGGCGAACTGGTGCGCCACGGGATCGACGGGATGGTGGTGGACGGGAACTCGCCCGATGCCATCGCGCAGGCGCTTGCCCGGCTTGCCTCAGATGCAGACCTGCGGCGGCGCATGGGCGCAAGTGCACGCGCGTTCGCGGCGGAGAACTTCAGCTGGGACCGACACTGCCGGCTGGCCACGGACGGTCTTCTCGCACCACACGAAGCAGTACCGGAGGGCCGACCTGCCGCTTCTGCCGCAGGATAGTCCCGTAGGTTCGCTCGCTTGAAGGGAAGGTCAGCGTTGCGCGCCCACCGGAGCGCTCATCACGATCTTCATCATCACGCGGGTGGACCGCACGGCGCTCTCCAGCGCGCTGGCGGGCCCTTGTGCGCAATCGACGCAGCTGCCGACTTCCCTGCTGCCATCCATCAAGGCGACCAGCATCGCCTCGTCGCGCGTGAGGCTGGGTCCCGTTCCCGCGGCGAAGGGGCGGCGAAGAGCGCCTTCGAACAGGTTCAACAGGCTGTCGAACGTCGGCACCATCATCTCCCAGTGCCGGATGGCAAGGAGGCGGTACAGCCGGGCCTGTGCGGACAGTCCCTTGTCGCGTGCCGATCGCCAGCGACGGGCCACGGCGGGGATGAGGGCGGGGAGCAGGATCGGCGCCACGAGCCGAACCGAAGGCGGCATCCGGGTGATCGGGCTGTGCATCATCGTCGCGTTCTCCTCAGCCTGAGTCATACGCCAGATGCGAACGACTCGCAACAGGGCGCTTGTCCTTTCGTGGGACCTCTCGGGCATGCGGTCGCAAACAAGCAGGCGGTTGGAAGAGCCGCGCAGGAACCTCATCGCCGATCGCCGGATTTAGCAAGGCATGGACCGAACCGACACACCGCCGCTGCGTTCCGCCTCGCGTTGGCCGAGCGTTCTATGGCTCATCCGACATGGCCAGAGCGCCGGCAATGTCGCGCGCGACGAGGCGCATGAAGGTGGCCTTCATCGCATCGCACTGGATCACCGCGATGTCGATGTGCCGCTCTCGGCGCTGGGGCGCGAGCAAGCCAGGGCGCTGGGCCACTGGTTCGCGCAAGGCGAGGAAGGGCAGCGCCCCGAGGTGGTGCTTTCCAGCCCTTATGCCCGGGCGGTGGAGACCACCGAGCTGTTCCGCGAGGCGGGCGGCTGCCGCGCGGATCTTGGCATCTGCATCGACGAGCGGCTGCGCGAGAAGGAGTTCGGCGTGCTTGATGGGCTGACCACGCTGGGCATCCAGGAAATGCAGCCTGATCAGGCCGAGTTCCGCCGCTTGCTCGGCAAGTTCTACCATCGCCCGCCCGGGGGGGAAAGCTGGGTCGATGTGATCTTCCGCCTGCGCGCCGTGCTCGATACGGTTTCGCTGCATTATGCAGGCCAGCGGGTGATGATCGTCGCGCATCAGGTGGTGGTCCTGTGCATGCGCTATGTGCTGGAACAGATGACCGAGCGCCAGATCCTCGCCATCGACGCCGAGGGCGATGTCGCGAACTGCGCGGTCACACAGTACCGCTTCGATCCGGAGGCCGGGCGCATGGCGCTGGAACGCTACAACGTGGTCGCCCCGATGGACCGCGAGGGAACGCCCTCCACCAGGGACCCCGACCAGATGGTGGCCGCGCGTGGCTGACGCCTTCGCGGGCGTCACGCCGGAGGCGACGCGGCTGGATCAGGCGTGGATCCGCGCCAATCCCCTGCCGCAGCCAGAGGGCGAGGTGGACAAGAACTCGCGCGGGCGCGTCCTCGTGGTGGGCGGTTCGGTCCAGGTCCCCGGCGGCGTGCGTCTGACGGCCGAGGCGGCCTTGCGTACGGGAGCCGGCAAGGTGCGGATCGCTACGGTCCAGCCCGCCGCGCTGGCTCTCGGCGTTGCGATACCCGAAGTCGCGGTTCTATCGCTGCCCTGCGATGTTCAAGGGGAGATCGAGGCCGGGGATGGGATTGAGGGCGAGCAGCTTGCGCGCTGCGATGCCGTGGTGGTCGGCCCGGCGATGGCGAGCGCGGAGCAGGCGTCGCGGCTGGTCGGCGCGATGCTGGAGGACACCCGGTGGAGCGGCGGGCTCGTGGTGGATGCGGCAGCGCTCATGGGTCTTGCCCCGCATGCCGACGCGCTGCGCCGGCGGAGCACGCCTGCGATCCTGACGCCGCATGTCGGCGAGATGGCGGCGTTGCTCGAGTGCGATGCGGAGGCGATCGCGGGAGACCGCACCGGCGCGGTACGCGAGGCGGCGCAGCGTTACGGCGCGGTTACCGTCCTGAAGGGCGGATCGAGCCTGATCGCGGCCCCCACAGGCGAATTGTTCGTGTTCGAGGGCGGCAATGTCGGCCTTGCCACGGGCGGGTCGGGCGATGTGCTGGCCGGGATAGCGGGCGCGCTTCTGGCGCGAGCTTGCGATCCGCTGATGGCAGCGCTCTGGGCGGTCTGGCTCCATGGCGAGGCGGGGCGGCGGTGCGCGGAAGCGATCGGTCCGCTGGGTTTCCTCGCCCGGGAACTGCTGAGCGTCATTCCGCCGGCGATGCGCTCGGCAGGCGAAGATTGAGCGGGCCCGGCAAGCGGCGTTGTAAGCCTCGCCCATGTACGGCAAAGGGCATGCCGATTGCCTGCATCCACGAGGCCCAGGGGAACCATCGCTCCGTGTCGATCCATCCGACCAGACATCGCATGACCCGCATCGCATCGGCCGCCCTGCTTGCGGGAGCGACTTGTGCCGTCCCGTCGGCATCCGCAGACCCGGCGCCATTCGAACTCACCGGTCCCGAGCTCAGGATCGAGGTCACGCGGGGAGAGCGCACGCTGCCCATCGCGCGGGTCCCCAGCCTTGCGGCGGGTGACAAGGTCGTCGTCCACGGTAACTTCGCCGAGGATCAGGGCGCGAAGTTCCTGCTCGTCTCCGCCTTCCTGCGCGGTGCCACGAACCCTCCGCCCAAAGACTGGCTCGATACGGCCGAGACCTGGAAATCGAAGGAAAAGGACAGGGCCCTCACGCTGACGGTGCCAAAGGGAGCGCGGCAGATGGTGCTGCTGCTCGTGCCCGAGACAGGGGGCGCGGAAGGCGTGCTGGTCGATGCCGTGCGCGGCAAGCCGGGCGAATTCGTCCGCGCCAGCCAGGACCTGAACCAGGCATCGCTCGACCATTCGCGGCTTGTCGCGTTCATGGCCGCGATCCGCGCGCAGGGCGATGCCGGGCCGGAGTACCTTCGCACGATGGCCCCGGTCCTGGCGCGAAGCCTCTCGATCAGGCTGCAGGAGGACTGCCTTTCGAGGGTGATCGACCAGCAGGCTTCGTGCCTCGTGCAGAACCGGGAAACGCTGGTCCTGAACGACGTCCATTCCAGCTCGATCGCCGATACGCTCACCGGCACGCCCACGGACCTTGCCCTGCAGCTCAGCGCCACGCGCGAGGGCGGGGCGGGCTACTACAGCGCCTATATCGGCGTGGCGCGCGACATCGCCCGCATCTTCGGCGCGTTCAACAACCCCCAATTCAACTACCTGCCCACGCTCACCGTGCGCCGGAACGCGGCCATGGAACTGCTGCTGAACAGCGCCCCTTCGTTTCAGAAGCCCAAGTCGGTGATGGTCGTGGCGATGCCCGCGGTGGAGGCGGACATCCCGCCGCAGCTGCCCAGCACCGCCAAGGGGCCTTCCTGCGCCGGGCCTGCGGGCGCGCTGCTGCCGGTGGAAGGCGCGCCGCTGGTCTTCTCGACCGGGTTTGCGCACGAAGTGCAGGCGCGCCTCACGTCCGCTTCGGGTCAGGTGCTGGAAGTGGCAGCGACCCCGCGCGCGGACAAGGGCGGCTACCTCGTCGCGACGGACAGCCTTCCGGCCGCTTTCACCGGCCCTATCCGCGCGCACCTGCATGGCAAATGGGGCTTTGCGGCGTTCGACGGGCCGGACTTCGAACTGCAACGCCCCGATGCGAGTGGGTGGGCGGTTTCCGGCGGCGATGGTGTCGTGGTCGGGCGCGAAAGCCAGGTCGTGCTGGAAGGATCGGCCCCGGCCTGCGTCGAGGAAGTGCTGCTGCGGCAGGGGGATGCAGGGCCCGTCCCTCTGAAGTGGAGCGCCGAGGGAGGGCATCGCCTTGCCGTGACCCTGCCGCTGGAGCGCACCCGTCCGGGCGAGGTCCGGATCGAGGTTCGCACCCGGGGCGTCGGGCAGGCCAGTGCGGTGGTGCTGAAGGCGCGCGCCGAAGCGAGCCGGATCGATGGCATCGATGTCCATGCCGGTGACAGCGAGGCGCAGCTTACCGGCCAGCGGCTCGATCAGGTGCGTTCGGTGACGCTGGGCGAGGTGGAGTTCCGCCCCGACCGGCTCACGCTTGAAGGTTCGGTCGATCGCCTGCGGCTGCTGGCGCAAGGCGGCGGTCGTGCTCCGCTGCAAGGGTCGGGAGCACAGGCGACGGTGAAGCTGGAAGGTGGCCGCAGCCTTTCCGCGGCCGTGCGCATCGCCCCGCCGCGGCCCGCAGCTGCGCTTCTCAGCCGGACGGTGAACCCCGCGCCTCCTGCCAAAGGAGCGATAGCGGTGGACATCGGCAGCGCGGGCGATCTGTTGCCGGACACCGGCGAACTGGTGTTCTCTGTAAAGGCGGGCGCTAGCACGAAGCTGGCGGCAGCTGACGTGATCGAGATCGCGCCGCTGGACACGGAGGCTGCGGTCCGGCTTTCGGCAGGGAGGGGCTTGATGCTGGAAAGCGCTGAGGTGCTGGTGGCGCGCTTCAGGGGCGCAGACCTTCCCCCCGGCACGTTCGGGCCGCTCAGGTTCCGGCTCGTCAGCGGCGGCGTGGCGGGAGACTGGCAGCCGCTTGCCACTCTGGCCCGGCTGCCCCGGATCGAGGCGGTGACGTGCGAGAGCGAGCAGTGCGTGGTGAAGGGAAGCGGCCTGTTCCTCGTCGATGCGATCGGGGCCGACCCGGGGTTCGCCAAAGCGGCGACGGTGCCTTCGGGCTACACGGGCGCCAGCCTGCAGGTTTCCCGGCCTGCCGGGGGCATGCTGCACCTGCGCCTTCGCGACGCCCCGTCAGCCATCGTGCGAGTGCCGGTGGGCTGACCGAAGCGCGCTTGCGGGCGCAGAGCTCGCGCTCAGCCTAGCCGCGCTCAGCCTGCCAGCGAGACCAGCCGGTCGGGCGTGAGCATCTCGACCTTGGGACATCCAAGCTGCGCCATGGCCGCTTCCAGTTCAGTGCGCAAAAGATGGATCATGTGCGCCGCGCCCGCCATCCCGGCAACCGCGAGGGCGTGCATCTGCGGGCGGCCGACCAGCACTGCGCGTGCGCCAAGCGCCAGGGCCTTCACCACGTCGGTCCCCTGCCTCACACCGCCGTCGAGCAGCAGGGGCACGGCCCCTCCGGTCGCCTCGGCCACCGACTGGATCAGCTCCACGGGGCTCGGCAGGCCATCGAGCACACGGCCGCCATGGTTGGAGACGATGAGACCATCCACGCCTTCCTCCACCGCCCGGCGCGCGTCGTCCGCCAGCACCATGCCCTTGACGAGGATCGGCAGGCGAGTGGCGGCGCGCAGCCACGCAAGGTCTTCCCATCCCGGTGCTGCGGCGGCAAGGGGCGTTCCCAGAAGGATCGCACCGCCCGGTGTCGATGTCTGCCGGGGGCGCGGCATGCCGGCAAGGTTCACCGCCTCCACCCCGTCGGGCAGGACGATGCCCGAGGGTTTCAGACCGGCATCGATGGTCAGGACGATCGCTTCGTAGCCCGCTTCCTCGGCGCGGCGAACCAGTTCGAGGCTGTGCCCGCGTTCCTGCTGGAGGTAGAGCTGGAACCATAGCGGCGGCGCGGGGCGCGCGAATTCGGCGGCGAGAAGGCGGGCGCATGCGGCGATGTCTTCCAGCCGGACGCTTGAAAGCGTGCTGGCCACCATACCGGTATCGAGCGCCGTGGCCGCGCGCGCCGTGGCCAGTTCGCCGTCGGGATTGGCAAGGCGCTGGTAGGCGATGGGTCCTAGCATGATCGGCGCCGCGTGCGAGCGGCCGAGCAGTTCGATGCGCGTGGTCCCGGAAAGGTCGGCCATGGCGCGCGGCAGGAGCCCGATGCGATCGAAGGCCGCGCGGTTCTCGCGAAGCGTGATCTCGCGTCCGGCCCCTTCCTGCACATGACGCCAGACCTCGGGCGCCATGTGAGCGGCGGCACGGCGCTCGTAATCGGCCAGGCTGCGCAGGTCTGCGGGGATCTCGGCCAGCGGCGGGAGAGGCGCGGCGGCCTGCCCGTCGCTCATGTGGCGGACCACTGGCGCAGCAGGTTGTGGTAGACCTGCGTCAGCGTATCGACCGAGGAATGCTCCGGATGATCGGCGGCGACGGACTGGATCGCACCGTCCAGCTCAAACATCAGTCGCCGCCGCTCGGGCGAGGCGATGAAGCTCTGCGTCCAGAAGAACGAGACGAAACGCGTCCCGCGCGTCACCGGCTCGACACGGTGCAGGCTGGAGCCGGGGTAGACGATGAGGCTCCCCGCCGGAAGCCTGGCGGTGTGGGTGCCGAACATGTCCTCGATCACCAGCTCACCGCCCTCGTACTCATCGGGATCGCTGAGGAAGAGCGTGCCGGAAACGTCCGAGCGCAGATGCTCGCCGGTGCCCGGAATGGGGAAGATCGCATTGTCGACGTGGTTGCCGTAGTGGCCGCTCCCGTCGTAGCGCGAGAAGCGCGGCTGCAGAACTTTGGCGGGAAGCGCGGCGGCGATGAACAGCGGCGTCTTTCCCAGCCTGTCGAGCACGCGGTCGGCCAGTTGCCTTGCCAGGGGATGGTCGAGGGGAAGCTGTTCGTTCTCCTTGACCCGCGCGGCGCGGTGCCCGGCAGTGGCGCGCCCGTCCGCCCAGTCGGCTCTTTCCAGCGCGTCTCGCATCTCGCGCACTTCGGCGGCGTCGAACAGTCCGGGAATTTCGATGACCATGGGAAGCTTCTTCGCCCAGGATGCACGGGCTGGCAATGATCGGGGTCAACGGGAAAACCCGGCGGCGCGCACTCGGTAGCGCGTCGCCGGGTCCCCGGTTGGGACGGGACGGTTCAGATCTTCCCGATCAGCGTCAGCACGGCCGAGCGGGCGTCGCCCGGAGTGGCCCAGCCGTTGTTGCGGATGCGAGTGTAGTACAGCTTGTCGCCGATGTTCTTGACGTTCAGCTGCGCCGAGAAGTTGGGCGAGATCTCATAGGCCAGGTAGCCCTGGTGGATGAGGAAGTCGTCCGAACGGATCGCCGATGCCGTAGGCGTCGCCGCCGAAAGCAGGAAGCTGCCCTGGTACGTGAAGCCGTAGCCCACCGTCAGGCCGAAGGGCAGGCGGTAGGTGGTGAACAGGCTGCCCGAGTGCTTGGGCGTCTGCGTCAGGTACTGGCCTGCGCCCGGGTTCGGGTTGGCGGGCGTGTTGGAGCAGCTGCCCGAACCCGGATTGGCGAGGCACCTGTCCGAGACCGACTGCAGAAGCTCGGCGTCGAGGTAGGTATAGTTCGCCGTGATCGTCCAGTTCGGCGTGATCGCGCCGGACGCGCCGAGCGCGATGCCGTCCACGCGCGACTTGCCGTCGAGCTGCTGGTTGGGCACGGTCGGATCGCCCGAGACGACCGCGTACTTGTCGCGCTCGTTGCGGAAGGCCGCGGCCGTCAGCAGCAGGCCGCCGTCGAACAGCTCGCCCTTGACGCCGATCTCGTAGTTCTTGGCCGATTCCGGGTTGATGTTGCAGGTGGCGTTGGTGACGCCGGGCGTCTCCGCCGTGCACGAGCCGTTGACCGAGTTCTTCGACGGTGTGCGCGAGTTGCCGTAGGCAGCGTAGATGCTCACCGCTTCCACCGGCTTGTAGTTGAGGCCGACGCGGTAGGAGAACAGCGTGTCGGCGTTGCGGGCTTCCGCTCCGGCGATCGTGACCTGCCCCAGCGGCACGGCCACGCCCGCGACGGTGCAACCGCCCACGGTCGTGCAGATCGTGTCGGCGCGGTTGGTGCCCACGTTGCGCTCGAGGCGGGCGCCTGCGCTCAGTTCGAACTTGCCCAGCTTCATGGTGTCGAACAGGTAGCCAGCGACGTTGGTCTGCTCGCCGATGGTGTGGCCCGCGCGGATGAAGTTCACCGGGCCCACGTAGACGTTGCTGCCATACGTGAAGTACGGGCTCGCCGGGCCGGTGACGACCTCGTTCGGGTTGGCGATGTTGACCAGCGGATAGCGTGAGTAGGGCACGGAACCGTCAGCCCCGCGAAGCGAGTTGCCGGTGTAGAGGTCGTACTTTTCCCAGGTCACCGCGCCGCCGACGTCGATGGTGTGCTCGATGGCGCCTGTGTTGAACACGGCCTTGATGTCGAGCTGGTCGAACATGAGCTGGTTGCGCGTGTCGCGCGTGTTGCCGCGCGGACCGCCGATCAGGTAATAGCCTGCGGGCAGCAGCACGGTGCCGGCAGCGCCCACGTTCACGGTGCACGCAGCGCCCGTCGGGGTGAGGCCGCTCTCCAGGCAGTAGGTGCCCTGCGGCGGGCTGACCTGCGTCAGCTGGCGCGAATCCTGCCAGCGCGCAAGATTGCGGACGGAGACGAAGTCGCTGAACTCGTGCTCGAAGATCGCGGTCAGCTGGTCGACGTTGATGCGCTGCTTGTCGAAGTTGCGATAGCCGAAGTAGTCGCTGCGATCGACGCCGGGGACGCCGCCGCCCAGATAGTACGGCACGCCGTACTGCGGGATGTTGTTGTCCTCCTGGTGGTTGTACTGCAGCGTCAGGCGGGTCGGCCCGTCGATGCCCACGGTGAGCGAGGGCGCCACGCCCCAGCGCCTGTAGTCCTCGACGTCGCGGCCGGGCACGTCGTTGCGGTGCCACATCGCGTTCAGGCGGAAGGCGACCACGTCGGCGACGCGCTTGTTGAGGTCCACGGTGGCGCGGTAGTATTCGTCGGTGCCGATGCCTGCGGTGGCGACATAGGCGTCCTCCGCCTTCGGGCGCTTGGTCACGATGTTGATGTTGCCGCCGACCGAACCGGCGCCCGAGATCACCGAGTTTGCACCGTTGGTAACTTCGACCTGCTCGAGGTTGTAGGAGTCGGTGCGGGTGATCTGCGCACTGTCGCGTACGCCGTCGACGGTGATGTCGTTGCTGGCGCTGTAGCCGCGGAACGTGATGTTGTCGCCGGGGCCCGTGCCGCCTTCACCGGCGCCGAAAGTGATGCCCGGCACGGTCGAAAGCACGTCACGCAGGGTGAGGAGGTTCTGCTGCTCGATCACCTCGTTGCTGAGCACGGTGATCGTCTGGGGCGTGTCGCGGACAGGGCGGGTGCGCTTGGGCGATTCCAGAACACGGCCGGGTTCTTCGGTGATCGCGGTGTCCGAAACCGTGACGCCGCCGAGGCTGCGCTCCGTCTCGGCCTGCTGCGCGTGAGCAGCGGCCGGCGCAAAGGCCGGAGCGATGCAGGACAGCGCCAGGAAGGTGCGGCGCGCGGCCGCCTTGGAAGGCTTGAGTGACATGTTTTCCCCTCATGTGTCGCACTTGACGCGAGGGCTGATATTGAGAGTCACTCTCATTAGCAAGCGTCGTTTTCAAAATTGTTCTTGTCGTTATTCAGTTCTGAATACACGTCAGTGTGTATCGGCGGCTGGTGAATGGACGCGGGCGCGCCCGACCCTTCGTCAATCGTCTTCGATCATCGCTTCAAGGGCGGGGGACAGCCATTCTTCCAGCTCGTCGCCCGTGCGGGTGAGAAGGCGGACGGCGAGCTTCTCGCGGCAGGCGAGGTTCTGTGCGGCAAGGGGCGCGTGAACGCCCAGCGCCGTCGCCCACGCATCGGCTAGCATGGCGGAAGGGTGGATGACGCTGACCGAAACGGCATGCTCCACCGGCAAGCCGCTGCGCGGATCGATCGTATGGCGCCCGCGCACATAGTCGCCCGAGGTCGCAACGGCGAGCTGGTGCAGCGCGATCCGCAAGAGTTCGGGCTCGCAGGCCGGCGTCTCGACCTCCACCCACCAGGGATCGCCGTCCGGCCTCAGCCCCATGCCGACAAGCTCCCCTCCGATCTCGACGAGGGCATGGTCGCAGCCCCTTTCGCGCAGCAGCAGCGCCAGCGCATCCACCGCGAAGCCCTTGGCGATGCCGGAAAGGTCGAGCCGCAGCCCTCCGGGCTGTCGAAGCCGCGCAGGCTCGTGTTCGTGGAGGAGGCGGCCGTAACCCGACACCGAAAGCGCCTGCGCGATTTCTTCGGGACCGGGCGGGCGGGCGACTTTCACCGGGCCATGCCCCCAGATGTCGACCAGCACGCCGACTGCCGGGTCGAACGCTCCGGCGGAGCGCTCCGCCACGTCGAACGCGGCATCCATGACCCGGGCGAAGTCCGCAGGAAGGGAGAGCCATGCTCCCGCAGGCGCCGCGTTGAAGCGGCCGAGGAGCGAATCGGCGCGCCAGTGACTCATCTGCCCGAGGATGTGTTCCAGCCGCGCTTCGATGGCGGCAGCGGTCGCCCCCCGGTCAAAGCCGGGCGGCGCTGCCACGCTGACGCTCCAGCTGGTGCCCATGGTTTCGCCGCCCAGCCGCACGATCGCCGCGTCCTGTCGCCAGGTGGCGAAGCACGCGGGATCGATCGCAGGCGGTACGGCGAAACGCAAGGGTCGGACTTCAGCCGCTAGGCCCGGTTCAGGGCGCGACGACCTCGAGCGTGCTGCCGAAGGTCATGCGACGGGCAGAGGCGCGCTTGTCGCTCGGCTTGGCGTCCTCGGTCGTGGCGCTCATCCAGTACATGCCTGCGACGGGCCACTTCACGCGGACCATGCCGTCCGCACCGGTGGTGAGTTCCTGCGCATGTTCGGCCTCGCGGTACTTCTTGCCGCCGGGCACCAGCGTCACCTTCACGCCCGCCGCCGGCTTGCCGTCGACCAGGAAGCGGAACTGCGCCTCCTCGTCCGAGACGAGCGCATCGGGGTGGGTGACGGGATCGAACTCCAGCCCCTTGCCGGTGGGAGTCAGCACGCCCTTGGTCGGAGCATCGGCGCTGACGTAGATAGCGTAGGTGGACAGCGATTCGGTCAGCTTCACCTCGGTGGCGCCGGCAGGGATTTCGGCCACGCTCGCGACCATGCGCATCGGCTGGCCGCCTGCCTGACCGCCCGCCGAACCCGGCGCTCCGGGAGCGCGGGCAGGAGCCGCACCGGCAGGAGCTGCGCCAGCGGGAGCCGCGCCGCTAGGCCGTGCGGCACCGGGCGCCATCGGCGGACGGCGGCCGCCCACGCGCCACTGCTCGCCGTTCAGCTTGAAGGTGCCGCCGATCATCGAGCGCTCCATGCCGATCTTCCAGGTGCCCGGCTTGTCGATCGCGACGTCGAAGGTGCCGCGATAGCGCCCCTTCGACGGGTTCTCGACCTTGCCTTCGCTGCCGTCAGGCGCCCAGACCTTGACCGCCGCCGGGTCCAGGGCGACGTGGTCGGGATAGAACAGGTCGTTGGAAACCGCGGCATCGACGGTCACGTATTCGCTCGTGCCGGCAAGCGTGGTGGTGGATGGCAGGAGCCACTGGCGGTGAGCCATCGCCGGAGTGGCAAGCGCCGAGGATGCGGCGGCGGCGGCGATCAGGACAGTACGAAAGCGCATGGAAGTTCCCCTGTTGACTGGTTCGATGAAAAGGATCGGTTCAGCGGATGGTGATGGTGCCAAGCTCGGTCTTGCCCGAGGCCGAGCCGCCCTTCGCCGGGACCGAGAACGGCACCGACACCAGTTCGCGCCCGCCGGTCTCGCGCGCGGCCTCGACCTTGAAGACGTATTGTCCGGCGGGCAGGTTGGCGGGGATCGGCACGGTGTAGCTGCCGGGCGCGCGGGTTGCGCCGCTCACGCCGTTCGCCGGAAGCTTCATGGTGTTGCCTCCCTTGCGCCACCAGCTGCGCAGGTCCGCCAGCCACTTGGTGCCAGGTTCGCGGCCGCCCTTCTTGACGTCGTACCACACGAAGACGGTGCGCGCGCTGCCGCCGCCAACCGGCTCCAGCCAGCCTGCCACGTAAGGTCGGTGGTATTCCGCCACCTTCACCTGCGGGATGGTGATCGTCACCGAGGCCGCCAGAGCGGGCGTTGCGACAAGTCCGGCGGCCAGCAGCGGCATCGCGGGCAGGATCTTCGATGATGTCATCACGGGCTTTCTCGTCAGTGGATGAAAAGGATCGCCAGCAGCACCGGCGCGATGAGGCTGAGCAGCACCAGCGGCCATGTCATCGGCCGGTGCTTCGCGTGGAGCTGAAGCAGCAGCAGGCCGGTCAGCGTAAAGACCACGCAGGCTACCGCGAACAGGTCGATGAACCAGAACCACGCGTCGCCGGTGTTCCGCCCCTTGTGCAGATCGTTGAGGTAGGAAATCCAGCCGCGATCGGTCACCTCGGCCGAGACCGCACCTGTCGCGCGGTCGATGCTGACCCAGGCGTCGCGGCCCGGTCCCGGCATCGCGACATAGACCTCATCATCGCCCGTCCAGTCCGCCGCCCGCCCCGCCGGGTCGAGTGGAACGGCCTTCGCGACGGCGCTGGCGACCTCGGCCGGAAGAGGAACCGTGGCGTCGCCGGGAGCGGGCAGGGCGGCGAGAAGATCGGCCGGGAGCCGCCCCTCGCTCCTGGTCACGACCGGTTCGGCCGCGATCGATGCCGCGTGGTTGAGCGTGATGCCCGTCACGGAGAACAGGAACATGGCCGCCAGCGAGATCGCCGCGCTCACCCAGTGCCAGGTGTGCAGCTGCTTGAGCCAGATGGCCCGGGCCTTCTTGTTCTTGCGCTTCGGCGGTGCCGCCGGGCGGGTGCGCGCAGGCTGCGGCGCGCCGTGCCCGCCGTCTCCGGCGGGGCGACGGTCGTGCGAGCCACGCGAGGCGGTGTCGGCAAGAGCATCGGCGGCTTCCAAGTATCGCATCCTTCGCTGAACCGGGGGAGGGCGGCGCGGGGGGTATCCGTGCGTGGCGAGCCGAAGCCGCCTGCCCTCTGGACGAGCCGGTGCTTAGTGTATATGCAAATCACTCGCAATAGTGGTTGGCAGGAGATTACAATTGGCGACACTCGCGGCTTCCACTGCGGATGACTGGACCGGCGTTCCTGCCGCAGGCGCTGCCGGCGCCGCTTCAGGGCACCCGGCGGACCGTGAAGGTGCCATCCTTGCCCGGACCTTGTCCGAGCCTGTCGCTGCCACATCCCATTTCCACGAGCGCGGGTGTTACCGTGCGTCCGGCGGGGCGCGGCCGGTGGCGCTTATCGCCTCCGCGGGCGCGATCCTGGGTATCGTGGCTGCGATGGCGACACTCAACATCGTCGCCAAGCACAAGGAGCGTTCGCGCCTGACGACGATCGAGGTGAGCGAGCTTGACGTGACCCCGCCTCCTCCTCCGCCCGAACCGACGCGGCTGGAAACGCAGCCCGCCGCTCCCTCGCCCACCGTGGTTCCCCGACCGATGATCGAGGTGCCTTCGCAAGGTCCGGTGCAAGTGGCTGTCGATGCGCCGCCGCCCGCAGCTCCTCCGCCCAGCGCGCCCAGCCAGGGCACCGCTTCCGCCGCAGCGCCGGCCGTCTCCCCGCCGGCAGCCACCACCCAGGACGGCGGCGACCTGTCCAGCAAGGTGCTGTTCGCCAAGCCGCCCGCCTACCCCACCGACGCCCGTCGCGCGCGCGAGCAGGGGACGGTCAAGCTGCTCGTGCTGGTGGGTACGGACGGCAGGGTGAGCGACATCAAGGTCGCCGCGAGCAGCGGCAGCCAGCGGCTAGACCGTGCGGCGCTGCAGGCGGTGCGCCGCTGGCGCTGGTCGCCGACGATGAACGGGGGCATCGCCACCGCCGTGCGCGGCTATGTGACGATACCCTTCGTGCTGGTCAACGCGGCCTGAGTGCGCCGAAAGCCTCAGACCTTCTGGTCGAGAGCGGCCCGCAAGGTGCGCATCGCCTGTTCGAGCTGGGCCGAGCTATAGGGCTTGTCCAGCAGCACCGTGGGCTTGTGGCCGCTGGCAGCATCGTAGCCGCCGCTGGCGATGGCGTGGGGGATGGAGCGGCCGGCAACTTCGGCGATGACCGGGTCCGCCTTCTCGCCGCCAAGGTTGAGATCGATCACGGCGACGTCGTAGGAGGCGGTGCTTGCACCCTCCAGCGCGGCCGGGAGAGTGGCGTAAGGGCCCACCACCGAGCAGCCGAGGTCCGCCAGCATTTCCTCCAGCAGCATCGAGACTAGGAACTCGTCCTCCACCACGAGGACACGAAGGCCGTTGAGATCAGCTGGTTGGTCAGACATTCGATAGGCCTCGTGCGCGCGCGGCAGTGCGATGCCGTGGGGGCTTATTGGCAAAGCGAAGGCGCAGGGGCAAGGCCATTCAGCCGCCGATGATCTCGCGGATGCGACTTGCCAGCACGTCCATGGCGAAAGGCTTCGTCACCATCGCCATTCCCGGTTCCAGGAAGCCCGATGCCATGGCGGCGCTTTCGGCATAGCCGGTCATGAACAGCACCTTGAGGTCCGGGCGCAGGGCGCGTGCGGCCTCGGCTACCTGCCGGCCGTTCAGCCCGGGCAGGCCGATGTCGGTGACGAGCAGGTCGATGTGCCGTTCCGATTGCAGCACGGAGAGGCCCGAGGGCCCGTCCGCCGCCTCGATCGCGGTATATCCCAGTTCGTCCAGCACTTCGAGGATGAGGCCGCGCACGACCGGTTCATCCTCCACCACCAGCACCACTTCGCCATCGCGCGCGGCAGGCGGGGTTTCCTGCACCACGTTCTCCTCCTCCACCCGCTCCGCGCCGTGGTGGCGGGGAAGATAGAGCTTGATCGTGGTGCCTTCGCCTTCCTCGGACTGGATGCGCGTGTAGCCTTCCGACTGGCGCGCGAAGCCGTAGATCATCGAAAGGCCAAGACCCGTGCCCTGGCCGATCGGCTTGGTGGTGAAGAACGGCTCGAACGCGCGGGCGGCCGTTTCCCGGTCCATGCCAACGCCGGTGTCGGTGATGGAGAGGCAGATGTACTGCCCGGGCGTCACGTCGCGCTGGAGGCCCGCATCGTGGCCTTCAAGGTGGGCATTGCAGGTCTCGATCGTCAGGCGGCCGCCAGAAGGCATCGCGTCGCGCGCGTTGATGACGAGGTTGAGGATCGCGCTTTCAAGCTGGTTGGGATCGCAGCGGGTCTGCCACAGGCCGTTGGCGAGGACGAAATCGAGTTCGATGTTCTCCCCCAGGGTGCGGCGGAGCATGTCCTCCATCGAGGCGATAAGGGGGTTCGTCTGGACCGGGCGAGGATCGAGCGGCTGGCGGCGCGAAAAGGCGAGAAGCCGGTGCGTCAGCGCCGCCGCGCGTTCGGCCGAGGTACGTGCGCCTGCCAGCCAGCGGTCGAGGTCCTGCGTGCGCCCGTTCGCCAGGCGGCGGTGCATGATGTCGAGGCTGCCGGTGATACCCTGGAGCAGGTTGTTGAAGTCGTGCGCGATGCCGCCGGTCAGCTGGCCCACCGCCTCCATCTTCTGGCTTTGGCGCAGCGCTTCCTCGATGGCGCGCTGGTCCGTGATGTCGCGGCCCACGGCATGGATGCGGCGCCCGTCCGGCACCGCGGTCCAGGCGATGAGCCGATAGTCGCCGTCCTTCGCGCGGTAACGGTTCTCGAAAGCGATGGTGCGCTCTCCGGCGGAGAGCTTGCTCACTTCCGAGGCGGTCGCTTCGCGGTCGTCTGGATGGACGAAAGTGGCGATTCGGCGGCCGAGCATCTCGCCCTCATGCCAGCCCAGCAGCCGCTCGGCGGAGGGATTGACGGCGGTGATGAGCCCGGTGAAATCGCAGACCAGCATGAGATCGCGGCTGATCGACCAGAGCCGGTCGCGGTCCTGCGCGTAAGCTGCCTCGAGCTGTTTCTGTGCCTCGATCTCGGTGTTGGTGCCGACCCAGGCGGTGATCGCGCCGCGCGCGTCCGCCAGCGGCAGCGCGCGGGTGAGATGCCAGCGCCAGTCCCCTTTGGCATCGCGCAGGCGCATCTCGGTATCGAAGATTTCGCCGCTCGCGACCGCCCTAGCCCAGCGATCCAGCACGGTTTCGCGCTCGTCAGGGTGGATCAGCCGCGCCCAGCCATCGCCGTCCAGACTGCCGCGCGGCTCGCCCGAGTAGGCGTAGACGCGGTCGTTGAACCAGTCGAGCCGCCCGTCCGCCTGCGCCGTCCAGACCTGCGTCGGCATGTTCTGGGCGAGCGCGCTGAACTGCGCCTCGCTGGTTTCCAGCGCGAGCTGGGTGCGGCGACGCTCGGTGATGTCCTGCACCACGCCTACCATGCGCAGCGGGGCGCCGTCGGGCCCAAGCTCGAAATCGGCCTTGCGCGAGATCACCCGCTGTTCGCCCGTGTCGGCGCGGTGGATGCGGTATTCCACGTCGAGCACGGCTGCGGCGTCGTGGCGGCGTCCCGAGGTGGAAATCAGCTCGCGGTCTTCGGGCACCACGAGCCGCTCGAATATCTCGGGCTCCATCGCGCCGCCCTGTTCCACGCCGAAGATGCGGCAGAACTCGTCGGTGCCGGTGATGGTATTGGTCCGCACGTCGATGGAGAACAGGCCCACGCCGCCCGCCACCTGTGCGCGGCGCAGCTGGTCCTCGCTGAGCCTGAGCGCGGTCTGCGCCTCGTGCTCGTGAGTGCGGTCGCGCATGAGCTTGACGAAGCCGATCACCGCCCCCGCGCCGTCGTGCAGCGGGCTCATCTCGCTCAGGCCCCAGAAGCGCTCGCCCGATTTGCGAAGGTGCCAGCGCGCATCGTGGGCGCGCCCGGTCTCCAGCGCCTCGCGCCGCTTGGCCGCGGGGCGGCCGACCGCGCGGTCCTCGGGCGTGAAGAAGACGTCGATGGGCCGGCCCAGCATCTCGGGCTCCGTCCAGCCCAGCATCGCGGCGGCGCCCGTGTTCCAGAGTGTGATGCGCCCGTCGAGATCGGTGGCGACGATGCCGTAGTCGATCGCGCCGTCGAGGATCTGGCGGTTGTACTCCTCCCGCTCGCGCAGAAGCCCCTCGGCGCCGACGCGCTGGATGTGCGCCCAGGACCGCTCCGTCACCTCCTGGATGACGCCGAGTTCGTAGGCGCTCCAGACGTGAGGTTTGCTGTCGTGGATGGCCATCAGCGCGGTCAGGTGGCCCTGCTTCACCAGCGGCATGCAGATCGTTGCGGCAAGGCCGATGTTCTGGAAAGTCTGTGCCTCGTGCGGCGCGAGTTCCGCGCGGTTGTCGTTGATGATGAGCGGGCGACCGGCGGAAAGCTCGCGTACGGCCCGCTCGCCGAAGTCGGCAAGCTGGTAGTGCCCCAGGATAGAGGGAGAGCCCGGCGCGTGCCAGTTGCCGCGGATGGTGAAGCCTTCGCCGTCCGCGTCCATGTCGGCATAGGCGCAGTTGCTGATGCCCAGGTGCTGGGCGGTGAGGCGAGTGGTGATCGCCAGGATCTGGTCCGCGCCCCGGCAGTCCGCGACCATGCGGCTCAGGTCGTCCAGGAAGCGCAGCCGCGCCTCGCGCTCCTGCAGGGCCTCGGCGGCGAGATGCGCCTCGGTGGTTTCCACCACGATCGCGAGGACGCCGGCGGGCTGGCCATCGTCGCCCGGAACGGGGGAATAGTCGAGGTTCATCCACACCCGCTCGGGCCTGCCGTCGCGGTGGAGAGTGAGCATGTGGTCGCGGTAGCTCAGGGTCTTGCCGGCAAGGCCCACCCGCATCACGTTGTCGTTGAACTCTGCGACTTCGTCCCAGCCGTCGCGAACGTTGGAGCCGAGCAGGCGGCCATCGCGCGCACCGGCGAACCGGGCGTAGGCGTCGTTGTAGAGCATGACCCCTTCGGGCCCCCACAACAGCACCAGCGGCACGGGCGAGGGAAGCATCATGCCCACGGTATTGCGCAGGCTGACGGGCCAGTCTTCGATCGGCCCGATCGGAGTGGAAGCCCAGTCATGCGCAGCGATGCGGCGGGAAAGCTCGCCTTCGAGCCCCATGAACCCCGCGCCGTCCTCAATCTTGCGCGTCATTGCCCCACTGCATCCCTTTGCGCACGCGTCGCGCAGCCCCCGCGCCATCCTGTGCACGGCTGAACACATCGCCCGCCGAAGGGTTCCGGGTCAAGTGCAGATCGATTGCAGACCGTTCGTCGCCGTGGAACAACGCCATGGCCTTCCACGGAAACCGGGCGGGCACGGCATGCGTAGAGCAGGGGTGGAGCGGCGCGCGTTCGCGGGCGACGCATACGAAGGAGATGGAAGCCATGCCGGGCGGCGGAGAATACGAGCCCCAGGATTCGCGCAAGGTTACCGGCACTGCCGGCGATCCGGGCAAGTCGTGGCGGGAACAGGAAGACGCGCGCGAAGGTCGCGGCGAGTACGAACCGCGCGACCAGCGCAATGTCACGGGCCAGCCCGCGACCGAGGCCGACCGCTGGCGCAACGAGGAAGCCGAGCCCCCGAAGGCGGCCGGTGAGCCATCCGAGGATGTGCGCGCGAAAGCGTCGGACGCCTGACCGTCAGCCGTTGGCGACCCGCGAAAGCGCGCGGGGCGTGAACGGCGCGTAGACGGGCGGCTGAACGGGGCTGGGGCCAAGGTTGGCCCCGATGCTGGCCCGACCCCGGCCCTTGCTCTTGGCATCGTAGAGGTTGCGGTCGGCGCGAAGGTATGCGGCCGGAAGGTCGGCCGCGGGGAACTCCACCGCGGCGCAGCCGATGCTGAGCGTGCCCGGTGTGTCCCTCCCCGAAGTTTCGTTGCCCCCGAAGCTCCGGCACAGGGCCTGCGCGAGATCGAGAGCGGAAGCCTCGTCGAAGCCGGGAAGGAGAACGGCGAACTCGTCGCCTCCCAGCCGTCCGACTATAGCCGAGCCGGGGCACCGCAGTTGGAGATACTCCGCGAGAGAGACCAGCAGGCGGTCGCCCTCCTGATGGCCGAAGCGGTCGTTCACCGCCTTGAAGTGGTCGATGTCGATCAGCAGCAGCGCGCCGCGCCCGTGGGTGCCGCCCTCGGCCAGGGTCTGGACGCGGTTCTCGAAGCCCCGACGGTTGTAGAGGCCGGTCAGCGGGTCGCTTTCGGCCAGGCGAATGACATGGCCCTCGCGCCGCCGGCGCAATGCCGCCGCGATGGACATGGCCAGCGCCACGGCGACCAGAGCGCCCTCGAACAGCGAGACGACGATCATCGTCCCGGCATAGCTGGAAAGATCGACGAAGGCTCCTGGCGCAAAGGCGCACAGCGTCTTCACCGTATAGAAACTGCCGTGGATCAGGAATGTCCCCGCCAGCATGCGCGTCTCCGATGCGCCGGTTCCGCTGGTGCGTGGCAGGACGCTCGCCGCCTTCAGCGAAAGCACCGCCACCGCACCCGCGTTGAACAGCGACATCAGCTGGTCGCGCAGGGTCCCTGCCTCGTCCATCAGGGAAAGGCCCATGGCGAGGCAGCTGGCGACCGGCACGAGGAACCAGGCAGGCGCAATCCGGCGGCCCGCGAAAGCGGCGGCTCCGTGCAGGAAGGCAAGGTGCGCAAGCGGCACCATCGAGTTGGCGATCCAGACCCCAACGACGAACGAGCCTTCCTGCCGCATCGTCGAAAGCGAGGAGCCGATGACGATCGAGGAGAAGCCCAGCGCGAAGCTGAGCAGGAACGCCTCGCGCAGCGCGCGCCACTCCATGAACAGGAAGGCCGCCGCGACGAGGGCGATGCCGTTCGTCATCAGCAGCATTGTCTGCGCGTCTACCGCCATGATTTCCCGAACCCCGCTCATTTGCGCGGATGCCTACGGTATTATCCTAAACAAAAGGTGCATTTCGGGTGGCGCCGGCAATCCGGCGTCGGTTGCGGTGGATGCCATGGCGGGCGGGTTGGACAGTGGATCGAACCACGGGCCCGGCGCGTTTCATGGTCGTAGCGTTTCGGCAAAGGGCGCGGAGCGATGTTTCGCGCCGGCCGGTCCGCCATTCAAGAGAGACCGAAGGAGAGCATCCATGAACCGACGTGACCCCAATGCACACAGCCGCCAGGCTGGCGGGTATCGCAGCGACGACAGCTCGTGGGATTCGCCCCGGCAGGCCAACCAGTGGCAGGCAGATGCCGGTCGGCAGCAAGGCTCGGACTGGGATACCGAAGACAGCGGGCGGAGCGACTATTCCCGCCAGAGCCGTTCGCTGGAAGGCCGCTATGTAGGCGATCCGCGCGACGAGTCTTCGGATCGCCAGCGCGGCGAAAGCTGGGGCGGGGGCGAGCGCAGCCACCGCGATCGTGGCAGCTATGGCGCGAGCCAAGGCTCCAGCTACGGGTCCAGCTATGGTGAGAGCGGCGGCTACGGGCGCGGACGCTTCCGTGGCAGCGAAGGCGGCTATGACGCCCACCAGGGTCGTGGGCGCGCTGCCGACCGGGGCTATCGCTTCTCGGGCGAGCATTCTAGCGACTATCACCCGCACGACTACGACGCCAGCGGCGGCAACCGCTATGGCAACTTCACCAGCGAGGAGTTCGGCGGCCGCGACTTCTCGCGCAACGAACGTTCCGGCCTCTCCGGCGGCATGAGCCCCAGCAACAGCTACCGTCCGAGCTACGGCCCGGGAAGCTGGTCGAGCGGGCGCGATCATGACGACGATTCCGCCTGGCGCGACTATGGCGAACGCCGCGGCTTCCTGCAGCGCGCAGGAGACGAGGTTGCCAGCTGGTTCGGTGACGAGGACGCCGCCCGCCGCCGCGAGGCCGACCATCGCGGGCGCGGCCCGTCCGACTACACCCGCTCGGACGAACGCATCCGCGAGGACGTGAACGATGTCCTCACCCACGATTCGCGCCTCGATGCCAGCCACGTGCGCGTTCAGGTGAAGGATGGCGAAGTCACTCTCGAAGGCACGGTCGACAACCGCCTGGCCAAGCGCCGCGCCGAAGACCTTGCCGATGACGTGAGCGGCGTGCGCCATGTGCAGAACAACCTGCGCCTCTCCAGCACCGGCCTCTCAAGCACCGGCCTCTCCGGCACGGGCTCGCGATCCGAGGGGCTGACCGCAGGCACCAGCACGCCCGGCTACTCGCACACGGCGACGAGCGGAAGCTCCACCGGTGCCTCGTCGACGGGCTCCTCGCAGACGGGCTCATCGTCGATCGGCGGGACGAGCACGAGCGCTTCGGGCTCTGGCGGCACTAGCGCCAGCAGCACCGGAACGAGCGACACCAAGGGCGTGACCGGCGGCTGAGCCGTCGCATCGACCACATTCGTTTCCTCGGGAAGGGGAGCCTCACGGCTCCCCTTTTCGTTAGGCCTTTTCGCATCAGGCCCCGCCCGCCTGCACCGCAAAGGGCCGCCGGTCACCCCTTCCGCACGACGCAGCGGAAGCCGATATGCGAGGTGGACGTGTCGATCGCTTCGGGATGGCGCGCGGCGGGGCGGTAGCGTTGGCAGTAGTTCGCCGCGCATAGGTGCGAGCCGCCCTTGATGACCTTGCGGCCGATCCTGATCCGCGGCTGCGCGGGGTCGTAGCTGTCCCTCAGCCGGGCGCCGCGCGGATTTTCAAGCTTGCAGCACGAACCTGAGCCGCGCGGAAGCTCGGGCCGGTCGCTCCACCAGTCCTGCGTCCATTCCCAGGTGTTGCCGATCATATCGACGAGGCCATAGCCGTTGGCGGGGAACGTGCCGACCGGAGAAGTACGCTCCCACCCGTCGAGCAACTGGTTGGCGAAGGGAAACAGCCCCTGCCAGTAGTTCGCCATCATCGCGCCGCCGGGCGCCAGTTCGTCGCCCCAGGCATAGTCCGCGCCGTCCAGCCCGCCGCGTGCGGCATACTCGAACTCGGCCTCGGTCGGCAGGTCCTTTCCGGCCCATTCGGCATAGGCCTGCGCATCGGCATAGGCGACCTGCACCACCGGGTGATCCCAGAGGCCAAGGCTCTCGACATCTTCGTCCGGCCCCAGCGGATGCTTCCAGTCCGCGCCGAAAGTGAACTGCCACCAGTTCGCCACATTGCTGGTGTCGACCGGCGACGCGGTCTTGCGGAAGACGAGCGATCCGGCGCGGCCCATCTCGGGCGACATCCCGGGGTAGTCTTTGGGATCGGGCGCGATCTCGGCTAGAGTGGTGTAGCCGGTGGCCTCGACGAAGGCGGCGAACTCCCGGTTGGTCACCGGCGCGCGATCGATCAGGAAAGCATCGACGAAGACCCGGCGGGTGGGCGCTTCCTCGGGGTAGAAGCGGTCCGAGCCCATCGTGAAGGTGCCGGCGGGGATCGCCACCATGCCTTCGCGCAGGCGGGAAGGCTGGGGATCGACGGGTGCGATGTCGATGCTGTCCATGCGATAAGAGCTTTCCTGTCCCCTATTTGCCCTCTACTTACTGCGCGCGGCAGGGCACTTGCAATCGCGCCTTTCGCAACCGGGCCTTTCGCATCCCGGGAGCGGCCGCGACTTCATCGACCGGAGGCCGACCGCAAGGGCGGAGGCGACCCGGTCACGACACGAAAATCAACGGGGGGCTTACGCCTTGCGCGGCTGGATACTGTTTCAGCATGAACTCGACCCGGCGATCCCCGAGGTGCCGGAGGTGTTCCGCTTCCAGGAGGCCGCCGGGGCGCTGGGAGTGGAACTGCACGTCTTCCAGCCCCACCGCTTCGAGCTGGTGGTGGGGACCGGAAGCGACTGGGCGATGAAGTACCAGGGGGCGGCGGTGGAGCGCCCCGACTTCGTGATCTGCCGCACCGGGGCGGAGACGGACTACTTCACGCTGGCGCTGCTGCGCCACATCCAGCGGCGCGGCGTGCGGCTGGTCAACGGGCCCGAGACGATCGAGACCGTTTCCGACAAGCTGCACACGCTCCAGACGCTGAACCGGGCCGGGCTGCCGATCCCGCGCACGATGCTGGGCAATTTCCCCGTCGACATCGATCTGGTCGAGCGCGAACTGGGCTTCCCGGTCATCGTCAAGACGCTGAAGGGAACGCGCGGCGCGGGCGTCCTCAAGTGCGAGGATCGCAGCCAGTTCGAGGACCTTGCCGGCCTTCTCGAAAGCGCAGAGGCGAAGGCGGACTTCATCCTCCAGCACTATGTGCGCGCCAGCCACGGCCGCGATGTGCGCGTGCTTGTGGTGGGCGGGCGGGTCGTCGCCGCGATGGAGCGCCGCTCGCTGACGGGCGGGTTCAAGTCCAACGTGTCGCTTGGCGGAGTGGGCGTTGCATACAACCCGCCGCAGGAGATGGCGGAACTGGCGGTGCAGGCCGCCGACGTGCTGCAACTCGACATCACCGGGATCGACATCCTCTTCGACGAGGATGGCTATCGCATCTGCGAGGCGAACTCGGCGCCCGGCTTCCAGGGGCTCGAGCGGGCGACCGGGATGGACGTGCCCACCGCGATCCTGGAATGGGTCATCGCAACGCAGGACGCCGTGCAAGAGGCTGCGCCCGTCCTTGCCGAAAGCACCGCGCTGGCCGACATGGTCTTCGGCGGGCGCAGCGGCCTTCGCGCGCTGACCGATCGCAATGCGGAGTTCCGCCGCTTTGCCAGCGCGGTGGGCCTTCGCATGATCGCAAGCGGCATCGCCGCCCTGATGCAGGCGAGCTTCCCCGCCCCGCTGGTGGACCGACGCAGCCGCACGGGGCTTGGCCTGCGTTCCCTGTTCGAGGGACGCAGCGCGTCCGAGCTCTCCGTCCACGACGAGCGCGCGCAGGAGCGCACGCTGCTGATCGTGCTGGGCGTCGCCATATGGGCCGCCGTGCTGCCCTGGCTGGCCGGGGCGGAGCCGGTGCTCTCGGGCGTGGTGACGCTTCTGGCGCTTGGCTTCCCGGTCCTGTTCATGCTGACGGCGCCCGCCGGGCGCTTTGGCCGTAAGCGAAGGCGAAAGAGCGGCGCGGGAGGCCACGCATGATCGACTTCTCGGCGATCCCATGGGCGGAGCTTGCCCCCTTCATCGCTGCCGGCTTCTTCGCGCAGCTGGTCGATTCCGCGCTCGGCATGGCTTTCGGGGTGATCGCCAATGCGCTGCTGGTGGTGCTGGGCCTGCCGCCCGCGACCGCCTCGTCCGTCACCCATGCGGTGGAGGGGTTCACCAGCGGCGTCTCGGGCCTGGCCCATGGCCTGCAGCGCAATATCGACTGGCCGCTCTTCGCGCGCCTCGTCATTCCGGGCATCGCGGGAGGAATGCTGGGCGTCTGGGCGCTGACGCACCTGCATCTCACGTTCGTGCGGCCGGTGGTGCTGGTCTACTTCGCGGCGGTGGGCATCTACCTCATGTGGAGCGGCGCACGGCGGGCGCAGGCGTACCGGCGCATGCGCATGGTGGGGCCGCTGGGCTTTGCCTCGGGCTTCCTCGATGCGTTCGGCGGCGCCTGGGGCCCGGTGTCGACAGGCAGCCTCATCGCGCAGGGCATGACCCCGCGCATGGCGGTGGGCACCGTAAACGCGGCAGAGTTCTTCGTGAGCGTGACCGTGCTTTCGGCCTTCGTCGGCTCGCTGGGCGTCCAGTCCTTCGCGATGGCGGCCTCGGGGCTGCTCGTGGGCGGGGTGGTGGCAGCGCCGGTGGGCGCGCTGGTGACGCGGCGGGCGAACCCCAAGATCCTGACGCAGTGGATCGGCGGGGTCATGGTCCTGCTCGCACTGTGGGGACTGGTGGCGCTGGCCTTCGCCCCGGCGCCGCTGCTGCCGGGCGGGAGGTAAGGTTCAGCCCGTGCGCCCCGGCGCTCCTCGCGTGAGGCGCCCGCCGCTCAGCACTTTGGCGGCACGGGGGGCGACGCGCATCAACCCTTGCGCGATTCCCACCACGGCGGCGAGGATCAGGAACGGCTGCGCAAGCAGGTAGAGGGGATAGAGCGGGGAGCCGAGCTTGCCGGTCAGCTGCCCGATCATCGGCCCGAACAGCCACAGCAGAACGAGGTGGGCGCAGAAATAGAAGAACATGTAGGGCTCGATCCGGTGCAGGACCGGCGCCGCCCGGCTTCCCGCCACGGCCCATGCCAGACGCCACACGGCAAGCGAGGCGGCGACGCGCACCGCAAGGTCCAGCGCGGCGGTGGAGGCATCGTCGAAGGGGCGCACGTCGCCCACCGCCGTGTAGAGGTGCAGCGGCATGAGCACGGCGAAGGGCAGCACGACCGGCAACAGCGGCCATGCGGGCACGCGCTCGGCAAGCCCGGCCCGGCGGGCGACGATGCCAAGCGTGAAGAACATCAGGATCGAGGCGCGCAGGATGACCGGCGGGCCAAGCCCCAGCACATGGCATGCTCCCGCGCCGAGCGCGAGGAGAGCAAGGCTCCACGTGGGCATGCGCACGAGCAGCGGCGCAAGCACCATGCACAGGAACAGGTCGCGCAGAAAAGGCATCTGCACGTTGATGTCGGGCGGATGGCTGATGATGAGCACTTCCTGCAGCACCCAGCCGAGCGACTGCGGGACCGGCGCGGCAAGGCCCAGCAGCATCGCCGCGCCCGAGACGAAGGCGATGGCGATGAGGTTCCACAGCACCATCGGCAGCAGGATCGTGCGCGCCTTGCGGGCGATGTGGCTGCGCCATTCGCGCGTGCGGCCCGACCCCGCCACCAGCCATCCGGATATAAGGCCCAGCAGCGGCACCGCGCTGCGCCCGAAGGCTTCCATCAGCACCCAGCGCAGGATTTCCTGCGGCGTGCCGCGCGCGAGTTCGAGGCTGTGCCCGTCAAGCCCCGTCCACGCGTGGACATAGACGACGCCGGTGATGCATACCACGCGCGCGATGCGGATCGCGTCGGAACGCCGCCGCGCTTCTCGCTCGCCGAAAGTCTCGGCAGGGTCGCTCGCCTGTTCGCGGGGCAGGTCGGGTGCGGGTCGGTGAGCGGAATGCGGGATCGCACCGGCAAGGGTCGTTTCAGGCAAGCAGTGTCCCGCTCATGGTTGTCCTCTTCTTCCGCTCTTTTGCATCCACAAACCCGCAAGCGGGCGCGCGGTTGCGGGGTAGGCCAGAGCGCCTCGTGGTAGAGGCTTCGTGATAGGGCCGGGGTAGACCGGCGCGGCCGGAGGGCAAGCGCGGATCGTGCAAGGCGTGCCGCGAACGCGCCGGTCAGGCGTTGAGGCCGCCGTTCACGCTGATAACCTGCCCGGTGATCCGCCGGGCGCCCGCGCTGCACAGGAACAGCGCAAGCGGGGCGATGTCCTCAGGCCCGGGAAGGCCGAGCCCGGCGCGTGCGGCGGCGCGGGCCATCCGCTCGGAACCGAGCGCCTCGGCACTGGCGCTGCCCGCCACGAAGCTAGGCGAGATGACGTGCGCGCGGATGCCGTCGCGCGCCGCCTCCACCGCGAAATTGCGGATGAAGCCGATGGTGCCCGCCCGCGCCGCCCCGATCAGCGTCTGGCGCGGCGCCGCGTAGATCCCGGCGTCCGAGACGAAGGCGATCAGCGTGCCGCCCTGCTGCGAAATGTAGGGGTAGGCCGCGTGGGCAAGCCGCTCGACCCAGCCGACAGAGACATTGAGGAAATCGCCGAAGACATCGGGCGCGGTCTCGGGAAACAGGCCGGTGATGCCTTCGGGACCAGTGGCCGTGCAGTCGATCACGGCATCGATCCGCCCGAACTGTTCGGCAACTTCGGCCACCAGCACTTCGGCGGCATCCTCTTCCCGCAGGTCGGCGACGAACCCGTCGAGCGTGCCGAGAGGCGCCATGCCGGCGACGAGGGCCTGCACTTTGTCCGGACTGCGCCCGTGGAGCGCCACGCTCCACCCCTCGTCCAGCGCCATGCGCGCGATCGCGCTCCCGATCGAACCGGAACCCCCGGCGACGAGGAGCACGCCGCGCTCCATCATGGCCGGCCCGTCATGGCCGGAGCCTCGCCGAAGGCGCGCCGGGACGCGGGAGGGATCGCCCGCGCAAGCGTCAGTCGCTTTCGAATGCGGCGCGCATGTCGTCGGGCGCGAGGTCGGAGAACTTGGTGATCCGCGCCTCGAAGCGCAGGCGCACCTTTCCGGTGGCGCCGTGGCGCTGCTTGGCGATGATGAGCTCGGAAAGGCCGGTGACCTCCTCCATCTTCTGGCGCCAGGTTTCCCACTTGTCCTTGACGTCAGGGCCGTCCATGTCACTCGGGAACTTGGGCTCGGTCGCCTTGACGTAGTAGTCCTCGCGATAGACGAACCAGACCATGTCGGCGTCCTGCTCGATCGAGCCGGATTCGCGAAGGTCGGACAGCATCGGCCGCTTGTCCTCGCGCTGTTCCACCGCGCGGGACAGCTGCGAGAGCGCGATCACCGGCACGCTCAGTTCCTTTGCCAGCGTCTTCAGCCCGCGCGAGATTTCCGAGATCTCGTTCACGCGGTTGTCGTTGGCGCGGCCCGAGCCCGTCAGCAGCTGCAGGTAGTCGATGATGACGAGGCCGATGTTGTGGCGGCGCTTCAGGCGACGCGCGCGGGTGCGCAGGCCCGCGATGGTGAGGCCGGGGGTATCGTCGATGTAGAGCGGCAGTTCGGCAAGCCGCTGGCTGGCGAAGGACAGCTGCTGGAAATCTTCGCGGCTGATCTTGCCCATGCGCAGCGCTTCGGAGCTGATGTTCGACTGCTCGGCCAGGATACGCGTGGCCAGCTGGTCGGCGCTCATTTCGAGGCTGAAGAAGGCAACCGGAGCGCCGACCGACTTCTCGGGCGCGATGCCGTCGCGCTCGGTGTCGTCGACATAGCGCTGGGCGGTGTTGAAGGCGATGTTGGTGACGAGCGAGGTCTTGCCCATGCCCGGGCGGCCGGCAAGGATAATGAGGTCGGAATCGTGCAGGCCGCCGATCTTCTGGTTGACCGAGGTCAGGCCCGTGGTGCGGCCCGAGATGTGGCCGCCCGAGTTGAACGCCTTCTCGATCGCCTGGATCGCGGTGCGCGTGGCGACGCCGAAGCTCTGCGCCTCGCTGGCGGTGGCGGCGCCTTCGGCCACCTGGTAGAGCGCGGCTTCGGCGCGTTCGATCTGCTCCTGCGGCTCCACCGATTCGGAGGTGTCCATCGCGCTCTCGACGAGGTTGCGCCCCACCGAGATCAGTTCGCGCAGGAGCGCCAGGTCGTAGATCTGGTCCGCCAGCTCGCGCGGGGCCAGCAGGCCCTGGCCGTCCGCCGTCAGCCGCGCGAGGTACGAGACGCCGCCCAGCGCCTTCAGCGCTTCGTCGGCCTCGAAATAGGGGCGCAGCGTGACGGGCGTGACCACCGCCTTGCGGTCGAGCAGCTGAAGGATACGCTCGTAAAGGCGCGCGTGGACGGGTTCGAAGAAGTGCTGCGGCCCAAGCTGCGTCTGCAGTTCCTCGATCACGCGGTTGTCGATCAGCACCGCGCCGAGGAAGGCGGCTTCCGCCTCGACGTTCGCGGGAAGGGCGCGCACGGCGGCCGGAGCGCCGTCATCGGCGCGGACGAGAAGATCTTGCTGGGCCATAAGCGCGGCACAATGCTCGCGGCGAGTGAATCGGGCAAGCCGGGGCAAGGCCGATATTAATCCACAAGCTGTGGAAGGCCCGGGGATCGCCCTGACAGAGCTGGCGGCCGGCGCGGCTTGTTGCATGCTTGCACCGGCCCGGGCGCTTGTTGCCGATATGTATCGCAAGCCCACTTCCCCCCCATGCCGCAAGCGCGTAAAGGCTCCACGATCATGGCGGACCCGCGCATCTCCCACATCGAGCTCGACGATGCGACCATCCTGTGGCGCAACGCGGACATCGAGCAGGAGCGGCGCATCGCGATCTTCGACCTGATCGAGGACAACGTGTTCCGCCCCTTGCGGGCGAGTGCGGCCGGGCACGAGGGCCCCTACCGCCTGCGCCTTGCAGTGCGTGACGGCCGCCTCAGCCTCGACATTTCCGCCGACGATGGGACGGCCCTGGAAACCCTTGTGCTGGGCCTTGGCCGCTTCCGCCGCCCGATCCGCGAATACTTCGCGATATGCGAAAGCTACTACCAGGCGATTCGCAAGGCGAGCCCGCAGGAGATCGAGACGATCGATATGGCCCGGCGCGGTGTCCACAACGAGGCCGCCGAGCTGTTGATCGACCGCCTCCACGGCAAGGTCGAGACGGACCATGCCACCGCGCGCCGCCTCTTCACGCTGATCTGCGTCCTCCACATCCGCGGTTGAGGGCAGGGCGATGGCGGCAAGGAAGGGCGGCGGATCCGCAAAAGGCGGCGCATCTTCGAAAGGGGATTGGCGCCTGCGCCTGCTGGGCGCGCTGGTGCTGGCGGCTATCGGGGCGGGCGCATGGGGCTGGTGGCACTTGCGCCACTGGACGCCGGAGCGCGGCGTCTACGCGGTACAGGGCGTGGAGATCGGCGCGGACGACGGCGAGGTCAGCTTCAGTGCGTTGAAGGCGATCGGCGCGGATTTCGCCTATGTCGATGCCAGCGCCAGCGCTTTCGCGCGCGACCCCCGCTTCGTCGAGAACTTCGAGGCGGCGCGGGCGGCCGGGATGGAGGTGGGCGCGCTCCACCGCTACGACCCGTGCCAGCCCGCCGGAACCCAGGCGGCGAACTTCGTCACCACGGTTCCGCGCGACGCGCGCCTGCTGCCGCCGGCAGTCGAGCTCGACATGCTGGCCGATGCCTGCCCGGTGCGGGTCAGCGACGCCAGAGTGGAAAGCGAACTCATGACGTTCCTGAACCAGGTGGAGACGCATACCGGCAAGCCGGTGATCCTCAAGGTGACGCCGCCGTTCCAGTCGCGCTATGCCGTCGCCCACAAGCTCGACCGCAACCTGTGGCTGGTGCGCGACCGGTTCGAGCCGGCGTATGGCGGGCGGCCCTGGGCGCTGTGGACGGCGAACTCCGCGCTCGCCACCGAGGTTGCGCAAGATGGCCTGCGCTGGGTAGTGATGCAGCCATGAGCGATACCTGCCAGACCCTGATCGCCGCCGCGCGCGAGGCCGCCGGCTCTGCCTATGCCCCCTATTCGCGCTTCCACGTGGGCGCGGCGCTGCTGATGGCGGACGGCTCGATCGTCACCGGCGCCAACGTGGAGAACGCGAGCTACGGGCTTTCCCTCTGCGCCGAGACGGTGGCCGTGGCCAAGATCCTGTCCGGCAGCCGGGGGGCGGTGCAGGCCGTGGCGGTCACCGGCGGCGCTCCGGGAGAGGCGGGGCAGGGCGAGCATGTCACCCCCTGCGGTCGGTGCCGACAGGTGCTGAACGAGATCGCGCAGGTGGGCGGCACCGACCCGGTGATCTGGTGCGACGGCGCTACAGGCCCTCTGGAGATGCGCCTTTCCGAGCTGCTGCCGCGCGCTTTCGGGCCCGCGAACCTGCTCTGAGCCGCAGCCGGCGAGCGGCAAGGGAGGCCATCGCCGCGCCGTGAGCGAGGATCGCTCCGTCGCAGCCATATTGTCTATCGCTAAACTTGAGAAAACATCCGTTTCCAGTCGGGACACGGACAGAGTCGACCGGCGGAAAGTCCAAGCAACTGGAGATTCCCATGGCAACCCCTCACAATCCCCATGCCGAGCCATCCACTCCCCTCGTGCTGCTGGTGCCGGGGAGGCCGCTGGCGCCGGGGCACTGGATGCATCGCTGGGCGCGGATGAGCGAGCATAGCGAAGTGCTGGAACTCGGCCTCTGGGACGAGCCGCATCGCAATACCTGGGTCAACAAGCTCAATCTCGCGATCCGGCGTGCGGACCGCCCGGTGGTGGTGGTGACCGACGACATCGCGGCGCTGGCGCTTGCCTGGTGGGTCGAGTTCGAGCATGTGGCGGCAGTTGGCGCCGTGCTTGGGCCCATGCCCGGCCCTGTATTGGGCCCCGTACTGGGCGCAGTGATGGTGGGCGTGCCCAACGTGGACCTGCCGGGTGCCGACCCGCGCCTCGCCCGCTTCGGAGCCTGCCCGCGCCAGCCGCTGCCTTTCCCTTCGTTCCTCGTTACCGATCTTGGTGCAGAGGCGGCGCACCAGCGCGCCGCCGCGCGTCTGGCGCAGGACTGGGGCGCGTCCCCGGTGTCCGACGATACGCGGGGCGGCTGGGCTCCGGGATGGCTGCTCGTCCAGGAACTGCTCGGCACGCAGCCTGCCGGAACCCTGCGCCCGCACTGGACGCGCGACGAGAATCTCGCGGTCAGAGAGGTGCTGCGCCAGTGGGCTGGCTTCTGACCTTGACTTTGTGAACCATTTAGGTTATACGCCGCAGCATCGATTGCGATCCTTGGATCACGATCGAGCAAAGCGGCGGGCCGGGAGCGTGTAGCTGACGCTTCCTTCGTTCCCGGCGCGGTCGGCGCTTCGGTCGTGGACACCGGAACAGCCACAAAGGGATGCGTGGACGAAGATGGGGGTATGCCCTCAGGGAAGACGGCATGGGATGCGAGCCCTGCCCGTCACCCCCGCGCACCGCACGGGCTCGGCTCTCGGGAGTTTTTCATCGCCTCTCCCGGGGCCCTCGGCGAACAAAAGGCCTGAAACCGGCAGCCCTTGCGTGATGCCCGCAAGGAACCCCAGCGCCGACCGCCTCGCCGTCCGCTGAACCTTTCCCCGGCGTTACCCCGCACTCGCCAGCGGGCGATAAGGCGTGCCTTGCACGACCTCTGCGCCTCAGGCGCCTTCGCGCTCCACCAGCCATTCCAGCAGCGCGCCCATGCAGTCGCGGCCCAGCTGCGCCGAGCGTTCGGGGCTCCAGCCCTGCCGCGTGTCGGCGGCGGGGTTGTGATCCTTGAAAGGCATCTCCAGCGTCATCGACACCGCGCCGAAGCGCTCGGCCAGCTGGTTCGTCGACATCGTGAGATTGCCCGTGCCCGGCCGCGTCAGCGGGTAGCCGAGCTTGGTCTGGAAGTCCGGCGTACGGCGTTCCAGCAGCGCGGCATAGCGGTTGTAACCGGCCAGCTGCTCTTCCTTGAGCGAGGGGATGCCTTCGAACCCTGCGAGGAAGACGGCGGGGATCGCCTCGTCGCCGTGCACGTCCATCGCGAAGTCGACGCCGCTCTCGTCCATCGCGCCGCGCAGGGCCACGATCTCGGGAGAGCGCGATGCGCTCGGCTCCGCCCACTCGCGGTTGAGGTTCACGCCCGCGGCATTGGTCCGCAGGTGTCCCCGGCGCGAGCCGTCGGGATTGACGTTGGGCACGACATGGAAGCGGCAGCGCCTGCGCAGTTCGCGGCCCACCGAATCGGCCGGATCGGTGAGCAGGTCGAGCGCGCCTTCCATCCACCACTGCGCCATCGTCTCGCCCGGGTGCTGGCGGCCGTAGAGCCAGACCTGCACCGGACCCGAGCCCATCTCCAGACAATCGATCGGCTGCCCATCGAGGCTGAGGCCGAGCGAGCGGTGCGCCACCCCTTCCGCTCCGGCGGCATCGGCCACGAGATCGTGGTGCCGCTCCATCGAATAGGGCGCGAAGTACGCGAACCAGGCAAGATCACCTTCGGGCCTGTAGCGGACGGTGAGCGTGCCGCCGTCCAGCCCCTCGTCGTAGCGGCTCTCGGCGCGGCCCCAGAACTGGCGGTCTTCCGAAACGACCGCATCGTATCCGGGCCACCCGCCCGGATAGGCCGAGGCGCCGAGCCCGGTGATGCGCAGCGTCAGCTCACGCCCCGCCGCGCCGCTCACCCGGAAGTGGAACCACTGGAAGAACTCCGACTGGTGATCCTTCCGGATCGCGAGGCGGGCGTCGGTGCCGTCGACCGACAGGACTTCGATGTTGCCCGCGTCGAACGCGGCGGTGATGCTGATCTCGTTCATTTTACCTGGATAGTTTCGCCCGACCGTCCCGGGAACCCCTTGAACAGCGCTTCCGTCATTTTTGCCGAGCCGAGAGGGGCCTGGGCGAGCGGCGAATCGGCGCGGACGACGAATTCGGCCCGGCCTTCCCACAAGGCAGTCGCCGTGGCCGGCGCGGCGCGCTCGCGGATGGCGACGAACATGCGCGTGCCGATCTGGTCCTTGGGCGGTCCTGACAGGTCGAAGCCGAGGCCAAGCCCCACGCCCGAGCCATACCCGCCGGTCGCGCCGCCCACGCCGACCGACACGGGCCCGCGCTCGCGCTGCGGCTTGAAGGTCTGCCGCTCGAGCGTGAGCAGCGCCACCTGCGCGCTGGGCGCCTGTCCCGGCAGCACCTCGGTATAGCCAAGCTTCGTCAGCTCGCGCGCGACCGAACCGGCGTAAGTGCGGAACTCCAGCGAATCGGCTTGGCCCTGGGCCGGCTCCACCGTGATCGTGCCACGACCGAGCCGCGTGATGTCGGGCGCGTGGAAACGCGTGACTTCCACCGGCCCCACCGGCGCGACGCAGGCGGAAAGCGCGAGCGCCGCCGCGGCGGGAAAGAATGCGGCAAATGTACGCCTCGAGGCAAGTGTACGTCTCGCGGTAAGTGTGCGCTTCGTCATCGTTCCTCTCCAGCCCGTCCACGCCTGCCAGTGCATCCTCGCGCCGGCTTCCACAAGCCGCGCGATCGGTCGCGGTCTACCGGCAAACCCTCAGGAGATCGCAGATGTTCCTTGCGGTTTCCCCAGATCAGCCTTCGCGGCCGGTGCCCGGCACCGCGATGGCGTCGGCCTTGGGAAATTCGTCGAACAGCACGCCCGCGAGCTTCGTCGCGATCATGGTGTCGTTCCACTTGTCGTCGCCCTCGCGCGTGGCGATCGTGGCATAGCCTTCCCACAGGACCTTGCCGCTCTCCTTCTCGACGATGCGCGCGTCGAGCCGGGTGGAGAGGAGCGCCGTGCGCGGCTTGGTAAGATCGACGTTGATGCCAAGTCCGTAGGACTGGCCGTAGGTGCCCACTTCCATCGCCGCCGTGCCGCTGACCGGGCTGCGCTTCTCCTCGGCCGGGGCGAGGACCTGGCGCGAGATGCGCAGTGTGGCGGTCTGCGGCTGCGGCACGTCGGGATGAAGCGTGTCGTAGCCTGCGCCCACCAGCGCATCGACGATGGCGGCCTCGAACGTCCGGCGCGTGCCCGCATCGACCCAGCTTCCCTGACCCGATTCGCTCTCGACCGAGACCGGCCCCTTGCCGAGTTCGGCCGCGGCAGCGGGGTCGGTGGAAACAAAGCGGCTGACCTCCACCTGTCCTTCGCGCGAATCGCGGGAGGAGCGGGAATCTCGGCGCGGCGAATCGAGCATCGAGCCGCGTCCTCCACTCCAGCCGCGCCCTCCGCTCCAGCCGGGGCCGCCCCAGCCGGGCCCCCACTGGGCATGGGCGGCAGGGGCCGCGAGCAGGATCGCGGCGGTGGCGGCAAGCAGCGCCGTGCCCTTGAACATGTGCATGATGGCTTTCGTTTCGTCCGGATTTTGGTGGAGTCGCGCCCGGAGGATCGTTATGGGGGAGGCAACTTGCCCGTCGATGAACGGGAAGGCCAGCGCACCTCTCGCCGCCGCGTGACTTGGGCGGGAAAAGCGCAGGCCGCTTGACTTTGCATGCGCCGGCCACTAACGGCGCCACTTCGAATTTCCGGCGGTCGGTAACCGCCAAGGCCACACGGACGAGACAGACAATGAAGATTCGCAACAGCCTGAAGTCGCTCAAGGACCGCCACCGGGACAACCGCGTGATCCGTCGTCGCGGCCGCACCTACGTCATCAACAAGACGAACCGCCGCTTCAAGGCCCGCCAGGGCTGATCCGTTTCGCCGGGCTCGCCGCTTGTGGCGGGCGCTGCCTGGCGGATGGCTTCGCGCGCGAAGCATGAGGCCCCCGCCGATCGCGGGGGTCTTGTCATGTCTGCCGTTCCCTTATCTGCGCCGGTCGAGGCGGTCGTCTTCGACGTGGGCCGCGTGCTCGTCCAGTGGGACATGCGCGCGCTGTTCGGCCAGCTGATCGCCGACGAGGGCGAGCTTGACCGCTTCCTGTCCGAGATCGTTTCGGAGGAATGGCATTTCGAGCATGACGCCGGCCGCGATCTTGCCGAGATGGTCGCTGCCCGCAAGGCCGAGTTCCCCGGCCACGACCACCTTCTCGACGCCTACGCCACCCGCTTCGGCGAGACCCTGCCCGGCGATGTGCCCGGCACGCACGAGATCGTGCGGGAGCTTGCCGGGCGCGGCGTCCCGCTGTTCGCGATCACCAATTTCGCCAGCCCCTTCTGGCGCGACTACCGCGCGGGCGAAGCGCTGTTCGACCTGTTCGCGGACATCGTCGTCTCGGGCGACGAGAAGATCGTAAAGCCCGACGCGCGCATCTTCGACCTCGCTGTCCGGCGCTTCGGGCACGCCCCCGGCGCGATGCTGTTCATCGACGACAATGCGGCCAACATCGCGGCGGCCCACGGGCTGGGCTGGCAGGTGCACCACTTCCACGACGCGGCCGCCCTGCGCGCCGACCTTGCGAGACGGGGCCTGCTCGGCTGATGCGTTGCACAATTGCGTGCACCCCGTTGCCGTAATTATCTTCGCAGGCGCAGCGGTAATCCTTGGCAAGCATTCATCCCTGTTGCACAACTTGTGTAACAGGGAGTCATGATGTCGGCTGTGAGCGGTACGAATTTCGACGAGATGCTCGATGCGGATGGTTCCGTCCGTCCCGCTTACGCAGAATTCCGCGATTGGTTCGATGGTCAGGACAAGGCGTGGCTCCAGCGCCAGGACGCGGAGGCGGAGCGGTTCTTCCGCCGCATTGGCATTACTTTCAACGTCTATGGCGATGATGCCGCGGAAGAGCGGCTGATCCCATTCGACATGATCCCGCGCATCATCACCGCGCGCGAATGGCGCAAGCTGACGCGCGGGATCGAACAGCGCGTAAGAGCGCTCAACGCCTTCCTGCAGGACCTGTACCACAGGCAGGAGATCATCCGCTCGGGCCGCCTGCCGATCGAGGCGCTGCGCAACAACGAGGCTTTCCTCACCCAGATGATCGGCTTCACGCCGCCGGGCGGGGTCTATACGCACATCGTCGGGATCGACCTCGTCCGCACCGGGCCGGACGACTTCATGGTGCTCGAGGACAACGCCCGCACGCCGTCCGGCGTCTCGTACATGCTCGAGAACCGCGAGACGATGATGGCGATGTTCCCGGAGCTGTTCACCCGCATCCCGGTGCGTCCCGTGTCGGACTATCCGCGCCGCCTTGCCCGGTCGCTGCGCGCCTGCGCGCCGCCCGCCTTCCGGGGCGACAAGGGCAGCCGTCCGGTGGTGGCGGTGCTGACGCCCGGCATCTTCAATTCCGCCTACTTCGAGCACGCCTTCCTTGCCGACCAGATGGGCGCCGAACTGGTGGAGGGCAACGACCTTCGCGTGGTGGACGGGCGCGTGTGCATGCGCACGACCACGGGGTACAAGGCGATCGACGTGATCTATCGCCGGGTGGACGACGACTTCCTCGACCCGCTCAGCTTCAATCCCGCCTCGCAGCTGGGGATCGCAGGCATCTTCGACGTCTACCGGGCGGGCGGCATCACCATCGCCAACGCGCCCGGCACCGGCATCGCCGACGACAAGGCGATCTACAGCTACATGCCGGAGATCGTCGAGTTCTATACCGGCGAGAAGCCTATCCTCCAGAACGTGCCCACGTGGCGCTGCTCGGAGGCGGATTCGCTCGGCTACGTGCTCGACAACCTCGCCGACCTGGTCGTCAAGGAAGTCCACGGTTCGGGCGGCTACGGGATGCTCATCGGCCCCACCTCCTCGAAGAAGGAGATCGCCGAGTTCGAGGCGAAGCTGCGCGCCAAGCCGGCGAACTACATCGCCCAGCCCACGCTTTCGCTCTCCACCGTGCCGATCTTCCAGAAGGAGGGCCTGGCCCCGCGCCACGTGGACCTGCGGCCCTTCGTCCTCGTCTCGCCGGACGGCATCGACATAACGCCGGGCGGGCTCACCCGCGTGGCGCTCAAGAAAGGATCCCTCGTGGTCAACTCGTCGCAGGGCGGAGGCACCAAGGACAGCTGGGTGCTGGACGAGTGATGGGGGGCGCACTGTAATGCTGGGTCGTGCCGCAAACGGCGTATTCTGGATGTCGCGTTACCTCGAGCGGGCGGAGAACACCGCGCGCCTGATCGACGTGGGTTTTCACCTCGCGCTGACCCGGGGCAGCCGCCAGTCGCAGGACGAGGAGTGGAAATCCGTCCTCACCACCACCGGCCTCCTCGACGACTACTGCGCGAAGCACGCCGACTTCGCCGGGCACCAGGTGTTCAACTACCTGCTGCGCGACCGCGACAATCCGGGCTCGGTGCTGTCGATGGTGGAGAATGCGCGCACCAACGCCCGCGTCGTGCGCACCAGCCTCACCAACGCGGTGTGGGAGACCACCAACGAGGGATGGATGCACCTGCGCGACCTGCTGGCGCGGCCCGTGCGCGAGACCAACCTGGGCGAGGTGCTGACCCAGATCCGCCGCACGGGAACGCTCGTGCGCGGCGCCATCGAAGGCACCATGCTGCGCAACGAGGTGTTCAACTTCTCGCGCATCGGCACCTTCATCGAACGGGCGGACAACACCGCGCGCATCCTCGACGTCAAGTACTACGTCCTCCTGCCAAGCGCAGCATGGGTGGGCTCCAGCCTCGACAACGTGCAGTGGGACACGCTGCTGCGCTCGGTGGCGGGCAACCGCGCCTATTCCTGGCTCAACGCGGGATCGATGGACCCGCGCGGCATCGCCCGCTTCCTCATCCTCGACGGGCAGTTCCCGCGCAGCCTGATCTTCTCCTACGAGAAGATCCGCAGCAACATGGCGGGCCTTGCCAAGCAGTACGGCCACGAAGTGCCCGCGCACGAACTGCTGCGCGATGCCGGCGCGCGCCTCCACCAGCTCACCATCGAGGAGATCTTCGAGGGCGGGCTGCACGAATTCCTGCAGGACTTCATCGGCAAGACCATCGAGATCGGCAACGCCATCGCCGCCGATTACCGTTTCAACGCGTAGGAGGGACCGTGCTCCTCACAGTCAAGCACACCACCCGCTACACTTTCGCAGGAGAGGTCACGCACGGCCTCCAGCGCCTGCGGCTCAAGCCCAAGTCCACCCACGGGCAGGAAGTGGTGGACTGGCGCATGGAACTGGACGGCGCGCTGCCCGAAGCGGCCTACGACGACCAGCACTTCAACCACGTGGACCTGGTCTCGATCCGGCCCGGCGCGCCCGAGGTCGTCGTCACGTGCGAGGGGACGGTCCGCACCGTCGACAACAACGGCATCACCGGGCCGCACACCGGGCTCATGCCGCTCTGGTGCTTCCTGCGGCCGACGCCGCTGACCCGCCCGGGATCGCGCGTGCGCCAGATGCTCGCCTCGATCGAGGCAGACCGCTCGGATGTGCTGGGTTTCCTCCACGTTCTGTCGACGCGCATCGGCGAGATGGTGGAGTATGTCGCGGGCGCCACCGACGCGCACACCACGGCCGAGCAGGCGCTGGCGGCGGGCAAGGGCGTGTGCCAGGACCATGCGCATATCATGATCGCCGCGGGGCGGCTGCTCGACGTGCCGATGCGCTATGTCGGTGGATACCTGCGCATGGACGGGCAGACCGAGCAGGAAGCCGGGCATGGCTGGGCCGAGGCGCACGTGGCGGGGCTGGGCTGGATCGGCTTCGACGTCTCGAACGCGATCTGCCCGGACGAGCGGTATATCCGCGTCGCCACCGGCTGCGACTATGCCGAGGCGGCGCCGATCACGGGTATCGCGATGGGAGCGGGGGAAACCCGGCTCGACGTTCATTTGTCGGTAGGCGAGGATGGGGTACAGGCCCAGCAGCAGCAGTCCGCTTCCGGCGGGCAGCAACAGGTGCAGGGCGGCTGAAAGGGCCGCCCGAAAGTTCGCGCCGGTCTCGCCACGAGAAAAGGCGGGGCGGGTCACGGGTTGGCAAGGGCTTTTGATTCGATGACCTACTGTGTTGGCATGATGCTCGATCGCGGGCTCGTCCTGATGAGCGACACCCGGACCAACTCGGGCGTCGATAACATCTCGACCTTCCGCAAAATGTACCACTGGGAGATCCCCGGAGAGCGGATCATCACCGTGATGACCGCGGGCAACCTGGCGACGACGCAGGGCGTCATCAGCCAGCTTGAGGAACGCAACAAGGCCCCGTCCGAGCGGCACAACTCGCTGCTCGAGGCGCCCACGATGTTCAAGGTCGCCTCTATCGTGGGCAACCTGCTGCAGGATACGATCGAGGAACGCGCGGCCGACAACGGGCAGAAGGCAGGGGCGGGCACCTTCAGCGCCTCGATGATCGTGGCCGGGCAGATCAAGGGCATGGAGCCGCGCCTGTTCCTCGTCTACCCCGAAGGCAACTTCATCGAGGCCAGCTTCGACACGCCCTTCTTCCAGATCGGCGAGACCAAGTACGGCCGCCCGATCCTGATCCGCGGCTACGACCGGGGCATGAGCTTCGAGAGCGCGATCAAGCTGATGACCGTCTCGTTCGATTCGACGCTGAAGGCCAATCTCTCGGTCGGCCTGCCGCTCGACCTGCTGGTGATCGAGCGGGACAACTTCACCCCACGGCACGAACGCCGGATAGACGCTTCGGACCCCTACTTCGCCTCGGTCTCGGCCAGCTGGAGCGAGGCCCTGCGCAGCGCGCTCGACGGGCTGCCGGACTACCGGATGGAGCCTGCCGTGCGCCCGGTGGCGGAACGCCGCGGGTAACAGCGTCCGCGCCGGGAGCGCTGCAGGCCTAGGCCGCGCCCTCCCGCCCGGGCATCCGCGCGGTGTCCCAGACCAGCGGCAGGTTGCGGATCGAGAGCAGGCCCGGGAACACCGAGGTATCCGAGCCCGGCTTCGGTGCGAACTCGGGGATACGCGCGAACCATTCCTCCAGCAGCACGCGCAGCTCGCGCCGGGCGAGGTGAGCGCCCAGGCAGATGTGGACCCCGCCCACGAAAGTGAAGTGCCGGTTGGCCCGGCGCTCCGGATCAAAGGTGCGCGGGTCCTCGAAGCGGGCCGGGTCGAAGTTTCCGGCCGGGTTCAGGCACTGCACCGAATCGCCTTTGCGGATCTGCACCCCGTGCCATTCAAAATCGCGCGTCGCGGTCCGGGTGGAGGAGAGGATCGGCTGCGTGCGCAGGAATTCCTCTACCGCACCGTTGATGAGCGCCGGGTTCTCGCGGATGCGGCGCTGGATGTCGGGCTGGAGGGCCATGCGGCGGAACATCTGCGCGATCGTGGCCGCCACCGTGTCGAGACCGCCGAGCCACAGGAACCAGACCATGCCGATCTTCTCGTCCTCGGTCGGCGCGCGGCCCTGGATCTTGCCGTGGGCGATGGAGGAGACGAGGTGCTCGTCCGGGTTGGCCTCCTTCTCGGCGATGAAGGCGCGCAGGAAATCGAGCACGCCGCGCAGCGCCGCCTGCATCTTCTCCAGCGTGCCCGAATGCAGGATGTCCCACTCCCAGTCGAGGAACTGCTCGAACATCTTCTCCGGAAAGCCCATCAGGCTCATGAAGATGCGCACCGGATAGACGCGGCCGAAGTCCCAGGCCATGTCCACCTCGCCCTTGTCGGCCACGGCGTCGATCATCTCGACCACCACCTTGCGGATGCGCGGCTCGATGTCGCGCGTGATGCGCGCCGGACTGAAGTGGGGCATGAGGTAGAGGCGGTACTTGGAATGATCCGGCGGGTCGATCGCCAGCGGGATCGACTTGAACGTCTCCCCGATCAGGCGCTGGAATTCCGCCGTTCCCGCGTTCGAAAAATGGTCGTTGTCGCAATAGACGCGGTCGATATCCTCGTAATGCGAGACCACCCAGTTCCCCCGCCGCGAACCCGAGATCGCGCCGAGGCCCGAGCGCACTGGCGGATTGTAGAGCAGGCGGGGGATGTCCGGCCCGTTGAGCCAGGCGAAGGGCTCGTAAGGATCGACAAGATCGTTGGGATTGCTGCCGTTCGCGAACGAGAGGTCGACGATGCGGTCTCTGGGCACATTGTCCGGAGCGTCGAACTCCACCCGGATGTCGTCTAGCGTTCGCGCCTGTGTCATGGTGTCGTCTCTCCCAGACCGGGGATTGCCCGATGGGGCCCTGGCCCGCAAGCCCGGGACCTTGCCGGAAGCGGCACCGCCCGCCGCTGCCGCGCCTCCCATCGCCACTCATCGTCTCGGCGTTGCCCTGCGCAATTGTATTCGCCCGGCCCGGTTGCGAAACGAGGATCATTGGATTTTGGGAGAATCGTTATGGCCGATGCAGACTCCGACGCCGGGGAACGGGCGCAGTCGGCGCGCAAGTACTGGTCCGCCGAAGGGTACACCGACGGGGGCGTGATCCGCGAGGTCGATTATGCCTCGCAGTCCGGGGGCCTCCACCCGATGTTCGAGGGCATCAAGATCGTCGACACCGACACCCACATCACCGAGGCGCCCGACCTGTTCACCTCGCGCGCGACGGGGGAGTGGAAAGCGAAGATGCCGCGCGTGGAGCGGATCGACGGCACCGACCGCTGGTTCGTGGGCGACCGCGATTTCGGGACGCTGGGCGGCAACGTCATCCGCGCCGACAACAACAAGCTCCTCGGCCGCCTCGCTTTCCCCAAGCTGGAACAGGCGCACCCGGGCGGGCACGAAATGAAGGCCCGCCTGCAGGCGATGGACGACATGGGCGTTTATGCCCAGATCTGCTTCCAGAACTCGGGCGTGACGCAGGCCGGCGCGCTGATGAGCCTGGGCGATCCCGAACTCGCCCTGCGCGTCGTCCAGATCTACAACGACGCCTCGGCCGAATTCCAGGAGGCGTCCGGCCAGCGCATCTTCAACATGGCGCACCTGCCCTTCTGGGACCAGAAGGCGCTGGAGACGGAAGCGCGGCGCTGCCACGAGATCGGCCTCAAGGGCTTCGTCCTGCCCGACACGCCCGAACGGGTGGGCGTGCCCAGCTTCAACCACGACTACTGGACCCCGTTCCTTGAGATGTGCGACGCGACGGGCATGCCGCTGAACTTCCACCTCAACGCGGCGATCGATCCGAACACGCTGACCTGGGAAGGCTTCAAGTTCGAGCAGACCCTGTCCGTTGTGGCGACGATGTTCTCCATTGGCAACGCGGCGACGCTCGGCAACTGGATGGTATCGGGTCGGCTCGATCGCCATCCCGGCCTCAAGATCGGTCTCATCGAAAGCGGCGCGGGCTGGGTGCCTTTCGCGGTCGAGGCGCTGGAGCACCAGTTCCGCGAGATGCTGCCGATCATGCGCGACGTGCTGAGGAAGCAACCCTGGGACTACTTCCGCGACCACTTCTTCTGCACCTTCTGGTTCGAGAAGATCGCCCCCAAGTACCTGCTCGAGATCATTGGCATCGACAACGTCATGTTCGAGACCGACTTCCCGCACCCGACCTCGCTTTATCCCGGCGTGCAGGAACACCTGAAGGACGTGCTCGGCGGCTACAGCCACGAAGTGCGCAAGAAGGTGCTGCAGGACAACGCGGTCAGGCTATACAACCTGCCGTTCTGATCGGACGCGCCCCTTGCCGTGACGGGAGGCCGGCGCCATCATCGGCTTCCTGCGCGGGGAGAGGGGGTATCATCAGGGCAGCGTAGACGGAATGGCGGCGTGATCATGGAGGCCGCAGGCGCACTCAGGAATAAGTTGCGTCCCGCGTCGAAAAGGAAATACTATCGGCCAAATCCGGCATCGGTGGCGGCAGGGCGATGACGATCAGATGCGGCATTGGCGCCGCTCGCAGTAAAGCTGCTGCAACATGGAACGCGCAAGACCTGCAAGGGCCTTCCCGATGGCCTTTGCACGACCCACCCTTCTGTTGTGAATGCGGATTTCCTGAACGCCATCCAGACCGATCAGCGACCAGAAAGGCCTTTGCCCATGATCCTGCTGCTGGCCCTTGCCATGGGTATCATCGCCGGACTTCGTGCCTTCACGCCGCCGGCTGCGATCAGTTGGGC
Source organism: Novosphingobium silvae (assembly GCF_009856825.1). Lineage (GTDB taxonomy): Bacteria > Pseudomonadota > Alphaproteobacteria > Sphingomonadales > Sphingomonadaceae > Novosphingobium > Novosphingobium silvae. The sequence goes on along the minus strand of NZ_WVTD01000008.1, from coordinate 40,271 downwards.
GGCCTGGCTGGGCGTGCTGGACCTTGGCGACACGGGGCTGGCGTTCCTGGGCTATCGCTTCACGCCCTGGATACTCACCCTTGTCGCCGCTCTGGAACTGGTGGGCGACCAGCTTCCCCGCACGCCGAGCCGCAAGGTTCCCTCGCAGTTCGGAGCGCGGTTGATCTCGGGCGCGTTCTGCGGCGCGGCGATCGGCCTGCCTTCGGGCGCATGGGTGGCCGGTCTGGTGGCCGGGCTGATCGGCGCGGCCATCGGCACGTATGGCGGCGCTGCCCTGCGCGCGGCCCTGGCCCGCAGCCTGCGCAGCGACCGGCCCGCCGGCCTGATCGAGGACGTGCTGGCGCTCGTCGTCGCGATCCTGGTGGTGCAGGCCCTATAGCGAGACTTTGGACATGAGCGAGACTTTCGACGCGATCATCATCGGCGCCGGGCAGGCCGGACCCGCGCTCGCAGGCCGGCTGACCGGAGCGGGGCAGCGTGTCGCCCTGGTCGAGCGGGACCGTATCGGCGGAACCTGCGTCAACACCGGCTGCACGCCCACGAAAGCGATGGTGGCAAGCGCCCATGCCGCACACCTCGCCCGGCGCGCCGCGGGATACGGCGTCTCTACCGGTGCCGTCGCGGTCGATCTCGCCTCGGTCGTTCGCCGGGCGCAGACCATTTCGGCCAACGCGCGCGAGCGGAACGAGAAGTGGCTCGGCGCGATGGAGGGGCTGACGATCGTGCGCGGCTCCGCCCGCTTCACCGCGCCCGGAACGATCGCGGTGGGTGAGCGGACGCTGACAGCGCCGCGCATCTTCCTCAATGTCGGCGGACGGCCTTCGCGCCCGTCCATGCCGGGGCTGGAACAGGTGGAGACGCTCGACAACGCGTCGTTGCTGACGCTCCGGGAACTGCCGGAGCATCTGGTGGTGGTCGGCGGCAGCTACATCGGGCTGGAGTTCGCACAGATGTTCCGGCGCTTCGGCGCACAGGTGACGGTGGTGGAAATGGGGCCGCGCCTGCTCGCCCGCGAGGACGAGGACATCAGCGCCGAAATCCGCACGATCCTGGAAGGTGAGGGTATCGCCGTGCGGACCGGCGCCAAGTGCATCAGCTTCGCGCCTCACACCGGGGGCGTGGCGGTGGGCGTCGAGTGCAGCGAGGGCGAGCCGCAGGTCATCGGCAGCCATGTGCTGCTGGCCGTGGGCCGCACGCCCAACACCGATGACCTCGGCCTTGAGAATGCCGGCATCAAGGTGGACGAACGCGGCTATGTTGAGGTCGACGATCGGTTGCAAACCAGCGCTCCGGGCGTGTGGGCGCTGGGCGACTGCAATGGTCGGGGCGCGTTCACGCACACCGCCTGGAACGACTTCGAGATCGTCGCGGCGAACCTGCTGGACGGAGAGGATCGCCGCGTGAGCCTGCGCGTGCCCGGCTATGCGCTTTACATCGATCCTCCGTTGGGACGAGTGGGGATGACCTTTGCGCAGGCGCGCGCGAGCGGGAAGCCGCTTCTGGTCGCGACGCGGCCAATGTCGCGCGTCGCCCGCGCGATCGAAAAGGGAGAGACGCAAGGCCTCATGAAAATCGTCGCCGATGCCGCGACGCGCCGGATTATGGGCGCGGCCATCCTGGGGACCGGAGGCGACGAGGCGATCCACGGCATCCTCGACATGATGAACGCGGACGCGCCGCTGGACGATCTTCGCTGGGCAGTGCCCATCCACCCCACGGTCTCGGAACTGATCCCGACGGTGCTGCTGGAACTCAAAGCCGAAGAGTAGCGGCGCGGGCCGCGCCTGGTAGCAGGCGCCCGGAGGTCCGCAGACCTCCGGGCCGTTCTCCCTCATCGATGCGACCCGAGAAGGCTCAACGTCGTGGACGAGACCGGCGGCGACAGAGGGGGGAAGCGCCGGCCGGTCAACAGGCAGAAAATATCTGCACCACGCTGCAATCACGGCACTAGCAATCACAACCTGTACGCCTGCTTAACCAGCGCCACGCCTGCGCTACCGGGGCCGCCGGCTGCCCTTGGGCGAAGCCTGATCGCCGCCATTCCTGCCTCCGGGAGAAGCGACAGGCGAGTGCAGTTTCGCCCCGGAAGTCGTTCGCGACGAGGCGTGAAGCGCCGGAAAACTCGCTGGGCCGTGCTTTTTTGCGCATGGTGCCCCGCCGTTTGATCGCTTGCGCACGCACCGTTTTGCCGCTTGCGTCGGCCCGGGATTCGCCGAAGCTGGAGGTGCAAGGGAGAGCGGCGGCCCGATAATCGCGGCTTTCGGCTCGATCTTGCGTCAATGCAAAACAGAAAATACCGCCGGCGGCGGCCGAAAGCCATCGCACGGGGGACAAAGACAAGAACAGGTTCAGGGAAAAGCAGGTGTGCCGCGGTGATCCAGGGTCACCGCGGCCGACGCCCGGCAGCGGTCGAAAGTCGCGCCAGGCGTCGGGCATGGGCCCAGGTGCCGTGCATTTCAGGAGAGGGATACCGGGAACGAAGGGCATTTGGCCATGCCGCGCATCCGTGGATGCGCTCTGACGAATGGGGGTAACTGTGATCACGAGAGCTCGAGTTTTGAAGTCCACGGGCGTCTCCGCACTGGCGCTGCTCGCCGCGACGTGCCCAGTCATGGCCCGCGCCGAGGTGGCGGCGGCAGACAGCGCGGCGGACAGCGCGGCCGGCGAAGCCGCTGCCGCTGCAGATGCGTCGGGCGCGCCGTTCGAGGAGATCGTGGTTTCCGCAGAACGCACGAACGTGACGCTGCAGAAGGCGGCGCTTTCGGTGGCCGTCGTCACCGACGAGACGCTTGCACAGGCGAACATCACCGAGATCACCGGCCTCAACGGTAGCGTGCCCGGCCTTGTCGTTGCCAAGAGCGGCGGCGGCGAACGCAACATCTCGATCCGCGGCATCGGCTCGGAGACGCCAGAGAACCCCTCCACCCAGCCAGGCGTGTCGTTCCACATCGACGGCGTCTACATCTTCAACTCGATCGCCGCCAACGCGGCCTTCATCGATGTGGCGCAAGTCGAGGTCCTGCGCGGTCCGCAGGGCACGATGTACGGCCAGGGGTCGACCGGCGGCACCATCAACGTGGTGTCGAAGCAGCCCGACACGACCGCGTTTTCAGGCACAGCAAACCTTGGCTACGGCAACTACGACCTGTTCAAGGCCGACGCGGCGATCAACGTGCCGCTCAGCGATACTCTGGCGATCCGCGCCGCTGGCCAGCACTATCGCCACGACGGCTACGCCAAGGCAACGGACGTCGCCGGAGATCCCGACTACGAGCTTGACGATGCCGACGAGTGGGGCGGCAAGGTTGCGGTGAAGTGGACGCCCACCGACCGCATCTCCGTCCTGCTGAGCACGATCCAGTACAAGGGCGACCAGAACGCGACGGCGCAGAAGAACATCCTCGATCCCAATCCCGACCCCCGCGAACTGACCCAGGATTTCCCGGGCAAGACCTATATCCGCACGCAGCTCTACTATGGTGTGGTGAAGTTCGATCTGGATGGGGCGACGTTCAGTTCGATCACCAGCTACCAGCGGCTGCACAGCCGCCTTTCGTGGGATGGCGACGGCCTGAACCAGGCTCTGTTCAACGAAGTCAGCGGCGGTATCGCCAACTACGACCACATCGCCACCTGGGAGCAGAACACGACGTCGTGGACGCAGGAGTACAACATCGCCTCGGACAGCGACGGCCCGTTCCGCTGGATCCTGGGCGGGGTTTACCTGCACTCGAAGAACCGCAACTACGTCAATGAATACCGCGCGACCACCGGCGACGGCCTGACGCCCGCCCTGCCGGTCGACGCACCCTTCGATGACCCGAGGGTTCCCGCGCTCACGTATGCGGACCTGTCCGAGATCACGCGAGAGGCCTATGCAGGCTACGTGCAGGCCAGCTATGACCTAACCGACGCGCTGACCGTCACCGGGGGCATCCGCTACAATCACGACAAGTACAGCGGGGTGAGCGACAGTTTTTCCAACGGAGCGACGGGAAGCACGTCCGGCGCCTATCTCCAGCCCATGCCGGGCGTCGGCACCAGCACTGCGCGTGTCACCGGCAAGTTCGCGCTGGACTATGAACTGACGCCCAGCAACATGGTCTATGCCAGCTTCACGCGCGGCTTCAAGCCGGGCGGCATCAACAGCGCCGCTTCACGGGGCGACAGCTCGTTCACGGTGTTCGGCTGGGAAGATGGCGTGAGGCCTGCCTACAAGCCAGAAACTCTCGACTCCATTGAAGTGGGATCGAAGAACCGCTTCTTTGGCGACACGCTCCAGATCAACGCCTCGGCGTTCTATTATTTCTACAAGGACCTGCAGTTCATCGAGGAGGACGCCGTCCTGTTCGGCGACGGCATCAGCAACGTGCCCAAGGCCGAAGTCTACGGCGCCGAGCTGGAGATGAACTGGAAGGCCACGTCGCACCTGCACTTCGACGGAACGCTTTCGCTGCTGCACGGCGAGATCACCAGCGATTACCAAGCGCTCGATCCTTCGGCGGCGGACGCCGCGCAGGCCGCTGCGGGCTTCCCGGGCATCGGCGGGTTCTACGGCAACTTCTACGCCGCTTCGCTCGTGCGCCGTGCGGCCAGCGTCAACATCAAGGGCATGAAGATACCCAAGATGCCTTCCGTGCAGGGATCGGCGGCCGTCTCGTGGACCGGCGAGGTGGGCCCCGGCGAATTCACCGCGCGCGCGCAGTACATCTACCGCGGCAAGTTCCAGTCGCGCGTGTTCGACAGCCCCGTGCAGGACGACACGCCCGACTATTCGCAGGTCAACCTGTTCGCCAGCTATGCCTTCGCCGACAGCGGCTTCAGCATCTCGGCGACGGTGACCAACCTGTTCGACGAGGACGGCATCAACTCGCGCTTCACCGATCCTTATGGCAGCGGGCAGGTGTCCGACACGTACATCGCGCCAAGGCAGGCGATCTTATCCCTCGGCTACAGGTTCTGACAGCCGGAAGGACCGTCAGGGGCTTTGCCCGGGTGAGGGCCGCTGCAGGAATGCGGCGGCCCTTTTGCTTATGGCCGAGAGCAGGCATGGATCGGGCCTGACCTGAACGAGGGCGCTCGGCGGCAAGACGGAGCCCCGGCGACCCGGTTACCGCGTCGGGCACTGCGGCAGGGGATCGTGCATGAGCGTAAGTGTGTTTGGTTCACTCAATCTAGACCTTGCCCTGCGCCTGCCCGTGCGCGCCGCGTGGGGGCAGACGCTGCTGGTGCAGGATGGCGAGACGGCGGTGGGAGGCAAGGGGCTGAACCAGGCGATCGCATCCGCGCGCTTCGGTTCGCAGACGCGAATGGCGGGCGCCGTAGGCCGGGACGAGGCGGGAGCGCTCCTGCGCGAGGCGCTCGATGCGGACGGCGTCGATACCGCTCTTGTCGAGACGCTGGGCGGCCACGCCAGCGGCAGAGCCACGATCCTGATCGAACCGGCGGGCGACAACATGATCATGGTGGAGGCGGGAGCCAATCTGGCGGCGCGCGCCGGCGGAGCGATCGCGGCGATCGATGCGCGGACCCGGGTGCTGCTGGTGCAGCTCGAAAGCGATATCGACGAACTGGCCGCGCTGTTCGCCAGCGAAGCCGCGCGGCCTGTCCGCAAGATCTTGAACGCCGCGCCTGCCGTATCGGCAGGATCGCGCCTGTTCGACCTTTCGGACATGGTGATCTTCAACCAGAGCGAATGTGCCGAGTATCTCCAGCTCGACCGCGAGCCGGAGAACCTCAACGACCTGCTGGTCGCAAGGCGGCTCCTGAACCGTCCCGGGCAGGCCGTGGTGGTGACGCTGGGCGCGGCGGGCTCGGCGGCGGTCTGGGCAGATCGCGCCATCTTCTCGCCAGCCATCCGCGCCGAGGCAGTAGTGGATACGAGCGGGGCGGGCGATTGCTTCTGCGGCACCATCGCCGCCTGCGTGGACCAGGGCATCGGCGCGCAGGACGCCCTGCGGCTGGCGAATGCGGCGGCTTCGCTTTCCGTCGCAAGGAAAGGCGCCGCACCTTCTATGCCGATGCGCAGCGAGGTGGATGCACTGGTGGCAGCAAGTGCCTGATCGCTTCTCCTGCAACACGAGGAGAGGACCGTTCAGAAGCGAAAATGGCGCTCACGCTCAAGATCACGGACCGACCCTTTCGTAAGATGGCGGGAAAGGGCAACCGCATCCCCGGTGGTGTTACGGCAAGCGCCGCACGCCGGGTGCGGCAGGGGTCCTTGGTTGCAGACAGCACGCAGGCGCTTGCCGTATCCGGGGCGCAACAACGTGCAGCGAGACATCATCCCGGTCGCGCCCATCCGCGGCGCAGGTCGACAGGAACAGGAGGGCAGAATGGAAGTCGCAGTCGAGGACAAGCCGAAGAGCGCCGGATACCGGCATCTCACCATCGAGCGGTTGAACCCGACGCTTGGCGCCTATGTGGGGGGCGTCGATCTCACCCGGCCCTATGGCGAGGACGTGGCGGAGGAACTGCGGCGCGCGCTGGCGGAGCATCTGGTCATCTTCCTGCGCGATCAGCCGATCGATTTCGATGCGCACCGCCGCCTTGCCACGGTGTTCGGCGAGGCGCATGTGGCGCCCAGCACGAAGCCGTGGCGGGTGCCGGGCTACGACGAGATCACCAGGATGCACGCCGACGAGAACTCCACATACGTCGCGGGCGAGGACTGGCACTCGGACATGAGCTGCGATCCGGAGCCGCCGATGGGCTCGATCCTCTATCTGCATACGCTGCCCAGCCTTGGCGGCGATACCGTGTTCTCGAACATGTACGCCGCGTGGGATGCGCTGTCTGAGCGCATGAAGGCGCAGCTCGAAGGTCTGAGAGCCGTGCATGACGGGGTGAAGGCCTTTGGGGGCCTGGTGCCCGAAGGCATGGAACTGCCCTGCACGTCCCACCCGATCGCGCGGGTCCACCCCGTCACGGGCCGCAAGGCGCTTTACGTGAACCGCGGCTTCACGACCCGCATCGAGGGCATCCCCGAGCGGGAGAGCGAGGCGCTGCTGGCGTTCCTTTTCGATCACGTCCAGAGCCCGATGTTCCAGTGCCGCTTCACCTGGACCCCGCACGCGATCGCCATCTGGGACAATCGCTGCGGTCAGCACATGGCCATCTGGGACTATTTCCCGGAAGTTCGCTCGGGCTACCGCATCCAGGTCAAGGGCGAACGCCCGGTCTGATCCTGATCGTCCCGCACAGAGAAAAGGGCCGGCAAGCATCGCGCTTGCCGGCCCTTTTCTCTGTGCGGTGGAACGTCCTATTCCGCCGCGATGGCAGTGACGCCGGGCGCCTTGCGCTCGCCCGGCTTGCGCAGGACGGCGACGGCGCAGAACAGGACGGCGCTCAGGCAGGCGAGGCCCAGGAAGATGCCGGAGAAGCTGCCGGTCTGGTCCTTGATCGCGCCGCCCAGCGCCGGGCCTAGCGCCGCCGAGGTCGAGAAGGCCATCATGATCGAGTACAGTTCCAGCGAGGCGCGCTGGCCGAAGTACGACTGCAGCAGCATGACGGTGCTCACATAGCTGAAGCCAAGGCCGCCGCCGAAAGCGACCATCCAGATCAGCAGCGAGACAGAGCCGTCCGCAAGCGCGAGCGTGGCCGCGGAAACGCCCAGGCACCCCAGCGAGAACATCGTGAGGGTCCGCGCCGAGGTCTTCTCGCCGGCCAGCCCCGCGAGCGCGGAGCCGACGGCGCAGACCAGGGCGGAGAGGCTGATCAGCTGCGATGCGCGGGCCTGTGCGATGCCGTGCTCCATCAGGTGCTGATAGGCAAAGCCGTGCGTCGTCGTGTTGATTGCAAGGCACGCGGTATAGGCGCCCACGACCACCCAGAACTGTACGGTGCCGAGCGCCTGGCGCACCGTCCATTCGGCGGACTCCCCGCCCGCGCTTGCCTGCGCTTCGGGCGGGGCGATGTGCAGCCGCCCTGCGGTGAGCGTGCAGAAGGCCCCGACCACGACCGAAGCGATGGCGAACATGAGCCAGTAGAAGCGCCAGTCGAAGCCCGCGCTCTGCGATCCGTACCAAAGCAGCGGGCCGGCGACAGCGCCCAGGTTGCCGATGGTGAAATAGAGGCCGAGCACGGTCGAGCGGCGGCGGAAACTGCTGGACAGCACGTGAACCGCAGGCACCGTCCCGCAGAAGCAGTAGCCCACGCCGAGAAGCGTGGTGCCGAGGTAATACGTCATGGCCCCGGTGGAGGTATAGAGAAGCCCGAAGCCCGCGAAGAGGATGACCGTGCCCGTCAGCAGCGTGCGGCCCACCCCCAGCTTGCGGATGGTGAGTGCCGGGGCAAGGCTGACCAGCCCGCAGGCGCTTCCCAGCAGCGTGAAGCCGAACCCCGCCTGCGCCCACGACATGTCGAACGCCTCGACCATCGATGGCAGGACCATGCCCAGCGAGTTGAACGTCCCGGCCGAGAGCAGGAAGTACATGAGGCAGAGCGCCTGAAGCACGACATAGACGAGCAAACGGTTCTTCATGCTTCGAATCCCTTTCGGGGGGTGGGGGCGGTGGTGCTCACAGCACCGGCCACCGACTGGGTACGGTCTTGCCCGCGCGGGCCAGCACGAGCGGCGCGGTCCTCTCGACGTCGGCGATGATGGCATCCTCGTCGATCGTGGTCGAGCGGTAGCTGTCGATCAGGCGCCGGCCATCCACCCACACGGAATGCACGCCGCGCCCGTCGGCCGACCATACGAGCTGGTTGACGGGGTTGAGAAGCGGGGTCCACTCGGGCCGGTTGCGGTCGTGCGCGACGAAATCCGCCTTCTTGCCGGGTTCCAGGCTGCCGATCAGGTGGCTCATCTGTGCGCCGGCCGCTCCGTTGAGAGTGGCGCATTCGAGAACCTCGTAGGCCGAGAACAGGCTGGAATCGCGGCGCGAATCCTTGAACAGCCCCGCCGTCACGTACATGGCGCGCATCATGTCGGCGCTGTTGCCGTTGTTGTTCCCGTCCGTGCCCAACTGGATCGGCACGCCCGCCGCCGCCATCTCGGGGAAGAGGCCCGAATGGCTGGCACCATAGGCACCCTTCATGGCCGTCATCGGGCAATGGGTCACGTGGGTGCCGCTCGATGCGAGCAGGTCGACCTCAGCCTGGTCAAGGAAGATCGCGTGCGTGAGGGAAAGCTGCGGCCCCAGCGCCCCGATTTCGGCCAGGTGGGCGATCGGCCGCCTGCCGGTGGCGGCAAGGAAGAACGCGGGGTCCTGCGGGTCCGGGCTCATGTGCGCGGTGACGCCTGCTCCGTGCTCGCGCGCCAGCTGCGTCGCGGCGCGCCACAGCTCGTCGGTCGCGGTGACGTGCCCTACAAGCGCCGGCCACGCGGCCAGCAGGGGATCGCCGGCGCCCGAATAGCGCTCCACCTCGCGCTGGAGGGTGTCGATGGCCGCGGCGGTGAGCGCGGCCTGATCTTCGGCCGGATCGAACGCGCGGTCCTGCGCCCACTGACCGATGCGGCCGCGGATGCCGGTCTCGGCAAGGCCGTCGTGGACGGCGCCAAGGTCGAGTATTGTGCCGGCCTCGATGAAGCACGTCGTGCCCGAGCGCAGCATTTCGAGCGCGGCGAAGCGGGCCGAAAGCCGCTCCTCCTCCGGCGTCTGCGCCTGGTATGTGGGGATAAGCCAACCCATCACGTTGGTCTCCCAGTCGGCATCGTCCGGCACCGCCCCGCGCGTGATCGGCTCCCCGGTGATGTGGACGTGGCAGTTCACGAAGCCGGGCGTCAGCACGAACCGCGAGCCGTCAAGCACTTCGCGCGCGCGGACCATGGCCTCCACCTCGGCGCTTGGGCCGACGGCATGGATGCGGTCGCCGACGACGGCGAGTGCCCCGTCACGGAAGATCCGCCGGCTCGCGTCCATGGTCACGATCCAAGCATTGCGGATCAACAGGTCCACCGGGACCGGGATCGGCACCGGGGCGGGGCCGGGGACGGGGAGCGCGGATGCGGGCTGCCCGCTCATGCCGCCCGTCCCGCCGCGCGCAGTGCCAGAGGCACGGTCAGGCCGACCATGCGGCGATCACGGCTTCTGACGTCACCAGCAGCGAGGTATGTTCGCTCAGCGCGCGCAGGGCGCCGGTGTGAAGCGCCTCGTCGAAGCTGGCGCAGGCGTCGGATACCACGAAGGTGTGGAAGTCGCGGTGGAAGGCGTCCCTCGTGGTGGAATCGACGCAGCAATCGGTCGTGAGCCCCGTCAGCACCAGCGTGTCGATCCCGCGCGCGCGCAACTGCTGCTCGAAGTCGGTGCCGTGGAAGCTGGAATAGGCCAGCTTGCCCACTTCCATGTCGCCGGGTTCGGGGCGGACGCGATAATAGTCCTCGCCGCCACTGCCGATGCGGCAGATGCCTTCGCTGCCGGGCGTGCCGCGCCGGGCCATCCAGGTCCGGAGCGCGTTCGAGTCCGTCTCCGGCCGCGTCATGACGCGCATGAACCCGACTGCCGCGCCCGCCTTGCGCGCGGCGGCGATCAGGTCCTCGATGCGGTCGATCGCCCGCTCTGCCGGGGACATGTCCGTCCCGTGCCGCCCGATCAGTCCGTGAGGCGCGGCGAAATCGACCTGCACGTCCACCACGATGAGGGCGGTGCGCTCCGGCGCGATCATGTCGCCCGGCTGAGCGACGTGGGGCAGCGCCTCAACCATGAGTGGTCGCCACGGCATCGGCCGGAAAGCGCTCGCGCAGCACGGGCAGGACCTTCTCGCCAAAGATCGGAAGCGAGGCGTGGTAATCCGGGAAGATCAGCATCAGACCGTCCAGCGACGTCTTCTCGAAGATCTCGCTCAGCCGCTCGACCACGGTTTCGGGCGTGCCCAGCACATGGGGCGTCATGAACGTGGACCGCGCCTTTTTGGTGAAGGCGTTTTCCTTGCCGATCTCGCTATCGAGGAAGCCGTATGCGCGCATCATGCCGTGCAGCGCTCCTTCGTCGAACCCGGCGCGGAAATGGGCGGCGGTCTCCTCCGCAGCCTCGTCGCTCTCGCCGAAGACGATCGTCATCATCGAGTATGTGCGGATCTTCGAGCCGAGCGCGGCGGCACCCGCCTTCGCCCCGGCGCTGGCTTTCGCCAGTTCCTCCACGTCGCCGCCGGAAAGGAACAGGGCGTCCATCTCGTTGGCGGTGAATTCGATGCCGACTTTCGACGTGCCGGCGCAGACCAGGAAGGGCGGGGTCGACGGCTTGGGGTTCGACATGCAGTCCTCGAGCGTGAAGTACTTGCCTTCCATGCTCACGGCATCCTGGGTCCACAGCGCCTTGATCGCGCGGATCCACTCGGTGGCAAGGACGTACCGCTCGTCGTGGTCGACCCCCTCGGGCCATGCCCCCATCTGGGAGAACTCACCACGGTACGAACCGGTCACGACATTGAGCCCCGCGCGCCCGTGGCTGATCTGGTCGAGCGTCGCGATCATCTTGGCCGTCACGGCCGGGTTCTGGAGGATCGTGTGGACGGTGGCCCATACCTTCACCCGGCTCGTCGCCTGGGCAAGGCCTGCCATCATCATGGGCGAATCCAGCGAGGCGTTCCAGTGCTTCGTCTCGCCGCCGTAGCCCCGATACTTGGCCATCGCCATGATGAAGTCGAGGCCGATCTCCTCGGCCAGCTGCGCGGCCTTCAGGTTGTAGTCGTAGGAGCCGTCGAGCGCCGGAGCGTTGCTGGAGAGGATCCAGCCACCATTCGCCATCGGCATGAAGATGCCAAGGTCCCGCCCGCCGGTGTCGGAGGGAAGGCCGAAGCCTGACGGTCGCGGTTGGCTCTGGATCATGTGTCTCCCCTGCTCCTGGATGCCTATCGAGGCTAGGGTGGGGTTCGGCAACGTTCTTGTCACCCTGCGCCCGCGCTCTTGTCACCGTCAAGGCGCGGGGCGCGCGCGGCATAGATGGCGTTGGCGGCAACTGCTAGTGCCATGCAAGGCGCGGCGCTGGGCTGCCGACGAACAGGGAATGATCGCATGGGCAACTGGTTCATCACGGGCGTCAGCACGGGGCTCGGGCGCGAGATCGCGCAAGCGGCGCTGGGCGCCGGCCACACGGTGGTCGGCACGGTACGCAGTGCAGAGGCAGCGACCGCGTTCGAAAGCCTGGGAGAGAAAGCCATCGGCATGGTCCTCGACGTGACGGATACCGCAGCCGTCGCTGCAGCGGTGCACGAGGCGGAAGCGCGCACCGGCGGCCTGCACTTCGTCGTCAACAATGCCGGCCTTGGCTATACCGGAGCGATCGAGGAAACGCCGCTTGCCGACGCGCGGGCGCTGTTCGAGGTCAACGTGTGGGGCGCGCTCGCGGTGATCCAGGCGGCGCTGCCTTATCTGCGCGCGCGGCGGGCTGGGCACATCGTGAACATCGGCTCGATCAGCGGGCTTGCATGCTGGAACGGCACCGGCATCTACGGCGCCAGCAAGTTCGCGTTGGATTGCATCGGGCGCACGCTTGCGCAGGAAGTGGGGCCACTGGGCATCAGGGTGACCAACGTGGCGCCCGGCGGCATGCGCACCGAATTTGCCGCCGCGCGCCTGCTCGGCGCGGAGCCGACGATCAGCGACTATGCGGCGAGCGCCCACATGGCGCGCGAAGTGCTCACCGCCCATCACGGCGAGGAGCCCAGCGATCCTGCAAAGGCGGCGCAGGCGATCCTGACCGCGGTCACTTCGCCCGAGCCGCCGCTGGTGCTGCTGCTCGGCAGCGATGCGGCGAGCTACGCGGCGCGCGAGATGGCCATGCTGCAGGACCAGTTCACGACCTGGGAGCACCTGACCGCATCGGTCGGGGCAGCACCGCTGGCAAAGTAGATTCCGCGCGGCGTTCGCACCGCGCGCCGGTCAGGCGGAGAAGAGGCTCTTGCGGATCACCGCGTGGACGCCCCAGTTGCCGTTGGCCACCTGGCTGATCCCGAAGTCCACGCCCACCGAAAGCAGCGAGATCGCCTCGTCCTCAGTCAGGTCGCGGATGGTCATGAGAAAGCGGCGCGCCTTGCGGAAGGCATCGCGCATGGCGTGGTCGATCGAGCTTTGCTTGTAGACCTCGCTCTGTGCGTTGGCGCCGAGGTCCTTGAGGTACTCCGGGCTGGAAAAGCCCAGGATCACCCACTCGTCGCGGGTCTCGATCATCGGGTAATCAAGGTCGCGGATGTACTTGCGGCTGGTCTTTGCGGGGTGGAGCATGACCTGGATGACGGCAGTCATCGAGCACTCGATCGCGGTCCCGCAAAGTTCGGAATCGCCCTGGCTGGCGTGGGGATCGCCCATCGAAAGCAGGCCTCCGGCCACGCCCACGGGGAGGAACACGCTCGATCCCGCGCCGAGCCGCCAGTTGTCGATGTTGCCTCCGAAATTGGCGGGCGGCACGGAATCGATCAGCTCAGAATGGGCAGGCGCCAGCGCGACGACCCCGAAGTGGGGCCGCACGGGTATCGTGACATCGCGGAGGACATCGAAGTTGCGGGTGATCGTCTCCGGATCGACGGGGACGCCCGGATAGTCGTAGCGCTCGTGAACGATGCCGGAGGGGTCGGTCTGGGGTGTCCAGCGATAGGAGTAAACCGCTTGCGCCGTGGCGCGGCCGGGCTCGTCGTCCAACTCGTAGATCGTGATGACCTCGCGCTGCTTGGGCTCGGTCAGCAGGTCGTTGTAGTGATAGCCCCAGTATGCCGCGACGTTGCTGCCGAACGAGCGCCCGGCGAAGCGCGGGTTCTGGCTGGGGCGGGCCTCCATGTCGAGGATCCTCACCTCGATGACGTCCCCGGGCCGTGCTCCCTCGACGGCGATCGGGCCGGTACAGATGTGGACGCCGAAGCCTTCGCCCGGGCCGCGCCCGAGGGCCGAGGCATCGAAGGGGCCAGCGCCGCGCCTTTCCACCGCCTTGCCGTCGGCGGTCCAGTGGAACACCGCCTCTGCCGCCGCGTCGCCTTCGATCATGCGTTCGGCATCGTCGTTGGCGTGGTGGGTGAGCGTCTCGATCGTCACGTAGTCGCCCGAGCGGATTTCCAGCGCCGGGGCCAGCGAGCGGCTGAAGTAGCCCCAGTGGATGGTGTCGGGCCGGGCCGGAAGGAAATGATGGCGCCGCGTGCGCGCCGCGTCGTCAAGCGCCGGAAGGCTTTCGCCCGTCGGCAAGGCGCCCGTTGGCAGGACGCCCGTCAGGACACTCGCCGGAGCCCGGTTCTCCAGCCTTACGTCCCGGGCCTTTTCGGGACGCCCGCGGCGGGGCGCCTGATGCGTGGTGCCCACGCTTTCGGGCGACTTGCGATATTCGCGCGGGCTCATCCCGTACTGTTCGCGGAATGCCCGGCTGAACGAGGCGCTGTCGTTGAAGCCCCACTGGAACAGGATCTCCGAGATCGAGCGCTGGGCGTGCAGGGGACTGCCGAGGTCGAGACGGCACCGCTCCAGCCTGCGAAGCTTCACGTAGTGGCCAAAGCTCTCTCCGTGGGATTCGAACAGCTTCTGCAGGTACCGGGGCGAGATGTTGTGCTCGGCCGCCACCTGGTGGGTGTTGAGGTTGGGGTCGGACAGCCGCATCTCTATCGACTGGAACACGCGCTCCAGGATCGCCGCGCGGCCGCCCGCCGCGCCGCCGAGCTGCTTTGCGGGCGCGCGGTCGAGCAGGGTGGCCGCGATCATCTCCGGCAGGGCCAGTTCGACGGGGCGGATCTGGTCGTCCGAGATGTCGAGAATGGTGTCCGCGACCGTTCGCAGCAGGCTGGACATCATCCGCCCGACCGCCGTATCGGCGACGAGATCGCTGATCTCGGTGGGCAGTTGCGAACGGGATTTCAGCGCCGGCAGGCTGTGCGGCACCTTGACGAGCAGGATGCGGAAGTCGCCCTGCATGCCGATCCGGCAGCGGGTGTCGCCGCCACCGTAGACCATGTCGCCTTCGCCGATCTCGATGACGCTGTCGCCGCTCGTCGCCACGAGCCGGCCTTCGAGCAGGAGCACGAGCCAGAAGCAGCGCGCTTCCTGCCGGAGGTCGAGGTTCAGGCCCTGTGCGGTGCCGGTGCAGCGGGTGAACTGGATCTTCTGGCCGCTGGTGAAGCTGACGAGGTCTCCGTAGATCTCCTCGTTCTCTGAATCGAGCTCCACGCTGACGCGCTGCAGCGCGAAGCGCCAGGCCTGCAGCCGTTGGTCGTGCGGGTAGGCGTTGGTCGTCAATCGCACGCCGGTCATGCCGGTATTATCCTTTTATGGCGCCCGCAAATCAGCCCGGAAGTGGCCGGGATCTTTCGGAAAGCTTCGGCATTGCGGACAATGGCGCAACAACGAAGCCTTCCAGAGAGGATAGCCTAGTCGATCATTTCCGCGCCCGCCAGTTGCTTGTGTGCACTGCGGTAGCGATGGACCAGCCACTTGTTGAACTGTCCCTGCGCACCCTCCTGCCACGAGTAGCGGCCGCGCGGAGCGAAGCGCGAGCGAAGCCCTTCCTGCACCAGTTCATCGACGTGGAAGTCCTGCGCGATGATGTGCGATGTGGCCCGCATGTTCATGTCCAGCTTGTGGTCGAAGGTGGGGTCCTTCATCGCCCCGGGCGCGAAGAGCAGGCCGGTGTCCATCTCCAGCGATTCCGGCCCGTCCGGACGCAGGATGAGGTAGATCACCATGTCGCTCATCATGATGAGGCTGAGCGAGGGCGGGACGTTGGCGAATGTCATGCGGTGGCGCGCCTCGTCGGAGAGGCCCGGGAAGATCGGCAGGACCGCGCGCTGGGTGGCGTTGAAGCTTGCGTCCGGGTGCAGGGTGCCGTTGTAGCGCAGGAAGCCCGCATCCTCCGGGTCCGAGTGCGGGAACTCGGCCTTGCCCGAAGGCACGAAGTCGTGGAGGGGGCCTGCGTGGAGACGGCTGGCGTGATAGCCGTCGTTATTGTTCTCGAACATGACCTTCCAGTTCCAGGGAAGCCGGGCGCCCGCCTCTGGCTTCGGACCTTCGGCGCTGGCAAGGTCGTACCCGGCGATCGCTGCGGCGACGTCCGCCAGTCGCGGGGCGAGGGGGGCTGCGTTCTCGTCGAAGTTGACGAAGACGAACCCGTTCCAGATCTCCACCGCGAAACGGGGCAGGCTATTGGCCTTGCGGTCGAAGTTGCAGGTCTTGTTCATGGCGGGCGCGGCGACGAGGGTGCCGTCCAGCGAGTAGCTCCAGTGATGGTAGGGGCACAGGAACCCTCGCGCCGAGCCGCTGCCCTCGGCCACCAGCATGGCGCGGTGCTGGCACACCGCCGACATCGCGCGGACCTCTCCCTCAAGGTTGCGCGCCACGATGATGGGCTCGTTCACCGTGCGGGTCGTGAAGAAGTCGCCAGGTTCGGGAATCCAGTCTTCCCGCCCCACGCACTGCCACTCGCGATAGTAGAGCGCTTCCTTCTCGAACTCGTAGAATTCCTTCGAGGTGTAGCACGAAGGCGGCAGCGTCACCGCATCCTCAAGCGCGACCGCCGATGCGGACAGGGATTCGATGAAGGCGTCGGAAAGCTTGGGCGAGAGCGTGGTCGCGGACATGGCGGCAATCCTGAGTCAGTTCTTGTGGCTTCTCACGAGCCTTGCTCATTCCTGCATACTGCAGGCGCGAAGGCAATGTTGCATTTGCGAGACAGCTTACTCGCGAGTGTAGCCGTCCGGGATGGCGGGCGGGTCGCCTGCCTTGCCCCACAGGATGATCTCGTTACCCCAAGGGTCGCGAAAGGCATGGTTGAGGCCGTTGAACGTCCCCCAGAAGTGATTGCGCCACAGCACTGTCGCACCGCGCTCCTCGGCGGCGGACAGGATGCGCTCGGGGGTGTCGTCGTCGCTGATCAGCACCCAGATGCGCGGCTTGCGCCCGTGGGTGGAGATGGTGCGCGGCTCCACGCCTGCGGCCTCGGGATGCGGGCGGGCATCGGCCGGGTTGAAAATGCCGAGGTGAAGGTTGCCGATCTGGCTGTCGCTGCCGTCGGGGTTGGGGAACATCCCGCCCGGCACCATGCGGTGGTAGAGCCCTTCCGGCTTGTGATCGTCGCGCCAGCCAAAGACTTCGGCATAGAACCGGCCTGCGGCGGCCGGATCGTCTGCCGGAAGGTCGACGAAGATGAGCGTGTTGGGCATCGAGGCTTCCCCTATTCGGTGAGCCCCGGGTCTGCGCCATTCGATGGCAGCGCTCTTGGCGGCATGCGTCCGCTTTCTTGACGGCGCCTGGCCGACCCGACCGCGCGCCAAGTTCCAGTGCGCTGACGGCCAAGACCCCGTGCCTCTGGCGTTTGAAGGTGTGGCCTCGATCCTGACACAGCAAAGGGGCAATGCATGGCTTCGGTCACCACTCTCAGTTCACCGAAGGCGCAAGTGCGGCCTTCGGCGATCTGGCATCTCAAGGCCACGCCCGAGACCATCCACTGGGGGTACTTCTCGCCCGAGATCAAACCGGCCCTGACGATCAGGAGCGGCGATCTGGTGCATGCAGAAGCCGTCACGCACCATGCGGGGGACGCACCTGAACTGATGTTCGACGAAGGTATCGAGCGCATCTTCCGCGAGGTCGATCCGGCGAGCCGCGCGCCCGGCGTCCACATCATGACCGGCCCGATCTACATCGAAGGGGCAGAGCCTGGCGACATGATCGAAGTGCGGTACCTGCAGATGGTGCCGCGCAACAACTACGGCTCGAACCTCGCTGCCAACTGGGGGCACCTCTACGAGGAGTTCGGCAAGCAGGAGCGGGTCACGATCTACGAACTCGATCCCGTGGCCAACACCGCGCACGCGCTCTACGCCTACGACTTCAGGGGCGATTACCTGGTCCCCGGCACGATCACCAACTGCCCTTCGTGCGACCGCCATCCCGCGCTTCCCGGCATCACCATCCCGGCCCGCCCGCACCTGGGCACAGCGGGCGTGGCGCCGGCCGTCGGCGAACCCGTCTCCACCATTCCCCCCGGGCTTCACGGCGGCAACATCGACAACTGGCGCATCGGTGCCGGCTCGACGATGTTCTACAAGTGCCAGGTGAAAGGCGGCCTGTTCTCGATCGGCGATCCGCACGTCAGCCAGGGTGACGGGGAAATCAGCGGCACCGCCATCGAGGCGTCGCTCGACTGCCTGTTCCAGATCATCCTGCGCAAGGACTTCGATTTCCCCTCGCCGCTGCTGGAAACGCCCGAGAACTGGATCGTGCACGGATTTGGCGAAGACCTCGACCAGGCGATGAAGAACTGCTCGATGGACATGCTGCACCTGCTTCACGAGCAGCAGGGCCTCAGCAAGAACGATGCCTATTCGCTCATGAGCGTGGCCGCAGACTTCGGTATCACCCAGGTCGTGGACGGCACTCTGGGCGTGCACGCGCGCATCGAACGACGGATGTTCCCGGCCAAGGGCACGGTCAAGGATCCGCCGCGAAGCGACCTTTTCTGACACGATTTCACCAGGCCCCGACGGCGCACACTGGAGCCCGGCCCCACAAGGCCGGGCTCTTTTTTGCGGTCTGTTCTGCACGGGAGCATGGGCCATGAAAATACAACGGAATTGTTTCGTTGCGCAGAGTTACGGGCCGGGTATGCGCGCCCTTGCGACCCGAAGGCAGGATGCACATCCGCCTTTTTTCCTTGAAGCCCGGCAGCCGCAAGGTCGCCGGGCTTTTTTTGACGCCAGAACCTGCCTGATTTCAAAATTTTCACTGCGCCGCAGGGGAGCCGCTGGCTAAGGCGGCGCGGGACGGCGCTCAGCCGTCGGCGGGATCCTGACGATGACCGTGAGGACATCGGCGCGATGGCCGGTTCATGCCGGCCAGAGTGGCGACGGCGAGTTCGACGGGGCAACGCACGCACATGCAGCGGGACTGGAGAACAGGTGATTCCAAGATAGATCACATCTCGGTCAGAGCCGTGCGCGAGCACCCGCAGTTCGCTCGTGCAAGGTCGATCCTTGTGGATGGCCTCGCGGGGCTGTATTTCAATGACCGGCGGCTGCGTAGCCTGATCGAGTACCAGCGCGGCGTCATGTTCATGCTGATCGTCTCGCTCGATGCCGCTCGCGAACCGCACGATCCGTCCGGCGGCGTAACGATGCGATTGCTGAACGACATCCTGCCGAAGATGGGGATCGCTCCGGGCCGCCGGATCGTCGATGCCGTCGCGAACCTGCGGCGGGACGGCCTTCTGGAAAGCACGCCCGCTCTGCACGATGGGCGGGTCCGGCTGATGCGCGCGACGCCGCGCGCCATCCTTGCCGACTGCGAATGGATCCGCGTTTTCCATGCGCCCCTGCCGATCCTGTGCCCGCACGTGGACTACACGCCCGCCCTCGTCCACGACCGGGCGTACCAGCGTGCCTTCCGCCTCGCCGGCCTGAAGACGCTGGCCATCGCCAACCAGATCATGAGCGCCAATCCGCCGATGGATTATTTCGTGCAGGAAACGGTCGGCTTCCGGGTGCTCATGGTCTTCATGCAGTTCATCCGCGGCCGTGCAGACAACCGGACCGGCGCGGGCTTCTATTCGCGGGCGGCGCAGCATGCCGGAGTGTCGCGCACCCACGTGAAGAACGTCATGGTGCGCGCTGCCGAGCGGAGATACGTGACGCTCTCGGACCGGCCGGGTGACTATGTGGAAGCCTGTCCCGTGCTGTTGGAAGCGTTCGATCGCTGGGTCGCCGAGAGCCTGTCGTCCATCGACCGGGTCAGGGCCTGCAGCGTAGAGGCCTGACCCGTCACGTCAGCCGGCGCTCAGCGCCATGTCGGCAGGAGCATCCGCGATCCCGCTGCGGCTGCGCAGCCTGACGCGGCCGTCCTGACCGATGCCGGGAAGCAGCAGGAGAAGCCCCATGCCCGCGCCCAG
Source organism: Novosphingobium silvae (assembly GCF_009856825.1). Lineage (GTDB taxonomy): Bacteria > Pseudomonadota > Alphaproteobacteria > Sphingomonadales > Sphingomonadaceae > Novosphingobium > Novosphingobium silvae. The sequence goes on along the minus strand of NZ_WVTD01000008.1, from coordinate 20,481 downwards.
AACCGTGATGATCGCGATCGATGCCTGGTCGTACGAGCCGGTACGCCCATAGCTTAGGTCCATGGCTGCGGGGGTGAGGCCCTGGGCAAGGATGACCGCCGAATAGAGCACCGAGTTGATCGAACCGAAGTGCTTCAGGCCGAAGTAGCGCGAGCAGAAGTAGGAGAGCGCGCCGTACTCCGCCCCCATGCCGATGCCGAGGAGGACGCCGGCCATGCTCATCGCCAGGCTGCCCTGGCCGAACTGAAGCAGCGCGACGCCCGCGATCGCGGCCCCGTACATCGGAACCACGAGCAGCGGCGTGCGCAGGCGGTCGAGCAAGCCGCCGGTCACCACCTGCCACGCGGCGGTGACGAGTGCGAAGGTGGCTATCGTGGCGGTGGCCTCGGCGAGGCCGAAGCCCCGGTCGGTCATCATCGGGACGACATGCGTGAACACGGCGGTCATTCCCCCTGCGCCGCTGGCCACCGCCGTGAGCAGCACCCAGAAGTGGCGCGTCGCCATGGCCTCGCGCAGGGTCATGCCTTCCATTACGGGAGCCCGCGCCGGTTCGGGAGCACGCGTTCGCGCCGCGTGGGCGGGCGTGTCGTGCAGCCACAGCCACATGACCGGGAAGCCCACGAGGATCACGATGAGCCCGATGGTGCCATACGTGGCGCGCCAGCCCAGCAGCGGCAGCAGCACCCCTGCCACCACCGGCATCAGCGTGGCCCCCACTCCGTTGCCCACGCCCGCCGTCACCCCCAGCATGAGCCCGCGTCGCTGGTCGAACCAGTTGGAGACGATCTTCGCGATCATGGGGGAGGCGCAGGTGGCCCCGGCAAGGCCGATGGCGCCGAACTGGACATAGAACAGCCAGATGTTGCCGGTGGTTTGCGAAAGGCTGATGATGAGGAGCCCCAGCATCAGGTTGCCGCCCAGGATGAATGCGCGTGCGCCCAGCCTGTCCATCATGCGGCCGATCAGCGGGTAGCTCACGGCGGCGACGATGGCGATGAGCCCGAGCACGCCGGACACCGCCGCGCGGGACCAGCCCAGATCCTGCGACAGCGGCACCAGGAACGTGCCGAAAGTGGCGCTGATCGCGGCGGTTACGCATACGAGGTTGCCGGTGGTGGCGGCAATCGCCAGACGGGTCGCGGCGGGATCTCGGGCAGCGGTGGGCATTGCGGGTCTCCAGATCCGAATTTCGCCAAGTAAAAGCGCTCCGGCAGCCGATCCCAAGCGATTATAACGCGGCTGCAACAATTCCTTCGCGGCGCATCAACTCTGCGCACTTGCATGCGCGCACTGCCAATCCGAACTTGCCGACATCATCCACCAGGGCCTTCGCATGGGTGCCGAGGGAAAGCTGGCCGGAAATCAACAAGGGACGATTCGCGGCGATGAATGCACAGACGACGGAGATTACGGCTTCCGGGGGCAGGATGCCGACGTTCTTCATCCCCCATGGCGGCGGTCCCTGTTTCTTCATGGACTGGTCGGTGATGGGCGGACCGGCGGACACTTGGGACAAGACCGAGGCGTGGTTGCGCGCGCTTGTTTCCACCTTGCCGGAAAAGCCCAGGGGCATCGTGGTCGTCTCCGGGCACTGGGAGGAACCTGCCTTCACCGCGTCGAGCGCGGACGAGCCGGGCATGATCTACGACTATTACGGCTTCCCGGCGCATACCTACCAGTTGCAGTATCCCGCCCCGGGCTCCCCCCGACTGGCAGAGCGGGTGGTCTCGCTGCTGAACGGCGCTGGCCTTCCTGCGCGCACCGATCCATCGCGCGGGTTCGACCATGGCGTATTCGTGCCGTTCCTGCTGATCGATCCCGAAGCGACGATCCCTGTCGTGCCTCTCTCGCTGAAGGCCGATCTCGATCCTGCCGAGCACCTGGCCGCCGGCCGCGCGCTGACGCCGCTGCGTGACGAAGGCATCCTCGTCGTAGGTTCGGGCATGAGCTACCACAACATGCGCGCCTTCCGCACCCCTGCCGCCACGCGGCCCTCTGCTGTGTTCGACCAGTGGCTGACGGGCGCTGTCGAGGCGGAGCCGCCGACGCGCGAGGCCAGCCTGCGCGAGTGGGCGGAGGCACCCGCAGGGCGGCTGTCCCACCCGCGCGAGGAACACCTGCTGCCGCTGATGATCGCAGCCGGCGCGGGCGAGGATTCCCCCGGTGCCAAGGTGTTTGGCGACAACGTGATGATGGCGGACATCTCGGGCTATCGCTTCGGCTGAACGGCGCCCTGGCCCGCCGCCGCGTCCTCCATTTGCCTGCGCGAAGGCCTTGCCGCCGGTTGGCAAGGCTGTAAGGGTGCCGCTGACACTTGGCGCGAAGGAGGATGCGGTGGCGCAGGATAGGGGGCAGGCTGCTCGTCCCACGCTGGAGAGCGTGCGCACGCGCATGGCCGAGGCCGGGATCTCGGCACCTGACGCTTGCACGGCCGGCGTCCTTGCCAACCTGATCGTCCTGCAGGACCACGTGGCGACGCTGCGCGCCTTCGCGCTTGATCCGCGCAGCGCCAGTGCCATGCGCTTCGAGGCCTGAGCATGACCGGCTCGCCGACTGCGATCGCGATGGCCGCGCAAGTGCGGTCGGGCCAGACGACGGCGGTGACCCTGTGCGGCCGGGCGCTGGACCGGGCCGAAGCGCTCGGGCGCGAGCGCAGCGGCTTCACCCGTCTCCTGCGCAAGCGCGCCATGCTGCGTGCCGCAGCCGTCGACAAGCTGGTGGAGGCAGGGCTCGATCCCGGTCCTCTCGCCGGCGTGCCGTTCGGCGTTGCCGACCTGTTCGATGTCGCAGGCGAGATCACCACCGCAGGGTCGCGAACGCGCCTTGCCGCCGCATTCGCCAGCAGGGACGCCAAGGCCATCGCCTTGCTGGAGGCGGCGGGAGCCGTGCTCGTGGGCACGCAGAACATGGACGAGCTGGGATACGGTTTCGTCACCATGAACGCCCACTATGGCACGACCTTCAATCCGCACGACAACGCAAGGGTCTCGGGCGGAGCGGCGGGGGGCTCGGCCGTGGCGGTCGCAACCGGGACGGTGCCCATCAGCCTGGCGTTCGATACGAACGGATCGCTCCGCGTGCCGGCCGCGCTTACGGGCGTTATCGGACTGAAGCCGACCTACGGCGATCTTCCGCGGGACGGCGTCTACCCCTTCGTCGAGAGCCTGGATGTGGTGGGGGCGCTGGGGCGCGATCTCGACGACCTTGCTCTCGTCCGCACGGTCCTGCGCGAAGGGGCGCCCGAACGGTCGGACACGCTGCGCGGGGAGATTGCCTTCGGCCGGCTGCTGAGCTGGTTCGACGACAACATTTCCGAAGAAATGCGCGCTCCGCTGGACGCCTTCTGGTCGCGGCTTGGCCGCATCGGCTTCGAGCTGCCACATTCCGAGATCGCCCGCGCCGCCGCATCGGTAATCATCGCGGCCGAAGGCGCCAGCCTTCATCGACCCGCGCTCGAGGCGGATCCGATGCAGTTCGAGCCGCCCGTCCGCGACCGCATGCTGGCGGGCCTGCTCCTGCCGAGCGACGACTACCTCGCCGCCCAGCGCTTCCGCAGCTGGATCCAGGGACGCCTGCGCCGCCAGTTCGAGCTGGCCGACGTCCTCTTCACGCCCGCCGCGCCCGGCTTCGCCCCGCTCATCAGCGATCCGGTGATGACGTTCGAGGGCAAGTCGATCCCGGCGCGCAGCCACCTTGGCATCTACACCCAGCCCATCAGCCTCATGGGCCTGCCCGCGCTGGTGCTGCCGCTGGCGGGAGATCTCGCCATGCCGCTGGGCATCCAGTTGATCAGCGCGGCCGGACACGAACCGCTGCTGTTTCGCGCCGCCCGGCAACTGATCGAGAAAGGGCTCTGCGCGGTCCCTGCGCCGCCCGCCTGATCCCTCAAGGGCGAATGCGTCAAGAATTGCGCCGCACCTGCACAAGCCGGGCAGGCACGTGGCGCTAGGCTGGCCGGGTAACTCGCGGGGACGCATGCAGGCAGACACTCTCATCACCGGTGCGACCATCATCACGATGGACGCAAGGCGCCGCATCATTCGCGACGGTGCCATTGCCTTTTCGGGCGACACCATCGTCGCGGTCGACAAGGCGGCGGCGCTTGCCGGGATCGAGGCGGCCGAGGTGATCGACGGCTCCTCCTTCCTGCTCACTCCGGGGCTGGTGAACTGCCATGTTCACATCACCGAGACGCTGATACGCGGTTTCATTCCGGGCGATCTGCCGTTCGACGAGACGCTGGGACGGTGGGTCATTCCGCTCTACAAGGACCACACTCCCGCCGAGCAGGCCACGGCCGCGAAGCTTGCCATCGCGGCCATGCTGCGCACCGGGACGACGACCTTCCTGGAAGCAGGCACCATCATCGCCTTCGACGAAGTCATGGCGGCGATCGACGATACCGGCATTCGCGCCCGTATCGGCCGCTGGACCGAGGACCGCGCCTGGGAGCCCGCTGCCGACGCTGAGGGACTGACCCGCGCCGCCCTTGCCGCGCTTGGAAACGATCTGGCGCGCTATCCGCAGGACGGGCGGCGCATCGCGGCCTGGCCCAATCTCATCGGCCACATGACGGCGACGGATGCGCTCTGGCGTCAGGCGACCGATCTCGCGAAGCGCACCGGCACGGGCGTGTCCGCGCACATGAGCCCGGTCTCAGGGGACTCCAACTGGTATCTTGCGAACACCGGCCGCCGCGCGGTGCAGCACCTTTCCGACCTGGGCGTGCTGGGCGAGCACCTCAACCTGGTGCACATGGTCCATATCGACAGCAGCGAGGCGGACCTCGTGGCGGCCAGCGGAACCCATGTCACCCATTGCCCCGATGCATCCATCCGCAGCGGCTATGGAGTCACGCCGCGCGGGCTTTTCCCCGAAATGGCCCGGGCCGGGGTGAACATCGCTCTGGGGACGGACGGCGCGGACAACCACGACATGCTGCGCGTCACCGCTCTGATGGCCTCGCTCTTCCGCGACGCGCGCGAGGATCGATCGATCTTCCCTGCGCACGAGGCGCTCGAGATGGCGACGCTGAACGGCGCGAAAGTGCTTGGCCTTTCCGACCGGATCGGCGCCCTTGCCGTCGGCATGAAGGCGGACATCGTGGCCCATGACACCCGCCGCCCGGAATGGCGGCCGCTCAACAACCCGGTCGAACAACTGATAGCCTCCGCCGATGGACGCAGTGTGCACTCGGTCTGGATCGATGGCCTGCGCGTCGTCGATGACTACCGCTGCACGACGATGGACGAGGACGCGCTGTTCGAAGAGGCACAGGCCATGGCCGAGGCGGTGCTCGGCCGTTCGGGACTGCCGCTCGTCAGCGAGTGGCCGATCGAGTGAGGCAGGGCGCCCGCGCTTACCCCTGCTCCTGACGATCTCGATACCGGCCAAGCGGGACCACCATGGGCGATGCTCCGGCCATGTCCATGTATCCGGTGATCCCGTAGACGGTCCGCAGCCGTTCGGCGCTCAGCACCTCGCGCGGCGTTCCTTCCGCAACCAGCACGCCGCGGTCGAGCAGCAGAAGCCGGTCGCAGTAGCGGGCCGCCATGGTGAGGTCGTGCAGGACCGTGACGACCATCGCGCCCTGCCTTGCTTCGCGTGCGAGCAGTTCCATCACGTCGATCTGGTGGCCGGGGTCGAGCGAGGCGAGCGGCTCGTCCGCGACGATCCCGCGCGCGTCTGCCGCCAGTGCCCTGGCCAGCATGACCCGGGCCCGCTCTCCCCCGGACAGTTCGGTGACGGTCCGGCCGGACAGGTGCACGATGTCGGCGCGGATCATGGCCTGGCGCACGGCCTCCAGATCGTGTTCGCCGACCCGGGACATGGGCCCGAGATGCGGCAGGCGTCCGAGCGAGACGACTCGCTCCACGGTGAGCGGCCAGTGCAGCGTATGGCCCTGCGGCAGGTAGGCGATGGCACGTGCGATATCGCGCGGGGACAGTCCTGCAATGTCCCGCCCGTCTATCGTGACCGAACCTTCCAGCGCCGGCAGCAGGCCAAGGATCGCGCGCACGAACGTTGACTTGCCCGCGCCGTTCGGGCCGATCACCCCGGTCAGCGTCCCGCTGCGCAGCACGGTCGACATGTTGGTCAGCACGGCCCGGCCACCCAGGTCCGCCGAAAGGCCCTTGACGGCGATGGTCACCATGAGCGGCGCTCCCGCAGGAGGTGGACAAGGAAGATGGGCACGCCGAGAAAGGCGGTGACGACACCCAGCTTGAGTTCGCTGGAAGTGGGGATCAGGCGCACCAGGATGTCCGCTCCCGAGAGAAGGACCGCGCCGCCGAGCAGCGAGGGCAGCAGCACGGCGGACGGACTGCGATCCGTCAGCGGCCGTACGAGATGGGGAACGATCAAGCCGACGAAACCGATCGACCCCGATACCGCGACGGCGCCCCCCACGCCGATCGCAAGACCCGCGAGCAGGCGGCGGCGCGTCCCGCGAAGATCCACTCCGAGCGAGCGGGCGCCGTCCTCGCCGATCGCCAGCGCGTCGAGCGCACGGGGATCGTGGAGAAGGAGAGCCGCGCCCAGCAAGGTGCAGGGCAGGGCGATCCAGACATGCTCCATCGTCCGGTTCTCGATGGAGCCGAGGAGCCAGGCCATGATCTCCATCGCGGCGAACGGATTGGGCGAAAGGTTGAGCGCCAGGCTGATCGCCGCACCGGCGAGTGTCGATACCGCGATGCCCGCCAGGATGAGCGTGAGCGGGCTCTCCGATCTGCCCGCGAGCAGGAAGAGAAGCACGAGCGCGACAAGGCCGGATCCGATCGAAAGAAGCGGAAGCATGGCGACATGCCATTCCGCGACACCGAAGTAGATCGCCGCCACGGCCCCGAGCGCGGCCGAGTTGGATGCGCCAAGCACCGAAGGCTCGGCAAGCGGATTGCGCAGATAGCCCTGCAGCACGGCCCCCGCGAGGCCCAGCATGCCGCCGACCAGCAGCCCCACCAGCGTGCGCGGCAGGCGCAGTTCGAACAGGATCGCCCTTGCGACGGTGTCTGCATTCCCGCTCATTGCCGCAAGGATGCGCGGCAGCGGCAGGGAAACCGGGCCAAGGCTCATAGAGGCAAGGGCCACGACCAGCACTCCTGCCAGCAGCAGCGGGATCAGAGCCCGCCTCCGCGTGTGCCCAAAGCGGGGGCGCGCAAAACGGGTGGGCGAAGCGTTTTCGAGCACGAATACCTCTGCATGGATTGGTTTCCCGTCACGCTTGTGTCCCGGGATCGTGTTGCTATGGATGCGCTGGCATGGCGCTTACGGCATATCTTCGTTCTGGCAAGATCGCGCTTGGCGCGCTGGCCGGTGTTCTGCTCGCAGGGGCTGCGTGGAGCGCTGCCGTGCCCGCTGCCGTACCCGCTGCCGGGGCGGATAGCGTGCCCCGGCGCATCGTCTCGCTCAACCTGTGCGCGGACCAGCTCGTGCTGGCGCTCGCGGATCGCTCGCAGATTGCGGGACTGACCCGCTACGCCGGCGATCCGGCGATGTCCGCGGCCGCCGCGCAGGCGCGCGGACTGCCGATCCTCAAGGGCTCGGCCGAAGAAGTCATGGCGATCGATCCGGACCTGGTCATCGGCATGCCCGCACGGCGCAGCCCCGCGATCGCGGTTCTGAAGGCGCGCAAGTATCCCGCGCTGGATCTCCGCTCGCCCGACAGCTACCTCGATATCCGGCGTTCCATCCGCGACGTGGCGAAGGCGGTGGGCCATCCGGCCCGGGGCGAGGCGCTCATCGCGCGAATGGATCGCGAACTTGCCGGACTGCCAAGGGCCCGCCGCCCGGTCGTCGCCGCCTACTACCAGCGGCGCGGATACCTGACCGGCACCGGGACGTTGATCGACGACCTGATGACACGGGTCGGAGTGGTCAACCTCGCAGGCAAGCTCGGCAAACCGGCGCTGTCGCAGATGGGGCTTGAGGAACTGACGGCCGCTCGGCCGGACTTCCTGGTCGTCGACACGGCCACCGACAGGGTCGTCGACCAGGGTACCGCGATGATGCATCATCCGGTGCTGGACGGCATCCCGCGGATCGGCATCCCGCAGGCATGGACGGTTTGCGGCGGGCCCGCCTACGTGAAAGCCGCTCGGGCCCTGTCCGGCGGCGTCACCGGAAAGGTCGTCAGCGCTCGCTGACATGGGTCCTCCAGTCCAGGCGGGCCTGCCAGCCCCGGCGCTCAAGCTCGGGCACGGTGTCGTCTTCCTGCGGTCTGCCCAGGCATAGCAGGGCAACGAGACGCCAGTCTTGCGGCACCTGCAGCAGGGCAGTGACGTGGGCCGGATCGAGGATCGAGACCCAGCCCAGCCCTACCCCCCTGGCGCGGGCCGCCAGCCACAGGGTATGGATCGCCATCACCACCGACCATTCGCGCGTCCGGGGCATCGTCGCGGCGCCGAGCCCCGCGCCCACTTCGGTCCCTTCGTCGCAGAAGACGGCAAGCACCTCCGGCGCCTCGCGAAGGCCGTGAAGCTTGAGCGCCGAATACTCGTCCCGCCGCGCGGCCAGCGCGGCTCCGGCGCGTGCGACTTCCTCGTCGACGTGGCAGGCGATCCCCTCCCGCAAGGCCGAAGAGCGAACACGAACGAAGCGCCACGGCTGCGAATTGCCTACCGAGGGCGCGAGCTGCGCGGCGGCGAGCAGTTCCTCCATGGTCTCTTCGCCCACTGGCTCCGCCCGGAAATGCCGGACATCGCGCCGCCAGGCCAGCAGCGAGGCGAGATCCTCGCGGAACTGCGGGCCGAAAAGGGGCAATGCCGCTGGCGGGTTCATCAGAACTCGATGCCGGCCTGTGCCTTGACGCCTTGCTCCCGGAAGGGGTGCTTCACCAGCGTCATCTCGGTAACGAGGTCGGCCTGCTCCACCAGCGCCTCGGGCGCATTCCGGCCGGTCACGATCACGTGCTTCATTTCGCCCCGCGCTGAAAGCACTTCCAGCACCTCCTCGACGGGCAGGTAGTCGTACCGAAGAACGATATTGAGCTCGTCGGCGAGGACCATGTCATAGGCGGGATCGGCAACCATGCGCCGAACCTCGTCCCACGCCTCGCGGGCCAGCGCGATGTCGCGGGCGCGGTCCTGCGTGTTCCAGGTGAAGCCTTCGCCCATTGGCTTGAATTCTACGTTGTCGGAGAAGGCGTCGAAGACGGCCTTCTCACCGGTGGTCATCGCGCCTTTCACGAACTGCACGACCCCCACCTTCTTGCCGTGACCAATGGCGCGTACCACCATGCCCAGCGCGGCCGTGGTCTTGCCTTTGCCTTTGCCGGTATGGACGATCAGCAGCCCTTTCTCGACCGTCTTGCCGGCCATGATCCGGTCATGAGCGGCCTGCTTTTTCTTCATCTTCTCGGTGTGGCGTTCCTCGGTGCGTTCCACCATGTTCATACTCCTGCGGAAGGACTTGAAAGCTCGGCGAGCAGGATGCCCGCGCTGTTCGATCGGGGGCTCCACATGCCGCGCTCCAGGGCCTCGGCAAGGCGGGCGGCGGTCTCGCGCAGGGCCGCCGGGTTCGCCTCGGCCATGAAGGCGCGAACTTCCTCGTCCTCGATGAAGGCGGCGTGCACGGCGTCGAAGTGATGGTCCTTCACGGCATGCGTCGTGGCGGCGAAGGCGAAGAGATAATCCACCGACGCCGCGATCTCGAACGCTCCCTTGTAGCCATGGCGCATGACCCCCGCGATCCACTTGGGATTGGTCACGCGTGCACGCACGATCCGGCCGATCTCGTCCTCCAGCGTGCGCACCACCGGGCGCTCCGGCCGGCTGTGGTCGTTGTGATAGGACAGGGGCCTGCGGCCGGACAGGTGCTCGACCGCTGCGGCGATGCCGCCTTCGAACTGGTAATAGTCGTCGCTGTCCAGCAGGTCGTGCTCACGGTTGTCCTGGTTCTGGACCACGGCGTCGGCCTGCGTGAGGCGAGTTGCGAACAGTTCGCGTTCGGCCTCTCCCTCCACCCCGCCGCCATAGGCATAGCTGCCCCAGTCGAGATAGACGCCTGCAAGGTCTGCGCGGTCGTGCCACAGCTTTTCGTCGATCATCGCCTGAAGCCCGGCGCCATAGGCTCCCGGCTTCGAGCCGAAGACGCGCGTTCCGGCGCGCCGCGCGGCGGCTTCGTGGTTTTCCCCGAGCGCGCCGAGAGCGGCGGTCTCGGCGCGGTGGCGTTCGGCGGCCGGATTGTCGCCCGGCGGTTCGTCCAGCGCCATGACGGCCCGCGCCGCGCTGTCGATCAGGTCCATCTGCTCGGGGAAGGCATCGCGGAAGAACCCCGAGACGCGAAGAGTGACATCGACCCGGGGCCGGCCGAGTTCGGCCACGGTCATGATCTCGAAGCCGGTCACGCGGCCCGAACTCCACTCCCAGCGCGGCCTGACGCCCATCAGGGCAAGGGCCTGCGCGATATCGTCTCCCCCGGTGCGCATGTTGGCAGTGCCCCACGCGGAGAGCGCCATGGCACGCGGGTACTCGCCTTCGCGCTGCAGGTAATCTTCGACGAGAAGCTGGGCGGAACGCTGGCCAAGGTCCCATGCAACGGCGGTGGGCACGGCGCGGGTGTCGACCGAGAAGAAGTTGCGTCCCGTCGGCAGCACGTCGGGACGCCCGCGCGTGGGGGCTCCCGAAGGCCCGGGCGCAACGAAGCGGCCGGCAAGCCCGGCGAGGAGGGCGGCAGCCTCGCTCGCGCCGCAGCGGTCCACTCGCGGCGCGAGATCATCCGTTATGTCAGCCAGTACGGCGGCCGTGCGTGGGCCCACCGGCTCTCCTCGCGCGGGAGTGGCCGAGGTCTCCACCATCTGCGCCGCGAGCAGTTCCAGGCGCTCCACGGTATCGCCCAGCGTGCGCCACGGATCGGCGGACACCGCCGCGAGGGCGTCGGGGCGCGGGCCCTCCCACCGGTCGCCCATGCGGCAATCGAGGGGGTCGAAGCCGAGCGAGAGGTCGTCCGCCATGGCTCTCAGGAGCGAGGCCTGCCCGTCCCGGTCGTGCCCGCGAGGGGTCCGTGCCAGCGCCACCAGCAGGTCCCGCCTGAGCCGGTTTTCCGGAGAGTGGCCAAAGATGTGCAGCCCGTCGCGGATCTGCAGTTCCTTCAGCTCGCACAGGTAGTTGTCGATGGCCGACAGCGCATCGTCTCCATCGCCGCTCGCACCCGCATCCTTGTCGAGCCCATGGCTGCGGGCGAGGTCGAGGATGTCGCGGCGCAATCTCTCAAGGCGGCGCGGGTCCATTCCCGCTGCGAGGTAGTATTCGTCCACGAGCGCCTCGAGCTGCTTGAGCGGGCCGTAGCTCTCGGCACGGGTGAGGGGCGGCGTCAGGTGATCGACCACCACCGCGCCGATACGCCGCTTCGCCTGCGTTCCCTCGCCCGGATCGTTCACGATGAAGGGGTAGAGTTGCGGAACCGGCCCGGCGCAGATTTCCGGGAAGCAATCGGAAGACAGCGACACCGCCTTGCCGGGCAACCATTCAAGATTGCCGTGCTTGCCCACATGGACGATCGCCTGGGCGCCGAACTGCCCTTCGAGCCAGGCGTGGAAAGCCAGATAGGCGTGGGGCGGCGGCAGCGCAGGGTCGTGGTACGTTTCCTTCGGATCGATGTTGTACCCTCGCGCGGGCTGCACCGCGACAGCGACGTTGCCGAAGCGGTGGACGGGCAGACGGAAGGCGCCGTCCCGCACGAAAGGATCCTCCTGCGGCAGCCCCCAACGATCCAGGACCATCCGGCGTGCCTGCTCGGGAACCTTGCTGAGGAACGTGTCGTAGTCGGCAAGCGGCAGGGCCACGCCGCCTTCGCGGGCGAGTGATGAAAGGTCGTTGGTGACGCTGCCGGTCATCAGGGCCATGAGGCCCGCACCATCTTCCGGTGCTTCGCCCGTGTCATAGCCGGCGGCTCGCAGGCTTTGGAGGATGGAGGCCGCACTGGCGGGCGTGTCCAGTCCCACCCCGTTGCCGATCCGTCCATCGCGGTTGGGGTAATTCGCCAGGACGAGCGCCACGCGCCGGTCGCAAGGGGATGTGCGGCGCAGGCGTGCCCAGTTGGCGGCGAGGCGGGACACGAAGGAGACCCGGTCCGGCGCGACGCGGGGAACCACGATGCCGCATTGGGTCACTTCGTCGAACCGCTCGGCGGCCTTGAACGCGACGGCTCGGGTGAACAGACGCCCGTCCACCTCGGGAAGCGCCACGTTCATCGCCAGATCGCGCGGCCCCAGCCCTCGTGCGGCCGCTCTCCAGTCGTCTTCCTCGACCCCGGCGAAGGCGACCTGCAGGATCGGGCAGTCGGCACGTTCCAGCACTCCCGGGGTGCGGGGTTCGCCCGAGGAAGAGGCCGCGAAGCTGGTGGCGTTGACGATCACGTCGGGTCCGATCTCGCCCATCAGGCCGCCCAGCCAGTCGATGGCGAATGGCTCCCTGAGGGAGCGGACGTGGACAGCGGCGGTGTTGAGCCCCTGCGCCTCCAGCCCCGAAAGCAGGGCGTCCACCGCGTCCAGTGTGCCCGCGATCATCAAGGCGCGGTAGAAGACGAGGAGCGCGACCGGCGCCCCAGGCTTCCAGCGTGAGCGCAGGTCCGACAGCATGGGGCGATCGACGCCCGGCAGGTACAGCCCGGCATCCGCCACTGGCACCGGATCGTCTAGCGGGCCGCAATCCTCACCGATCAGGCGGGCTGCGGTGCGCAGGAAGGACAGCGCGTTTGCGGTGCCGCCCTGCCGGATGTAGTCGCGCAGGCGCTGGACGTCGCTCGGCGGCAAGGTGCAGGCGCGGTTGAGCGCCGGATCGGCGTCGCGTCCCTCGGCTATGGCGGCGAAAGCGATGCCGCGCCGCTGCGCCAGACCGGCGATCTCGTCGATGCCGTAGGGCCAGTAGCTCTTGCCGCCCAGCAGGATCACACAAACGAACCTCGCGTGCGCGATCACCTTCTCCACGTAAAGGTCGATAGAATAGGGGTGCTTCAGCTGCAGCAGGTTGGCGAGGCGGACGGAAGGCCCTCCATCGTCAAGCTGCGCCGCCGCGGCTGCGAAGCACGCGAGTTCGCTGTCCGCCACCGTCAGGATCACGATGTCGCCCGGCGCCTGATCGAGGTCGATCGCCTCCTCGCCGTTGGAGATCGAGCCTGGGGTGGCGGAAAGCAGGTGCATCAGGCGGCGCTGGCGCCAAGGACCAGTGCCAGCCCGCTCTTGATCGCTTGCCGGTCAAGGCCCTTCTGGCCGATCACCACGAGCTGGGTCCGGCGCTCTTCGGAAGGGGCCCAGGCGCGGTCGTAGAAGTGCTGGATGCGTGGACCTACCGCTTGAACGACAAGGCGGCCGGGCTTTCCGGCCACTGCCACCATGCCTTTGATCCGCAGCACGTCGTGCTGGGTGATCAGCGCGCCGAGGCGCTCTAGCAGCGCGTCGAGGTCCGTCACTTCGCCGCCCGCCGCGACGAAGCTTTCGAAATCGTCGTGATCGTGGTCCTCGTCGAGGCCGTCTATGTGGGACTTGCGCGAATCGAGGTCATCCTCGGCGGCAGCGACGATGCCGAGCAGGGCGGCGATATCGACCGCGCCGTGGTTGGCGCGGATGATCTTCACGCCCGGGCGCGTCTCGGAAGCGACGATACGCTCCACCCGCTCGACCTCGCCCGCCTCGACGAGGTCGGTCTTGTTGAGGACGACCATGTCGGCGCAGCCAAGCTGCTCCTCGAAGAGTTCCTCGAGCGGGCTTTCGTGGTCGAGCATGGGATCCGCGGCGCGCGCTGCGGCAAGCGCGGCCTCGTCCGTCGCGAACCGTCCCGCCGCCACCGCGTCCGCATCGATCAGCGCCACCACGCCGTCCACCGTGGCGCGGGTTCGGATGTCCGGCCACTGGAAGGCCTTCACCAGCGGCTTGGGCAGCGCCAGGCCAGAGGTCTCGATGATGATGTGCTCGGGCGGGTTGGGCCGGTCGAGCAGCTTCATCATGGTGGGCAGGAAGTCGTCGGCGACGGTGCAGCAGATGCACCCGTTGGCCAGCTCGACGATGTCGTCCTCTGGACAGGAGTCCTCGTTGCAGCCCTTCACCAGCTCGCCATCGACCCCGACATCGCCGAACTCGTTGATGATCAGGGCGAGGCGGCGGCCGTGCGCGTTCTGCAACAGGTGGCGGATGAGCGTCGTCTTTCCGGCTCCGAGGAAGCCGGTGATGACGGTCGTGGGCACTTTGCTCAAAGGTAATCTCCCTCGCGCCGTCGACTTCGCGCGGCGGGGCATACCCTCGATCTCGTGATCGACGGCCCGGCGTCCGCGTCGGACAGGCGCAAGGACGCCCGGCACGAACACCGATGCGGCCCCGGCCGCATGGCATGTCGTCGCTCAGACGGAGTACCGTACCCGGGCCATCCCCTGGACCAAGGCAAGAGCGACCAGAACGCCGGCAGGTCTCCTGGCTCGCGGGTCAGGGCTTGATGCAGACCTTCCCAGGCAACGCATGTGCATGCGTTCGGCCCAGTGGCTGGCTTTCCGCTTACGAAAAAGCCTTCTGCATCGCGCTCGCCGCTTACAGTTGCAGGGACAGCTGCGGACTTGGGAGGAGAACTCCCGCACCGCCTTCCCGTTTTAAGCCTCTTTCGAGGCACCGACGCGATCTATGAACGAGTGCCTGAGCGCTCGTCGAGGGTGGCAATAGGGCCTTTCGGAACGGCTGCCAATCGGAAGATTGTTTTTGGGTGGGTCAACGCCGCACGGATCGCAAGATTACTCTGCGGCCTCGTTCAAGGCATCGGCTTCCGCAGCCTGGCGCGCCCACATCTCGGCATAGAGACCATCGCGGCGCAGCAGTTGCGCGTGCGTGCCGCTTTCGACCAGGCGGCCCTCGCTGATCACGAGTATCCGGTTGGCATCCGCGATGGTGGAGAGGCGATGCGCGATCGAGAGCGAGGTCCGGTGCTCTGCCACCCGGTGCAGCGTGGCGAGGATGTCCTGTTCGGTACGCGTATCGAGCGCGCTCGTCGCTTCATCGAGCACGAGGATCGGCGGGTTCTTTACGAGTGTCCGCGCAATGGCGACGCGCTGCTTCTCGCCTCCGGAAAGTTTCAGGCCCCGTTCGCCGACCTCCGTGTCGAAACCCTTGGGTAGCCGGGCGACAAGGCTGTTGAGCGACGCCCCGCGCGCGGCAGCCTCGATCTCCTCGCGTGTCGCGCCATCACGGCCATAGCCGATGTTGTAGCCGATGGTGTCGTTGAACAGCACCGAGTCCTGCGGAACGATGCCGATCGACGCGCGGAGCGAAGCCTGCGTGACCTGGCTGATGTCCTGCCCGTCGATCAGGATGCGGCCGGACTGGGGGTCGTAGAACCGGAACAGCAGCCGCGCCAACGTTGATTTTCCGGCGCCCGAGGGGCCGACCACGGCAAAAGCCTCGCCGGCAGGGACTTCGAACGAGAGGCCATGCAGGATCGTGCGGTCGGGCTCGTATCCGAACACGACATCGTCGAACACGATCGAGGGCTTGCGGATGACGAGTGCCGGCGCGCAGGGAACGTCCGGCACCTCCACCTCGGTGTCGAGCAGGCGAAACATTTCGGCCATGTCGATGAGCCCTTGCCGGATGGTGCGATAGACCATGCCGAGCATGTCGAGCGGGCGGAACAGCTGGGTCAGGTAGGTTTGCACAAAGACCAGCTGGCCCGCCGAGTACTCGCCCCTGTACCAGCCCCAGACAGTCCATGCGAGTGCGCCCGCCATCAGCAGCCCGACGACGATCCCCTGCGCGATGTTGAGGAGACCAAGCGAGTTCTCGCTCTTCACTGCGGCGGCCGCGTAGGCTCGGGTGGCCTGGGCGTAGCGCGCTTCCTCCCGCTGCTCGGCCGAGAAGTACTTCACCGTCTCGTAGTTCAGCAGCGAGTCCACAGCGCGGGACAGCGCCTGCCCGTCGAGGCGGTTCATGTGCTCCCGCAGCTTGGTGCGCCACTCGGTGATCGTCCGCGTCACCCAGATGTAGGCAGCGACGGCCACAGCAGTCGCGATCACGAGGCCGGGACCGAAGTTGAAGTAGAAGATGACCGCGACCACCACCAGCTGGAGCACGGTGGGCGCGATGTTGAAGAGCATGAAGTAGAGCATCGTATCGATGCTCTTCGTGCCGCGCTCGATGGTCTTGGTGACTTCACCGGTGCGCCGTGCCAGGTGGAAGCGGAGCGACAGGCGGTGGAGCTGGCCGAAGACGTTCTCCGCAAGCGCCCGGGTGGCGTCCTGCCCAACGCGTTCGAACACGATGTTGCGGATATTGTCGAACACCGTCTGTCCGAGCCGGGCGGCCGCGTATCCGAGGACCGTCAGCATCGCGAGCTGGAGCAGCTTGGGCCCTGTCGTCCCCATAAGGTCGACGGCCCACTTCATCAGGTAGGGCAGGACAAGCTGCGTGGCCGTGGACAGCAGGATGAACACGCAGGCCCAGACGATACGCCACCGCAGGCCTCGATCCTCACGAGGCCACAGATATGGCATGAAGCGCAGCAGGGTGCGCCAGCCATCGTGGCGGGCTTGAGAATCGAGAGCTGCAGTGTCGGGAGGCATCGCCGCTATTTAGGGACGGACCGTTGCGAAACAATCCGGAAACGGCGTGTAGCGCGGCGTGTTTGGGAGGCGGTGCACGCCGCTATCGATCAGGCGTATGCTCGAAGCCCGCTCTTGTTAGCGCCTGTTCCCGGCCGGATCGCCAATGTCGAGCAAGACCTTCCTGGTCGAAAAATCGATCGCCACGCGCTTGAACACGCGCAGTTCGCGCATGCCCAGAAAGATCGCCGGGCGCTTGGCGAGCTTGAGTTCGCCGAAGGCCGGAGCATCGGCATAGGCTATGATGACGTTGGACACGGAGATGCCGGCAAGTTCCAGCTTGCTCGCAATTCCGATCTCGACCGGGAGGTCATGCCCGGTCACGCTCGAGAGCGAGCCCTTCAGCATCGCCGGCAGCCGCTTCCGCCCGGCGAGTGCCCGCTGGAGGGCAGGATTGCCGACGCTGCCGCTTGCGCCGGTATCGATCACGACGTCCACATGCACGCCGTCGATCTTGGCATCGGTCAGGATCAGCCGCCCGGACTTGCGCCTAGCCCGCACCACGATCTCGAAGCCGCGCCGTTCGCCACCCGCCCGCGCGTCCCCAAGGTGGATGGCGTTGTGAGTGAAATCGAGCAAGACGCGCTCGTGCTGGAGGCTGTCGGTGCCCAGTATGCCGTCGGCACCGATGTTCTCGCCTTCCAGCAGTGGCACGGTGAGGTCATGGAACGAACGCGAGCCCACGGCGATCGTCTCGACGTGGGCGGTCGCCACCCGGTGCGTAGCGGCGATTCCCACCACGCGCGCCTGTGGCCCAGCCTGGAGCCCCAGCACCTGCGCCAGCCTCGTGGAAACCACCGTGCGTTGCGACCCGGTATCGACGAGGAACCGGTAAGGGCCCGCGCCCTGAACGAGGACGTTCACGGTCATGCGCGCGTGCGCGTCGCTCCACCCTTCCACCACGGTCTCGGCGGGCGCCTCTTCACTGGCAGGGACGAGAGCCGGCTTAGCGCCGAGGATCGAGGGATCGGCAACCAGCATCGCCAAGGCCAGGCCCATTCCAGCCATAGCATCCTCCACGCGAGTTCACGCCCGCGCCTGTTTATATGGAGGAGAGACTATCAGGATGTCGCGCGGCAAGCCAGCGCGCGCACTTGCCTCAGGTTCGCCGCGAGCGGAAACGCACAAGAAGCGGCGCGCAGGCATGTCCGGCCATGTCGGCCAGGTCCGTGCGTGCGGGGTGGCGCAGGAGCCAGATCGCAGCGACCCATGCAGAACCCGATGCTGCTGCGGCCGCCACAAGGCCGTCGAAGCCAAGGGTCCCCGGCTCGCGCCACATGCCCACCGCGAGCAGGGCGGGCAGGATCGTCGCCAGGGTCACAGCTCCACTCGCCGCATAGATGCGCAAGGCAGCCTTCCAGCGGAAGCCGATCAGCTTCTGCAACCACGCGGCATAGAGGCAGAACCATGCCGCCCCGTAGACCAGGCGCGATGCGGCTGCGGCCTCCACTCCCATGGCGGCACCACCGGCAAGCGTCGCCACCGACAGGAGGGTGTCGGCGATGTTGAACAGCAGCAGTTGACGCAGGCGTCCGAAGAGGATCGGCAAGTCGATGTGGAGCGGAAGCGCCACGAAGAAGCACTCTGCCGCCGCGACGAAGGCCAGCAAGGGCGCCGCTTCGCTCCAGCCCGGTCCATAAAGGAGAAGGATCACGGGTTCGCTGAGGACGGCCAGAAGCGCCATGGCAGGCCACACGATGGCGCCGTGGGCGGCAACGACACGCTCGTAATAGGGGCCAAGCTCCTTCCCCTCGGCGCGCAGACGGGCGAAGGCCGGGTAGTAGATCGCGCTCACTGCGCCGACGATCAGCGTATGGAGTTGCGCGGCCAGGGCGGCGCCCCGGCTGAACAGGCCGGCGGCCGTCATCCCTTGCAGCCCTCCGACGATCATGTCGGGTGTGCGCACCCCGATGCCGCCCGACAGGTAGATGGGCGTGGTGCCTGCGCTGAACTTCAGCATCGCGCGGATCTCCGTCCAGCTGGCGCCTCTTCCGGGGAACGCCGGGTTGGCGATCTGCGCAAGGATGGCTCGCGTGACTGCCTGCGCCACCATGCCCCAGGCCAGCGCAAGCGATGACCAGCCCATCCATGCGAGTGTCAGCGCGACTGCGCTGTTGGCGAGCGCACCGCCCAGGTTGACGACGAAGCTGCGGCGAAAGTCCAGGCGGCGGGACAGGAGCGCCAGCGGCACGATGCTCCATGGCACGAAGATGTAAGAAGCTGCGATCAATTGCAGGATCGGCTCGATGCCCGGTTCCGAATAGAGCGCTGCGAGAGGCCGCGCCAACGCATAGATCAGGACGGCCAGGGCCAATGCAAAAACAACCGCGATCGTGGTGGCGGAGCGGACCATGGCCTCGTCACCGGTCGGATGGCGCCCTATGTACCGTTGAAGACCGAAATCCTGAATGATGGAAAGCACCATCGCCGCTGCAAGGGCCACCGAGAAAAGACCGATTTCTGCGGGTCGAAGAAAGAACCGCGAAATGATGACGGAGGTCGCGAATTGCAGCGTGAAGAGCGAGTACTGGCTCGAGGCGGCCCACAAGGCGGCCGACTTCACGCTGCCGGTTTCCCGAGCTTCCGGCTTGCTCTCCTGCGCAGTGTTCATCGTCGTTCAGGTTGTGCGCAGGAGCGTGGCGCCGAGCCTCAGCGCGCGTGCAGGCTCGCCAAAACGCACAAGGCGGGCAACGACGCGCCACATCCCCTTCCGGTCTCCACCTTCATGCAGGTATCGGGTGAGGAGATCGAAGCCCGCGTCACGCAGGCTGCTGCGGGAATACAGCAGGGTCGGCGCGACCCGGGCCCGTACCCAGCGAGATACGCCTTCCCGCCCGAACAAGGCGTCCAGTTCGTCGATGGCGGGCAACCGGTCGAGCGCCTCGGTCGGATCCGGCCTTCCGGCCTGGCGTTCACGATAGGCGAGGTACGAGATCGCCGCGCCGATCTGCTGCTCGGTCGCATGGCGGCTGGAAACCTGATTGTCGTAGTGGCGGTAAAGGAGAAGCCGCTCGGGAATGCTGCACAGGCGGGTCACGCTCGCCAGGCGCAGCCAGAGGTCGTAATCCTCGCAGTGCCGGAAAGCCGCATGGTAGCCGCCGACTTTCCGCACGATGTCACGACGGAACATCGCTGCCGGATGGCAAAGGAGCGGCCAGGCGTTCTCGATGGCAGCCAGGAAGGCGTCGTGTGTCTCGGGGTGCTCCCTGCCGATGAAATGGTAAGGCCGGCCATAGGCATCGATGTCCTCGGTCCATGTTCCGACCACTCCGTAGTCGGGATGTTCGGACAGGAAGCGCATCTGCTTGGAAAAGCGGTCGGGACGGCAGATGTCGTCCGCGTCCATGCGCGCGATGAAAGGCGCGCGCGCATGATCGATCATCTCGTTAAGGCTGGCGACCAGCCCGCGGTTCTCGCGCAAGGTCGCGCGGATGCGGGGATCCTTCCTGGCGAACTCCCCGATGATCTTCGCAGATGCGTCGGCGGAGCCATCGTCGATGATGAGGAACTCGAAATCGGCGAAATCCTGCGCCAGAACGCTCTCGATGGCAGCTGCAAGAAACCTCTCGCCATTATAAACGCTCATCGCGACGCTGATCGCCGGTGCCGGCATGAATCTTCCCACTTGCTGTGCCGCACTTTCCAAGGCGCGGTCCGAACCATCAGAACGTCGTCGCCGCTACGCCGCGCTTGTGTGCGGCTCTAGAGGCGCAGGGTAAAGAAAGCGTTCGGACATGGCCACCACTTGGAGGAGCCCGGTTTGGCTGCGTTTTTGGAGTGTGATGGTTTTTTGAAAAAGGGTGTTGACCGAATCGAGGGGTAGCTTTAGAGGGCCGTTCACCGCAGCGGAACGCACCGGTTTTACTGGCTTCTGCGGTTGCTGACATGACGGGCAACGTGCTCCTCGAGATA
>NZ_WVTD01000007.1 GCF_009856825.1 Novosphingobium silvae | reverse complement strand
GACCACGACACGATCAGATCCGCCTGCACATCACCATCACGTCGCATCGCCATCGTCGCTGACCGCCTTCTTTCCGTATCCAGGCTGAATCAGATCACACCGACTTCGTCAACGCGCTGTTAAGTAGGTCAGCACTGACGATCGAACGTGATGATCCAAAGGAGCTTTCCGCCCAGGTCCAGGTCGGACTCACGGTGCCGTTATATTCGGCTGGGCTGCTCTCCTCCCGGGTACGGGAAGCGAGGGAATTGGCTGATGCAGCCAGCCAGCGATTGGAGCAGACATCGCGAGACGTGCGTGAGGATATCGCAAGTTACTGGGACCAACTGGCGGCCACTCGTCGCGCACTGCCGGCTTATGCGCGCGCCGTCGCCTCTGCACAAAGCGCGCTCGATGGCGCCCGGGAGCAGCAACTTGCGGGCCAAGTAACCTCCCTCGATGTGCTGGATACGGCTCGCGATCTGCTGACTTCACGGCAGGCTAGGGCGCAGGCCCAGGCGCAGCTGTACGTACAGCATGCCTTGCTCCTGGGAGCCATGGGACAGCTGCGGATCGAGAGTTTCGCCGAGAGCCTGCCGCCCTTTGATCCCGATTCATACCGGCCAGCCCTTCCAGCGGGTCTCCCCGCCGGGCCGATTATCGAAGCGCTGGATGCAGTCGCCCTTCAAACCGGATTCCGCCCTTCCCCCGTTCAGTTGGAGAACGACGCAGAAGCTGGCCACGAAATGGCGCCTGAGCCGACGGAGCAATGAGGATGCGGAATGTGAAAAAGGTTCCTCCATCGGCTGCAGGACGTCACTGAATGGATCCGCTACGAGAAAACCTGCTTTCCGGCGTGCGTGGCATGCTGCAAGCCGTACTCCCCGTCCTCTGGCCGATCCTGATGTTCAGCGCCGTTTTCAATGTGCTGCTTCTTGCAGGCTCATTCTTCATGCTGCTGGTATACGACGATGTGCTGGCAAGCCGCAGCGGCGCAACCCTCGCGGGCTTGCTGCTCATGGTGACGGTCGCGTATGGGTTTCAGGGCGCCATCGACGTGATCCGCTCGCGTGTCCTGCTACATGCTGGCGCGAAGGCCGATCGACGCCTGTGCGACCGTCTTTATGATGTCATCAGTCGTTACGAGCAGGAGATCGGCCCTCTCCCTTCAGGCGCGGCGCCCGTGCGCGATCTTGATGTGATCCGAGGGTATATAACCGGGCCCGGTCCCTTGGCTCTTCTAGACCTCCCTTACGTTCTGATGTTCCTTCTGATCCTCACCCTGTTCCACTGGGCGCTGGGCTTGGCAACGCTCGGGGGTGTGCTTGTCATGGTTTCCTTGATGGTTCTGGGGGATCGACGGACTCGAACGCCCGCCCTGCAGGCGGCCGCGATTGCTGCAGCCCGCTTCAGCATGGCTGAGGACATCCGGCGTAATGGCGAGGTCCTGCGTGTCCTTGGGATGGGTGGGCGTCGCCGCGCGAGTTGGGACACTGTGAGCCTGAACCTGATCGCCGCACATGACGAATTGGCCGACGTCGCCGGCCGCACGCAAGTGCTGAGCAAGGCCTTCCGCCTGTTCCTCCAATCCTTCGTCCTCGCGGTAGGAGCATTTCTCGTGATCGAAGGTGATGCGACAGGAGGCGTCATCATCGCAGGCTCGATCCTGAGCGCGCGCGCCCTGATGCCCGTCGAGCAGACTATCGGCCAATGGAAACAGATGACCGAGGCCAGCCAGGCGTGGCGCCGGCTCAACGCCCTGCTTGATCGAGTCCCTTTGCGTGAGCCGCCCATGCCGCTTCCACGTCCGCACAACAGCCTTGAGGTTCAGGGAGTCGTCTGCGGCCCACCCGGACGCCAGAAAGTGACAGTCTCCAACATCTCCTTGAAGCTGGCTGCAGGAGAAGCGCTCGCCGTGATAGGCCACAGCGGATCGGGCAAGTCCACGCTGATGCGGGCGGTGACTGGCGCCTGGCCCTTGTTGCGGGGTGCCGTAAGGCTGGATGGAGCCTCGCTCGAGCAATGGGATCCTGTCCAGCTTGGCCGCGACATTGGCTACGTGCCCCAAACGATCGAGCTTTTCGATGGCACTGTCGCCGAGAACATATCCCGCTTCGAAAAGAACGCCGATCCTGAAGCCATCATCAGGGCCGCGCGCGCTGCGGCCGTGCATGACATGATCGTAGCTTTGCCGGGTGGGTACGAATACATGCTGGGAGGCTCCGGGGGAGGTGGGCTTTCCGCCGGACAGAAGCAGCGCATCGCCCTCGCACGGGCCCTTTACGGCGATCCTTTCCTGATCGTCCTGGACGAGCCGAACTCGAACCTGGATGCGGCGGGAGAGGACGCGCTGGTCGAAGCTGTGCGCGCAGCCAAGCAGCGGGGTGCAATCATCGTGATTGTCGGTCATCGCCCCACCGTGTTCGCGCACGTCGATCACGTGATGATCATGGCCAATGGAAACGTCGTGCAGATGGGAGAACGCGCCGAGGTGCTGAAACGCATCAACTTCAATCCCGCGCCTCAAACCATGCCTTCTCCTTCAAGCGAGTAAAGCGCCGTGTCCAATCCTGCCATCCAATATCGCGGTAAGCCCACCGACGCGTCTCCTCCCTCCTACCAGCCGGAACGAAGCCTGCGGAAGGAAGTGCGTACCGGCCTTATTCTTTGTGGCGCACTGGTCTTGGGCCTTGGCGGCTTGGCGGCTTTTTTGCCGATGACAGGTGCGGTCATCGGTCCCGGCGAGGTCACGGTTTCAAGTTACGTCAAGCAAATCGGGCATCCTTCAGGAGGGGTAGTGGCAGACATCATGGTGCGAGACGGCGACCATGTTGCGAAGGGCCAGGCGTTGATGCGCCTGGATTCGCGAGTCACAGGTGCGACTGCGGATTACACTGGTGAAAATGTTGATCAGCTGCTTGCCCGTGCAGCGCGGCTCGCCGCCGAACGAGATGGGGCCAGTGCCATTTCCTTCCCTGCCGAACTGACCGAACGCGCCGGAAATCCCGCGATTGCAGGGTTGCTTGAACAAGAACGTAAAACCTTTGCTTTGCGGCGGGACGCGCGTCGATCCATGATTGCCCAATTGGCACAGCGGATCAGCCAGACCCAGGCGGATGTTGCGAGTGCCCGAACGAAGGCGCGAAGTTACTCCGAACAGGCAGCCCTGATTACCGGCGAGCTCGACGCTACCCGGCGGCTCTACGAAAAACGCTACACCACGCTTGATCGCCTGAATGCCTTGGAACGATCGGCCTCGGGCCTAACCGCAGAGGCAACAAGTGCACAGGAAGGCGCAGTTTCAGGCGTTGCACGGATCGGCGAACTGCGCTTGCAGATGGGCTCGATCGAAGCTGAAGCGAGAAGTTCAGCGGCCAGCGAGTTGATGGACCTTCTTTCGCGCATCAGCGAGCTGCGGCGAGCACAAGTCGCCGCCGACGACAGCTACGATCGCTCGATCATTCGGGCGCCGCAAGCCGGTGTCGTTGACAAGCTCGCGTTTCGGACGGTTGGAGGCGTGATCCCCGCAGGACAGACGATCCTGGAGCTTGTTCCTGACGACGAGAACATGGTTGTCGAGGCTACGGTGTCACCGACTGACATCGATCAGGTGCGCGTGGGGCAGACAGCGGTCGTTCGCTTCAGCGCCTTTTCCGCGCGCACCACGCCTGAACTGATGGGAACCGTGAGGCACGTCTCGGCAGACCGCACCGAAGATCAGGCGAGTCAAAGCGCGTTCTACCGGGTCACGGTTTCGTTGGACAAGAACCAGATCGCCCGACTGGGCGAACTTCGTTTGCGGCCCGGAATGCCTGCTGAGACCTTCATCCAGACTGGTCGTCGTACAATGCTCAGCTACATACTGAAGCCGTTGTCCGATCAACTCGCCCGAGCTTTCCGGGAAGGGTGAGCACAGCGGAAGCATGTGGCTCCGCACTGCAAAACGTCCTTTCCAACGCACAACCATCGCCAGCACTTCATACCTGAACGAGGTGACTTCTCTTCAGATTTATGAGTGATACAAAATCTACAGACAGTTATAAGTACAAATCCGCAAGCGTGTTTATGTTCATCCAAATATATGTACAAACATTCATTTTCGATCAGTTAGTCATACCGCATTGCAGCAAGCCCTTATTGACCTGGCCTTAACTTCTATTACCATGCCGTCAACCATAAGGGGATGGTATCTCATGATCCGCAACTCGGTTGAAATCTGCTTGGATGGATCGACGGAAGCTGCACCGGCTCATCGCGGTGAGGCGATGCGTACCGGCCAAGTCGTGCCTTTCACGATGTATCAGAGCAGTTCCTGCACCGACTTCACAGAAGCCCGGCAGGATGGCGTTCCGCTGGATAGCGGCGAGATGGACGAGCTTCGTGTCGGGACCAGTCCCCGTGGGCGAGCTTTCGACATCTGCGTGGCATTGGCAGCCATCCTAGTTTTTCTGCCGTTCCTCATTCTCTCGGCTCTTGCGATCAAGCTTTCCGCGCCAGGCCCCGTCCTGTTCGTGCAGCACCGCGTGGGCCGAGACGGCAAGCTGTTCCCCTGCCTCAAGTTCCGCACGATGGTCGTCAATTCGCAAGAAGTTCTGGAATCTCTTCTCGATTCATCGGCTGATGCACGAATAGAGTGGGAGCGGGATCAAAAACTCCGAAATGATCCTCGCATCACGCCAATTGGCGCTATTCTACGCAAGAGCAGCCTGGATGAACTCCCGCAATTGTTCAACATCCTTGCAGGCCATATGAGTGTTGTAGGCCCCCGCCCCATAATCGAGGGGGAAATCTGTCGCTACGGCGGCCGGTTCGGCGCCTATTGTTCGGTACGTCCTGGGCTGACCGGACTTTGGCAGGTCAGCGGGCGTAACGAAGTGTCGTATGAGGCGCGGGTGCGTCTGGATGCTCTTTATGCCCGCCGCAAATCCACGCGCTACGATCTCTCCATCTGCCTGCGAACTGTTCCTGCCGTACTTGCCTCGCGTGGAGTGTACTGAAAGGCAGCACTTCGATCAGATACCTGCCGTCAGGCGCTTTTGAATGTCATCGAGCGGAGACATGAGCTTCGGGCGGTGTGTTATCGCCTCACCTGCAAAGCTAAATATCATTGCACTTTCAATCGGGCGCAGGCGTTTTTATTCATCACTACTATTGTCACATACTACGGAGCGACGGCTACGATCTATTATGAATGCGCGGCAATTGTCGCCCTCAAGCACTTCATAACGTATCCAGCTTTCGCCAGGCCGCTCCCAGTCTTCGATTGTCATCGGTGCGCCATCTCGGCGCAGCCACCTGATTTCCTTGGCGAGTTCCCGATAGCTTGTGATTTCCTTGGCGCGATCGGCAGAGAGGACGGCGACCTCTTCCTCAAGCGTCAGATCCCGCGCTGCCCAGTTGATCCAGCTGAGCGGGTTGTCCTGGCAGTATGCATTGTTGTTGCCCTTCTGAGTACGGCCAAACTCGTCGCCTGCCGTCAACATGATGGTGCCTGTGGAAGCAAACAGCGTCCTCAGAAGCGCACGCAGGTCCTCCGCCCGGCGGGCGATTACATCATCTACATCGCTGGCGCCCTCAACGCCGTTGTTCCAGCTAAGGTTCTCTGCATGGCCATCCCGGTTGTTCTCACCATTGGCTTCGTTGTGCCGTTGCTCGTACGACACGACGTCTGCCAGAGTGAATCCGTCATGAGCCGCAAGGAAATTGATTGATCGGCAGGGCTGCCCGGGAGGTGGATGCCCGAAAATGTCGGTCGATCCGGCAAGCCGAGAGGCCAAGTCGCCCAGCTTCCCATCCCCTCTCCAGAAACGGCGTACGTCATCGCGGAACCGATCATTCCATTCCAGCCAGTTTGGTGGAAACCTGCCTAGCTGATACCCACCCGGGCCTGTGTCCCAAGGCTCCGCAATAAAGATGCGATCCGCCAACAAGGGATCGATGGCGACTTCTTCGAAGAAGGGCGCCGCAGGATCGAAACCCGGAGCGCGAGCGAGCACGGGCGCAAGATCGAAACGAAAGCCGTCCACGCCACATTGCGCGACAAAGTGGCGAAGCGTTTCAAGAGCCAGCTTGCGAACAGCGGGGTTTGCGAAGTCCAGCGTGTTACCGCAGCCCGTGTCGTTGATCAGCTGTCCGTCCGCTGCCCGCGAGTATGCAGCATCGTCCAGCCCCCGCAGCGATAGAACGCCGCCCTGCATATCGCTTTCGCCAGAGTGGTTGAGAACGAGGTCGAGAATGACGCCGATACCCTCGGCATGAAGTGCGGCTACCGTATTGCGCAGCTCCGCCACGCCGCCGGGGCACAGGCCGGGGTCAAGCGCCATCATGGCGACCGGGTTGTACCCCCAGGCATTCACGAGTCCGAGCGGCGGCAAATGCCGCTCATCGATCCACGCCACTATCGGCATCAGCTCGACAGCGGTGACCGACAGCTTCTTGAAGTGCGCCAGGACGGCAGGGTGCGCCAAAGCCGCGATGGTGCCGCGCAGGTGCGCTGGCACTTCCGGGTGCAACATTGTGAAGCCGCGGACATTGAGTTCGTAAATCAGCCCGCCGTGCGCGAACCGCGGGGGCTTGAGAGACACAGGCTGCATCGCCTTCGGAACGATCGCACGCGGAACGATGTCGGCGGTATCATCGCCGAAAATCGTTAGTTTAGGATCCTGTAGGAAGCGCCGGTCAAGCTCCAGCGCATAGGGGTCGACCAGCAATTTGGCGGGATCGAACCATGCTCCTCGTTCCGGAGCCCATTCCCCGGCCGCACGATAGCCGTAGCACGTGCCGGAAAGCTCCCCCGAGACTTCCAACACCCAGTCCAGTCCGCGTCGCTCCATCGGAAAGCGCTTTTCCGCCGCTCCCTCGAACAGGCACAGCCAGACCATGTCGGCAAGCGGCGAGCGGACCGCAAAGTGCGTGGTGCCCGAGAGAACCCGTGCGCCAAGTGCATTCATGCGCTCAGTGCAGCGTACAATTCCGCGTATGCCTTGCCACTGGCTTTCCACGAAAAGTCGCACTTCATCGCGTTCTTCTGCATGCGCTGCCATACTTGCGGCTGCCGATAAAGCGCGACCGTGCGGCTCAATGCGGCAGCAAGTCCATCATAGTTCACGCCCGTGAACTGGATGCCCGTGGCGCAACCTGCCGCGAGAGCTGCCGGGTTGGCATCAATCACGGTATCCGCCAACCCACCCGTGCTTGCGACCACAGGAAGGCAGCCGTAGGCAAGGCCATAAAGCTGGGTCAAACCGCAAGGCTCGAAGCGCGAGGGGATGAGAATGGCATCGCCCCCGCCCTGCATTCGATGCGAAAGCGCCTCGTCATAGCCAACCCGTATGCCCACTCGCCCGGGATGTCGCGCAGCAGCATCGAACAGCGCGCGTTCAATCGCCGCGTCGCCTGAACCCAGCAGCGCCAACCTGCCACCAATCCCCACGAGATGATCGATCGCCTCGCACAGGACGTCCATGCCTTTCTGCCAAGTCAGCCGCGTCACCACGATGAACAGCGGGCCATCACCCTCGATGCTGGGGTCCAGCCCGAACTCAGCCTCCAAGGCTCGCTTGTTGAGGCGGCGGCGCTCAAGCGTGCGGTGGCCATATCGGGACGGAAGAGCGACGTCCGCTGCGGGATTCCATACCTCCGCATCAATGCCGTTGAGAATGCCGTGCACGGCGTCCCCGCGCTCCACGATAAGGCCCTCAAGCCCCATTCCAAACGCGGCGGATCGAATCTCGCGGGCGTAGGTCGGGCTGACGGTAGTTACGGCGTCGGCGCAGGAAAGCCCGGCCTTCAGCATTCCCACGCCCCCGTGGTACTCCACACCATCGAGCGCCCATGCCTCAGGAGGCAGACCCAGGCGTGGAAACACTTCCGGGCCGGACCAGCCCTGGAAGGCCATGTTGTGGATCGTGATGACGGAGGGCCGCCGTCCTTCCGCGCCATGCGGCGCAAAGCGCAAGTACGCAGGCGCGAGTGCCGCCTGCCAATCGTGGGCATGGACCACGTCGAACTGCTGTCTCTTTCCACGCTTCAAGATGGCGCCGCCCGCGATATCCGCGGCAGCCCTGCCAAGCGCGGCGAAGCGTTGCCAGTTGTCGCCCCAGTCGCGTCCGGCAGCATCGGTGTAAGGCGCACCTTCGCGCGCGTAGAGAGCCGGTGCGTCGAGGACGAACAGCGGATGCCCCTTGTCGTCCAGATCGCCTGCGAGCAGGCGGGCTGGCGTACCGACTAGCGAAGGCCAGCTATGCAGAACGCGTGGGCGCCGTAGGGTCGAAAGAACAGCCGGGTAGCCCGGCAACAGGGTCGTCACGTCGACGCCATGCGGAGAAAGCGCGGCCGGCATCGCTCCGACCACGTCGGCCAGGCCGCCCGTCTTAACAAGCGGAACGGCCTCTGAGGCGACAGACAGAACCTTGAGTGTCATGACCGGATCGAAATCATGGAGCGTTTCTTCTTGAGGTTCGAAGGACTGGTACAGGTCCGCTCAAGGGCATTGCACGCAAGGCATTTCGCACGCGAACACATCCCGCTTTCAGTCGATTACAGGTCCAACCGGTCGATCATCGGCTTCGTGATGAGGCAAACGCCATTCTCGGTTCGCCGGAAACGCTGCGCGTCGAGTTCCGGGTCATCACCTACCACAAGCCCTTCCGGAATACGGACGCCGGAATCGATGATCACGCGTTTCAGGCGGGCATGGCGCCCGATGTTGCAATGGGGAAGAACCACCGCCTCCTCCACACAGGAGAAGCTCCCCATCTTCACGCCCGTCATCAGCAACGAGCGCTTGGCGAGCGCGCCCGAGACGATGCAATCGTTCGAAATGAGTGACGAAATTGCATGGCCGCGGCGGCCATCTTCGTCATGGACGAACTTGGCAGGAGCAGCGACGACGGCATCGGACCAGATCGGCCACTCACGGTCGTACATATCCAGCTTCGGCACTGTATCGGTCAGATCGAGGTTGGCTTCGAAATATGCGTCGAGAGTACCGGCATCGCGCCAGTATTCCTCTATTTCTTCCGCAGCGCGGATGCAGCTGTCCGTGAAACGATGCGCCTGGGCATGGCCGTGCTTGACGATGTACGGGATAATGTCGCCGCCAAAGTCGCGCTTGCTGTCGGGGTCGGCCGCATCCCGGCGCAGTTGGTCGAACAGGAAGTCGGTGTTGAAGACGTAGATGCCCATGGACGCCAAGGCCATGTCTTCCTGGCCCGGTATGCCGGGCGGATCGGCAGGCTTCTCGACAAAGGCGGTGATGCGGTCTGAATTGTCGACATGCATGACGCCAAACGCCACTGCTTCCATGCGCGGTACGACAAGGCATCCCACCGTCACGTCGGCCCCGGAGTTGACGTGCTGCTGCAACATCAACTCGTAGTCCATTTTGTAGACGTGATCCCCCGCCAGGATGACCATGTACTTGGGATCGTGCACTTCGATGATGTCGATGTTCTGGTAGACGGCGTCGGCCGTGCCTTCATACCAGAGGAGTTCCGAAATACGCTGACTTGCCGGAAGAATGTCGAAGCTTTCGTTGCGCTCCGGCCGCATGAAGTTCCAGGCGCGTTGCATGTGCCGGATCAGACTATGCGCCTTGTACTGCGTGGCGACACCGATACGGCGGATGCCCGAGTTGATGGCGTTCGAAAGAGCGAAGTCGATGATGCGCGCCTTGCCCCCGAAGTAAACCGCAGGCTTGGCCCGATTATCGGTCAGCTCCTTGAGACGGCTGCCGCGCCCGCCGGCAAGGACGTATGCCATGGCTTCGCGCGCAAGCGGGCCTGACGGTGTTCTCATCGCTCACTCTCCATGGTCGCCATGCGACGGGTTATCGTTGTGCCGTTGCTCAGCCGGCATACTCGAGCATGATCGTGGCCATCGGGGGCAGTGTGACGCTTGCCCGGCCGCCATTTGCCTTCACCTGGCCCAGGTTGCCCTTGCCGGTTCCTCCGTAGTGAACGGAGTCGCTGTTAAGGACCTCGTTCCAGTTGCCGTCATGAGGGAGAGGCACGTCATAGCCGCTGTGCATCTTTGGAGTCATGTTGGCGATCACTGCGACCGGATTGGCGCCCGGCGCCTTTCGCAGCCACGCGAAGACAGAGTTCGCGGCATCATCCACGATCAGCCACTCGAACCCGCCTGCATCACAGTCTCCGGCGTGAAGGGCTTGTTTCGTGCGGTACAGGCGATTCAGATCCTTGACGAGGTTGCGCACGCCCTCGTGAGCCGGCGCGCCTCTTAGATCCCAATCGAGCGCACGATCCTCGCTCCATTCCCGGCGCTGAGCAAACTCCTGCCCCATGAAGAGCAGCTTCTTGCCCGGATATCCCCACATAAAGGCATAGTACGCGCGCAGGTTTGCGAACTTCTGCCAGTCATCACCGCTCATCTTGCCGAGCAGCGAGCCCTTGCCGTGCACCACCTCGTCGTGGCTGAGCGGAAGGACGTAGTTCTCGGAGAAAGCATACATCAGGCCGAACGTCAGATCGTCATGATGGTAACGCCGGTGCACGGGATCGCGCGCCATATAGCGCAGCGTGTCGTGCATGAAGCCCATGTTCCATTTGAAGCCGAAGCCGAGAGCGGTTTCCTTGCCCTTGCCGTCGCCCTCATAGGCCGGCTGGGTGACCCCCGGCCATGCCGTGGATTCCTCGGCGATGGTCATGAAGCCGGGATGCTGGGCATAAACGGCGCGGTTCGTTGCCCTCAGGAACTCCACGGCTTCCCAGTTTTCGCGGCCACCTTCCTTGTTGGGTATCCACTCCCCCGCTTTGCGCGAGTAGTCGCGATACAGCATTGAGGCCACGGCATCGACGCGCAGACCATCGACGTGATAGCGCTCCGCCCAGAACAGGGCGTTGTTGACGAGGAAACTCGATACCTCGCGGCGACCGAAGTTGTAGATCAGCGTGTTCCAGTCGGGCTGAAAACCGAGACGGGGATCCTCGTGCTCGTAAAGGGCGGTGCCGTCGAAACGCACGAGCCCATGATCGTCCTTCGGAAAGTGTGCCGGCACCCAGTCGAGCAGAACGCCGATACCGGCGCGATGGGCGCCATCGACGAAGCGGGCAAAGCCGGCCGGTTCACCGAAGCGGGAACTCGGCGCGAACAGGCCGGTCGTCTGGTAACCCCACGATGGATCGTAGGGATGCTCGCTGATGGGCATGAACTCGATGTGAGTAAAGCCCATCTCTACCACGTAGGGGATGAGCTGGTCGGCAAGGTCATCCCAGTTGAGGAACCAGTCCCAACGGTCGCGCTGCCAGGAACCGGCGTGCACCTCATAGATGGAGATCGGCGTCTTGCGCGCATCGACCGATGCCCAGTGCGACCGGTGCGCCTCATCCCCCCAGTCGAGCTTGGCCGGAAGCGCTGTCATCGACGCGGTCGCTGGGCGAATCTCCGACATGAAGGCGAAAGGATCAGCCTTCAGCGGCTGCACCGATCCATCGGCGCCGACGATGTGATACTTGTAGGCGCGATAATCGCCGATGTCCGGGATGAATATCTCCCACACACCAATGTCGATGCGGTTGCGCATGACGTGGCGGCGGGGGTCCCAATCGTTGAAGTCCCCAACCACGCTGACGACCTGGGCATTTGGAGCCCACACGGCAAAGTGAACGCCTTTCGCGCCCTCGTGCTCGATGATGTGGGCACCCAGCTTGTCGAACAGACGGAAGTGCGTACCTTCGGCGATCAGCAGATCGTCCACCGGTCCCAGGACCGGACCGAAGGTGTATGGGTCGGTGATCAGCCAGTCATGCTCCTGCGCGCTGCAGCGGTAGCGGATAGGCTGAGGCTTGATCCGTAGACGGCCCTCGAACAGGAAGCGTTCGTCGACCTTCTCGAGAGTACCGAGGCGCCGCCCGTCCAGGCTGAAGGCCTCGACGCATTCGGCGCCCGGCAGGATTGCACGAAGATATGTTCCGTCGGGCGCGGCATGTGCACCCAGCAGGGAGAACGGGTCGGAGTTTACCCCGTGAAGCAGCGTATCGATGGCACTTTCGGATGGCTTCACAGGACTTTCCAGATTTCCTTGGCGTACTCACCGATAGTCCGGTCCGAGGAGAACCACCCTACATTGGCAATGTTCCGTATCATGGAAGCCCGCCAACCGGCTTTATTCTCCCACCGGTCGTCGACCTCGCGCTGGGCGGCGGCATAGGCGTCGAAGTCCGCCGCGCACATGAACCAGTCGTTTTCGTAGATGCCGTTGATCAGGCTGTGATAGCGGTTGGGATCGTCGGGCGAAAACACGCCCGAAGCGATCGCGGAAAGCGCCTGTGAAAGCTCGCGGGATTGTTCGATCAGCTCACGCGGGTTGTACTCCCCCGCCCGCTTTGCCGCGACTTCCTCGGCTGTCAGACCGAAGATGACGATGTTATCGTCGCCCACGCGCTCCTTGATTTCCACGTTCGCACCATCAAGAGTACCGATGGTGAGCGCGCCGTTCAGCGCGAACTTCATGTTGCCGGTACCGGAGGCTTCCATTCCGGCCGTAGAGATCTGCTCCGAAAGATCGGCAGCGGGAATGATCCGTTCCGCATAGCTCACATTGTAGTTGGGAACATAGACCACCTTCAGCAGGCCACCGACCGAGGGATCCGAATTCACGCGTCGGGCAATGTCGTTCGCCAGTTTGATGATCAGCTTGGCGTTGTGATAGCTTGGCGCCGCCTTACCGCCGAAGATCTTTACGCGCGGCACCCAGTCGCGTTCGGGATGACTGCGGATCTGGTCGTACAGCGCGACAGTCTCGATCAGGTTGAGCAGTTGGCGCTTGTACTCGTGGATGCGCTTGATTTGCACGTCGAACAGTGCACCCGGATCCAGCCGAATGCCCATGGTGCGACGGATATGCTCGGCAAGAGCGACCTTGTTCGCCCGCTTGACCTCGTCGATGCGCTCGCCCAGCGCGGCATCCTCTGCCATCGCCTGGAGGTCTGAAAGCCGGGCTGCATCGTCCAGGAAGGCAGGCCCGATCGCGTCCTTTATGACCTCGGTGAGCCCCGGATTGCACTGCTGCAGCCATCGGCGAGGCGTGACGCCATTGGTCTTGTTATTGATGCGCGTGGGGTAAAGCGCATGGAGATCGGCGAAAACGGTCTCCTTCATCAGCTCGGTATGAAGCGCCGCCACGCCATTGACGGAATGAGCGCCCACAAAGGCGAGGTTCGCCATGCGCACCCGCCGTTCGCCGCTCTCGTCGATGAGGGAGATCGCGGCAATCTGCGCGTCGGTACAACCGGTCTTGCGCGCTTCACGCAGGACGCGACTGTTGATCGCATAGATGATCTGCATGTGCCGGGGGAGCAACCGCTCGAACAGCGGCAAGGGCCAGGTCTCGAGCGCTTCCGGCAGCAATGTATGGTTGGTGTAGGAGATGGTCTTCTTGCAGACTTCCCACGCCTCGCTGAATTCAAGCCCATGGACGTCCACAAGCTGGCGCATCAGCTCGGCGACAGCAACCGATGGGTGCGTATCGTTGAGCTGTATCGCGGCCTTTTCGTGCAAGGTCCGCACGTCTCCGGCGTACTGGACGTGCCGGCGAACGATGTCCTGAATGGA
The DNA here is from genome assembly GCF_009856825.1 of Novosphingobium silvae. Taxonomy (GTDB): domain Bacteria; phylum Pseudomonadota; class Alphaproteobacteria; order Sphingomonadales; family Sphingomonadaceae; genus Novosphingobium; species Novosphingobium silvae. The sequence continues at coordinate 201,991 of NZ_WVTD01000007.1, read as the reverse complement.
AGCGGCGGTGAAGAAGTACTCCTGTCGCAGCCGCAGTTCCTGCCCGGCCGCGCTGGAATCCGCTGGGTAGAGCACGCGCACAAGGCTTTCGGCCCGCATTTGCTCCGACAGCGCCCCCAGGTGGTCTCCCGCGTTGAACGCGTCCAGCTTGAGAGGGTCGACCGGATTGGCTGTCCACAGGCGCAACGTGTTTACGCGCTTCCCCTTCCATCCAACCACCGGCGTATCGACTGCGGTCGCTTCCACTTTCTCGGCCGGGTCCCACACCACGCCGTCCCCATGCGCGACAACTTCTCCTCCGAAGCCGATGAGGTAGGTGCTCTCCACCCGCTCGAACTCCCAGGGGTTGCCGTGAGCAAGCCAGGTTTCCGGTAGCTCGACCTGCCAGCCGTCCTCGATGCGCTGGCGGAACATGCCGTTCACATAGCGGATGCCGTAGCCGTAGGCCGGAATATCGAGAGTGGCGAGGCTCTCCATGAAGCAAGCCGCGAGCCGGCCCAAACCGCCGTTGCCGAGCGCCGCATCTGGCTCCATCTCCTCGAGCTCGGCAAGGTCAAGGCCGTGGGCGGCCAGGGCTTTTTCCATCTCGCGGGTCAAGCCCATGTTCGACAGGGCGTCGCGCAGCAAGCGCCCGATCAGGAACTCCATGGAAAGATAGTACACCCGCTTTCCGCCTGCATCGTATGTGCGGCGGGTGGATTTGAACCAGGCATCGATGATTTCGTCGCGCAGGGCATAGATCGCCGCGCGGTACCAGTCGTGCTGCTTCGCCGCGCGCTCGTCCTTGCCCACCCGATTGCGGAGGACGCGCATGATGTGCTGGTCCAGTTCGGAGGACGTGACGGGCTTGATACCGAGCTCGGATTCACTGGCCACGAGAGCACTCCTTGACTTGCTGCGACGAGCGCCGGAACGCGGCTGCCCCGAGACGCCAAGATCAACGTCGGAACGCCCGAGCGATGCCTTGCCTGTCCTGAGCGCCAATGGCTAGCACAGGCCCCGCTAGCGGCAAGAGCCATTGTGCAATGCGGCATGATTCTCGATTTGAGGCACGGCACGGACGATGACATCGAGTGCAACTGCCGCGCTGGACCTCTACCCGGCCGTATTCGGAGATGGCCGCAAAGTCCGTACGTCCATTCGAAATGGAAAGCCGCGGCCGATCACCCACTGGCTGGGTGGGACCAGTCTTTGGAGGAGCCAGGTCGCACCCAAGGCGCAAAGGAACGCGGCCGTGACGGTCGTGTAGCTGCCCTCGCCGCTCACACGATAGAAAACGGCAAGCCAGAAGATGTGAGAGAGGTATACCCCAAGCGTGCACGACGAAAGCGGCTGCACGTCGAGGTTGGCCGGAAGACGCCACCTGTGCCCCGCAATAGCTATCGCCGCTGCCAGCGTTCCCACCAGATAAGGGCCACTGACGCCCGGCACGATCCCGAAGGCAAGGCAGATCAACGCCGTTCCGACCAGCGTCGCAGCAAACGCCCGTGCGGTGAAGGAAAGCTGGCCCGCCAGACCGAGCGCCACTCCGATCAGGAGCCCCGGCGCGGCATGTATCCACTGGCCAAGTGGTGGGACGAGCCCTGCCCCGGCGCTCCGCCAAACAGGTGCACTCGCCAGAAGCAGGGCCGCGCCAAGCGCCGAAATCCAGAACAGCACAGGCACCGGAATACGCTTCGTAAGGAAATTTAGCAGCGCGATAGCAATGAAGACGGCAGGCAGAAACCACAGGTGCTCGCTTGTGCCGTAAAGCAAACCCGCGACGGGATTTTCGACCGGAAGCAGCGGCCTCCCCCATTTTAGGTTCAGCATGCCATAGAACAGTAGCCAGAACAGCCATGGCACGAGGTAAGCCACCGCAAGGCTCCTGACGCTCCGGGCCTTCTTGCGGTTTCCGGCCAGGCTCACGTACGGCGCAAGGATCAGGAACACGACCAAGCCCGCATACGTAACTTCCCTGAACGGCGCGCCTGCGTGGTAAGCCACGATCCCGTAGGCGGCGACGATGCGGAGGAGTTCGATGGCCTGATTGCGACGGGGCGGGACGCGATACGACGAAGGCTCATCGCGGCCCGGGCACGTGCCCCGTCTTACATGCGCACGGCTGTCCACCCACTGCTCCCGCTACCGCAAACGAGAAACTCAGCATGTGAGATGTCACCCGGGCGCGCCATTGTCGGAAATGGGAAGTGGATTATCCCGGGTCAGCCGTTGACCGTTGCCGGTACCCTTGAAACGTTCGTCCTGCTTACGCCCGCACCAGGTCTCGCCACATCAACCGCCGGTTTGTGTCCATTCCACGCGATAGAGGTCGAAGCGACGGTCCTTGAGGTTCTGCACGGCACCAGCCTGACGCGCCGTCAGCAGAGCGTCCAGGCTGAGATCGGCTATCGCTATCGTCTCGGTATTTGGCGCGGTGTCTGCCGCAACCCCGTCACGCGCGAATGGGAAGTCGCTGGGCGTCAGGATGGCGCTCTCGGCGTAATGGACATCCATGTTCTCCACGTTGGGGAGATTGCCGACGACCCCTGAGGTGACCACGTAACACTGGTTCTCCACCGCCCGCGCCTGTGCGCAATACCGCACGCGCAGGTACCCTCGCCTCTCGTCCGTGCAGAACGGCACGAACAGCATCAGTGCACCCTGGTTGACCAGATGCCGTGCAATTTCGGGGAACTCGCTGTCATAGCAGATCATCACGCCGATCGGACCGCAGTCAGTCGGGATGACATTGGCGCCGTAGCCGCCCCTGATGTTCCACCATCGCCGCTCCGAGGGCGTGGGGTGCAACTTCTGCGTCTCGTGGACCGATCCATCGCGAAGAAAGGTATAAGCGATGTTGCGAATCTCGCTCTTGCCTTGCCCCAGCCTCACGCGGGTCGGGTGCGAGCCACCGATGATGTTGATGTTGTAGCTCACCGCCATTCGCTGCATGAACTCGACGAACCGTTCCGTGTAGGTAGCCACCTTCTCGATAGCTTCGACCGGATCGAGCTTGGTCTCCTCGATGGAGAGAAGCTCCAGAGTGAAAAGTTCAGGAAACGCCACGAAGTCGCTCTCGTAATCGGCGGCCACGTCTATCCAGTACTCGACCTGATGCTCGAACTGGTCGATCGTCTCGATCTTGCGCATCTGGAACTGGACGGTCGCAACCCGCACGCTCGAGGGCACGCGCTCCTTGAGGCCCGGAACGGCCTTGCCAGTGTCGAGCGGAGCGAGAGGATTGGTCCAGTACATCAAGACCGCGTTGCCTCCGCTCTCGCGGTCGGTGGGGATATAGTCGGGCAGGATTCCCCGGGGCTCGTAGCCCTCGTTCATCTGGAAATTTATGACCTGGTCACGAAGCTTCTTGTCCTTCACGGCCTGAACATAGTCGGCCGGATCGGGGTACTGCCGCTTGCGACGCATGTAGCCCGGCATTCGCCCTGCGAAGGCGATGCCCTTCAACTCGAAGTACTGGCACACCTCCCGGCGCTTGCGATACAGGCGCTGGCCGATGCGGAGCCGGCGATAGTCGGGATCGACGCATACCTCGAAGCCGTAGAGCACATCCCCTTCCGGCGCAGGAGGGCGACCGTAGCCGCCGTTGCTGATCTCTTCCCAGGTATGCGGCTTGAAGGCGAGTTCCGAGGTGACGATCATCGTGGCGCAGTGACCAACGACCTTGCCCTCGTATTCGGCCACGAACTGGCCTTCCGGAAAGTTGATGACCTGTCCGCGGATTTCCGCGCGGGTGAACGCGTCTGCCTTGCCATAGACCTTGACGGAAAGACGGGCGATCGCGTGGGCATCCGCCACACTGGCCTGACGGATGACGAGCTTTGCTTTGGTCTGGTCCATGAGTGCGCATACTACGCCCGGGCGGCGGCATGGTTCCCGGCACGAAGGCGACCGTCACGATATTGATCGGATTCGGCTTTTTCAGTGCCGACCGGGATACATGTAGTGGGCCAGCCGTTCTCTTTGCATGGAAGGAGACACACTATGAGCGCTACTCTCTTCGCCCTTGCACTGTTCGCCTGTTCGGACGACGGCAAGGCTTGCGAGCGGCTCGCTACTCCGGTCCAGACCTATGAAACCAAGTCGCTCTGCAATGCCCGGCTGGACGATGCGCTAAACACCGATGCAGCGCGCCGTGCCGAGGCTCCGACGGTGTACGCCCAGTGCCTCAGCAATCGGCAGATGGCGTCGATCGGCACCGGCGTGATCGACCTGACGCGCGTCAACGGCGCGCGCTTTGCCGATGCGGCCTATTGACCGATAGCGCTGGGGTCAGCCGCGTCCCCGGTAGCTTTGCACGCCCTGATCCGGCACCCAAAGGCCTTCCGGCGGAGTATCAGACTGCCAGAACACGTCGATCGGAATGCCGCCTCTGGGATACCAATATCCTCCGATGCGCAGCCACCTCGGCTTCATTTCATCGAAAAGGCGCTGCCCGATCCCGACCGTCACGTCTTCGTGGAAACCGCAGTGATTGCGGAAGGAGCCGAGGAAAAGCTTCAGGCTCTTTGATTCGACGATCGACTCGTCTGGCGCGTAATCCAGAACCAGGTGCGCGAAATCGGGCTGTCCCGTCACCGGGCAAAGCGACGTGAACTCAGGCGCTGCAAAACGCACGAGATAGAGGCTGCCTGCGCGCGGATTCGGCACATAGTCCAGCACAGCCGCTTCGGGAGATTCGGGCAGCTTGCTTGCCTGCCCCAGATGCAACGGCATTTGCGCCGCATCGCTTTCGGAAGATGGTCCACTCATGGCATCAGCCATGCCGCCAAGCCCGCAGCATGACAAGGCATCTCTCGTGCTATCGGCCGGGACAATGAACAGTCTGTCGTGTAGAGACGCTGCATTAACGCTCGGTTCACGGGCGCTCGGGCGACGATGGCAGGGTCATGAGGGGCAACATCTACACTTCGCGCGCAAGGCATGCGGCCGCCGCACTGCCTATTGTTCTTACCGGCATGCTGGCCGGTGCCCAGGTGGCTTCGGCACAGTCGGCTGAAAACTGGAGCCTGCCGGAACCCACCAGTTCTCCAAGTACACCCACGGTGCAGGGGCCGATCGACGGGGAAAACCCGGTTGTGCGTCCCCGATCGGTGCCAAGTGCGGTACCCACACCCACCCTGAACGTGCCGCCGCCCGCGCCCACAACGCCCCTCCCGCGCCCGTCGCCGACGGCAAGGGATGCGCCAGCCCCGCAGCCAGCGCCCCCCACCTCACCTGCCACGCAGCCGTCCTCTACTCAGACGGCCGCGCAACCCGAGCCCGTGACGACGACTGCTCCGTCTGCAGTTCCTGCACCTGAGCCGATTGCCGCGGAGCCGACGGGATCGCCAACCTTTGCAGGCACGCCTGCCGTTCCCTCGGAAGCCGCGTCCCCGGCGGTATCCTCTCCCATTCCAGCGTGGTGGTGGGCCGTTCCTCTGATGCTGCTCATCGGCCTCAGCGTCTTCCTGACGCTACGCAGGCGAAAGTCGGAGGCCGTGGCTCCTCGCAGCTCAAGCACCGATGATGGACCGGAACGGACCGCCGAAGATGTACAGAACACGCGCGTGCTCTCCAAGGCTCCCCAGCCCTCGCCTGCCGCTCCACTGCCTTTCGCGGCTGACCGGCGCCCGCCGTCGCGCGTCGAACCGCGCGCCAACATACCCGTGGCGCAAGAGCCCGGTGGCCTTGCCGCGCTTACACTCGAGCCTGCATGGCTTCGCCTTTCGCTCGTCTATGCCACGCTGCAGTTCCGAATCTCCATCGCGCCGGAGCACGACTTTGCCGGAGGACGCCTCCTCGGCGACATGATCGGCGCTCATGCGTCGATCTCGCCGGATCAACAGCTGGCACCTGCTATCGAGGCCTTGGCGCTGCTGAAAACCGTGCCTGCCGCACCCGCCGGCGAGACAGTCGAACTGACGGGCCAGATCCAGTTGCCCCTCAACGCCATCCCGCCGTTGCAACAGGCAAATGCCACGTTCTTCGTCCCACTGGTGCGGATCGCAATCGTCGACGCGAGCGGGGCACCGCTGCTTCGCCGCGTGTTCACGGTAGGACAGGACAGCGGCGCTGCCGCACTTGCACCCATTCGCACCGACCTTGGTCCCCGTGAAATGCGCGAACTTGCAGCGCGCGAGGTCGAAGCCGCGCGCTCCTATCCCCTCCTCGCCACCGATCTCCAGCGGGCCGCCGGATGACTTGCCGCCTCGTTGAAAACTACTAGTTTGTCCGTCCAAAACCTGGAGATTGAGTTGGACAGCAGCAAGGACATGGACGATGTGGCGGCAGCGACGCGGATCGTGAATGCCGGGCGACGCGCCGCCTGGACCGGAGCGGTGGTCAATCCGCCGGTCTGGCGTGCCAGTACGCACCTGTACCAGGACACGGCCGCACTATTCGAAGGCCGCCGCACGAATGAGGAAGGCCGCTTCTTCTACGGAAGGCGCGGAGCTCCTACTCAATGGGCCCTCGCAGATGCGCTGACCTCGCTCGAACCGGGCGCTGCGGGCACGGTCCTGTACCCGTCAGGCGTGGCGGCGATCGCTGGCGTCATGCTCACGCTTCTTCGTCCAGGTGACGTTCTGCTCGTTGCCGACAATGCTTACGACCCGACTCGTTCGATGGGCACCGGTCTTCTGTCGGACCTGGGGGTCGAAACCCGCTTCTACGATCCGCTCGATCCGAAGGCCTACGCAGCCCTCTTCTGCGAACGCACGCGGGCTGTGCTGCTTGAGGCACCGGGAAGCCTCTCCATGGAAGTCTGCGACGTCCCGCTTCTCGCCAGTATCGCGCGGGAAAAGGGTGCCACCTCGGTGCTGGACAACACCTGGGCAGGCCCGCTTGGCTTCCAGGGGCTGGAGCGCGGCGTCGATGTGGTGGTGATGGCGCTCACGAAACATGTGGGCGGACATTCCGACCTCATGATGGGCAGCGCCAGCGCGGGTCCCCAGCTCTACGCGCAGCTACGCGAACGCGCGCAGCAGCTGGGCAACATCGTGTCACCGGACGATGCCGCTCTCGCGCTTCGCGGGTTGCGCACGCTCCATCTGCGGCTGAAGCAGGAAACCGAAAGTGCGCTGACGATCGCGGGGCATCTGGCGGAACGGCCGGAAATCGCGCAGGTGCTTTGCCCGATGCTTCCCGGCGCGCCCGGACATGAACTGTGGCAGCGCGACTTCACGGGTGGCTGCGGATTGTTCAGCTTCGTCTTCAGGGGAAGCAGCGCCGCGGCGCGCAACCGCTTCGTCGATGCCCTGCGGCTGTTCGGGATCGGCTATTCCTGGGGCGGGTTCGAAAGCCTCGTGGTTCCGGTCGAACCCTCGGGATACCGCAGCGTCATGTCATGGCCGCCGGGCGGCGCAGACGGCGACGATCGTTACGGCGTTCGATTGTCAATTGGGCTGGAAGATCCGGCCGATCTCATCGCCGATCTCGAGCAGGCGCTCGACGCCTGGCGCGAAGCTTGAACACTCCGGCCGCCACTCCGACACCTACAGCTACTGCCACGGCGGTGGTGATCGAAGAACCACAGATTTCCGGTGCCGATGGCATCAAGGAAGCCGTCTCGTCACGCAGTGATACGGTCGGGGACGTCGTCGACACGCTCGACAGGCTGGCATTGCAGGTAGGCTCGGCGCGCCTGTCGCTTTGGGATTTCGTAGTCGTCGTATCGGTGCTTGCACTGGTCGTCACGCTTGCCTGGAGCGCCAGCCGACTCTCAAGCCGCCTGCTCGCGCGAGCGAAGAGGCTCGACCTCACTCAGCGCCTGCTGATCGAGAAGATGGTCAGTCTTCTGATCTGGACGGTCGCTTTCCTCGTCGGCGTGGACGTGCTGGGGATCGACCTGACCGCCCTTACGGTATTCTCGGGTGCGTTCGGCCTCGCGATCGGCTTTGGCCTGCAGAAGACCTTCGGCAACCTCATCGCGGGAATAATCCTGCTGATGGACAAGTCCATCAAGCCGGGCGACGTCATCGCCATCGCCGACCAGAGCGGACAGTACACTTTCGGGCAGATCCGCCGCATCGGGATCCGTGCCGTCTCGCTTACCACGCGCGACCAGAAAGAATATCTCATCCCGAACGAAAACCTGATGGTCAATCAGGTGGAGAACTGGTCCTATTCCTCGAAGAACGTGCGTATCCAAGTTCCGGTATCGGTTCCCTATGCGACCGATCTTGAGGAGGCCGAAGGCTTAATGCTCGAGGCCGCGCGCTCGGTGAAGCGTGTTCTCGCGGCACCTCCACCGACCGTCTGGCTCGACAGCTTCACCGAAAACGGCTTCGCTTTCGTCATCCACGTCTGGATCACCGACCCTGAGGAAGGCACAGGAAATGTGCGTTCTGAGGTACTTAAAGGTCTTTGGAAGCTAATGCGAGCGAATGGGATCAAGGTGCCCTTCCCCCAGCGCGATTTGAACCTTCGCGACACCGAAGCTTTGCGCGACTTGATAGAAGCGTTGCGGAGCCAGTAGCAATCAGCGCCCGCCTGATAGCTAAGATACAAACTGACACGGGAGACCCGATTTGGCCTTGCGTGTATCCTAGTTCGGTTTTAGCAAGCTCTGGCACACGGCTAGGATACAACTAGGATACTTCCTTCTAGGATACATCCGGCCCTTTTGACCGGAGGTATACCCATGGCGAAAGCCAAAACCATGTTGACGCCTGCCGAGGTGAAGGCAGCCGACGCCGCCCGGATGCCTGCCCGGTTTGCCGACGGCACTCCGGGGCTGGCCTTCGTTGTCGGCAAGCGTGGTGGCGTCTGGCAATGGCAAGGTCGAGTAAGAGGCGAACCCCGCAAGATCACAGGGGGGCGCTATGACTCCGGGCGTGGGATGTCGTTGAAACAAGCTCGTGAGTGGGCAAACGAGATCAATGCTAAGAATGCCCAAGGCGTTAACGTATATGCGGAGTTCGGCAACGGCGCTCCGGACGAGCCTACCGGACCGACTGCAAAGCCCAGCCGAAAGGTGATGACCTGTCAGGAAGCATGGGACATCTATGTCCACGAGGCGGAGGCAACTGAGGAAAACGCTGAGCGAACGCTGATAGACAAGCGCCAGACGTGGAACCGCCTGTTTGCGTCTGCCATCGGCGAAAAGCTTCTTACAGATATTACCTACCTCGAACTCGCGGATATCGTAGACCCCATCAAGTCGGCGGGCAAACGCGCAGCTTTCAACAACGCCGTCCGGTATGTGAAGCGGTTCTTCACTTGGGCCGAGGAGTCTGAGGCTAGAACGGGTCTCTCCGATTCCCCGGCTAGACGCCTCAAGACCGACAAACAGAACGAGGCTGACCGAACCTTGTCTGAGGTCGAGGTCAGATGGTTCTGGGATGCAGTCGGCGAACTTGACGCCACTGCACGTGCGTATTTCCTCGTTCTTCTCCTCACCGGCCAGCGCCGCGATGAGGTATTAGAACTTGTGCGCGAGGAATTAGACATGACCCGATCTTTGATGGATTTGTCCGAAAGGCGCATGAAGTCCAAACGGGCACATATTACGCCATTTGGCGATAAGGCGCGAAGTCTGATTGAAGGTCGCCTTGGCGCGCACAAATTCGATTTCGTTTTCCCGTCGCAGCGCTCATATCTCAAGCAAGCCCCATATTCCGATTATGAGTTAGGCAGAGCGTTGAATTTCTTGAACGCTATGATGGAGCGAAAGGCAGAGACATCTGGGAAGACCTATGAACGATGGACACCACACGATCTCCGTCGTACCTTCTCCACCCTTGCGAATGCCATCCTCGACGATGAGGAGGACACCGTGCTCGACGAGAACCATATCGAACGTGTCATGGCGCACAAGGTCGGCGGTAAGGTTGCGAACGTCTACAACAAGCACCAGTACCTCAAGGAGAAGCGAAAGGTGCTTAAAGTGTGGGAGGACGAAGTTCGCCGGATAGTCGGCGGCGAGGCCTTCGACCGCTACTGACAGGCAATGCCATCGTGCAAGTCAGACTTCGTCAGATTTGCACGATGGCCAATATTTAGTTGTGAACCGCCTTCATCAAAGGCTCTCCGCGCGGGCATGTGCCCGCGTTAGAAATCTCGACGATAGCCCCTTCCGGGATTGACCGCTGGAAAGCCCCTGAACAGGCTCCTGCAAAACTGTCCTCCCAGTTTCCGTACACATTGCCATTCTGCCGCCTTACAGTCCGCGTTTTAGCGAAATGCGTATACAAGAACTGTTGCACTTCCCCAACGGGTCCGTCGAATTCGGGGATACTTTGAACATCTATATTAAGATCAGCAACATTTTCTGTCATGGGCTTCCTCCTAATAACGCCACCCGCTGCACGATTATCATGAAAATATAGCGATCAATATTGGGATTTTTACTCGGAAAGACCAATAGCCGGAGCATTTCTCCAGCTTGATCATTCGCGATACGAGTGATGACGCAAGCCCAGTCTAGGATTGCTACCGCCGAGCCGTGATCGACTATCCATTCGATAAATAGGTCCATGAGCACCTATTCCCACCTCTATGACGACGACGGCACGATCAACATGGGCACAAAGCTGTGGTTCCTCGACGTCGTCGATGGCCGCATCGCTCTCCCGCCCGAGCAGACCGACGATTTCCTCTTTCTTCTGGAGGAGCGCGGTCACGGTCGCTTTTGGGATTCGGCGACCGAAGCGTACATCATCGAGTTCCAGCGCGTTCAAGGCCTCTTCCACTACATGCTTGAGGAGATGGCCGATGACGAATGACGTCCTCAAGGCGCTCGCTATCGGCAACGTGCTGGTGCTGACTGGCACGTCAGCCATCAGTCTGATGGACCTCACCCCTCTCCCGCTGGACTGTGCCCTCGGCATCGTGGCCGCTTCGACCTTCGGTGTCGCAGGCTGGCTCGCACTATTTACCATTTCAAACATCAGGACCCAAAATTCATGAACCCTCTCGACCGCGACGACGTCGCTCTCCTCCTTTCAAAGGATATCGCCACATGGGGCAACGTCACCTCCCATAAGGTTCTGGAGCGCTGCCTCCGCGCGCTGGCGGACAAGATCATCGACTATGCCCATCTGCACTACAGCGCTGGCCAGACCACGATGGCAGACGTCAAGCGGTGGATTGAAGAGAGCGCACCGACTTCATCGGTCCTCCCCGGTTTGCCCGGATCACAGTGAGGCGCGACGACCGCAGCGATGAGGCTCACGCTTACCGTCGCCTCTATAACAATCGAGCGTGGCGGGATCGCCGCGCCGCCCTGCTGATGGCCGAACCACTCTGCCGGTACTGCGCGCGGCTCGGCAGGGTTGAGGCTGCCACGGTGGCCGATCATATCGTACCCCACCGTGGCGACCTCGACTTATTTGCAGGAGAGTTGCAGCCGCTGTGCGCGTCCTGCCATAGCAGGGTGAAGCAGGTTGAGGAGATCGGCGGGTACAGCGGTGCAGTGGACCTTGATGGCTACCCTATTGATCCACGGCACCCGAACGCCTAACCGCAGATGAGTAAGGGGGAAAAGTGATGGACGATCCTGCAAAGCCACGGGTAAGAAACCGGTCGAAGCTTCTCGATAGTGACCGGGCTGAACTCAAGAAGTTTTTGTTCCAACTCGCTGACCAAGGCATCACGGGCTACGATGCGCAACAGCAGGCGGTTAAGCAGTTTCGCTACACCTCGACCGTTATAGGCGACTTCTACCACAAAGAGGTTCAGCCAACCTTATCATGGCGTGAAAGAGAGCGAGAAGCCGCAGAGCGTTTTCGAGATAGCGAACCAGCCCCACAGCCACGTTCGCGTAAGGGCATCATCATCGCCTCAGCCGTGGCTCTTGTCATTATTGCGGTTATTGGCCCTGACATCCTGATGGTGATGCGTAACAGCGGCGGCGGAAGCTCAACAGTGGAAAGCACCACGGGCCAGTCCAGCCCGTCGACCAAGTATGCTGAATGCAAGGCGATCTTACAGCCAACGCTTGAGAGTTGCTTGTCAGGTCCAGACGAAAGCGCTTGGGCAGGCTGCAAACAAATTTTCATGGATGCTATGGCGGATTGCACCAAGCAGCCCCGCTAAACGCTTTGACAGCGGGTGAAGCCGCCTACCGGCGGACACTAGCACTCAAACTTTGACAAACGAGCGCCCGCCGCCCCTCGTTTACTAAATAGAATGCCGGGTCGGGCCTCTCGATCCTGCCCCGGTTGGTCGATGAGCGTTCCGACCGACCGGGCAATCAGCCCCAGCCCTGACCGGGAGGGGGTGGTTCGATCACAAAACCCGCCGCCCGGAAACCGGCTGCCAAATCACGCGCGAATGCCCGCATTTCAGCAGGTTATTTTTAGGCCACCCTCTAGCTACTTGATCTCGTACGCGGCCAGCACCGCATCGTTCCCATCAGTAAGCAATCCACACTGAAGGTCCGCGACCATGACTTTGTGCAGATCATCTGTCACGTCAGGATCACTGATCGTCGGACTTCCTCCGCTATGTCTGGACTCAAAGTAGAACGGCGCTTTTGGGGTAGTCACGAACGCGATGCGAAGGTTCGGTTTTACCCGCTGGGCAATCTGCGCGTCCATGGCGACTGGCGGAAGTTGATCCTGCCGTTCAATCTCTGTGAATATAGGCTCGTATCGGTCGAAGCCCGGTAATGCCCGGTCAAAGATGGTGTATACCGAGCGCTCCCTCCGTGTGACAGTAGCAGACGCGCCATAGCCGTTCTGCGCTTCATAGGAGCGTACTACCTTGGCCTCGTCACTATCCACTTCCACGGCCACGTTAGACCCTCGGCTGAGGAGATTTTTTGGCGCACCCCTCCAAAGTTTCAAGTACCATTCTGAGACGGGCTGAAACGCGTCAGACCTAATCCTCATCACCTGTGCGTCTGCATCGTACTTGACGTAAATATCGTTGATGCGCTTTGCAACCACAATGGTACTCGGCGATCCTGCCGCCTTCAAACGCGCATCATATTGCGCCGTCGTTTCGAATTCGCTCTTCGGTTCGACTTTTGGCAAGCCCGCAATTGCTTGCTGAATAGTGATTGGTTTGACCGTCTGACCAACATATCCAGCACATGTCTGTGCGGCTGCGCCCGTTGAAAGAATGAACGTCCCCATACCAAACAGCAAACCGAATTTCATGTAACCCACCCCGATTGACGCTCCAACTGCACTGAACCGTCCGCAGTCGAGCGTTGCCTAAATACGGGTGCAATGCCCCGAACAGCAACCCCCACAGTTATAAAGGAAAAGGCCGGAAACCCCGGCAAACGTCCGCTCAACAAGTCCGAACCGCAACCCACTGGTGGACCAGTGCGGCCCACCATCATGACCAGCGCGGCGCGCAAGGTATGGACCCGGCTCATCGCCGCAATGCCGCGCGAGGTCTATACCGCCTGTGATAGCGCGCTCCTCGCCGCTTACTGCGAAGCCGTTGCCGCCCATTCGTCCGCCACCAAGATCATGTTAGCGTCCGCGCTCGTGGTGTAATTTCCGGTGTAGATTGAGGTGATCGCATGGGGTTGGGCATGCCCAACCCCATGCGATTTCGAACTCGGTGGCCACCGGGCTCATCGGTAAGGTGGAGTTACCACACTTCACACGCCCACCGAGGAGTTGATCCCGATGACCGACGACAGACTACCGCTTGCCGAACTGATGGCGAAGACCGGAGATGGAGATTTCCTGCGTACGATCGCCGAGAGCGTATTGCAGATCATTATGGAGGCCGATGTCGACGGCCTGGTCGGCGCTGGCCGCCATGAACGATCGGGCGAACGCACGACCTGGCGCAATGGCTACCGCGACCGCAGTCTCGATACCCGGCTCGGCACGCTCAACCTCAAGATCCCCAAGCTGCGGACCGGCGCCTACTTCCCCGGCTTCCTGGAGCCGCGCAAGACTGTTGAGAAGGCGCTGGTCGCAGTAATCCAGGAGGCGTGGATTGCCGGGGTCAGCACCCGGCGCGTCGATGAGCTGGTGCAGGCGATGGGCATGACCGGGATATCCAAGTCCTCCGTGTCAAAGCTGTGCAAAGACATCGACGAGCGCGTCCATGCCTTCCTCAAGCGCCCGCTCGCCGGTGACTGGCCCTACCTCTGGCTAGATGCCACCTACCTCAAGGTGCGCGAGGGGGGACGGATCGTCAGTGTCGCCGCGATAATCGCCGTCGCCGTCAACACTGAGGGCAAGCGCGAGATCGTCGGCCTGCACATCGGCCCTTCCGAAGCCGAGCCCTTCTGGTCGAGCTTCCTCAAGGACCTCTCCCGCCGCGGCCTGACCGGCGTGAAGCTGGTCATCTCCGATGCCCACGAGGGCCTCAAGGCAGCGATCACCCGCGTGCTCAGCGCCACCTGGCAGCGCTGCCGCGTCCACTTCATGAGGAACGCGCTCGCCTACGTGCCCAAGGGCCAAAACACGGTTGTTGCTGCTGCGATCCGCCAAGTCTTCCTCCAGCCCGATCATGCGGCCGCAACTCAGGTCTGGCGTCAGGTCGCCGATCAATTGCGCGCCAGATGGCCCAAGCTCGGCGCCTGCATGGACGATGCCGAGCACGACGTGCTCGCCTACATGACCTTCCCCGAGCAGCACCGGGTCAAGCTTCACAGCACCAACCCGCTGGAACGCCTGAACAAGGAAGTGAAGCGCCGCGCCGATGTTGTCGGCATCTTCCCGAACGAGGACAGCATCATCCGCCTCGTCGGTGCCGTCCTGCTCGAGCAGAACGATGAATACCAGCTCCAGCACCGCTACATGCAGATCGAGGGCATGGCCGCCCTTGCCACACCCATAACCGAGGAGGTTCAGCCGCTACAGATTACACCCAAGGCCGCCTGAAAATGCAGCCCGATGGCCAGCACCGAAATTACACCACATTGACGGACGTGACCCAAGATCATCGCCGACCGTGATTTTGAGGCCATCGGCACGGGCTCGACCGGGCAACAGGTCATCCATCCCGCGTACAAGCTTCAGGCTGACCAAGCTCGGTTGATCGCCACGCTCGGTCAACGGCTCGGCCTCGATCCCATCGCGCGGCAGGCGATCAATGCCTCCCCTGAAAGTGCCAGCACGAACCCGTTTGCCGACTTCGTCTCATGAGCCTGATGGACAAGGCGCGCGCTGATCGCGTGATCCGATTCATCGAAATGCTCCCGATCAACGACGGCCCTGCCGTTGGTCAACCGATCAAGTTGGACGCGTGGGAGGAGAATTGGATTCGCGAAATCTATGAGCCGGTGAAGGAAAATGGGAAGCCGCTGGTCACCCGCGCCGTCCTTTCGGTCGCTCGAAAAAACCGGAAGTCACTCCTCGTCTCCTGCCTGCTACTGGTTCATCTGATCGGCCCAGAAGCCCAGATCAATGGGCAGATTTATAGCTGCGCGGTCGATCAGAAGCAGGCCAAAGTCATCTTCAACATGGTCAAGCAGATGCTCGAACTGCGGCCAGCGCTGAAGGAATACATTCAAGTCTATCCATCGACGTCGCGCATGGTCGTGACGCGCAGCGACGTGCGAGGCAGCGGCTCCGTCTACCATGCCCTATCGGCTAAGGCAGAGAGCAAGCACGGCTTGGGCGCGGATTTCTTCGTGTACGACGAATTCGGCGAGGCCCCGAACGAGAACCTGTGGAACGTCATGTATGATAGTCAGCAGCTTCGCGCGCGCCCGCTGGCTGTGGTCATCAGCACCCAGACGAACGACCCGCAGCACCCGCTTTCGTTGATGATCGATGCCGGACTCGCGCATGACGATGACGGCAACAAGATTGATCCGACGACCGTGTGCCACCTCTACGCGGCAGACGAAGATTGCGACCTCGACGATCCGGAGCAATGGCTCAAAGCCAACCCGACACTCGCGACTTGGAAAACGCCCGATCAGCTTGCAACGGCGGCCAAAGAGGCGATGCTCACGCCCACGAAGGAAGCCAACTTCAGGCTCCGCTACCTCAACCAGCGGGTCAACGCGTTCGCGACACTCATTTCCCAATCTTCGTGGAAAGCCTGCCGCGTCGATGCCGTGGAATTCGAGCGCGGAGAGCCGGTCTACCTCGCCCTTGATATGTCTTACCGCGTCGATCTCACCGCGCTGACGATGGTCAGCGCTGGCCCTACCATCCGTACGAAGTCGTGGTTCTGGAAACCGGCAGCGCTACTCGCGGAGCACGCTAAACGCGACCGCGCCGCGTACGATGTGTGGGCACGACAAGGCTTACTCGAAACCTGTCCGGGCGAGATCATCACCCCGCGCCTGATCGCACTCAAGATTGCCGAACTGTACGAGACCTATGACGTGCGCGGCCTCGCCTTCGACCGTTACCATACCAGCGAGTTGCTCGGTCATTTCGACGACATCGGGCTGGCCGTGACGAAGGATGATGACGCCTATGGCGCGCTAAAACTCGTCGAGTGGGGACAGGGTTTCCGCGATATGTCACCGGCAGTGACCGCGTTCGAAGAAGCTGTCGTGACGAAAACGTTGGTTCACGACAGCCACCCCATCCAGAACATGTGCGTCATGAATGCCATGGTGGTGATGGACCCTGCTGGTAACCGTAAACTCGACAAGTCGGCCTCACGCTTCCGCATCGACGGTGCGGTCACGCTCGCTATGGCGCTCGCCCTAAAGGTGCGGGAGGGAAATAAGGCTCCCCCGGTGAGCCCTTGGGAAGACCCGGACTTCTCGATCTCCCGGCTTTAGCCGTCGCATCAGATTCCTCGGATTTGACCAACCCAAAATCCATTTTGAGGTCATCAAAATAAATTCACGGGGCCCGTGTTTCGCGGTTGACTAATCGTCATGGCAATGACAGGTAGCGAAGAGAGGGAGCCGGGTGCAACCGACTCCCTCTCGATTAAGCAAGCTACATGAAGGGAAATTTCATGAACCTGACACTTAACGCTCGGGACATTAGCAAACTCTCGCACTCAGCGCGAGCAGAACTTCAAGCTCTTCTCTTCCCGAAAGCCGGTCTTGTTTTGCCGGAAGGGTTCACCGAAGACGACTTTAAGAATGTCGTGGACCTTACGCTTGAGCAGATTACCGAGTTCATGGAGAACTGTTCTCAATCTACTAAGGATGGCCTTGAAGTAATGGCGATCCACGGACCTGTCGTAGATGCCCGGCTACTTTACGAGGTTGAAATCGAAAACCTTGGTAGCTGGCAAGGGGGCATCACGAAGCGCACCCGCACAGTAACTGGCGACAGAAAGGCTTACATGTTGGCTTGGGATGACTGGAGTAGCGCTCCGGACAACATCGGGCGATATGCCGTGACTCCGATTACTCATCAGTCGCTTCAGGCCTACTTCGGCGAGGAATGAGGTCTAAAAATCAACGATAGCGCGAGGGGCGGGCCACTGGTCCGCCCCTTTTTCGTCCGCAACTTCGGCTTAAACGTGGCGCGTCGAGAACGATGCCTTGATGTCGAGCGCCTTCATGATGCCGATGAGGCTCGATAGCGACGGGTTGCCGGTCGGCGATAGCGCCTTGTAAAGGGCAGGTCGCGTGATCCCGGCCTTCCCGGCAACGTCGGTCATGCCCCTCGCCTTCGCGATCACCGAAAGGGCATGGGTCAAGGCGGGGATGTCGCCATCCTCCCACGCCATGTTGATCAGTTCCTCTTGCACCAGCGGATCAGCGGCAGCCTCGACGCTGTCGAAGGTCTCCAGTTCGCTTATCTTCATCATCAGTCCTCCAGTTCCTTCGCGATGGCCTTCGCCTTGTCGATATCCCGGCTCTGCGTCTGCTTCGTACCCCCGGCGAGCACCACGACCAGCACCGCGCCACGCTGCACGAAGTAGACCCGGTAACCGGGACCATAGTGGATGCGGGTCTCGGACACCCCTTCCCCCACCGGCTTAACATCGCCGAACGACCCGGCCTCGAACTGGATGAGCCGCGCTTTCACCTTCGCCGCCGCGCGCGCATCCTTGAGGCCCTTGAGCCATGCCGCGAATTGAGGGGTCAACCTGACGTCCATGTGTCTCCTATAGTTTACACATGAAGAACCGTCAAGCCGCTTTCAACTGACAGCGAAGCGCGCCCCGTCTGCTGCCCGCAGATAAATAAGGTCATGTTCAACCTATTCGCGAATAAAGAGGCTCGATCACTCGAAAACCCGCAGGTTTCGTTTTCCAGCGCTTCGGCTTGGAATGAGTTTTTCAACCTTGCTCCCACAGTGACGGGTGACAGCGTTACTGAGGAGAAGGCGTTAGGCGTGACGGCCATTTGGCAGGCCGTTAATGCCGTTGCCGGGACAATCGCTAGCCTTCCGCTCCATGTCTACAAGCGTACAGAGGATGGTGCGGAAAAGGACACCCGCAATCCGCTGTATTACCTCATCCACGACCGTCCGAACGATTATCAGACATCCTCTGCCTTCAACCGTTGGCTGGTCTCGCGCCTTATGCTGCAAGGTCGCGCCACCGCCCTGATTTCGCGTGACAAGGTAGGCCGGGTTACGGGCCTCTGGCCTCTTGACCCGAACAAGCTGGAGATCAAGCAAGGGCTGGACGGCGAGTCGATCAAACGCACTTACACATACAAGCTGGATACCGGTTCGGCGGTCTATGACTCGGCCAACGTCATCGACGTCGCGTTGTTTCCTAAATCTGATGCGGTCGGTTGCTATAATCCGATCCACACCAACCGCGACGCCATCGCGTTGATGATCGCGGCACAGGAATTCGCTGGCAAGTTGTTCGCGTCGGGTGGCGTCCCTCCGCTGATGCTGACCAGTCCGGTCGCGATTTCACCACAGGGTGCAGCGCGAGCATCCAACGACATCGGGGAAGCGGTCAAGGCGTCGCAGCGAACAAGGTCCAACGTCATGGTGGTTCCGGCAGGCCATGACCTTAAACCGGTGGGTCTCGATCCGGCCAAGTCGCAGCTTATCGAACTGCGCCAGTTCCTGATTTCAGAGGCGAGCCGGATTTTCAATGTTGCACCTGCGGTCCTCCATGACCTCAGCAACGGCACGTACAGCAACGTTGAGCAGCAGATGTTGTCGCTCGGCAGACAGACGCTCCACCCTCTGATCGAAGCCATCGAACAGGAGTTTAACGCCAAGCTATTCGGAGCGCGCAACACCAAGGGCTATGTCGAATTTTCAATGGACGGCCTTCAGCGCGGCGATTTCGTTTCTCGCATGGATGGCTATCAGAAGGCGATCCATGCGGCGATCATGACCCCGAATGAGGCCCGTGCTTTTGAAAACCTGCCCCCGCTTGAGGGCGGTGATCGCCTCTACATTCAAGGCGCGACGGTTCCCCTTGAGAACGCGGCGAAGCCCGAACCGCAGCCCGAACCGCAGCCCGAACCGCAGCCCGAACCAGATACCACCCCTACCGATCCCGCCAACGAAGAAGGGAACGACGACACCCAAGAGGATGCAGCATGACCATTACCACTGAGACCCGCAATTTCACCCTGACCAACGTCGAGGTGCGAGCCAAGACCGATGATGCCGAAGGTCGTGCCCAAGGATATGCCGCAGTTTTCGACAGCGACAGCCACGATCTAGGCGGCTTCGTCGAGCGCATCAGCCCCGGTGCGTTCAAGGGTTCTCTGGCAGCGGCTGCCGCTGGCGAAACGAACATCTACGCATTGTGGGCGCACCGTGATGACAGCCCGCTCGGCTCCACCGGCTCGGGCAAGCTGGTCCTGCGCGAGGATGCGCACGGTCTTGCCTTCGACCTCGACACCACCCGCTTCACCCCTGCGCAGCTTGATGCCCTGCGGGATGGAGACCTTCGGATGTCTTTCGGGTTCCGCGTCATCCAGCAGCAGTGGCGCGAGGATGACACCGGACGCGTCGAGCGCACACTCCTCGATGTCGATCTCATTGAGATCAGCTTCGTCATCTCACCCGCGTACCCCTCGACAGAAGCAGCGCTTCGTTCCCTTGAGGTATGGCGCTCTGACCGCACTGACGAAAACAAGGATGATATCCGCGTTACTCTTTTCAAGAGGGCTCTTAGTAAACGCTTCCATCATTAATGGTGCGTCGCGCCGCTCAAGTGAAGGCTAAAGATAAATAGTTCGCTAATCCAATTGGAGCGAACTATTTCATGAATACTTTTGAACTTCGCGCACAGGCGCTGGAGATTTCCAACAAGGCGGCACTTGTCATTGCCGAAACCAACGACGTCGAGAAGCTGGCTGAAGCACAGCGCATGCTTGACGATGCCGATGCACTTGAGGCTCGCGCTGCCAGCCTCGACAAGATCGAAGCTCGTAACAAGGCCTATGAGGCCGCTGCTGAACGCCTGCCCGTGGAGAACACCGTCGTCGAGGCCCGCGCACAGGCCGACGTTCATGGCGATGCCTTCCGTGGCTACCTGCGCGGCGATGTTGATGCCCGCGAACTGCGCGCACAGGGCATCGCAACCGCTTCTGCGGGCGGTTATCTGGTCCCCACCGGCTTCGTCCCGAACCTCATCACCGCGATGAAGGCCTATGGCCCCCTTAACGAAGGTGGCCCGGTCACTTACTTGACGACCGCTTCGGGCAACCCGCTGACCATCCCGACCTTCAACGACACGGCCAACAAGGGAGCGCTGATCGGCGAAGGCGAGGAAGCTGATGAGACCAACGTCACTTTCGGCCAGAAGACCCTTGGAGCCTACAAGTTCACGTCGGGCGTCATCATCCTGTCGGAAGAACTCATGCAGGATGCGGCGATCAACGTCGAGGCCACCGTGCTCGGCGCGATGGGCGAGCGTTTCGGTCGCATCAAGAACGAACTGCTGACTATCGGCACTGGCGTGAATCAGCCGCAGGGCATTGTGACCGGCGCTAGCGCTGGCGTCACGTCGGCTGCTGCGAACGCGATCAGCTATGACGACCTCGTCAACCTTCAGCACTCGGTCGATCCGGCCTATCGTGGCGCTGCTGCATTCATGTTCAACGACGCCACGCTCAAGTCGCTGCGCCTCCTCAAGGATGCCAACGGCCTCCCGCTGTGGCAGCCTGCGATGACCGCTGGTGAAGCCTCGACCATCCTTGGTCAGCGCTATTTCATCAATCAGGATATGGCATCCATCGCAACGGGCGTGACCAGCGTGCTCTACGGTGATTTCTCGAAGTACACGGTTCGCAACGTCCGCGAAGTGGGTATCAAGCGCCTCAACGAGCGCTACGCCACCAGCGACCAGATCGGTTTCATCGGCTTCACCCGGTGGGATGGTTTTGTCACCGACAGCCGTGCAATCAAGAAGCTGGTACAGGCGTAAGCCTCACCGGCATCAGCCGCACAATCAGGGGGACGGTCGAAAGGCCGTCCCCCTTTGCCGTCTGCATAAATACATCCATGAAAGTTCGTATGAAAACGGCCCTCGTCGGCCCCAACGTGAACCACAAGACGGGAGAGATCGTCGAAACCGAAGAAGGCGCGCGCTGGATCGAGTTCGGCATCGCCGAACCAGTAGCGGCCACTCCTGCCCCTAAATCGGAAACCATCGAGATCGCAGCCCTGCCCTCCGCAAAAGAGGTGACGACGCGCATGCGCGCCAAGGCGTCGAAGGTGTCGAAATAATGGACTGGACGCGCCTCAAGCTGATCGCCGCGCCGACCGCGCCCGTCGTCACGCTCGATGAGGCGCGCGACCACCTGCGCATCAGTCACGATCTCGATGACACATATATCGAGCACCTGATCGCCACGGCAACCGCCGTGATCGAAGGTCCGACAGGGGCAGGCATTTCGCTCGCCCCTGCCCGCTGGCAACTCACGATGGACCATTTGCCCCGTCACTTCGATATCGACCTCTGCCCGGTGATGTCGGTGGACAAGATCACGCTCAATGGGGAGAACGTGCCACCGCTCTCGTACCGCTGTGACCTCGACAGCGTCCCTGCCCGCGTACACGTGGCGTTCCCCTCAGTGCGCCATGATCTTGGCAGCGTGAAAGTGGAGTTCACAGCGGGTAACGAAACTGTGCCCTCCGACCTTCGCCATGCCCTCCTGATGCTGATCTCTCACTTCTATGAGCAGCGCGAAGCCTTCGCGGCCTCCGACCTCAAGGAAGTGCCTTTCGCGGTAGGAGCCATCATATCTCGGTATCGGGCGTTCTGATGGCCTACTCCCCTCCCCGCACAGGCGAGTACCGCCATGTGGTCCGCATCGAGCGGAAATCAATCTCGACCGACCCATATGGAAACGTCGTTGATGAATGGTCAATCGTGCCCGGACTTGAACGCATTCGCGCCGCCATCGTCGCGCAGCGCGGGGGCGAGGAGGTGCGCAGCATGCGCGCAAGCGGCATCGACCGATTTGATGTCGTGCTGCGCATCCCTGTGGCGGACATCGGCATCGGTGATCGGATGTTCGATCACACTGGCCTCGGGTACGACATCCTTTGGGTCGGCGACCTTGAGGGGCGCGGTCGGCAAATCAATATATCGGCGCAACGCGGTGGCCTCAATGACTAGGCCTGTGGTGGACACTACACAGATTGATGCGTTCGTGGCCAAGCTTGGTCGGATGGCTCCTGCGGTTCGGCAGGGCATCGACGACGTCAACCGCAAGACGGCGGCGGCCATGATGAAGCGCGGCAAGATCATCACGCCCCGCAATGACGATGCTGATGGTCCGCACATCGCGGACACGATCAAGGTGGAAACCGGCGATAGCCGGTTGATGGAGTACACCGTCTCCGTCGGCAGCGATGCCCTCTACTACGCGGTCCCGCTCGAATTCGGTCACGTCGCTCGTGATGGCTCGCATGTTCCCGCGAACCCGTTCTGGGTGCCGCTGACCCGCATCTTCCGCAAACGTCACAAGACCAGCCTGCGCCGCGCTTTGCGGAAGGCCTTGAAGCAGGAACTCGGCATATGAACGACCCTTCTCTCCCCCTTCAGGCGGCTATCTATGCTGCACTCACCGCCGCTGGCGTCGAGCATGTGTTCGCAACCGTTCCTCCCGGCACGTCGCTGCCTTGGACGGTCATCGGCGATGATCAGGTGCTCGCCGCATTCGAGGCAGCCGAGATGTACGAATGTTTTGCGACCATCCACGTGTTTGGCAAAAAACCCATCAATAAGAAGCAGGCGGCCCTAGTCATGGCTGCGCTCAACGCGCCCATAACCATTGAAGGCTTCACCGTCTCAGAATACGGATTTGAAGATTCTCGCAATGTCGAAGAAAAGGACAATCAGATAGGACATACAGTGATGTCGTTTCGATACTTGGTTCAACCTGCTTAAGCGGCCATTATCGTCCGGATCATAAATACTCCTGACAGACTAGTCTAGGAGTTACAAAAATGTCCAGAATTGTTCCCGTATTGGGCGAACGCCTTCTCATCAAGATCGGCAACGGCGCAACGCCGGAAGTTTTCGAGCACCCGACGCTCATCAATACCTCGCGCAGCGTTTCGATCTCGACCACGACCGAGACCGATCAGCTTGTTGATCTTGCCGACATGTCGGCACCGGCAACGACCGTCCGCCGCGTCACGTCCACCGATTTCAAGATTGATGGCGAAGGCCTGATCAATAAGGGCGACGTGCTCGACTGGATGGAGTGGATCAAGTCTGGAGAGCACCGCAATCTCCAGATCACCGATGGTGATTGGATGGTTGAAGGCCCCTTCCTTCTAACGGCATTCCAGATCACAGGCGAACGCGCAAAATCTTCGACTTGCCAGATCACTCTTGAGCAGGCGGACGAAGTGGTGGTCGCAGAAGTCTAATCTCCCGGTGGTGGGGTTCGTGATAAATACATCATGAACCCCTCACAGTCCCGTTCCGCCGTCCTCGAAAACGTATTTGTCGGCGAAGGCTATTTCGATCTCGCCCTCCGGATTGGCGAACTCATCACATTGCAGGAAAAGACCCGCGTCGGTCCCTATGTCCTCGCCCAACGGTTGGGTACTGGCGAATGGCACGTTGAGGACATCATCGAGACCGTCCGCCTCGCCCTCATTGGCGGCGGCATGGACAATAAATCCGCCTTCGATCTCGTCAGCCGCAATATCACCGCAGGCAACCTCATGACCTATGCGACAATCGCGCATGAGGTCATCTTCGCGGCCATTGTCGGCGTGGACGATGAAGTCATCGAACAGGATGACGACGGGGAGAATGACGACCCTTTTCCGGAAGCCCCGATGGATTGATCCCGTGGGGCCGCTTCTATGAAAATGCCGGTGCCGCAGGTTTCACGCCTCGCGAAGTGAAAGAAATGTCACTTTGGGAGTATAACTTCACCCTTTCCGGTTTCCGCAAGTTCCACTCCACTGGAGAGGAAAAGACGAACGCACCCAGCGAGGACGAATTTGAGAGGTGGACCTCGATGTTCGGCACCTCAAGCCCGTCGATACGGTAATCCAAATAAATAGAGCATGGCTTCATCCAATGCTCTGACCACCCGTTTCGCTGCTGACATCACCCAATTCGAGCGTGAGCTTCAGAGGCTTCAGAACCTCAATGCTCGCGCCGCAGCAAGGCTCGCTGCCGATCAGGCTCGGGCCGCGCAGCGCGCAGCAAAGGCGTGGAACGACAATGATCCGTCGAAGCATCTGGAGCGTCAGATTGGATCGATGCGTGACCAGATCAAGCGGTTTGCGCCGATCCTCGCCGGGATGTTCGGTGCGTCCGAAGTGCTGCGCGCTGCCGACACGTGGACCCGTTTCACGAACTCGCTCAAGGTCGCAGGGGTCGCGACGCTCGACCTCTCACGCGTGCAAGGCGAACTGTTCGACATCGCGCAGAAGAATGGCGTGGAGTTGGAAAGCCTTGGCGTCTTGTACGGGCGCACCGCAGGTAGCGCGGGCGAGCTTGGCGCGACCCAGCAAGACCTCATCAAGTTCTCCTCCACCGTTGCCACGGCCCTGCGCGTACAGGGTGGATCGGCGGAGGCCGCAAGCGGCGCTCTCCTCCAGCTTTCGCAGGCGCTCGCGGGCGGCAAGATTCAAGCCGAAGAGTATAATTCCATCATCGACGGCGCGCGCCCGCTGCTAGAGGCGGCTGCCGCTGGCAATGACAAGTGGGGCGGCTCGGTCGCGAAATTGACCAAGGATGTCAAAGCCGGAAACGTCACGTCGAAGGCGTTTTTCGACGCGGTGCTCGCCGGTTCGGACATGCTCGATGCGAAGGCGGCAAAGGCCGTGACCACACTGTCGCAGGCCATGACGGTCCTCTCAAATTCTTTCACCCGCTACATCGGCGACAGCAATCAGGCCAGCGGTGCGACCCTTATTCTCGTCAACGGGATCAAGACGCTCGCTGACAACTTGCCGATGGTTGCAAACGCGCTCGCCACCATCGCCGCGATCTATGCGGCCACGCTCGTCCCCGGCATTGCCCGCGCGACAACCGCCTTCGTTGCCAATGCTGCGGCGGCTGCGTCGAGCGCCGCTGTCTACACAGTCGCCACCCGGTCAATCGCAGTCGGTGCGACGGCCATGAACACCGCCACCGTCGCGGCGTCGGGTTTGTCCGCTGCTCTCGGTGGTCCGCTCGGAATTGCGTTGATCGCGGTGACGGCTGCCATGGGGTATTGGGCATACTCCACCGCACAGGCAAACCAGCGCAGCAACGATCTCCGTTCGCAGATTTCCGAACTCGCCACCAAGCTGGACGTGGCGGCCGATGCTGCAACGAATGCTGCACTCGCCACGGGCAACGTCACCAAGGCGAGCGTCATTGCAGGGGCGAAAACGCGTGGGCTGAAAATCGAGATCGAGGGCCTCACCGACAAGTACAAGCTACTCGCAGAGGCTGCCCGTCAGGCCGCGTTTGACATCGCCAATGCTGCGGTGGTCGATGCCCAAGCCAACTACAACAAAAAGGTAGCCGAGGAGAAGGCTAAGGTCACCCCGGCTGTCAGCACGTTCGGGCGCGATCCGATGGATCGGCGCGTGGGGATCAACGACGGTCGCGGTGCATGGGAACAGCAGGCAGTCAGCGCGGCGAACAACTCGCAGGAGGCCCGCGACCTCGCTCAAGCCAAGGCGGTGCGCGATGCGTTGCGTGATCCAAAGTCGCGCGACAAGTTCCTTGAGAAGCCGACGAAAGCGGAAGTCCCGGAAACGAAGAAGCCCAAAGGGTCGAAAAAAGCCGCGCCAAGCGATGGCACAGACGAGACCCGTCAGCTTGAAATTGAGCGCCGCCAACTCCTTTTGCAGGAGAACAACAACCTCGCCGAACGCCTGCGCCTCCAGAACGAAATCCTCGCGCTCCAGACTGAGGGCAAGATCGACGCCATCGATCAGCAGGTGAAATCCGGCAAGCTGACGGCAGCGGCGGGTGAAAGCCTCAAGGCCAAAGAGCGTGAACTCGCTGCTATCGAAGGCAACAATATCGCAATTGCGAACGCGCGCGAAGTGCAGGAGCGCAAGAACAAGATCGCGGATGAGGAGACCGCCCTCGCCGCTGACACGCTGCGGGCTGAAGCTGACTATCTCGATGACCGGGCGAAGTATGCGCGCACCGCGACCAAGCGCCATGACTATGAGCTTGAGGCGTTGGAAAAACGTCAGGAGGCTGACCGTCTTGAATTCGAGGTGCGCCGCCAACAGTACGAAGCCGATCTCGAACTCCTCGGGCTATCGCGCCAGCGCATCGACGCCATGCTTGCGCAACTCGACAAGAATTTCGAGGATGGTCAGACCCGCGAAACTGACAACACCATCCGAACTCAGTCCAAGGATGACCCCGGCGTCAAGGGTCGGGTCAAGGAACATGCGGATTCCTTCGGCACCCTCAATGCCCAGCTTGGCAGCATTGCGACGGGCGCGCTCGACAACATCACGAGCGGCCTGATGGATGCCATCATGGGGGCGAAATCCCTTAAGGAAGCCTTCGGCGACATGGCCAAAGCCGTGATTGCGAACTTGATCGAAATGGCCGTCCGGTTCGTCATTTTCGAGTCTCTTGGGCGCGCATTCGGTGTGTCAGGATTGGGCAAGTCCGCGCTCGGCATATCGACGCAATCCACTCCCGGTGTGTCCATCGGCAAGAATGCGACCGGCACGCACAATTGGCGCGGGGGCCTCACCATGGTGGGCGAAAAGGGTCCGGAACTCTTGTCCCTGCCGGGTGGGTCGCAGATTGCTCCGCACAACCTTCTGTCGAGCGCGATGCAGCAGAGTACACGGGCAATGGGCGCGGCACCGTCACCGATCAACTTCAATACGACGGTCAACGCGCAGGATGCAGTCCTGACCTCAGCGGTGAAGGGCTGGATTCAGGAAAGCCAAGTCCAGTCGGTGCAGGCCGCACAGAAGCTGACCACTCGTGAACAGACGAAGCGAAATCGCAATACGCTGTACCGGTAAGTGGAAAAGTGATGGCCGGATAAATATTGAATGGCAATCACTTTCCCGTCGCTTCCGTTCGGCAGTAAGACCGATATCACCCTCAACTCATCTGCGGTTGACCATAAGCCTTTCTTGAGTGGCCCCATCCAGCGTATCGCGCGGCTTGGCGACAAGTGGTCGGTCGCAGTGGACTGCCGCAAGATGTTTGCGAGGCAGGCAGGGCCAGTCATCGCAGCACTGATCGGGGGCCTATCCGATCTCGTCATCATGGCCGTGCCGCAACCCGGCATCGACACATCGAAGTGGAGTGCCGGCACCATCGCAGCCGCAGCTACGGGCGGTCGGCAGATAACGATCTCGGGTGGCGGTGCAGCCAAGGTCGTCGGCCAACTTTTCTCCATCGAAAAGGCATCCATCCATTACCTCCACCAGATCACTGCCGTGACCGGCAACAACCTGACGATCCAGCCTGCGCTCAAGACCCCTGTGGCGGTTGGTGACACGGTCGATTTCAAAACGCCTAAGATCATGGGTTTCGTCTCTGGCAATTCACAAAGCTGGTCGGTCGGAATTGCCGAGAACCTCGGTCTCTCGTTCCAGATTGATGAGGCGTACTGATGGACGCGGCGCTTCTCACCAGCCTCGCGGCCCCGTCTCTGCGGATGTTTCAGGCTGTGCGCATCGACCTGCAATCCACCGGCACCGCCATCAATCTCCTCGACGGCAGCGCTTCGCTATCCCTGTCCGTGGATGGTGTTGCGACCACGTTCGCGGGGCGTGATCCCATCTTCGGGACACTCGGCGGTATGGACACCATCGCGGAGCAGATTGCATCGGAGGCACCATCGGTCAGCTTGTCGCTGATGCCTCCAAGCGCCAACGCCATCGGCGAATTGTCGGCTCCCAAGAATCAGGGGAGCCGGGTGCGCATCTGGTTCGGCACAGTCAATGACATGACTGGAGCGGTGATCGGCACCGAACTCCTCTGGAGCGGTCGTCTCGACACCGTCGTCACGCACGTGCAGCCCAACGCGCAATCATGCGAACTCGTCACCGTTTCGGCCTATGACCGGATGTTCGCCACCAACGAAGGCGAAGCGCTCAACAAGGAATGGCATCAAGCCATTTGGCCCGGAGAGACCGGCTTCAACTTCAACGTCGATTCCACGGTAGCGAAGTTTTGGGGTGGTGATGCAGGAACACCATCGACGACGGCGACTCCCACAATCGGCACCAAAGATTACAGCTATTTGTTCAAAAAGTGATCCGACGTGGGGAATGGTCGCCTGAATAAATAGAGCATGAACTTGCTCGAACGCGTCCAGAAAACCCAGCTTACCATTGATGAATTCTTCGGCCAGCCATTCAATTGGGGCACCGCCGATTGCGGAATACTCGCAGGCCGTCACCTTGAAAACATGGGTTTTGAAACCCGGCTCTCGGAGGCGCGCAACTACTCTACGGAAATTGGCGCGCGGCGCGCGATGACTGCGCTGGGGTGCTCCTCGATGGAGGACTTCATCGACGCCTATGGTTTCGAGCGCATCCCGCCTGCGATGGCCCTTCCCGGCGACGTGGTCGGATTTCCCGGTGGCGAGGACGGCAAAGAATGGACCGCGCTCGGTGTCATGATTGACCCCGGCGAGCATCTTATCGGCTTCGCGAATGGTGAGGTCATGCGCGGCCCTGCCCACGTCTGCACCGTGGCATGGAGGGTCATCTAATGCCTATGGCAATCCCGATCCTCGGTGCGGCATTCCTCGCAGCCGGTTCCGTGATGACTGCTGTCGGTGTCACGGCTGCGATTGCGGGCATCAGCCTCGCGACGATTGCAACGGTCGCAGGCGCGGCCCTGATGGCGGTCAGCATGTTGACGATGCAGGTCCCCAAGCCGTCGAGCGCAGGCACACAGCTAGACACCCTCACGAGTTCGAAGGCGGCAGTACCTGTGCTGTACGGTCGCACAGCCACCGGCGGCACGGTGGTCTATGACGAACTCTCAGGCAAAGAGAACCGCTACCGTTGGCTCGCCATTGCACTGTCTGCGGCGGGTCCAATCGCGGGCGTCGATGCGGCCTATGCCAATGACGTCGGGCTGAATTTCTTTGGCGATCCGACCACGGCGATCTCGATGGTCACCTCGACCTCGCCTGCGTCCAAAAAGCTGTATCGCAACAAGTTCGCGCAGCGCTGGCTTGTCGGCGAAGCGCCCTCACCTACCACTATTTCGCAAGGCTTCGGCTCCTACGGCCCCTCTCCGAAGGCACCCGGCAAGGCATCCGGCCATGCGCTCGCGCTGGTCTATGCTGACTATGACTCGGACCAGTTCCCGCAAGGGTTTCCGAAGCTTCTTTGGACCGTTCGCGGTGTCAAAGTATATGATCCGCGCAAGGATTCGACTTATCCGGGTGGGTCGGGATCACAGCGTCTCGCCACACCTTCGACATGGGCATTTTCCGAGAATCCTTACCTCTGCGCGCTGCACTGGACGCTTGGTAAGTACGAGAATGGCCGCAAGGTCGTGGGTATTGGTGCCCTGCCCTCTGAGGTCGATTTTGCCGCATTCGTACGCGGTGCGAACGTTGCCGATGCTAATAACTGGAAGTGCGGCGGTGTCGCTTCGACCTCGGATGACAAGTTCGCGGTCCTGTCCACGATCCTCGCCGCTGGCGGCGGTGTGCCCATCGCTCGGGGCGCTCAGATTTCGTGTTTCGTCAATACACCGCTGACCACCACAGCATCCATTGTTGCTGCCGATGTCATTCGAGATGTCGAAATCCAGAACTCGGCCTCGCTGCGCCAGCGCTACAACACGGTGGCCCCGACCTACCGTGAACCGTCGCAGTTCTGGAAAATGGTTTCCGGCGAGCAGGTCACTTCGACCGTCTACATCGAGGAGGACGCTGGATTCAAGGCTTCTAAGGAAGTCGAATTCACAATGGTGCAGCAGGCCAAGCAGGCTCACCAGCTTGCGACGTACAATCTTGTGAACTCGCGTGAGATGCTCACTTTCACGGTGGGTCTCAAGCTGCGCGCCCTCTCTTATCGTGTTGGCGATGCAGTCACGGTCAACGTGCCCGAAATCGCCTCGGGCGCGACCAAATGCCTAGTCATCAACCGCGAATACAACCCCTCCGATCAGGTTGTCACCCTCACCCTCAAGAGCGAAAACGACGCCAAACACGCGTTTGCGCTCGGACAGAGCCAAATCGCCCCGCCGACTATCGCGCTCACCGGCTATGACAAGACCGACCTTGCCGCTCCGGAATCGACCGCATGGATCGTGACCGGAAGCACGCTGACAAGCGCAACCGGTACGAAGCCGATCATCCGCGTCGGTGGAGCGCGGGATAACCCCTACGCGGCGGCGATCATCGTCGAGTACCGCCCAGTTGGTGCCGCCGACTGGCAGCAGGGTGGCACCTATTCGCGCGATACCACGGCTATCGAAATCAGCACGGTGACGTCGAACACCGCATATCAGGTTGCGATCTCGTACCGGTCGAGCAGCGGCGCGGTATCGGATCGCACGATCTATGGCCCGGTGACCGCTGGCGGTGAGGCATTCCAGTGGCAGGCAGTCACTGGTCCTGCCAAGCCGCAGGACGGCGCGACGGTCGGCGCACCTCCGGGGACGCAGGTTGGTGGCGTCCCTGCCGAAGACATTGCGGCGGGCGTCGGCGCATACGTGCAATGGCGCGACATCAGGCCAGCTAAGGTGACCTTGGCTAAGGCTGGCGTCACATCGTCGCTCGACGATGCGCAGAATGCCAAGCTGATCGTCAAGTGGACCGCATTGACCGGCATCTCAGATTATGAGGTCGCGGTCAGCAAGGCTGGCATGAATGAGTGGGATTACTACCCGGCAGGCCAAGCGGCTACCGCGACGATCCCCGCGTTAGCCAATGTCGAGTACGACGTGCGCGTCCGTGCGAAGTCATCGGCAGGCGTGGTCGGCGATTGGTCAGATACGATCACACACAAGGTGGCGAAGGACGAAGTTGCCCCCCTGCCCCCCGTCGATATCTACACCGAAGATTCATATGGTCGCTATGTCATTGGCTGGAAAAACGATGCCGCTGCCGATCTCGTGCGTGTGGACATCTACTCATCGGAAACCAACGATCCCGCGACAGCGACGTTATTTGCGAGCGAGACGGTTTCGCCCGGCACCACCACCGTCGCGCAGCCTCCTGAAACGGCTGTCGGCCTTACCCGCTACTTTTGGTTGAAGAGCGTCGATAGGTCTGGGAATGCGAGCCCATTCTCGGCGCGCGTCTCTGCAACCACTATCAAAATCGAGGGACCGGCCCTCGGAGCGGTTCCGGGTGCGAACATCACGGACAAAATTCCCGCGAACGTGCTGCCGCCCGTCCCCGCCGAAATCATTTTCGGCGAGTTGCACGAGGACGTTCTCCCCGTCACCCCGGTCGAAAAAGTCCCCGTCCTCACGGAGGCCCACATTCCGGCGATTTCGGCGGACAAGCTGACACCGGGCTCGATCCTCTCTGACACCATTCTGATCAGAGGCACGAATACCACCCTCGCGGCGATGAACACCAACGTCAACGACTTGATCAGCGACACAGTCCTGATGCCGTCGGAAAAGCCTGCGGTGATCCGTGAGCGTGACCGGATCGTCGCGGCGGCGGCGGCGCTGATCGCGGAAGCTGGTGTCTACAGCATTTCCACCACTGCGCTGGTCAATGCCCGTGATGCGCTCACCACCTACCTCAATGGCCTTACCCCGGCGCTGACCAACACCACGGTCAAGACGACGGTGGTCGTTGCGACCCATAACGCTCGCTTCTCCGATTATTACGCCGCCGAATCCAATCTCAAGGTGTTGGTCGAGAACGCTGCGAAGTCGCGCTCAGATGCCACCGTCGCCGCCAAGAATGCAGCCGAAGGCGCTCTCGCAACTGCCACAACCAAGGCATCTGAAGCCGCAGCATCGGCAACGCAGTCCAGCACTTCGGCAGGCGTCGCAAGCACGGCGGCAAATGCAGCCACTTTGACGACAGCTAACGGGCCGATCCTGCCTTCGGCCTTCGATGAGGATGGGAAATATTGGGGACCAACTGGCTCCGGTCAGCCCACCCGCGCAAGCCTTGCGGCGACCCCCGCAGCGGGCATCACGTTCGTGACTGTCGCGGGTGTTGGGCGGGTTGCACAGATCGATGCATCTGCACAACGCGGCGTCGCGCCACTCGGATGGATGAACTGGAAAGCGGGTCAGCGCTACCGGATCGAGGCAGTATATCGCGCGATTTCGGGTTCGACGACCGCACGTGTCTATCGCGCGTCGTTCAGTGAAAGTGCCACCGATACAGGCAGCCCGAACAGCGCGCGCTCGACCACCACTGATTGGCAGACACATGCTTTCGAGATGACCGCCGATGCAGGGGCCGGAACTGTCTATATCCGCCCGTGGATACGTTTCGAAGCATCTGCCGGGTGCGTGGTGCAAGTCTCCTCGCTCTCTATCACCGACGTGACACAGACATTGGCGGCGGCAGGTTCGGCCACGGCTGCGGCAAGCTCGGCCTCGGCAGCCAACACGTCTGCGGGTGCCGCAGGTAGCAGCGCGAGTGCGGCTGACACGGCTAAGACCGCTGCGGAGACCGCGCGCGGGCAGGCGCAGACCTTCGCCTCCAACGCCAGCGGTAGCGCAGACAGTGCAGCCGGGTCGGCCTCGACGGCAGCCACACAGGCTGGTGTCTCGGCCTCATCGGCCACGAACGCGGCCAACGCGCAGCGCGCGGCGGAGCTTGCGACGCAGCGCGGGGGCGTGAGCACGTTCGAGGACAAGGGTAAGTATTTCTTCCTTACCGCCAATCCCTTCGCCACCACGAATTCGATCCCGGACACAAGTTTCCGCAATGTCAGTGGTGTGGGCAACGTCTACTTCGTAACGAACGCCGGGACGTCAGCGGTCAGCAGCTACCCCAAGACCCGCAAACTTCTGCCCAACGCGCCGGGACGTACCTACCGAGCGACGGTCGTGTTCCGAGCCATCGACGGCAATGTGACGGGGCGCTCATTCGGGCTTCTGTGGCAGGAGACCGGCACTCAGGCGAACTTCACTGCCGGGACGAACACCGTGGTGACCCCCGCAATGGGATGGTTCACCGCAACGCACGATTTTGTCGGATCGACCGGCGCGTATCCGTTCGTTTCTATGCAAGCTGAGTTCTCCATCGCCGCAGGCGCGACCGTCGAGGTCCGTTCGCTCGATATCGTGGACGTCACTTCTGAGGTTGCTGCGCTTGGTTCGGCAAATGCTGCGGCAACGTCGGCATCGAGCGCGAACACCAGCGCAACCAATGCGGGCCAGTTCGCAACGGCGGCATCGAATTCTAAGACCAGCGCGGAGACGGCGGCAGGCAATGCCAGCACCTCGGCAACGCAGAGTTCGTCATCTGCCACTCAAGCTTTGGCATCCGCCACCGCGATGGGCCTTCAGAGCAATGCCAGTTTCGACGCGGCGTTGGTCAATTGGACCAACTCCTACACAGGCAACACGCAGGCGGGGGGCGCGAGCGGGCAGATTCAGGCCAGCTATCAGGGCGCGTCCAACGTGCTTTTAACGCCTGCGAATTCGCGCGCGGACATCGCTGGCGAGATCAAGCCGATCTCGAACGCCCGCACTTATCGCATCACAATCAGGGTCTATGCGTCTGTCGCGGGCGTCCCGCTGCGCTTCGGTATGCACGTGCGGAGCGATGCCGCTATCGGCAATACTGGCGGCAATGTCGAACTTGATGCACCGTCTCTCTCACAAGGCTGGAATACTGTAACGGCGGAATTTGGTGCGGGCACCGTCCGCACGTGGGCGTCTGACAAGGTCTGGGGCAAGCTGTTCCTGATCATGAATGGTCCAAGCCCTGTCTCTGGTCAGCTTGCCATCGACTATGCGATGCTGGAGGATATCACCGAGAGCAAATCGGCTGCCACGTCGGCGACCGATGCGGGCACTGCGGCAACCGCTGCAACTACCGCCAAAACTCTGGCTGAAACTGCCCGTGGGCAGGCTCAGACGTTTGCTGCCAATGCGTCTACGTCTGCCGACAATGCTGCGGGTTCGGCTTCGACCGCGACCACTCAGGCTGGCATCTCGGCCTCCAGTGCGGCGGCAGCCACGCAGACGGTGGCCAACGGAACAATCCTGCCGAGTGATTTCACGAACGGCGGCACCTACTGGTCAACCACGTTCTCGGGGGTACCGACTCGCGCATCGATTACCGCCAGCGCCACCGGCATCACGTTCCCCAGCGTCTCAGGTATAGGAACCGTTGCGCAACTCGACGGTACAAGCAGCACGCGCGACATAGCGGCTTTGGGCTGGATGACCTACACACCGGGTCGCCGTTTCCGCGTGACGGCCCGCTATCGCTGCCTGAGCGGCTCGACGAACGGTATCCTGTACATCGTTTGGCTGACTAGCGCGGGTGCGCAATTGGGTGCGAACAACTTAACGTCGCTCCCGGCAGCAAACACCGATTGGACGACGGTCTCGGTGGAAATGACCGCCGATCCGGCGACTACAACGGCATACTTGCGCCCGCTGGTCCGCGTCCAAACCGGATCGGTCATGCAGGTCGCTTCGCTGGTGATAGAAGACATCACGACTGCGGCGGCTGCCGCGAACTCGGCCACCGCTGCCGCTAATTCTGCTTCCAGCGCGAACACGTCAGCGACCAACGCAGGCAACTCCGCCACGGCTGCCAACAACAGCGCGGTGGCGGCAGCGTCGAGTTTCTCGGGTGCTCAGATGGCTGCGGCGAACGGTGCAGTCCTTCCGAACGATTTCGCGCAGAACGGCAGCTATTGGGCGAGCAACTATCAGGGTCTTCCCACGCGCGCTAGCTTCGGCTTGGGCAACGCCAACCTCTATTTCCCGACCGTTTCGGGGGTCGGGACTGTGGCGCAGATGAACAATGTCGCGGGCGACCTCGACATCTCAAACCTCGGGTGGCTCACGCACAATTCGAGCAAGCGCTATCGCCTCAACGTCCGCGCCCGGACGACCTCGGGCACGGCGCAAATGGTCAGCTTCATGATCGGGCTGACCGACACGGGCACTGGCGCGGGTAGCTATCCATCTCGCACCGACACCGTGACCACGACGTGGCAGACGTTCACGCTGGAGAACACAACCGGTTTCCCCGGCGTGGAGGCTCGTGCTCTGGTCCGTCGCACGGGCAGCACGAGCAATGGCATCATCCAAATCGCGTCTATCGAGTTCATCGACATCACGAGCGAAGCCGGTGCAAAGGTCTCGGCAGATGCGGCGGCGACTAGCGCAAGCACGGCCACGACAAAGGCAGGCGAGGCGGGCACAAGCGCGGCGGCTGCATCCGCCAGCGCGGTAACCGCCAATACCAAAGCCGGTGAGGCATCGTCCAGTGCCTCGGCTGCCTCGGCCAGCGCCACGCAGGCGTCAGCGTCTCAGGCAGCGGCAGAGACGATCACGCGCGTCGCGGCCTCGCTCGGAACCGGTTCCTCGATCTACAACACTGTTTTTGCAGATTGGGTAGAGAGTTCGCCCGTCCCGGCCAACTGGGCGAATTGGGCTGGTACACCCCCGGTCAGGCTGACGACCGGGCGAAACTCACCCTACGCGCTACAGTTCGTCACCGCATCGGGGCAGACCAGCCAAGGCATCCAGCAAACGGTCGCGTCCGCGCCAACCAGTGGCCTGAGCAACATGCAGCCGGGTTGGTACATCGTCGAGGCCGAAGTTGAACTCGTCGCGGGTGGCTTCACGGGGGCGGGCATACTGTTTCGCGGCCTCACCTCCGCAAACGCGACCGCCCAAGACATTCTGATCAATTTCGGCACGGAATTCGGCGTTGGCGAAGTCGGAAAGTCATACACGCTCCGCAAGCGCGTACAGATCACGAACGCGAATACAGTGCGCGGTCATGTGTTTTTGATGTCGCAATGGCTCAATTTCGGAGCATCCACCGCTAAGACGCTTAACGTCTACCGCGTTTCGGTGCGGCCTGAGAATTTCGCTGAAGCGTCCGTTACGACGCAAGCCGGGTCGATCACCGCCCTTGAGGGTAAGACGTCCGCATATTGGCAGACGGTCGCGAACGCGGGGACGGGTCAAGCGATCATTAGCGCCCGTGTGGACAACGCGGGAACCGCGAACATCACCATGGCAGCGGGCGAGATCGTCCTCGCCACCAGCGCTACGGGCAACGTCTTTCAAAAGGCCCTTGTCGTGGACGGGGCGGGCAATGCTACTCTCGCAGCGAAGCTCAAAGCCGGTGCAGTGGAGACTGACCACATCACGGCCAACGCGGTCAACAGCGGCAAAATCGCGGCGGGTTCGATCCAGACCAACCACATGGTGGCAGGGTCGATCAACGGTGACCGCATCGCTGCAAACACCCTGACGGCTGACAAGATTGCGGCCAACTCGATCACGGCTCGTGAACTATCGCTCGCTGACTTGACCAACTTGGCACCAAACGGCGACCTGATCACAGCACAGGGCTTCCCTACCTCCGGGAGGGTTGCCATCGCCGCCGATGCGGCCAACGCTTATGCGGGTAAGGCCAACGTGTTGGTTGTGACGCCTGCCGCTTCTGCTGGATGGGTCGCACTGGCCAATTCGACGTTCGGCGTTGAGGCCGGTGAACAGGTCTACTTTGAGATTGTCGCTCGTGCTGCCGAAGGCGCAGCGGGGCGCGCCGACGTGCAAATTCGTTGGGAGCGGCCTGATGGGTCGCAGACGAGCACGGCCACGGTTGGCGTCTCCAGTGCCGCCACAACATGGACCCGCGCAACCGTGAACGCGACTGCCCCGGCAAACTCCACCCAAGGTCGTTTGCAATTTTATGCGTCCAACACGGCGGGCAATTTTTACATCGGCCAAATCCGCATCTATCGCAAAAATGGTGCGAACCTCATTGTCGATGGCTCGATCACGACCAACCACATGGCCGCGAATTCCATAACGGCGGCTAAGATCGCTGGCGGCACGATCACAGGTAACGAGATCGCAGCCAACACGACCTCGGCCTCAAAGCTCCAGATTTCAGGTGAGAACCTGTTCCCCGATCCCTACTGTCAGGACATCAACTGGTGGAAGGGGCCGTCTCAGGGCACGTTTGCCGAGACTGGACGGGTGACACCCGTGAACGCGAGCAATGCGTATAACGTCGGGTGGGAGATGATACCGGCCCCCGACAAATCGCTGATCGGGCGAGTGGGCGGCAGCAAGGGTTTCTGGCAGCTTTGGTCAGGCAATAGCAACGATGGATACCGGGGAACGGAGACCACTCAGGTCATCGCGCCCAGCATCTATTGCAAACCCTCTACCACGTATGAGGTCGGGATCGGCTGCACAAACGGCTCAAACCGGGCTGTGAATGTCTATGTCCAATATTTCAACGCGGCGGGCGCGAACACGTCAACTGTGCTGGCCATGACATTTGCCGCAGGCGATCAATCGACCATTCTCCAGCGGGCCAAGGTTACGACCAACAGCGCAGCCGTTAGCATCCGCATCTTTTGGGAAACGCCTTCGGGTACTGCCTTCACCGGGTTCATCGATGTGGGCGGCGTAACGCTCCGCGAAGCGGCAGGCGGCACGATGATCGTCGATGGCACGATCACAGGCAACCTCATCGCGGCAAACGCCATCCAGACGAGCAAGCTCGATGCAGGCGCTGTGACGGCGGAGAAAATCCAGTCTGGGGCCGTGACGACCGACAAGATGACGGCCAACACGATCAATGGCGACCGCATCACTGCCGGAACCTTGAACGCGTCCAAGATCGTCGCGGGGTCAATCACTACCACGCAGATGACGGCCAACACCATCAATGGCGACCGCATAACCGCAAACACGTTGAACGCGTCCAAGATCATTGCGGGCACGATCACCACCGACCGGATGACCGCGAACACCATCAACGGTGACCGAATCCAAGCCGGTACCCTTGCTGCTGATAAGATCATCGCGAACAGCATAAGCTCCGCGCAGATTGCAGCGGGCGCGATCTCTGCCGACAAGCTGACTATCGGTATGGGCGGCAACCTCCTGTTGGGGGCTGGCCAGAATGTAAACCCGAATTCGTTTATGGACATTAACGACAGTGCTGGCGGCGCTCATTTCGAAAAGAACGGTAAGGGCGAGTGGCTGCTTGGTTCTTCCCAGTTTTCGTATGGCGGTGGCGCGGTTGGTGACGCTTGGAATCTCCCGGATCGCTCGACGTGGTGTCTGCGTCAGGTGAACGGAACTCAGTACGGGAGCGGCTACAGCGACTGCTTCTACGTCCGTCCAATGGCACAAGCCAACGGCGGAGCCCGTGAATTCGATGTGGAGCCGGGTCGCACATACGAGTATTCCATCTATACCGGGGCGCACAGGTGTCGCGCTCAGGTTTACCTACAGTTGCTTGATCCCAATTGGAATCACATCGGTTATGTCGGCGGCGATGCAAACGCCACCAACGATGAAGAGGCTGCTGGCGGCACTCATCTGGGGGGATACAAGCGCATCTGGGTTCGCGCAACAATGCCTGCAAACTGCCGCTTTGTCCGGATCATGACCCGTAAGTACAACACCAAGAGCGGGCAAAGCGACAGCTATCTGTTCATGGCCAAGGCGATGTTCGCTGAGACGTCACCCGCTGCGACAACGCTCATGTCTTGGACGCCGGGATCGGTGACGGTCATCGACGGGGCCAACATCGTGACCCCCAACATCAGTGCGATCACGGCCAACATCGGCACCCTGCGCACTGCCTCGTCAGGCCAACGCGTGGAGATCAGCGATAACGTGATCAAGGTGTTTGACGCAAGCAACGTCTTGAGGGTGAAGCTGGGCGATTTGAGCAAATAATAAGTAAGTCTATGGCTCATGGACTACAACTTATGAATTCATCAGGAGGTGTCATTCTGGACACCTCCCATCGCACGGCTACCATTCTTGGGACATCAATTGTTGGCCCCGGTGACACTCGTAACGGCGCGGTATTCGGGGCGGCACAGGCGTGGCGGACAATCGACGTCGGCGGCGTCCCGGCAGGCAGCACGCTATGGGTAGAGGTAGTATGCGTTGGAGCGCTCGCGAACCCAGAGGATTGGAATGGTGGCGCGCAGGTGTTGAGCGCCTCTCAATATCGGTACCGCATCGATAAGTGCCCGTCGAATGTCCAGTCGATGATAACATGGGGCTATCGCTGATGGCGTTCGGCATCAACATCCTCAACGACTTCAACACGCTTCAGATCGACGGATCGAATCCCAACCCGTCGTTGGTAAATAAAGGCGTATGGTACCCGGCTGCGGGGGCCGGATCGTCGAACACTCAGGCTAACGTAGGGTGGCAATCGGTCAACATCAGTCACAATTCAGGCAACGCCCCAAAAATGGTGATACGCGCAAACAACTGTTACGCAGGCATCTGGTCGGTGCAGAAATCGGGCAACACATGGACGTGGACGCTCTACACGATCCATTCGGAGGTCGGCCCTTCCGTGGAGTGGTTCATTTTCGACAAGGTCAGCGGCCTTGGGCGCGGAAGCGGTTTTGGGCTGGAGATATCAAGCGCGAGTGCCGAATTGCTGATGAGCGACATATACCCCACGCTTAAGCTACACGCGATGGCGTCGGATTATACATCCAACCAAGGTGCCAACGGCGGCAATGGCGCTTACCCACAAAGCTACGATGGCTCACGAAAATTCGGAAACATGGGAATTGGACCATTTTGGTCGTCGCGTATCGAAGAGCGAGGCGACTCCCTATCGGGGCAGGTTACCTTTGTGCGTTTGAACTGGATCGGAGCGTTGAAATGGACCGGCTCCACGGTGGATTACATCGACCATGAGACAGCGGGCACCGGCAAGACGTATGGATGGGACGACAGTTCGGGACAGCCTTCTCCCATGTGGATCGTGGACCTCACCAACTTATGACGATGCCCGTGCTCATCGGGTCTCGCGCAGCGGTGCACGGAGGTTTCCTGCCACCTTGGCGGAATGGTCGCGCGAACGACACTGACGTCGTGTGCACAGAAGCTTGGCTTGCCTCGTACTGTAAACGCGCAGGGATAGCTTTTCCGTCTTTAGAGCCATGGCCTCGTGGAATTCTAGCGCCTCATGCAGGAGAGCCGCCCGGTGGGCTGAACTGGGCTATAGCCACTGACGGGCGTCACGAGTTGATGGCCAACTTATGCCGTGAGACCATACTGCCATCGTGGAGCGACACTCACGTCCTTGTTGCGACCAAGGAAGTTGTGTGGGCGACCCGTGTCTTCACCGCTGGGCACAACCCAAGGACTTTTGAGAAATCAATGAAGGATTCTCTGTGGTACGACACCCTCGAATTAGACCTCACGCCTGAGCACTACACGCTCGCATACATGTGCTGCCGGTCGAATTTCCGCCTCATCACGATGAAGATGGATTCCTCTGCTGGCTAAATAGGGGATGACCTCGACACTGAAATCCCTCTCGAAATCTGCCATCACCTACCTTGGTGATGCCGCACACCGTCGTTTTGTCGCGGTGATCGCGGCGCTTGGTACGACCCACCTACTCGGTTGGGCGCTCGACGCCGACCAGATCGCGCTTGCCATTGAAATCGTCATCGGCGGCGTTGGCGGTGCTTGGACGGGTGCCCGCCCTGAGGCTGACCAGTGATCGACGCCAAGGCAGTTTGCGATGTCAGCACCGTGTGCCTTCCGGTAGTGGGGGTCGCGGTGACGACCTCAACGGTTGCCACCGTCGTCATGGCCCTGCCCGCGTTCATATGGTTTAGCTGGCAACTCTTGGATAAAGTCATGGCGAAGCGCGCTGAGAAGGCTTCAAGGGCGGCCAGAGAAGGCGGCTAGCGTTCGCTTCCGAACACCGGCTTGCTGTCGCTTGATGGCCGGAAGGGGTGGTTAGTTGTCGTCTGATCGCACAGCCGCGTCAGCCCGCTGCCGAAATATGTCTATCATGACCACAACACCATGAAAGAGCATCGCACCCAACCACGGCAAACCCACCCATATTCTCTCTTCAGGTGGCTCGGCCATTAGGAACGTGACGAAGGTTCCGATCAAAAGTGCGATGTAACTCAACCACCTAAGTCCAGTGAACGGTCTGTAGCGGTAGTTGAAACTGCGCATGAATGACGCGACATGAGAGGTGAGTAGCCGATCATAGATCGGAACGCCGAAAAGAGCGATGAGGGCAGCAATCTCCAAAGACATTGTCCGACTTTAGCAATTGAAGCTATGGCGGCAATGGGGCGCTTCCCGCTGGTCCGCTTTGCCGATTAAAATGTTGCAAGCCTGACCGTCTGGTTCCGGGGATCGGCCTAAGCATCATCGTCGAGCGTCACGGGCGACGTTGGCCTTTCAGCACGGCTACCACCGAGACGGCCTCTCGAACCATCAGGGCGGCTGAGAGCGCCAATGCACTACGGGAGGCCCCCATACTATCCCCGGCAGCCTCAGCGCGCTCTAGGGCAGCGCGCAACGCCTCTATCGTGTCGTTCATGGTCCTGTATTTAGCCGAATGCTGATTGGCAGGCGCGGTGTTGCGCATCATTTCCTGAGCAAGTTGCACCCGAAGTAGCTCTTGTTTCGCTTGCCCATTCGCGTTGACACGTCGCATTCTTCATTCGGTCACTACCTGAGGAATACAATGAACTACCGTCGTGGACTGCACCGAATCTTGATCATATCCATGATCAGCATCGCGCTGATTTTCTTGATAGGCGCTGGTTTCCTTTGGTCTGATTACCAGACCGCTGTTGCCAATGGCGATCCGAGTGCCAATGACAGACTGGCCGATGTCTGGGTCGCCTTAGCAATGTCCATTGCAATTCCAGCGACGATGTACGCGGCATGGCATTGCATGATCTGGATCAGCAGAGGCTTCATATCGCAAAGGCCTTGAGGAGGGAGTTGGAGTAGGCTTTCCGCTCGGCCAGCCCATGGGCCGGGTTCTTGCCGTTGATCCTCGATGATATGAGCGTAATCTGCCAACCGTCCGCGAGATCATTCAGACGAGTGGTGGACCAGAACCATGCCGCCGACATGAAAGCACCCTCGTCCGTTTTCAGATACTCGACCGTCTCCTCAAGGGTCTTGCCCATCGCCTTGGCGAACGCCGTTTGGTTGGCCTTGCCGGTAAGTTGGATGAAGCCGGAGCCCCGGTGCACCCAGCCCTGCCCGGACTTCTCGTCACCGTTCCCCATGCGATTTGCGTACACGCGCGCCGCGATCCGTGAAGGTTGATAGGCATAGGCTTCGGCCAGTTCGCGGGTCGGGAAATACCTCGGGAACACCCGTTGGAGGCCATGCGCACTGTACCAGAGGTTCTCGACCCGCGCGGTGAACAACGCGGACTCATGGGCGCATTGGGCGAGAAATGCGGAAACACGACGAACGCCAGTGATATTGAATTTCGCCATCGCTTTCGGCGCGTTCTGCGCGACCATCTTGGCGTTGGCAGGGGTGATGCGGGGGAATGCGGCCTTGAGGATTTCCGGGGTGAGCTTGGGGGTCATCCCATATTTAGGGTGAGGCCATAAAAGGGTAGGCCGCGACACCTATCCGCCAAGATTTTGTGCCGCGCCCCAAATCAAAACCAACCGGAGGGGTCATTGTTATTTAGCATCTGTCGTTCACCGGGGCGCGGGCTGTCGGAGTTCAAAACCTTTCTGTTTGGGGCTTGCACAAGGTGCTAGCACGTCTTATCATGCTAGCATGAACAGCAAGCAGAGAAAGACGCTTGAAGCGATATGGACTGACCCCGCGTCAGCCACCATCGTTTTTGCCGATATCGAACGCTTGCTGGTCTCGCTGGGCGTGACGGTGAAGGAAGGCAAAGGGTCCGGGGTCAAATTCATTGGACCCGCTGGGGAGTACCTAAGCTTCCACCGCCCCCACCCCGGCAAGGAAGCTAAACCATATATGATCAGGGGATTCCGTGAATATCTGATTCAACTAGGACACCGGCCATGAAGAATGTGATGACTTATAAGGGGTATTCTACCCGCGTCGAATATAGCCCGGAAGATGGTGCGCTCGTTGGGCGGCTCATCGGCATACAAGACATCATCATGTTTGAGGCCGATGGTGTGGCCGAGTTTGAGACGATGTTCCACGCCGCTGTCGATGACTACCTTGAGTCTTGCGAGGAACTTGGGAAAGAGCCGCACAAGACCTTCAGCGGCAAAGTGATGTTTCGCCTCAATCCTGAGGTTCATCGCGAAGCGGCAATCGCAGCGGAGATCGAGGGCAAATCACTCAATGAGTGGGCTGAGAATGCCTTGCATCAGGCGGCTACTCATCGCGTCACCGATGATGATGGGCGCGCATATGAATTCCCCGTCACTGCCCTGCCCTACAGCCTTTGGGCTTCTGATAACGCGGGAGGTTTGGACCGAAACTCTTCTGCGGCATCCATATGGAAAACCATATTGCAATCTCAAATGCTGCTTCCACAGCCCTATGCGGCGCATCCTCAAGGTCACCTAGCCCTTGCAACGGCTTTGGCCGCGAAGGCCAAGAGGGAAACAACCCACGGCTGATTGGCCGCAAAGCGAAAGGCCGGGATCACCCCGGCCTTTTTCTTTTTCCTCTCTCGCGTTTTGAAAACTCAGTCGTCGCGATGGCCGGTTTGCGCGAACTCGCCATCGTGCTTGCGGATGACTTCGTCACGATAGTTGA
The DNA here is from genome assembly GCF_009856825.1 of Novosphingobium silvae. Classification (GTDB taxonomy): domain Bacteria; phylum Pseudomonadota; class Alphaproteobacteria; order Sphingomonadales; family Sphingomonadaceae; genus Novosphingobium; species Novosphingobium silvae. The sequence goes on along the minus strand of NZ_WVTD01000007.1, from coordinate 158,092 downwards.
TGGCGTTGTCGAGATCGCCGAAAACGTTCTGATAGCGGGTATCGCCGCGCTGAACCTTGACCGCGAACCGCGTCCCGAAGCTTTTGGTCTCATACACCGCGATGCATTTGTAACCCGAGGATGACCAACCCTTTTGGTTATAGACGTTTTGAGCGCGGCTAGCAGGTCGCAGATTGCTCCACCGATTGTCCCACTTGATGTGATTGCGATGGTCCATCTGGCCAGAGGGCCACTCGCCAGTCATAGTCAAGTGAGCGAGGCGGTGGGCATAGTAGGCCTGACCGTTGACCTTGATCTCGACATAACCAAGGTGCCTGTGAACATAGCCAGCTTTGGTACCGGCCTTGTACTTTCCCCGCGTTACTAAGCGAGTGAATTCCCCCGCATCTGCGTCATAGCTGAGGATCGCGTCGAGTTCGTCTTTCGTGAGTGCGGGTTTCGCTCCGCGAGCGGTGTCGTCGTTCATGCAAGTATTTAGTCAAATGGCGCAAAACGCCGCCGTAAACTCAAAAAACGGCGGTTTTCCGAAGGTGATCGCTACGCGTGATATCGGCTGCCGGTTTTGAAAACGCGTCACGAAAACGCTACTAGTGGCTGCACCGCACAGGTTCGGGTGCGCTTCGCGCCAAATTGACGGGGGCTAACCGCCTTACCCACCGAACGGCTGCACCTGTTTCCTAGTGATTGGCAGTTAGGAAATAGATTCAGATGGGTTTTCAAAACCCGCAAGGGCTCAATGAATTGACCTGAAACGACCTCGCCGATGTGTGATCGGGTGATTGAGCGGAAGCGAAATGAGCCGATCATCAAGGCGTCGCGCAGCCGGTCAGGTACTGGCCGGATGGCGTTTAGACCTGCAAATCCCAAGCGTTGAGCACTTGACGGCCCATCGGGTAACCCGTCCTCAACTCGATTAAGTTGTTGGACCTAAAGGGTTATGGCCCCTCGCTCGCCAACCGCTCACGACGCGCAGGATCATCGGCCACGTGACTGACATGACCGCGAGCGGCCATCTCAATCAGATGACCTCGATCCCCCTCAAGAAATCGACATTTCTGTGCATTTCAATTTTGACATAGGGATTCCTCAGGATGTATAAATAGGTCTGTAATCGATGTGGCTCCGCCTTTCCGATCAACCTTCCAACTCATCCATAGATCAAAAATAAATTGATCCATGTCACGCAAAATACCTATTATATATAAATAGAGCGTGACGCTTACGAGATCATACTAGTAGCGTTTTTGTGACATGTTTTGAGAGAAAGAAATTGACGAATACTTTGTATTATGACCCTCGCCCATGTGGTTCGGGTAAGACCTATCAGGAGATCACCGATATTGTAACGACGCGTGGGCTGTACGTTTACGCGGTCGAAAAGCGGGAGGCGATGGCCGAGATCGAGGCCTTGATCCACCAGCGGGCAGAGGAAACAGGATCGAGGGTCAAGGTCATCCGCATCTACTCGCGGGGCCAGATTCCGGACATCACGCCGGATGGATCGCTTGTGATCACCGGGTCGGCTAACGTTCGAGCCGATATCGAGGCCCTTCCGACCACCTATATCAAGGGTCATGTGGTCGCGCTCGTGACGCACGAAGGCCTCAAGATGGCAGACTTGAGCGGGTTCACGGGCTGGTCGCTGACAATTGATGAGACCCCATCCATCTGGGATCGTCAGACGATCAATGTCTCGCTGGAGAGCACTGCTTCTCATTTCGCCGCGCACTATGCGCTGAAGCAGTTGACCCCCACGCGTTTTCAAATCGTCCTGCGCGATGACCTCGATCCACAGACGGCCAAGACGATGAGCGCCGACGACATGGCTCGCACGGCTTCGGTTCTCCACGCACGTGTCCTGTCTGATCGTGTTTCTGTCACCACCGACATCGGTTCATGGAGTGAGATCGTCGAACGAAAGGCCCTGTCTTGGTCGTCCATCTGGTCGCCGGAGCAATTGCCTGTGTTCGACCACGTCCACGTGCTCGCAAACGATTTCGACCACTCGGTGACATTTCAAATCTTCCGCAAGCGTTGGCCCGAGCTTGTATGGGAGCGGCTCGACCGCCCTACCCGTCGCCGATACGAGCACCGCGATGTCGTGATCCGCTATCATGCTGATGCGCATGAGGCTTCGCGCAGCCTGTTTTCAAGCGAGCGCGGGCAACGTCATCTCCGCATGATCGCCCTCGACCTTGCAGCGCAGTTCAGCCCGACCAATCATATGTGGACCTGCAATTCGCGAGACGAGCCGCTGTTCAACTACCCTGACCGTGATCAAGGCGCGATTGCGCCGGGGGTCAAGCTGTCGCCCCGTCAGCAAGGTTCAAACCGGTTTCAATCGATCAACAACGCCACGATAATTTACACCGCTAAGCCCGACAATACGGACATCGCCATGTTTGAGGAGATCGGCCTCGACCCCCAGTACATCACGGACAGCCGGGAGCGCGAGACTATCGTTCAGTTCTCCACTCGGACGAGTGTGAGAGACGCGGCATCAACCGCGACGGTGACGATCACCGTGTATGACCGAGAGCAAGCCGAGCACCTTGAGCGCTATTTCCTGCGGACCGGGTATTGCCGCCCTACCCTTCAACTGGTTGATCTTGGTTTCGCTGGATATGTTCACAACAGCACGGCAGGCAGGCCAAGGACGGTGCGGACCGCCGAACAGACAAAGGCACGTGACGATAAGCGTCGGGAGCAAGCGCGGCTTAGGAAACAGGCTCAACGTCAGCGTCAAAAGGCTGCGTGATGAAATGGGGAAGAGCCGATAGTTAAACTACCGGCTCCCCAGAATACCAAAATATGATGAGTGTCAGGTGAGCGCCCTTCAACTCTATAAGGTTGAGAGAACCTGACCCGCCAATCTTACTGAAGCAGTCCTCGGCAAGTCTATAAAAAAAGGGCAGCCCCTTGCCCAGAGACTGCCCCACATCAGGAAGTTTTGATGCCAAAGGGAGAAAGACGAAAGCCCTTTGACATCTGTATTTATATCAGAGCGCGATTCTCCGGTTCAATATCATAATGCTGGAATCCATGCTGCAACGCGGTGGTGATTTCCCCCAAGTCGGAAATCGGTTTGACCGACCTATTTCCGGGCTTTCGTCCTTACAATTTTGTCATCCGGGAAATAATGAGTATCTTTCCCTACCCCTTTCTGCGAGCAACCCCACATCATTAATCGGGGGTTACGATGTACAGCAACTTTGCAGCAACAACTCAATTAAGTTTGACCAGTCGTGAGACGGACGTTATTCGCCTTGTCGCCGATGGCTGGTCTGCCAAAGAGGCAGCAATCAAGCTGGAAATTGCCCCCTGCACTGTGGAGCGCCATGTGGAAAATGTCCGTCTCAAGACACGGACGCGCAACAGAGCGCACATGATTGCTCATGTGTTAAGGGAAAATCTGATTTGAAATGTAATGGGGTCGGGCGACTGGTGACGTGGTCGCGTTCGATCAGTCGCCCTGTCTTGACCTTTAAGGCCCTTTACAGCGACGTCAAGGTTGGTGGAGGCACGAGAACGTGCCCCCACTGCCCTTTTTACTCGTAGATCGGGATGCGGAAAACACCGCCATTCTTGCGGTAGATGCGCCGCCCCTTCACGGTGATGTAGCGTCGGTAGATGTAGTCTATCGGTTCACGTTTCATGGCGTTTTCTCCATGCCATGTTGAAACGGACGCTTCCGTTTGCTAGGTGAACCTTGCGATGGAGGCCTAGCGTGGATGCGCCCGGTCTTCTCACACGGTCCCCGCGTGGGATCGTGTGGAAGGTGGAACCGCTGGTGGAAAGTGGCGGAACAGCAATTCCCCACTGCTCACAAGCGGAAACTCATCATTGAGCGCCCGGCCCGCGAAGCTGGGCGCTCTTTGCGTCTCAAAGGTCGTACTCCTTCCCCCGTGGGCCAAAAACGTCCATCGCCTTGGCTGGAAGATGGCCTTCTAATGGACCCTGCGGCTCAAGCCTGCCATCAAACTCCTCATCGTCGTCAGGGACCGTCGTGTTCGTTGCCACCAGAGTCCACCCGGCTCGCTTGTGGGAGCGGAACAACGGCGACTTCGACAGCATGGCGGAAAGATTGTTCTTCGGATCGTCACCGCCGATATCATTCCCGGCAGCAATCAAGGCATCGTAAAGGTCACTGGTGCGAGTGGGCTCGGTCCTGCCGCGCAGGATGTTTTCAGCATCTTCTAGTACTTTTTGCCGAGCCACCGAGGTCATGCGACGATTTCCGTCAACAATCGCCTCACCGCCGCCAAAGGACCGCGCGGGCTTGCTTACTCCTATTACGGAGAGCCCGACGCCCATCATCTTCAGGCCGCTCATCGTTTCTGCGAGCGGGCTGTATAGCTGCGAGAGCCGCTGAAGCTCTTGCAACTTCACAAATCGAGGATCGCTCTGAAGCGACGACTCCAACTCAGCAATCTCGCGCTCAAGCGCCTCTTTGAATTCGACGGACATAGCGAGTCCTTTGCCTAGAAATTTGTTAATGCCACAAACCCGCTGGGAAGGAAATGGGTGTTGCAGGAATTTATCCACGGTTCGCTAAATGGGTGGCTCAGTTCCCATTCCCATTCGGAAATGCCGAAAATAGCATGGGGGAGCAGCCTTCCAAACGTTCCCCTAATGTTCTATTCCTCGCCTTATGGTTGGCCCGCCCAGAGATTTGAGTGACGTAGCGCGCAGGGGCGGCACCCTCGAACTTAAGTGCACGTGTGGACACGAGAGCATGATGGACCCTCGCGAACTCAACGATTGGCTAATCTCGCGGCGCAGAGACACCGGATGGCGCAACTTCACGCGATATTTCATATGCTCCGAGTGCGAGACTCGCGGCCCTAAGGCGAGTTGGACTCCGCTCGACCCGCCGCCCAAGCCCCCTACCCTGCATCAGGAAATCGGCGGTAAGACCCCTCGCCCGCGCATCATCACACCCGAGCACTTCCGCACACATCGTCGGATGTCACGTTGATCGCGGAAACGATTTCGTTAATTCGCCATCATATTCGTCAGTGCGACCGTTAGGACGATCACCACAACGACCATCAGTCCGACCAAGAATGCGATGGTCAATCCCGTTCGACAAAAATCCGGCAGAAACTTCACACAAATGTTGATGCGTTTAAACGCATCGCTTATATCCAAGGTTGTAGCGGATGATTTCAGTGAACGGCATCAGCCCGCTCCATTTGATCCGACCCCTCACCAATTGCCGTGGTGGGGGGTCCATCAACCCGCCAGTAGGGGACGGTTTTGCCGTCCGCCCCCTACCTTTCGGCGGTCTCTTACTTCTGCTTCAGCTTGAGGACAAAAGTCCCAAAAAGAATCAAAAGCGTCAAGAGAGCGCAGACGTCAGTGAACGACATCAGCGTTGCTCCATTTGATGTTGGGCGAAATGCCCATCCCCGCTATAGCGTCAGCCGACCCGCTTTGTCTCGCCTCTGATTGACAACGGGGGGGATAACGCGCCTTTTTCCACAAGTTGGGGACAAGTTGCGGTCTGGCGCAGGGCAGGCCCCATGCGAGGGTCTTGACCGATCCCGACTAAATACAGGCGCTATGATCATATTTGAAATGCTGATGCCCAATCACGCCATGGGCAAATACCACCAAATCTTGAAGTGGGAGATGACCGCTGACAGCACCCACGCGGTCATCAACTCATATGCCTCCGTCGAGATGGAATTCATAAGCTGGCAGGACACGTACACGATTCCGCTCGAATGGCCCGTTAGGTCCATCGAAGATATCGAATATATCCTTACCCAAGTCGGCGCGCCCATGGCTGGCGGTTCCATCGTTCCCGACACGGTCGTGACTGTCCAGTGTGCGCAGGCGAGAAAGTGGGCCGCCGTCAAAGTAGATCGCGACCGCCGTATCAATGGCGCGTTCGTCACCAGTCACGGCGCGATCCAGATTGACGATAAATCATTCCTCGCTCTGTCTGCTGCCCGCCGCATCCTCCTGACCGCCGACGCATCGGTGATGTGGACGATGGCCGACAATTCCACTGTGAGCCTCACCAGCGCCGATATTGATGTCATGTTGACCGAGGTTGTCCAATTCCAAACCGACGTTCACGCTGCCTCTCAGAGGCTCAGGCTGGCCATCTACGCGGACGAGATCAGCATCGGTGAGGTGGAAGCTATCGACGTTGAGGGTTACGGCTGGCCATCCGCTCGAACAATTTGACCCTCTATGACCCTTTAAAGGTTGACTAACGGTCGCAAAGCGGTCATTAAGGTTGCGTAGCAGCCAGAGGAGGCCAAAAACGACCGATGAACTAGTTCTTGAAGTGCCCGCTGAACTGATTGAGTTAATAAAAATTGGTTCCGTCGGCGAACACTCAAAGGTGACCGTTAAATTCGGAGATCAGTGGTTTATCAATGATAAGCCGTTGGCCACCGTCCATGAAATTGTTGTTAGCTTGCAATCGTCCAAGCCGAATGACAATGAGAATCCTATTCCAGAACCTCATGAAGATTTACTCTCTCCTCTTGAGGTATGCGAAATGGTAGGAATTTCTCTTTCTACTTTAAAGCGCCTTCGTCGGAGCGACAATTTTCCCGTTCCGATTGCATTAGGCGAACGGGTTAGGCGCTGGAAACGGGACGAGCTTGAGGAATGGCTCACCATCCAGCGTCCCGGAAATATCAAAAGATAAGATAATAACTTTTGGCGTAGTAACAATTTGAATGAGGCACTTATTGCCCGACTTCATAATTGATTAAGGCTGCCGAACCCGAACCTAATTCGGGTTCCTTTTCACAAACCGCTTAACGACAGCATTCCCGAATTTTCGGGAGCGCCTTCGCTCGCCTACTTGAGAGGTTAGATCATGAGTTCTCCCGTCAGTATCGACGAAAAGATCAACGCCACGGGCCTCTTTCTGTTTGAGCTTCAGAATGGCCGGAGGGGTCTGCCCAATACGTTCAAGGAACGAGTCTGGTTCACCATTTGCACGGTCAAAGATGCCTACCGCAATGGTTGCACCGAGTTCGTGCCTATCGACGCGGTTCTCATCACCTTCAATATGATCGGGGAATCCTTCCGGATTTCCTTCACGCACCCCGAATGGGAAATCATCGTCGAGCACGGCGGTAAGCCGGGCGACAAGCTCGCCGTCGCTCCGTTCCCGAACGAGAGCGCAATGAAGCACTTCCTTGCATGGTTCGCGCGGATCGCGGCCTCCAACGATGTGGACCTCATCGGAGAAGACGAGACCACCGCGTTCAAGTCGGTTTAACCCCCGACCGCCGCGTCGGCGGCAATCCAACTCCCGCAAATTTCAAATTCACAATCACTGCGAGCCTCGCGCTTCGCGGAGCGCCTTCGCTCGCCTTCATGAGAGGATTACACAATGCCGAGGACTGCCGAACTCCAGCGCTGGTGCCACGATCTCGGAGCCGCCCTGACCGCTAAGACCCGTGACCGCATCGTCGTTTCGCCGCGTGGAGCCAATCTCGACTTCGAATGTGAGTGGGATGCCGAAGGCCACCCCACCATTGCGGGGTCGCTCCCGCTGCCGCTCATGGCCGCTAGCTTCTGCCGCACCGTGTCCCCCGAACGCTACTGCGCCGAGATTTGGGCTCAGGTAGGCTCATGGGTCGATTTCTACCTATTCTGGTCTGACCACCAGCGCGAGCAGTCTGCCGCCTAACCCTTACCCGGTTGGCGCATTGACCGCCGCACCAGCGGCAAACTCTATTCCCCGCAAAAAACAATGGTTGCAGGCGAGCGCGCTTTGCGGGGTGATCCCGCTCGCCTGCGAAATCGAAGGAAAATTAGAATGAATAACGAAACTGTCCGCGAATTTCTCGATGCAATCCCGCCCATCGTGCAGGGGATCAAGGAATTGGAGAATGATTTGCCCGTTCCCATGATTATCGCGTTCGGGAACGGCGGGTCGGTCCTTATCTTCGACATGGACGATGATTTCGCGCTCACCTTCGCCGAGGAATTCACCGATGCATTCGATGAGACCGCTGGCCCGATTTCGCGGGACGACTTCAGCCGCGAACTCTTCGCCGCGCTGAATCCCGGTGATGCAGTGAACTGCCACATTCGCTCCAACCGCTGGTATACGCTGCGCAAGGTGAGCCGGGACGCGATGGGTGAGGCAACCCCGTGGCGCGAGGTTCTGGGCGGCTCCGGTCAGGCTGAGGATGTCATGGTCGAGATTGAACCCGAACTCATCGTTGCAACCGATTTCCTCGCCGAAGTCGCCGCGCAGGGTGGCGAGGCGGTCACGACCGATCAGGTTCTCGCTGAATGCCATAGCGCAATTGAACGTCTCGGACTGACCAAGCTTTTCAATGATTTTCGCGACGCGCGCGCCGACTAATCGCCTGACCTTCTGACCGCCGCGCCTGCGGCACCCTCCCCGCAAATTCAAATCCACCGACTGGCGAGCGTGGAGCGCTTCGCGGGACGATCCCGCTCGTCAACTTCACATAGGATTTCATATGACCAAGGCACCTGATCTTACGCTTACCAATGGCACAGATTGCAAGCTCCTCGCGCGTGGGCTTGTCATGCGCGATGGCGAACCGCTCGCCTCAGGTCTCTGGCGGGGCGGGGACAATAAGCACTTGATGACGGTCGGCACTGACACCTCGACCTTCGACATCAGCGCGTCTCACTTTGCCGCAGAACTGATCTGTTGATCGCCGCGCCTGCGGCACCCTTACAAACGCCGCTAACCACATTCCATAGAGTGTATCCTAGTTTGGATAATTGACCAAACTAGGATACGTCTAGGATACATACGTTGAATATCCATGACCTCGCGTGAACGCTCGTGACCATCTTATAACCGCATAAATGGAGACTTTCAGCCACATCGCTAAAATGTGATACGCATTTCCGTCGCCTGCTTACTGATGGTCAATCAGGTGGAGAACTGGTCCTACTCAAGCCGCAACGTGCGCATTCAGGTCCATGTCGTGATCCCTTATGCCTGCGACATCGAGCAGGCCGAGCAGCTGATGCTGCAGTCGGCACGCTCGGTGACGCGAGTGCTGGCCGCACCGCCTCCCACCGTCTGGCTTGACAGCTTCGCCGACAACGGCGTTGCCTTCGTGATCCACTGCTGGATCACCGACCCCGAAGAAGGGATCGGCAACGTCCGTTCCGACGTGCTCAAGACCCTTTGGCGGCTCATGCGCGAGAACGGCATCAAGGTCCCCTTCCCGCAACGCGATCTCAATCTGCGTGATACCGAGGTGATGCGTGAGCTGATCGATGCGGTTCGTGGCCGCGACGAAAGCGGGCGTTCCGATTCGGGCGACCGTTAGCTGACGGGTTGATGTTCCCCTCGTGCTTATCGCAGCCTCTCGGCAGCCGGCGATAACGTCAACCTACGGCAAGACGGACAGGCTTTTCCATCTCAAGGCGATTGCGTCCCTTGGCCTTGGCGACGAAGAGCGCCATTTCCGCTCGTTCGATGGTGGAATCAAGGCTGGTGCCGATGCGGGCGACACTCGCGCTGGCGGTCATCTCGAAGTGGCTCGAGCCGACTTTCTGCTTGAGCTCAGCCAGAGTGGTAACCACTCGGCGGCAGATGCCTTCGGCCTCGACTGGAGTCACTCTCGGGAGGATCACGGCGAAGCGCTCGGAACCGATACGCGAAATGATATCGTCCGTCCGCAGCATTTCGCGCAGGAGATCCGAGAAGACGGTAAGGACCTCGTCCCCCACGGCCTGCCCGTACTGCATGTTGATGGTGCGGAAGAAGTCGATGCTGAACAAAGCCAGGCATCCGTCCATTCCGGCTTCCAGCATATGCTCGAGCATGGATATGAAAGCGGTCCGATTGGTCAGGCCGGTCAGTGGATCGGTGTATGTGGCGGTGAAAAGCCGCTCGCTCAACGAGCGCAGTTCATCGACATTACGCAGCACCGCCAGCACGCCGTACGGGGCGCCATCGTGCCGCAGCAGGGCGCGAAGCCGGATCTCGAACCAACGTTTCCGGTTGTCGCGGGTGATCGCGGGAAATTCCACCCAATCCACATCCTCGCCTGCGAGCGCCCGGGCATGGGCACGAGAGATCTGCTGCTTGGCTTCGGGTGAGACCAGATCCAGGAGATGCTGCTCGACGAGGCCGCCAACCTCTCGCCCTGCTTCACGCAGCCCCAGTTCCGCGATGGCCGACGTGGCGTGAACGATGAACCCTTTGGGGTCGGTCTTCAGGATGATGTCGGTCGTACTCTCGGCGAGCATCCCGTAAAGGACGGAGCTTTCCTGAAACGTGAAATTCATGCCCATGCCGCCTGCGTCCCGAATGTTCCGCCCGTAACCGCTCTGATGGACCGGCAGTGACCCGAACCACCGCATATCTTGGCTGTTCAGTGATATGCCTATTCAACACACCAGAACCGCCAAATATCCTCCGTTCGATTACAAACTTGCTCCGCGCTATTTGTTATAGACGTTGTATAACTATACTAATTCTTTTTCTTCCTTACGATTTTGTTTACCATTGCCGAGTTTGGACGTGAATACAAAAACGTTCGCCGTGCACATTTTCCCAGAAAGACCGAGAGAGCGGTCCGAAGGCGGAGGTCAGAGCTCCACCATGATGCGGACCTTTTCTGGGGCCGTCTCCATGGCGGTCGCGATCTGATCCCGGCAGCGCGAGATGAGGTCGGCCAGCCCCGGAACGGTGCGGGTGGGACGAAGGTCGCCGCTTTCCACGCCGAGCGCTTCGGCGATAGCTTCGATGCGATCCTCGATCGGCCGCGCACGCCCCTGCTCCCACGCCCATACGGTGGGCTTGCTGACGCCAAGCCGATTGGCAAGCTCCCCCTGCGTCAGGCCTCTCAACTTGCGAAGTCGATGCAGCCTTTCGCCGAGGCTCTCGCCGCCTATGGGGTTGGGCCCCACGGGCACTGGCATCGGTTCAAGCCCAAGGTCGGCACGGACGGCGCCGCGAAGTTGCACGGCGCTAAGCGTAGCCGTGGGCACCCGAACGTCGAAGGCGCATCCGTAAAGCTGGCCGCTGGCCCAGATCACCCGTGCCCGCGCCTGCGGTATCTCCGGCAGTTCGATCTCAAGGGATTCGCCGATCTCGAGTTCGACCCGGCTTTCCAGCAGCGCCCCGCTCTCGGACACATTGTGGAGGATCACCTGCGTTTCCCCGCCTGAGGCGAGAGCACCCTGTGTTTCCAGCAGCAGCCGCCGCCGCTCGGCACGGCGTTTGCCATCGGCAATGCCGGCATCAGAACCTTCTACTTCAAAATGGGCCGCAATGGGCATTGTCGCGCCTCCTAGGAGCCGGAAACGTCCACGTGTTCGGTTAAGATTCGGTTAGCAGACGGGGTGAAAGCCCATTCCCCCGCAGTTTCGAGCTTTAGGAACGTTTACGATGATGCTTCCTCCGCCGCCTGCACGGCGCAAGGACAGGGTGCGTTCGGGCTAAAGCTTGCCTTACGAACTGCAAAGCCATTCTGGCTGGCGCTGGCGAGCCTTAATCGCCATCTGCGCGCCATGAAACCGAAATCCGTCTCCGAGGGTCACAATGGACTTGATGGCGTGAAGCCTGCCGGCAAGGTCTTCCTCGTCGGCGCGGGTCCGGGCAACCCGGATCTGCTGACGCTGCGTGCCGCACGGCTGCTGCTCGGCGCGTCCCTGGTCGTGCACGACGGGCTGGTCGATCCGGCGATACTCTCCATGGCGCGGCCGACGGCTCGCATGATCTCGGTCGCGAAGAGCCGGTCGCGGCACACCATGAAGCAGGAGGAGATCAACGCCCTGCTTGTGCGCGAGGCGCTGGCCGGCAACGACGTCGTGCGGCTCAAGGGCGGAGACCCTTTCATTTTCGGACGTGGCGGTGAGGAAGCGCAGGCATGCCGCGTTGCCGGAGTGGAGGTAGAGGTCGTACCCGGCATCTCCTCGGCACTTGGGGCAGCAGCCGCGGCGCAGATCCCCCTCACCCACCGCGATCATGCCTCGATTGTCAGCTTCGTAGCCGGTCAGTGCAAGGGGCTTTCCGAGCAGGACTGGTCGGGCCTTGCCGGCAAGGGGCGCACGCTCGTGATCTTCATGGGTCTCGCTACGGCCGCCCAGATCACCGAGAAGCTCATTGCCGACGGGCTGGCGCCTGACGTGCCTGTGGCTGTCATCGAGAACGCCACCCGATCGGACATGCGTGTTCTGCGGTCTTCCTTGGCCGGACTTTCGAATGTCGTTGAAAGCGAGAGGGTGCAAAGCCCCGCGCTTATCGTTATCGGCCACGTTACCGCTGAGAACGACAACACCATTCGCGCGCTCGCGCTGGAGGCAATACAGTGAAGATCCTGACCGGCAACGATCTCAAGACCGGCGCCGTCGTCTGGTGGACCGGCGTGGGCTGGTCGCTGGATGTCAACGAATCGTCCGATGTGGGCGACCATGGCGCTGCGATCATCGCCCGCGAGGAAGGGGCTCAGAACGTCTTTGCCTCCTATGTGGTCGATGCCGAGAAGACGGCCGACGGGGTGCGTCCGGCGCACATCAAGGAGCGCATCCGTGCCCTTGGCCCCACCGTCCGGCCTGACCTGACGCTCAAGCCCGCCGACCCCGATGCGATCAACTGGGTGATCTGATGTACAAGTATGACGAATACGACCAGCAGATGGTCGACACCCGGGTCGAAGAGTTCCGTGACCAGGTGCGCCGTCGCCTCTCGGGCGAACTGACCGAGGACCAGTTCAAGCCGCTGCGCCTGCAGAACGGCCTCTATCTCCAGCTGCACGCGTATATGCTGCGCGTGGCGGTGCCTTACGGCACGCTGAACTCCACGCAGATGAAGCTGCTTGGCGACATCGCGGACAAGTACGACCGTGGCTACGGGCACTTCACCACGCGCCAGAACATCCAGTACAACTGGATCAAGCTGGAGGACACGCCCGACATCCTTGCCGAACTGGCGAAGGTGGAGATGCACGCCATCCAGACGAGCGGCAACTGCATCCGCAACATCAGCTCGGACCAGTTCGCCGGAGCCGCCGCGGACGAGATCATCGATCCCCGCCCCTACGCCGAGTTGCTGCGCCAGTGGTCCAGCTTCCATCCCGAATTCCTTGTCCTTCCGCGCAAGTTCAAGATCGCTGTCATCGCGTCGGAGAAGGATCGTGCGGCGATGCGCCTGCACGACATCGGCATCAAGATGGTGCGGAACGACGCCGGCGAAATCGGCGCGCAGTTCTATGCAGGCGGCGGCATGGGCCGCACCCCGATGATCGCGCCGCTGATCCGCGATTTCGTGCCGCTGAACCAGCTGATCACGTTCGCGGAAGCCTGCCTTCGCGTGTACAACCGCTACGGCCGGCGCGACAACAAGTACAAGGCCCGCATCAAGATTCTCGTCCATGAGCTTGGCCGGGACGAGTACGTGCGCCAGGTGGAGGAAGAGTTCGCTCACCTCCTCACGCAGCCGATCGAGCCTCCGCTGGCTGAGCTCGAGCGTATCAAGGCCCACTTCACGGGTCCCGACTTCGAACAGGGCCTTTCGGACGAACTCGACCTCCGCGACCCGGATTTTCGTCTGTGGGTCGGGCGCAACACCACCGCCCACAAGGTGCCGGGCTACGTCATCGCCACTGTCAGCCTGAAGCCTGTGGGCGGTATTCCCGGCGATGCGAGTGCCGACCAGATCCGCCTCATGGCGCAGCTGGGCCGCGACTACTCGTTCGACGAGCTGCGCGTGACGCATGCACAGAACATCGTTCTCCCGCACGTCCGGAAAGCAGACCTCTACACTGTGTGGAAAGCGCTGGACGAAGCGGGTCTGGGCACTGCCAATCTCGATACCCTGGGCGATATCATCGCCTGCCCGGGACTGGACTACTGCAGCCTTGCCAATGCGCGTTCCATTCCGGTCGCGCAGAAGATTTCCGAACGCTTCGGCTCGGCCGAGAAGCAGGCCGAGATCGGGGAACTGAAGCTCAAGATTTCAGGCTGCATCAATGCTTGCGGGCACCACCATGCGGGCCACATCGGCATTCTGGGCGTCGACAAGAAAGGGCTGGAAAACTATCAGCTTCTGTTCGGCGGCAGCGAAGGCGCGGATACCTCGTTGGCCAAGATCATCGGCCCTGGCTTTACCGAGGACGGCGTGGTCGACGCGATCGAAAAGGCTACGCAAGTCTACCTCGCCAACAAGCAGGGCGAGGAGCGCTTCCTCGATACCTATCGCCGCATCGGCATGGATCCGTTCAAGGAGGCCATCTATGGTTGAAGTCCAGTTTCGCTTCCGTGACGACGAGCCGGTGAACGATCCTGCGGTGACGGTGGATGCCTTTTCCGAGCAGTCCAACGCCACGGCCGTTCGGATCGAACCCGGCGACGACGCCCGCGACCTGCTGCCGCAGCTCGACAGGCTGGCGCTGGTGGAGATCAATTTCCCCGCGTGGACGGACGGCCGCGGGTACTCCGCAGCCCGCATACTGCGCGAGGCAGGCTACAAAGGCGAAATCCGGGCTGTAGGTGACCTGGTGATCGATATGCTCGGCCACCTCCAGCGCTGCGGCTTCGATGCCTTCGCGCCCGAAAAGGCGCTCAACCCCGTGGACGCGCAGAATGCGTTCAGCCGCTGGGACAATGTGTACCAGGCCACGGCCGTCGATGGGCGCCAGGCCATCTGGGCCAAGCGCCATCCCGCCTAAGATCAGGGAGAAGGGATACCCCGATGCTCCGTACCGAAGCTGACACTTCTCGCATTCGCGACGTCATCAACACCGCGCCCCGCTTTGTGGAGGCCGATGCTGTGCGTCTCAACCGTATGTTCCGAGGCACTGACACGAGCGAGATGCTCGAGACGGTGCTCAAGGAGCGCATGGCGGGCGACGTGGCGATCGTGTCGAGCTTCGGTGCGGAAAGCGCAGTCCTTCTGCACCTCGCTGCCAGCATCGACCCGACGGTGCCGGTGCTGTTTCTCGAGACCGGCAAGCACTTCCCCGAGACGCTCGCTTACCGCGACCTGCTTGTGAGCCGCCTCGGTCTTCGCAACCTCGTCAGCCTCACGCCAGACGAGGCCGAGATCGCGAAGAAGGACGAGAACGGTCTTCGCTGGTCGTGGGACCCGGACGGCTGCTGCGAAATCCGCAAGGTCAAGCCCCTGGCAAAGGCGCTGCTGGGCTTCGATGCCTCGCTCACTGGGCGCAAGGCGTTCCAGGCGGCGACCCGCTCCAGCCTTCCTCGTTTCGAGATCGACACCACGGATACGCAGGGGCGACTGAAGATCAACCCGTTGATCGACTGGTCGGCGGAGCGCATCGCGGCCTACATCGAGCAGCACGACCTGCCTCCTCACCCGCTTGTGGCGGAAGGCTATCCTTCAATCGGGTGCATGCCCTGCACCAGCAAGGTCGCTCCCGGCGAGGATCCACGATCGGGCCGCTGGAAGGGGTGGGACAAGACGGAATGCGGCATCCATGTTCCCGGCCAGGGTGACAGTCCGGCAAGCGAACTGCCCCCCGGCTTCGACCCGGTCTTCTAGGGCCTCTTGTACGGGAACCGCGCCCCTTCGGTTTGCGGGTGCAAGTGGATGTAGTATGGGCAGCATCCCGTTGCACTAATTGCACGCGGTCTCTGGTAGTCAGTCGCTGCATTCCTTTCTATTTTGCAACGCAACATGACTGAACCTTCCGCACCCGCCGCCACTCATCCCGCGCTCGTAACGCTTGCCCTCGCCATGGGGGCCTTCGCCATCGGCACCACCGAATTTGCCGCGATGAGCCTTGTTCCATTCTTCGCGCGGGACCTTGGCCTCAGCGAGCCTGAAGCAGGGCACGCGATCAGCGCCTATGCTCTAGGTGTGGTGGTGGGCGCGCCGGTCATCGCGGTGCTGGCGGCCAAGATTGAGCGGCGCAAGCTGCTGATCGCCCTCATGGCGGTATTCGCCATCGGCAACGGTATCTCGGCCATGGCAGCGAGCTACCCCCTCCTGCTGCTATGCCGGTTCGTCAGCGGCCTCCCGCACGGCGCGTACTTCGGCATCGCAGCGCTCGTAGCGGCTTCAATGGTGCCTGCGAACCGGCGGGCGCAATCAGTGGCCATGGTGATGTCTGGTCTTACCGTCGCGACGATCATCGGGGTTCCCGTGGCGAACTGGCTGGGCCAGGAACTGGGTTGGCGGGCCGGCTTTGCAGTCGTCTCCGGCTTGGCGATCCTTACGATGGCGCTTGTGGCGCTCTACGCGCCGGTGCAAGCAGCCGACCCCGACGCCAGTCCCCTGAGGGAGCTTGGCGCATTGCGCCGGCCGCAAGTGCTTCTAACGCTGCTCACCGGAGCGATCGGCTTTGGCGGCCTCTTCTGCGTCTACACCTACGTCGCATCCACCATGATCGAGGTTACGGGCGTTTCCGAGCGGTTTGTTCCAGCCGTCCTTGCCATCTTCGGCGTCGGCATGACCGTAGGCAACCTGTTCTGGGCGTGGGTAGCCGACCGCGCACAGACCAAGGCAGCCATCGCGGCTCTCCTGTTCAGCGCGGCATCGCTAGCGCTGTTCTCGGTGCTTGCCGGCAACATCTGGACGCTGAGCATCGTGGTGCTGCTGATAGGTTTCGGCGGAGGACTGGGCACGATCCTCCAAACCAGGCTGATGGACGTGGCTGGCGACGCGCAGGCTCTCGCTGCAGCGGCCCATCACAGCGCATTCAACCTTGCCAATGCACTGGGACCTTGGCTGGGCGGCCTTGCGATCGCCGCTGGCTACGGCTTCACGTCGACGGGCTGGATCGGCTCGGGCCTGGCACTCGGCGGCCTGGCGATTTTCCTTGTCACGGTCTCCCTGCACAAGCAGGAAACCATTAAGGCGTGCCCTGCCTGACCCGGCTGGCTCAGCGCTTTTCCAGATGCATGTGGACGGCTTCAGCTGTGGAATCGATTTCGGACACGAAATAGTTCTCCACCGGAACGCCATCATCGAACAGCGGCGCACCATCGCCCAAGGTGCGGGAGGTCATCCGCAGCCAGATTTCATCGGCCTCGCCGTCGTGCATCGCGGCCTTAAGCGCGCTGGCCTCGCCCACAACGAGGACGGCTCGCTCGCCAGCGGCTTTTCTCGCCTGTGCGAAAGCGGCGGCATATCCTTCTACGAAATGGAACCCTGATTTTCCGTTCGCTGGCCGAGCATCGGTGACGACGAAGACCGGGGTTTGCGCGGCGTAGGCCTCCCCGATCCAGGCTGTGTCCTCGGAAAGCTCGAAGGTGCGACGGCTCATCACCACCGCTCCGCAGGTGCCGGGCAGTTTGCCCGACAGGCCCGCGCCCGCGAGTTCACGGGCGGAAAACACGCTGCACCCCCGTGCATCGGCCCAGAACCCGTCAAGGCTGGTCGCGGCGTCGATGATCATCCTGCCCATCTCGTCGGCTCCCTGCGCTGTTCATCCAGTGAGGTCGTATCGATGCCAACGTCACTTCGACCAAAGAGTTTCCCGCGAGAGGCGAACTGTGACTGAGGCGCGGGCGTTCGCATCAACCTTGCCATTCCCTCAAAGCAGCATGATAAGCGTCCTCCTCACGGCTGCGCCGCTGTTCGAGCTTGCTCAGTTCCTGGTCGCGCTTCCGGCGTATGTCGTCGCGCTGCTTTCGAAGAGCCTCGATCTGCGCATGGATGTCGGCGACGGACGCTGCAAATGCCTGAGACTTCGCCTTCAGCACCGCCTCGGCCTTGTCCAACTTCGTACGGCTCGGCCGCGGGACCTTCCTTGTTGGCAAGGGTGGCGGACCGGCCTCGTCCCTGGCTGGCTTTCGCCCCGCTTCTCGCTTGAGGTCCTTGCCTGCAGCGGCAAGATGCTGAGCCGTCGTGCCCCGCGCCACTCGGATCACCAAACCGGGCTGTTGAAGTGGCGCCTTGGTCAGAGCGGGATCGATCACTTGCTCGGCCGCGCCGCTGGAGAACAGGTCGCCTCCTGCACCCCAGGCCTGCAGCGCTGCCTTGCGGCTTGTCGTAGCGACATAGGCATCGTGGAAGCCGATCGCGGTTCTGAAGACCTTGAGAGGACGCTTTGCCATGCCCACGCAACGCGCGAGGAACACATCGGCGCCCATGCGCTTTGCCGGTGGCATGAAGATCTCGACCTACAACGTCAACGGCATCAACAGCCGCCTTCCTGTCCTGCTGCGGTGGCTTGCGCTGGCCAAGCCCGACATCGTGTGCCTGCAGGAGCTTAAGGCACCTGACGATCGCTTTCCCGAAGATGCGATCCAGGACGCGGGCTACAGAGCCGTATGGCATGGACAAAGCCGCTGGAACGGAGTCGCCATCCTCAGCCGTGCCTGGGAGATACATGAGACCCGCCGCGACCTGCCCGGTCAAGCGGGCGACGCGCAGAGCCGTTACATAGAGGCCGCGATCAACGGCATGCTGGTTTGCGGGCTATACCTTCCCAATGGCAATCCGCGGCCAGGGCCGAAGTTCGACTACAAGCTGCAGTGGTTCCAGCGTCTGCACGATCATCTTGCAGGCCTGGTCGGCCTTGACGCCCCGGTCGTGTGCATGGGCGACTTCAACGTCATGCCGACAGACGATGACGTCTACGCCCCGGATCGCTGGCGGGACGATGCTCTGTTTGCCCCGGAAGTGCGCGAAGCCTTCTTCCGCGTTCTAGACCAGGGGTGGACGGATGCGGTCCGGCACCTTCACCCTGATGAAACCGTTTACACGTTCTGGAAGTACTGGCGCGGTGCATTCGAACGCAATGCAGGCCTCCGCATCGACCATGCACTTCTCAACCCTGTTGCCGCAGGCCGCCTTGTTTCGGCCACCGTCGATACGCGTCCAAGGGGATGGGAGAAGACGAGCGATCACGCTCCCTTGTGCATCGAACTTACACCTTCCTGACCCGTCCTGCAGCCTGCCATAAACTTCTTCAAAGAATAGCTGCACCGGCAGGCTGAATATCCTGCGCGATCAGTTGCGACATCTTTAGGAACTCCTCGCGCGTGTGAGTGTTCAACTGTCAAACAACAAAACAAAGCCTCATCGGCCCGACCTTCCTTCCCCCACCCCCTCCCGAAAGGTCGGGCCGATCCTTCCCTCATTCCAGTTGCGGCACGCCGGTCTGCGCGCATCCAGGTGTCGCAGCGACATCCGAAAGGCGATTGCCCGATGAACTCCATAAACTCAGCCGGCCGACCCTCGACCGTCGATCTCCTGGTCGACACGGAACGGGGTGCGGCAGCCGGCGCACTGGCCGGCTTCGCGGCGTCGGCCGTGATGAACGGCTTCCAGTCAATGGTCAGCCCGCTCGTCAGCCCCAGCGGCGGCGGCGCTCCGCCAGCGACGGAACAGGCCGCAGACCGGTTCGCGCTGCTGGCGGCAGGCACTCGGCTCGACGAAGGTGACAGGCCGCAAGGCGGTAACGCCGTGCACTATGTCGTGGGCACGGCGACAGGTGCATTGTACGGCGCGCTGGCAGAGTCCTACCCCGCCGTCACGCGCTGGCAGGGTCTGGCTTTCGGTCTCGCCAGCGCCACGCTGATCGACCAGATCGCAGTGCCTCTCGCCGGGTTTGCGCGGCCACCATGGCGCTACACGCTCCGAACGCACCTCTACGGTTACGCCTCGCATCTCGTGTTCGGCTTCGTCACCGAAAAGCTGCGGGCTCTGTTGCGGGAGAAACTGGAGCAAGGCCGACTGGTTCGTCGCAATTCGATCACCACCGAGGACATAGCCGTGCCGCTTCTCCTTGGTCTTGCGAACGGACAGCGCACGTTTACTCCGCCCGCTACCGTCACGATCGCTGCAGCCAGCAGCGGGCTTGCGCTGGAAGGAACGCCGCTGGCAATCCTGAACTCACGCTGGGCGGGCGCCCTTCTTGGCGCAGCGGCGGTGGGCGAGTACTTCATGGACAAGCAGCCGGGCATCCCCGCCCGCATCGCTCCGGCCGGGCTTGCCGGAAGGGCGGTTGGCGGCGCGCTCTCGGGAGCGGCGGCGGCACGACCGGGGAAGGCCGTGCTGGCAGCCGGGGTTGGCGCTGCGGGCGCACTTGCAAGCGCTTACGTCAGCTACCGGGTGAGAATGACGCTGGCACGCGCACTTGGCCGTGACCGGCCGGTCGCCTTTGCGGAAGATGCGCTTGCTCTGGTGGGCTCCGTACTCGTGGCAAGCTACGCCGCGGCACGGCAAAAGCAGGTCGACCGTCGCGAACCTGCCCGCTTTGGCCCCGGCAGCTGACACGAAAAACGCGGGGCTGAAAAGCCCCGCGACTTCATGCGATCGGCATGGTTCCGTAAAGCTAGCCGTCGCTGACTACAGGTTCAGCCGCGCTCTCGAGCATTGTGGCAAGCGCCTCGTTGCCCTGAGAGCGAGCCAGGGCTGCAGCATCCGTACCGGTAATGTCCTGAAGATCCGGCGATGCGCCTGCTTCCAGAAGCAGTGTCACGACTGCGGCCCGGCCGAAAAGCGCTGCCATCATCAGGCTTGTCTGCCCGGCAGCGTTCCTGAGGTTGGGATCAGCGCCTGAGCGAAGAAGCACGTCGGCGATCGCGACATGCCCCTTGAACGCCACGCCCATCAGCGCGCTTCCGTTGTCGCCCAGAGTGTCGGGATCTGCGCCGAGGCGCAGAAGAGTAGCCGTCGCGGCCTCCATGCCGTGATAGCTGGCAAGGACAAGCGGGGTATGACCCCGCTCGTCCCTGGCCTCGATGTCCGCCCCTGCATGGACCAGCGCTTCGATGACATCCTCGCGCCCCATGCGCGCTGCGTCGAAGAGGAGTTGCTGGAGCCTTTCAGGGCTTGGAAGAGGAGGCGGCGCATTCAGCGCCGCCTCCGTCCGCGTTTCCGTCGGGGCAGCGTTCACGCTGCGCCCGCCTTGAGGAAGCTGGCTGCATCAAGATCGATCTTGAGTTCGCGATCCCAGACGCGCAGCTGACCACAGGTTTCGAGGAAGGTCTGCGCCTCCGACGTCGATTTCAGGGCAATGACTCCCGCGTCGTGATCCGAGGCGGCGACACCGGCGCGTTCGAGCAGCGGCAGGGCCTCCGCCGTGTAGGCGATGAACTTGCCGTGGCCGAAGGCGTCGCTGACGAAGTCCTTCGCCGTCTTGTCTTCTGAGAGCATCGCTGCACCCTCGTCCGATACCACCAGAGCGACGGCATCGTAGAGAACCGAGGGACCACCGTCGATCTTCTGTTTGGCCTCTACCAGAGTGCCATCGTCGAGGGTCGCGCCCGCGATCTTGGGCGAGATGATCTCGTAGACCGCCGGCAGTGCTTCGACCGCCTTGACCAGGGCCTTCACCACAGACGCCGAGGCACCGTCGGTGACGAGGATCCCGAGCTTGCGTCCCTCAAAGCTTTGCGGCCCGCGCTTGACGATGCTCAGCGCTTCGGACGGGGGCAGATCCGTGCGGGTGGGAACCGCGGCCGGGAACGGCTCGGGAAGAGCGGGCAGGCCTAGGCCATCGGCGACGACGGTGGCCAGGGTTTCATCGATGTTGCGCAAGTGAGCGACAATGCGTTGCCGGATGTCGATGCGTTCACACTTCGAAAGCTCGAAGACCAGGGCGTCACCGATGTGCTTCTGCTCGATCGGCGTCTGGCTCACAAAAAACTGGCGAGCCTGGCTGTAATGGTCGGCGAAGGTGGCGGAACGCACCTGAGCCTTGCGGCCCGTGTCTTGCGCCGCGAAGTGGCGGTAGCCGATCTCCGGGTTCTCTCGCGGACCGCCCCAGCTGTTCGGCTCATAGTTCACGCGACCCTTGGGATTGCGCATGGCCATGTGGCCGTCCTGCTGGAAGTTCTGCACCGGCACCTTGGGCGCGTTGATCGGGATATGGGTGAAGTTAGGGCTGCCCAGCCGCTTGAGCTGAGTATCCAGGTACGAAAAATTGCGGCCCTGCAGCAGGGGATCGTTGGTGAAGCCGATGCCCGGCACGACGTTCTGCGTGCAGAAGGCAACCTGTTCCGTCTCGGCAAAGAAGTTGTCGACGACGCGGTCAAGCACGAAGCTGCCGATACGGCGCACGGGGATCTGCTCTTCCGGGATGATCTTGGTAGAATCGAGCACGTCGAATTCGAACTGGTCCGCGAAATCGTCGTCGAAGAGCTGGACGCCCAGATCCCACTCTGGCGGCGTACCCATCGTGATCGCGTCCCACAGGTCGCGGCGATGGAAATCGGGATCCGAACCGTTGATCTTGAGCGCCTCGTTCCACATCACGGACTGCAGGCCCAGCTTGGGTTTGAAGTGGAACTTGACGTAGGTGCCCTTGCCTTCCGCATCGATGAGGCGGAAACTGTGCACTCCAAAACCTTCCATGAAGCGGAAGGAGCGCGGGATCGCCCGGTCCGACATGATCCACATGATCATGTGCATGGATTCAGGCGTAAGTCCGATGAAATCCCAGAAGTTGTCGTGCGCGGTCTGGGCCTGCGGAAAGCCACGGTCCGGCTCCTGCTTGGCGGCGTGTACGACGTCGGGGAACTTGATGGCATCCTGGATGAAGAACACCGGGATATTGTTTGCGACGATATCCCAGTTCCCCTCCTTGGTGTAGAACTTGGCAGCAAAACCGCGAACGTCGCGCGCAAGGTCGAACGAGCCCTTGTTGCCCGCAACCGTGGAGAAGCGCACGAACATGGGCGTCTGTTCGCCCACCTCGGTCAGGACCTTCGCGGTCGTATATTCGGCAAGACTTTCATCCAGCGTGAATGTGCCGTGTACGCCGAAGCCGCGGGCATGGACGACGCGTTCGGGAATACGTTCGTGGTCGAAGTGGAAGATCTTCTCGCGGAAATGAAAGTCTTCCAGCAGCGTCGGGCCGCGTTCGCCAAGTTTCAGACTGTTCTGATCGTCGGCGACAGGCACGCCCTGCTGAGTGGTCAAGACAGTACCGTCGCTTCCCGCGATCTGGTGCAGTTCGCCGCCCTCGCCAGCGAACGTCTCGAACTCAGCGGCATGCGACTGCGCACCGGTGTCCTTGCCGATTGTTCCGGTCATCCGTGATTGCTCCGATGTTTTCTGTTCGCGCCAAGCGCATCCCGGCCCCCGCCATGATGGCGCAAGCAGCCTCTACAACGGGACTGTCTTCGCGATAGTTCCGCACGCTCAGCCAAACTTAGCCTGGGTTGGAACGCATCCGGCTTGGGGACTGCACCGCTCGTCGCTCGGTATGGCGAGGAACAAAAATCCGGGCACGCGTTTACCAATGTCCTTCGGCGCGGCCCCGCAAAACTTCCTTTCCGAAGACGTCAGCCGCCGTCTTGATCACGGGCCCAAAGCGCTCGAACCAAGGAGAACGATGCCATGACCGGATCAAGTCTGGGAGAAGCCTATTTCGACAGGATCTTCGAAGCAGACGACGATCCTTGGGATCTGGCATCCAGCGAATACGCAGCGGAGAAGTTCGCGCATACGCACGATGTGCTCGCTGATCGCCGCTATGCGCGGGCGTTGGAGGTTGGCTGTGCCCATGGCGTACTTACTAGCCACATCGTCGGGCTGTGCGACAGCCTGCTCGCCGTGGACATCAGCACCCATGCCCTTTCAAAAGCGCGGGAGCGGGTCGGCGACCGTCCCGAACTCACTTTGGGACACATGACATTCCCTGCCGAAGCGCCGGAGGGAGAACCGTTCGATCTCGTGATCCTGTCGGAAGTCGCCTATTATTGGGGCCTTGTCGATCTGGACCGCACGAGCGAATGGCTGCGTGGCAACGTCGCGCCTGGAGGAAGGGTGATCCTCGTGCACTACACCGGAGAGACGGACTATCCTCACACCGGCGATGCGGCGGTCGAGGAGCTCTGGACTGAACTGCAGGATGTCTTCACCGTCGAACGCGCCGAGACCAAAGACAGCTACCGCCTCGACCTTTGGCAAAGAACCTAGCCCATCACTGGGCGATTTTTGATTGCCACGTCTGGCAGATGGAGGCGGCGAACGGCGGGCGCCGCCTTTTTCATGTCCATGACTACCGGCGCTGCCACGGCTGTTGCCGAAGCCTTCCGACGCTTCTCACGCGTTTGAGGGAGCCCACGCGGCTTTCGCAGCAAGTTCAACCTGCAAACCTCACCCCTAGCCTGCGGCTCCGGTAAAAAAGCTCCTTTACGAAGCCGCAGCAACCCTTAAAGCGAACCCCGCTAATGCAAGCGATTCGCATTAGCATAAGGGGAATCATCATGCTTCGTAGTCTTGCCGCCCGTGCGTTGGTCGGCGCCTCCACGCTCGCCTTTCTCGTTGCAACGCCCGCCTTGGCGCAGGACGTCAGCCTGGATGGAGATACGCCCACAGGCGACTTCCTCGGCACCATCGACATCGGCGAGAGCACGCGCGTGGTGCGGACCGACACGGCAACGCCTGTGACCGTGATCGACCGGGAGGAGATCGAGGACCGGCAGGCATCGACCATTGCGGAACTTCTGGACTCTGTCCCGGGCGTCACTCTCATCAACGGCTCGACGCCGATCGGTTCGGGCATAAACATCCGCGGCTTCGGTGCGAACGGCACTTACGGCACCGACCAGAAGGTCGCGTTCGTCGTCGATGGTGCCACCACCGGCTCGGAGGAAATCTACAGGGTCGGCACGCAGCTCTTCACCGATCCCCTGCTCTACAAGCGCGCCGAGGTCATCCGCGGCACGGTCGGCAGCTTCGAGTGGGGTTCCGGCATCATTGGCGGCGTCGTGCTTCTGGAGACAAACGACGCAGCCGACGTTCTGCGCGGCAAGCCGGGCCTGGCACTGAGCCAAACGCTGTCGGGACAGACGAACAAGGAAGGCTTCGCGACTTCCACCACTGTCGCGGCCATGCCCTCGGAGCAGTTCGAGTTCCTGGCCAACTACACCTGGCGCACGCAGGGAACACAGGAAGACGGCCGCGGCGATCCGATCGAGAACAGTGCCTTCGACTTGCCGAGCTTCCTGGTGAAAGGCGCGGTCCACTTCGGCGCGGATAACGCCCACACGATTGAAGCCAGCTTCAACCAGACCACCACCAGCGACCGCGACGTTCCTTACGACAGCTTCAGCACCACGGCGGGCATGTTCGGTAATGTCGATCGCGACACCAAGAGCCAGGTCCTGACCGTCAGCTACAACTACGACCCGGTCGACAACGACGCCGTCAACCTCTCGCTGCTGTACACCTACGCCAACCAAGAAATCGACCAGACGGCCGTCGGCACTCCGATCTCACCCGTGGTCAACGCGGATCATCGCTACGAGACATCGAAGATCACGCTGAAGAATGCGGGGCTGTTCGCGACCGGTCCGGTACGCCACAATCTTCACTTTGGTGTCGAATACATTCAGAGGAAACGTCTGGATGCGAGCAGCGCCCCGGGCGGCGTGGACAACCGCATGGCTGCCTTCGCCGTCGACGAGATCGCTCTGTTCCGCGGGTTCAGCGTCAGCCCGGCGATCCGATGGGAGACCTCGAACATCAAGGCCACGACCGACGCCGGCGCTCGCGTCAGCTACAACAACGAGGCCTGGATGGGAGGCGTGTCCGCCCGTTACGAATTGCCCTTCGGCCTCGCCGCCTTCGGAAGCTGGGCTCGCACCCGCAACCTGCCGATCATCGATGATCTGGACAATTCGACCTACATGAACCAGCCCGAGAAGAGCCGGACCTGGGAAGCAGGTGGATCGTTCAATCGTGTGGGCCTGCTGGGACGGGGTGACAGGCTGGCGGTCAAGGTCAACTACTACGATACCGAACTGACCGACAACACCGCCTACTCCGGCGTTCGCGAGATCTACCTCGACGGTTTCGAGATCGAGGCTTCCTATGCGACCGCACAAGGCCTCTATTTCGACTTCAACGCCACCATCCCGGACGGGCAGCGTCTGCGCACCAACGGCGTCGTGGATGACTGGACCAACCTTCCGCAGAAGACGTACATGCTTTCTGCCGGCAAGCGCTTCGGCCAGCTCGTCGATGTGCGTTGGGAAGCGACGCTTGCCGAAGACCTGACCATCAACGGCACGGAGCATGAAGGTTTCGACGTGCACGCGCTGCGCGCCACGATAACCCCAGCGGGCGGAATACTCGACGAATTGGCGCTGCGCCTCAGCGTCGAGAACATCTTCGACACCTATTATCAGTCGGCCCTGTCGACGCGGCCTGCCACGGGTCGCAACTTCAAGGTCGCGCTGTCCAAGCTCTTCTAAGGGGGCCGGGAGGTGGTCACCGCAGACTGGGCAGGACGGCAGGGCTTTGCTCAGGCCCTTCGTCCCAGGATCAATCCTGGTGCCATGACCGCCTCCGTCGCGGCTCATGCCGCCGTGGTTGCGCTGCTGGTCATGACCTGGAAGGAAGACATTCTGGTGGAGGGCGGCACTCGAAGCGCGCTTGTGGCCATAAACCTCTCAGGCCAGGAGGGTGGGCCGGGCCCAAAGGCGATGGATCCGCTCATGGCGAATGATCCTGTATCCACGCCGCCCCCCGCCCCTGCACAGACCGGCACCACCCCGGTACAGCCGCAGCCCCACTCTCTGCCCGAAGCGGTGTCCCCTGCGGCTCCGCAAAAGGAGGCACTGCAAGCCGATAATGCGGGCGGCGGCCAGGGCCGCATCGGACCGGGGAATGCCGCAGCCACCACGCAGTCAGTACCGGCCGCAACGCCGGTGCCGGTGCCGGTGCGCGCCATGACTGCCCCAGCTCCATCCATCGCGCTCGCGGTCGCAGCCGTCCCGCCGAGCCGAGGTTCCGGGCGGCCGGAGCCTGCCGGCGGGATCAACGGAACCGGAGGCGTTGGCGGTGGGCGCACCGGCATGGCCGGCAACGCCGCCACCAGCAATTACAAAGTGAAGCTCTACCAGCATCTCACCCGCTACAAGCAGGTGAACGTCGTCGGCGCAGGAACGGTGGTGATCGCGCTCACTGTGGAACCGGGCGGGACTGCCCGCGACATCGTGGTCGCACGCAGCTCCGGTTCGATACGGTTCGATCGGGAGGCGCTGCAACTGGTGCGGCGAGCGGTGCCGCTTCCGCCTCCCCCCGACGGCAAACCCTATCGCTTCAACTTCGAAATCACCGGCGACTGACCGGCTTGTGCAAAAGGATCGACGATCATGGCCGTAACGGCATTTACCAACCCGCGCGCGCTAAAGCTTGCAGCGCTCGTCTGCATCGCCATGCCGGGCGTCGGTCACGCCCACACCTCCTACCTGCTGCCAAAGGTCTTCTCGGCCAACACCGAGCAGATGGTGACCGTGGAATCCGCGTTTGCAGAAAAGTTCTTCCGACCCGAAGTGCCGGTCGATGCCAAAGACTATCATGTCGTGCTTCCGGATGGCTCTCGCGGCGAGTACCAGTCGATTACGCCCCTCAAGCAGCTGGTGATTCTGGAGGCCCCGCTCGCGCAGGACGGCACCTACCGGTTCACGACCGGTGTCCGCCTGGGCCGCGTCGGGAAGAGCGCACTCATCGACGGACAATGGCGTCCCGTGCACGATCAGGTTCCCGCAGGCGCCACGAAGGTGCGCACGAGCCAGACCGAAACGGTCGCCGACGTGTATGTGTCGAAGAAGAAGCCCACGCGCGCGCCAGTGGATGCATCGATCGGTCGCTTGCAGATCCGGCCTGTGACTCATCCCAGCGAGCTGTACCTCGACACGCCGTTCGCCGTGCAGGTGCTGTTCGACGGCAAACCGCTGCAGGGCCAGGAGCTGGTGCTCGATCGCGGCGGCGCTGACTATGAGGAAGCGCTGGTGCACCGGCAGGTCACTACCGATGCGAAGGGCGGCGCCACGTTCCGCTTCGACCGTCCCGGCGTCTACGTCCTGATGACCCGCCACAGGGCCGAGGCCCCTGCAGGCTCGGGCACGGACGAGCGCAGCTACACCACGTCGCTCACTTTCCAGGTCGAAGAGTGACCCACCTTTACTCCACGGAGAAGACAATGCAGCATCTGAAGTTCTATGGCCCCCTCCTCGCAATTGCCTTCGCAGGGATGGCCGGCTCCGCCGCCCTTGCGCAGGAGGCCCCTCGCCAAGGTGAGCGCCGCGCGGCTCCCGGCCACGGCAAGGCCGCCTTCATTCGGGAAAGCGACGCGGATGGAGATGGACGCGTCACCGCTGCCGAGTTCGCCGCCGCGCGCGCCGCCAAGTACCGCACTTTCGACCTGGACGGTGACGGAAAGGTGAGCGAGGTCGATTACGTGGGCGAGTTCACTAGCCGGATGGGCAAGGACGCAAAGGTTCCCGACGGTCAGCTCAAGCAGGCTCACGTGCGTTTCGGCGTGCTGGACACTGACAAGGATGGCAACCTCACTCTGGCGGAATTCAACGCCTCGGGTGAGCGCATGTTCGCGAAGCTGGACACCAACGGTGATGGCGTCGTCGACGCCAAGGACACCTCCAGCTCGTACTGAGCGAAGGGCGGCGGGCGGGCACGCGCCAGCCCGCTTCCGCAAGGATCGCGAATGAAGTGCGGCTGCTTCGAGCGCCGTTTCCCTGAAGCCGCGGTCCAGCCGTCGGTCGACTGAAGGTGCGGCGGGTTTACTAGACCATCGAGTTCAAATCCCGTCGCGCCTTCTTCAACGTCGAGTATCCGCCGGAACGCGTCGCTCATCAGGGTGAAATCGGCAGTGAGACTTAGCCCGCGTTTGCTACTGCGCCGGGCGGAGCCGGACGCCGTCTCGGGCATTATGGAAATAGATGCTCGAATGGCTACTTATCTCCCTGGTGGGCGCTTGCTGCGTTCCGCTTCTGGCGCGCGTGATCGCGCGGGGAGCAGGCTTTCTCATCGCCCTGCTGCCGCTTGGCCTGTTCGTCGTCCTCATCTCGACGGCGCCGGTGATCGAGCGGGGATGGGTACGTTCCGCCGGATTCCCATGGGCACCGTCTTTGGGCCTCGACTTCACGCTGCGGCTGGATGGCTTTTCCTTCCTGTTCTGCCTGCTGGTCACCGCCATTGGCGCGCTGGTGACGATCTATGCCGATGGATACCTCGCCTCGAAATCACCTGCCGAGCGAAGCCGGTTCCACACGCTCATTCTCCTGTTCATGACCGCGATGCTGGGCACCGTGCTTGCGGAAAACATGCTGGTCATGCTGATGTTCTGGGAGGCGACGAGCGTCCTCTCCTTTCTGCTGATCGGCTTCGAAGGCCGCAGCGGACGTGCGCGCCGCGCCGCGCTGATGGCACTGCAAGTTACAGCCTTCGGCGGCCTTATGCTGCTTACCGCGGTGATGTTGATCGGCAACGAGATCGGGACGTACTCGATGGCCGAGGCCGTGCGACAGGCGGACAGGCTGGTCGGCTCACCCAGCGGAAATGCGATCGTTGCCTGCATCCTTCTTGCAGCGTTCACGAAATCCGCCCAGTTCCCGTTCCATTTCTGGCTTCCCAACGCAATGCAGGCGCCGACGCCGGCCTCCGCCTATCTGCATTCGGCCACCATGGTGAAGCTGGGAATATATCTGCTGGCTCGGTTCGAGCCGGTTTTCGCAGCCACAAGCTGGGGCCGCAACACCGTCATAACGGTAGCCTGCCTTACAATGCTCGTCTCGGCCCTACAGGCTCTCAGGGCAGAGAACTTCAAGTCGGCTCTCGCCTACTCCACCATCGCATCGCTGGGCATCCTGGTCCTGCTGGTAGGGCTCGACGGCCCGGCAGCAAGCGTCGCGATGGTTGGCTTCCTGCTGGCGCACGCTCTCTACAAGGCGGCGCTGTTCTTCTGCGCCGGCTCGGTCATCCATGCGACTGGCCTTCATAGTCTTCGCGCGATGGGCGGACTTGCGCGCTTCCTGCCGCTCACCGCCCTCGCCTGCCTGGGAGCAAGCCTCTCGATGGCGGGCATTCCCCCATTCATCGGCTTCATCTCGAAAGAGTTCCTCTTCGAAGCGCAGCTGGAAAGCAGCTGGGAACTCGTGCCCCTCGCAATCGCGGTCGTCGTCAATGCCGTCATGGTAGGCGTTGCCGGCGTCATAACCCTGCGACCGTTCTTCATGGGGCGCGGCAAGGTGACGCAGGTCCGCAATCATGAGACGCTGGCCCTGGCGGCGCCCCCGCTGCTGCTGGCGGCAGCGGGCCTCGTCATCAGCCTGGAGCCGGGGTGGATTACCCGCTCTGCGCTACGTCCGGCGGTGGCCGCAGTCTACGGAAGCCCCGTTAAGGTCGACATCGCGGTGTGGCATGGCATTACGCCCATGCTCATGCTGAGCGGCGTCGTGATCGCAACGGGCGCATTGATCGTGCGGTTCTGGCGTCCCATTCACGAACGCCTGCGTGCAGTGGACCGGCTCGACCGGCTGGCTATTGAACGTTTCTGGGGCATGGGGCTGCGAGGCCTGATCACAGGCTCGCGAAGGCTGACACGCAGGCTGCAACATGGCGATCTGCGCCGTTACCTGCTTACGGTGATTGCAGCCATGGTCCTCCTGCTGCTCTGGTCTGCATTTGCCGGAGGCGTCCGTCCTCGTTTCCCCGTGCCCGACACGATCGAGATCGCGCCTACCCTCATCGCGTTCGTAGCTCTCGCCGGTGCCATCATGGCGGCGGTCGGGCGTTCCCTGATCGCATCCATGGTGGCGACCGGGCTTACCGGGATTTCGGTGGCCATCACCTTTCTTCTGAACGGGGCGCCGGACCTCGCCCTGACCCAGTTCGCGGTCGAAGCGCTGCTTGTCGTCCTGCTGACCGCCCTGCTTCTCGCCGTGCCGCTCTCGAGCCCGGTCACGCGCGGAAGTGGCATGCGGCGTTTCGACTTCGCGGTCGCGTTTGCCTTTGCGGCAGTGCTTGCGCTCGGCGTCATCGACATGGCGGCGAGCCGGCACCCTTCGGCGGTGAGCGACCTCTATGGTCGTCTAAGCTATGTCGCCGCCCATGGCAGGAACGTCGTGAATGTCATCCTGGTCGACTTCCGCGCATTCGACACGCTGGGAGAAACGACGGTGATTGCCGTGGCCGCGGTGCTTGCCCGCGCGCTTTTGCCGCATGCGCATTGGGCACAGGATACTGCGCCTCCCCCAGCCACCCATTTTTCTTTCCGCATGGTGGGCAAGCCGCTCTTTTGGCTGCTGCTCGCCTCCTCGCTGGTCATACTGTGGCGCGGCCACAATGATCCGGGCGGTGGCTTCGTGGGTGGCCTGATGGCAGCACTTGCCGTCGCCATCCTCTCGCTCGCCTATGGCACGGCGCGGGCGGAGCGGGCCATGCGGGTCGATCCGATGATGCTCGTGGGCTTGGGGATGCTCCTTGCCCTCTGCAGCGGAGTTCCCGCGCTCCTGCTTGGTCGTCCATACCTGACGCAGCTCTGGTGGGAGCCGGCGTCCTGGCTGCCAGCCGTGGGAACCGCGCTCGTCTTTGACCTTGGGGTTTATCTCGTGGTTCTTGGCGCCGTCGTCACCTTCCTGCTCGGTCTGCAGAAGGAGGCGGCACGTTGAGTCTGGTCTACGCCCTCGTCGGCGCAGGAATAGTCGCCTGTGCCCTGTTCATGATCCTTTCGCGCAACCTCGTTCGGATGCTGCTCGGATTCTCGATGCTGGCGACCGGAGCAAACCTCCTGCTCTTTCTGGCAGGCGGTCCCGTCACCGATCAACCTCCGATCATTGCCGAGGACGCGTCGACGCTTGCCGCTTCCGCCGACCCAGTGGTTCAGGCGCTGATCCTCACTGCCATCGTCATCGGCTTCGCCTTGACGGTGGTTATCGGCGTTCTTGTGCTGCGGGCCTGGAAAGCCCGAAAGACGATCGACGCGCGCGAGATCAACGATGCCGAGGCACTCGGCCAGCCGCGAAGGAACGACCCTGCGGATGGCTGACACGCTGCTTCTCGTCTCGCCCGTGCTGGTGGCCTTCCTTGGCTCGGCAATCGCCATATTGCTTCGCGTACGACCATCTGCAGCGCGGCTGACCGGCCTGACCACGAACGTTCTCCTGGCCGCATGTTCGCTCGCGCTGCTGGTTCGCGTCGGGCCGGGAACCTCGCGCGTGCCGCATACCGTCTTCGGAGGATGGCCGCGAGGGTTCGGCATCTCCTTCGCCGCTTCCCTGCCCGGCGTGCTGCTGGTCGCCGTAACAGCGCTCGTCTCCTGCGCTGCCGCGATCTACGCCATCGAAGATATCGGCCCACGTCGCCGCCGCGCGGGGTACGACGCCTTGATGCTGGCGCTGATAGGTGCGGTGAACGGCGCCTTCCTGACAACGGACCTGTTCAATCTCTACGTCTGGTTCGAGCTGGCCCTGCTTGCGGCGCTCGGCCTTCTGACGCTCGACCGGCGCGCCGCCCAGATCGACGGGGCCATCCGCTACGTCGCCTTCGCCACGCTTGCTGCGACCTTCATCCTGCTTGGAATCGGGATGATCTATGGCCTTGTTGGCAACCTCGACCTTGCGATGGCGCGCTCCGCGATCTCGCGCATGCAGCCCGCCTTCGGGCTCGCGATCGCCGCCGCTCTGCTGCTGGGCGGCTTTGCTCTGAAGTCGGGCCTGGCTCCGTTCCACCTCTGGCTCCCGGCCTCCTACCATACCGCACCCGTCACGGGCACCGCCACATTTGCAGGTCTGCTCACCAAGATGGGGTTCTATGCGCTGATGCTGGTGCTGGTGGGTCTGTTGAACGTCACCGGTCCGGCCTCAGCCGCGCGCCACCTCATGCTCCTCGTGCCGTGGATCGCGGGAGCGACCATGATCCTGTGCGCCATCGGAGCGCTGGGGCAGACCGACATGCGGCGCATCCTCTCCTACCAGGTCATCGCGCAGGTCGGGTACATGGCGACAGGTCTCGCTCTTGGGACGATCCAGGGCGTCGCAGGAGCGGTGTTCTACATGGTCCACACGATCATCGTGCAAGCCAATCTTTTCTTTGGGGCCGGCTTAATCCACCGGGCGAGCGGAAGCTGGGACCTGACCCGAGCAGGCGGCATGCGCACCAACCCCGTTTTCACGATGCTGTTCGCGGTTCCCATGCTTTCGCTGGCAGGCATCCCGCCGCTTTCGGGCTTCTGGGCCAAGCTCATCGTGCTTCGTGAAAGCCTCGAGGCCGGATACATCTGGCTGGCAGTGGCCGGGCTTGTCGCGGGGTTGATGACGATCGTATCCATGGCGATCTTCTGGTCCGAAGCCTGCTGGAAGGATTCGAAGCGCCCGGTCCGACCGGTGCCCCGCAGCGGCCTTCTAGCGATGGCGCTGCTCTCCACGGCGACCGGCGCAATCGGCCTTGCTCCCCACTGGCTCTGGCAGATGGCGCAGGCCTCCGCCCTGGCTCTGGCGGGAGGTCTGCAGTGATCATGCGCCGCCTTCGCGCCATCATTGTCCTTGCGGCCGTTTTCCTGTGGGATCTCGTCGCTGCGTCGATTTCGGTCGCACGCATCGTTCTGTCGCCCCGGCCAGCTACGCGGCCGGCCATCGTGGCAGTTCCTGTCTCCGTTCGCAAACCCTGGGCCGTTGCCCTGTTCGCGTATTTCACTTCTCTCACGCCCGGCTCGACTTGCCTGCACGTCTCGAAGGACCTGCGCACGATCTACCTGCACGTACTCGATACGGATGATCCGCAGCAATCGGCAGAGCACTTCAAACGGCACTACGAACGCTGGATCCTGGAGCTGGAAAGATGATCGACCAGCAAACCCTCGCAGGAGCGCTCCTGATCGTTCTTGCCATCGCTCTCGTCCTGGCAGGGTGGCGCATGGTTCGCGGCCCCAGCCTCGCGGATCGCTTCGTCGCCCTCGACATGTTGACCGCCGTGGCGGTGGGGTTCACCGCCATCGCGGCTCTTGCGACGGGCCGGGTATTGTTCATGGACGTTGCGCTGGCGCTGTCGCTCATCAACTTTGTCGCCACCGCCGCATTCGCCGCTTTCCTCGAGCGGGACGGGGGGAAGCCATGACGGTGGTATCCAATATCTGCATGATCCTTGGAGCAGGCTTTCTCCTTGTCGCCGCCATAGGTCTTGTCCGGCTTGGAGATCCGCTGCAACGCATGCACAGCGGGACCAAGGCCGGCACCTTGGGGACCGCCCTGCTGCTTGGCGGTGTCACTGCGTCCGATATGGTGGAGGGCCGGGCGTCGGCCTTCCTTGCCGTTCTGTTCCTGTTGCTCACGCTTCCGATCGGAGCCCAGTTGCTGGGCCGGGCCAGTTATCTCTCCGGCACTCGGTTGAAAGGGATCGAAGACGATCCTCTCGCCGACCACCTTGATCGTCCGCAACCTTCCGAAGAGGATCATCAGGAATAGAAAGGCGGCAACGCGCCTCCCCGATCTTGAACGGGGACCGGCCGAACGCCGGCCACCTCCTCCCGAGAGAACCGCCCTAGGGAGTTGGCGGGCTCGGTCGGGGATGGACTTGCTCCTGCCCCGCGACTTCAACCTCGAACATGAAGAGATCACCCGCGCCGCTCTGGCGGGCCAGCTCCGCATCGGACAGTCCCTTGCGGGCAGTCGTGGCATAGACGGTCTTGAGATCGGGGCCACCGAAAGCGATTTTCGTGACATTGGCCACCGGGAACTCGATACGTCCCAGCCATGCACCGTCGGGCGAGAATCGGCCTACTCCCCAGCCTCCGAACAGCCCCACCCAGACGGTGCCCTCGCTGTCGACGACAGGCCCGTCGGGATATCCCATCCCCTCCGGCAACCGGGCGAATACACGGGCCTCTCCCGGACGACCGTCGGGCCCGACCTGAGCTGCCAGGATCGCGCGCTCCAGCGTGTCGACGAGGTATACCGTCCCGCCATCCGGCGAGAATGCAGGCCCATTGGTGATGACCATGGGCTCAGGCGAAAGCTGTTCAAGGTCGCCGCCATGAAGGCGATAGTACGCGCCGGTAGGAGCTTCTTCCGCATTGTCCATCGTGCCGAGCCAGACCGAGCCATCGGGATGAACGGCAGCGTCGTTCAGTCGATTACCGGGCTGTTCATGCTCCACCGGATGCAGCAGTTCGAAGGTCGCTCCATCGAACAGGTGTACGCCTTCCCTGGCGCCCACCAGCAAGGCTCCGTCTGTCATCGGAAGAACCCATCCCGGCTCTTCGGGCGCTCGGAAGCTTTCCAGAGCTCCCAGCGGTTCGAAGCGGTGAAGCGCATGTCCCTTGATGTCGACGAACCAGAGGCAGCCGCGCTGCCCGTCCCAAATCGGCCCCTCGCCAAGCATGGCCCCGACCTCGCAAGCGATCCGCACATTCATGTCAGCGCCATCCCGCATCGACGAAGTACTCGTGCCCGGTGCACATCCGCGCATCGTCCGAGGCCAGGAACAGCGCGAGCGCGGCCACGTCCTCGGGCTGCACGCGCGCCTTCAGGCACTGCGCATCAAGGATTTCCCGCTCACCCTCAGGCGTGTACCACCTCTCCTGCCGCGGCGTCTGGACGTTGCCCGGAACGATCGCGCAGACCCGGATGTTCTTCTCGCCAAGCTCGCGGGCCATGGCGCGGGTCATTCCCTCGATCCCGGCCTTTGCCGTCTGGTACAGCGAAAGCTGGTCAAGCGCGAGGTGCCAGCTGATGGATCCGAAATTCAGGATTACCCCGGCTCCTGCAGCCTCCATGAATGGAATCGCGGCCTGGGAGGCGAAGAACAGATGGCGCAGGTTCACCGCCATGCGCTCGTCCCAGTACTCGGGCGTGACGTCCGCTATGTGATGGCGGTCATCGTTCGCGGCGTTGTTGACGAGGATGTCGAGGCGGCCAAGCTCGGCATGCGCCTCCCCGATCCTTGTCCTGACGAAAGCCAAGTCCCGAAGATCCCCTGCGACGAACCGGGGAGTGAACTCGACCTTGCCGTCAAGCTTCGCGACCAATGCCCGTGACGGTTCATCCGCGATGTCCACGAAGAGGACCTTCGCTCCTTGCAGGGCAAAAGCCTCGACGAGCGCCGCGCCGATGCCGGAGCCGCCGCCTGAGACGAAGACTCCTTTCCCGGCGAGAGAGGGAAAGCGCGCCATCCCTGTATTTTCCACGCTGTCAGACATGGCGGTGGTGAGCATGATCTTCCTTCAGTTCCGGAGGTGGCGTTCAGTCGGCCAGCACTGCGGCTTGCGCGCGGATCAGACCGCGTGCCGCGAGATTACGATAAAGTGCGGAGATACCCGTCTCCCAGGACGGAGCTTCGCTCGAGGTGGAGACGGTATTGACCAGCGTTCCGAGGCGAGCACTCGAGATCGTCACGAGATCGCCTGCCTTGTGCGTGAAGCCCCGTCCGGGTGCATCGCGGTCCTGCGTCGGCGCGAACAGCGTGCCCAGAAACAACACCACTCCGTCCGGATACTGGTGCTCGGAAAAGCACTGGCGCAGAAGATCGAGCGGGGGTCGGCTGATCTCGGACATGCGGCTTTCCCCTTCGAGCAGGAAGCCTTCGGGCCCTTCGATGCGCAGCAGCACCTGCGCGCTTTCCACATCGGAGATCGAGTACCCTGCGTCGAACAGCCGCACGAAGGGTCCTATCGCGCAGGAAGCATTGTTGTCCTTCGCTTTGCCCAGGAGCAACGCCGAACGGCCCTCGAAATCCCTAAGATTGACATCGTTGCCCAGGGTTGCCCCAACCGGCTTCCCGCGAGCGTCCGCGAGCAGGACGATCTCGGGCTCGGGATTGTTCCAGTCGGAGTCCGAACGCACTCCGATGAGGGCGCCCGACCCAACGGTGGAAAGCACCGGGGACTTGGTGAAGATCTCTGCGTCGGGACCGATCGCCACCTCCAGATACTGCGACCACATGCCGTCTTCGATCAGCGCGGCCTTCAATGCCGCTGCGTCCGATGATCCCGGCACGACAGAGCGGATCGAACCGCCGATGCGCGCTTCAAGGCCGCCACGCACCGCCTGCGCCTTGTCGGCATCGCCGCGCGCGCGCTCCTCGATGACACGCTCGAGGGCCGATACGGCGAAAGTAACGCCCGCGGCCTTGACGCACTGCAGGTCGATGGGGCTGAGCAAGCGGGCCCTGCCCAGCACGTCTTCCACATCGCCGAGAGGAAAGCCGAGAGCCGGATCGAAAGCAGCAGCGTCCACGAGATCGGCCACTGTCGGCGCCAAGCTGCTCATGTCGTAGGCGATGCCGCCGCTCAGCAACACCGGCGTCGGCCCATCGCCGAGGTCAAGCCGGCCTAGAAAAAGGCCATCGCGCCAGTCGGCCGGGAGCATGGAAAAGGTGTCGGTAATGTCTTGTCGCTCCTTCACAGCGCGCGGAACTTGAAATCGCGGAAGCGGGCCTCGCCGTCACCGGCCGCGTAGAGCCCGGGGCGAAGCATGAGGAAACCGCCGCGGACATTGTGGTGGTATCCCGAGACCTCCATCCCGCGATCGAAGCGCTTCCACGTCTTACCACCGTCACCGCTCGTATGGACGGCGACGATGTGGCGATCGTTGCGCACTCGCATCAGCATCTTGCGTCCGTGATAATTCGCCGGCCGCCCGCGCTCCATGCCATATTGATGCGTCACGAACGTCGCTTCGTCGAAGCCGAGGCCGCAATAGAGTTGCTGATCGTAGAACAGCAGGAGGCCAGCGGTAACGCCGGGGTCGATATCGATCTCGCACTCAAACTCATACCCGATATCGCCAGCAATGAGGAGAAGAGGCGAGGAATCGACAGGTGCCCTCCCCGCCGCCTTCAGGTGAAGCGTGTTGCCCGCCACCCTTGCCCGCTTCGCCTCGTCCGCGGCCGGCTTGAAGAAGTTCCAGCGTCGGCCAAGTTCCAGCCGCGAGAAATCGTCCGACAGCGGCATGCCGTGAGGACCGGCCTTGGTGCCGCCCTGCGGGGCACGAATGGGCCGCGACAAGTCGCCGCCTTCCATTCGAAACCAGCCGTCGGGAGTCCACGTCACGGGGTCGAGCAGCGTCTGGCGACCAAGCGTCCAGAAGTCCTTCTCGAAGCCATGATAGACCGACCACCAGTCACCGCCAGGGCCTTCAAACAAGGTCGCGTGTCCTCTCGACCACCAGGCCTCGGACAGGTCGGTGGTGCGCACGATCGGATTGTGGGGGCAGTTCTCCCAGGGTCCATGGATCGACCGGGAACGCGCTGCAATCACCATGTGCCCCGTCGGTGGCCCGGCAGTGCCGCCCACGGCGGTGATGAGATAGAAGTAGCTGCCGTGCCGAACGATCTTCGGTCCCTCGGGCGAGAACCCTTCGACGTTCCATTCTTCCGGATAGCGCCAGGGATCGTAGACATGCTCCACCGCCCCGACCGTACGCAGTCCGTCTTCGGACAGGCGGATGCGATCGCCGCCGGAAAGGAAAAGCCAGCGGGACCCGTCCTCGCCCACGGCGTGGCCCGGATCGATATGGTCCGGCAGGCCAAGATCGATGGGATCGCTCCACGGCCCCTCGATGCGATCCGCCCAGATGACGTAGTTGGCGTTAGGGCTCGCCTTGGCCGGGAAATAGATGAAGTAGCGGCCGTCATGCTTGCAGATGTCCGGCGCCCACACGGCGCCGACATTCCGGGTCAGCGCCGCCGTGATGGGCCGCCAGTTGATGAGGTCGCGAGAGTGCCACACGACCAGACCCGGATAGGAGTCGAAGGTGGAAAAGGTCATGTAGTAGTCCTTCCCGTCCTTCATGATCGAAGGATCGGGATGGTCGCCGGCCATCAGCGGATTCAGGTACGTTCCGTTCCCGAGATCCGATACGCGCTGGTTATCGAAGCCGCGACGGTAGGGGGGCAGCCCTGCAGCCGCCGGTGCTTTCTCCGTAGTGCATAAAGACTGTCCCGCAGCACGAGC
This sequence comes from Novosphingobium silvae, assembly GCF_009856825.1. Classification (GTDB taxonomy): domain Bacteria; phylum Pseudomonadota; class Alphaproteobacteria; order Sphingomonadales; family Sphingomonadaceae; genus Novosphingobium; species Novosphingobium silvae. The sequence continues at coordinate 119,492 of NZ_WVTD01000007.1, read as the reverse complement.
GGCAGTGCCTGAGAGCGCCGTCATCGACATCACGCCCATCGTCGCGCCGATAGCCTGGCGGCGGTCCAACTTCATGCCTCTCTCCGTGCTTGTTTTTATGCTAGCGCTATCAAACTAACGGCTGGTCCAGCGTAAGACAAGAGCTACTTGCCTTGCCTTGCCCAGCCCGAACGGAACCTTTCAGAACCGGAAAAGGCTATGGCCACACCGCCACCGTTCGAACACCGGCCCGCGGTCATGATGATAACGATATCAGAGGCACCTCAGCTTACTGCAGGATCTTGGAGGGCACTCCGGCACCGTCCCGCGTTTCTCCCCTTGGGCGGCCGAAGATGCCGCGCTAGAACATCGCGCGCATGCCGAACACGGCCGAGATTCCAGAGGCGTTTTCGCCGGAGCTTCTCGCAAGCCGTGCCGTCTTCCCGAGCTTTCGCTCCCAGTGCACACCGACGTACGGCGCAAGCGAACGGTTGCGTTCGTAACGCAACCTGCCGCCAAGCTCGAGCCGCTCGAACCCCGCACCAACCTGGAGTTCGGGAACGTCCTGCATCGCCATGTCGACTTCCAGTTCAGGCTCCAGGACAACCGACTGGGTAATGCGCTGCTGGTACGCAGCTTTGCCGCGTGCATGAACGTCACCCCTGTCGGAGACGAGAAGCTGACCTTCCAGTTCGAACCAGTAAGGCGCAAGTCCCTCGATGCCGAGGAGTGCGTATGTGCGCTGCGGGTCTGGGCGAAAGTCGTGCCGCACTCCCATCTGCAGGTTGAACCATGGATCGAGCCCGTGCCGCCAGAAGGCGTTCAGTTCGATCCTTTCGGCGGCCTGCCCGAAGGTGCCCTCACCTTCGCTTTCCAGCACGACGCGATCGATGTCGCCGCTGTACCATGCCTGCCAATCCCAGCCGAACCCGCCCCGCCCCTTGCCCGCGCGATATTCAAGGCGGTCTACCTGCAGCGCGAATGTGCTGAAGCGCATTTCCTCGAGCATGACCCCGCGCGACGCTTCCATCCGATCGGGCGCGAAGAAGGCATCGGCGGAATGGTCGGTGGGAACGGGCGGCGCGGGAGCATCGCCCGGTTTATCGGAGACCGGCGAAGAAGGCATGACGTGCCCCGCATGAGCGTCATGACCGTGCTCGGAAGAACCTGCCGAAGTTCTGCCCTGAGGGTCGGGCATGGAATGGCTCATGCCTGAGTGATCCATGCTCGAGTGGTCCATAGTTGAGTGGTCCATCCCGGCATGGCTCGTGGCGCCCGCGCTCGTGCCGGCGGCGTCCTGCGCGAGTGCGGCAATCGGCGTTGCTGCCGCGAGCATCGGCAACGAAGCGGCCAGCAGGCTCGTCCTGCGCCTCATCACTCCTCTCCCGCCGTATCGCGCCGGACAGTGACGACACGCATCATCCCTGCATGCATGTGCAGGAGCATGTGGCAGTGGAACGCCCAGTCTCCTTCCGCATCGGCGGTAAGGTCGAACGCGACCTTGCCGCCGGGAAGAACGTTCACGGTGTGCTTCCTGACGCGGTCCCCCGGCTGTCCGCTGACCAGCTCGAAAAAATGGCCGTGAAGGTGGATCGGATGCGGCATCATCGTATCGTTGATCAGGTTAACACGCACCCGCTCCCCGAGCTGGAACGCGATCGGTTCCGGGTTTTCGGACATCGACTTGCCATCGATCGACCACATGTACCGCTCCATATTGGCGGTGAGGTGAACATCGATCTGCCGGCTTGGCGTGCGCTGGTCGGGGTTCGGGTCGCGCGAACGTAGCTGGGCATAGGTCAGGACGCGGTGACCGACATCTTCCAACCCGGTCGGCCGGTCCGCCAGCCTGTCGACCGGCATGGGCGAGAGCATCGCCACGCCCGGCCCCATCTTCACACCGGGCGCAACGGAAGGATCGCGCATCGACATGGAGTGATCGGCCATCCCGTGCGTTTCCTTGCCGCTCATGTCCATGCCGCTCATGTCCATGCCGCCCATATCCATACCCATATCGCGCATGGTAAGGATGGGACGCTCGCGAAGGGTGGGGATCGTGGCAGACAGCCCGGGCTGCCGCGCAAGGGTTGCACGCACCAGCCCGGACCTGTCGATCGCCTCGGCCACGATGGCGTAGGTTTCGGCGCTACCCGGCTCGACGATGAAGTCATAGGTCTCGGCGATGGCGATCTGCACCTCGTCGGTTTCCACAGGCTTCACGGCGTTTCCGTCGCTCGCAACCACCGTCAGCGGCAGGCCCGGGATCCGGAAGTTGAAGTTGGTCATCGAAGATGCGTTGATGACGCGAAGGCGCACCCTTTCGCCCGGCTGGAAAAGTCCGGTCCAGTTCTCCGCCGTCCCATGCCCGTTCACGAGGAAGCTGTAGGTCGAGCCCGTCACGTCCGCGATGTCCGTGGCATCCATGCGCATCCGCGCCCAGGCGAGGCGATCCGCAAGCGGCTGGTCCTCACCCGCAAGCAGTCCGGCCAGTGTCTGACGCTGGCGATTGAAGTATCCGCTCTGCATCTTGAGGCGGCGCATCTGCTCATGCGGGTGAATCGGGCTCCAGTCGGACAGCACGAGCACATGCTCGCGCTCGCAGGCGAGCGGATCGTCGCTTTCCGGATCGATGACGATGGGTCCGTAAAGGCCGACCGCCTCCTGCATTCCGGAGTGGGAGTGATACCAGAACGTGCCTGAGTGCCTGACGGGAAATTCGTAGACGAAAGTGTCGCCGGGATCGATACCCGGAAAACTGATGCCGGGCACCCCATCCATCTGGAACGGCACGAGAAGGCCGTGCCAGTGGATCGACGTCTGCTCGCGCAATCGGTTCGCTACGGAGATGCGTACGGTGCGCCCTTCCTGAAGGCGAAGCAGCGGAGCGGGCAGCGTGCCGTTGACCGTTACCGCGTGCGCCGAACGTCCCCCGGTGGCGAACTGGCCTTCGGCGATTTCCAAGGCGATGTCCTCGCCCGACAGGACGCCCGAGCCTGCTGCAACAACGCCTCCCCTGCCGTGGACAAGACCATGCGTGCCGCTGCGCGCCCATGCCGGCAAGAGCCCTGATCCAAGCGAGCCTGCAAGCGTGGCTCCCAAGGCAAGAACATGGCGGCGGTGGAAGAGGGAGCCGGCAGGGCTGTCGGAAAACGTCATGCCGCTAGTACGCGGCGCGCGGGATTATCCCTCGAGCAGATGCGACAGTTTCTGCCGTGCCCGGTATATCCGGGTTTCCACGGCCTTGCGGCTGATACCCAGGACGGCGGCCGCCTCGTCCTGCGCCAGTCCTTCGAAGGCGCACAGAAGCAAGGGCTCTTTCAGACTGTTGGGCAAGGCCGCAAGGGCGGCATGGATGTGCTCGACGGCATGGGCGGAAGCCAGCGCGGCCTCTGGGCCGGGGGCCGTATCGGGTACCTCAAGGCCATCCCCGAGCGGCAGGGCAAACGCAAGAAAGCGCCGTACCGCCCGCCTTCGGGCGATGTCATGGCACTTGTTGATCGCGATCCGCAGGATCCAGGCGCGAAAGCTGCGAGCCTGATCGAAGCGGTGGAGCCCGAGGAACGCGGCCACGAAGCTTTCCTGAGTCACGTCGAGCGCATCAGCCTCGTTGCCGAGATGGTTGCGCGCCAGGCGAAACACCGTGTCTCGATGCCGCTTCATCAAGGCGTCGAAGCCAGCCTGACTCCCCGCGCGGGCAGCCCTGACGGCCCGCGCGTCGTCTTCGTCGTCCCCGGATCGGGATGTGGGCACGGTCCTCAACCTTGGGTGGTGGACGTCAGTGCCTCGGCCACCGCCTTGTCGAACCGTCCGGTCTGCTCGGGGCGAAGCACCGCGCGCATCGCGAAGATGTGCTGGAGCGTCGCCTTCTGCAGTTCGCCCATGGCACTGTGCGATCGGTCGACCGCCCTCTCCACGGCGAAGCCATAAGCATGTTCGCGGCCGATCGCGGCGGCAAGATCGGCATTGGCTGCGCGCAGTTCGCCTTCAAGGCGCTGGCGCCGCTTCTCGAAGCTGTGCTCAAGCGCGCCTATTTGCTGCCTCTGGGCATCATCGAGCGCAAGCTCGCGGTGGACGACGGCATGGATGCGGCTTTCGCCATCCCCATTCGAACGCATTCGCTGCCCGATCCAGAGTGCCCCCAGCGCGACGAGGAAGGCAAGAACGGCAACGAGAACGTACCGAGCCGGACCGGCCATGCTCACGAGCCCAGCAGATGCGATGGTGCCGCCTCTGGGACGGCAAGAAGCGGACGGCCGTGCGCATGAGCCGTGCTCAAGCCCGTCAAGCCGCCCCACAAACCCACGCTGGCAGCAACCACGCAAGCAAGCCCCATCGACATGCGAGCGCCGAAGCGCTCCCGCTTTCGATCCACTCCTGCCATGACGGCCTCGCCCAGCGTTTCGAGGGCAGCCGGAACCGGCTCCGCCTGTATCCGCGCGAACATGTTGTCGAGTTCGTCCATGGTATGGTCCTTCCGCTCATTCGTGACGCGTGCCTAAGGGAAGTACGCATTGATGAGGCGCTTCCCTCACCCCGCGTGTGCCGCGATAATGCGCGCTCGGTCTGGAGGGACTATGACCTGCGACATGTACAGGCAAGGTGTACGTAAACGCGAGGGAGGGAACCGCGGCACCGGGGAGTTGGACAATGCTCGCGGACGATCTGGTGCGGAGCTGGCCTAGGCGCGGCCCTACCAGAACGTGTCCAGATAGTCCTCCTCACAGCCGCGACAAGGATGCCGTTCAGTGCACCGGGCTACCCCGTGCTTGCAAGTCCAAGGCCTTGGCAGAAAGCGGCGGAAAATGCGTCGAAGTAGGATGATAAAACGCACTAAGCCCCTGCCTGACATCGCCTTTCCCGCTTTTGTAGACGCACGGCGACCGGGCAGAAGTGAAAATCTTGAAAGGCCCCTCTAAAGCCGAAGCTCGGCGGCATTCAGAAGATGAGGGACACGTGGTGGCCACGGCCGCTGTGACCGCAAGCGGCTTGAGGAAGGCGAGAAGCAGATCGGGGCGCTGATCAACGCGATCACAGCCGATTTCGCTGACTTCCCCGAGATTGTTGCCACGCCATAAATTGCGCGAGCGGCGCACGATCACCTTCAAAAAGCCTGAGATCGGCCGCAACGTGGTCATCAGCCTGCATCGGCGAAAGCCGACGCCTACCACAAAACGGCTGGCGACGTCACGATGCACCTAAAAGCCAATCAGGCGAGCGCTCGAACCGGACGTGCCGCCCTGCTAACGCTCATCGACGCGGTCGTGCTGACGCCGAAGAAAGGCCGGCCCGGAATGGACATCGATCTGGAAGGCCGCCTGGAAAACATCGTCAACCTCGCCACCGGCGAAAAGCCGGTAGAACGCGAAGGGATGTTATTGGTGGTAGCGGAGGAGGGACTCGAACCCCCGACACGCGGATTATGATTCCGCTGCTCTAACCAGCTGAGCTACTCCGCCACATCAAGGCTGCCATGCGGCGCGCCTGACGTAGTGCACCGTCGCTGCGGTGCAGGCCGCGTCCTCTAGGGGGAAGGTGGGCATCGGTCAACACCGAAAATGCAACGTCATCTGTGAAAGGAAATGACCCTCAGCGGACGCCACAGTCCCTCCTCCCAGGCATAAAGGCCAAAGCCCCGGAACCGGAACGATGTGGCCGGGAGGCGCGGCCGAAGGTCCTCCTGCAAGGCTCGCGCCGCCTGGCTCGTGACCTTGTTCTGGATCGTGACGTGAAGGCGCAGCGGTTGGGCATCCTGCCTTGTCATAAGGCCGTGCATCCGCTCGGCTATCGCGGCGTGAAGCGCTACCATTTCGGGGCTTTCGATCGCGATCGCGGTCCCATTGCCGAGCTTCATCACCCCGGCGAACCGGGCTTGGGGCGGAGCCGTCCGGGCCAGCGCTCCCAGCAAGTCCACCAGTTCCTCCTCGACCGAGGGAGGCAAGGCATGGAACAGGGTAACGTGCGCCCTCAGACGATTGCGCTCGGGCGGATAGTGCTCGCGGCGAAGCGCATCCGCCCAGGCAAGGACGTCGTCAGGCAGTTCGGCCGTGATCAGCAAGGGCGCGTTCGGGTTGCGCGGACCACGAGCCACCCAGTCAGCAGGAGGCGCAATCACGAAGCGCGCAGAACTTCCAGCACCTTTTCTGGCGCGGTCTCACCATAAGGGTCCTCGTCCAGCCCCTCATCGTTGATGCCGGGCTCCTCGAACCATGCGGTAATCCGGTTATCCTCCACAATCATGGCATAACGCCACGAGCGCATGCCGAAGCCCAGGTGATCCTTGTCGACCAGCATGCCCATGCGGCGAGTGAATGCGGCGGATCCATCCGGCAGCAGGCGCACCTTCGAAAGCCCAAGATGGCGGCCCCATTGGTACATGACAAAGGCATCGTTGACCGCGAGGCAGTAGACCTCGTCCGCCCCCGCTTCACGCAAGTCGTCATAAAGGCGCTCGAAAGCCGGACACTGCTCGGTCGAGCAAGTCGGCGTGAAAGCGCCAGGCAGGGCGAAGACCACCACCTTCCTGCCCGCGAACTCGTCCCTTATGCTAAGATCCTGCCACCTGAACGGGTTCGGGCCATCAAGCGTCTCATCGCGGACGCGGGTCTTGAGAGTGACGGCAGGTATCTGGCGATCGAGCATGGTTCCTCCGGATCTGGATGCGGACGGCGGCGATGGGATGTTCCGATTGCAACAATGCTCCGGCCGCGGCAAAGTTCGCCGCGGGGGATCATGAGCTTCGGCCTCGCGGCCGTTTTCGTGAAAGGGGCAGTGCGCCATGTGTAAGGCTGGAACGGGATTCTGGACCATCGCCGCCCTGATCCTGCTGTGGAACCTCATGGGCGACTGGGCATATCTCACGCAGGCGACCACGCCTCCCGAGACGGTTGCCCTGACCGATCCAGTCGCGGCGCGTGCTTTCGATACGATGCCCGTTTGGGCATGGGCGGCCTATGCACTTGCCGTGGGTGCTGGAACGACGGGAGCCGTGTTGCTCATCATGCGCCGCAAGGTGGCATGGGCGTTTTTCGCCGTTTCCACCGCGAGCGCGACAGCGCAGTTCGGATGGTCCTTTTTAGGTTTCGGCATCCTCGCCGCCAAGGGATGGACCGCAGCGATCTTTCCCGCGGCAATCATCTCGATCGCCTTGGCCTCTATGCTGTATGCGCAAGCCAAGGCACGGGACGGGACCTTGCGTTAAGCGTTCAGATCTCGCCTCGTTCGCGGCGGATCGCAAACCACTTAGCAACGTTCCGGTTGTGCTCGGCCAAGGTCGCGGCGAAGACATGCCCGCCGCCGCCATCCGCCACCATGTAGAGCGCCTCCGTCTTGGCAGGGTTCAGCACGGCAGCAATTGATTCGCGGCTGGGATTGGTGATCGGCCCCTTTGGCAAACCGGTCATCGTATAAGTATTGTAGTCGTTGACCGCCTGGATCTCGGACTGGAGGATGCGCCGGCCGAGGCGCTTGCCCTTGGTGATGGGATAGATGATTGTCGGATCGGCCTGCAGCAGCATTCCGGTTCGAAGGCGGTTGGAATAGAGCCCCGCCACCATCCTGCGTTCGGAAGGCTTGCCGGTCTCCTTCTCTACGATGGAAGCAAGCGTCAAAGCCTCTTGCGGCGTCTTGACGACCAGGCCCTTGGCGCGATTCGCCCAGAGTTCCTTGAGAGTCCGGCTCATCGCCGCCTGCATGCGGCGGAGCACAGCCTGCCGCGACTCGCCGGATTCGAAGGCATAGCTATCGGGCAGGACAGAGCCCTCTTGCGGCACGCCCACCTCGCCGGTGAGCGCCTGCTGCGCTTTCAACCGCTCATACACCATGATCGAAGGCATGCCTTCCGGCACGGTCACGAAGCGGCGGATCACGTCGTCGCTCGAGATGATCGCAAGCACGCGCGATGCGCTGGCATGAGCTGGAATGGCGAATTCGCCCGCCTTGATCGCTCCCCCGCCGCCGAAGATGCGGGCGCGCAGGGCGAAGCCGGAGGCCGAACGGATCACGCCCTTGTCCTCCAGCCTCTCCGCCACGGTGGCAAGGCTTGCCCCGTTCGGAACGATGAAGTGGGCTTCCTTCTCCAGCGGCCCGGAACCGAACCATCCGCCAAGGAATGCCCATGAACCACCGACGATAGCCAGGCCCAGAACCGCTGCCAGAACGCACCCACGCCGGGTCATCATCGTCGATAAGCCCTTCAGTCGACCTTGCGCAACACCAGGCTGGCATTGGTGCCGCCGAAACCGAAGCTGTTGTTGAGCACGGCGCGCACTTCACGCTTCTTGGCGACATGCGGCACCAGGTCGACGCCCACGCAGCTCTCGCTCGGGTTGTCGAGGTTGAGCGTCGGCGGCACGATCTGGTCGCGCATGGCAAGGATGCAGAAGATCGCCTCCACCGCGCCCGCGCCGCCCAGCAGGTGGCCGATCGCCGACTTGGTCGAGCTCATCGAGACATTGTCGATCGCATCGCCGAACAGGCGGCGCACCGCGCCCAGTTCCAGCTCGTCGCCCAGCGGGGTCGAGGTGCCGTGAGCGTTGATGTAGTCGATGTCCTTGGGCTCGAGGCCGGCCTTGCGCAACGCCATCGCCATCGAGCGATACGCGCCCGAACCTTCCGGGTGCGGGGCGGTGACGTGGTAGGCATCGCCCGAGAGGCCATAGCCGATCACTTCGGCGTAGATCTTCGCCCCGCGCGCCTTGGCGTGCTCGTACTCTTCCAGCACGACGACGCCTGCGCCCTCACCCATGAGGAAGCCGTCGCGATCCTGATCGTAGGGACGACTGGCCTTCTCAGGCTGATCGTTGAACGACGTGGAGAGCGCGCGAGCCTGCGCGAAGCCGGCGATGCCGATCGGGCAGATGGTGCTTTCCGCGCCGCCCGCCAGCATGATGTCGGCGTCACCGTCCTTGATCATGCGCGCAGCATCGCCGATCGAGTGAGCGCCGGTGGAGCAGGCGGTGACGACGGCGTGGTTCGGCCCCATGAGGCCGTACTTGATCGAGACCTGGCCCGAGATCAGGTTGATCAGACGGCCATGCACGAAGTGCGGCGAAACGCGCGCCGGTCCCTTGTTGGCCAGCACAAGCGATTCGCTTTCGATGCCCGGCAGCCCGCCGATACCCGAACCGATCGAGCAGCCCGCCATGAAGCGCGTCGCTTCGTCCATGTCGGTAAGGCCCGCATCCTCGATGGCCTGCCCGGCCGCGTCGATGCCGAAGACGATGAAAGGATCGACCTGCCGCTGCACCTTGTGGTCGACGCGCTTGTTGGCATCGAAGCCGTATTCATGGTCGGCCGGCTTCACCTCTGCAGCGATGCGGCACTTCTGGTCCGAGGCATCAAACTTCGTGATCGGCCCGGCGCCGGACTTTCCGGCAAGGATGTTGGCCCAGGTGGTTTCGACGTCACCACCCAGCGGAGTGACAAGACCAAGACCAGTTACGACGACACGACGCATTATGTTCTCCGAAATTCCTTCGGCCCAAAAGGCAACAGGCCCGCCCCCTTAGAGGTCGAGCCTGTCGTTTTCAATCAGGTGTTGCATACTGCCTCCGCCCGTTCGGGCGAAGCGCTTGCATGCGGTCCTGAAATCAGCCCAGGGATTAACCCTTGTTCTCTTCGATGTACTTGATCGCATCGGAGACGGTGCTGATCTTCTCGGCGGCATCGTCCGGGATTTCGACGCCGAACTCTTCCTCGAACGCCATGACCAGCTCGACGATGTCGAGCGAGTCAGCGCCCAGATCGTCGATGAAGCTGGCGTCTTCGGTAACCTTCTCGGCCTCGACGCCCAGGTGCTCGACGACGATCTTCTTAACCCGATCGGCGGTATCGCTCATTTGTATAGACCCCTTCGAAAATAGGCGGGTTTGAATTTCGATAGTCGCCCTAAAGACTGGTACGCGCGCTGGCAAGGGGCTTGGCGCGGAGCCTGACGTGCAGCCGCACCGCGTTATCCACGGTTGGCTGGCGTTTCAGCCTCCGCCCGATGCGAAAGCATCCCTCTCGCCAGATGGGCAGACAGCATCGCGGCGCCTCGATCCCGGCGGAACGAGCCAGCCGCGCCCCCTGCCCCAGCCATCGCCTAGCCGGCGGCGTCGGGTGCCACCACCGCACCTTGCGCCGGAGCGTTCGGCTTCACCGGCTCCACCACGCGCATGTGCAGTTCGCGAAGCTGCTTGTGCTCGGCAGGGCTCGGCGCACCCATGAGCAGGTCCTCGGCGCGCTGGTTCATTGGGAACAGCGAGATCTCGCGCAGGTTTTGCGCCCCGCAGAGCAGCATGACGATGCGATCGACGCCGGCGGCCATGCCGCCGTGCGGCGGGGCACCGTACTGGAAGGCGCGGTAGAGACCGCCGAAGCGCTCCTCCACGTCCGCCTTGGACAGGCCGACCATCTCGAACGCCTTGACCATCAGTTCCGGCGACTGGTTACGGATCGAGCCCGAAGCGATCTCGAAGCCGTTGCACACGAGGTCGTACTGGAACGCCTTGATGGTGAGCGGATCCTGGCCCTCCAGCGCTTCCATCCCGCCCTGAGGCATCGAGAAGGGGTTATGCGCGAAGTCGACCTTCTTGTTATCCTCGTCCCATTCGAAGAACGGGAAGTCGACGATCCAGCACAGCTCGAAGCGGTTCTTGTCGATCACGTCGAGCTGCTCGGCGACGCGGGTGCGCGCAAGTCCGGCGAGCTTGGCGGCCTGCTCTTCCTTGCCCGCAGCGAAGAACACCCCGTCGTTGGGACCAAGGCCCAAAGCTTCGATGAGTGCGGCGGTCTTTTCCTCGCCGTGGTTCTTGGCGATCGGGCCGCCGGGAACACCGTCCTTGATGTTGATGTAGCCAAGGCCCGAGTAGCCCTCGCCCCGTGCCCAGTTGTTCATCTCATCGAAGAACTTGCGGCTGCCCGCGCCAGCGCCTGGAGCCGGGATCGCGCGGATGACGCCGCCGTTCCCGACGATGCCGGCGAAGATGCCGAAGCCCGATTCGACGAAATGGTCGCCCACGTCCTTGATGATGAGCGGGTTGCGCAGGTCCGGCTTGTCCGAGCCATAGTCCAGCATCGCCTGCGCGTGCGGGATGCGGCGGAACTCACCGGCAGGGGTTACCGGCTTGCCATCGGCGAAATCGGCGAACACGCTCTGGAGCACGGGCTCCATGGTCTCCCAGACCTCTTCCTGCGTGACGAAGCTCATCTCGAGGTCAAGCTGGTAGAACTCGCCCGGCAGGCGATCCGCACGCGGGTCCTCGTCGCGGAAGCACGGCGCGATCTGGAAGTAGCGGTCGAACCCGGCCACCATCAGCAGCTGCTTGTACTGCTGCGGCGCCTGCGGCAGCGCGTAGAACTTGCCCGGATGAATGCGGCTCGGCACCAGGAAGTCGCGCGCGCCTTCGGGGCTGGAGGCGGTGAGGATCGGCGTCGAGTACTCGGTGAAGCCGATCCCTTCCATCTTGCGACGCATGTCCGAGATGATCTTCGTGCGCTTGACGATGTTCGCGTGCAGCGTCTCGCGGCGCAGGTCGAGGAAGCGGTACTTGAGGCGGATGTCCTCAGGATACTCCTGCTCGCCGGCCACCGGCATCGGCAGTTCCTCGGCCTTCGAGATGATCGTCGCCGAGCGCGCGTAGACTTCGATCGCGCCGGTGGCGAGATTGGCGTTCACGGTCGCCTCGCTGCGCGCCTTCACGGTGCCCTCGATGGTCACGACCGATTCCAGCCGCAGCGAATCGAGGAGCGCCAGCGCCGGGCTGTCGCTGTCGGTCACCACTTGGGTGATGCCATAATGGTCTCGCAGATCGACGAAGAGAACGCCGCCGTGGTCGCGCTTGCGATGGACCCAGCCCGAAAGCCGGACGGCCTGGCCGACCTCGGCCGCACCAAGGGCGCCGCAGGTGTGAGAGCGATAGGGATGGGTCATGACGGGTTCGTGCTCTTCGATCAGATGAATGCGGAATGCCCCGCGCCCTAGTCGACTGGCCCTGCAATTTCCAGACGTGCTTTGACGGTTTCGGCTCGAACTTCTTTTCGGCAACGCCGACTAGCGCCCACCTGACACGCCGGTTTCCTGATAACCTCGCGTAAACCATTGCTGCGTAATTTCGGCCAAAAGAGGTCGTCGTGAAGTTCATGCAGGAAACATCGATGCTGGAACATGATAGCGCGGTCGAAATTATGGGCCAGCCCAGCCATCGACGTGCCGCTGCGGTGACAGCTTTTGCCCAGTGGGCCGACGCACCCGTGGCCGCACCCACCGAGCCCGTCTCACCTCTTGAAGATCGGCAGTTCGGCGCGATGGCGGATCTTCTGCAGCTTTCCAAGCCGGAGGCGGACCCGGTCGACGAGCCGAAGGCGTGGCCTCTTCCGCCACCAAGTGGCCATATCACCGGCTCCGAGCTGCGCCGTCGCCTCATCACTCCGGAAAGCATCGCAGAACTGGCTTCGCAGCAGAAGCCGTCGTTGTTGCAGCGACTGATGCGCTGGAAACATTGATACGAGAAACCGCAACACGGGGCGTTGATCCTCCGCCACGTTAGGCGTAACGCCTCGGCTCAATGAAAATTCATCCGCTGATAACAAAGACCGAAGATCTCGCCGATCTGTGCGCGCGTCTGGCAAAGTCCGATTTCGTGGCCGTGGACACTGAGTTCATGCGCGAGAACACCTACTGGCCAGAGCTATGCCTGGTGCAGATCGCCAACACCGAAGAAGCGGCTGCGATCGACCCGCTCGCTCCGGGGCTGGACCTTGCGCCGCTCTGGAACCTGCTGACCGACAATGAAGACGTCCTCAAGGTCTTCCACGCCGGTGGGCAGGATGTGGAGATCGTCTTCAACTTCACCGGCCGAACACCGCATCCCATCTTCGACACCCAGATCGCCATGATGGCAATCAGCCAGTCCGAGCAGATCGGGTACTCCAACCTCGTCGAATCGTGGCAGGGCCTGACCATCGACAAGGGCGCGCGCTTCACGGACTGGTCCCGCCGTCCGCTCACCGACCGCCAGATCGAATATGCCATCGGCGACGTCACGCACCTCTCCAAGATCTTCCCCAAGATGCTGAAGCGCCTGATCAAGACCGGCCGCGGCGAATGGCTGGATCAGGAGATGGAAAAGCTGGCCGATCCCGAGAACTACCGCAACGATCCCGCGCAGGCATGGAAGCGAATCAAGGCGCCTGGCCGCAACCCGCAGGTCCTCGGCCGTCTGAAAGCGATCTCCGAATGGCGCGAAGCGGAAGCCCAGGGCAAGAACATCCCGCGCGGCCGCATTGCCCGGGACGAGACGCTGGCAGATATCGCCAGCCACCCGCCCAAGCAGCAGGCCGACCTCGCCAAGGTGCGCGGCCTCTCGCAAGGCTGGAAGGACAACGATATCGGCCGTCGCCTCATGGCCGTGCTCGCCAAGGCGGAGCCTCTGCCCGACGAGGAGATGCCGCCGCGCGCTCCGCGCGGTGCTCCGCTCGGCAAGGAAGGTGCGCTCGTTGCCGACCTGCTCAAGCTGCTGCTGAAGATCCGTGCCCGCGAGATAGACGCCGCCGCCCGCCTGCTGGCCCGCAGCGAGGAACTTGAACTTCTGGCCGCAGGCGTTCGAAAGAATCTGACCCTACTGCAAGGCTGGCGGTTCGATGTCTTCGGCCGTGATGCCCTTGATCTCGTGGAGGGCAAGCTGGCCTTCGCAGTGGAGAACGGCAAGCTCAAGATGACGCGGGTGGACGAAACCAGCGACGCCGAAACTATCGCCGTCCAAGCGACTCCGGAGGGCTGATCCAGTGCCGGCCGAGCTGAGGCTTGGCTTGTGCGTGGAAGTCGTGCGATAGGCCGGGCGTGACCGTTTATCAGCCCACGCTCAAGCAGCTTCAGTATCTCGTTGCCCTTCACGAGCATGGCCACTTCGGCCGGGCGGCGGATGCGTGCTTCGTCTCGCAGTCTACCCTTTCGGCGGGGCTGCGCGACCTCGAGACCTTGCTGGGCGTCACGCTGGTCGAGCGGACGAAGCGGGCCGTGCGTTTCACTCCTCTCGGCAATGCGGTGGTCGCCAAGGCGCACCGCATCCTGCGCGAAACCGAGGAACTTTCCGACCTGATCCAGTCGAGTGGGAAGCCACTCTCGGGCGAGCTGCGGATGAGCGTGATCCCCACGATCGCACCGTTCCTGCTTCCCCGGATGTTGCCGCGGCTACGTCGCGAGCGGCCGAACCTGCGGCTTTTCCTGCGCGAAGAGCCGAGCCAGGCTGCTATCGAATCGCTGCACCACGGGCGTGCGGACTGCGTTCTTCTCGCGCTCCCCTATGCCACCGGCGAAGTGGAGAAGGAGACGATCGAACTCGACGCCTTCTTCGTCGCCTTCCCCAGCGATTATCCGCACAGTCCTCCTGCCGAGGTCGGTCCGGACCTGATAGACCAGAACCGCCTGCTCCTGCTGGAAGACGGGCACTGCCTCAAGGATCACGCGCTCGCCGCGTGCAACCGTCCCGAACTGCGCGCCAGCGCGACGATGATCGGCACATCGCTCCACACGCTGGTGCAGATGGTGGACAATGGCCTTGGCTTGACGATGCTGCCCGAAATGGCGCTGGATGCAGGGATTCTCAACGGCACCAACGTGGTGGCGCGGCCTCTGCTGTCTCCGAACGCGAACCGGGAGATCGCCCTCGTGTGGCGACGTAATTCTCCTCGCGCGGATGAGTTCCGGATGCTGGCTGAAGAACTGCGGGCAGGCTGATTCGCCGCACGGCGCACCGCCCTTCTGCCGGGCCGCTCAGCGGAGGCGGAGCGCCTGCAGTGCAACGCCCAGCGCCGAAACGCCGATTCCCAGCAGGGAGACTCCGCTCCAGCCCCAGGCGTGCCATATCGCCGTGGCGGCGCCGGAGCAGGCTCCGCCTGCAAGAAACATCATGCCCATGTAGACGGTGTTGATTCGCGATCGCGCCTCCGGCCGCAGGGCATAGATGATGCTCTGGTTCGAGATCTGGCTGAGCTGGACGGCGACGTCCAACGCCAGCACGCCCACGACGAGCCCCGCGATCGATTGCCAGAAACCGAAGACCAGCCATGACGCCAGCGTGAGCACGCTGGCAAAGACGACTACCTTGCCCGGACCGCCACGGTCCGACAGCCTGCCCGCGATCGGCGCGGCCAGAACGCCCACGGCGCCAAGGACACCGAAAAGGCCTGCCGCCTCTGGTCCCAGCCCGAACCGGGGTTCCTGCAGGCGCAAGGCAAGGATGGTCCAGAACACGCTGAAGACGCCGAATTGGCAGCACTGGGTGTAGGCCGCGAGGCGCAAGGCCGGAAACTCGCGCCACAGCTCCCAGAGGGAGGCGAGCAATCCGCCATATCGCAAGCCTGTACGTTCGGGCCGGCTGCGCGGCAGCTTTGCCGCCATGAGCGCAGCGGTGAGAAGCGCCATGGGTACGGCCAGCCAGAACATCGCGCGCCATCCGAAGGCTCCGCCCACGAAACCGGCCACCGTCCGGCTGAGGAGGATGCCGCAAAGCAGCCCCGCCATCACTGTGCCCACAACCGATCCACGCCGGTCCTCTGGCGCAAGGGTGGCTGCAAGAGGCACGATCTGCTGCACCACGCTTGCCATGACCCCGACCAGAAGCGAAGCAGCCAGGATCGCCGGGCCGGTCGGCGCCAGCGCCACGAGCGCCAGGGCGACCGGCAAGGCGAGGCATTGCACCACGATGAGACGTTTGCGCTCGAGAAGGTCGCCCAGTGGCACGAGCAGGACGAGACCTGCTGCGTAGCCAAGCTGCGTGGCTGTCGGCACGAAGGTCACAGCCGCGCCGGCTACCTCGCGCTCCATGAGGCCGAGCATCGGCTGGCTGTAGTAGATGTTCGCGATCGTCAGGCCCACCGCGGTCGCCATGGCGAAGAACACGGAGCTGCCGATCGTTGCGGCTGAGTTTCTGGAGGTCATATCGGGTACAGTAACGACGAGCGTGCCGCCATCAGTCCATATGCTTGAGGCCGACGCGCAGGTAGTCCCACCCCGTCACCACGGTCAGGGCGGCGGCAGCCCAGAGCGTCGTCAGGCCCACGGTATGAGGAAGGTTTATCTCCAGGCTGCCCACCCAGATATTCCACCAGGGCATTGCCTTGCCCAGGATCAGCGCACCCAGTGAAACCATCTGGAACGTGGTCTTCCACTTGGCAAGCTTGCTGACCGGAACGGAAACCTGCAGCGGCCCCAGGAACTCTCGCAGCCCCGATACCGCAATCTCGCGGATCAGGATCACGAGGCCGGCGATCACATGGGCATCGCCCACGAATGGTCCGCGCAGGATACCCTGCGCCGTCAAAACGAGGATCACCGCCGCGACCATGATCTTGTCGGCGATCGGGTCGAGGAAGACGCCCAGCTTCGAGACAGTCCCGCTGGATCGCGCGAGATAGCCGTCGAAATAATCGGTGATGCCCATCAGGCAGTAGAGGGTGAATGCAAGACCGTAGCCGAACTCCCACGTCGGCCACCATAGGAGGAAGGCCAGCAGGGGCACCGTGAAGATGCGCGAGAGGGTGAGGACGTTCGGCAAGGTCAGCATGATGAGATCGCCATAGCGCGCATTGATGAAAGGAATAAAGTGCTCAACGGGGGTTGTGCCTCCGGCACGTGCCTTTAAGTGTCCCCGCGACCAGAGAGCGAGGCCGACGGCACCTTACCGATCATGACCACGACGACCAAACTCATCCGGGCGCGGCGGTTCCTGCCGCTGTTCATCACCCAGCTTCTCGGCGCGTTCAACGACAACCTGTTCAAGAATGCCATGATCCTCTTCGTGGTCTACGAGGTTTACAACTCGGAGGCGCAGGAGGCGCGGTTCAGCGCGCTGGCCTCGGCAATCTTCATCATTCCCTTTTTCGTGCTCTCCGCACTCGCCGGGCAGCTGGCCGACATGCGGGACAAGGCAAAGCTGATCCGCATCATCAAGGCATGCGAGATAGCCATCATGCTGGTTGGCGGGGCAGGCCTTGCCCTCGCGTGGAAAGGCATCGAGCTGGAAGGGATGGCGATCCCCCTCATGCTCGCCGCGCTGTTTGCGATGGGCGTGCACTCCACCTTCTTTGGCCCCATCAAGTACGCGATCCTGCCCCAGCATCTGCGCGAGGGCGAAGTTCTCTCCGGCACCGGACTTGTGGAGGCCGGCACCTACATCGCGGTGCTTGCAGGCACTATCGTGGCCGGCTGGATCGAGGTGGAGCACGCCGCCATCGCGGTGATCGCCGTCGCCTGCATTGGGTTCATCGCTGGCCGGGAAGTCCCGCCTGCGCCCCCGCTTTGCGAACCTGAACCGCTGGACTACCACTTCATTCGCGCCTCGGTGAACCTGGTTCGCACAACGATGAGGGATAGGCGAGTCTTCCTCGCCATCTGCGCGATCAGCTTCTTCTGGGCTATCGGGACGGTCCTTTTCATCCAGTTCCCGCCGCTTGCGAAGAACATGCTGCGTGCCAGCAAGGAAGTGGCCAGCCTGTTCCTCGTCATCTTCTCGGTAGGGGTAGCGATCGGATCCGTTGCGATCAACGCGCTGCTCAAGGGCACCGTCTCGGCGCGCTGGTCCCCGATCTCCGTCATCGGGATGGGCGCGTTTCTGGTGGCATTCCAACAGGTGTGCCGCGTCTGGCCGCCGCACCAGGGCCCTGACGAGATGATGGACGTTGCCACGTTCGTCGTCCAGCCGCTTGCCGTGCCTCTCATGGCGACGCTGCTGGGGATTGCCGTGTGCGGAGGCATGTTCGTGGTTCCGCTTTATGCGTTTCTCACCACGTTCGTGGAAAAGTCTCAGACCGCTCGAACGATCGCCGCCAACAATATCGTGAACTCGGGCGCGATGGTGGCCGGCTCGCTCGCCACCGGGGGCATGACTTTCCTAGGCATCGCCGTGGCGCAGCAACTGCTGGTAGTCTCGCTCAGCTGCCTTGCATCGGCTTGGCTGGGCCACCTCCTGTTTCGGGCGGAAAAGGCGGCCGCGTGACCGTCAGGCGATGAACGTCACGATCGCCAGGAAGCTCGTGCAGTAAGCGGACAGGAAGCCCTGCCAGTCCCCGCCATTCAGATGCCAGCGTCGCCGCGCTTCGCGATCCTCGGCTTCGTCTGACAAAGGCGTGGTGAACACGTGCGGCGGCAGCGAGCGCCGGAACCAGTGCCCGGCGGATTCGTGTGTCAGGACAAGCGCGCGACGTGTCATGCTTCGCATAGACCCGTCTTAAGGATTTATTTACCCTACCGTAAAGCGAGCTCTTCGGTTTTTCCCGAAACGAGACGACCTGCCGAAAGTCGCGGACGCAAAGAAAAAGGGCTGCCCCAGGGCAGCCCTTTTCCATGTTCGCGGAACGCGAGAGTGATCAGATGCGGTCGCCGAGAGCGCCCTTCACCTTGCCGGCTGCCTGCTGCAGCTCACCCTTGCGCTCCTGCGCGGCGCCTTCGGCCTTCTGAGCCGGATCGTTGCGCGCATCGCCCGCGGCCTGCTTGGCGTTGCCGGCGATTTCGTTGCCGAGGCCCTTTGCGGTATCGGTCAGCTTACCCATGGCGAAATCTCCTGTATTTACGGGTGGGATGTTCCACCGCTTACAGGACATTAAACGTCCACTCCGGTCCAAGGTTGCGGATGCGCCCTGTTTTGGCCGCCCGTGAAGAGCGTCGCGGCGAAAAGGTCAGCCTTCCGCAAGGGAGAGGATATAGTCCCACTCCTCGGGCGTCACCGAAGCGACGGACAGCCGGGACAGCCTGACCAGTTCCATCTCCGCAAGCTCGGGGTCGGCCTTGATCTCCTTGAGAGTGACCGGCCGGACCAGCTTGCGGACGGGCTTCACCTTCACCGCTGCCCACTTCGCTTCGGGGTCGGTAGGATCCGTGATCCCGGACTTGCTGATCGTCACTATACCGACGATCTCCTTGCCGATGTTGGAGTGATAAAAGAACGCCTGGTCGCCGATCTGCATCGCCCGCAGGTTGTTGGCCGCGCGATGATTGCGCACGCCGTCCCAGGTCCCTTCGCCTTCGGCTACGAGATCATCCCAGCTGTACGCGTCCGGTTCAGACTTCATCAGCCAGTAAGTCTTGCCCATCGATTGCCTTTCCAGTTCGCCAGCGGCCCGGCATGCCTTGAGTGTGGCCTGCAAGGCAGTAAATGGGCGGCATACCGAGTCATCACGGATTGCACTACCATGGACCTTGCCGAAATCCCCGTCCTCAGCCTCGACGCAGACAAAGCGGACCTGCCCGCCCGCATCGGCGAGAGCTTCCGCAGCTTTGGTTTCGCGCTGATCCGCGACCACGGCATCGATCAGACGCTGATCGACCGTGCGTGGGAACTGACCGAAGCCTTCTTCGCCCTTCCGGTGGAGGTGAAGCGCAAGTACTTCATTGCCGGACAGGGCGGCGCGCGCGGCTACACCCCGTTCCGCACCGAAGTCGCCAAGGGTGCCAGCGAAAAGGACCTGAAGGAGTTCTGGCACGTGGGCCGCGATGTGCCCGCCTCCTCCCCCCTCGCCGCGTCCATGCCGCCGAACATCTGGCCCGAGGAGATCGCCGGTTTTCGCGAGACGTTCACCGAACTCTTCGCCCAGTTCGACGAGGCAGGAGCAAAGGTGCTTTCGGCTATCGCAACGGACCTCGGCCTCGATGCCCGCTGGTTCGACCCTGCCATAGAAGACGGTAACTCGGTGCTCCGCCTGCTGCACTACCCGCCTGTGAGCGACGCGGCGGGCGGCGCCATCCGCGCCGGCGCGCACGAGGACATCAACCTCATCACCCTGTTGCTTGGCGCACAGGAGGCGGGCCTCGAGCTGCTCGGCAAGGATGGCCGCTGGCTTTCCGTCGCACCGCCAGAAGGTGCGCTGGTGGTCAACATCGGCGACATGCTGCAGCGCCTCACCAACCACGTCCTGCCCTCGACCACGCACCGCGTGCGCAATCCCTCGGGCGATCGCGCGAGCCACAGCCGCTACTCGATGCCCTTCTTCCTGCACCTGCGCAGCGATTTCCGTTTCAAGACTCTGCGCCAGTGCATCACCGACACGCGCCCCGATCGCTATCCCGAGACAATCACTGCCGACGATTACCTGCAGGAGCGCCTGCGCGAGATCGGCCTCAAGCGCTAAGCGGCCGTGAGCCGTCCCGAACCCGGTTCGGGACGGCAATTGGCGCACCGCAACATTAACTAATAATTGAGACGGTATACTTATCGCCTGCAGCCAGGGTGAGAACCCTTGTGGGGGACATGGCTGTGCAGGCAGCGAATATTGAAAGTAACGGCAACTGGGACGAACCGGACTCTGTCCGTGAGTTCGATATCGTCGCACTGGGCATCGTCACCGCCGCGATTATCCTCTTCGTCGCGACCGGCAGCGAGATCGGGCCAAGCGTGGTGCGCTCGCTGGTTGGCTACGGACCCGGACCCGATCCGTTTGCTCTCAACGCGTTCCTGCTTAACATCGCCATCATCATCTTCGGCTGGAGCCGGTATCGCGAGCTCTGCGAGGAGATCGTGCAGCGCAAGGCGGCAGAACGCACCGCGCGCCGGCTTGCCGAAACCGATCCGCTGACAGGCTTCCTGAATCGGCGCAGCTTCAACGAGGGCGTCGATGCTCTCCTCTCGCAGATTCCCGCCTGCAGGGATGACCAGGGTGTTCCGGCAAGGCCCGGCCTGATCGCCCTGCTGATGATCGACCTCGACAACTTCAAGAAGGTCAATGACCAGAACGGCCACTCCGCCGGGGACATGCTCCTTTGCGAATGTGCGCGCCGCATCGCCGGTTCCGTGCCCCCAGGCACGTTCATCGGGCGGATCGGCGGGGACGAGTTCGCGCTTGCCCTTCCCTTCGATCGCTCTCGAGTGGATCTGGTCGACGCCATCGCGGCGGACCTCGTTCACGCCATCGGTGAAAGCGCCAGGGCTCAGGCACTCAGCGTGGATGTGACCGCCTCGATCGGTCTGGCCCGCTCGGATCGGCTCTCCGCCGATTCGCTCCTCTCGGGTGCGCAGGCCCTGCTGGAGATGGCGGATATCGCCATGTATCATTCGAAGCGGCAGGGCCGGAATGCCTATTCCTGGTTCGAGCCGCGAATGGCGGATGAAAAGCGCTTTCGCTCGCAACTGGAGGTGGGCATCCGGGAGGGCATCCCACGCGGCGAGTTCGTACCCTTCTACGAGCAACAGATCGACCTCCAGACAGGCGAGCTGACCGGATTCGAGATGCTGGCCCGCTGGGACTCTCCGGAATTCGGCATCGTCGCGCCCGACATCTTCATCCCCGTCGCTGAGGATATCGGGGTGATCGCGGAACTTTCGCAAAGCGTAATCGCGCAGGCGCTGGAAGACGCTCGCTCGTGGGATCCCTGTTTGACCCTGGCGGTAAACATCTCCCCTATTCAACTGCGCGACCCGTGGTTCGCGCAGAAGCTGCTGCGCATGTTGGTGGAAGCCAATTTCCCGCCCCAGCGGCTCGAGATCGAGATTACCGAAAGCTGCCTGCACAACAATCTCACGCAAGTGCGATCGCTGATAACCAGCCTGAAGAACCAGGGCATTCGTGTCAGCCTCGACGATTTCGGAACCGGCTACAGCTCCATCGCACAGTTGAGGCAGCTGCCGTTTGACCGCATCAAGATCGATCGAAGCTTCGTCTCGAGCCTGATCGACAACAAGGACAGTGCCGCGATCGTCCGCGCTGTCGCGATGCTTGGCGAAGGTCTTGCCCTGCCGGTCACTGCCGAGGGGATCGAAACGCAGGACGTGCTCGATCACCTGCGTCAGTATGGCGGGATCACGGGACAGGGTTACCTCTATGGGCGCCCTCGTCCCGCGCAGGAACTGGCGGAATGGCTCGACGACGTCCAGCTACGCAGGAGCGAGCCCGCCGGCCGAACGCCGAGGGACGAGCCTCTTCCACGGCGCGCTTGAATCCAGGTCCCTTTCCCCGGCACTGGACCTGAAGCCCGTCAACTCCTAGATCGCTGACCATGCGGATCGATTTCACCAAGATGCATGGGCTGGGCAACGACTTCGTCGTGCTGGACGGGCGCGAGCGCCTTCTTCCGCCGCTGGATTCCGGCGCTGCCGCTGCCCTGGCGAATCGGCACACGGGCATCGGGTGCGACCAGCTTGTCGTGCTGGAGCCCTCCCAGATCGCGGACATGCGAATGCGCATCTTCAACGCCGATGGCAGCGAGGTCGAGGCCTGCGGAAACGCCACGCGGGCGGTGGGGTTGCTGCACGGCCGTTCCGCCCGCATCGAGACATTG
This sequence comes from Novosphingobium silvae, assembly GCF_009856825.1. Taxonomy (GTDB): domain Bacteria; phylum Pseudomonadota; class Alphaproteobacteria; order Sphingomonadales; family Sphingomonadaceae; genus Novosphingobium; species Novosphingobium silvae. The sequence goes on along the minus strand of NZ_WVTD01000007.1, from coordinate 97,267 downwards.
GCCGGCGTAGTCTCGGCATGTCCGGTAGAGGCAGGGATCAGCGTCGAGATGGGTACCCCGCGATTCGACTGGGACGCTATTCCCCTGTCCTACCCGATGGACACCCATGCGATGCCCGTCGCCTGGGAGGAACTGACCAATCCCGTCGCCGTGAACGTCGGCAATCCGCACGTCATCTTCTTCGTCGCCGATCCCCACGCGATCGACATGTCGCGCCTGGGACCGATGATCGAGACCGATCCGCTTTTTCCCGAGCGCATCAACGTCAACGTCGCAGCCATCGTCGCCCGCGACGCGATCGTGCTTCGGGTTTGGGAGCGCGGCGCGGGGCTCACCCGCGCCTGCGGCACCGGCGCGTGCGCCACTGCGATCGGCGCAATGAAGCGCGGCCTTGTCGACCGGCGCGTCACTGTCGCTCTGCCCGGCGGCGCTCTCGTCATCGAGTGGCGGGAAGATGGCGGGATCGTCATGACCGGCCCTGCAACAGAGGCGTTCCGCGGGAGCTTTGACCCTGCCGATTTCGGGATCGTCGTTTGACGGTAGAGGTCCATTCGCTCGGCTGCCGACTCAACCTGGCGGAAAGTGAAACATTGCGGGGGCTACTGGCGGATGAGCCCGAGCTCGTCGTCATCAACTCCTGCGCCGTCACGGCCGAAGCCGTGCGACAGACCCGCCAGGCCATTCGCCGGGCACGTCGCGCCCGCCCCGATGCACGGCTTCTGGTGACGGGCTGCGCCGCCGAGATCGAACGGGACGCGCTCGCCGCAATGCCGGAAGTCGATGGCTTGGTGCCCAACGTCGCCAAGCTCGACCCGCGGGCTTGGAATGTCGCTGCCATCACACCCGCGCCGCAGCGCCGTCACACACGCGCTTTCATCCAGGTGCAGAATGGCTGCGATCATGCCTGCACCTTCTGCGTCATCCCTCAGGGGCGCGGGACCAGCCGCTCCCGCTCGGTGGATGAGGTGCTCGAAGACGTTGCCCTGCATCTCGACACCGGTGCAGTCGAAGTCGTGCTCACAGGAGTGGACCTTACGTCATGGGGGAACGATCTGCCGGGTGCGCCGCGTCTTGGCACGCTGTGCGAGGCCATTCTCACCCGTTTCGGTGATCTCGCACGCCTGCGCCTTTCCTCGATCGACGGTGCGGAGGTGGATGAACGCCTGTTCGAGCTCCTGGCCGGTGAGGCGCGCATCATGCCGCATGTCCACCTCTCCCTGCAGCACGGGCACGATCTCATCCTCAAGCGCATGAAGCGTCGCCACAGCCGCGCCGACGCGATAGCGCTCGTCAGGCGTCTTCGCGCACGGCGCGACGATCTCGCCGTCGGAGCGGACCTCATCGCCGGTTTCCCGACGGAAGACGATGCCGCTCACGCGGCCAATCTTTCCATCATCGGCGAGCTTGGCATCGTACATGGCCATGTCTTCCCCTATTCGCAGCGGCGGGGCACCCCCGCTGCAAGGATGCCGCAGGTGGATCGAAGCCTGACCCGGCTACGCGCGGCGGAACTGCGCGAGAAGGTGGCGCAGGTCCGGGGATCCTGGCTTGCCGCTCATCTGGGCAAGCCGCTATGGGTGCTCGCCGAGAAAGGCGGGACCGGACACGCGGCCGATTTCGCCCCCGTCCGCGTGCCTGCCTCCGCGCAGCCTGGCACGCTGGTCAGCGTTGTGCCCTCAAGGGTAGTCGAAGGAATACTGGAAGCATGAGTAGCGACGGCCCCCAAGGCGCGATGAGGACTTCCGAACAGGCGGGAAGTGACTGGTCCGATCGCCTTTTCGGAGGCTTTCGCAAGACCTCCGAGCGACTGGCCGGCAACCTGTCCGGCATCGTCGGCTCGTCTCGTCTGACCGACGCGCAGCTGGACGATCTCGAGGACGCGCTGATCATGTCGGACCTTGGTCCTCGCGCGGCCGCCCGCATCCGCAACCGTCTTGCAAATGAACGCTTCGAGCGCGACGCGAGCGAACGCGCGATCATGGAAGTCGTGGCGCGGGAGATTGCGGAAATCCTGCGGCCCGTGGCAAAGCCGCTCGACGTGGTGGCATTTCCCCGCCCGCAGGTAATTCTCGTGATCGGCGTGAACGGTTCGGGCAAGACGACCACCATCGCCAAGCTCGCGCACCTGTTTCAGGAGCAGGACTATTCAGTTATGCTGGCCGCGGGCGACACTTTCCGCGCCGCCGCCATCGGCCAGCTCGGCGTCTGGGCGGATCGCCTCTCGATCCCCATCGTCAAGGGCCCGGAAGGCGGTGATCCTGCTTCGGTGGTATTCGACGCAGTGAAGGCAGCGACCGAAAGCGGGATCGACGCTCTCATCGTCGACACTGCAGGCCGCCTGCAGAACAAGCGCGAACTGATGGACGAGCTGGCCAAGATTCGTCGTGTCCTCGGCCGCCTGAACCCCGAGGCGCCACACGACGTCGTTCTGGTGCTCGATGCCACCAATGGGCAGAACGCGCTGTCGCAGATCGAGATCTTCAAGGAAGTTGCCGGTGTTTCGGGCCTGATCATGACCAAGCTCGATGGCACCGCACGGGGCGGCGTACTCGTCGCCGCAGCGGAACAGTACGGCCTTCCCATCCACGCCATCGGTGTCGGCGAGAAGATCGACGACCTGCGCCCCTTCAATCCGGACCTGCTTGCGCGGGTGATCGCAGGAATCGCGTGATGAACCCTCAGACCAAACCCGCACCCAAGAGTTCGTGGGTCAACCTCCTGGTGGACTTCGGGCCTCTGCTGGTCTTCTTCCTTGCCTACCGCCACTTCGCTCCTGCCAACGAAACCGATATGGTCGGCACTGTCGCTGCGGTAATCAAGGGAACCGTCGCCTTCATGGTGGCGACGGTGATCGCGCTCGCCGTCTCGAAATGGCGGCTTGGTCATGTCTCGCCGATGCTGTGGCTGACCACGATCCTGATCCTCGGCTTCGGTTCCGTCACGGTGATCCTGCGGGATCCCTTCTACGTGCAGATCAAGCCCACTGCTGTCTACCTTCTGTTCTCCGCAGTGCTGTTCGTCGGGTTGCTGCGCGGCAAGCCCATGCTGAAGTACCTTCTCCAGTCCGCGTTCGAGGGACTGAACGAGACGGGATGGCTGAAGCTCTCGCGCAACTGGGCGTGGTTCTTCCTCGTGCTTGCCGTGCTGAACACGACCCTGGTCTACACCGTGAGCTTCGACATCTGGATGCAGGCGAAGCTATGGGGCTTCACCGTGATCTCCTTCCTCTTCACCTTTTCACAACTGCCGATGGTCTTGCGGCACGGGATGGGCGAAGCGGGCAAGGAAGAGCTGATCGAAAACCCGCCGCACGACTGAGGCGCGGCGGGCGCGGCCGCCCTCAGGTTGGCCAAGCGTCAGCGTCGCGGCGTTGCGCCCCTCATCAGAACAACGCGGGCGTCGGGACTGTCTTGCCCGGCCGGACACGAGCCGCTCCTGCAGCGCACCTCTTGGCGCAGCCACGGATCGCCATTTTTCTCCCGCAGGACGGGAGAAGCCCGGCATCAGATTTCCAGCTGGCTGCCCAGTTCGACCACGCGGTTGGTCGGCAGGCGGAAGAACTCCATCGCGCTGGCGGCATTGCGCATCATCCAGGCAAACAGCTTTTCGCGCCAGATCATCATGCCCGGCTTTTCGGACGGCACCAGCGTCTGGCGCGAGAGGAAGAAGCTGGTCTTCATCATCTCGAACGGCCCGCCGCACATGGGCGCATGGGCAAGCGCGGCCGGAATGTCGGTCTCCTCCATGAAGCCGTATCGCAGCGTCATGCGGTAGAAGCCCTGCCCCAGCTCATGAACGGTGAAGCGCTCCGCCGGCTCGACATAGGGCGAATCCTGCACCTCTACCGTGAGGACGACCACACGCTCATGAAGCACCTTGTTGTGCTTGATGTTGTGCAGCAGCGCGGACGGCACGCCGATGTTGGTAGACGCCATGAAGATCGCGGTGCCCGGCACCCTTGCGGCGCTTCCGTGCGCGCTCTTGGCGAAGACGTTCAGCGGGAGGGCAGCCTCGGTCATGCGATCCCGCATGAGGCGGCGGCCCTTGTTCCATGTCGTCAGAAGAGTGAAGGCGATGCCGCCGATCAGCAGCGGAAACCAGCCGCCATCCGGCACCTTGGTGGCGTTTGCCGCGAAGTAGGCCCCGTCGACGACGAAGAACACCACCATCACCGGCACGGCCAGCCACAGCTTCCACTTCCACAGCACGATCAGCAGCACGCCCATCAGGCAGGTGTCGATCAGCATTGCCCCGGTCACCGCAATTCCATAGGCGGACGCAAGGTTTGACGAGTTCTGGAACACCAGCACCAGCACGATCACGCCGGCCATGAGGGCCCAGTTCACGAAGGGGATATAGATCTGTCCCACCTCGTGCTCGCTGGTGTGGCGGGTGGAAAGGCGGGGAATGAACCCCAACTGCATTGCCTGATGCGTGATCGAGAACGCGCCGGATATGACCGCCTGGCTGGCGATGAATGCGGCGGCGCTCGCCAGGATCACGAGCGGCAGGCGCAGCGTCTCGGGAGCGAGATTGAAGAACGGGTTTTCCATCGCCACCGCTGCCTGGGCATCGTCGAGGCTCAGGATCATGGCTGCCTGGCCGAAGTAGTTGATGAGCAGGCAGGGCATCACGAAGCCAAACCACGACAGGCGCATAGGCCCACGGCCGAAGTGTCCCATATCGGAATAGAGCGCCTCGGCCCCCGTTACCGCCAGCACGACCGAGCCCAGCGCAAGGAAGCCGAGCATCTTGTCGGTCAGGAAGAACTGGATTGCGAACCAGGGGTTCAGCGCCTTCAGAACTTCCGGCATCTGGACGAGGTGATAAGTGCCAAGCACCGCGAGGACGAGGAAGTACGTGACCATGACGGGGGCGAACAAGGCGCCGACCTTTGCGGTGCCGCTCTTCTGGATCACGAAGAGTCCGGTGAGAAGAACCATCGCAATGGGGAGGACGAACGGCGCGAGATCTGTTCGTACCACGGTGAGCCCCTCTACGGCCGATAGCACCGACACAGCCGGGGTGATCATCGAATCGCCGTAGAACAGCGAGGTCGCGAACACTCCCAGAAGAACGACGAGGTAGCTGTGACGGGACTTGCGAAGCGCGCCCGAGATGAGCGCAACCAGGGCAAGGCTTCCGCCCTGCCCCTTGTTGTCGGCCCGCATCAGAACGCCGACGTACTGCACCGAGACGACCAGGGTCATCGACCAGAAGATCAGGCTGACCACGCCCAGGATGTGCAGTTCGTCGATCGCAAGCGGATGCGGACCCACGAAAGTTTCGCGAAAGGCGTAGAGTGGGCTGGTTCCGATATCGCCGAAAACCACGCCTACGGCGCCGAGCGCCAGCTTGGTGATGTTTCCCGATCCGCCGCCGTGGCTTGATGCCGGAGACGCAGACGCCGCCGGGTTCATGACCGCCGGCACGTCAGGCGTATCCGCAGTTCCATCACTCATTCCAGCGTCCCGTAGTGGACTCGCAGAAGCGCATTCGCCTCTGCGGCAAGGCTTGCGCCGTTAGCAGCATGGATGAGGGCAGGCAACGATGCTTGCGATGCGTTCTCCGCAGGGCAATGTGTCGTTCAGGGAACCACCGCAGGCCGAACGGGCGCTTTTCCCTGCAAGGCTTGACGCTTCTGCGTAGCGATGACGGCATCGAGCCGCTGGAGCTGCTCGAACAGGGGGCCGCGCCACTGAGCACTGTCGGGCGCATTCAGAAGCAGGTCGGCCCACAGCTTGCGGGCTTCGACAAAGCGGCCTTCCTGCGCATAAGCAAGACCCAGGAAGAACGGCGGGCCGGGTGCATCCGGGTCGGTTTCGATCGCCCGGCGATAGGCATAGAGCGCGCCCGGCGTCAGCAAACCGTCTGCATGGCCAACCAGCGCATTGGCCATTGCAAGCCACGCTTCGGAACTCGCAGGGTCCTCGTTTACCGCTATGCGCAGGACTTCGGCCGCATCTGCATAGTTGCCGTTGCGTGCGAAGGCATCGGACGTGACCACCCAGCGATTGAGCGTTGGGATCCCGCTGTTCGTCACTTTTCCGCGTGCTTCCACCATGGCTGCGGCATCGGCGGGGGCCTGCTCGCGCCCTTGCGTGGGTGCTCCTGCAAGGCTGGGCGAGCCTTGAGTCACGTATCCCGCGATACCCAGCAGCAACGCCGAGGCAACAGCCTCGCGGGCACCGCGGGGGATCTTCAGAACGAACAGCAGCATCGCCATCACGAACAGCGCGAGGCCGACGACAAGGAGCCAGGTCATCGAGCTTCCCCCGAGCCGCTCCCGAAGCGGCGACGCAGCAACAGGAAGGCGATGAGGAGCAGAACCGCCGGAGCTGCAAAAAGCGGCCAGGTGAGCGCCGTCAGCTGGGGGGCGTAGCTGACGTAGTCACCGTAACGCTCGATCAGCCAGGCCCGGATCGCCTCCGGCTCCTCTCCCGCAGCGATGCGCTCGCGCACCAGGCTGCGCATGGATCCGGCAATCGGAGCGTCCGAGTCGGCGATCGACTGCCCCTGGCACTGCAGGCAGCGCAGCGATTCCATCAGGCTCTGCGCCTCAGCTTCCTTGGCCGGGTCGTCGATCTGCCGATAGGCATAGGGCGCACTCGACTGCTCTTCCTGCGCCAGGATAGGCCCGGCGAACAGCAAGCCCGCGAGGATTGCGATGCGCTTCACTGTTCGGCGTCCTTAAGCTTCTCAAGCAGGAAGCCGACATGTTCGGGCCGGATTTCGCCGATGTGCTGGTAGACGATCGTGCCCTTTCCATCGACGACGTAGGTTTCTGGCACGCCGGACGAACCCAGGGCAAGCTGCACCTTGCCATCATCATCCGCCCCGATCCGCTGGAACGGGTCCCCGTGCTCCGCAAGGAAGGCCTGCAGGTTCTCGGTGGTGTCCCGTACCGAAATGCCTTGGATCGGAACACCTGCCCTTGCGAGCTCCCCCAACTGCGGTGCCTCCACCCGGCAGGGTACGCACCAGCTGGCGAAGATGTTGACGAGATGGGGCTTGCCGGTGGCGAGGGCCCTGCTGTCGAGCCCAGGCCGGCCAGGCAAAGCCGCGGGAAGATCGAACCTGGGCATAGCCTTGCCTACGAGTGCGCTTGAAACGTTGCGGTCCGCCGGTCGGAACAGGCCCGCCATGACGAGCGCCAGAAACCCGGCGAACAGTGCCAGCGGGAGCCAGATGGCCCAGCGCGGAGCCTTGCCGCGATCCTCGCTCATCGGCCCTGCCTTTCACGACGGTAGGCGATCTTCCCGCGCGCGACGATCCTGCGCAGGTCCGACGCGACATGCCCCACCAGAGCGAGCAGGCCTCCCAGCGCCACGAGAAGTCCGCCCAGCCAGATCAGGGGTGCGAAGGGCTTCCACCAAAGTCGCAGCTGCCAGCGGCCATCCGCATCCGTGCCGTTTGCGCGGGGTGCCTCACCACCTAGCACGGCATAGAGCTGGCCATTCCACCGGGTCAGCAGCGCCGATTCGCTTGTCTGTTGCGGAGGCGCCCAGAAGCTTCGGGACTGCGGCAGCATGCGCGTCACCTTGCCGTTCGTTCCATAACGAACCAGCAACCGCGCCTCCAGTGCCGTCCAGTTCGGACCGGCGACCGGCTCCACCGTATCGAGCTTCACGCCCCAGGGGCCGACCTCGACGATGTCACCGATGCGAACGGCGACAAGCTTCTCGACCGAGAACGCGCTTTCGCTGCTCATTCCGAACAACGATACGGCAATGCCGAAATGCGCGACCACCATGCCCCAGATCGGCAGCGGGGTACGGCGCAGGTTCCGGCCCTTCAAAGGCAGCACGCTTGCCCAGGCAAGACCCAGCGCAAGAGCGAGGCCGAGGAATGGCAGCAGCGAAACGCCGCCTATCACTACGAGCGCAATCGCTCCTGTGACGACCAGCATGGCCGGGATCACCAGCCCCTTGCCCACCCGCGCGAAGGTATCGCGTCGCCAGCGCAGCAAGGGTCCGACTGCAAGCACCACCAGCATGGGTACGGCGAAGATCGCGCTCATCGGGTTAAAATACGGCGGTCCGACCGAGACCTTCGCACCCATCGATTCGGCCACGAGCGGGTACAGCGTACCGAACAGCACGATCCCCAAAATCGCGGAGAGCATGACGTTGTTGAACACCAGAGCACTCTCGCGGCTGATCGGGGCGAAGCGCTCCCCCTCGCTCACGGTGGAGGCGCGCAGGCCGAAAAGCGTCAAGGCGCCGCCAATGTAGATGGCCAGCAGCGCGAGGATGAACGTGCCGCGCTCCGGATCGACTGCGAAGGCATGGACGCTTGTCAGGATACCCGAGCGGACGAGGAAAGTGCCGATCATCGACATCGAAAAGGCGACCACACCCAGCATCACCGTCCAGGCACGAAGGGCATTGCGCGCGGCAAGGACACTGCACGAATGCAGCAACGCGGTTGCCGCCAGCCAGGGCATGAGGGAGGCGTTCTCGACCGGATCCCAGAACCACCAGCCGCCCCAGCCAAGCTCGTAGTAGGCCCAGTACGACCCGGCAGCGATCCCTACCGTCAGGAATATCCAGGCTGCCAGCACCCACGGGCGCATGGCACGTGCGAAGGGCGGGCCCACCTCGCGTGTGACGAGAGCGCCTATCGCGAAGCTGAAGGCGATCGATAGCCCGACGTAGCCGAGGTAGAGCGTAGGCGGATGGAAGGCGAGGCCAAGGTCCTGCAGGAGCGGGTTCAAGCCGTTGCCCTCCACCGGAGCGGGAGACAGGCGCTCGAACGGGTTGGAGGCAAGCAGCAGGAACGCGTAGAAGCCGAGGCTGACGAACGCCTGCCCCGCCAGTGTGGCCAGCATCGTGCGTTCAGGCAGGCGCCTTTCGACAAGCGCCACGAAGCCCCCTGCCATCCCCATCACCGTCACCCACAAAAGCATCGAGCCCTCATGATTGCCCCATGACCCGGCAATCTTGAAGACCAGCGGCTTCATCGAATGCGAGTTCAGCGCCACAAGCCTGACCGACAGATCGGTTACTGCGAAGACGTAGACCAGGCACAGGAAGGCAAGGAGCGCCAGAAGCCCCTGCACGATCGCGACGGGGCGCACAGCCTGACCAAGCACCTGTCCGCGCGCGGTCAAGCCGAGGCTTCCGAAAAGGAGTTGCAGGGCCGCAAGGGCCGCTGCCATCCAGAGCGCCGCCAGTCCCAGTTCAGCGATCATCGAGGTAGGCCATCATTTCGTCTCGCGCATGACCTTTTCGGCCTGTTCCCTGGTCATGTCCTGCATCTCGCGCGGCACGTAGTTCTCGTCGTGCTTGGCAAGCAGATTATCCGCCACGAACATGCCGCCTGCTTGCATGCTTCCCTCGGCAACGACGCCCGAGCCTTCCACGAAGAGCGAGGGCACGATGCCGCGGAAAGTCACCGGCACTCGCGCCTGGCCGTCCTGTACGACGAAGTGGATCGTCACGCCGTCGGCTGCGGTCTTCAGCGAGCCCTGCTCGACCATGCCGCCCAGCCGCACGGCACGGCCTGCTTCCGGCGGATGCGCGACAATCTCGCTCGGTACGTAGAAGTAGCTCGCCTGATTGCGCAGCGCCCATGCCGCGAGAAGCGCGGCTGCGACCAGTACGACCAGCGCGCTCACCAGCAGCACCAGCCGCTGGTGCTTCGCTTTCATCAATGTCATGGCTTCCTCGCCCGGTCGCGGCGACTTTCCGCCCGGCGCATCGAGATGAGCGACCACACCACCATGCCAAGGGTCGCGCCCACTCCGATAGCGTAGGATGCGACGACGAAGGTCCAGGGGTCCATTGCCTCGCGCATCAGAATTCCACCTGGCTGAAAGCCTTGCGACGCAGCCTTGCCTCGGCCTGCTGATCCGCGAGGATAGCTCTCATCCTCGCCAGCACGACACCTGCGAAAATCAGGGTGAACCCCAACATCGCAGCGAGCAGGGGCACGAGGAAATCGCCGGACATCGCAGACTTGCCCAAAGTGATGCTTGGCGGCTGATGCTGGCTGTTCCACCAGATCACGGAATAATGGATGATTGGAACGTTCACCGCGCCCACCAGGCCGAAGATCGCAGGGGCGCGGTTCTCGCCTGCGCCGGCAGAGGAATCGCTCGCCTGCGAAAGCGCGATCCAGCCGAAGTAGAGGAACAGCAGTACCAGCATGCTGGTCAGCCGACCGTCCCAGACCCACCACGTTCCCCAGGCCGGACGCCCCCAAAGGGAACCGGTAAGAAGGCAAACTGCCGTGAACACGGTTCCCGGCAGTGCACAAGCCCTTGCGGCGATCGCAGCCAGGGGATGGCGCCAGACCAGTTCAGCCAGGCTCGCGCCTGCAATGCCCATCCACCCTGCCATGCCCAGCCATGCAGCGGGAACATGGAGGTACATGATGCGCACGGTCTCGCCCTGCAACCGCTCGGCCGGCGCCAGCATGACGCCCCAGATCAGCGCCAGTCCGGCCACTCCAAGGCCGACGCCCAGACACAAAGGCATGAGCCAGCGCGCATTACGCAGAAAACGGGCAGGATTTGCGAAGCCGTGCATGACAGTCGCGCTTCTATCGAGAGTGGTGCGAGGAACAAGTGACTCAAATCAATTGAGCTACGCTTTTCGCCTGAAACGGGCATTTGCCCCGCCCGCGACGGACCGATCCCTGGCCCTGAATACCGTGGTGATGAAATGGGGCGATCGATGGGGTTCGAACCCACGACCTCCGGTACCACAAACCGGCGCTCTAACCAACTGAGCTACGATCGCCACACGAGCCATCCGAACCAAGGCCGAATGCCGCATCCACAGTCGGGTCAGCTTGGCTGGAACCGCTGCGGGAGCGCGCCTTTTGCACACCCTCGAGATTCTTGCAAAACAAAAATTGGTACTCGATCAAAATTCATCCGCTGACCTTCGCCCCCGATTTTCCTCCTGCCGGACCGCCGCTAGGGTCTGGGCCATGAACGGACTCGGCGAATCATCGGCTGAACAGATGCTGTCCCATGCGAACGTGCAGCGTTTTCCCTCATCCCGGCTCGACCTGTTCATCCGGCGCGACTTTCTCGATGTGCGACAGTGCGCCCAACTCATCGAGCTGATCGAGAGCAATCATCGCCCATCCACCATCGCGGACTACAACGGCGACGATGCGTTCCGCACCAGTTCCACCTGCGACCTGTCGACCGACCAGCCTGTGGTCGCGGAACTTGCCGGGGCACTTTCACGGCTCTCCGGGATCGATCCTGTCTATGCAGAGCCGCTGCAGGGCCAGCGCTATGAAGTGGGGCAGGAGTTCAAGGCGCACACCGACTACTTCGAGCCGGGCAGCACGGATTTCGACAAGTATTGCTCGGTTGCCGGCCAGCGGACCTGGACCTTCATGATCTATCTCAACGCGGTGGAAGCAGGCGGCGCGACCCGCTTTCGCGTCATCGACAAGGTCATCCAGCCTGAGACGGGGAAGCTGATCGCCTGGAACAATCGGCGGCCCGATGGAACTCCAAACGCCGCCACGCTCCATCACGCCATGAAGGTTCGCAAGGGGTTCAAGTACGTCATCACTCAGTGGTACCGGGAAAGGCCATGGGCCTGACGCCCTGCCCCGCCATATGATGACGGGGCCGGCGTGCGACGGGCGGCTCGTTACTTCGGCTTGCTGATCACGGCGCAGGCCAGGCGACCGCCAGCATTCCCGGAAGGCTGGCTGCTGTAATCGTCCGCGTTGGCATGGATGACAAGCGCAGTGCCGTCAGCGTCGAACAGCGACTTGCTTCCCGCTCCAAGCGTTACTCCGGTGTTGAGGACTTGCGTCTTGAGGACACCGTCGGCACCGACGTGCTGGTTCGGCATGTCGCCACCGTGCGGCCCCTTGGCCACGAGATAACCGTGCTGATGGTCCCCGCCCGCGAAATGGCCGCCTGCCGTCTCGAACTTTGCGGCAGGATCGCAGATGCCCTTCTGGTGGAAGTGGAAGCCATGATCACCCGCAGGAATGCCTTTCACATCGGCACTCACGAGAACGCCGGCGGGCGTTTCCTGCAGCATCACCATGCCAAGTTTCTTGCCGTCTGCACCGATTACGTCGGCGTGAACCATCGACGAGGAAGCGGTGCCGGTGGCTGCGGGAGCATGCCCATGGGCGTGCTCGGCCTGGGCATGGACGCAGGCCGATGTCGCCACGAAGGCAAGAGCGGCAATGGGCGCGGCGAGAAGACGAGGGGTGCGGCTGATCATCGGAAGCTCTCCGGGTTCCGGGCCTCAAGCAGCCCGCTGCAAATTGACGGTGCCAGCCTAAGGCGCTGGACGCGAAAGGCAATCGCCGCAGGCCACGGAAAGTTCCTCTATGGTGGTTCGACAATGAAAAAGGCGGCCCCGATGGGACCGCCTCGTTCGTTCTGGTGCAATCCGGTTCGGCCGATTGGGCCGACCCGCTCACTTCTTGGTGAGCGAAAGACCGCCAAAGCGCTTGTTGAACTGAGCCACGCGGCCGCCATCCTGAAGCTGGGCCTTGCCGCCGGTCCAGGCCGGGTGCGAGGTCGGGTCGATGTCGAGCACCAGCGTGTCACCTTCCGAGCCCCAGGTCGAGCGGGTCTGGAAAGTGGTGCCATCGGTCATCTGAACCGTGATCATGTGGTAGTCGGGATGGGTATCGGCCTTCATGGGTCTATCTCTTTCGCATGTGGCCGGTTCCGACCGGCCTGGCTTGGAAAGCGGCGCCCTTACAGGCAAGGGTGCCGAAATGCAAGAGCTCAGCTGTCCGCGATCATCGCGGTGAAGTTGACTTCGCAGGTTACCTTGTCATCGATCGAGGCCTTGCCCCAGAACTTGCAGACGCGCGAACGCTTTTGCACGAAACCGGCCCGCAAGGTTAGCAGATGGCCGGGTGTCACAGGATTGCGGAACTTCGCATCCTCGATCGCCATGAAGTAGACCAGCTTGCCCGCCAGCCCCAGGCTTTCGATGGCAAGGATGCCGGCGGCCTGCGCAAGCGCTTCGATCTGCAGGACCCCGGGCATGATCGGACGCCCCGGGAAGTGCCCCTGAAAGAAATCCTCATTGAAGCTCACGGCCTTGACCGCGTGGATCCCCTCCTCTTCCGAGATGGAGACCACGCGATCGACAAGCAGCATCGGGTAGCGGTGCGGAAGCGCCTCGAGGATCTTTGCGGTGTCGTAGACCGTTACCGTCTCTTCGCTCATGCCCTGTCCGCTCCCTGGATCAGCGACCGGCCGGGGCAGTTGCTGCAGGCGCCGGCTGCTGCGCGCCCTGAGCGGCACGCTGCTCGCGGATCTGGCGCGGCTCCCATCCGGCAGGCGGAACCAGCTGCGCGGAAGGAAGCGCAGTGTTGAGCTCGTTCAGGATGTCCTGGTTGAGGTTGTAGGCACCGCCGTTGACGGCCAGGATCGCATCGGGCGAGATCAGGATCGAGACGTTCTTCTTGGTCATCGCCGCCTTCACCGCGTCGTTGAGCTTTTCCTCGATCTGCTCGTTCACGTAGGCCTGCGAGAGGCCGACCGGCTGCAGGATGCGCTGGAGTTCGGCCTTGCCGTTCTCCTGGATCTGCTGGATCGACGCGGCCTGCTGCTGGAGAGCGGCCTCGCCTACCTTGCCGCCCTGACGGTCAGCGTTGAACTTGTCGACCAATGGCTTGATCTGTGCGTTGAGCGCCGTGTTGCGCGCCTGCGCCTGATCGTACTGCGCCTTGTAGGTGGTCTGGCGCTGGGTCTCGGCGGCCTTGTAGGCGTTCGAGTTGGCGATCACCGCGTCGAAGCTGGCGATGCCCAGGCCCTGGACGATGGTACCCGAAGCAGCCGAGGCAGTTGCGCCCTTCTTCTGCGCGAAGGCGGGCTGCGCGGCAACGGTGGCGAGCGCGAGGCCAGCGGCCAGCGCAACGGTCTTGGTCATGGTGCTCATCAGAATTGTGTTCCCACGTTGAAAGTGAATGCCTTGGGATCGTCGCCATCCTGCTTCAGCAGGACACGCGAGAAATCGATGCGGAACGGGCCGAAAGGCGAGTTCCAGTTAACGCCGATGCCGACGGCCACGCGCGGCTTCCAGCTGTCTCCGGCGAATTCCTCGACGAAGGAGAACTGATAAGTCGGATTGCCGCTGGAATCGAGCGTCGGAGTGTTCGCCGCGCCCGTCGTCGGATCGGTCGCGCTTGTGGTCGAATTGCCGTTCGCGTCGGTATAGATCTGGTTGCAGCCCGGGTTGCATTGCGTGAGTTCGGGCTGCTTGACGCTCCACACCGCACCAACGTCAGCAAAGATCGACGGTCGCAGACCCATTTCGCGCGCGCCGGAGCCCAGAGGAATCTCCATCTCCGCACGGCCCATGTAGTAGTAGTTGCCGCCAAGGGCGTCGTCGGTCCACTGGCTACGCTTCGTCGTGGGGTTGCCGTCCGCATCCAGCTGCTTGCGCAGCACGCGAGGACCGACACCACGAATGGCGAAGCCGCGGATCTGCGGCTCGCCAAGATAGAATCGGTCGGTCAGGCGCACATCGTCGCCTCCCAGACCCTTGATAGCGCCACCCTCCGCCGACAGCGAGAAGATGAAGCCCTTGCCCAGCGGGAAGTACTTAGCCGCGTTGGCCCGGATGCGGGCATATTTCACGTCGCCGCCAAGCCCGGCAAAGTCGAAGTTCAGCGAAGCGGTGTTGCCGCGCGAAGGACGCACCCGGTTGTCCAGCGTGTCGTAGATCAGCGACAGACCCAGGATCGAGCTCAGCCGCTTGCCGATCGCGTCGCAAAGGTAACGCCCGGCATAGAGCGGGTCGCACTGGTAGACATCGGGGTTGACGCGATTGGTGTAGTACGTCCCCTCGTCCAGACCGACATCGTCGTAGTTGAGGGTATACCGGCCCACAGCCGTGAAATACTCCGTCAGCGGCACGCCCGCGCGGACCTGGAAACCTGTCGTCGACTGCTCGTAAGTCGTGTTCCGGTTCGAGTTTGCGTAGTTGAAGCTGTTGAAATCGCGGCGATAGACATCGACGCCCATCGAAATGTTCTTGTCGAACAGATACGGCTCGACAAAACTCGCCTCGACGCTCTTCGAGTAACGCGAGATGCTGCCGGAAAGGCCAACCGTCTGCCCGCGACCGCGGAAGTTGCGCTGCCGGATCGAGGCCTGGAAGATAAAGCTTTCAAGGCTCGAGAAACCTGCCGAGAGCTGCAGTTCGCCCGTGGGCTTTTCTTCCACGTTGGCTTCAAGCAGGATGCGGTCGTCCGCGCTGCCCGGCTTCTGCTCGACCTCGAACTTCTCCTGGAAGTAACCAAGCGACTTGATGCGGTTGGTCGAACGCTTGACCTGAAGCGAGTTAAAAGCGTCACCTTCTGCGATACGGAACTCGCGGCGAATGACCTTGTCCTGCGTCAGCGTGTTGCCGTTGATGTCGATCCGCTCGACATAGACGCGCGGCGCCTCCTGAATAACGAAGGTCAACCCCATGGTGAGGTTTTCCTTGTCACGGTCGTACTGCGGCCGCACGTCGGCGAAGGCGTAGCCGAATGCGCCTGCCGTGTCGTTCAGGCCATCGATCGTGTCCTCGACCTGCTTGGCGTTGTACCAGTCGCCCTTCTTCATGGCGAGGTTGCTGGCCATCTTCTCGCCGTCGAAGTCACGCAGCTGGCTCTCGACCTTGACGTCGCCGAACTTGTAGCGCTGGCCTTCTTCCACCACGTAGGTGATGATGAAGTCCTTCTTGTCCGGCGTCAGCTCTGCAACCGCCGAAACCACACGGAAATCCGCATAGCCTTGCGTCAGGTAGAACTGGCGCAGCTTTTGCTGGTCGAAGGCCATGCGGTCCGGGTCGTAGCTGGTGCCCGAGCTGAACAGGCGCGTGAACCGCGCCTGCTTGGTCACCATTTCACCGCGCAGTTCACCGTCGGAGAACTTCTCGTTCCCGATGATGTTGATCTGCCGCACCTTGGACTTGTCGCCCTCGGTGATCTCGAAGACGATATCCACGCGGTTCTGGTCAAGCGCCACCATCTTCGGCTCGACCGTGGCCGCGTACCGGCCCTGACGCTTGTACAGCTCGATGATGCGCGCCACGTCCGCACGGATCTTGGAGCGCGTGAATATCTGGCGCGGGGCGACCTTGATCTCGGGAAGGATCTTGTCGTCCTTGATGCGCTTGTTGCCTTCAAGGATGATGCGATTGACGACGGGGTTCTCCTGAACCGTGATCGTCACCACACCGCCGTCGTTGCCGACCTGCACATCCTTGAACAGCTCGGTTGCGTATAGGTCCTTCAGCGCCGCGTCCGCCGCAGCCTTGGTGTAGGTCTGGCCCACGCGCAGCTTGATGTAGGACAGCACCGTCTGAGCCTCGAGGCGCTCGGAACCCTTGACCTGGATCGTCTGGATCGTCGGCCCTGCTTCGGCATCGGTGGCCGGAGCCGCTGCTGCCGTCGCCGCCGGGGGGGCCGGGGTACGCGGCGCGGCCTGGGCAAATGCGCTGACTGGAACACCCGCGAGGATCGTGCTTCCCAGCAACACGGCCGCAAGTTGCACAACGCGGCGTTCGTCAGTGCAGCGAACCATTTCCCATCCGATCATTTTACGCAAATTCCCGTATTCGCTTTCGCGACAAAAACAGATCACCTCAGCCTGGCCGAGCAGCAGACGGATCGGCAGACCAAACTGCAAGGCGCGCACCGAACCTCACAGGCAACCGCAGCCGTCTGCCCGATGGAGCGTATCGGATCAAGCAGACAAAACCGGGCAACATTATGATCGCTGGATAAAACCTCCCGGCTATCCCCCGAAAATCGGAAGCTGGGCCAGATCGTTGACAGTGACGAAAACCATAAGCGCAAGAACCAGGGCCACGCCGGTACGGATGGCCCATTCCTGACTGCGTACTCCCAGCGGCCGCCGGCGGACCATTTCGGCTGCATAAAAGGCCAGGTGGCCGCCGTCGAGGCCAGGAATTGGCAGGAGGTTGATGAATGCCAAGTTAATCGAGATAAGGGCCGCGAAGGATACGAAAGCCTCCCATCCAAGGCTGAACTGCTGGCCCGAATACTGGGCGATCTTCACCGGCCCGCCAAGCTCCCGGACCGAGCGATCGCCTGTGAATATCTGGGCGATGCCGGTGACCATCGTACCCATTACGTGGAAGCTCTGCTCGAAGCCCAGCCCAACTGCGCGCAAAGGCCCGACGCGTTCCAGGCGCCCTGCTCCGACGCCGATCTGGCCGACGGTCCTCACCGCGCGGTCGTCAGTGACAGTGCCTGTGCCGATCACCACCGGGATGGCAAGGCTCCTTCCATCCCGGCGCACGGTAACCTCGATGCTCCGTCCCGGATGTGGCTGCACAAGCCGAGGTATGTCGGTGAAGCTGGCGACAGGCGTGCCGTCCACGGCGATAATCCGGTCGCCAAGCATCACGCCCGCCTTCTCGGCCGGCGAATCGCCATGGAAGCGGCCAACCAGCGGCGGCACCATCTCGACGCCGAGTTCACCGACCTTTGCCTTGTTGCCGAACTTGTCGCTGAGTTCGCGTGCCGCCAGGGTGACAGGCACCACTGTCGTGCTTCCCTCACGCGCCACAGCTACCGAAAGCGTCTTGCCCGGGAAGTAGACGGTATGATCCGCCACATCCTCGATGCCGCCGACGGGATCGCCATCGATGGCGACAATGCGGTCACCGATCCGCAGGCCTGCTGCACGTGCCGGCGAGTTCGCGGAGAAACCGCTGATCTCCGGATCAGCCACTACTCGGCCGTAAGTCCCGTAGAACGCGGCGAAGATGGCGACGCACAGGAGCAGATTTGTCATCGGCCCGGCAAGAACGATCAGGGCGCGCTGCCACACGGGTTTGACATGGAACGTCTGCGCCCGCTCCTCGGCCGAAAGACGATCATCCAGAGGACCCGGGGCGCTGGAGGGGTTCATGTCCCCCGCGAACTGGACATATCCGCCGAGTGGAAGCGCAGAGAGCTTCCAGCGCGTCCCGCGGCGGTCCGTCCAGCCTGCAATTTCCTTGCCGAAGCCGATCGAGAACGCGTCGGCCTTCACGCCGAACATCCGGCCGACGAGATAGTGTCCCAGTTCGTGGATCAGGACCAGCGGTCCCAAAACCAGGAGGAAGGCGAAGATCGTCGTCAGAAGGCCTGGTGATCCGGTCAAGCGAGCAATCTCCGTCAGGTACTGGTCACGAGCAGACGCGCCCGTGCCCTCGCCTCGCCATCGACCTCGAGAACGTCGGAAAGGCAATCGGGCGGGGGCGGTGCGTAGGAACTCAGTACGTCTTCCACTTGTGCGGCAATGCGGGTGAACCCAATCTGACCGCCAAGGAAGGCTGCCACGGCAATTTCGTTGGCCGCATTGAGCACCGCGGGAACAGCTCCGCCAGACTGCGCGGCCTCGCGGGCCAGACGCGTGGCGGGGAAACGCACCTCGTCGGGACTGCGGAACGTCAGTTCACCGATCGCGGCGAGGTCGAGCGGAGCGCATGGAGTGTCCATTCGACCCGGCCACGCCAGCGCAGAGGCGATGGGCACCCGCATGTCGGAAGGGCCAAGCTGCGCCAAGGTCGAGCCGTCCCGGTACTCAACCATGGAATGAACCACCGACTGCGGATGGACGATGATGCGCAGATGGTCCAGTCCGACCGGAAAGAGATGATAGGCCTCGATCAGTTCGAGGCCCTTGTTGAACATCGTCGCCGAATCGACGCTGATCTTGGCACCCATGTCCCAGTTGGGATGGCGAACCGCTTCCGCCGGAGTGGCGGCCACCAGGCGCTCCCACGACCAGTCACGGAACGGCCCGCCGCTTGCCGTCAGCGTGATCCAGCGGACGTGCTCCGGGTCGTTGCCGCACAGGCACTGGAAGATCGCGTTGTGCTCGGAATCGACGGGAAGCAAGGTCGCGCCGTGCCGCTCGACTGCAGCCATCATGACGTCGCCGGCGGATACGAGCGCTTCCTTGTTGGCCAGTGCGATCACACCGCCCTGCTCGATCGCCGCCATGGTCGGCGCCAGTCCGGCGCAACCGACAATCGCCGCGACGGTCACCTGTGCGCCTCTTGCAGCGGCCTCGACCAAAGCCGCGGGCCCACCCGCAGCTTCAATGCCCGAGCCGGCAAGCGCGTCACGAAGCGCCGGGAGACAAGCCTCGTCCGCGACAACGGCGATCTCCGCCCCGAATTCGCGCGCCAACCGGGCAAGTTCGATCGCGCTCGAATGGGCTGTAAGCGCAACGACACGCCAGCCTTCCGGGTTGCGACGAACGAGGTCGAGGGTCGAGGTGCCGATCGAGCCGGTGGCGCCAAGGACGGTCAAGGTACGCATCGAACTCATCGCGGCTGGAGGAGGATCATAAGGCCTAGCACGAACAGCACCGCCAGCAAGCCGTCGACGCGGTCGAAGAAGCCGCCATGCCCGGGTATGATGTTGCCCGAATCCTTGAGGCCCGCGCGCCGTTTCATCCAGCTCTCGAAGAAATCGCCGGCCTGTGCGCAAACCGCCGTCACTATTCCTGACATCAGACAGGCGCCGAACAGCGGAACCGCCGCCGCGCCTGCATACCAGCATGGCTGTGACCCGAAGCACGAGACCGCGTCGGCCGCGGCGCCCTGCGGCGTCAGCCAGATCAGCCCCTCCTGCCACAGACGCGCCGCAGTGAAGAGCGCCAGCGTGGCTCCTAGAATACCTCCTGCCAGCCCGGACCAGGTCTTCGACGGGCTGATCGATGGCGCGATCTTTGGTCCTCGCAGCGTCCGCCCGGTGAAATAGGCGCCGACGTCCACAGCGATAACGGTCGCCAGCAGAGTCAGGACAGGTGCGAGAGTGAACGCGTCGTTATGCAGGAACAGCAGCATCGCCGCGCCCACGCCGACGTAAAGCATTCCTGCGAAGTTCCAGGCGGCCCGCCCTGCGGGTCCCGGCGTCGCACGGCGGGCAAGGCGGATCCACTCGTAGAGGACCCCCACGGAGATCGCACAAACGAAAGCGATCCACACCGCGCCGCCGAGCCACAACGCAGCGCCCGAGACGGCGACCATGACCACGCCGGATGCAGCCCTGACGCCCAGATCGGACAACCCGCGCCTGGGTCTCTTAGCGTCCGCCATAACGCCTCTCCCGAGTGGTGAAGGTTTCCAGCGCATCGCGCAGATGGTCGGCCGTGAAATCGGGCCAGAGCACATCGGTGAACAGCATCTCGGCGTATGCGGCCTGCCAGAGTAGGAAGTTCGACAGCCGCACTTCACCCGAGGTCCGGATCAGCAGGTCGAGCGGGGGCAGGTCGGCGGTATCGAGTTCGGCCGAAAGTGTCTCGGGCGTGATCGCCCCCTTGGCCGCAGCCTTGGTCGCAGCCCGGGCGATCTCATCCTGCGAGCCGTAGTTCAGGGCGACCGCAAGCGTCGTTCCCGTGTTCCCCGCCGTACGCGACATCGCGCCTTCGACAAGCTCGACCACGTCAGGCTTGAAGGCCTTGTAGTCACCGATGATCTTGAGCCTGACACCGGCTTCTGCAAACTCGTCCAGGTCCGAGAGGATGAAGCGTTTCATGAGGCTCATCAGGTCGGAGACTTCCTCCTCGGGCCTGCGCCAGTTCTCGGTCGAGAAGGCGTAGAGCGTAAGCGCCTCCAGCTCCATCTCACGCGCGCCGCGCACGACGCGGCGCACCGCCTCGACCCCGCGTTGGTGGCCGATCGCGCGCGGCAGATGGCGCTTCTTCGCCCAGCGCCCGTTGCCATCCATGATGATGGCGACATGACGCGCGCGCGTGGATACATCCTTTCCCATCAGCCATCCCTCGAGGAAGGGGCGACGCCCCTCACTTGCCGAGGATTTCCTTTTCCTTGCGGCCGAATTCCTCATCCAGCTGCTTGATGATGTCGTCGGTCAGCTTCTGAACGTCGGTTTCGGCGCGCTTCTTCTCGTCTTCCGAGATCTCGCCCTTCTTCTCATCCGTTTTCAGGTCGTCCATGCCGTCGCGGCGCACGTTGCGCACGGCGACACGAGCCTTTTCGGCATAGGAGCTGGCGAGCTTGGCGAGTTCCTTGCGCCGCTCCTCCGTCAGATCGGGGATCGGGAGGCGCAAGGTGTTGCCATCGTTAATCGGGTTGAGTCCGAGGCCCGCGGAGCGAATCGCCTTCTCGACGGGACCGATGTTGGACTTGTCCCACACCTGCACCGACAGCATCCGCGGCTCGGGGGCCGAGATCGTCGCCACGGAAGTGATCGGCATGTTGCTGCCGTAGACCGTCACCGTGATCGGCTCGAGCAGTGCCGTGTTCGCGCGTCCGGTGCGCAGACCGGAAAGGTCGTGCTTAAGCGCATCGATCGCGCCCTTCATGCGGCGCTCGAGATCCGCCTTGTCGTACTTGGCCATGTATCAGGCTCCCTTCTGGACGACCGTCTTGGTACCGCCTCCTGCGAGGACGGCGGCAAGGTTGCCCTTCTCGCGGATCGAGAACACGACGATCGGAATTGCATTGTCGCGGCACAGTGCCACGGCGGAAGCGTCCATCACCTTCAGGTTGTCGGCAAGGACGGTATCATAATCGACGCTGCTGTAACGCATGGCATCGGGATTGGTCTTGGGATCACTGTCGTAGACGCCATCCACGCTCGTGCCCTTGAGCAACGCGTCGCACCGCATTTCGGCCGCACGCAGCGCAGCGCCGGAATCGGTGGTGAAATAGGGTGCGCCCACGCCCGCGGCGAAGATGACCACGCGGCCTTTTTCAAGGTGGCGCTCCGCCCGGCGCCGGATCACAGGCTCGCACACCTGGTCCATCTGGACTGCCGACTGCACACGGGTCTCCACGCCGAGCTGCTCCAGCGCGTTCTGCATCGCAAGCGCGTTCATCACGGTGGCCAGCATGCCCATGTAGTCTGCCTGCGCACGATCCATGCCGCGCGCGGCGCCTGCCATGCCGCGGAAGATATTCCCGCCGCCGATCACCAGGCAAATCTGGAGCCCCGTCTCCTTCGCGGCCTTAACTTCCTTCGCAAGCTCCGCAACGAACTCAGGATCGATACCGAACTGCTGGCTCCCCATCAGCACCTCGCCCGAAAGTTTGAGCAGGACGCGATTGTAGGGGAAGGCTGACATGCCGCTGGATCTCCGGGGACTGGGGTGGCCCGGCTTTAGGAGGGAGCGGCGCGGTTGCCAAGGGGCTTAGGATCGGGATCGCACCCAAGCATGTTGCCGTTCGGCAGATCAATCGCGATCCGCCGTGGGCGCCACTTCATCCCTGCAAGCCCTGCTGTCGATAAGGCTGCGAGACACGCTGCTGCCTCTGGAGAGGCCGTCGAGCCGAAAGCCTCAGCGCTCCACCAGCGCGCTTACCCGGCGCCTGAACGACATGCCCGGCGTATTGCCACGCACGACATCATGAAACACACCCCCTGCAATGGAGGGCAGGACGGCCTCTACCTGACTGGCCTCTTCGAAGGTGTGGACATCAACGGCAATCCGCAGCCTTCCGTCGAAGGTGAAGCTCACGGTGGCCGAGGGCGGACAGGCGTCTTCCACGGCCTTACGCAAGTAAGCCAGTTCGTCGGAGATCGGATTTTCCGCCAATCCATGCCTGAACTCGGCAACGGTGGTGATCGCGTTCATCGTGCGCCTCCCTGAACAATGCTACACCACTTCAACGCTGAAAATGCACCTTCGATCCCTGCGGGGCAGCCGACCGCAAAAGAAAGCGGGCCGGAAGCAATGCTTCCAGCCCGCATGTTCCATTCCGAAGAATGACGCTAAGATCAGCCCGCTACAGCGGCGGCCACCTCGGCGGCGAAGTCGGAAACTTCCTTTTCGATGCCTTCGCCCAGCTGGAAGCGCACATAGTCCTTGAGGACGATCTTGGCGCCCGCTTCCTTGCCGGCCTGATCGACGACCTGCTGAATCGGCGTCTTGTTGTCGAGAACGAAGACCTGCGAGAGCAGCGCGTTTTCCTTGGCGTACTTGGCGATAGCGCCTTCGACCATCTTGGCCTGCACGGCCTCGGGCTTGCCCGATTCGGCGGCCTTCTCCTGCGCGATCTTACGCTCACGCTCGATCAACTCCGCGTCGAGGTCTTCGGCGTTGAGCGCGAGCGGGAAAGCTGCAGCGATGTGCATAGCGATCTGCTTGCCCAGGCCTTCCAGAACGTCGGCCGAAGCCTCCGATTCGAGCGCGACAAGCACGCCGATCTTGCCGAGGTTCGGCGCAGCGGCATTGTGCATGTAAGGGATGACGAGGCCCTGAGCCACTTCAACGGTCTTCAGGCGGCGAACCTGCTGGTTCTCGCCAATGGTCGCAACGTTGTTGGTCAGCGCGTCGGCAACGGTGCCGCCGCCGGGGTACGCTGCAGCCTTGAGCGCTTCCACGTCGTCAGCGCCGAGGCCGAGAGCGACTTCGGTGGTCTTGCGCACGAAGTCTTGGAACTGGTCGTTCTTGGCGACGAAGTCCGTCTCAGAGTTGACCTCGACCGCGACGCCCTTTGTGCCGGTGACGGCAACGCCGACCAGACCTTCAGCTGCAGTGCGGCTCGACTTCTTGGCAGCAGCGGCAAGACCGCGGGCGCGCAGCGCATCGACGGCGGCTTCGAGGTCGCCGTTCGTCTCGTCGAGAGCCTTCTTGCAGTCCATCATGCCGGCGCCGGTGCGCTCGCGCAGGTTCTTCACGTCAGCGGCGGTGTAAGCCATCGCTCAAATCCTTTTGTTGCTAAGAGGCGTCAGCCCCTGAAATGGATGCGCGCCAGGCCCATGGGACCCGGCGCGCGACAATTCCATGACGAAAGTGTCGTTGGCCGGGGCCTATCAGGCCTCGACGGTCTCTTCGACGGGAGCGTCCATCGCACCGATGTCGATGCCGCTGTCGATCACGCCTTCACGATGACCCTTGGTCGCAGCCTGAGCGATCGCATCGCAGTACAGGCGAACCGCGCGGCTGGCGTCGTCGTTGCCCGGGATCGGGAAGGCGATGCCCTGCGGGTTCACGTTGGTGTCGAGAACGGCGACGACCGGGATGCCAAGAACGTTGGCTTCCTTGATCGCCAGCTCTTCCTTGTTGGCGTCGATCACGAACATCACGTCCGGAATGCCGCCCATGTCGCGGATACCGCCGAGCGAGAGCTCGAGCTTGTCACGCTCGCGGGTAAGCTGGAGAACTTCCTTCTTGGTCAGACCGGTGGTGTCGCCGGCGAGCTGCTCTTCGAGCGCCTTGAAGCGCTTGATCGAGCCCGAGATGGTCTTCCAGTTGGTGAGCATGCCGCCCAGCCAGCGGTGGTTGACGAAGTGCTGGCCGCAAGCGCGGGCTGCCTGCGCGATCGGCTCCTGAGCCTGACGCTTGGTGCCGACGAAGAGCACCTTGCCGCCCGCCTGGACGGTCGACTGCACGAAGTCGAGCGCGCGCGCGAAGAGCGGCACGGTCTGCGACAGGTCGATGATGTGGATGCCGTTGCGCGCACCGAAGATGTACGGCTTCATGCGCGGATTCCAGCGGTGAGTCTGATGGCCGAAGTGAGCGCCGGCTTCGATGAGCTGCTGCATGGTGACGACAGGTGCCGCCATAATTCAATTCCTTTCCGGTTGAACCTCTGGAAGGCTGGAACCGTGCGACGGCACCCTTTCGGGAGCCTTGTCCGCGGCGGCACCGGTATGTGCGCCTTCCATGTGGATTGCCTGCAAGCCGAACCGGACAACCCGGTATCGAATCCCACAGGTGAAGCGCCCTTACTCGCGTTCGGATCTTAAATCCAGCCCTCTCGAGGGCACTCCGGCAGCGCCGCTCGCCGCAAGCCGCTGTCGCTTCAGCGTCAAAAAAGCTCAATCCCAACGTATTCAGGCACTTGGCAGAGGAACCGGATCCTCAAAAATGTCTTAACGTGGCATACTGGTGAAGATGATAGCGCTGCACAAGGGGGCAAGTCGACCGGATCCACAGGACCGGAACGATGCAGAAGCAGCGGCTGAAACAAAGGCAAACGGCCATGAATATTGTTGCCCTTCTGCTGTTCACAATCGCTGGCGCCGCAGCATCTTTCACGCTCTGGGAGAGCATGCGGACTGCCTTATCAAGATTGAAGGTTCTTCACCGGCAGCTTGCCGCGACACCACGTGAGCTTCCGATCCACGTCGCAACATTGAACGATCGCGACACTGACGATGTCGGCGAACTCGCGCGCTCTCGACTTGCACACCGCTACCTTCGGGCGCGGCTTGGTTCGCAGCCGGTACGATTGCCCTCGAGCTCGTCCCAGGCCGCCTGAAGGCTGCGCGCGCGGCAAGGAGACGGCTGCGGCGTGCCTTTTGCTTATGTCCTTGGAACCGGGGCGATTAGCCCCGCTCGCTGCCGCCGAAAGCGTACGGCCAAATTTCCCCTTGACTCGATTAGAACAAAGAGGGAACTAACCACCTGCGGAACATTGGTAGAACGGCAACACCTTTTCCACAAGCTGTCCACAGCCTGCTCCGTAGATGATAGTTTGAAAGGAATGGCTATGACCGCATTTGCCGCCTGCCTCTTCGCTTTCGCAGCAGTCGCCGCGACGTGGACGGTTATTTCCACGCTCGCTCGGTTTGGTCCGACCGTTCGTCAGCTCCGAGATGAGCTTGCGGCATGCCCCAGTACACTGGCTGTAGAGTGGAAGACCGCTCAGCGCATGAATCTCGTCGCGGTGCCTGGACTTGGAACTCATCGGGAGCGCCGCGTGGCGCCTTCAGGTTCCGAGTGGCTTCACATCAGTGCTGCACTGGACCTTGCCGCCTGACCCGCGCGTAGACAGCCAGCCCGATCGGGATCAGCGCAAGATAGATGAGTGTGATCGCCACCAGAGTGTACCAGGTCTCCGTCAGGAGAGCTGCCACAGTCAGACCCACGACCGCGATAACGCCAAGGCGCAGCGAATTTGGTGGACGCAGGCGAGACCACCCAAGCGTCGGGATCGACGATATCATCAGGAAGGCGATCAGAACCATCCAGATGCTTACCAGAACGGGATTTGCAAACTCGGGCCGGGTCGTCGCGATCCACAGGTACATCGGCAGAAAGGCCATGCCCGCTCCAAGCGGTGCGGGAACTCCGGTCAGGAAACCCGCTGACTTGTGCGGCTGGTCCAGCATGTCGAGCCGCGCGTTGAACCGCGCGAGGCGCAGGACGCAGCAGATCGCAAAAGCAAGGGCGGCTATCCACCCCAGACTGGGCAGTTGGTGCAACGTCCAGAGATAAACAATCAGGGCCGGCGCGACGCCGAAGGAAATCGAATCAGCCAGGCTGTCCAGTTCGGCCCCAAAGCGCGTCTGTGCCTTGAGCAGGCGGGCAGCACGACCATCGATCCCATCGAGCATACCTGCCAGGATGATGGCAAGAACGGATTTCTCGAAATCGCCTGCGATCGCGAATCGTATTCCGGTCAAGCCGGAGCATAGCGCTGCCGCTGTGATCGCGTTTGGAACAACCGCCCGCATTGACAGGCCCGCCGCCAATCCGCGCCGGGGACCGCTTGCCGGGTCAGCGTGATCTTCCACGTCGACCCCCGGACCATCCATCACTGCGCCACGCCTTCGATTACCGACGCTGCACCAAGTTCCGCCAGCACGGTCTCACCCGCTATGGTCTTCTGGCCCATCAGCACCTTGGGCTCCGTGCCTGCAGGTAGGTAAACGTCGACGCGGCTCCCAAACCGGATAAGTCCGATACGTTGCCCGCTGGCGATGATGTCGCCGGGCTTTACGAAAGGAACAATCCGGCGAGCGACCAGACCGGCAATCTGCGTGAAGCACACCCGCAGGCCATCTCCGCGCTCGATAAGAACATGCTGCCGCTCATTCTCTTCGCTCGCCTTGTCGAGATCCGCGTTCACGAACTTGCCGGGGATGTAGATCACCCGCTTCACCGTGCCGGCGATCGGAGTGCGATTGATGTGCACGTCGAAGACCGACATGAAGATGGAAATGCGCGTGACCGGTTCCGACGACATCGGCACCAATCCGGTGCCGTCGTCCATGGTGAGTTCGCGAGGCGGAGGAACCTTGCCAATCAGGGTGATCAGGCCGTCGGCAGGCGCGACGATCGCACGATCATTCTGCGGGGTGACCCGCAGCGGATCACGGAAGAACGCAAGCACGCACAGCGTCAGGACCGCCAGCGGCCACCCGACCCATGGGCCGAAGATGATCCAGCCGATGAGCGCCACGACGCCGGCGA
Organism: Novosphingobium silvae; assembly: GCF_009856825.1. Taxonomy (GTDB): domain Bacteria; phylum Pseudomonadota; class Alphaproteobacteria; order Sphingomonadales; family Sphingomonadaceae; genus Novosphingobium; species Novosphingobium silvae. Next base: position 70,131 of record NZ_WVTD01000007.1, on the reverse strand, counting down.
TGGCGCCGAACTTGCGGCCCTCGGGGTGAATGGAGGGCCACTGCCACGACGCTTCGCCGCGACCCTGATTATCGAGAATGTCTCCGGGCATCGCTCTCATCTAGACAGTGCGCACTGGTATCGCAATGCCGCTGGCGGTCACGTGTTCCCGCAAGAGCCGGCCGGCAGCAAATTGTAGCCAGGTGCGAATTTTCGGGATGCTACCTTACGCGGGAGCTGCGGATGGCGCTTGATGCGAAAACTGGTGGTGGACAGGGCTGGATTCGAACCAGCGTACGCTTGCACGGGCAGATTTACAGTCTGCTGCCTTTAACCACTCGGCCACCTGTCCACACCAGTTGCTGGCGCTAAAAATCCCCACAAAAATGAGGAAATCCAGAGTTGGTCGGGGCCCCGAAAGGCGCCCCGTCGCCGAGGAGCCGCGCCTTTGCCGAAGCGAGCCTTGCCTGTCAATGGGCTCCCTGCCAGAGGGGGCAAGAATTTTGCAATATTTCGATTTCGAAAGGACGATCGATGAACAAGCGTACCGGCGCCGATGGTGGCGAGGAGCGCGGCGGCCGCCCGGCGAAGCCCATGCGCGGGCGTGCCGGCCGGATGAAGAACGGACGCGGAAGCGGTCGCGCCGGCTCCGGCGCAGTCCGCCTCTGGGGCAGACATGCCGTCGAAGCGGCGCTGAAGAACCCGGATCGCAGCCATCGCAAGCTCTGGGCGACGCGAGAGGGCGTCGAATCGCTCGACGGCGAACTCCCTGCCGACTTCCCGGTCGAATGGGCCCAACCTGCAGACCTCGCGCGTCTGGTCGCACGGGATGCCCCCCACCAGGGCCTGGTGCTCGAGTGCGAGCCGCTCGACGACATGTTCCTGGCCGACGTTCTGGACAACGATCCGCTGCGTCCCGTGATCGTTCTCGACCAGGTGACCGATCCCCATAATGTGGGGGCCATCATGCGCTCGGCAGCCGCCTTCGATGCATGCGCCATCGTTACGCAGGACCGGCACGCGCCACCGGAATCGGGCACTCTGGCCAAATCGGCTTCCGGTGCGCTGGAGATCCTGCCCTGGGTGCGCGTCGTAAACCTTGCCCGGGCGCTCGAGGAGATAGCCGAGGCTGGCTACTGGCGCATTGGCCTTGATGGCGAGGCGGATGCGACGCTCGGCGAATCCCTTCCCACCGGACCCGTTGCGCTCGTTCTTGGCGCCGAGGGTGATGGCATGCGCCACAACATTACGCAGCACTGCGATGCCATAGCGAAGCTGCCGATCAGCCATGCGATGGAGAGCCTCAACGTCAGCAACGCGGCTGCCATCGCGCTCTATGCTGCAGCCACACGCGCAACGGACTGATATAAGATTGAGGGCGGCGCTTCTACCAGGCAGTTACCCCCTCGGGGGAAACCGCAAGCGCCGCACCTGTCCCGCCGAGGCTAGTGAGCGAGAAGCGCAGATCGCGAGACCGGGGAAATGAACCCTCGTGTTCGGGCCCATGGGTGCGGGAGCAACCGGAACAACTGCTTGCAGGGTATGCATGCTCCCCGCCTGACACAGAAACGCCGCGCCTGCTCCTTGGCTGGCGCGGCGCGACATGATCAGGGCCTGCAGTGCTGCAGGCCGATAGTATTAGTTGACCGCGTCCTTCAGGCCCTTGCCGGCCTTGAACTTCGGCTGCGCCGAAGCCTTGATCTCCATCGGCTCGCCGGTGCGCGGATTGCGGCCTGTCGAAGCCTTGCGCTTTGCGACGGAGAAAGTGCCGAATCCGACCAGGCGAACTTCATCGCCCTTCTTCAGCGAGCCGGAAATGGCCTCGAAAACACCTTCGACAGCTTTTGTGGCGTCGTTGCGCGTGAGGCCGCTCGACTCGGCTACAGCGCTGATGAGATCGTTCTTGTTCATTATGGGAGCCCCCTTACCTTTCAGTGGTGCGGATGGAGATGGAAATTTTCAGATTCGCCACGCAACGGTGACGGAATTGAGCGGGTTTTGAACTTGCTGACAAGGGTGAAACCCGCCTGAAACCTATGGTTAAGCGCGTTTTTCCGCGCCAACGGGGTTGATCATTCGGTCGGCTGGAACGGCGGAAGGGTGATCGGTTCTCAGCCGGAACAATGCCTGACAATCCAGCGGCCGCCCCGGCCATGCAGACCTCAAGGCTTCATCCCCCAGGCGCTGCGAAACAGGATCGACAATGCACAAAAAAGGCGGCCCATAGCGAGCCGCCTCTTCGTGCGGATCGGCCTTGCAGCCGAACCGCGTTACCCGATCAAGCCGAAGCTTATGCCTGGGCGTCGTTGACGCGACGCTCGGCGATGCGGGCGCGCTTGCCGGTACGACCACGCAGGTAGTACAGCTTCGCACGGCGCACGACGCCGCGGCGGACCACGGTGATCGAATCGATGTTGGGCGAGTAGAGCGGGAACACGCGCTCCACGCCTTCGCCGAAGCTCATCTTGCGAACGGTGAAGTTCGAGCCCATGCCACGGTTCGAACGCGCGATGCACACGCCTTCGTAGTTCTGGACACGGGTGCGGGTGCCTTCGACAACCTTCACGCCGACGCGGACGGTGTCGCCCGGACGGAATTCAGGGATATCCTTGCCGGCCTTGGCAATTTCCTCGGCCTCGATCTGCTGAATCAGGTTCATGAACCCAAGTCCTCTTTTCATGCCGCGCGCCAGAGGCAGACTAGACCCGAGCGTCCCTGTGACGCTCCCATAGGTCCGGCCTGCGTAACCGTGTATCTTCCTCCGCCTGACGTTTCCGCCAGGCGGCAATCTTCGCATGATCCCCCGATCGCAGCACTTCAGGGATCGTGCGTCCTTCCCACTCGGTGGGTCGGGTATAGTGCGGATACTCGAGAAGACCGTCCTCGAACGATTCCTCGGTCCCGCTGGAAGGCGCGCCCATTACTCCGGGAAGAAGGCGAATGCAAGCATCCAGAACCATCAGTGCGGCGCATTCGCCGCCCGAGAGGACGACATCTCCCACCGCGACTTCCTCGACGTTCCGACCGGCGAAGATACGCTCGTCGAACCCTTCGAAACGACCACACAGAATAGTGACGCCCGGCCCCGCGGCAAGCTCGCGAATGCGAGGCTGCGTGATCGGCTTGCCGCGCGGTGTCATCGCCAGCACCGGAGCCTCGGGAGAAAGCGTGCGGGCATGATCGATTGCTGCGGCCAGAACATCCGGCTTGAGCACCATCCCAGCGCCTCCGCCAGCTGGCGTGTCGTCGACCGTACGGTGCTTGTCTGCCGCGAAGTCGCGGATCTGGACGGGAGCCAGGCTCCACTTGCCCTCAGCCATGGCCCTTCCCGCGAGACTGACGCCTAGCGGCCCGGGAAACATGTCCGGGTAAAGCGTGAGGACGGTTGCCGCGAAAGTCATTGCTCTGCGAACGCGGCGTTGACGACGATGCACGCCTCGTTCCACTCGGGTACGGCAACAGGCGTCATCGGAACCATGAAGCGGCGACGCTTGCCGTCCTCGCTCGCAGGGCATTCGATCTCCAGCACGTCACCTGCTCCGAAGTTCTCCACCGCCACGCACGTCCCAAGAGGCTCGCCCTCCTCCGAGATGGCCGGGAGACCAAGGAGGTCGGCATGGTAGTACTCGCCGTCCTGCAGCGCGGGCATCGCCGAACGCGGAACGGTGAGCGCCGTACCGCGCAGCTTTTCGGCTGCGTTGCGATCGGTAACCTCGGCAAAGCGGGCGATCGCGCCGCCCTTGCCGTCGTCCCGAAGCTTGGACACCGTCAGAGTCGAATCGTTGAAGGCGCGGTAGCGCTTGAGCGCCGCCACGCCTTCCCCGAACAGCTTGAGGCGGACCTCGCCCGTCACGCCGTGCGCGCCGGTTACGGCAGCGAGCGTGACAGCGCGATCCTTCTGGCCGTCGACCAAGGCTTAGGCCTCGGTCGTTTCCTCGGCAGCAGCTTCCTCGGCGGGAGCGGCTGCTGCAGCTGCTGCGGCTTCTTCAGCCTCGCGCAGCTTCTCGGCCTTCTCCTCGGCGCGCTCCTTGGCCTTCTTGCCGGGCTCTGCCTTGTTGGGGTTGTTGGTTGCGGCGCGTTCCTTGATGCCGGCCTTGTCGAGCATGCGGGCGACGCGATCGGTCGGCTGCGCGCCGACGCCCAGCCAGTAACGCACGCGGTCTTCGACCAGACGCACGCGGTTCTCGTCGTCCTTGGCGAGGACCGGGTTGTAGGTCCCGACCTGCTCGAGATAGGCGCCGTCACGCGGAGCGCGCGAGTTGGCGACGACGATCTTGTAGTACGGACGCTTCTTCGCACCACCGCGCGAGAGACGAATGGAAACTGCCATGTGACTTACCTTTCTGTGATCTTTGAAATACTTGAAATTATCGCTTCAGAAACTTGCTAAGGTCCGGCCCGCCGGGACCGCCGAGACCGGGCATGCCGCCCGAACCGCCGCCAAGCCCACCTTTGCCGCCAAGAGCACCGCCGAGGCCCGGCATGGCGGCATCAAGGCCGCCCTTGCCGAACATCGAGGCGAGCCCCTTGAGGCCGCCCATCTTCTTGATCTGCTTCATCGCCTTGGACATCTCGAGGTGCATCTTGAGCAGCTTGTTGACGTCCTGGACCTGCGTTCCGGAGCCGTTCGCAACGCGGATCTTGCGCTTCGCATTGAGGAGCGCGGGGTTCGCCCGCTCCTTCGCGGTCATCGAGCCGATGATCGCCTCCATGCGCAGCAGCACACGGTCATCCATGCCGGACGCCTGCATCGCTGCCTTGGCCTTCTTCATGCCAGGCATCATTCCCGCAAGCATGCCAAGGCCGCCCATGTTCTGCATCTGACGCAGCTGCATGCGCAGGTCGTTCATGTCGAACTTTCCCTGCTCCATGCGCTTGGCAAGCGCCTCGGCGTCCTCGACCTTGACTGCCTCGGCGGCCTTTTCGACCATCGAGACGATGTCGCCCATGCCCAGGATGCGGTTCGCGACGCGGCTGGGGTGGAAGACCTCAAGAGCCTCCATCTTTTCGCCGGTACCCGCAAACTTGATTGGCTTGCCCGTGACCGCGCGCATCGACAGCGCCGCACCGCCGCGCGCATCGCCGTCCATACGGGTGAGCACGACGCCGGTCAGATCGACCTGCCCGGCAAAGGACTGCGCGACGTTAACCGCGTCCTGGCCTGTCAGCGAATCGACGACAAGCAGCGTCTCGCGAGGGGTCGAGATGGCCGCAACGGCCTTCATCTCGTCCATGAGCTGCTGGTCGACGTGGAGACGACCCGCAGTGTCCAGCATCAGCACGTCGACCGCCTGGAGGCGCGCTGCCTGCATGGCGCGCGTGGCGATTTCAGTGGGCTGCTGGCCGGCAATGATCGGCAGCGTGGCAACCGAGACCTGCTCGCCCAGGACGCGAAGCTGCTCCTGGGCGGCCGGACGGTTGACGTCCAGCGAGGCCATCATGACCTTCTTGCCCTGCTTCTCCTTGAGAAGCTTGGCGATCTTGGCAGTGCTGGTGGTCTTGCCCGAACCCTGCAGGCCGACCATCATGATGACGATCGGCGGCGCCGCATTAAGGTCGAGACCAGGCGTATCCTCACCGCCCAGTGTCTCGATCAGCGCATCGTTGACGATCTTGACGACCTGCTGGCCCGGCGTGACCGACCGCAGCACCGTCTCGCCGACGGCGCGCTCGGTAACCTGATCGATGAAGCGGCGCACCACGGGCAGCGCGACGTCCGCCTCGAGCAGGGCAATGCGCACCTCGCGCATCGCATCGAGGACGTCCTGCTCCTTTAGCGCGCCGCGACCGCGCAGCTTGTCGAACACACCACCGAGACGATCGGACAGGCTGTCGAACATCGCCAAACTCCCTTTCGACGGCAATCCGCCGGAACGCCAAAAACGCCGGCGGGCGAAACCTCGCTGACCGACGTGAGCATGACCATATAGCGAAAAACGCCGGTGGACGAAACCTCGTCAACCAGCGTGTCGCAATCATGCGAAACTGCAATGTTCTGAAATGGTGGAGCCGAGGGGGATCGAACCCCTGACCTCTACAATGCCATTGTAGCGCTCTCCCAGCTGAGCTACGGCCCCAGTCATTTCAGCAGGCTGGCTCTGGGAGAACCAACCGTTTCCCTTGCTTTCCGGCGTTTCGCAGAAGCGCCTCCGCTTGGGAGGCCGCCCTCTAGTCGGGCCGGAAAATGTTGGCAAGAGGAAAATTAAAGGCGCCCGATTTTTCCCGGGCGCCCCTGAAACGATCAGTTGTCGTGATCGTCGTCGTCGTCGCCTGCGCCGATGCCGAGATCGTCGTCACCGCCCAGGTCCACATCGTTGTCCGGCGAATCGCCATCCTCGTCGATGTCCAGATCCTCTTCGGCAAGGTCGGTGTCTTCGCGCTCGACGACTTCCTTCTTCTGGATTTCCTCATAGGGAATCGGCTGCTTGGACTTGAGCACCGGCTCCGGCGTCCACTCGTTGCCGCATTCGATGCAGGTAACCGGGTCGTCCTTGCCCAGGTCGTAGAAGCGGGTGCCGCATTTCGGGCAGCCGTGCTTGGCGCCCCATTCAGGCTTGGCCATGGAAAGTCCTCGTCTTGCCCGTCCCTCGTGGCGCGGGCGTAAATTTCCGTGTCTTGATGGTAGGGCAGGCGCGCAAAATCAAGCGTTGCCGCCCATCAGGGCGCGCGCCTTGCCATAGGCGGCCGGCGCTGTCAAAAGCCGGGCCGATTTTCAGCCACTGCCGTCTCGGAAAGACCTGTCTCGTGAGCCATGCCGATCCCGCCCAGATGCGTCCCCGCCGTTTTCTCCCGGGGGGACCTTTGAAGGGGCGCATCCGGGTGCCCGGCGACAAGTCGATCAGCCACCGCTCGATCATGCTGGGCGCACTTGCCGTCGGGGAGACGCGGGTGACGGGCCTGCTCGAAGGCGAGGACGTGCTCGCCACGGCGGCTGCCATGCGGGCCATGGGTGCCAGCGTGGAGCGAATGGACAGCGGCGAGTGGATCGTCAACGGCGTGGGCGTGGGCGCCCTGCTTCAGCCGGAAGGAGCGCTCGACATGGGCAATTCCGGCACCTCCACACGCCTTCTCATGGGGCTTGTCTCCAGCCACCCCATCAACGCGACCTTCGTTGGCGACGCCTCGCTCTCGAAGCGGCCGATGGGCCGCGTGATCGACCCACTCTCCAGCATGGGCGCGTCGTTCGACGTCAGCGACGGTGGGCGCCTGCCGCTGATCGTCCGGGGCGCGAGCCCGGCTGTGCCTATCGCTTATCGTCTTCCCGTAGCCTCGGCCCAGGTGAAGAGTGCCATCCTTCTGGCCGGCCTCAACACCCCTGGGATCACCCGCGTGATCGAGCCGGTGCCGACGCGCGATCACTCCGAACGCATGCTGCGTGGATTCGGTGCAGAGCTGACTGTCGAGACGGACGAAGATGGTGCCCGTGTCATTTCGATCCGAGGCGAGGCGGAATTGCGCCCCCAGACCATCGAGGTTCCGGGTGACCCCTCCTCTGCCGCTTTCTTCATCGTCGCGGCGCTGCTGGTGCCCGGCAGCGAGGTCCTCATCGAGAATGTCGGCCTCAACCCCACCCGCGCGGGCATCGTTCAGGTGCTGCGCCAGATGGGCGGCTCGATCGAGGAGATTTCCCCGCGCGAAGTCGGCGGCGAACCGGTGGCGGATCTTCTCGTGCGCCATTCCATGCTCCAGGCAATCGATATCGACCCCGCGGTCGTTCCCAGCATGGTCGACGAGTTCCCCGCACTCTTCGTCGCCGCCGCTCTGGCAGAGGGCGTCACCACCACGACCGGCCTCGAGGAGCTGCGCGTAAAGGAATCGGACCGCATCTCCGTCATGGCCACCGCCCTTTCCGCTGCCGGAGCCAAAGTGCGCGAAACCGAGGACGGCCTTGTGGTCACGGGAACCGGCGGCGAACCGCTGCCGGGCACGAGTGGCCCGGTCGCCACCCATCTCGACCACCGTATCGCCATGTCGATGGCGATTGCGGGTCTTGCAAGTCGCTCGGGCGTGGAGGTCGACGACACGCGTCCCATCGCGACCAGCTTTCCTCCATTCGAGGCGATGCTCGAAGGTCTCTCCGCATGATCGTCGCCGTCGATGGCCCCACCGCCTCGGGGAAAGGCACCATCGCGCGAGCCCTTTCGGCGCATTTCGGCCTTCCGCATCTCGACACCGGCCTTCTCTACCGCGCAGTCGGACGCCAATGCCTGCTCGACGGTGGCGATCCGGACGATCCGGTCGCCGCGCTCGCGGCATGTGCCTTTTCTGAGGGCCTTCTGCTCGATCCCGAACTTCGCTCCGAAGCAACCGGCGGACTTGCAAGCCGCGTCTCGGTCCACCCTGCAGTCCGGCAGGCTCTTTTCGAACGTCAGCGCAGCTTCGCGACGCAGCAGCGCGGTGCCGTCCTCGACGGGCGGGACATCGGCACGATCATCGCGCCCGATGCAGACGTGAAGCTCTTCGTCACAGCCTCGGTCGAAGCGCGCGCGCAGCGTCGCTTCGACGAGATGCGCGCACAGGGCCGCCCTGTCCTTCTGGAGGCCATCGCCGCCGACCTTGCTGCGCGAGACGAGCGCGATGCCACGCGCCGCGACGCGCCGCTGGCAGTGGCGGACGGCGCGGTGGTGCTCGACACGTCGCAACTCGGCCGGGACGAAGCGGTGGCCGAAGCAATCCGCATCGTCGAGGCCGCACGCCATACGGCGGACTGACCCGCGCACGCGGACGGGTGAGGCGCGCCTCGCCCCCATTTTCCTTGCATTTCGTGCCTCATGCGCCTAAGCGGCGCCGGCTCGGGAGGTGCGTCAGCGCTGCTCGGGCGCCGCGACCGGCATCCGGCCGCCGCGGCAGTTCGGCCCCTTTTGGCCCGCGCGACGCATGGTGCATCGCGAGGAGAAAAGACCGGCGGATTCAACCGCCAGGCCGGAAAATCGAACGAAGGAAATGTCTTAATGGCATCTACTGCCAATCCGACTCGCGACGATTTCGCGAAAATGCTCGACGACCAGCTCGGCGGCGTCGCCGACGACGGCTTTGAAGGCCGCGTGGTCAAGGGCACCGTCACCGCCATCGAGAACGACAAGGCCGTCATCGACGTAGGCCTCAAGAGCGAAGGCCGCGTGCCGCTGCGCGAGTTTGCGCGCGGTGAGGACGACCACGGCATCAAGGTCGGCGACGAAGTCGAGGTCTACGTGGACCGCGTCGAGAACGCTGACGGCGAAGCGATGCTGTCGCGCGACCGCGCCCGCCGCGAAGCCGCGTGGGACAAGCTCGAGAACGAGTTCGGCGAAGGCAAGCGTGTTGAGGGCGTGATCTTCGGCCGCGTCAAGGGTGGCTTCACCGTCGACCTCGACGGCGCCGTCGCGTTCCTCCCCGGCTCGCAGGTCGACATTCGTCCCGTGCGCGACGTCACCCCGCTCATGGACGTGCCGCAGCCCTTCCAGATCCTCAAGATGGACCGTCGCCGCGGCAACATCGTCGTGTCGCGCCGCGCCGTCCTCGAAGAGACCCGCGCCGAGCAGCGCAGCGAGCTCATCGACAAGCTGAGCGAAGGTCAGGTCATCGACGGCGTGGTCAAGAACATCACCGACTACGGTGCGTTCGTTGACCTCGGCGGCATCGACGGCCTGCTCCATGTCACCGACATGAGCTACAAGCGCGTCAACCACCCGAGCGAAGTGATCGCCATCGGCGACACCGTGAAGGTCCAGATCATTCGCATCAACAGCGAAACCCAGCGCATCTCGCTGGGCATGAAGCAGCTCGAGAGCGATCCGTGGGAAGGCGCCGCGGTCAAGTATCCGGTCGGCGCGAAGCTGTCGGGCACTGTCACCAACATCACCGAATACGGCGCCTTCGTGGAGCTGGAAGCCGGGATCGAGGGCCTCGTCCACGTTTCGGAAATGTCCTGGACCAAGAAGAACGTCCACCCGGGCAAGATCGTCTCGACCTCGCAGGAAGTCGAAGTGGTCGTTCTCGAGGTCGATTCGGACAAGCGCCGCATCAGCCTTGGCCTCAAGCAGGCTCAGCAGAACCCGTGGGAAGCCTTCGCCGAGAAGCACCCGGTCGGCTCGACCGTGGAAGGCGAAGTCAAGAACGCGACCGAGTTCGGTCTGTTCATCGGCCTCGACGGCGACGTCGACGGCATGGTCCACATGTCGGACATCGCCTGGGGCATCTCGGGGGAGGACGCGCTGGCTCTTCACCGCAAGGGCGAGGAAGTCCAGGCCGTGGTTCTCGACGTCGACGTCGAGAAGGAGCGCATCAGCCTCGGCATGAAGCAGCTCGAGCGTGGCGCTCCGGCGGCTGGCGGCGTTGCCGCAGCCGGCGATTCGCTGCGTCGTGGCCAGACTGTCACCGTCACTATTCTTGAAGTGCGTGACGGCGGCCTCGAGGTTCAGGCTGGCGACGATGGCGCCACCGGCTTCATCAAGCGTTCGGACCTGGGTCGCGATCGTGACGAGCAGCGCCCCGACCGCTTCCAGGTCGGCCAGAAGCTCGACGCCATGGTCACCGGCTTCGATCGTTCGAAGAAGCCGAACTTCTCGGTCAAGGCCCGTCAGCTGGCTGAAGAGAAGGAAGCAGTGGAGCAGTACGGCTCGTCCGACTCGGGCGCGTCGCTCGGCGACATCCTCGGCGAAGCGCTGAAGAACCGCTGATTGGCTCGACCTTCGGCCACCGCCGCAGGTTGAAACTCAAGCAAGGGCCCGTCCGGAGCGATCCGGGCGGGCTTTTGCTTTGCCCCTCCCTGCCCATAGAGCCTCAGGGAACATCCCGTTTCGCCCCGCTTTGTCATGCCAAGACCGGTAAGGATCCGCCATGCATGCGACGCCATTCCTGATGTTCCAGGGCGATGCGCAGGACGCTCTTCTGCTGTGGAAGCACGCCTTTCCGGAGCACCTCACGGTTACCGAACTTGACCATCATGGCGCCGGCGAGTTCGAGGGTAGGGTGGCCCGCGCCCACTTCATGCTGGGCAGCACGCAGTGGCACGTATTGGACAGCGATATCCCGCACAGCTTTACCTTCACGCCGTCCATCTCGATCTTCGTCGATTGCGACGATGAGGCGCAGCTGCGCCACGCAGCGAAGGTGCTGGGCGATGGGGGCAAGGTAATGATGCCGCTCGATGCATACGACTTCAGCGCGCTCTTCACGTGGTTGAACGATGCCCACGGCGTCAGCTGGCAGCTGAACCTGCCCTTCCCCGACGATCCCTGAACACCTACATTACTCTCCGCAAGGAGAGGTCGCATGCTCGAAGTTCACCAGTTTCCGTGTCTGTACGATAACTACGGCTATCTTCTTCACGATACGGAGAGCGGCGAGACAGTCTGCATCGACACTCCAGACGCCGACGAATACCTGCGTCAGGCCGCGCGCAAGGGCTGGCAGATCACGCAGATCTGGAACACCCACTGGCACCCGGACCATGCTGGAGGAAATTCCGCCATCAAAGCCTCGACAGGCTGCCGGATCACAGCTCCCGCCGATGACGCGGCAAAGATCGAGGGGAGCGACCGGGTTGTCCGCCACGGCGACATCGCCACCATCGGCGAACGGGAGGCATTCGTGATCGATGTGGGCGGGCATACGAATGGCCATGTCGCCTATCACTTGCCCGGGGCTTCCATTGCCTTCGTAGGCGATTCGCTTTTCGCGCTCGGCTGCGGCCGGATGTTTGAAGGAACACCGGCTCAGTTCTGGACCTCTCTTACCCGCTTGAAGGCACTCCCTTCGGATACGATGATCTACTGCGCGCACGAGTACACGGCATCGAACGCGCGCTTCGCGCTCTATGCCGATCCTGACAATGCCGAGCTCCAGGCTTACGCCGAGGATATCGCCAGGCTGCGCGAACGGGGCCTGCCGACGGTGCCGACCAAACTGGAGCGGGAGTTGGCGACAAATCCCTTCCTACGCGCGGATGATCCGGCGATGCAGTCGCGTTGGGCACCCGCAAACACCCCCGGTGACACGGTCGCGACCTTTGCCGCGCTCCGAGCTGCAAAGGACAGCTTCTAGGGCGCCGCGTTGCACCTCGCCGTTTCCCCTTCCGGAAGCAGGGACATGGCTTGGCCCTGCCCTCCTGCCCCCGAGGCGGCATCGCAGCCCGGCGTCACAGCATCAGCTGTCGGCGAAGCGGCAGTCCGGAAGCGTAACGGCCGACAACGCCGTCCTTCAGATATCGGGGAACGATCCCGTCCTGTTGAGCCGTTCGATGACTTCCTCGAGCGGCTCGACCACAGTTACAGCGCGCCCTTCGCCGAAGCGGATCCGGGTACCTTCGCTGACCAGCGACACGAAAGTGACCTGCGCTGCGTTGACCGCGGTGGCCGTGCGATCTGCACCGGTGAACTTGACGAACATGAATCACCTCTCCGTTTTACTCGAAGAGCGAGCCTACGCCCTGTACTCCTCCCAAGGAAGTAGCCGCCCTGAATGCACGAAAGCCCCCGTCGCGAAACGGAGGCTTTCGGTTTACAGCGACACGGCTGCTACGCGGATCAGATGCCGGCGATGGCCCGATCGACAAGCACCCTGTCGGCATCAGCCGAGTGGTTGGCAGCGATCAGTGTCCTGGCAGCCGCAGCGGCCGCGGCAGCGGCCTGGTTCCGAAGGTCGGTGACGGCGGCAAGCTCGGCAGCGCCGATCTTGTCCTTCGCCATCTTTTCACGGCGAGCGACGCTTTCCGCCGCATCTGCCTCAGCCTTGGCGACGATCGCGCCGGCTTCATGGCGTGCATGCTCGAGCATGGCCACCGCGTCCTTCTCGGCACCGGCAATCTTGTCGGCGTATTCCTTGCGCAGGGCTTCCGCCTCGGCGCGCAGGGTCTTCGCCTCTGCAAGCTGCGCCTTGATCTCGGCGATCCGGGCGTCGAGACCGCCGGCCAGAAGCCGGGGTACGCCCTTCCATACGAGGATGGCGATGAGCACGAGCATCGAGGCGCTGACGATCGCGACCGGGGGCGCGAAGCCGAGCAGCATCGGCTCGGCGTGATGCTCGACCGTCGCGTGCGTGGCGGCGCCGGTCACTTCCGCGCCCTCATGGGCGAGGCCTTGTTCTATGGCGGCGTTGGATTCAGCCATGGACCAGGTTCTCCTTCACCGCACCGCGCACGGCCGTATCGTCAAGCGAGAGGCCGGCGATGCGGCTCACGATTTCGCGGGTCGCGTCGGCGGCAACGGTTTCGATCTCGGCGGCGGCCGAACGGCGCGCATCGGCGATGCGGGCTTCCGCAGCGGCGATCTCCGCATCGATGCGAGCCTGGGCTGCGGCAAGACGCTCGGTCGTCGCGGCAGCGCCCTGGGCGCGTGCGTCGGCGATGAGGCCCTGCGCCTGTGCCCGGTTGGCGTTCTCGCGGGTCCGCCATGCGGCTTCCTCGGAGTCAGCCTGGGCGCGAGCCGCTTCGGCAGCCTTGAGGTCGTCGGCGATCTGCTTGTCGCGGCTCGCGACGGTGTCCATCACCTTGGGCACCATCCCGCGTCCGACGACGAAGAAGGTGATGCCGAAGAAGATCAGCAGCCAGAAAATCTGGCTGGAGTAGAACTCGCCTAGCTGTGCGATCTGAGGCATGGGTCAGCCCTGTCTCGAGGTTGCCGTGAAAAAATCTTGGGCCGGAAGGTCCGGCCGTCCCACCAAAGCATTTGGCCAAAGGGTCAGGACGGCCGGAACGATCCGGTCAGGCGCTTGCGATCAGGCGAAGATCAGCAGCGCGGCAATGACGAACGACAGCAGGCCCAGAAGCTCGGCACCGGCGAAGCCGATGAACAGGCGGCCCTGCTGGGCGTCAGCGGCGCCGGGGTTGCGCAGCGCACCTTCGAGGAACTTGGCGAAAACGTTGCCCACGCCGATCGAGGCAAGGCCAGCGCCGATCGCGGCGAAACCAGCACCGAGCAGCTTTGCAGCTTCTGCGTCCATTTCAAAAACTCCCTTTGGTAAACCCGTGTTGACGGAAAAAGATCAGTGAAGGTTCTCGGCGTCGTTCAGATAGACGCAGGTGAGAAGTGCGAAGACATAGGCCTGGATGCCGGCCACCAGCAGTTCGAGCGCACAGATGCCGACCATCAGGACGAAGCTGGGCAGGCCTGCGATCACGAACAGTGCCGGGCCGGCGTTGCCGCCGCTGATGACGAAGCTGGAGAGCACTTCGAGCAGAACGTGGCCCGCCATCATCGCAACGAAGAGTCGCAGGCCGAGGCTGAATGGGCGCACGAGGAAGGAGATCAGCTCGACCACGAAAATTATCGGGATCATCGCAACCGGCGTACCGTGCGGCACGAACAGCGAGAAGAAGTGCAGGCCGTGCTTGGCGAAGCCGACGATCAGGACGATCGAGAACGACAGGACCGCGAGAACACCGGTGGCCGAGAAGTGGCTGGTGAAAGTGAACGGGTGAACGCCCAGGACGCCGAGCGGCATCAGGCCAAGGAAGTTCGCGAAGAGGATGAACATGAACAGCGAGAAGATGTACGGGACGTACTTCTTGCCGGCCTTGCCTACGTTCGCCGCGAGCATGCCATCGATGAAGCCGGTGAAGGTTTCCACCGCCATCTGCCAGCGGCCGGGAACGACCGCCCGCTTCATGCCACCGGCGACGAAGACGATCAGCGCCAGCGTCGCCAGACCCATCCACAGAGCGCTGTTGGTGAAAGCGACGTTGTAACCGGCAATGTTCCAGTCCGCGCCCGCCAGCTTCTCGAGCTGGAACTGGTGCATCGGGTCGAGCTTCGCTTCGGCTGCCACGCGATTATCCCTGTCGCCAATGAACGACAGCGCCCCTACCATCCCCTGCCCCAAGGTCTTGGGGGGTCAGTCCGGGCGCCGGTTCGTAATCCGGATTATGTTCCTGAAGGCGACGCCGATTCCGACGAAGAGCATCACCATCAGACCCCAGGGCGACGTTCCGGCGAAGTGGTCGATCAACCACCCGAGGAACAAGCCGCCCGCAAGACCCCCAAGCAGTTCCGAAAGGACGCGGTTGCCGAGGCGATAGCTCGCATCGGTTTCCGCACCGGCCTTCGGTCGGTTGCGTTGCTCTTCCCGCTCGCGAAGGGCCTTCAGCCTTTCGTCGAGCGAATCGATGCGCGCATCCTCGCCTACGGGGCCCTGGACAGTCGGCTCGTCGGTCATTTCAGGCTCCTTATCGTTACAACAGGAACGCACAGACTTGAACGACGGCTGCCCGCCAAGAGCGCCGCCCCCTTAGGGTGGGGCTTTTCCCGAGTCAACCGTGGCACGGCCGGACCCTTGCTGCTTGTGGATGCTTTATTGACTTAGCCCGCTCCTCAGGGCTGGCATTCCCGCGCGCGGCGGTACGCCCGCGCATCGATACCGCAATGGCGATGCTCGCAGACTTTCTCAGGGAAGTTGCTCGAATTTCCAGCACTTTCCGCCGGTGAACCGGCGGTTGGGATCAGGGGCAGCGCGGGTCGAGTTCCGGAGCACCCGCTCCGCGCGTCTTCCACGAGCCATCGAGACCCTGATACTTCTCACCCGCCCGTGTGTCCCGGATCAGCTTGCAGCCGGTGGTGAAAGCGTACTCCTGGATCGTGCTCTTGCCTGCCGAGGCCTTGGTATAGACCTGCCGGCGCTGGTTGTTGATGTCGCGCACCATCGCCGCGATCTCACCGCTCTGGCTGCCGACAACGCCCAGATAGCCGTCGCGCTGCTCGCCCACCTGCCCTGCGGCACGCGCGGCAGTATAGGCCGGGCTGCGCGCGCTCTGTGCCTGTGCCGCTGGCATGCCGGCAAGAGCTGCAATCGTCGCGGCTGCAAGAGCGATACCGCCTGCGTTCGTGAACCGGGTCCTCTTCATCAGAATATCGCCTCGTTCTGCTCTACCGTCTTGGCCGCATCCGCAGCTAGACGATAGACCACTTCCTGCCGGATGTTGATGTTCAATTCGATCACGATCGGCTTGTCAGGTGCTGCCACCTGAATGCAGCCTCCCACTCCGAACATGCCCGAGGCTGCCATCATACTCCCGGCAATCCTTGCGGCGCGAGCGGCGCGCCTTCCGGACCATATGCCTTTACGCTGCATCGTCATCGAGTACCCGTCGTTCATGACCGGGTCTTTTGCAGCCGGAAGGGTTCCGGTCAATTCACGGAAGGTCATGGCGTTTTCTCGCTGACTGGAGGCTGAATGTCGGTGAGTGGAGGCGGCGCAAGCGGCAGCGTCGCATCGGGGCCGTTCGCGCGCCGGTTGCCGGCGGCATCGACAAGGCCCAGCACCCGCGGGTCGGTGACGTAGGCTGGATCGTAGAGCGAACGCATCGAACCGAAGAGGCTGAAGAACGGGGCTCTCACGTTGACCACGAAGCGGATCGGCAGCTTGGCGATTTGCTTCGTCAGGAAGTTCTTGCTGGCTCCCGTGCCCTGGCTCAACCCGTCGAAGCTGATGCGCGTCAGGATTTCGCCCGATAACGATCCCCCAAGCCCGATCTCCATTCTGCGGTAGTCGATCGACCGCAGCGCATCGAAGGCGAAGTTGCCCATCGCCGAGAGGTCCTTGTAGGTGAGCGCCCCGTTGTACGAGACATTGCCTCCCGGGGCGCGGCTGACGAGGAAGCCGCCGTCGATACGCCCGCCGTTCTCGTCGAACACCATCGGCATCTCTCCATCGAAGATGCCGGTGGCACTGATGTTCTCAAGCTCAAGGTGCTGCACGAAAGTCGCGGCATTGAGGCCGGTGACGCGCAGGGTATAGCGCCGGGTCTCGGCCACGCCGATTTGCATACGCGCGGGATCGAGGTTGAGCGTGCCATCCATGAACGGCCACTGGGCACCATTGATCTGCAGATTGTAGCCCGGCCGCATCTCGAACGAGAGCACACCGTTGCTCGCCTCGATGCCGGGATTGACGGAGGCGATGTGCACCGTTTGGTCGGGCGCGGTCACGAGACCGAGAAGATCGGTGAATACCACCTCCCCGGATAGACCCTGAACCGGCCCGAAGGCAGCAGCGAAATCAACGCCTTCCGTCGCAAACCTGCCGCGACTGGTGACGCCGCGGCTGTTCCAGTCGATACGGCCGGTGCCACGGACCTGTCCCCGTAGGTTCGAGACGACGCCCAGCATCGTGCGCGAAAGCGTATCCGCCTGCAGCCGGTCATCGAACTGAATGCCCTCGACCGCAAGATCCGCGTGACCTGCGGCGGAGTTCAGATCGTGTACGATATCGGCGCGGACGATGGCGCGGTCGGTGGCCGGCTCGCGCAGCAAGGCATCGGCGACGATCCTGTTGTCGGCCAGCCGCAGAGCCGCATCGCGCGCCACCAGTGGTTGGAATCGCGCCACCGGCTGGCGATCCACCAGCGTGAAGCGCGCGCCGTCGATGCCCAGCACTCCACCTGCATAGCGCCACCGCCCCGCCGCCTGACGCATGTCGAGCGGAACTGCGGCAAGGCTGATGTCGGCTTCGTCGAATGTCCCCGCTATGTCTCTGCCGAGCCGTGCGTCGAGGCGGCTGATGGAGAAACGCGATGCCGTTTCCGGTGGACCAAGCGCGACCTTCACCGTGCTCGCCTTGATGACACCGGGGTGCGACCCTCCGACCGCGAAGCCCAGCGGCCCCGAACTGATGCGGATTGGGGTCGCGCCGAGTCTGCCGGATAGATCCAGCGACGTGATGCCGGCGGCGAACTGCAGCGCACCAGGCGTTCCCTCAAGGATCGATCCTCCGCGCGCAGGGCAAAGCGTCAACCGCCGCCGGTCGAGCGCGAGATTGGAGACCTGCAGCGCGTCGAACGCCACGTCGGTACACCCGCGCCAGACCGAGAGCCGGCCCCTGGCACCCCAGCGTCCGTCCACCGGGAGCAGCAGATTGCGGGTCGAGCCGCCGGGAAGAGCGCCGCTCATCAGCACTTGCCCGGTAAAGGTCAGTGCGCCTTCCGCGTCCTGTACCAGCGACAGGCGGGGGACGCCGACCATCGCGGAGCCGGCGCGATAGTCCGGCATGGCCACGCGCATGGCAATGCGACCGTTCTCCTGCGTTTCCATCCGCCCCCAGACCTGCGGGAGATCCCTTCCGCCGGTCGTGAAGTTCCCGGTGACGCGCGGCGCGGCGCCTGCCTCTCCAAGCAGCGCCTGCACGCGCGAGAGCGCAAGCAGCGTGGCGCCGCTTCCGCCCCGAAGCGAGCCGCGGGTAACGACCAGGCTCAATCCGTCTTCCGAACGGCGGACGATAAGGTTCGCATCGAGGGCGCTGCCTTTCGTCTCTCGCGCCAGCGCCGCCCGCACCTTTGCCGCGATCGGTGCGCCCAGGGTTCCGGCAGCAGCCTCTTGCGCCGACAGCAGGGCTCGGTCCAGCGTGTCGCCAAGGGCGATGCCCCGGTCGGTAAGGTCGCCTTCGATGTCGAACCGCGCGAGGCCACCGGTAGACCGCACCCGACCGTCAAGTTCCAGGCTTGCAAGACGGGCCTGCGGTGTTTCGAGCGCTTTCGCAGTGACTTTGTACGCCGCGTTCAGTCCGCGCTTGCGGTAGGTAAGGCGTGCAGTGCCGGAAAGTCCCGCCATCTTCTGCGCGCCGTAGCGGATCGCGCCTGCGGCAAGCCCCACCTTCGCCTCGCCGCCGTCGAGCGCCTCGTCGAGCGTGAGATCGAGCTGGGCACCGCCCTTTGCGAATTGCAATGCCTGTTCCGGGCAGGACACTCCTTGCGTCCGCAGCGGCCCGACGAAGCGCGGCCGGGCACCCGAGACAGTAAGCCTGCCATAGAGGCTGGTTCGCCCGGCCCTGCAGCCGCCACCTTGCAGAGCAGACGACAGGGCCGCCACTTCTCCCTCGAAGCCGCCGCGCAAGGCACCCTGTCCCGACAGTTTGACGCCGATCCGGCCGTGTTCGCTTTCCATCAGCGCCCGCCCGTCCTCGATGCCAAGGTCGAGGTCGGGCAGCCGGAACGGTTCGCCAGAGCCGGTGAACAGCACCTTGTCGAGGCTGCCGAAGCTCACCCGGCCGGCTCGGTAACTGCCATATAGGCGCGGGCGTACGACGGTGATCCGCCCGACGCCCGGCAGCCCCCAGGCGAGACGTGTGGCAACCCGAACTTCCGCGATCGTCAGATCCGGCCGTCTTGGATCGCCAATGACGAGATTGCGGATCACCTGCTCGGAAGGACCGATGCTGGCGATCTCGTAAGTAGCCGGAAGGCCGAGCGAATCGAGCTCGCCTGCGATGAAGTCGTCGGCAAGTTCCTTGCGCGAAAGCCAGACCGCGCCGAGAGCGACGATCACCAGCCCGCCCACGACCAGGGAGGGTCCACGCCAGCGAACGCGCCGTCCGGGCACTCTGGGCGCCCGGGCTGCGGTTTCGTCGGTGTCGGGAAGCGGGTCCTGCTTTTGCGCCATGCGCTCCATCACTTGCGCTGACCGCGCGGGAAAGGCAATTGTTTGTGCGCACCATGCCAGATCAGCCACCACTCTTCGATGACGCTCCGGCTCTCCTGCCCGCTGCCTCGGCCGCCGCCGATCCCCGCGCCGACGTCCAGCACGGAGCCATCCACGATGCGAGCGGCCACCGTACGAGACTGCGCAAGCGGTTGCTGGACGGAGGGGCAGAAGCACTGGCGGATCACGAGGTCGTCGAACTCCTGCTGATGCAGGCGGTTCCGCGCCGCGACATGAAGCCGCTGGCGCGCAGCCTGCTCCAGCGATTCGGATCACTGGCGGACGTGCTGCAGGCCGACCCGCGCACGCTTTGCGCTCACCCCGGCATGGGAGAAGCTACCGCCGCCGCGCTGCGGGTGGTCACCATCGCGGCCACGCGCATGGCGCGCCAGAAAGTGCGCGAGGCACCGGTGATCGGCTCGTGGCAGGCACTGATAGACTATCTCACCATCGACATGGCCCATCTCACGGTCGAGCGCGTGCGAGTGCTTTATCTCAACACCCGCAACATGCTCATCCTCGACGACCTCGTGGGGGAAGGATCGATCGACGAGGCCGCGATCCACCCGCGCGAGGTGATCCGCCGCGCCCTGGACCTTGGCGCGGTGGCGCTCATCCTGGTCCACAACCATCCCTCCGGCTCGCCGCAGCCGAGCCGCGCGGACATCGAGATCACCAATCGCATCGCCGAAGCAGGCCGGCTCCTTGGCGTCAGCGTCCACGACCATATCGTCATCGGGCGGGAGGGCCACGTGTCCCTTCGTGCAAAAGGCCTGATCTAGCGCATGTGCGTGGCCGCCGTTGCCTGGAAGGCGCATCCCGACTGGCTACTCGTCGCGGCCGGCAATCGCGATGAGTACCACGCGCGGCCCACCGCGGCACTTTCGCGCTGGGACGGGCGCGCGATCATCGCCGGGACCGACCTTACGGCCGGAGGCACTTGGCTGGGCGTCACGGAAGCGGCGCAGGGTACGCCCGGCCGCTTCGCGCTCGTTACGAACTACCGCGTGCCGGAGGGGGCACAGCCGGGGCGACCTTCGCGCGGGAAACTGGTAACGGACCTCCTCGAGGAAGGGCTGCACCCCGAGGCTGCGCCTGCGATGGCCCGGATGAACCCGTTCAACCTGATCCTTGCCGAGGGCGAGCGGGCCTGGTTCCTCACCAATCATCCGGCGATCGAGACCCGCGAGCTGTCTGCCGGTATTCACGGCCTGTCCAACGGCGGCTTCGACGTTCCCTGGCCCAAGACCCTGAAAGTGGCCGGGGCGATCTCAGGCTGGCTGCATGCAGATCCCCGGAATCCGGCACCCTTGCTTGACGCGCTGCGCGACGAGACGCCGGCGCCTGCCGCGCCAGGCGGCGGGCCGGAGCCGCGTTTCTCCCCCGTGTTCATCCGCAACGAAACATACGGCACTCGCTGCAGCACCGTGATCGCGGTGGACAGGCAGGGCCAGGGCATCATCCTGGAGCGCAGTTTCGATGCCAAAGGCCAGTGCAGCGGCGAAACGAGCCTCACCTTCAGCTGGTGATCGCTCAGGGCGTCGCCCGCAGCCGGAAGGTTCTGCCCTTACCTTCCTGTGCTTGCCTTTCGCGGCTGCGCCGCCTAGCGGCACCCGCGCAGAGCCAAAGGAGTCGAACATGGTCCCCCGCTACGCCCGCCCCGCGATGACCGCGATCTGGGAACCCGAAGCACGCTACCGCATCTGGTTCGAGATCGAGGCCCACGCGGCCGTGAAGATGGGTGAGATGGGCACCGTGCCCGCCAGCGCCGGCAAGGCCCTGTGGGACTGGTGGGCGACTGCCCCGAAGATCGATGTCGCCGCAATCGACGCAATCGAGGCGGTGACCAAGCACGACGTCATCGCTTTCCTTGACTGGGTGGCGCAGCAGGTCGGCCCCGAGGCCCGCTTCATGCATCAGGGCATGACCAGTTCCGACGTGCTCGACACCACGCTCAATGTGCAGCTGGTCAAGACCGCCGATATCCTCCTCGACGACATCGACGCCCTGCTCGCCGCGATCAAGCGCCGCGCCGAGGAGCACAAGTACACTCCCACAATCGGGCGCAGCCACGGTATCCACGCGGAACCGGTGACTTTCGGCCTCAAGATGGCCGAAGCCTACGCCGAGTTCTCCCGCTGCCGCAAGCGCCTCGTCGCCGCGCGCGAGGAAGTCGCGACCTGCGCCATCTCCGGCGCGGTGGGCACTTTCGCGAACGTCGATCCGGCAGTGGAGCTGTACGTTGCCGACAAGATGGGCCTTGAGGTCGAGCCGGTCTCCACCCAGGTCATCCCGCGCGACAGGCACGCGATGTTCTTCGCTGTTCTCGGCGTCATCGCCAGTTCGATCGAGCGCCTCGCCATCGAGGTGCGCCACCTCCAGCGTACCGAAGTCCTCGAGGCGGAGGAGTATTTCTCGCCGGGCCAGAAAGGCTCTTCGGCGATGCCGCACAAGCGTAACCCGGTGCTGACCGAAAACCTCACCGGGCTGTCGCGCGTCGTACGCTCAGCCGTCGTTCCGGCGATGGAGAACGTGGCGCTCTGGCACGAGCGCGACATTTCGCATTCCTCGGTCGAGCGTTTCATCGGCCCGGATGCCACCATCACTCTCGACTTCGCGCTCGCCCGCCTTACCGGCGTGATCGACAAGCTGCTTGTCTACCCCGAGCGAATGCAGAAGAACCTCGACCGCATGGGCGGCCTCGTCCACTCGCAGCGCGTGCTTCTGGCGCTCACGCAGGCAGGCCTCTCGCGCGACGAGAGCTATCGCCTGGTTCAGCGCAACGCGATGAAGGTGTGGGAATCGGATGGCCAGCTCAGCCTGCTCGAACTGCTCAAGGCCGACCCCGAAGTCGCCGCAGCGCTTCCGGCCGAGGTGATCGAGGACAAGTTCAACCTCGACTATCATTTCAAGAACGTCGACACGATCTTCGCCCGGGTGTTCGGCGCCTGATCGTCAGCCGCCGGACGGCCGTCCCTGCCTCAGCGGGGACGACCGGAACGAAGTGCGGGTACCCTGACCGGAAAGCATCTTTGCTCCGGATCAAGGCGCTCTCGGCCCTTCCCTTGCCCCCCAATCCCGCCTAGCATCCGTGTTTTCGCGGGCGATAGCAGGAGGTAGCATGCAGGTCATTCGCACCATCGCATGGATCGTGGTAACCGCGATACTCGTCGCGTTCATCGCGATGAACTGGAACCGGGCGCCGGTGAATTTCTGGCCGCTCGAAAATGGCAACTACATTCATTTCGATTGGCCCGTCGGCTTCGTGGCACTGCTGTTCTTCGGCCTCGGCATGCTGCCCGTCTGGCTGTACCTGCGGGCCGTGCGCTGGCGGCTGAACCGACGCATCGCCAGCCTTGAAAATTCGCTGCGGGCCAATTCGACCACGGCGCTTTCCTCGTCGCCGGCGCAGCCTGTCACAACTCCCGCCATGGTCCCGGAAGCGGACCAGGCCACCATCACCGAAACCTCTCCGGAACCGCTCAAGCCATGAACCACAATCCCGTCTACCTCGCGCTCGACCTTCCCCGCCTCGACGCTGCGGAGGCATTGGCGCGCAAGGTTGCCGGGCACATCGGCGGGATCAAGCTGGGGCTGGAGTTCTTCTGCGCCCACGGCCACCACGGCGTCCACGAGCTTCACAAGATCGGCTTGCCGATCTTCCTCGACCTCAAGCTGCACGACATCCCCAACACCGTGGCAGGCGCCATGCAGGCCATCCACGTGCTGCAGCCCTCGATCGTCACGGTTCATGCCGCGGGCGGCCGCGCGATGATGGAGGATGCCAAGGCCGCTGCAGGCGAGAACTGCAAGGTCGTCGCGGTGACGGTGCTCACCAGCCTTGATGGTGACGATCTCGCCGCCATCGGTGTCAGCGCCGCAGACCCGCACGCACAGGCCCTGCGTCTGGCGGAGCTCGCCCATTCCGCCGGGCTGGATGGCATTGTCTGCTCCGGGCACGAAGTGGGCGCGGTGCACAGCCAGTGGAAGGACGGCTACTTCGTCGTCCCCGGCCTGCGCCCTGCGGAAGGGAGGGCGAACGGCAGCGCCGGTAATGGCAAGGGTGACCAGAAGCGCATCGTTTCCCCGCGTGAAGCGCGCGATGCAGGCGCCAGCGTGCTCGTCATCGGTCGGCCGATCAGCCGCGCCGAGGATCCGCTGGCCGCTGCGCGCGCGATCGAAGCCACCCTCTGAGGCATCCTCATGCCGGGGCACCTCCGAAGCCCCTCGTCTTGGGACAAACTCCGTTCACCTTAACGTGGGGTCGTTCTGCCGTTCAGCGCAGTGCAACCCGGGCACCTCCAGATCGTTGCTTCCCGCGAACACGTGAACGGAGTGCGACCTCTATGAAACGCCTGCCCCTGATTGCCGCCACTGCTCTTGGCGCCATGCTGTGCTCCGCCGTTCCGGCACTGGCCCAGCAGGCAGGTCCCGTGCCTGCGATAGAGGCGGGCCACACTCTCCTCACCGTCACGGCGCAGGGCTCTTCCACCCGCACGCCGGACCTTGCCAGCTACAGCGCAGGCGTGACCACGCAGGGCACTTCGGCCAGTGAAGCGCTTGCGGCCAATTCCTCGCGCATGACGCAGGTCATCGCCGCTCTCAAGCGCGCAGGCCTTGCCGATCGCGACATCCAGACCAGTAATCTCAACGTCAATCCGGTCTATGCGCAGCCGAAGCGACTGCCGGACGGCAATTTCGAGGACGGTCCGCAGCGCATCGTCGGCTATCAGGCGACCAACACCGTCTCCGTGCGCCAGCGCAAGCTGGCCGACATGGGCAAAGTCATCGACGCTCTCGTCGCCGCAGGCGCGAACCAGGTGAACGGACCGAACTTCATGCTCGACAAGCCGGAGGCCGCGCAGGACGAGGCACGGGTCGAGGCGATGAAGGCCGCCCGGGCGCGCGCCGATCTCTACGCGCGGTCGGCAGGTCTTCGAGTGGTGCGCATCGTCTCGATCGGGGAGAGCGGCGGGTACGTGCCGCAGCCGGTCATGTACGTGCGCAAGGAAGCGATGGACGTCGCAGCCGCTCCGCCGGTCGTTGCCGGGGAACTCGAGATGAACGTCAACGTCACGGTGCAGTTCGAACTCGCCCCCTGAGCCAGACGGCCGGAACAAGGCATTGCAGCGCGGTTGCGGGACGCTAGATAGCACCTGCAACCACCCTGCGAGGCGACAAGACACATGCCGACGGCGGCGATAAAGATCTGCGGCATCAGCACTCCCGAGGCGCTCGAAGCAGCCATCCGTGCCCGTGCCGACCACATCGGACTTGTGTTCTTCCCCAAGAGCCCGCGCGCCGTCACGTCCGCCGATGCGGCCCTGCTTTCCGCCCGCGCGGAAGGCCGGATCAATCGTGTCGGTCTCTTCGTCGATCCCGACGATGCCTTGCTGGCCGAAGCGGTTGCCGCAGCCCGTCTCGACGCCATCCAACTGCACGGAGCCGAAACACCCGAGCGCGCGGCGCAGCTTCGCTCCCGTTTCGGCATCCCCGTATGGAAAGCGCTGAGCGTCGCCTCCGCTGCAGACGTCGAACGAGCCTCCGCCTATGCGCAGGCGGTCGATCTCGTCCTGTTCGATGCCCGGACCCCGAAGGGCGCCCTGCCCGGCGGCATGGGCCTCGCCTTCGACTGGAACCTCGTCGCGAACTGGAAAGGCCCGGTTGCATGGGGTCTGGCGGGCGGGCTCGAGCCCGGAAACGTCGCCGAGGCGATCCGGCGCACAAAGACGCCTCTGGTGGACACGTCATCCGGCGTCGAAATCGCGCCCGGGGTCAAGGATGCGGATCGCATCGCCGCGTTCTGCGCGGCGGTCGCCGGCGCCTGAACGAGAAAGGGCGGCCCAGCGGACCGCCCTTCCCAAACCTTCGCCGCCCACTCGGGGCGTGCGGCGGCCAAAGGTTGCTGTCAGAGCGTGATCAGAACTTCACGCCCACGCCCACGAGGCCACGGTCGGCGTCGGGGGTGTTGTCGCCGATCAGCAGGTGCTGGTACTCGGCCTTCAGGTAGTAGCGCGAACCCACGTCCTGCTGGATGCCGCCGCCCACGCCGACAGCGCTGTTGCCGTAGCGGCTGTTCTTCGACTGCCAGTCGGCCAGGGCATATGCCTTGGTGCCCGGCTGAACGTTCACGCCGATGCGGCCGCCAACGCCCCAGGAAACGCGAGTGTTGTCGGTGAGGATCTTGTCGGCCGAACCCTGAACGCCGACGAAGAGCTTCTCGCCGAGATCGTAGTCATAGCCTGCTGCCACGCCCACGGTTGCTTCGCTGTCGCTGCCGTTCCAGATGACGCCGGTGCGCGCTTCGACGCGGGCTTCATTGGCCGTGGCGGGGGCGGCTGCGGCCAGCGAGGCGACGGCGGCGAGCGAAACAAGTGCAATACGCATATTCTTAACTCCAGTACTCAAATCCCGGCCCTCACCGGGAGCGCTGCGGCTGGAACCCGCTGCCTTGCGCGAAGATGAACGAGAATTTAGCTTTTTCCCCGAAACGTCACGAAACCGTAGCTTTTGCCCACTATGATACTTTTCCCTCTGAGCAGTTGCGTTGTTTGCATTTGCAAACGAGGGGGTTGCTCCCCAGTGCCCGCGCCCCCGGCAGCGCCGTTGCAATGGCATCTGGACAAGGGCTCGGCCCTCTGCCAATCGCCGGTGTCATGACAGCACAACCGCCCGCGAACCTGGCCAAGAACTCCTGGCGCACGCTCCCCGACGAGACCGGTCACTTCGGCCAGTTCGGCGGACGCTATGTGGCTGAAACGTTGATGCCGCTCATTCTCGACCTCGAGAAGCAGTACCGCGCCGCACGACACGACCCGGAGTTCAAGGCGCAGCTCGACGACCTGCTGAAGACCTTCGTCGGCAGGCCGAGCCCGCTATATCCGGCCCCGCGCCTGACAGAGCATTTCCGCGGCCTCGCCCCCGCGGGCAAGGGTCCCAAGATCTACTTCAAGCGCGAAGACCTGAACCACACCGGCGCGCACAAGATCAACAACTGCGTCGGCCAGATCCTCCTGGCCATTCGCATGGGCAAGACCCGCATTATCGCAGAGACCGGCGCGGGCCAGCATGGCGTCGCCACGGCTACCGTCGCGGCCAGGTTCGGTCTGCCCTGCACCATCTTCATGGGCGCCAAGGACGTTGAGCGGCAGAAGCCCAACGTGTTCCGCATGAAGCTGCTCGGTGCCGAGGTCCGCCCGGTCACCAGCGGCGCGGAAACGCTGAAGGACGCCATGAACGAGGCGCTGCGCGACTGGGTCGCCAATGTCCACGACACCTTCTACATCATCGGGACCGCGGCGGGTCCGCATCCGTATCCTGAACTCGTCCGCGACTTTCAGAGCGTGATCGGCGACGAGACGCGAGTCCAGATGCTCGAGGCCGAGGGACGCCTTCCCGACATGCTGGTCGCTGCCGTCGGCGGCGGATCGAATGCGATCGGTATGTTCCACCCCTTCCTCGACGATCCCGAAGTGGCAATGGTGGGCATCGAAGCCGCCGGCCACGGCATCGAAAGCGGTCAGCACGCCGCATCGCTGACAGGCGGCAGGCCCGGCATCCTCCACGGCAACAAGACGTACCTGCTGCAGGACGAGGACGGGCAGATCACCGAGGCGCACTCGATCTCGGCCGGGCTCGACTATCCGGGACTTGGCCCGGAGCACTCGTGGCTGCACGAAAGCGGCCGTGTGCGTTACGTGCCCATCACCGACGATGAGGCACTCGAGGCGTTCCAGCTGTGCTGCGCGCTGGAAGGCATCATCCCGGCTCTCGAAAGCGCTCACGCACTGGCAGCGCTTCCGCAGCTGACCGCCGAGATGGACGCTGACAAGGTCCTGGTCGTCAACCTTTCTGGGCGCGGCGACAAGGACATCTTCACCGTCGCCGAGGCGCTGGGGTTCGACCTTTGAAGAAAGGCGGGTGGCAGCGGTCGCTGATCGATGCCACCGTGCTCTGGATGGCGGTCTTCCCGGCGATCAAGGTGCTGGCGGACCTCGTCCGGGCGCGCTCGCTCGATCTGTCCGGGGCCGGATACTTCTGGGCTTTCGCGTTTCGGGGAAGCTGGACCGACATCGCCTTCAACCTCGGCTACCTTGCCGTCTTCGTCGGCCTCACGGCCGCTCTCCTCCGCTTCTCCGGAAAGACGCTGTTCTCCTGATGACCCGCTTCGAAAACGCTTTCGCCAATGGCCCCGCGCTCGTCTGCTTCATCACCGGGGGCGACGGTGATACCGCAGCCAACCTCGACGCGCTGGTTGCCGGCGGTGCCGACGTGATCGAGCTGGGCATGCCGTTCACCGATCCCATGGCCGATGGTCCAGCCATCCAGGAAGCGAACCTGCGTTCGCTCGCGAAGGGCACGCGCACTTCCGACATCTTCCGGATCGCTGCGGACTTTCGCCAGCGTCATCCACAGGTTCCGCTGGTGCTGATGGGCTATGCCAACCCGATGACGGTGCGTGGGCCGGAGTGGTTCGCGCAGGAGTGCGCAAAGGCAGGGGTGGACGGCGTGATCTGCGTCGACATCCCGAGCGAGGAAGATGCCTCGTTGGGTCCGGCTCTTCGCGACAGCGGCGTCTCGCTGATCCGGTTGGCCACGCCCACAACCGACGCCGTGCGCCTGCCCAAGGTGCTGGAAGGGTCCTCAGGCTTCCTTTACTACGTCTCGGTCGCGGGCATCACCGGCATGCAGCAGGCTGCACAGGGTTCGATCGAGGATGCGGTGGCACAGCTCAAGGCCGCTTCCGACATCCCGGTCGCGGTTGGCTTCGGCGTGCGCACGCCCGAACAGGCCGCGGCAATCGCACGGGTGGCGGACGGAGTGGTGGTAGGCTCGGCTTTCGTCGATATCGTCAAGCAGCATGGCGACGCCGCGCCGGGCCCCTTGCAGGAGTATACTGCAACGCTCGCGCAGGCAGTCCACGCCGCGCGCTGAGATGCGCGACTTCGCAGTGTCGGACGCGCCCGCCGTGCAGGCGCAGCTCGACAGGCTGGCCGCCCTCTCGCTGCCTTCGGGTCGGATCGGTCTCGATGCGATCCGCGAGCTGCTCTCGCGCCTCGGCGATCCGCACCTGCGCATTCCGCCTGCATTCCATGTCGCGGGCACGAACGGCAAGGGCTCGACCTGCGCATACCTGCGCGCCATTCTGGAGGCGCAGGGCTACAAGGTCCACGCCATCACCAGTCCGCATCTGGTGCGTTACAACGAGCGGATTCGCCTTGCCGGGAATCTGATCGGCGACGATGAACTCGCCAGCCTGCTCGCCGAAGTGCTGGACGCGGCGGGCGAGCTTGCGATCAGCTTTTTCGAGGCGACGATCGCCGCCAGCTTCCTTGCCTTTGCGCGCCATCCGGCCGATGCCTGCGTGATCGAGGTCGGCCTTGGTGGGCGCTTCGATGCCACCAACGTGCTGCCGGCCCCGCTCGTGTGCGGCATCGCATCGCTCGGGATCGACCACGAACGCTTCCTCCTTGCGCCGGAAGACGGCACCCCGGTGGAGCCTCTGTCCCGGATCGCTTTCGAGAAGGCGGGAATTCGCCGCCCGAACGTGCCGTTGGTGACCCAGGATTATCCATCCGATGTGATCGCGGTGCTGCAATCCCTTGCCGCTTCGGACCATGTACCGCTCTTCTGGCGGGGGCAATGCTGGAACGCACGCGCGACAAGCGATGCGCTCTGGTTCGAGGACGGCGACGGCTCCCTCACGTTGCCGGTGCCGCAGATTCCCGGCGCGCATCAGGCGGACAACGCCGCCCTTGCCGTCGCCATGCTGCGGCGGCAGGACGTGCTGCGCCTTGATCCCGAAGCGATCGCCGCCGGTATTCGCGGCGCGCGTTGGCCTGCGCGCATGCAGCGCCTTGGCGAGGGTCCTCTTACCCAGCTCGTGCCGGGTACGCCGGTCTGGCTCGATGGCGGGCACAACCGCGATGCAGGCAGCGCCCTTGCCCGCTTCCTTGGCGAGCGCGAGATCGCCCCTCACCTGATCCTCGGCATGATCGCCGGCAAGGATCCGGCAGCGCTTCTGGAGCCTCTTCAACGCCATGTGGAAAGCGTGACGCTGGTTCCGGTGCCGGGCCACGAATGCCATCCTCCCGAAGCGTTTGCAGGCTGGGTGACCGACACATCGAGCGCACCGGACATCGCCACGGCGCTGCGACAGCTTGAGGCGCGCAATCCTCGTGCAGTGCTGATCGCCGGCTCCCTATACCTTGCCGGCGCCGTGCTGCGGGAAAACGGCGAACTGCCCGACTGACGCCGGTCGATCAGCTCGACCGTTCGTCCGGCTCATCCGCGTCGACTTCGCCGGCGGAGCCCATCGCCTGATCGACGAGACCTGTGCGGCTCATCCACCAGAACAGCACGATGCCGGGCACTGCGGCAAGGGTCGTCAGCAGGTAGAAGTTAACGTAGCCCAGGGCTTCGATCAGCGCACCTGCGGTGGTGCCTGTCAGAAACCGGCCGATCACGCTCGCGCCGGCGGAGATCAGAGCATATTGCGAGGCGGTGTAGCGAAGATCGCAAAGCGCCGAGAAGTAGGCGATCACCACGACCCCGCCGTACCCGCTGGCGATGTTCTCGAACCCGATGGCGCCTGCCATACCCCAGTTGCTGTGACCCGATGCGGCGAGCAGCGCGAAGCTGAGGTTGGACACACCCATCAGCACCAGCGAGATCATGACCGATCGCTTCAGGCCCAGCCGCGCAAACGCAACGCCGCCGATGAACACGCCTATGAGGTAGGCCCAGAAGCCAAGGCCGACGTCATAGATGGCGATCTCGTCGTTGCTGAAGCCAAGGTCGTCGAACAGCAACCGGAACGTGAGGTTCGCCAAGGTGTCGCCGATCTTGTGGACCAGGATGAAGAGCAGGACCAGCAGCGCGCCGTTGCGGCGAAAGAACTCACCGAATGGCCCCACGATGGAGGACCATACTTCCGCGACGCCCTTTTTCTCTACCACGACCTTGCGGCGCTCGGGCTCTCCCAGCACGACCGCAGTCAGCATGGCGGGCAACGCGAACATGGCGCAGGCCATGTAGCCCACGCTCCATCCGTATCGCGCCGCCAGCACCAGCGCCAGCGCGCCCGCCCCTGCCGAGCCGATGCGCCAGCCGTATTGGCTCATGCCCGAGCCTGTGCCGAGCTGGTACGGTTTCAGCGTTTCGATGCGATAGGCGTCAATCACGATGTCGAAGCTTGCCCCGGCGATCCCCACCAGCACCGCGGCGACCACCGTCGCCTGCAGGTGGGTGCCCGGATCGACGAGGGCGAGGTTGATGACGGCCGCGATCACCGCCGCGCCGCAGACCAGCATCCACGAAACCCGCTGCCCAAACCGGTGCAGCAGCGGCAACCGTACTCCGTCTATGATCCAGGCCCAGAACACCTTGAGGTTGTAGACCAGGAAGGCCAGCGTGAAGGCGGTCACCACCTTCTTGTCGATCCCGTCCTGCGCGAGGCGGGTGGTCAGCGTCGCGCCGATCATCGCGTAGGGGAAGCCCGAGGACAGCCCCAGCATGAACGCTGCAAGCGATTCTCTTTCAAAATAGGGCCTGACAGATCCCCATACGCTGCGCCGCTCAACACTGTCCTGGGCGCTCACGCCTGTCTCCTCGCTGCAGGCCCGCATCGGCCAGTCCCGCAACTTAGCGGCCACGGGCTCGAAGGGAAGGCTGGATGAAAACGCGATCAACAGGTATGGGCGCTCGGATGTCCAAACCTCCCAGCAAGTCCGGCGGCTCCGGCCGTGGCCGCCCGCCCCGCGATCGTTCCTGGCTCGGCGACGCGCCGCGTGGTCGAGGCTCGCGTGATGGCGAACGTTCCGGCGGCGGCAGAGGCCGCGACACGGCCGACGCGCCCCGCGGCACAGAACGCTCCCGGTCGGGCCCCGCCGGCACACGCGGCACAGCCCCGCGCGACGACGCACGCCGGACCGACAACCCGCGCGGTGCGCCGCGTTCAGCCGCGCCCCGTCCGCCCCGCCGCGAAGACGCGCAGAGGGGCGAGAGGGGCGATGCCACCTCTCGTGAAAGCCGGCCACGCGGCTCCTCGCGCGAAGACGCCCCTCGCAGCTATTCGCGAGGCGATACGCCGCGCCGCGATGCGCGTGACGGCGCGCCTAGAGCCACTTATTCACGAGGGCCGGCGAGGAACGATCGCGACACCCGCGAGGAGCGCCGTGGCGCCGGACCGCGCCGAAGCGATACGGCGCTTCCGCGGCGTCCCATCGCGCGGCCCGGCCCTGCGCCCCGCGCTGCGGCGCCGACGCCGAAGGATCCCACTCTCCCTGCGCGCGAAGGAGAGCGCATCGCCAAGCTGCTTGCCCGCGCCGGTATCGCGAGCCGCCGCGAGGTGGAGCGTCTGATCATCGAGGGACGGGTCCGGCTCAACGACGCCGTGGTAGAGACGCCCTCTACCGTGCTCACCAGCCTGCAAGGCATCACCGTGGACGGCAACCCGGTGGCGGAAGCGCAAGGCACGCGCCTCTTCGTCTTCCACAAGCCCTCGGGCCTCATCACGGCCGAGCGCGATCCGGCCGGGCGTCCCACGATCTACACGGCGCTGCGCAATTCCCTGCCGCAGGGTTCCGGCCGCGTCATGCCGATCGGAAGGCTCGACCTCAACACCGAAGGCCTGTTGCTTCTGACCAACGACGGCGAGTTCAAGCGCCAGTTGGAGCTGCCCGCGACCGGCGTTCCGCGCACCTACCGGGCCCGTACCTTCGGCGACATCACGCAGGCGCGTCTTGAGGAGCTGATGGAGGGCATCGAGGTGGATGGCGTGATCTACGGCCGGATCGACGCCAACATGGAACGGCGCACCGGCCGTAACCAGTGGATTGAGATGACGCTGACCGAGGGCAAGAACCGCGAAGTGCGCCGTGTTCTCGAAGCGCTGGAGCTGCAGGTAAGCCGCCTGATCCGCGTCGCCTACGGCCCCTTCGTACTGGGCGACTTGCCCAAGGGGGCGGCCTACGAAGTGCTGCCGCGCGACCTTGAAGGGTTCCGCCGCACTTTGCCGGCGACGGCCGCGAAGGAGAGCAAGGCTTGACCGGCACTCTGCGCATCGTCGCCGGAGAGTGGCGCGGTCGCAAGCTCGCGGCCCCGCCGGGCGATGCGACGCGGCCCACGGCAGACCGCACGCGTGAGACGCTTTTCTCGATGCTGGTGAGCCGCCTGGGGGACTTCGAGGGGCTGAAGGTCGCGGATCTGTTCGCAGGATCGGGAGCGCTGGGCCTCGAGGCCTTGTCACGAGGAGCCGAAAGCTGCCTCTTCGTCGACCAGGATGCCGCAGCGATCCGGGCCATCCGGACCAATATCGCCAACTTGCGCGCGCAGACCCGTTCGGACGTGCGGGCCTGCTCGGTCATGTCGCTCGGCCCGGCCAAGGAACCGCTGGACCTGGTGCTGCTCGATCCGCCTTACGAAACCGGCGCAGGAGCCGTGGCCGTCGACAAGCTGGCGCGCCTGGGATGGATCGCCGAATCGACTTGGGTCTGCCTCGAAACAGCCAAGGGCGAGAACATCTCGATCAAGGGCTTCGAGGCCGAGACCCAGCGCGATGTTGGCAAGGCGCGGCTGCACCTGCTGCGGCGTACGGCCTGAGCAGAGAGAGGGCGCTCGTCCAGCGCCCTCTCCCTTTCAGACGCGGGAGTCGCCTCGGGTCAGATGCCGCCGCGGTTGACGCAGCCATCAGTTACCGTCTTGCTGCACTTGGGATACGTCTTGTCCATTGCCGTGGCGGGCGGCGGGGTGAGTGCGCCCTTGTAGGGGCCGCCCTGATAGTTCTCGTCCGCCGGCATCGCAGGACGCGCAGCTTGCGATGCGGTCTGCGGGTCCGGAACCCCGGCCGTCGGCACGCCCTGCCCCGGAGGATTCGCCTGCCCTGCGGGCGTGGCAGGCGTTTGCCCGTTCATCTGCTGAACGACCGAATTCCAGGCCATCTGGCGCTGCTCGGGCGTCATCTTGTAGATCTGCCCCCGCTGGTCGGCAGTGAGCGCCCAGTAGCCTTCCTGCTGCTCGGCATTGAGCGTCCAGTAATAGACCTTGTAGTCGTTCGGCCAGGCCGCATAGTCAGCCTTCTGCTGCGCCGTCCAGGCGTCGTGGATCGCCTTCTGTTCGGACGTCAGGACAGGCGCCGAACTCGAAGGCGCAGGTGAGCCGGTGTTCGTCGTCTGGGCAGGAAGTTCGCGGGTGTTCTGGGCGTAGGCACCGGGCGTCGCCATCAGCGCGACGGCGGCAGAGCCGGCAAGGAGAAGCTTGTGCATTTCTCACTCTCCATTCGTTCTGTTTGATGGCTTAGCGACGATCGGCCCTCGGAATAGTTCCGTGGCTGCGACGAAGCGGGCTTGCGCAGCGCTGCCTCGTTCCCTAGTTGTTCACGGTGAACAATCTGCAATCCTCTCCTTCTTCCGAAGCGCTGATCCAGGGTCTCAATGCTCCCCAGCGCGAAGCTGTGCTGACCACCGACGGGCCGGTCCTGATGCTGGCGGGGGCGGGAACAGGGAAGACGGCGGCGCTCACCGCGCGGCTCGCGTTCCTGGTCCAGAACAGGCTTGCATGGCCCAGCGAAATCCTCTGCGTGACCTTCACCAACCGCGCCGCCCGCGAGATGCGCGAGCGCGTCGGGCAACTGATCGGCCCGGCGGTGGAAGGCATGCCATGGCTCGGCACTTTCCACTCGATCGCCGCGAAGATGCTGCGTCGCCACGCCGAACTGGTAGGGCTGCAATCGAATTACACGATCATCGACACGGACGACCAGCTGCGGCTCCTGAAACAGCTAATCGTGGCCGAGGGGGTGGACGAAAAGCGCTGGCCTGCCCGGCAGCTCGCCGGCTGCATCGATCGCTGGAAGAACCGCGGTCTCAATCCGCAGGATCTCGACGCGGGTGAGAGCGAGGCTTATGCCAATGGCAAGGGCCAGAAGTTCTACCAGCTTTATCAAGACCGGCTGAAGGCGGTGAACGCCTGCGATTTCGGCGACCTCTTGCTTCACATGCTCAACATCCTGCGTACCAACCGAGAGGTGCTGGAGCAGTACCAGAGCCGGTTCAAGTACGTCATGGTGGACGAGTACCAGGACACCAACCAGGTCCAGTACCTGTGGCTGCGCCTCCTCGCGCAGGGCCGCCAGAACATCTGCGTCGTGGGCGACGATGACCAGTCGATCTATTCCTGGCGCGGCGCCGAAGTCGCCAATATTCTGCGTTTCGAAAAGGATTTTCCCGGGGCGAAAGTGATCCGGCTCGAGCAGAACTACCGCTCCACCCCGCAGATCCTCGCAGCAGCCTCCGGCCTCATCGACGAAAACACGCAGCGCCTCGGCAAGACGCTGTGGACCGAGCGCCATGCGGGCGACAAGGTCCGCATCATCGGTGTATGGGACGGGCCGGAGGAAGCCCGTAGGGTCGGCGACGAGATCGAGCGGCTCGAGCGAGAGGGCGCTCCGCTCGACCAGATCGCCATCCTTGTCCGCGCGCAGTACCAGACCCGTGAGTTCGAGGACCGTTTCATCTCCATCGGCATGAAGTACCGCATCGTCGGCGGCTTCCGCTTCTACGAGCGCGCCGAGATCCGCGATGCGCTGGCCTATCTGCGAGTCATCTCGCAGCCTGCCGACGACCTCGCGTTCGAGCGGATTTACAACACCCCGAAGCGTGGCCTTGGCGCCAAGGCGCTGGAAGGCATCCACAGGCTCGCCCGGCAGCAGGGCATTCCGCTTTCACGCGCGGCGATCGAGATCGCCGACACGGACGAATTGCCTGCCCGCGCGCGCAACACCTTCCTGTCCCTGATGCGCGACTTCGCCCGGTGGCGGGACCTTTCCGGCACGGAAACGCCGGCAAATCTGCTGCGCGTGGTCATGGACGAATGCGGCTACACCGATGCGCTCCAGGCTGAGAAGACGGCGGAAGCGGCCGGGCGTTTGGAAAACCTCGCGGAACTCGCGCGCGCCATGGAGGAGTACGAGACACTCGGCGATTTCCTTGAGCATGTCAGCCTCGTCATGGACAACGAGAATGCCGCGGATGAGGACAAGGTCACGATCATGACCATGCACGCGGCGAAAGGCCTGGAATTCGACAACGTCTTCCTGCCGGGCTGGGAAGAAGGTGTCTTTCCCTCGCAACGCGCGCTCGACGAAGGCGGGCTTGCCAGCCTGGAAGAGGAACGCCGGCTCGCCTATGTCGCGATCACGCGGGCGCGCAGGAAATGCACGATCCTGCACGCCGCCAACCGGCGCATCTATGGCCAGTGGACGAGTTCGATCCCGTCGCGATTCATCGCGGAGCTGCCGGAAGATCATGTCGAAAGCGAGACCACGCTGACCGGAGGCGCTTCGTTGTGGCGGGCGCAGTGGTCGGAGCATGCCGATCCATTCGCCGACGTCGCCCGTAATCAGCCTTCGCGCATCACCACTCGCGGGCCCGGCTGGCAGAGAGCCGCAGCGCAGGAATACGATCCCAAGCCCAAGCGTGTGGCGGAAAGTTCACGCAGCGCCGCAAGCTTCGCGGCCAAGCCGCGTACCGACATCTCTCTGGGGGCACGCGTCTTTCACGAGAAGTTCGGCTATGGCACCGTCGCTGCGCAGGAAGGCAACAAGCTCGAGATCGATTTCGAGCATTCCGGCCGCAAGCGAGTGATCGACAGCTTCGTCAAGCCCGCCTGATCTGCGGCTCGCTCGTCCTGCAGCCATTGCCCACGCGCCCGCCTTCACAGCGGGCGCCACGGCATGGACTAAGCGAGGGCGGAGACCGCGAGGAACTGGGGAACCGGACCGTTCCAGCCTGCATCGTCGCCTGTTGCGACAGGATCGGCAGTACGCCTGGGCACCCTGGGCGCTTTGCGCGCCGGCGCTGCGGCTTCCACGCGCTCTTCCTCGACCGGCGCAGCGGGGTTGCGTCCACTCCGGGTAGGCTTGGGCGTAGGCTTAGGCTCGCCGTCAGATTTCGCGCCCTGCGGCGACTTCTCTTCTTGCGCGGCTTTCGCTCCACGACGCGGCTTTTCCGGACGGGCCGGCTTTTCGGCGGGCGCTGTCGTTTCGCCCAGAGCAAGGTCGTAGACCGGGATCGGACCGCCCGTCAGCTTCTCGACGTTGGCGATCGCCTCCGCATCTTCCGGGGCGACGAAAGTGAAGGCGCGGCCCGTGGCGCCGCCACGGCCGGTGCGCCCGATCCGATGGACATAGTCATCCGGGTGCCAGGGCGTGTCGAAGTTGAAGACGTGGCTCACGCCTTTCACGTCAAGACCACGCGCGGCGACATCCGAAGCGCACAGGATGCTGATCTCGCCGGCCTTGAAGCGCTCCAACTCGGCATTGCGTGCGGACTGGTCCATATCGCCGTGGATTTCACCCGCCGAGAAGCCATGGCTCTTCAGGCTCTTGGCAAGCTCGCGCACGGTCGTTTTGCGGTTTGCAAAGACGATCGCGGTGGTGACGTTGTCGGTTCGCAGAAGCTCGCGCAGCGCCTCGCGCTTCTTGCGCGATGGCACCGCCACCTTGTGCTGGGCGATGTTGGTGTTCGTCGATGCCGGGCGGGCTACCTCGACGTACTTGGGGTTGGTCAGGAAACGGTCGGCCAGCTTCTTGATGACCGGAGGCATCGTGGCCGAGAACAGCAAGGTCTGGCGATTGGCCGGCAGCTTGGAGCAGATCGTCTCGATGTCGGGGATGAAGCCCATGTCGAGCATGCGATCCGCCTCGTCGATGACCAGCAGCTCGCAGCCGGTGAGCATGATCTTGCCGCGCTCGAACAGATCCATCAGGCGTCCGGGAGTGGCGATCAGAACGTCGACGCCGCCCGAAAGGGCCTTGAGCTGGTCGCCCATCTGCACGCCGCCGATCAGCAGCGCCATCTTGAGATCGTGGTTCTTGCCGTACTTCTCGAAGTTCTCGGCGACTTGCGCTGCGAGTTCGCGCGTGGGCTCAAGGATGAGCGAACGCGGCATCAGCGCGCGCCGGCGGCCATGACCAAGGATGTCGATCATCGGCAGGACGAAGGCGGCCGTCTTGCCGGTTCCGGTCTGCGCGATGCCGATGAGGTCCTTCATCATCAGCACGGGCGGGATCGTCTGCGCCTGGATCGGAGTCGGCTCGGTATAACCCGCAGCCTCGACCGCTTGGAGCAATTCATCAGACAGGCCGAGATCGGCGAAGCTCATAGGCGTTGGATTTATCCGGAAAAAAGATCGTCAATGGGGCCACAGCCCGCTCGGCGGATGAAAAACCACCGGGCCACCTGTTGCGCGACTGTGCGCCCTTCGCGGGAAATGCCCCGAAAGTCAAGGAAATCCGCGCTGCCGGGCGACGATGCTCCTAGCGATCCTGCTCGACCAGTTCGCGAAGGCGAGTGAGCTTGCAGTTCATGCCGCTGCGGGACAGGAGCGTATCGCGATCGACGCAGATCCGGCCATCCTCGCTGCGCTCCAGAAGAAAGCCCGAATAGAAGTCGCGCGCACGGCAGGAGCGATCAAGCTCCGCACTGACGATACGCCGGTCCCGCATGAACAGGAGCAGTCGGTTGGCTCTGTCAGGGCGGACGCTGGCGATGCTCGAAGCGGCAAGGCACTTGCCTATCTTGCGCTCTACGAACTGCGGAACGCCATCTCCTCCCGGCATTCCCACGAACATGTCCGGCGGCATCGGCGCCGCCGAGCGCGGCGTGATGCGGATGGTCATGCGCTGCTCGATCCGCACCTGCCAGGCGTCCTGCGGAAAGGCCTTATCGACGAGACGTCCGGAATACCGCGGGTCGGCTTTCGGCAAAGGAAGCTCGAGGTCTGGCCAGGCGCGCGCCGGGACCGGCTCCCCTCCCGCGGGTTCTCCCGATGCGCCTTCCGGGCCAAGCGGGCCATCGCTTGCGCCGGCCGCCGGAAGCAGCAGCAGGAAAGGATACATCAGGGCGGAGGCAAAAGTCATGTCGCGATACGTCCCGGACATCGGCATGCCGACACGCGCCCTATACGGCAAGAGCTTGAACCGCCGCTTAACCCCTTGTGCACGAAGGCATCAGGTGTCCGATGTATTCCTGCAACAGTTCTTTCCAGTGTGGCGGCGGCCATCACCTCAAGAGGCAGGTGAAACTACTGTCGCCATGTGTCATATCGAGCGCCATGACCGCGTCCCGATCCTTTCTCGACGAAGCCGCCGCCCTGCTTGGTCCTCGCGGGCTGACGCAGGATCCCGATCTCCTGTCGCCATGGCTGACCGACTGGCGTGGGCGCTTTACCGGACGTGCCCTGGCCCTTGCCTCGCCAGCCGATACGCAGGAGCTCTCGGCCTTGGTGCGGCTCTGCGCGGCCCATCGTATTCCCATCGTGCCGCAGGGCGGCAATTCCGGAATGTCGGGGGGGGCCACGCCGGACGCGAGCGGAACGGCGTTGCTGCTCTCGCTGCGCCGGATGAACGCCATCAGCGAGATCGACACGCAGGCCCGTCAGGTGACATGCGGAGCAGGCGTCGTCCTCCAAACCCTGCACGAAGCCGCCGAGGCGCAGGGTCTTCGCTTTCCGCTTACGCTCGGCGGCAAGGGATCGGCCACTGTGGGAGGTCTCATCTCGACCAATGCGGGCGGCTCGCAGGTCCTGCGTCACGGCTCGATGCGCGCGCTCGTGCTCGGCGTCGAGGCGGTGCTCGCGGACGGGCAGGTCTTCTCGGCCCTTACCCCGCTCAAGAAGGACAACCGCGGCTTCGATCTCAAGCAGTTGCTCGTCGGATCGGAAGGCACGCTGGGTATCGTGACCGCCGCGACGCTGAGGCTCGTGCCGGCAGTCGCCGAGCGGGTGGTGATCTGGGCTGGCGTGTCCTCGCTGCCCGCCGCGCGCGCACTCCTGCTTCATTGCGAGGACGCCGCGGGCGAGGCGCTCGAAGGCTTCGAGGTCATGCCCCAGGCCAGCATCGATGCCGTGCGCGACTACATGCCTCAGGCCCGCGCACCCCTCGAAGGACGCCATGCCTGGCACGTGCTGATCGAGGTCGTTGCCGATGGCGCCTCCGCCGCCACGCTTCGCGATCGCTGCGAGGCAATGATGGAGCAGGCCTTCGAGCGCGAACTGCTGGAGGATGCCGCCATGTCGACGAGCGAGGCACAGGCCGAGGCGTTCTGGCGAATCAGGGAAACCGTTCCCGCTGCAGAGCGTGCGCGCGGCCCGGCCGTACAGCACGACATCTCCGTTCCCGTGGAGAGGATGCCCGAGTTCGTCGAGACCACCGTGCCCATGCTCGAAGCGGAATGGCCCGGAACCGAAGCGATCGCCTTCGGCCATCTGGGCGACGGAAACGTCCATTATCATGTCATCGCCCCGTCCGTAACCAACGGCCCGGCATGGCACGCTGCGGACGGCAAGGCGATCAGCCGGCGCGTTCACGACCTTGTGACGCAATGGAACGGCTCGATCTCGGCCGAACACGGGATAGGGCAACTGAAGCGCGACGAACTTGGCCGCCTGGGAGACCCGGTCGCCCTTTCGATGATGCGCGCGGTGAAACAGGCCCTTGATCCTCACGGGCTGCTCAATCCGGGCAAGCTTCTGTGATACTTCGCGGCTACTGAGGCTCCGGCCCCTACAAAGGGGTCGTGCTTGCACGCGGCAGGCCGAATCACTAAAGCGGGCGCCTTCACAGACTGCCTACCTCGCGGAGAGTACCCCAATGGCCAGCGCGCCTCAGAATCCTGCCCTGCCCCTGTTCTACAAGGATCTCATCCCGCTCAACTCGCAGCAGCACTCGAGCTGGAAGACGCGTTCGACGGACAAGGCGACCTGGCTGGCCGGCATCAACTCGGTTCCGCTCACCGTGGAGGAGTTCCCCCAGGCGCAGCGCAACTTCCCGATCATCTTCACGGCCGGGCCCGATCCGATCCCCCTCGTCCTGATGGGCA
Organism: Novosphingobium silvae; assembly: GCF_009856825.1. GTDB lineage: Bacteria > Pseudomonadota > Alphaproteobacteria > Sphingomonadales > Sphingomonadaceae > Novosphingobium > Novosphingobium silvae. The sequence goes on along the minus strand of NZ_WVTD01000007.1, from coordinate 29,888 downwards.
TGAACGAGGGCGTGAACGTCTTCGTCGATGAAGACGGCACCTTGAAGGATCCGGTCTACATCCCGGCCTACGTGCGCCGTTATCCCTTCATGCTCGCCCGCCTGCGCCAGGACGCCGAGGAACTGTCGCTGTGCATCGACCCGACCAGCGACCTCGTCGGCGAGATGGAAGACGGCCAGCCGCTTTTCACCGAAGACGGCCAGGCAAGCGACGCCACCACCAACATGCTCAAGTTCTGTGAGAACTTCGAGATCGCGGGCACCAAGACCGCCCAGTTCATGGCCGAGCTGACCAAGCACAAGCTGCTCATGGATGGCGAGCTCAACATCGATCTGGGCAACGGGCAGCCGCCGTTCAACTATCGCGGCTTCCAGATGATCGACGAAAACAAGCTGCGCGAAGTGCGCGGCGATGTGCTTCGCCAGTGGAACCAGAACGGCATGCTGCCGCTGATCTACGCACACCTGTTCTCGCTGGAGCTCGTGCGCGACATCTTCGGCCGCCAGGCATCGCAGGGCAAGGTTCCCAACCTGCCGCTGCAGACTTCCGAAAACGCCTGATTAACCATTCAGAGGGCGGGGTTATGACACTTTTGTCACAGTCCCGCCCAATTCTGAACAAGCTCGTAACAGAGGTCTGGACTTTTCTACCCGGCACTGCATCACGAATCACTTGAATGTCCGGCACCGGGTGCGTATGTAACTCGTGCCCGGCCGGCGCTACCCTCATGGCCCGTTCGGGTTGGTGCATTTCGATGCACCTCCTCCCTGAACCTTGGCCACCTCGCGCATCGCGCGAGGTGGTTTTTTAATGCCTCAGGCCCGCTTGTCCGCCGGAACAGCCGTCATTCCGCTGCCAGCGACCACCCCCCTGCATTCTGCCCAAGCTCGGCGACAACCGGCGCCAGCTTGCTCACCAGCGCGTTGATGTCCGCGATCATGCTCGCCATCCCCTCGCCCGGCTCCACGAGCTTTTCATCGAGGTAGCGGCTACGATCGATTTCGATCTGGATGGCATGGATGCCCTTGCGCGGATCACCATGGCGGTCCAGCACGTATCCGCCGGCATAGGGACGATTGTGCGCCGCCTCGCGCCCGCATTGTGCGAAATGCGCGAAGGCTGTCGCCACGATGCTGCCGTGGCAACTGCTCCCGAACCGGTCGCCTACAACGATCTGCGCCGCCGCCTGCCCAGGCCTAACCGGAAGCGGCGGCATGGAGTGCAGGTCCACAAGCAAGGCTGCGCCCCAGCGTTCCCGCAACCGCATCAACTGTGCCTCCAATGCCAGATGATAAGGTTCGTGTATGCCGCCAAGGCGCGCCGACACGTCTCCGGCATCCAGCCGCCGGCGCCACAGTTCACCCAGCCCGGGAAGTCTCCGGGGGAAGAGCCCGAGCCCGCTACGCGCGCGGCGACTCGGCAAGGGGGTTCCACCGATCGGCCGGGCCGCGCGCTCGACCATGTCCCAGTCGATGTCCTCGGGTGCACGGTTGAGATCGATCATCGCACGCGGCGCGCGCGCTACGAGCAGGCCGGCTCCGGTTGCCTGCGCCACGCCCTGCGCCACGGCATCGATGTGTCGGTCCTCGAGCCGCAAGGCATCTGCCGCGCGATGACGGAAGTCCTGCATCAGCGAAGGAGGATAGAGCCGTCCTGCGTGCGGAGCCGCGACGAGCACCGGAATGGCCGAAGCCGCACCCCCGGCGAGAACGAAAGCCGCGTCGCCCGGCATTCCGGGGATGTATCCTCCGGAAATCTGCGAATCACTCTCATCCGACCGCTCGACCATGGACGGACGCTGTGCGTTTCCGGTGGTCGTGTCAAAGCGTCCCGATCCCGGTCAGCGTCAAATGGGGCAAGAAATTTAACGGTGGTTGCGGTATGGCGTTCGTGCATAAGGCCCTGCGTCGCATACGATAAGATATTTCGAGACTGGAAACCCAGCGATGATCCGCATTCTCCTCGCCGAAGATGATGACGCCATGCGCACTTATCTGGCGCGCGCCCTGCAGAACGCAGGCTACAGCGTGGTCGCGGTCGATCGGGGCACTGCCGCGATTCCCCATCTCGAGAGCGACGATTTCGACCTGCTCCTTTCCGACATCGTGATGCCCGAGATGGACGGCATCGAGCTTGCGCAGAAATGCGCCGAGATTTCTCCATCCACGAAAGTGATGTTCATCACCGGGTTCGCCGCCGTGACGCTGCGCGCCAGCCGCGAGGCTCCACAGGCAAAGGTCCTCTCCAAGCCCTTCCACCTGCGCGATATCGTGCTGGAGGTGCAGCGGATCTTCGGCCTTACCGAGCACGCAACACTCTGATTGAAATTTTTCTTCGCAAGGCGCTTGCCATGCCGAAAAGGCACCGCTAAAGGGCCAGTCCTCCGACGGGGACACCCGGTCGGAGCGCTCGAATGGAATGGGCGTATAGCTCAGTGGTAGAGCACTATGTTGACATCGTAGGGGTCGCAAGTTCAATCCTTGCTACGCCCACCATTCCAGAAAACCCCGCAGGCCCCTCGGTCTGGCGGGGTTTTTCCTTTTGGGACTCCCGACCGCCAGCCTAGCTATCCCCCGCTGCATCCGTTCGCATTTCGAAAGGCTCGAAAACGGATCAAGGCGCGATCCCGCAGGTTCGATTGTCTGTTAACCTCGTCGCGCAACGGTGCCGGGGGCTTGAGTTGAAGGAACGTCTCGTAGCGCTGGATATCTGGCGCAGCGCATTGCTTCTGTTTGGGCTTCTCGTGCACGCGGCGGTCCTGATCAGGACGCTGCCCGGCGACACGAGCGGGTATTCCTGGATCGAGGAAGCCTCGCGTTCGGCCCGGATGCAGGGCTTCTTCGTCATCGCCGGATACCTCGCCGCCAGGTCGATCGGCAAGCGCGGTCCTGTCGATTGGCTGCGGACGCGCACGGTGCAGTTGCTCGTGCCGGCCACCGTCACGTGGCTGACCTTCGCTCGCCTGACCGACTGGTTGGCGACCGGGGATCCTTTTGCCAACATCATCCTGATCGGACATGTCTGGTTCCTATACACGCTGGCAGCCTTCAGCCTGCTGACCGCCCTTTTCGAAGGAAGCGGAATGCGGCGCATCGTGCCGGTGCTCGCCCGCCGCGTGGACCACGCGCCGCTATGGCTTACAGTCTTCGCGCTCTTCGTGACGGCTCTGGCGGCCAAGGTGGCGGTGGCGGCCATTTTCATGACCTCTCCCGCAGTAGCGCAAGCGCAAGGTGCCTGGGCGAACCTGCACCGGTTGGCTGCCACTCCGGTGATGGGCGTCTTCTATGCTTTCGGCTACCTCCTGGCCCATTGCGAGCTGGCGCAGCGGCTGCCGCTACGCCCGATGCTGGCGCTGTTCGTGGCCTCGGCCGCTGCCTATATCTGGATGCAACAGCCCGATGGCTACGATGTCGTCGCGATCCCCGGACTCGACCACAGGCTGGCCATGCTGGTGATGTACGCCATGTTCACCGGTTCGGGCGTTTTCCTGGCGCTGACGATATTCGCCCACGCCCGGACGGCGCGGTCCGCCCCGCCGCTGCTCCTGTTCCTCTCGCGGTGTTCCTACACGATCTACCTGGTGCATCTGTTCTACCTGACGGCGCTCTTCGCCCTCCTCTCGCCTATGATAAACGGAAGGTTGGCGCTGTTCTGCGTCCTGGTGCTCGGATCCCTGTCGCTCTCGATCCTTACTCACTTCGCCATTATGAGAAGCCGCGTGCTGAGCCTGCTTTTCAACGGGAAGTCGCCCCGCCCGCCGCAAAGCCAGCCGGCTACCGCAATCGTCGCTTCCTGACCCTCGCGATTTTCGTTGCCGGTGCACGCTTCTGAACAAATGTGCGCGCGCCGGGCACGTGCCCCAGTTGAAGGCCGCCGCCAGGTAGCGCCCCTAGGGCGTGTTGAGAACGGCAAGCGGTCCCAGCCATCACGCGTTCCTCTCCTGCGATAAGTTGCAGGACGAGGATACGAGCACGCCCGGTAAAGCCGATCGCGGCCCACGGCCTTGCCATGCGCGGCCACGCTGCCTAGAGACGGGCGCAATTCTCACCCCAGGGGAGTTTATTGAATGGCGAAAATCAAGGTTGCTAACCCCATCGTCGAGATGGACGGCGATGAGATGACCCGGATCATCTGGCAATGGATCCGCGAACGTCTGATCCTCCCCTACCTCGACATTGACCTCAAGTATTACGACCTCTCGGTCGAGAAGCGCGACGAGACCGAAGACCAGATCACGGTCGACGCCGCGAACGCTACCAAGCAGTACGGCGTCGCCGTGAAGTGCGCGACGATCACTCCCGACGAAGCCCGTGTCGAGGAGTTCAGCCTCAAGAAGATGTGGAAGTCGCCCAACGGCACCATCCGCAACATCCTGGGCGGCGTGGTTTTCCGCGAACCCATCGTGATCTCGAACGTGCCGCGCCTGGTGCCCGGCTGGACGGACCCGATCGTCGTCGGCCGCCATGCTTTCGGCGACCAGTACAAGGCGACTGACACCCTGATCCCGGGCGCCGGCAAGCTGCGCCTCGTGTGGGACGGCGAAAATGGCGAGAAGATCGACCTCGACGTGTTCGACTTCCCGGCCCCGGGCGTCGCCATGGCGATGTACAACCTCGACGAATCGATCCGCGACTTCGCCCGCGCCTCGTTCAACTATGGCCTCAACCTCGGCTGGCCGGTGTACCTGTCGACCAAGAACACGATCCTGAAGGCCTATGACGGTCGCTTCAAGGACCTGTTCCAGGAAGTGTTCGATAACGAGGGCTTCTCGCAGAAGTTCAAGGACCTGGGCATCGTCTACGAGCACCGCCTGATCGACGACATGGTGGCATCCGCGCTCAAGTGGTCGGGCAAGTTCGTCTGGGCCTGCAAGAACTACGACGGCGACGTCCAGTCGGATACCGTTGCGCAGGGCTTCGGCTCGCTCGGCCTGATGACTTCGGTCCTCCTCTCCCCCGACGGCAAGACCGTCGAGGCCGAGGCCGCTCACGGAACCGTGACGCGCCACTATCGCCAGCACCAGCAGGGCAAGTCGACCTCGACCAACCCGATCGCCTCGATCTTCGCCTGGACGCGCGGCCTTGCCTATCGCGGCAAGTTCGACAACACGCCCGACGTGGTGAAGTTCGCGGAGACGGTCGAGCGCATCTGCATCGAGACCGTCGAGAGCGGCAAGATGACCAAGGACCTGGCGCTGCTCATCGGCCCGGACCAGAGCTGGATGACCACCGAACAGTTCTTCGAGGCCATCGTCCAGAACCTCGAAGCGGAAATGGCAACTTGGGCCTGATCGCTTCCGGCTGAATGAAAAAGCCCGCCCCTCGCAGCGCGAGGAGCGGGCTTTTTCTTGCCGATCATGCCGGGCCGCGCCGAGGCATCCCCCTTTCAGTCGAACGCCCAGGGCTCCTCGCCCTCCAGCTTGGTACGGTGCATCATGCGCCCGCAGGTGGGGTCATAGGCCTCGGCGCGGTGCATGGTGCCGGTGTTGTCCCAGATCACCAGGTCGCCCACTTCCCATGCGTGGCTGTAGGTGAAGTCTTCCGAGGTCGCCCATTCGCGCAAGCCGTGGATGATGCGCGCGCTCTCCAGATGATCGACGCCCTGCACATGGTGGCAGGTGCAGCCGAGCACCAGCGATTTGCGGCCCGACTTGTGCTTCCAAACGAGCGGCAGCACCTTCTCGCCGATAGCCTGCATGCCTTTCAACTTCGCGAGACTCGGTTCGGGCTCGTAGTAGAAGAGCGAGGCCCAGGGCCCGTGCACGACCCGAAGCTCCTCGTAGTAGCCCTTGTCCTCATCCGACAGTGCTTCGTAGGCGGCATAGGTGTTGGAAAAGCCCGTGTTGCCGGTCCCCTTTGGGCTTGGAACCTTGCACGATAACAGCGAGGCGAGGATCGGCACTTCGTTGCGCGTGCCGTCGATGTGCCAGTAGAGCGATCCCTTGAGATACTCGGCGCTACTCGGATTTTCCTTCACGTCGAGCGTGATCTTGCTCGGCCCGCCATCAGGCCCTTCGGGCGCGTATTCGCCGAGGGTCCTGGTGAAGGCGATCTGCTCGGCATCGTCGAAATGGATTTGCGGAAAGACGAGGATGCCCCGCGCTTCCAGTTCATCGCGCAGCTGCTCGCGCAGTCCGCCGGAAAGCAGCTCTTCCTTGGTGTTGAGGATGCGGCTGCCGATCTTCGGCTTGACGTGTTCGACCTTGAGCTTGGTCTCGGTTTTGACCGACATGCTGGACTCTCCATCGTAGGCCATGGTTCGGGTGTGAGAACGATGTTACCACATTTCCCAAAGCCGTAGGAGCGTCAAGCAAGGCAGCTCTTCGGAAGCGCCTCACAGCCAAGTCAGCGCCGCTGCGGTATGTCGCTGCGTTTGGCGCTTATCCGTCGGAAAGGGGGGCGAGCCGGTCGAGCCAACCCTCCACGATGCGCATCGCCTCGGCGTGTCCGGCGGTGACGCCCAGCCCCTGTTCCATCACGATGGCACGACCGATCCCAGCAAGCACCAAGCTCAGCCCTGCGGGATCGAAGCCCTCTACCTTGGCGATCCGATCACCCAGGATGTTCCGCAGGATCTCCACCTGCCGCGAGCGCATTTCCTCGCTGTGCCGCGCCATGTGCGCGCGCACGGCCGGGCGGTGATTGGCGAGCGCCATGAACTCCAGCGCCATCGCCGTGCGGCTGGTGTCCACAAAGAAATGCCAAAGCGCGCGCACCGGGTCGGAAGAGGTCAGCGCCGCCTCGATCATCCGGTCGCTTTCCGCCGCTCCCTGTCGTGACACCTCAACGAACAGGTCGTCAGTGGTCGGGAAATAGTAGTGCACCAGCGAGGGCTTCAGCCCTGCCCGCGCCGCGACGCGGCGGGTGCTGACGGCGGCATATCCCTCGTCGCGGATGAGCTGGTTGGTCGTCTCGACGATCAATGCCCGCGTCGCGGACGTCTCTGCACCGACCCTGCGCGCTGCGCCTGCCATGATATGTCCCTTTCGCAATCCGCCTAGGGGCGGCTGGCTGGAAGATCAACCGTGCAGCGCCGGATTGACATTTGTTCTTTGTTTGTTCACACAAAGTCCATGAGCGCGATCAAGGGCAGAGGTGCGGCAAGCGGGGCGGTTAGCGCACGGTTCAACCTGCCCGCACGCGAAGCCGATGGCGATTGGCTCGACAGCGCGCAACTGGTGGACGGCCCCGGCCGCCACCCGCTAACCACCGTCACGGAAGAGCATCCACGCTCGATCCTCTCGTTCAACAAGTCACCCGACGTTCCGTTCGACCGATCGGTCAACGCGTATCGCGGGTGTGAGCATGGCTGCATCTACTGCTTCGCCCGCCCAAGCCACGCCTATCACGACCTTTCTCCCGGACTGGACTTCGAGACCAGGCTGTTCGCCAAGCCAGCCGCCGCCAAGCTGCTGCGCGAGACTCTGGCCAAGCCCGGGTACCGCCCCGCCCCCATCGCCATGGGAACCAACACGGATCCCTACCAACCGATCGAGGCGCGCTACCGCATCACCCGCGCGGTGCTGGAACTCTGTCTGGAGACCGGCCACCCGGTGACGATCACCACCAAGTCCGACCGCGTTCTGCGCGATATCGATCTCCTGCAGGCACTGGCCGCGCGCAATCTCGTCCACGTTGGTATCTCGGTGACCAGCCTCGATCCCGTGCTCTCCGGCAAGCTGGAGCCGCGCGCGGCATCTCCGGCCAAGCGCATGGCGGCGCTGGGACGGCTATCTGCGGCGGGTGTGCCCGCACATGTTTCCGTGGCTCCGGTGATCCCCGCTGTCACCGACCACTATCTGGAAGCGATTCTCGAAGAGGCTGCCGAGCGGGGGATCCGTGCGGCGACGTGGATCATCGTGCGCCTGCCCCACGAGGTCGCTCCTCTTTTCCGGGAATGGCTCGACGCCCACTTCCCGGACCGGGCAGGCAAGGTCATGGCGACGATCCGCTCCATTCGCGGCGGGCGCGACAATGACCCCGACTTCTTCACGCGCATGCGGCCGCAAGGCGTGTGGGCAGACCTGTTCCGCCGCCGGTTCCGCGTGGCGGCCACAAGGCTTGGCATCACGGGCCCGAAAGTGGACCTGGACTGCACACAGTTCCGCCGCCCGTCGCTGGACGGTCAACTTTCGCTGCTATAGCCTGCCGCGGATCGTTCACAGGAAAGGCGGACAACGGTGACGGCAGCCCTCGCGATACTGGCCCTTGCCACAGCGCCCCCTGCGTTGCCCTCGCCAGTGCGCACGGTGTCCATCTCCTCGCAGGAGAGCCGGAGCAACCGCGCGGTTCCTTCGTGCGAAAGGGGGTGTCTTTCGCCTGTAGAGGCGGTGACCTACGCGTCCTACCTTGGCGACAAGGCAGGCGTCGCAGGCGTCTTCGACATGCCGGTCGTCGAAATCGGGCAACAGGCGGGCCTGTTCTACCTGAACTCGGAAAAGGATTATCGCGACCGCAATTGCCTGACTGTGGCGCTTACGCCCACGGCGATGCAGGCTCTGGCCGGGACCACGAACCTTGAACAGGCCCGGGAGCGGCTGCGCAACCACCGCGTTATCGTGCGGGGCGTGGCCCGGCAGGTGCGGATCGTCTTCTCACACGATGGCCGGCCGACCGAAAAGTACTACTACCAGGTCCATGTGCGCGTAACAGAGCCGGGCCAGGTGCGGCTCGTCGCCTGAACGCTCGCGGAGGATAAGTGAGGCGCGCAACCGCGCGCCATCATGCGCGTTGCATGAGCACCGAAAAAATACGGACAGGAGCTCTGCATGGCCAGCGAACCCCCGGTGAACACCTCTCCCTCGGACGCGCCCGCAACCCACACGACGATCATCCACGAGACGCCGCGCTCCAGCAGCGGCATCGGCATCATCATGGCTCTCATCCTGCTGGTGGTCGTGGTCGGAGGAATCTACCTCTTCACCCAGCATTCCAGCGAAAGCGTGAAGGACAACGCAATCGCTGAAGCGGCCAACGATGTTGGCAATGCCGCCACCAAGGTTGGCGACGCGGCGGAGAACGCGGTGCAGTCCGGAAACTGAGCCCGGCCCGGTTCAGCGGCTCGACAGGAGCCTGGCCGCTGCTCACCGCGCCAACCTGGTGGGCCGACCGTGCAGGAATGCAACCACGCGCCGATGGCTCGCACCCTGCCCGCCGCTTGCCAGCGTGGGCCGGTACAGTGAAGACACCGAGGAGTTCATCTGCGGACGCCGCCGCAGGCTCCTCCCTGTCCGCTGCCGCGCCATTGAGCGAGTCGCAGGAGCCCGCAAGGCGCTGTGACCTGACCTGAACTCCGGGGAACGTCCGACGCTCGACCTCAGGCAGCCAGGCGCACCCCTTCGGGTCCTCGCCGTGCAGTGAGCGAGACGTTGGTAATCCCCGCGACACTTTGCAACTGCTCGGCGAACTCGCCATCCAGCGCGAAGTCGCGGCCGAGGCGAACCTTCTGCTCGCGGCCTTGGCCAAGGTGCAGTGTGGCGATCACTTCGCCGCTGCCCCGTGCCCCCGGGCGCATGAGCAGCGCGAGTTCCTGAACGGCTTCGATGCGGTCGATGTCGAGCTTCAGCAGCATGCGCGCATCGGCCTTCACCTCCGCGAGCGGGCGGCCGCCGCGCACGGTGACGCGGGGCGGCTCGTCGGCGCTCGGCGAGTCGAGCTCCACATTGAGAAGCACGCAGGCGCCCTCTTTCGCCCACCGCACGAAATTGTCGACAAGGCTCTCCTCGAAGCACGAGGCGGAGAAGTTGCCCGACTGGTCGGAGAAGTCGGCCATGACGAAGTCCTTGCCGCGCTTCGTCTTGCGCTTCTGCACGCTCTCCACCATCGCGGCCATGACGGCACCGGTGCGCCCCGCTCCGCCGCCGCCCGCCATGAGGCTGCCGTACGTGCGGGCGCCGTTAGCCGACGCGACGGCGCGGTACTGCTCCACCGGATGCGCGGCGAAGTAGAAGCCGAAGTTTTCCCGCTCCTTCGCCATCTGGTCGGCGCGGCTCCACGCCTCTGCATCGACGAGGCGCAGGCCCTGCTCGGCGTGCTCGTCTCCTCCGAAGAGGCCATGCTGGCTGGATGCCCGCTCCCGCGAGGAACGGTCGGCCTCGGCGAGAAGAGTGTCGGCATTCGCCAGCACCTTCGCCCGGTTGGGCTCGAGCGAATCGAAAGCGCCCGAAGCGGCCAGACTTTCGAGCTGTCGGCGGTTCATCGATCCCGCCGGAGCCCGGCGGAACACGTCGTCGAGGCTGGCGAAGCGGCCGTTCGCCTGCCGCTCGGCGACGATCGCGTCCATCGCCTTCTCGCCCACGTTGCGAATGCCAGCGAGTGCGTAGCGTACCGCATGGCTTTCCGCCGTCTCCTCGACGATGAACTCCGCCTCTGACCGGTTGATGTCGGGCGCGGCCAGTTCGATGCCGTTGCGGCGCATGTCGTCAACGAAGATCGCCAGCTTTTCGGACTGGTGCATGTCGAAGCACATGGCCGCGGCGTAGAACTCGTGCGGGTAGTGCGCCTTGAACCACGCGGTATGGTAAGCCAGCAGCGCGTAGGCAGCGGCGTGCGACTTGTTGAAGCCGTATCCGGCGAACTTGTCAATCAAGTCGAACAGCTCGTTGGCTTTTGCCGGCTCGATGTCGGAAACCTGCTTGCAGCCGTCGACGAAGCGCTGACGCTGCTTGTCCATTTCCGCCTGCACCTTCTTGCCCATGGCGCGGCGCAGGAGGTCGGCGTCGCCGAGCGAATATCCCGCCAGTATTTGCGCGGCCTGCATGACCTGCTCCTGGTACACGAAAATGCCGTAGGTCTCGCCAAGGATCCCGGCCAGTTTCTCGTGTGGGTACTCGATCGGGGCGAGCCCGTTCTTGCGCTGGCCGAACAGGGGAATGTTGTCCATCGGGCCCGGACGATAGAGCGACACGAGCGCGATGATGTCACCGAAGTTGGTCGGCTTCACGGCCGCCAGCGTGCGGCGCATGCCTTCGGATTCCAGCTGGAACACGCCGACGGTATCGCCCCGCTTCAGCAATTCGTAGACTGCCGGATCGTCCCAGCCCAGCGCCGAGAGGTTGATGGCGATCCCGCGCCGCTCCAGCAGGTCGCAGGCCTTGCGCAGCACCGACAGGGTCTTGAGGCCCAGGAAGTCGAACTTAACGAGGCCGGTGTCCTCGACATACTTCATGTCGAACTGCGTCACCGGCATATCGGAACGCGGATCACGGTAGAGCGGCACAAGCTGCGCGAGCGGGCGGTCGCCAATGACGACACCAGCCGCGTGCGTGGACGAGTTGCGCGGCAGGCCCTCGAGCTGGACCGCAAGATCCAGCAGACGGCGCACTTCCGCGTCGGTGTCGTATTCGCGGCGGAACTCGGCAACCGGCGGATCGGCAAGCACGCCGTGCTTTTTGCGCCCGTGCAGAGCGTCCGTCAGCGTCCAGGGATCGGTCGGATGGTTGGGCACCATCTTGCACAGGCTGTCCACCCGGCCGTAGCTCATCTGCAGGATGCGTCCGCAGTCGCGCAGCACGGCGCGCGCCTTCATCTTGCCGAAGGTGATGATCTGCGCGACGTGGTCCGCCCCGTACTTTGCCTGGACGTAGCGGATCACCTCGCCGCGCCGGGTTTCGCAGAAGTCGATGTCGAAGTCCGGCATCGAAACGCGTTCCGGGTTGAGGAAGCGTTCGAACAGCAGGCCCAGCTTCAGCGGATCGAGGTCGGTGATCGTGAGCGCCCAGGCGACGAGCGAGCCCGCGCCCGAACCACGGCCGGGCCCCACCGGAATCCCGTTGTCCTTGGCCCACTTGATGAAGTCCGCAACGATCAGGAAGTAGCCGGGGAAACCCATGCCGACGATGATCTTCGTCTCGAAATCGAGACGTTCGGCGTATTCGAGGAAATCCTCGGTGACGCCTTTCTCGCGCAGGATCTCGTAGGCGGCCCGGCGCTCGTCGCCGGTGAAGGCCATGGCGTGGTCCAGTTCCTCCACCGTGACCTCGGGCCAATACGGTGCGAGGCGCATGGCGAGGCCTACCCGCGCATCGTCCGCCAGCATCCTCGCCTCGCCCTCGCGGTCACCGGCCAGGCTGGGCAGCAGCGGCTTGCGCTTGGGCGGCGCATAGGCACAGCGCTGCGCGACGACGAGCGTGTTGGCGAGCGCCTCGGGAAGGTCGGAGAACAGCTCCTGCATCGTCTCGGCGGGCTTGACCCAGCGTTCGCACGAGGAGCGCGGACGCTCTGCCGCATCGACATGCGTTGAGTTGGCGATGCACAGCAGCGCGTCATGCGCGGCATGGAACTGCTTCTCGGCGAACTGCGCGGGGTTCGAGGCGACGAGCGGGATTTCGCGCTCATAGGCGAGAGCGATAAGGTCCTCCTCGCTCTCGTCCTCCTCGGGCTCGCCGGTTCGCGTGATCTCGATGTAGAGCCGGTCGCCGAAGAGCGACTGCAGCGTGTCGCAGTAGCTTTCCGCCGCCTCGTAGCGTCCTGCGGCGTAAAGCCGGGCGAGCGCGCCTTCGTTGCCGCCCGTCAGGCAGATCAGCCCATCGGTATGGCCGCGCAGCGATTCGAGAGCGACATGCGGCTCCAGTTCGAGCGGGCGTTCCAGGTGGGCGCGGCTGACGTGATGGCACAGGTTGAGCCAACCCGCCTCGCTCTGTGCGAAAAGCGCCAGCCAGTCGATCGGCAGGTTCTGCCCCTGCGCCACCTGGCCCGGGCGCGCGATGGCGAGAAACGTGCCCACCACCGGCTGCACTCCCGCGCCGCGCGCCGCGCCTGCGAAGATTGGGGCGCCGTATAGGCCGTTGCGGTCGCATATGCCGGCAGCGGGGAACTTGCGTTCCTTGGCCAGCTTGGCGATCGCCTTCGGGTCGATCGCGCCGTCGAGCATCGTGAAACTGGAGAAGATGCGCAGCGGTACGAAAGGAGCGTGAGGCATCGGCGGAATCTAGGCATTGCGCCCATGCCTGATCAAGGGCGGGCTGGGGATAACGTGGGGGAAAGAACCGCCGACGCGGTCAAGCCATGGGTGGGCGCCGGCCATTCGTTCACCGGGCGGTCAGAGGGTCCCTTCCCACGTGAGCGTCGCCATCTGCGGCGAAGTCCAGGATCATGTCCTTAGCCGGATCGTAGCGCGGCCACGCAGGCAGCCTGCCCCCGTTCGGATCGCCCGTCGTCGCGAAGGCGATTACGGCATCGCTGGCCAGCTTGCCGAGGTGATTGTCGCGGGCGGTGGTGGAATCACCGTATTTCACGGCCTGGGTATCGAAGAAGAAGGGAATGTCGGTCGCGTGGGCGGCTCCTTGTCCGTTCTTCGCGCCGGAAGCGACATAGGAGAAGCGATAGGCATAGACCGGCACGCCCGCCGCCGTTAGCGCGCGGGAGACATCGCGCGCGCCCTTGATCATGGGGCCTTCAGGCCCGCCGATGTCCGCGCTGGTCGCACCGGCCATGACGGGCACCTTGACGAACTTGCCTGCTGCATAGGCGCGCAGCGGATCGACGACGATGCGCCCATCCGGAAACGGAGAGGAGTACGGTGCCTTGCGGCCGCTGAAGAGAGTTTCAAGGTTCAGACCGTCCACCACCTGTTCGGGCGACAGGGCGCGCAGGCGGGCCAGCGCATCGGGTGCATCGGGCGCGATACCTTTCGTGGCGGCAAAGGCCGTGCCGGTCTTCTCCGCCTCGGCAAGCGAGCCGCCGCCGCCCATGCCGCCGCCATTCCCGCCCGACATGATGATCGCGCGGTGAATGAGGCCCTTCCCTTGCGTCAGCGGCGAAGTCAGCAGCATGTGCACCGACATGCCGCCCGCACTTTCCCCCATGACGGTGACATTGCCGGGATCGCCGCCAAAGGCCGCAATGTTGTCGTGCACCCAGTTGAGGGCGGCCACCTGGTCGAGCGTTCCGTAGTTCCCGAGCAGCCCGCCGTCCGCATTGCTTCTGGAGAGCTGGGGATGCGCGAAAGTGCCGAAGCGGCCGACACGGTAGTTGAAGCTCACCACCATCACGCCCTTGCGGGCCAGTTCCGCGCCCGAGTAGGTGGCCGGCGAAGCTCCGCCATTGAGGAAGCCGCCGCCATAGATCCACACGATCACCGGCAGCTTCCTGCGCTCGCCCTCCGGCTTCCAGACATTGAGGTAGAGGCAGTCCTCTGACGGGGGCATGCCAAGCGGAGCCGCATCGCCGCCGAAGGGCTTCTGCATGCAATCGCTGCCATAGCGCTCGGCCGTGCGCGTGCCTTCCCAGGCCGGGAGCGGCTGCGGCGCCCGCCAGCGCAGATCGCCCACCGGGGGTGCGGCGAATGGAATACCTTTCCAGCTAACGACGCCATGGTCCGCCACGCCGGACACCATGCCGTTGCCCGTACGCGCAACCGGCGGCGCGCCGAGGCCCGAAGTGCAGCCCGAGATGGCAAGGCAGGTGGCGGCCATCGCGAGAAAGGCTGAGAAGCGCTGCATCGAAACTCCGGAAGGTGGGACGACGAAGAAGTTGTGATCGTTCGAAAAATCAGCCGGCCGCTGGCAGAAGGGCCTCTATGTCTCTGGCAATCGCTTCCGGCTTGTCAGTGGGGGCGTAGCGCCGCACGACCTTGCCGTCGGCGCCGATCAGGAACTTGGTGAAGTTCCACTTGATCGATTTCGATCCCAGCACGCCGGGCGCCTGCGCTTTCAGCCACTGGAAAAGCGGCGCGGCGCCATCGCCGTTGACGTCCACTTTCCCCATCAACGGAAACGACAGGCCGAAGTTCACCTCGCAGAACGAGGCGATCTCGTCCGCGCTTCCGGGCTCCTGGCCGCCGAACTGGTTGCAGGGAAAGGCGATCACTTCGAAGCCCCGGTCGCGGTACTGCTGCCAGAGGGCCTCCAGCCCTTTGTACTGCGGCGTGAACCCGCACTTGCTGGCGGTATTCACCACCAGGATCACCTTGCCCAACCGGTCGGCCAGGCTGATGGTCTCGCCATTGGGCAGGGTCGCCTCGAAGTCGGCGATGGTGCGCGGATCAGGCACCCTGGGGGAAGTCCGCGCGGCGCGAGAGGCCGCGGATCTCGCCGATGCGCAGCGTGTGGTCGCCGTCCTTCTGGATGGCGTAGTCGTCCTGCCTGTCTTCGGGCATGGCCATGACGAAGGCGATGAGTTCGGCCACCGTGCCGCGCCGGATTGTCTTGAACCGATGGAACAGGCCGCCGCCGTCCTCGCACTTGTGAAGTTCGGCGGAATCGCCCCAGCCGAAGCCCTCCACGGGCGTGGTGCTCGTCTCGATGGTGGACGGGAAGTCGCTCATCGGCGCGATCCTTTCTGTTCTCTTTGGCACATTCGATGTGGGAACAGAAAACCGCGACGTCAACGTGGGTTCCGCCTCGCCCTAGGCAAGGACGCCATCGTGCAGGCGCACCACCCGGTCCATCGCCGCCGCCAGCCGCTCGTTATGGGTGGCGACGAGCGCCGCGCTGCCTTCGCCGCGCACCAGCTGGAGAAACTGCGCGAAGACCTTGTCGGCCGTCGCCTCGTCGAGGTTGCCCGTAGGCTCGTCGGCGAGCACGAGATGCGGCCGGTTCGCAAGCGCGCGGGCAACGGCGACGCGCTGCTGCTCGCCCCCGGAGAGCTTGCTCGGCCGGTGCTCCAGCCGCTGTCCCAGACCCAGCGCGGTCAGCAGTTCGCGTGCCCGCTCCTCGCACTCTGCCCGAGGGCGGCCGGTGATGAGCTGCGGCAGGACCACGTTCTCGATCGCGTTGAAGTCCGGCAGCAGGTGGTGGAACTGGTACACGAAACCGATATGGTCGCGCCGCACGGCCGCGCGCTGATCCTTGCCCAGTTTGCTGGCGTCGATGCCTGCGATCTCGATCCTGCCGCCAAAGCCACCTTCAAGGAGGCCGATCGCCTGCAGCATCGTCGACTTGCCCGAGCCCGAGGGGCCCAGCAGCGCCACGATCTCGCCGGGCTGCACGGTCAAGTCGACGCCGCGCAGCACGTCGATGGTGACACCGCCCTGCTCGAAGCTGCGCGTCACTTTCGTGAGCCGCACGACGGGCGCGGCGGGAGAAGCGGGAATGGTTTCACTCATAGCGCAGCACCTGCACGGGATCGGTGCTCGCCGCCCTGTAGGCCGGGTAGAGCGTGGCTAGGAAGCTGAACACCAGCGCCATGATGCAGATTGTGACGATCTCCACCGGGTCGGAGCGGGCGGGCAGCTCGGTCAGGAAGCGGATGGACGGGTCCCACAGGTTCTGGCCGGTCAGGATCTCCACGGCGCGCACGATGGGCTGCCGGAAATAGAGGAAGATGAAGCCCAGGATCACGCCCGCCACCGTCCCCATGGCGCCGATGCAGAAGCCCGCCGTCACGAAGACCTTAAGCAGCGATCGCCGGGTGGCTCCCATCGTGCGCAGGATGGCGATGTCGCGCGTCTTCGCGCGAACCAGCATGATTAGCGAGGAAAGGATGTTGAACACCGCCACCAGCACGATGATCGACAGAACCACGAACATCGCCACGCGCTCCACCGCCAGCGCCTCGAACAACGAGGCGTTGATGGTGCGCCAGTCGGTGACGATCGCCCTGCCCTGCAGCTGCCGCGCGAGCGGCGCGAGGATCTCGCCCACCTTGTCGGGATTGCTGGTGGTCACCTCGATCATGCCGATCGAATCGCCCGTGAGCAGCAGGGTCTGCGCATCCTGCATGGGCATGATGACGAAGGCGTTGTCGTAGTCGTAGAGCCCGATCTCGAAGACCGCCGAGACATGGTAGGCGATCTGGCGAGGCACGGTTCCGAACGGGGTGGAACGCCCTTGCGGGTTGATGATGGTGATGACATCGCCCACTTGCGCGCCCAGGTTCTGCGCCAGTTGCTTGCCGATGGCCACATTGTCCGCGCCGGGCCTGAGCTCGGCAAGATTGCCCGCCTTCACCTTGTCCTGGATGCGGCCGATGTCCTGCGGGGTGTTGCCGCGCACGAGGATCGCCTCGACCCTGCCGTTGAAACTGGCGAGCAGCGGCTGCTCGATCAGCGGCGAAGCGTTCGTCACGCCCTTCGTGCGGCGCACGTCTTCCAGCACGCCCTGCCAGTTATCCAGCCGCCCGCCGTAAGCCTGGATGATGGCATGGCCGTTGAGATTCACGATCTTGTCGAAAAGCTCGGCCCGGAAGCCGTTCATGACGCTCATGACGATGACAAGGGCGGCGACGCCCAGCATGACCGCGACCAGGCTGATGCCCGCGACGAGCGCGATGAACCGCTCGCCCTTGCCGGGCAGCATGTAGCGCTTGGCGATGGTCCATTCGAAGGGGGATAGGATCAAGCGTGGGGTCCGTCTCGATGAAGTAGGCAGGCATTAGGATGATGCCTCCGCGCTGGCAAGCGGCAGGGCGCCCGAGTTCCGGCATGCCGGCGCCGATGCCTCGTACCTGAGCAAGGAGACAGCGCAGTCGGGCCGGTCCGCAATGCGGCCGGCCCGGCAAGGGTCCATGTTGCAACGATGCCGGCGGCCGAGCGGTCGGCCTCCCGGCGGAAGGTTCAGCGCTTGACCGAAGGATCCAGCTTTTCCACCTTGGGGCGGAAGCCCATCTGCGAAAGCACGTCGATCAGGCGCTGCCCGTCGGACTGCACCCGATCCAGCCAGGCATGGTGGTCGAGATGCCCGAGCGCCGAGCGCTGGAACATGCCGGCGGTGCGCGTCGCCTCGAGCAGCAGGCTGACGGGAATGGCCGCCCGCTCGCGTTTGGCCCGATCCCGCTCACCCCGCGCGCCTTCCGGCGCCACGACATTGTCGAGGATGTCCGACGGCGCTGCCTCTTGCACGGGCAGCTTTGCAGGACGCGGGCGGCTAGTTTCGGCGATACCCAATTTTCGGCTCCCAATGACGGCCCGTGTCGCGGCGACAGCGGGCTCACTGAGGCAACGCGGCTCCCATGAAGAAGTTTCCCGCCGCTCCCCCGGTTCAATCCATGTTGGCGCGATCGATCTGCCCGGCTTTGCGTCATTGCGCTGTCATGCTGCGCGCGCAGGACGGTTGTTCGTCGCGCGTCCCGTCGCAATGCGCGCCCTTCCCCCTTGCTTTTCCGATCGATCGCAGCCAAATGCGCGAGCGTTTTTGACGCGCCAGCGGGCTGGACATACATCCATGAACATGACTCACCCCTTTCGTGATGCCGACGGGGACAAGCTGCGCGAAGAGTGCGGCATTTTCGGCGTTATCGGCGCCAGGGAAGCTGCGGCGATCACCGCGGCAGGCCTTCATTCTCTGCAGCATCGCGGGCAGGAGGCGGTGGGAATCACCTCGTTCTCCGGCAGCGAGTTCCATGCCCATCGCGGCATCGGCCATGTCGCGCAGGTGTTCAGCCAGAAGGAAGTGGACACCCTGCCCGGCACGATGGCGTCCGGCCACGTGCGCTATGCCACCACCGGCGGCTCGGGGCTGCGCAACGTCCAGCCGCTGTTCGCCGATCTTGCGGCGGGCGGCTTCTCGATCGCGCACAACGGCAACATCTCGAACGCGATGACGCTCAAGCGCGACCTTGTGTCGAAAGGCTCGATCTTCCAGTCGACGTCCGACACCGAGGTCATCATCCACCTCGTCGCGACAAGCCGCTATCCCACGCTGCTCGACCGTTTCGTCGATGCCCTGCGAATGGTGGAAGGCGCCTACTCGCTCATCTGCATGACCGCCGAGGGCATGATCGCCTGCCGCGATCCGCTCGGCATCCGCCCGCTCGTCATGGGGCGCATCGGCGATGCGACGGTGTTCGCATCCGAAACGGTGGCGTTCGACGTCATCGGAGCCGAGTTCATCCGCTCGATCGAGCCGGGCGAACTGGTGCAGGTCGATCACAAGGGCACCATCTCGAGCCATCGTCCCTTCGGCGATCCGGCGCCCCGCCCCTGCATCTTCGAGCACGTGTACTTCTCGCGCCCCGATTCGATCATGGATGGCCGCTCGGTCTACAACGTGCGCAAGCAGATCGGCGTCGAACTGGCCAAGGAAGCGTTCGCCGAAGCGGACGTCGTGATCCCCGTCCCCGACAGCGGCGTGCCCGCGGCTATCGGCTATGCGCAGGAATCGGGCATCCCCTTCGAACTGGGCATCATCCGCTCGCACTATGTCGGCCGGACCTTCATCCAGCCCGGCGATGCGGCGCGCCACGCCGACGTGAAGCGCAAGCACAACGCCAATCGCCCGGTGGTGGAAGGCAAGCGCATCATCCTCATCGACGATTCGATCGTGCGCGGCACGACATCCAAGAAGATCGTCGAGATGATGCGCGATGCCGGCGCTGCCGAAGTGCACATGCGCATCGCCAGCCCGCCGACGGAGCATTCGTGCTTCTACGGCGTCGATACGCCCGAGCGTTCCAAGCTGCTTGCCGCGACAATGGACACCGAGGCGATGGCCGACTTCATCAAGGCCGACAGCCTGGCCTTCGTCTCGATCGACGGCCTCTACCGCGCGGTGGGCGAAGCGAAGCGCGCCAGCTCCTGCCCGCAGTTCTGCGACGCCTGCTTCACCGGCGAGTATCCCACCAAGCTGACGGACTTCACCGACCGCTTCCCCGCCAAGCTGAACGCGGCTTGAGGGTAGCGACATGACCGGGCCGTTCGAGGGACAGGTCGCGCTCGTCACCGGCTCCAGCCGGGGCATCGGTGCGGCCACGGCCATGGCGCTGGCGGCCAGGGGCGCGCATGTGGTCCTGACGGGGCGCGACACCCGCGCGCTCGAGGGTGTGGAGGACGCGATCTTCCAAGCCGGCGGATCGGCCACCATCGCGCCTGTCGATCTTGTCGAACCGGACGGCATCGCCCGCCTTGCCACCGCCATCGCGCAGCGCTGGGGCAAGCTCGACATGCTCGTCATCAACGCGGCGGTTCTGCCCGAGCTGACCAGTGTCGCCGACATCGACCAGCGCGCCTTCAACAAGGCGCTCACCACCAATGTCCTTGCGACGCAGGCGCTGATCGCCAATTTCGATGCACTGCTGAGGAAAAGCGCAAACGCCCGCGTCATCGGCATGACCACCACGGTGGCACAGGCTCCGCGCGCCTATTGGGGTGCCTACGGGGCCACCAAGGCCGCGTTCGAGGTGCTGCTCGACGCCTACGCGCAGGAGACCGCGAAGGTGTCGAAGGTTCGCGTGGCCATCGTCAATCCCGGTGCCACCCGCACAGCCATGCGCGCGCGCGCCTATCCCGGCGAGGCGCCTGCATCGGTCAAGCCGCCCGAAGCGGTGGCGGAAAGACTGGCGGCTCTGCTGCAGGAAGATTTCGCTACCGGGCACCGCGAGACCGTTAACCAGCCGGCGTAACCCGAAGGTAATCCCAAGCTGGAACAAATGGGGCCGAATCGGCGCTCTTTTGCGCGCGCGATTCCAAGGCAGCCGCGTTATGTGAGCGGTTCGAACGAGTGAGGTCGCCATGGTCCAGACGCAGCAGGAACGATACGCCGCCGCCGCCCAGGAAGACCGCAGCGCACCGCGCCTGCGCATCTCGATCCCTGCTTCCTTGCGACCGTCGGGCTCGAAGAGCTTCCAGACCGCAGTACGCAACCTTTCGCTGTCCGGCTTCTCGGCCACGGCCATGACGCAGATCGCGCCCCGCACGATGTGCTGGCTGACGCTGCCCGACATGGACACCGTCACGGCCAAGGTGGTCTGGTGGGACAACGGGATCGTCGGCTGCGCCTTCGACCAGTTGCTCGACCCCGTGCAGCTCGAGAGCATCCTCGACCGCTGGAACCTCGACAAGCCGCAACGCCGGGACTGAAGTTAGGCAGCCCCGCTCGTCCGACCGCCCCGGCGATCAGGGCAAAATCAGCTTTTCAACAGCGTAACTTGCGCAACGTCGATGCCGCCTCCGGCAAAACCGCCCTCGCAATACATCAGGTAATAGCGCCATAGTCGCACGAAGCGCTCGTCGAACCCCTGCGGCAGACGCCCTTCCTCGACGGCCAGATCGAAGTTGCGGCGCCATTCGCGAAGAGTGCGCGCATAGTCCTGGCCGAAGCCGTGGCGGTCTTCCCATCTGAACCCGTGTTCGGCCGCAAGCCGCCGGAACTCCGCCTCGCTCACCAGCATGCCGCCGGGGAAGATGTAGGTCTGGATGAAGTCGGCACTGGCGGCGTAGCGCTCAAAAATGGCGTCGTGGATGGAGATGTACTGCAGCACCGCGCGCCCGCCGGGCCGCAGGTTGCGCGAGAGGCACTGGAAGAAGTCGGGCCAGTAGGCGCGCCCGACCGCCTCCACCATCTCCACCGAGACGATCGCGTCGTAGCGCCCGCCGTCATCCCCGGTGCCGACATCGCGGTAGTCCTGCTTGCGGAACTCGACCGACCCGCTCCCGCCTTCCTTGCCCTCACCGGTCCAGCGTTCGCGCGCATAGGCCAGCTGCTCGTCGGAAAGGCTGATCGCGTCGACCTGGATGCCGTCGTAGCTGGCGAGGAAGGCGGCCAGCGTTCCCCAGCCGCAGCCGATCTCCAGCACCCGCTGGCCCGGTTGCAGACGCAGCCGCTCAATCATTGCGCCTGCCTTGGCGGACTGGGCGCAGTCCAGCTCGGTCACGAACTGGCTGAACGCGTTGGGCCCCTCGGCCATGCCGGAATAGAGTGCGCTGGAATAGAACATCGTCTCGCCCAGCCACTGCGCATAGAAATCGTTGCCGAGGTCGTAGTGCACGTGGATGTTGCGCAGCGAGCCCGAGCGGGTGTTGCGGTGGAGCGCATGGATCAGCCGCGTCAGCAGCCGCCACGGCCCGTGTGCACGCGCCACGCCGCCCAGCGCCACGGCATTGTCCATGAACAGCGCGAAGAGCGGCACCGGGTCCGGGCTGTCCCATTCCTGCGCTTCCCACGCCTGGTACCAGCCGACCGATCCCGAAGTCGCCAGCCGCAGCAGCGCGCGCCAGCTCCTGAGTTCGACGATCGCATCGAAGCCGGGTTCGCGCCCGCCCAGCAGCCGCGTCTCGCCGCCCGGCAGGGTCGCGGTGATCGAGCCGCGCTGCAGGCCCGCGTCGATCCTGTCGAGAATTTGGTGCACCCCGCCCGACCACAGCCGTGCGAGCCATTGCGGGCCAACGCCGATGGCGCTTCCGCCCCCTACCAGTTCTCCGCCTCTTCCCGGCACCTGCGCGTTCATTCCCCTGATATGGACGCGAATGGCGCCCCGGGCAATTGCCTAGGATAGCGGATCGCGCACGCTTGCCGCCGCTTTCGCCTGCTGCCAGGCCGCAAGCGCTCTTTCCCGTGCCTCGCGGTGATCGATGCGCTTTTCGGGGTAGCCGCGCGGTCGCACGCCGGGCGGCGGATCGTGGATCTGCGCGTCGGAGAGCCCGGCGAGTTCGGGCACCCACTGGCGGATGTAGTCCGCTGCATCGAACTTGGCCGACTGGGTGAGCGGGGCCATGATCCGCACGAACATGTTGGCATCGACGCCCGAGCCCGAGGTCCACTGCCAGTTCACCGCGTTGTTGCCGTAATCCGCGTCGACCAGCGTGTCCCAGAACCAGCGCTCGCCCTCGCGCCAGTCGATGAGCAGGTGCTTGATTAGAAAGCTGGCCGCGATCATGCGCACGCGGTTGTGCATCCAGCCTGTGTGCCATAGCTGGCGCATCCCGGCATCGACGATGGGATAGCCCGTGCGGCCCTGCTGCCATGCCTGCAGGTCCGCCGGGCTCTGCCGCCACGGAAAGTCTCCGAAGGGCTCGCGGGCATTCTTCGCCCCATAGTCCGGGTACTGCAGGATCACGTTCTGCGCGTAGTCGCGCCAGCCCAGTTCCCCCAGGAACGTGTCCACCGAGCCGCCCGCCTGCGCCGCGCCGTGCCAGGCCTGCGCAGGCGAGATTTCACCGAAGTGCAGGTGCGGCGAGAGCATCGAGGTGCCATCCCGCGCCGGCAGGTTGCGCTGCCCGGCATAGTCGCCCGCTTCCTCGGCAAAGGCGGCAAGGCGCTCCATCGCGCTCTCCTCGCCCGGACGCCAGGTATCGCGCAGGCCCCCTGCCCAGTCCGGCCGGGTGGGAAGCAAGGCCCAGTCGTCCAGGGCGTCTGACGCGGGCCACTGCGGCGGCGCGGGGATCGCGTCCGGGCATGGCAGAGGTTCGGGCGGCGGCATGCGTTCGCGCAGCGCCCGCCAGAACGGGGTAAATATCTTGTAGAGCCCGCCCGATCCCGTCGTCACCGAGCCCGGCGGGGCAAGGTAGTTGCCGTGGTGGAGGCACAGCGTCACCGCCTTTGCCACCGCCTTTTCGGCATTGCGCCACCAGGGTTCGTAGTGGTGGAGCGCGTGCACTTCGCCCGCGCCCGTTTCGTGCGCCAACTTGGCCAGCACTTCGTCGCTGCGACCACGGCGCAGGATCAGCCGCGAGCCCCGGGCGCGCAGCGATGCATCAAGGCTCTGAAGCGAATGGTGCAACCACCAGCGCGAGGCGCCGCCCATCGCGCGATGCCGAGGGGTGTCGTCGTCGCAGATGTAGACGGGGATCACCGACCCCTTGCGCGCGGCCTCTGCCAGGGCAGGCTGATCGGCGAGGCGCAGGTCGCGCCGAAGCCACACGATGACGGGAGAACTCATGGACGGTAACTCATCGCGCTCGCAACGCCTTGCCGGCTGACGCGTTCCCTCACCCCATGGCGGCGCACCGCGAATCTCCAGAAGGGCCGGATCGCGGCCTGCGCATCGATCCGCGCAAGGCGCTGGCCTGCGGCGTGCTGTGCTGGCTCGGCGCGGCGCTTGTCGCATGGGCGGTCCACGCCGGCCGCGCCGAAGGGTTCGACGCTGCCGGCCTGCTTTTCTGGCGCGACGACACGCTGCAGCCTGCCGGATCGCGCAAGCTGCTGGAAGGCGTGCGCGACGTGACGGCGCTGGGCGGCGTGCTCTTGCGCAACCTCTTCGCGCTGGCGGCGGTGGTGGCGCTGCTATTCCTGCGCCTGCGCCGTGAAGCAGTGCTTCTGGCGCTGACCGTCGCTTCGGGCTGGGTCGTCAACAGCGCCCTCAAAGGACTTGCCGGACGGGAGCGGCCGCAGATCGTGCCGCATTTGATGGAGGTGGGAGGCAACAGCTTTCCCAGCGGCCACAGCTTCAATTCGGCCGTGGTCTATATCGCAATCGCCCTTGCCTTCGCAGCCATGAGCACGCGTGCTTCCGTTCGCTGGACGGTGATCGCGGCGGCCATGGCCACCAGCCTTGCGATCGCGTGGAGCCGGGTCTGGCTCGGCGTTCACTGGCCCAGCGACGTCATCGCCGGGTGGCTTGGCGGCGCCGGGTGGGCATTCCTTGCAAGCGCGCTGCTCTACCGCCCCGCCAGGACAATCGATAGGGAGATCGCGCAGGAGGTGACCGGCGAGTTCAGCACGCCGGAACCTCGACCCGGCGAGTAAAGCTGCCGACCATGCGCGGCCCGGCAAAGCGCGCGTCGCCAACAGTCACTACGGCGCTGCAGCCCTGTCGCTCGAGCCGGGCAAAGGGCATCTGCGACCATGCCAGGAAATCGCGCAAGTCGGCAGAGGACGCGATCGCCCGGCGCACGAGCGGGTCGGTGATGTTCGCGGACACATGCGGGGAAGCTGGCCGGGGACCCCGGGCAAGGGGATCGTAGGCGATGTGCTGGTACGTGATCGTGCCCCCTGCGTCCCACCGCACGATCACGTCGCGCTTCCAGAAGGCCAGCGGTTCGGGCGCGGCGAAGATGCGCGTCGCCTCAGGGATCGGGCGGCCTTCCATCGGCTCGAACGCGATGCCGCGCACATAGCTTCCCGCCGCTTGCGAGATGCCGACGTTCAGGAGGATATAGGCCACCGTCCCCCCGAAAGCCGCCTGTGCAGGCCGGCCGCTGCTCCTGCGCCCGGCGCGTCCCCGCTTGCGCGCGAGCCAGATGCCGAGCCCCAGCATCAGCCAGACCACCGCGTCGATGATGAACAGGCCATCGGTGTGGAACCATCGCGCGCTGGCGGGCGACATCAGCTGCACGGCGTAGGTGTTCTGCAGGTCGAGCAGCGGATGCGTCAGCGCGCCCAGATAACAGAGCGCGACCAGCCAGCCTGCGTGCATCGGCAGCCCGCTCCTGAAGATGGCGCCTCTTCTCGCCTGCCAGCGGTCCAACAGCCAGAGCAGCCCGGCCAGCAGCGGCGGCATCAGCAGCACGCCGCCGACAAGGCCATGCGTGAAGCCCCTGTGCATCGCCAGCGGCGCCCAGGGCGCCCAGCCGAAGAACACGTCTATGTCAGGCATGTTCGCGCCGAGCACGCAGGCGGCCAGCCCCTTTCGCGTGCGGTTCTTGAGCCCGGTCTCGGCCAGCGCCCAGCCGACGAGGCTGTGGGTGAGATTATCCATGGGAAGCGGGAAGTTGCATGGAAACGGTTATCGGGGCGGCATCCACCCATGGCAAGGCCTCACCGCGACCTGGCCGCTGCTCCTGAACCGGCTTTCAAAGGAGGCTTTTCGCTGGCCAGTCCGCGCCGCCTCACCCTTCGGTCAGGGTCAGGTGGCCGGTTGGTTCTGGCGTCCCGGCGCGTGGCTCGGTACACCTGCCAGCGAATCCCTGCGTCTCTCGCGCCTACCTACTGGAATACCCCAAGCCATGACCGATCCCGCGTCCCTGCCCTATCGCCCCTGCGTCGGGGTCATGCTCGTCAATTCCGACGGCAAGGTCTTCGTAGGCAAGCGTATCGACAACCGCGAAGGGGACTGGTGGCAGATGCCCCAGGGCGGCGTGGACGAGGGCGAGGACCTGCGCGCCGCGGCCTACCGCGAACTGTGGGAGGAGACCGGCGTCACCGAGGATCGCGTGAAGCTGCTCAGCCAGACCCGCGAGGAACTGCTTTACGACTTGCCCGAGGAACTCGTCGGCAAGCTGTGGAAGGGCAAGTACCGGGGCCAGCGTCAGCACTGGTTCCTCGCCCGCTTCGACGGCAGCGACGACGCGATCGACCTCAACGCGCACCAGCCCCCGGAATTTTGCGAGTGGCGGTGGATCGAGGCGGAATTGCTCCCCGAACTGATCGTCCCTTTCAAGAAGCGCGTATACCGCGCCGTGCTGGAAGAGTTCCGCGCCCTCATCTAGGCGGCCCGATCTTGCCCGGCCTCTGAAGCCCCGCCGCAGCTGGCTCGGCCTGCGGCCGGGGGCGTCTCCTCAGTTCTCGGTCACCGCACTCTTGGGCGTGGTGGCGTCGGCGGTCGCCATACGGGGGGCCGGACCCTTGGCGATCGCGGCGGCAAGTGTCTGGGTTTCGTTGCAGGACTTGCCGCAAAGGGTCTGCAGCCGCGCAAGGTTGCGGTTGGCCTTCTCGGTCGCGCCCTTTTCCGCCAGCGCCATGCCCTCTCCGGCGATGGCGGTGATGTTGCGCGGATCGCTGGTGAGCGCGATGCGATAGTAGTGCAGCGCCTTGCCCTGCAGACCCTGGCGGCGCGTGGCCTCGGCCAGAGACAGCAGCACGCGGACGCTGCCCGGCTCCACGGTCAGCGCCGATTCGTAGGCATCCACCGCGCCTTCGACGTTCCCGGCCGCGAGCGCCGCCCTGCCCTCGTCGAGCAGCGCGGCAGCGCGCGGATCTAGCGGGGCAGGCGATTGCGAGTGGGTTACGCTGGACGAAATGGCGACAAGAAGGGAAAGAGCAGCAGCAACGGGCGTGTAGCGCATCAGCAGGTCCTTGGCCGAGGTCTTCGTCCTCATCATGGGACGGGACGCTATCACAGGCGGATGAACCGCGCGACGAAAAAGCCGTCGGTTCCGTCATGATACGGAGACAATCTGAGCCCCGGTCCGCGCGAAGTGCCCGCCGGCAGAGCCGGAACTTCGCCGCGCCAGCCGGGGTGGCGATCTAGGAAGTCCTGAGCCTGCTCGCGGCCTTCGACGTCAAGCAGCGAGCAAGTGACGAAGACCAGCCGGCCGCCGGGTTTCACCAGCTGCGCAGCGACGTCCAGCAGCCGCCCCTGCACCGCCATGTAGCGCTGAAGCTGCTTCTCGGTCAGCCGCCAGCGGGCCTCTGGATTGCGCCTCCAGGTCCCGGTGCCCGAACAGGGCGCGTCCACCAGCACGGCGTCGGCGGCCTCCAAGAAAGGCGCCAGCGCTTCGGTCTCCCGGCCCGGATCCAGCAGCACCGTCTCGATGCAGGTGGCCCCTGCCCGGTCGGCGCGCGGAGGCAGGCGGGAAAGGCGCGCGCGGTCGGCATCGCTGGCGATGAGGCGGCCGGAGTTCTCCATGGCCGCCGCAAGCGCCAGCGTCTTGCCGCCCGCGCCTGCGCACAGGTCGATCACCGTTTCACCCGGCCGCGCGGCCACGGCCTCGCAGGTCAGCTGCGAGCCTGTGTCCTGCACCTCAATCCGACCTTCGAGATAGGCGGGGGACTGCTCGATCCGGGTTTCGGGCGGGTAGCGCCAGCCGTGGGCCGCCACCGTCCGCTCGCCGCCTTCGGGCAGCTGGAGCGGCCCCGCCTTCAGCGTGTTCACGCGGATGTCGAGCGGGGCACGGCCAAGCAGGGCCTCGCCCTCGGCCTCCTCGATGTCGCTTTCCGTCAGCCGCTGCAGCAGCCAGGCGGGCGCTATGCCGGGCGACGCTACAGGCTCTCCCTCGCGGATCGGCGTCGGGGCATGGCTCGAGCCATCGAACAGCGCGGCGAGCTCGGCATCGTGGCGGGCGACGCGCAGCATCGCGGCTCGGCCGCTCTCGGGCACTTCGCCGCACGCCCTGATCGCGCGATAGGCAAGCTCGCGCACCGCGCGCCGGTCTCCGCTTCCGGCAAAGCGGCGGGCGCGGAACCAGTCCGCGATGAGCCGGTCGGCAGGCGCACCGTTGGAGCGCGCCGCCTCGATCACAAGGTCGAGGATTTCGATCGCGGCCTGCACGCGGGCGGCGGGGGTCATCGCCCGTCCCTCGCCTCAGCCTCGCGTCGGATAGTTCGGCGCCTCGCGCGTGATCGTCACGTCGTGGACATGGCTCTCGCGAAGGCCCGCGTTGGTGATGCGGATGAACTTCGAATTGCGGCGCAGGTCCTCGATCGTGGCGGAACCGGTGTACCCCATGGCCGCCTTGATGCCGCCGACCAGCTGGTGGATCACGTCCTTGGCCGGGCCCTTGTAGGCCACCTGGCCTTCGATCCCTTCGGGAACGAGCTTCATCTGGTCCTTGATGTCGCCCTGGAAGTAGCGGTCCGCCGAGCCGCGCCCCATCGCGCCGACGGAGCCCATGCCGCGATACGACTTGTAGGCGCGGCCCTGGTAGAGGAACGTCTCGCCCGGCGCTTCCTCGGTCCCGGCCAGCATCGAGCCGACCATGATCGTCGAGGCACCGGCGGCGAGCGCCTTGGCCGCATCGCCCGAGGTGCGAAGGCCGCCGTCGGCGATGACCGGAACGCCCGCCTTGTCAGCCTCCTCGGCCGCTTCCATCACCGCCGTGAGCTGCGGCACGCCAACGCCCGCGACGATGCGCGTGGTGCAGATCGAGCCCGGTCCGATGCCGACCTTCACGCAGTCGGCTCCAGCGTCGATCAGGGCCTTGGCAGCTTCGGCGGTGGCGATGTTGCCGGCGATGACCTGCGCCGAGTTGGAGAGCGTTTTCACCCGCTCCACCGCCAGCGCGACATCGCGGTTGTGGCCGTGGGCGGTGTCGATGACGACCACGTCGCACTCGGCCGCGAGCAGCGCCTCGGTGCGGGCGAAGCCCTTGTCGCCCACGGTGGTGGCGGCGGCGACGCGCAGGCGGCCGGCGCTGTCCTTAGTGGCGTCGGGATAAGTGACCGCCTTCTCGATGTCCTTGACGGTAATCAGGCCCACGCAGCGGAAGCTGCCGTCCACCACCAGCAGCTTCTCGATCCGGCGCTGGTGGAGGAGGCGGCGAGCCTCTTCCTTGCCGACGCCCACGTCCACGGTGGCGAGGTTCTCATGCGTCATCAGTTCGCGCACGGGCTGCATCGGGTTGTCAGCAAAACGCACGTCGCGGTTCGTCAGGATGCCCACGAGCCGGCCGGACGCCTCGACCACCGGGATGCCGCTGATCCGGTTCGCCACCATCAGCGCCTGCGCTTCGCCCAAGGTGGCGTCAGGCGCGATGGTGATGGGATTGACGACCATGCCGCTCTCGAACCGCTTGACCTGGCGCACGGCGGCGACCTGCTCCTCGATGGTGAGGTTACGGTGCAGCACGCCGATGCCGCCCATCTGGGCCATGGCGATCGCCATGTCGGCCTCGGTCACGGTATCCATGGCGGAAGAGATGACGGGGATGTTGAGCCCGATCGAGCGGGTCAGCATGGTGCGGGTATCGGCCTGGGTCGGCACGATGTCGGACTTGGCGGGACGCAGCAATACGTCGTCGAAAGTGAGTCCGAGCTGGATATCCATGTGCGCCACCAATGCCTTTGCGGGGGAGAATCGTGGCGGCCCATGTAATCAAAGGGGACTGCGAGGGCTAGAGCCTCTTCGCCATCAATTTCATCGCGGCGATGGGAACGCGCAGATCGAAGCTCCAGGGCACCCGTGCGCCGTCACCACGGCAACGCGAAACGCGCGCGCCGGACATGCCGAATGCCCGCTGGCGAGCGCGGGCGTAACGCCGGGGGAAATGCGCGGGAACGGGATACCCGCAAATGGGTATCGGGCCGGCTTCGTGAGCGCCCCTATTGGGCACTCGGTAACTGCGGCTCCTTGCGAACGGCCCGGTAGCGGCATGGCAGCCCGGCTCGACCCTCAGCGAAAGCGGTTCGGAACTGGCGCGCGGGCTCGCGAAAAGGCGCCGGTTCCAAAGCTTGGCGGGAAGCGTCCTCTTACTAGGAGTCACGCCGTTTGCGCCGCGCCTTGCCTGTCTTCCTCTAACAGCGCGTTGACGAAGTCGGTGTGATCTGATTCAGCCTGGATACGGAAAGAAGGCGGTCAGCGACGATGGCGATGCGACGTGATGGTGATGTGCAGGCGGATCTGATCGTGTCGTGGTCAGAT
>NZ_WVTD01000006.1 GCF_009856825.1 Novosphingobium silvae | reverse complement strand
TATATCTGACCACGACACGATCAGATCCGCCTGCACATCACCATCACGTCGCATCGCCATCGTCGCTGACCGCCTTCTTTCCGTATCCAGGCTGAATCAGATCACACCGACTTCGTCAACGCGCTGTCAAGGGCGTGAACGCCAACGTCACCTGGCACCAGTTCGACAGCGACGTCGGCGATGTCGAGTTCGGCACCGAATGGGACGCGCAGGTCACCTTCAAGCTCAGCCATTTCGTCCTGCTTGCCAAGTACGCCCGCTATGACGCGGTGAGCGTGCCCGCGAGTGGCGACGTCGAGAAGTTCTGGCTCAGCCTCGAATTCGCAATCTGATCCAAACCCTTCGACAGGGAGCAATCGCAATGGCTTATCTTCAACCTTCGGAATTCATCACCAAGCTCATCGATTCCGGTGAATCCAAGATCACGATGTCCACCAGGGACACGCTCGTACGCTCGTACATGGCAGGCGCGATCCTGGCGCTTTCGGCGGCCTTCGCGGTCACCGTCAATGTCCAGACCGGGCAGCCGCTGGCGGGCGCGGTGCTGTTCCCGGTGGGCTTCTGCATGCTTTACCTTCTGGGCTACGACCTTCTCACTGGCGTCTTCGTGCTGGCTCCGCTGGCAGTCTGGGACAAGCGGCCCGGCTGCACCTGGCGCGGCGTGATGCGCAACTGGGGGCTGGTGTTCACCGGCAACTTCGCGGGCGCGCTCACTACCGCGTTCCTGATGGCGATCTACTTCACCTACGGCTTCTCCACCGACCCCAGCGAAGTTGGCGCGAAGCTGGCGGGCACCGGCGTCTCGCGCACGCTAGGCTACGCCGAGTATGGCGCGGCGGGCTGGCTGACCATCTTCGTGCGCGGCATGCTGTGCAACTGGATGGTTTCCACCGGCGTCGTCGGCGCGCAGATCTCCACCACCGTCTCGGGCAAGGTGATCGCCATGTGGATGCCGATCATGCTGTTCTTCTACATGGTGTTCGAGCATTCGATCGTGAACATGTTCCTCTTCCCCACCGCACTGATGCTGGGCGGCGACTTTACCGTGGGCGACTACTTCTGGTGGAACGAGGTGCCGACCGTGCTGGGGAACCTGGTGGGCGGGCTGACCTTCACCGGCCTGATGCTCTATTCCACTCATGCGAAGACGAAGCCGGCGCGGGTGCTCAAGCTCGCCGCCTGATACCCATGCGCCGCGCTTTCCCGTGTTCCCCGGCAGGCCGGGAATACGGGAGAGGCTGCGGTCTCGTTGCTGCACCGCAAAATTGGCGCTTGCAGTAGCCCCTGCGAATCAGATACACATCGAACAGCGAAAGAGCGCCCGTCCACCGCAGGACGGACCAGCGCCTCGCATCACATGACAGAACGCGTGGCAACGAAGCCGCCCGTACCTTTCCCTTCCGGGACAGGCACGAGGCGGTTTTTTGCGTGCGCGTTGCGGATGGAGACGTGACGTGAATGCACCGGTGAACTTCGAGAGGGCAGGCCTCCCCGGCAACGGTCGGGAACGGCTCGTGGTGATCGGCAACGGCATGGCGGGCTGCCGCGCGGTGGAGGAGATCCTTGCCCGCGACCCGCTCCGCTTCGACGTGACGATCTTCGGCGCCGAACCGCGCGTGAACTACAACCGCATCATGCTCTCGCCGGTGCTGGCGGGCGAGAAGACCTTCGACGAGATCGTCATCAACACGCCCGAGTGGTACGAGGACAACGGCATCACGCTGGTCTCGGGAGACAAGGTTGTCTCGATCGACCGCGAGACGCAGAGTGTGATCGCCGCCTCGGGCCGCGTGGAGCCCTACGACAGGCTGCTGATCGCCACCGGCTCGGATCCCTTCATCATTCCGGTGCCCGGCAAGGACCTCGACGGCGTGGTCACTTTCCGCGACCTCGACGACGTCGACAGGATGCTCGCCGCAGCCGATCGCGGCGGCTCGGCCGTGGTCATCGGCGGCGGGTTGCTGGGGCTGGAGGCGGCGCACGGACTGAACCTGCGCGGCATGAAGGTTACCGTCATCCACCTGATGCCTACCCTCATGGAGCGCCAGCTGGACGAGGCGGCGGGGTACCTGCTCCGCTCGGAACTGGAGCGTCGTGGCCAGACCATCCTGACGGGTGCCAACACGAAGGAGATTCTGGGCGAGGGCGGCCGGGTCGCCGGCGTCCGGCTCGAGGACGGGACCGAGATTGCCTGCGACATCGTCGTCATGGCCGTCGGCATCCGCCCCGCCACCGCGCTGGCCCGCGAGGCCGGGCTCGAGGTGGAGCGCGGGATCATGGTCGACGATCACATGGTCACCTCCGATCCCGCCGTGCTGGCAGTGGGCGAATGCGTGCAGCACCGCGGCACCTGCTACGGGCTGGTCGCGCCGTTGTGGGAGATGTGCCGCGCCCTTGCCGATCACGCGACCGGCGCGCCGACAGGCTACGAAGGTTCGGTCACGTCCACCAAGCTCAAGGTCTCGGGGATCGACCTGTTCTCCGCGGGTGACTTCTCGGGCGGCGAGGGCTGCGAGGACATCGTCATGCGCGACGCCGCGCGCGGGGCCTACAAGCGCGTGATCGTCAAGGAAAACCGCCTGATCGGCGCGGTGCTCTACGGCGATACCGCCGACGGTTCCTGGTACTTCGACCTCATGAAGAAGGGCGAGGACATCGCGCCCATCCGCGAGGCGCTGATCTTCGGCCAGGCTTTCGCGTCGGGAGGTGCGCTCGCGGACCCTAACGCTGCCGTTGCCGCCCTCTCGGACGATGCCGAGATCTGCGGTTGCAACGGCGTTTCCAAGGGGACGGTGGTCAAGGCCATCCAGGGCGGCGCGTGCTCGCTCGACACGGTGCGCAGCACCTGCAAGGCTTCGGCCTCGTGCGGATCGTGCACGGGACTTGTCGAGAGCCTGCTGGCACTGACGCTGGGTGGCGAGGTGCAGTCCGGACCCAAGACGCTGTGCAAGTGCACCAGCTTCACGCATGATGACGTGCGCCGCCTGATCCTGGAGAAGGAGCTGAAGCTCATCCCGCAGGTGATGCAGGAACTGCACTGGACCACGCCCGACGGGTGCTCATCCTGCCGCCCCGCGCTGAACTATTACCTCCTCTGCGCCTGGCCGGGCGAGTACGAGGACGACCAGAAGAGCCGCTTCGTCAACGAGCGCATGCACGCCAACATCCAGAAGGACGGCACCTATTCCGTGGTGCCGCGCATGTGGGGCGGGCTCACCAATCCGCGTGAACTGCGCGCGATCGCGGACGTGGTGGAGAAGTACGACGCGCCGATGGTCAAGGTGACGGGCGGCCAGCGGCTCGACATCTTCGGCATCCGCAAGGAGGACCTGCCCGCCGTCTGGGCCGACCTCAATGCGGCGGGGATGATCTCGGGGCACGCCTACGGCAAGTCCCTGCGCACCGTGAAGACTTGCGTCGGCAGCGAATGGTGCCGCTTCGGCACGCAGGATTCCACCGGCCTGGGCGTGAAGATCGAGCACATGACGTGGGGCTCGTGGATGCCTCACAAGTTCAAGATCGCGGTCAGCGGCTGCCCGCGCAACTGCGCGGAAGCGACGATCAAGGACTTTGGCGTGATCTGCGTGGACTCCGGCTACGAACTTCATGTGGGCGGCAACGGCGGCATCAAGGTTCGCGCAACCGACTTCCTGTGCAAGGTCTCGACCGAGGAAGAGGCGATGGACATGTGCGCCGCCTTCACCCAGCTCTACCGCGAGGAGGCGCATTACCTGGAGCGCACCGCCCCCTGGATCGAGCGCGTGGGCCTGCAGTACGTGAAGGACCGGCTGGCCGAGGCTGGCGCGGTCGAGCGCTATGCCGCCCGCTTCCGCTATTCGCAGCAATTCATGCAGGACGACCCGTGGGCGAGGCGCGCTGCGGGCGAGGACGCGAAGCTGCACCAGCACCTTGCCGAAGTTCGCCCTTTCCCAACCGCCCCCAAGCCCCAGCTGGAGAACGCATGATGATCGGCAACTGGCTCGATATCGGTCCGGTCACCCAGATCGAACCCGGCACCGCGCGCACGCTTCCCGTGCTCGGCTGCGAAGAGATCGCCGTATTCCACACCATGCGCGGCGAGTTCTTCGCGCTGCGCAACCAGTGCCCGCACAAGCAGGGGCCGCTCAGCCAGGGCATCGTCCATGGCGATGTGGTGACCTGCCCGCTCCACAACTGGAACATTTCGCTGCGCAGCGGCAAGGCGCTGGGCGACGATGAGGGATGCGTGCCCACGATCCCGCTGAAGGTCGACGCCGGACGGCTCTACCTTCTGCGCTCGGCAGTGGTCACCCGGGCCGAGGCGGCCTGAGCGATGGGGGCGCCGATCCGCACCACCTGCGCGTACTGCGGTGTCGGCTGCGGCGTCCTTGCGCAAGTCACGGGGCCGCGCTCCGTGACCATCCGGGGCGATGCGGCGCACCCGGCCAACCACGGCCGCCTGTGTTCCAAGGGCACGCACCTGGGCGAGACGGTGGGGCTTGAAGGCCGTCTGCTCACGCCGATGATCGGGGACGGAGAGGCGAACTGGGATGAAGCGCTCGATCTCGTCGCGGCGCGGATGCGCGAATGCATCGCCGAGCACGGACCTGACAGCGTAGCCTTCTACGTCTCGGGCCAGCTGCTGACCGAGGATTACTACGCCGCGAACAAGCTGATGAAAGGCTTCATCGGCAGCGGCAACATCGATACCAATTCGCGCCTGTGCATGGCGAGCGCGGTGGCCGCGCACAACCGTGCCTTCGGCGAGGATCTGGTGCCATGCTCGTACTCCGACCTCGACGAGGCGGACCTCGTCCTGCTGGTGGGATCGAACACCGCGTGGTGCCACCCGGTGGTCTGGCAGCGGCTGGAGAAGGCGCGGGCGACGCGGGGCACGAAGCTCGTCGTCATCGATCCTCGCCGCACGGAAACCGCCGAGCAGGCGGACCTGCACGTGGCCGTGGCGCCGGACGGCGACATTGCCCTGTTCAACGCCCTGTTGGCCGAGATGCGCCGGCGCGGGCTGGTGGACGATGCCTCCCTTGCCGCCCGCGTGGAGACCGATGCCGGCTTCTGGACGCAGCTCGATGCCCAACCCGGCGTGCCAGCGGAGACTTTCGCCGCGCTCTGCGACCTTGTCGCCGCTCATCCGCGCATGGTCACGCTGTTCAGCCAAGGGGCGAACCAGTCTGTCTGCGGCACCGACAAGGGCAATGCGATCATCAACCTGCACCTTGCGACCGGCCGGATCAGCACGCCGGGGACAGGGCCCTTCAGCATCACCGGCCAACCCAATGCGATGGGCGGGCGCGAAGTTGGGGGGCTTGCCAATATGCTGGCGTGCCATCTGAGCTTCGGCGCGGACGAACGCGCGGACGTGGCGGCCTTCTGGGACGCGCCGAACCTCTGCGCCGGGCCGGGGCTGAAGGCGGTAGAGATGTTCCGCGCCATCCACGAAGGACGGATCCGCTTCCTGTGGGTCATTGCGACGAACCCGGCCGTCTCGATGCCCGACAGCGCCTTCGTGCGGGAGGCGCTTGCGCGCTGCCCGACAGTGATTGTCTCGGACATACTTGCCGAAACTGACACCGCCCGTTTTGCCCACGTGCGTCTGCCTGCGCTGGGGTGGGGCGAGAAGGACGGCACCGTCACCAATTCCGAGCGGCAGGTCAGCCGCCAGCGGGCCCTGTTCCCGCCTCCGGGCGAAGCGCGCGCGGACTGGCGCGTCATCTCCGCCGTGGCGGCGCGACTGGGCTGGGGGGAGGCATTCGCCTGGAGCGGCCCGGCCGCGATCTTCCGGGAGTTCGCCGCTATGACGAAACTGGCCACAAGGCGCGGCAGGGCGCTGGACCTTGCGGCATACGCCGGCCTGTCGGACGCGGAGTACGACGTCATGGAGCCGTTCCAGTGGGGCGGGCGGCACCCGTTGGCGCTGGGATGTCCCACCCCTTCGGGCAAGGCGCGGCTGGTGCGGGTGGCGGCACCGGCGCCCCGTGCCGACGCGCAGTTCCCCTTGCGGCTCAACACCGCGCGCTACCGCGATCAGTGGCACACGATGACCCGCACGGGCCTCTCGCCCACCCTTTCCCAGCACCGCCGCGAGCCGCTGCTCGAGGTTCATCCGCAGGACGCGGCGGCGCTTGGACTGGAGGACACCGGCCTCGCCCGGGTGGAGACGCGGCAGGGGGCGGCGATTTATCGTGTCGCGCTTTCCCCGGGCCAGCGGCGGGGCGAACTGTGCGTGCCGATGCACTGGACCGACCAGATGGCCGGGGAAGGGCGCACGAACCGGCTGGCATCTCCTGCCACGGACCCGGTTTCGGGGCAGCCCGGCTTCAAGGACGCCGCCGCCCGGGTCCAGGCGATCACGCCCGACTGGCGCGGCTTTCTCGTGCGGCGCGACGGGCCCGTGCTGGATGGGCCTATGCTGGATGAGCCCGTGCTGGATGAGCCGGGGCTTGAGGGCCTTCTTTACTGGACGCGAAGCCGCGTGAAGGCGGGGTGGCTCTACGAACTGGCGGGCGAAGGGGCGATCGCGATCGATACCCTGCTTCCCGCCGGCGACCGGATCGAAGTGGCGGACGAAGTGCGCGGCATGCGCCGCATCGCGGTGCGCGGTGCCGGCGGCATGCTGGAAGCGGCGGTCTACCTCACCCGCTCCGGTCTGTTGCCCGCGCGTGAGTGGGTGGCGAGCCAGCTGGGGAGCGGCGAGGCCGCCACTGCCGAATTGCTCGCCGCGCGCCCCAGCGAGCCGCTGCCCGATCGCGGTGCGATGGTATGCGTGTGCCACGGCGTCGGCGAAAAGGACATTGCCGCCGCCGTCCTTGGCGGGGCCTGCACCGTCGAGGACGTGGGCGCCTGCACGCGGGCCGGCACCAATTGCGGATCGTGCCGCCCGGCAATCGCCCGCCTCGTCGCGGCGATGCCCCCCGTTCCCTCGATCCCGCTAGTGGAGGCCGCAGAATGACCGATTTCCAACATGGCATGGTCTGGCTTGTCGGCGCTGGGCCTGGCGATCCCGAACTGCTCACACGGAAGGCCGAACGGCTGATCGGCGAAGCCACCGTGGTGTTCCACGACGCGCTGGTCGGCCCGGGCATCGTCGAGATGGCCGCGCCGTCCGCGCGGCTCGTCAACGTCGGCAAGCGTTCGGGCCGTCACTCGAAGGACCAGGCGACGATCGATGGCCTGATCGTCGAGGCGGCGCTGGCGGGCGAGAAGGTCGTGCGGCTCAAGGGAGGGGATCCCGGCATCTTCGGCCGGGCGACCGAGGAGCTCGTGGCGTGCCGGGCCGCCGGGATCGCGATCCGCATCTGCCCCGGCGTCACGGCGGCGAGCGCGGCATCGGCAAGGCTGGGCGCCTCGCTCACGCTGCGCGGACTTGCCCGCAAGCTGACTTTCGTCACCGCACATGCGCGTAGCGGCGAATGCCTCGATCTCGACTGGGAACGCCTGGCCGACCCGGATGCGACGCTTGCGGTCTACATGGGCAAGGCGGCGGCAGGCGAAGTCTCCGCCCGGCTCATCGCGGCCGGACTTCCCGCATCCACGCCGGTGGCGCTGGTGGAAAGCGCCAGCCTTCCCGCCGAGCGGCATTTCCACACGACGCTTGGCCTCCTGCCGCTCGCCGCGCGCACCGCGCTGGGCGACGGGCCGGCGCTGCTGCTGATCGGCGAGGCGATGGCCCGGCCCGTGGACGAGGCGCCCGAGGAGAACGCGGCAACCGCGCCGCTCCGGCTCGTCCTGCGAGACTGACCCGCTCGGCCCGCCCCCTTTGAGATCAGGGTGCTCCCGCGCGGTGCTTAGAGACCGAGCTCCTCGATCCTGCCGTCGAAGTTGCCGCCCAGCATGTTGGTCGCCGCCGCCAGCTTTTCCGCCGGTTTTCCGCCGAGATAGCCGTCGATAATGCGCTGATAGTTGCTGATCATGCCTTCCACCTGGCTGGAGAGGCGCATGAACTCGAAACCTGAGGCGTGGAGCCCCTTCTGCTGGAGCGGGATGTTCGAATAGTCCTGGCGCGGGATCGGCGGAAAGTCGGGGCTGTCATAAGGCAGGACGGTGGGCTCCATGACGGGCTCCGGCTCTTCGCCCTCGGGGAAGAAGGTGAGCGACCAGATCTCGAAGAAGCAGCTTTCCGGGCCGAGCGGGCGGATGCGGTAAGCCGACATCGAGCTGAAATAGGGCAGCAGGAAGTAATGCGGGAACAGGAATTCCACGGCGTTGATGGGATCGCTCTGCGCCACGGCGCACAGGTCGGGGATCGGCTCGCCCTTCGCCTTCAGGCGTTCGGATATCTGGTGCATGACCATGCCCAGCCACATGAACATGGCCTGGTTCCTGTCATCGGGGAGGCCTTCCTCGATGCCGACCATGCTGCGCGCGATCTCCACTTCCTTCTCGTGGATCATGCCGGCCATGCCTTCGCCCAGAAGCGCCATCGACTTGACCTGCAGCGCCTGGTTCTCGGTGTGCGAGAGCTCGGGCATGGCCATCTGCGGGAAGGGACCGCGCGGCTGCGCATACATGCTGTCGTACATCATGGGCACGCAGTGTTGCAGCTGGGGGTGCGTCTGCATCACGTGGTAGCCTTCCATGAAGGCCTCCATCGCGATCTTCCAGTTGGCAGGCAGCACCGCGCCGTAGCACCACTCCGCCTTCAGCTTGTCGACGTTGTGCGCGTCGAGCCGTTCGGCCAGCGGCCCGATCGACTGCCGCACGGGAAGCGCATCGTCATCGTGGTTGATCCAGACGCATCCGGCAAGCGTTTCGGCGCGGCAGGGGATCAGGTTGAGCTCCGCATCCGCCATCTGGCGCTCGGAGAACAGGTGCTTGCCGTAGATCCGGGTGCTTTCGCCGTCCATGTTCCAGCGCCAGCCGTGGAAGGGGCAGACGAAGCCGGTCTTCGCGCAGTTGCCGTGGGCACTCGCATGAGAGGAGCCGAGCGGCGAGCCGCCCGCGAACGGCACCCCGCGATGCCGGCAGGCGTTGTGGAAAGCCTTGATGCCGCTTGTCGTGCGCACGACGATGACGGACTTGCCGACGTTCTCGTACTCGATCCAGTCCCCCACTTCGGGGATCTGTTCCTCGCGGCAGGCCATCTGCCAGACGTTCGGCCAGAGGTGGTCGAGCTCCGCCTGGTAGAACTCTGCGTCGAAATAGCGCCTGACCGGAATGCGTTCGGGATCATCGATCGGGAACGGCACGGGCCGCAGGCCGCCGTCTGCTGATTTGAGCACTCCCAACACCTCTCGCTATGACTCTTGTCCTGTTGAACGAATGTACAGTGCCGCGCCCGAGAGGCAATGGCAGCAGGGCTCCGGCCTCATCGCTTCCGCGCTAAATGCGAAGCGGACAGGCCGACCTCTTCGCCGCGGCGATGGTCAAGTTACAAGGCTGGGCAGGCGATGTCGGCGGGTTGAAGGCGGGTGCGCGATGGCATAGCCGGATGGCCAGGGACCGGCGGCACGAGACGGCCGGTGGAAAGGGAGCTTCACCGAACCATGGCATTCAGGACCCGCGTCACCGAGATGCTCGGCATCGAACACCCGATCGTCCAGGGCGGAATGCAGGGAGTGGGCTATGCCGAACTGGCGAGCGCGGTATCGGAGGCGGGCGGTCTCGGCACGCTGACGGCGCTGACCCAGCCCAGCCCGCAAGCGCTGCGCGACGAGATCGAGCGGTGCCGCTCCATGACATCCAGACCCTTCGCGGTGAACATCACGGTGCTGCCAACAATTCTTCCGCCTGACTACAAGGGCTATGCCCGGGCCGCGATCGAAGGCGGCGTGAAGATCATCGAGACGGCCGGAACCCCGCAGGTTCGCGAGATTTGGGAGATGGTGAAGCCCCACGGCATCACGGTGCTGCACAAGTGCACCGCCGTCCGTCACGCGCTTTCGGCGGAGCGCGCCGGGTGCGACATCATCTCTATCGACGGTTTCGAATGCGCAGGCCATCCGGGCGAGGACGACATTCCGGGCCTTATCCTCATCCCTGCGGCGGCGGACAAGGTGAAGATCCCGATGCTCGCATCGGGCGGGATCGGCGATGGACGCGGGCTGGTCGCGGCACTGGCGCTGGGGGCGGAGGGCATCAACATGGGCACCCGTTTCTGCGCCACCCGGGAAGCCCCGATCCACGAGAACGTGAAAGCGAGGTATGTCGAGAACGATGAGCGCGGCACGAACCTCATCTTCCGCAAGTTCAAGAACACCGCCCGCGTCGGCAAGAACTCTGTCTCGGACAAGGTCGTCGAGATTTCCGCGCGACCCGAATCCACCTTCGAGGATATCCAGCCCCTCGTGGCAGGAGCGGTAGGACGCGAACTGCTGCAGAGCGGTGACATGGACCGGGGCATCTTCTGGGCCGGCATGGTGCAAGGACTGATCCACGACGTGCCCACGTGCCGCGAACTGATCGAAAGGATCATTGGCGATGCCGAGGAAATCGTGAAAGAACGCCTTGGCGGCATGCTCGCCTGAGCCGGGCAGCTGCACGCGTCGGCCTTTCGCAGGAGTGTCCATGAGTTACGAGCATATCCTCTATCATCTCGAGGATAGCGTCGCGCGCATCGCGCTCAATGATCCCGCCACGATGAACGGCGTGACCGAGCCTATGGGGCTGGAACTCGTCGCCGCGCTGGACGATGCCGCCCGCGATGCCCGGGCCGTGCTGCTGACGGGAGAGGGCCGGGCGTTCTGTTCCGGCGCCAACCTTTCGGCCGCGCAGGAACTGCTTGCCGATCCGATGCGCGACATCGGCGGCCAGCTCGACCGGGCGTTCAATCCGGTGATCATGGCGATCAAGCGCATGGAGCAACCCGTCGTCACCGCGATCCGGGGCCCCGCGGCAGGCTTCGGGGCAGGGCTGGCGGCGGCCGGCGACGTGGTGCTGATGGCAGAGGATGCGTATTTCTTCTGCGCCTTCTGCCATGTCGGCCTCGTGCCCGATGGCGGGGCCACTTATCTGCTGGCGCAAGCGGTAGGCCGGGTGCGGGCCATACAGATGATGCTGCTGGGCGAGAAGATCGACGCGTCGACCGCGCTGGCCTGGGGGCTCGCGACCCGGGTCGTTCCCGAGGCGCAGCTCGACGAAGAGGCGATGAAGCTGGCGCGCGGGCTTGCGCGGGGGCCCCGCTCGCTCGGC
Source organism: Novosphingobium silvae (assembly GCF_009856825.1). Classification (GTDB taxonomy): domain Bacteria; phylum Pseudomonadota; class Alphaproteobacteria; order Sphingomonadales; family Sphingomonadaceae; genus Novosphingobium; species Novosphingobium silvae. Next base: position 236,793 of record NZ_WVTD01000006.1, on the reverse strand, counting down.
CTCATCAAGCGCATGGCCTGGGACGCGCTCGATTCCAGTCTGGAGACGGCGCTGCAGGCGGAAAGACGCGGCCAGCTCGTGGCCGGGCGGACGGAGGATTTCGTGGAAGGCGTGAGCGCCTTCATCGAAAAGCGCAAGCCCGCCTTCAAAGGGCAATAACGGGCAGCGCCACTCGCTTCCGGAGCGAGGAGAAGCTTCGGCGAGCGGGTGATCGGCCTTCAGCTTCGGTGCGAGGCTTCGATCATCTGCTCCACGGCCACGAACTTCTCACGCGGTGCGCCTTCGCGGGCATTGGCGATCTCGGCTTCCTCGATCTTCTGCCAGTCGGTGAACTTCACGATTTCGATCCCGCGCTCTCCCGCAAGAGCGTCGAAGCCGCTGCGGCCCGCCTTGGCGGCGCTGCCTTGCGCTTCCTCGCCGAGGTCGCCGGCGATCTTCTCGATGATTGCGAAACCGTCGGGGCGATTGGTGCCGATGGTCCCGGTCGGTCCGCGCCGCGCCCAGCCGACACAGTAGAGCCCGGGCGCGATGCGGCCCTCGCTGTTGGCGAAGCGGCCGCCCTGCTCGTCGTAGGGTACGCCGGGGATCGGCGTGGTCTGGTAGCCGATGCAGGAAATGACGATCCCGGCGGGGATGCGGTAGGTCTCGCCCGTCCCCACGGCCTGCCCGTCCTGCAGCCGGGTGCGTTCCACCTCCACCGCTTCCACGCGGCCATCGCCCAGGATCGCACGGGGGGCGGCGAAGAAGTCGAACTCCACCGCCACTGCATCGGCAACAGGCGAGGGGTCGGCGGCGGCAAAGGTGCGCAGGTGACCGATGGCCTTGCGAAGGCCGGTATCGAGCCCGACGTCGTCGGCCGGCTCGGGCAGGTCGAGCGGGTCTACCTTAGGGCGTGCACGGGCGAGGCCCGCAAGCTCGGCAAGTTCCTTGGGCGACATCGCGATCTGGAGAGGGCCGCGCCGGCCAAGTATGACGATGCGCCGAACGGCGGAACTGCGCAGCAAGGAAAGGGCATGCGCAACGATGTCGGAGGAGGCGAACTCCGCCTCGCTCTTGGCAAGGATGCGCGCCACGTCGAGCGCGACATTGCCGTTGCCGATGAGGACGGCGGTGTCGTGGCTCATGTCGGGAGCAAGTTCGGCGAACTGCGGATGGCCGTTGTACCAGCCCACGAACGCGGCCGAGCCGAACACGTTGGCAAGATCCTCGCCCGGCAGGCCGAGCCTCCGATCGCGCGGGGCGCCGGTTGCCAGGATCACCGCGTCGTAAAGCTCCTGCAGTTCGGCCACTGTTACGTCGCGGCCGAGCATGACGTTACCCGCGAAGCGCACGTTGCCCAGTCGCGCCGTCGTTTCGTATCGCCGCGACACGCCCTTGATGGTCTGGTGATCGGGCGCCACTCCGGTCCGGATGAGGCCGAAGGGCACGGGCAGGCTGTCGAAGATGTCGACGCGGACCTCGTCGCCCCACTGCTTGAGTGCAGCTTCGGCGGTGTAGTAACCCGCAGGGCCGGATCCGACGATGGCGATATGGCGCACGGACGTTCTCCCATCTGTGCCGGCTTCGCGCCGGCCGTTCATCAGGCAAGCAAGAGGATAACGCACGGGAGAGCGAAATGGCCGACGGCTTTCGCAAGCGACCATCAACGAGACCTTGTCACATTTAACCGTTTCGCAATGCGCGGGCCTCCATGGTGCCCGCCATGGCGAGAACCGGTCTGCGCACGAAATCACGGGCGGTGCCTTCGGGTGCCGAAAAGGAGGCTGTGGCCGGCGAATCGGCGCGGGCGCAGTTCACGAGCCATGCCGGGCGCGCGGCCGTGCGACTCGATGCGGGTGGGGGAGGCGGCGGCTACCTGATCCCGCGGCGCTGGGCATGGATGGCGCCGCTTCTGCTGGCCGGCGCGGTGCTCACCGCGCTGCTGACCGGCACCGTTCCCGATGTTTCCTCGGCCATATGCATCGCCGCCGGAGCTTTTCTGTGCCTGCCTGCAACCTTTCTGGCGACGCGGGAAGGCGGGCGCCTTGGCGGATGGCAACGGCATGCGGCAGTGGCTGCGGGTGTCCTGCCGCCGATGGCGCTGTTCGGCTTCGGCATCGCTCGCTGGGCCCACTTCCACCCGGGGTTCGGCTGGGACGCGTCGGTGAACCTGTTCGTCATGATCGCGCTGGCGGCTGCCGTCCTGCTGCACAACCGTCTTGCCGCGATCGTTGCCGCTGCCTTCGGTCTGCTGGGAGGCGGAGCGCTGGGGAGCGGCTCGCCATCGGGCCTTGGCGTGCTGGCGGCAGGCGGCACGCTGGGTCTCGCGATCGCCGCTCTGCGTGCGCGACGGCGAGGCCCGGGCCGGGCGGCTGCTACCGCGCATGAACGCGCGCGAGGACAGCGCCGGGCCGAGGAACTTCTCGAGGAGTACGAGCAGACCGGCCAGGGATGGTTCTGGGAAATCGACCGTCAGGGCAGGATCACTTACGTGACGCCCGGGATCGCCACGCTGCTGGGCAAGAGCGCGGCCGAGCTGGAAGGCCGTCCTTTCGCCTCCCTGTTCCGACTGGACGGGGACGGGCAACAGGCAGAACGGACGCTGGCGTTTCATCTCGAAACCCGCTCCTCCTTCAAGGATCTGGAGATGCAGGCGGCCGAGGCGCCGCCTGCCTCGGAGGTGCTGTCGGTGGGCGGGGCCAGCGCCGGCGACGACGACGAAGCGCGGTGGTGGTCGGTATCGGGCCGGCCGGTGTTCGACCGGTTCAACAACTTCATGGGCTTTCGCGGCTCGGGCACTGACCTGACCGAGCGCCGCCGCTCGGAGCGGCAGGTCACGCAGCTCGCGCGTTTTGATTCGCTGACCAAGCTCGCGAACCGTTTCCAGATGGCCGAGTGGCTTGAGAAGATCCTGACCAGCCCCTGCGTCGAGACCCGCGCCGGTGCGGTGTTCCTTCTCGACCTCGACCGTTTCAAGCAGGTCAACGACACGATGGGCCACCCGGCCGGCGATGCCCTGCTCAAGCAGGTTGCCGAGCGGCTCGGCGGGACGATCGGAGATCGCGGCCGGGTGGGCCGCCTTGGCGGGGACGAGTTCCAGGTCATCCTTCACGGAGCCCAGCAGCGCGAGGGGCTTGCGCACCTCGCGCGCCGGATCATCGAGAATATCTCGCAGCCCTACTCCATCGAGGGCGGGCGCGTGACGATCGGTGTGTCCGTGGGCATCGCGCTCTGCCCCGACGACGGCACGACGTCGGAGGCACTGATCCGCAACGCCGACCTTGCGCTCTATGCGGCGAAGGGGAACGGGCGCGGGCGGCACTACTTCTACAGCGAGGACCTTCACGCCGACGCGCGCGAGCGCCAGCAGCTGGAAGAAGACCTTCGCGAGGCGATCGCCAGCGGCGCGCTCGAACTGCACTACCAGCCGCAGGTGCGAACCACGAGCGAGCGGATCACCAGCCTCGAGGCGCTGCTGCGCTGGAAGCATCCGGTGCATGGCTATATGTCGCCCGCGCGCTTCGTGCCGGTGGCCGAGGAGACGGGGCTGGTCGCGCAGATCGGGGAGTGGGCCCTTCGCACCGCCTGCCGCGACCTTGCGGGGTGGCCCGAGGAAGTGCGCGTCGCCGTCAACGTCTCGCCCCTGCAGTTCGCCAATCCCGCGCTGCCCGCGATCGTCGCCCGGGCCGTCGGGGGAGCGGGGATCAATCCCGGCCGGCTGGAACTGGAGATCACCGAAAGCGTATTCCTGGGCGAGGACAAGTCTACAGAATCGATGTTCGCCGCGCTCAAGGGCATCGGCGTCAGGCTGGCGCTGGACGATTTCGGGACCGGCTATTCCTCGCTCGGCTATCTGAAGAAGGCTCCGTTCGACAAGATCAAGATCGATCAGAGCTTCGTGCGCGGCGCGACCGTTCCGGGCAGCCGAAACGGGGCGATCATCTCCTCGATCGTGAGCCTTGCCGAGGCGCTCGGCATGGAGACGACCGCCGAGGGCGTGGAGACGCTGGACGAGCTCGATCTCGTGCGCGTGCTCGGATGCAGCCATGTGCAGGGCTACGTCTACGAACGGCCGATGACGAGCCGGACTGCCGCCGCCAAGCTTTCGGAAAGCCTTGTCGCCGTGGCGAAAGGGCCGCGTTCCGCCCGCGCGCCGCGCCAGACGATGCTGCGCAAGGTCGTGCTCGACCACGGCTCGCACGTCTATCACGGCACGATCCGCAACGTCTCGCGCTCGGGCGCGATGATCGAGGGGCTGTGGAACGTGCCGCCGGGCACTGTCTTCGGCGTCCACCTTTCCGAGGACTACCTCATGATGGCGACGGCCCGGTGGAGCAAGGAGGATCGCATGGGCGTGGAATTCGCCCAGCCGCTCGAGGTCGACGATACGGGCGCCATGCTGTTCCGCGCTGCGCGGCAGCGCCGTGAGCGGCAGGAACAGGAACACTTGCGCAGAGCAGGATAGCAACCACACGCGCCCCGATGACAGCGGGGCAAAGCGCTGCTAACGGCGCTTTCATGACCGAACTCGCGCAGATCCGTAACTTCAGCATCATCGCCCATATCGACCATGGCAAGTCGACGCTCGCCGACCGTCTGATCCAGACCACTGGCGGCCTCTCCGAGCGCGAGATGAGCGCGCAGGTGCTCGACAACATGGACATCGAGAAGGAGCGGGGCATCACCATCAAGGCGCAGACCGTGCGCCTCAGCTACACCGCGTCCGACGGCGTGACCTACGAGCTGAACCTGATGGACACCCCCGGCCACGTCGACTTCGCCTACGAGGTCAGCCGCAGCCTTGCCGCATGCGAGGGCGCGCTGCTGGTGGTGGATGCCGCGCAGGGCGTGGAAGCGCAGACGCTGGCCAACGTCTACCAGTCTATCGAGCACGACCATGAGATCGTGCCTGTCATCAACAAGATCGACCTTCCCGCCGCCGAGCCCGAAAAGGTGCGGGCCGAGATCGAGGAAGTGATCGGCATCGACGCTTCCGAGGCCGTGATGGCCAGCGCCAAGTCGGGCATCGGCATCGCCGAGGTGTTGGAAGCGGTCGTGAAGAAGATCCCGCCGCCAAAGGGCGAACGCGACAAGCCGCTGAAGGCGATGCTGGTCGATTCCTGGTACGACCCGTATCTTGGCGTGGTCATCCTGGTGCGCGTGATCGACGGCGTCATCAGGAAGGGTCTCAACGTCAAGTTCATGCAGGGCGGCACCGAGCACCTGATCGACCGCGTCGGCTGCTTCACCCCCAAGCGCATCGACCTCCCCGAGCTGGGCCCGGGCGAGATCGGCTTCATCACCGCGCAGATCAAGGAAGTGGAGCAGGCGAAGGTCGGTGACACGATCACGACGGTGAAGCAGGGGGCGACCGATGCGCTGCCGGGCTACAAGGAAGTGCAGCCGGTGGTCTTCTGCGGGCTGTTCCCGGTCGATGCCAACGACTTCGAGAAGCTGCGCGAATCGATCGGCAAGCTGCGGCTCAACGACGCCAGCTTCTCGTTCGAGATGGAATCGAGCGCGGCGCTGGGCTTCGGTTTCCGCTGCGGGTTCCTCGGCCTTCTCCACCTCGAGATCATCCAGGAGCGCCTGAGCCGCGAGTACGACCTCGACCTCATCACAACGGCGCCGTCCGTGGTCTATCGCCTGACGATGACCGACGGCTCGGTGAAGGAACTTCACAATCCGGCCGATATGCCGGACCCGGTCAAGATCGACCACATGGAAGAGCCCTGGATCAAGGCGGTGATCTACACGCCGGACGAGTACCTGGGCTCCATCCTCAAGCTCTGCCAGGATCGCCGGGGCATCCAGAAGGACCTGACCTACGTGGGCGGGCGCGCGCAGGTGACCTACGAACTGCCGCTCAACGAAGTGGTGTTCGACTTCTACGATCGGCTGAAATCGATCAGCCGTGGTTACGCCAGCTTCGACTACGAGCAGACGGGCCTGCGCGAGGGCGATCTCGTGATGATGAACATCCTCGTCAACAACGAGCCGGTCGATGCCCTGTCGATGATCGTCCATCGCAGCCAGGCCGAGCCGCGTGGTCGCCAGCTGGTCGAGCGCCTGAAGGAGCTTATCCCGCGGCACATGTTCAAGGTGCCGATCCAGGCCGCGATCGGCGCGAAGGTGATCGCACGCGAGACCATCAGCGCGATGCGCAAGGACGTGACCGCCAAATGCTATGGCGGAGACATCACCCGCAAGAAGAAGCTTCTGGAAAAGCAGAAGGAAGGCAAGAAGCGCATGCGGGAATACGGCAATGTCCAGATTCCGCAGGAAGCCTTCATCGCAGCCCTGCGGATGGGCGAGGAATAGAACCGATCCGGTCGTAATTTCTTCCGGGACCTACCCGCATCGCTCTGTGTTAACCTTAAAAGGGTTTGCATAGACGATTGTCCAGGTCGGGCCGAATCGCGGTCCTTCCAAGGCAGAGATTGGTCGCGTCCCGGAAGGGACTCCGGGAAATCGGAGCAAGTTCGTCGGTGGTGGTTACTGGTCGCTTAAGCACTCTGCGCGTTGCGTCTTCTGCAAAATCCTGCCTACAGGGATGGTGAGGCGGGGGTCTCCTACGGATGAGCAAGGGTCAGTCAGATCAGGACGTGATGGACGTGCAGCGCATGGTGCTGCGTGACATCTTTCCAAGGCTCACCGCCAAGCAGCACGAGGTGCTGCGCTTCGTGGCGGAGAACCGCACCAGCAAGGAAATAGCCTGGGAGCTCGGCATCTCGGAGAGCGCGGTCAACCAGCGCATCGAGGGCGTGCGCCTGCGGGCCGGGTCTCCGCCTCGCGCCGAACTTGCGCGCGCTTACAGGATGTACCTGCAGGAGCGCAGGCGCGAGCAATCCGCCCAGCCTCACGAGCCCGCCCAATTTCCCGAGCCCGCCCAGCCTCCCGAGCCAGCCCAGGCTCCAGAACCCCTGCAGGCCCGGGAATCCGGCCAGGAAGCGACCTGTAATACACTACCAGATAAGATTCCTCAGGTTCCGCAAACCCCCGCCGAGACGCCAATCGAGAGGCAGGACGAACGGATCGAGCCGCTCTCCCTGTCGGATGCCGTGAACTATACCGTCACGGCGCCCTGGCAGCGGCAGGGGTTCGACACCATCGTCCCGGAGGCGCTCGATGGGGCGAATGCAGGGCTCAACCGGATCGCCGTCATGGTGGGCATCGCGGTTGGCCTGCTGATGGTTGCCATGGCCGGTCTGGCCCTGGTGCGTGGTCTGAGCGGGCTGACGTGAAGCCCGCGCCGATCATGTCTCAGCCTCCCGAGCCGATTGCGCGTCGTGCGCCGGGCGAGCCGGCGTCGCGACAGGGGGACTTGTATGTCGATTACGATTGCTTCTGCCACTGCCCGTATCTCGCGCCAGCTGCCCGAAGCCTAGCTTTCGCTCGATTCCGCGCTCCTGGCTTCCGCTCGCCTGATGGAATCGATGCTGCTGGCACGGCGGGCCGACGGGGTGGAGATGTTCACCGGCCAGACCGCGCTGATGCGCCTTGCAAAGGCGCAGCGCACGCTGATCGAAAGCCAGAACGACATGATGCGCGTCCACGAGGAACTGCGCGGCATCGGCCAGGACGTCAAGGCGCTGGGCGACGAGCCGGGCAGCTGTCCGAACGCGGCGGAGCTGGTGGGCGAACCGCTCCTGCGCAGCGCCTGATCCGGCGATGGGACGGCCCGGGGCACGGAAGGCAGCGGCATGCCTGACGTGCCCTGGGGCGTCCTGTTCTGGCACCTGAAAAGCCATGTCCAGGTCATCTGCTTCGCCTTGCTGTTCCTCTACTCGCTGGCGGGCAGGGCTGCCGCGCCGGAGCGGATACTGTCGGGCGTGCTTTGCGCGATGTTCGTCGTGGACAGGCTCTATCACGAAGTCTCGCCAGAGCCGATCGTGTGGCGGCACACCGATCTCATGCACCTGTGCATCGATGCGGTGGTGCTGGCCTGCACGCTGGCGGTCGCGCTGCATGCGAACCGCGTCTATCCGCTATGGATAGGGGCGGCGCAGATCATAGCGGTGTCCGGCCACGTCTACCGAGTGTCGATGGTGGAGATCAACAGGTTCGCCTACGACATGATGGTGATGATGCCTTCATACGTGCAGTTGATCGCGATGGCGCTGGGACTTGCATTTCACACGTGGCGGCGCAGGAGGCGGGGCAGCTATCCGTCCTGGCGGCGCTTATCCAGCCATATGCCGCCGGGGATGCGCACGATATCGCGCGGCGCCTGATCGCGCGCTTCGGTTCGCTGCGGACGATCTATTCGGCCTCGGTCGAAGCGCTGTGCGATGCGACCGGCGCGGGGCCGCGTGCGGGCAGCAAGGTTGCCGCGGCCATAGTGGGCGCGCGCCGTCTGGCGGAAGCCGCCACCCGCGAGGTCCTGCTGGGACAAGCCACCGATACGAACACGCTCGCCTTCCGTCAGTACCTCGTGAGCCGGCTCGGCAGCCGCAGGGAGGAATGCGTGATGCTCCTCTTCTTCACGGGAGAGAGGCTCTACATCGCCGAAGATCTCTACGTCGGGGGAAAGCGGGCGGAGATACGCATTCCCTTGCGACGCACGGTAAGGCGCGCGTTCGATCTCGACGCGCGGCGCATCGTTGTCGCGCACAACCATCCATCCGGAGTACCGCAGCCCAGCGCGTCCGATATCGCCGCGACGACCCGCCTGTGCGCAGTGCTGGAGGCGCTGGAGATCACGCTCGACGATCACTGCGTGGTGAGCGGCAACAGTGTCGTCAGCATGCGGGCAATGAGGCTGGTCTGAGCACGGCCTTGAAACAGGCACTAAAACGGCGCTTTTCGTCCTCGCGTCGCCGCCGCCTTGCCTGCTTGTTACGCCCCCGCGCTACGCCACGCGGGTCAGGCCGCTTGCGCGACGGCGCAGCGATTGCGCCCCTCGTTCTTCGCTCGGTAGAGCGGCACGTCCGCGCGCGCGATCCAGTCTTCCGCGCTGGCGATGCGATCTTCCAGCGGAGCGACGCCGATGCTGGCAGTGACCGGGATGGTTCGGCCGGGCCCGATAGCGACCGGGTGAGCAGCAATCGCCGCGCGGTAGCGTTCGGCAGCCGCGATCGCCTCGTCGCCGCTCGTTTCGGGAAGTAGCATGGCGAACTCCTCGCCCCCGATGCGGCCAAGGATGTCTCCGCTGCGTCCGGCAGTGCCCAGCACGCCTGCCAGCTCGCGCAGGACGGCATCGCCTGCCGGGTGGCCGTGAGTGTCGTTGACCGCCTTGAAGTGATCGACGTCGATCAGCAGCAGCGATGCGCTGCGCGCGTGCCGGCGGCACCGCGCGATCTCGTGCTCCACCTTTTCGAGGAAGCCGCGGCGGGTGAGTGCGCCGGTAAGCTGGTCGCGCTCGGCAATGCGGCGCAGTTCCATCTCGTTGACGACGATCCCGGCGAAGTTGCGCAGGATCGCCAGTTCGCTCTCGGAGAACTCGCGCGGCCGAGTGTCGATCGCGCACAGAGCGCCCACGTTGTACCCGTCCGAAGTGACCAGAGGCACCCCGGCATAGCTGCGGATGTGCGGGTCGCCTTCTACCAGCGGATTGCCCGAGAAACGCGGGTCGGCCTTCGCGTCGGGTATGACCAGCGGCGTGCGCTGCTGGATCGCGTGCGTACAGAAAGAGACGCTGCGCGGTGTCTCGGTTGCCTCGAGCCCAGCCTTGGCCTTGAACCACTGCCGATCCGCATCGACCAGGGTCACGGTCGAGATCGGCACGTGCAGGATCGTGCGCACCAGGTTGACCACGTTCTCGAATGGCTCCTCGGGCGCAGTGTCGAGGATTTCCAGGCGGCGCAACGCGGAAAGCCGGGCGGCTTCGTCAGCTAGGGCATTGTCGGCGTACATTTTTTCAGGCGTCTCGTTATGTGTGCGCTCCCGGCGCAGGGGCTATGTGGTGGCTAATCTCGCACCTTTAAGGGGGAATCGGTAAAGGAAGTGCGAAAGCCGGCAACTTCGCAGCCGTTGCCGCATTGCCGCATCTACCGTTTGACAATGCGCCGGCCGACACGAAAGTGTCGCTTGCCGCGCACATGCCGTTGCCGCATGCACATGGCCTGATACTTGGAGATCCCTGCTTGACCCAGATCGTCACAGTCCCGACCCAGCCCTTTGAAGGCCAGGCGCCCGGCACGTCGGGCCTGCGCAAGAAGGTGAAGGTGTTCCAGCAGCCGGGCTATGCCGAGAATTTCATCCAGTCGGTGTTCGACGTGGTGGAACGCGGCGCGGGTGCGGTGCTGGTGATCGGCGGCGACGGGCGCTTTCACAACCGCACGGTGATCCAGCAGGCGATCCGCATGGCGGCGGCGAACGGATATGCCCGCGTGCTTGTGGGGCAGGGGGGCATCCTCTCCACCCCGGCGGCGAGCCACGTCATCCGCAAGTACGGGGCGAGCGGCGGGCTTGTCCTGTCGGCCAGCCACAATCCCGGCGGGCCGGACGAGGACTTCGGCATCAAGTACAACATCTCCAACGGCGGCCCGGCGCCCGAAGGCGTGACCGGCGCCATTCTGGAGCGGACGAAAGTGATCGATCGCTGGCTGACGGTCGAGGCGGACGACGTTGATCTCGATGCACTGGGCGAAGTGCAGGTGGGCGCGATGACCGTGCAGGTGCTCGATCCGGTCGCGGACTATGCCGACCTCATGGAAGAGCTGTTCGATTTCGACGCGATCCGCAAGGCGGTCGCCTCGGGCTTCACCATGCGCATGGATTCGATGAGCGCCGTGACCGGGCCCTACGCCGTCGAGATCCTGGAGCGGCGGCTGGGCTTCGCGCCTGGAACGGTCGTCAATGCGGTCCCGCTGGAGGATTTCGGCGGCCACCACCCGGACCCGAACCTGATCCACGCACGCGAGCTCTACGACCTCATGATGTCGGACGAGGCGCCCGACATCGGTGCGGCGTCCGATGGCGATGGAGACCGCAACCTCATCATCGGACGCGGGCGCTTCATCACGCCTTCCGATTCGCTTGCGATGCTGGCTGCCAACATCGAGATCGCCCCGGCCTATCGCGGGCGGTTGGCGGGGATCGCCCGTTCGATGCCGACCAGCGCCGCCGCCGACCGCGTGGCCGAGGCGCTGGGCATCCCCTGCTTCGAGACGCCGACCGGCTGGAAGTTCTTCGGCAACCTCCTCGACGCGGGCAAGGTCACCATCTGCGGCGAGGAAAGCGCGGGCGCCGGTTCCGACCATGTGCGCGAGAAGGACGGGCTGTGGGCGGTGCTGCTCTGGCTCAACATCCTTGCCGTGCGCGGCATCAGCGTGGACGCGCTCGCGAAGGAGCACTGGGCCCGGCATGGCCGCAACTACTATGCCCGCCACGACTACGAAGGGATCGAGACCGCCGGCGCCAGTGCCCTGATGGACGGCCTCAAGGCGCAGTTGGCCGGGCTGCCGGGCAGGAGCTTCGGCCCGCAGGTCGTCTCCCATGCGGACAGCTTCTCCTACACCGATCCGGTCGATGGCTCCGTCAGCGCGAACCAGGGCGTCCGGGTGCTGTTCGAGGACGGCAGCCGCATCGTGTTCCGCCTGTCGGGCACCGGCACGCAAGGGGCGACCTTGCGGGTCTATCTCGAGCGTTACGAACCGCGCTCGGGCAACCTCGATGCCGAGACAGGGGCTATGCTCGAGCCCCAGATCGCGGCCGCCGAGGCGATAGCGGAGATCGTGCGCCATACCGGGCGGACGGCGCCCGACGTCATCACCTGAGGTTGCCCGCGACTTCAAACGATGCTGCCGGCCAAGCTCCGTCGGCCTGCGGGGCGACGGCAGCGCCGGAAAGCAATGGCCGCCACGGGATGACCGCGAGCGAGTGACAGGCGGTCCGCAGTCTTGACAGACATAACCAATTAGGTTATAAGCTCCGACATCTTCCGGCCGAGGTACACGGCTGGAGGATCATCGGGTCGGCATCGTGGGCACAAGGCCCCCGTGTGCCACCGGAAGCGTTCATCCGCCTGCTCTCCATTCCGGGGAAGACAGGCAAGGCGCGGCGCAAACGGCGTGACTCCTGATAAGAGGACGCTTCCCGCCAAGCTTTGGAACCGGTGCCTTTTCGCGAGCCCGCGCGCCAGTTCCGAACGCTTTCGCTGAGGGTCGAGCCGGGCTGCCATGCCGCTACCGGGCCGTTCGCAAGGAGCCGCAGTTACCGAGTGCCCGACAGGGGCGCTCACGAAGCCGGCCCGATACCCCTTTGCGGGTATCAAGTTCCCCGCGCATTTTCCCCGGCGTTACGCCCGCACTCGCCAGCGGGCATTCGGCATGTCCGGCGCGCGCGTTTCCTGCTGGCGCGGCGCCACGCTTCAGGCTCAGGACTGCCGCCGCGCCTCGTTCAGCGCCTGCAGCCGCCGGGCCGTGGCCGGTTCGGCAAGCAAGGCGGGCAACGGGGCCGACAGGCGCCGCCGCCAGTTCGGATGCTCGGTAACGGTGCCGGGCAGGTTCGGCTGCTCGCGCGCGGCCAGCAGGTCTTCCAGCGGGGCGACGGCCAGCGCGCAAGGGGTGCGGCCGATGTGGCGCAGTGCCGCTTCCACCACGGCTTCCGGCTCGTCGGCAGGCGGTGGTGGCCCGGCATCGTGCGTGAGCGCGGTCCAGAGCAGGTTCCGCTCGCGGTCGCGCCGCTCTTCCGCTTCCTGCCGCGAGAGGCCTTCGGGAAGGCGGCCGAGCTTCTCCGCCCAGTCAAGGTCGCGCCCGCTCCACCAGCCTGCGATGGTGGCGGTGTCGTGCGTGCCGGTCATCGCCACCGCCGCGGCATCGTATTGCGACGCGCCGAGGAAGCCGCCATCGCCCGAGCGCTCGAACCACAGGACGCGCATGCCAAGGATCCCGCGCGCGGCGATCGCCGGGCCGAAGCCCTGCGGCATGGTGCCAAGATCCTCAGCAACGATAAGCGCGCCCGCAAGGTGTGCCTCGAGCGCGAGGATGCGGACCAGGTCGGCGAAAGGATAGGCGAGGTAGGCGCCCTCGCTGGACGGCTTGCCTCCAGGCACGACCCAGAGCCGGGCCAGCCCGAAGGCGTGGTCCACCCGCAGCGCCCCCGAAGTCCTCAGCGCGGCGCGGATGGTCTCGATCCAGGGAGCATAGCCGCTGCGCGCCAGTCCCTGCGGACTGAAGCTGGTGAGCATCCAGTTCTGCCCCAGCGGCCCCATGGGATCGGGCGGAGCGCCAATGGTCAATCCCTGCAGCAGGGAATCGCCCATGCTCCAGGCGTCCGCGCCCTGGGTATGCACGCCGACGGCAAGGTCGGCGAGGAGCCCCACCGCCATGCCCCCGGCCCGCGCGCGGGCCTGCACCGCCGCAAGGCTTTCGCGCGCCAGCCACTGGGTGAAGAGATGAAAGGCGATCTCGTCGTCATGCTCGAGGGCAAAGGCGGCGACGGCGGCGCTGCCAGGATCGCGGAACTCTTCGGGCCAGACCTGCCATCCTTCGAGCCCCTGGCTGCGGAAGTGCACGTCCAGCGCGTCGTAAAGTGCCTGGCGGACCAGCTTCTCTCCGTGCCGCGCATTGTCGCGGGAAATGCGTGCGCGGGTCTTCTCGTCCAGCGCGGAGAAGTAGGCGCGCAGTTGCACGAGGCGGCGTGGAAGCGCGGCTTCCCAGTCGATCAGCGAGCCTTCGCTACCCGCTCCTAACTCGCTCCCGAACTCGCCGTCCGAAGCGTCCTGCGGCAGCAGGGGCAGGCCGAGCAGGGCAGGATCGCCCAGAGCCCCGTTGAAGCAAAGCCGGCTCGAAGGCGAGTAGGGGCTGAAGCCTTCGCCCACTCCCGCGAACAAGGCATGGACGGGGTTGATCGCAATGACGTCCGCCCCTTGCGCGGCAAAGGCGTCCACCGCTTCGGCAAGCTCGCGGAACGTGCCGAACGGGTGCGAACCCTCTGCGCGCAGGGCACCGATCTGAACGGCCGGCCCCCATATCCGCGCCTCTCCAGGAAGCCCCGACGCCGAGCCTTCGCGCGGTGCTACGGCAAGGGTCAGCGCCCGGCCGCTCACCTTCAGCGCATAATAGCCCGGCTCGTTCAAAGCAGGCAGCATGGGGGTGGAGAGATCGAACACCCGCACGGTGCCGTCAGGCGCAGTCAGTTCGGCCTGAAGAGTGCTCGTCCCCGTGGGTGCAAGGCCCGGCGGAAGATGTGTCGGCGTGCCTGCTTCGGTGACGAGCATGGCCGGAGGCTCGGCCTGTTCGCGGCGGACCCGGTCGCGGCTAGCTGCAATCTCGCCCGGCGTCCGCGCGCCATAGCCGAGTGCCTCGGCGATCGCGACCAGCGAGGCATCGCCGACCGTCCGCTCCTCCCCCTGTGCATCATGCCAGATGCGGGAGACACCGATCTCGGCGGCGAGAGCATGAAGAGCTTGGTCGTCGGACGTCTGCGGCATTCGGGCTGGGTTCCATAGGGGCGAAGAAAGTGCCCTTCCGCCTAAGGGCGCAGCGCGCGCGAGTGTTCCCGCAGCCGGACACAAAACGCTAGCGCTTGCCGAGGCCCACCATCGGACTTACGCGCGGCAGTTCCGTCGACAGGTTCTCACCTCTCGTTCCACCCGTTTTGCCGAACTTGTCCACAAGCCGCACCGCTACGGAAGAGGAGCGTGCCCGCAACTGCCGCGCAGCGGTCTTCTCCTTCGCCATTGCAGCCTGTAGGTCGCTCCGGATGGATCTTTCCCGCTATCTCGCTCGCATCGGCATTTCCCATAGGCCCACCGCGACGCCCGAAGGGGTTGCGGCCGTACAGTCGGCGCACAGACTGGCGATCGGGTTCGAGAACCTCGACGTGATGCTGGGCCGCCCGATCCGGATCGATGGGCCCGCCGTGTTCGCCAAGCTGGTGGAGCGCGAGCGCGGCGGCTACTGCTTCGAGCACAACCGCCTGTTCTCCGACGCGCTCGCGCAGCTTGGCGTGGAGAACCGACCCTTGCTCGCACGCGTGTGGCTGGGACAGCCGGAGGATGCGATGCCGCCGCGCACCCACACCTGCCTGCTCGCCCGGCTGAACGGAGTGCCCTGGCTTGCCGACGCGGGTTTTGGCGGCAGCGACCTTGCGCCCCTGCCGCTGCGGGACGGGGCAGAAGGGCGCACGGCGGACGGCGCGCGCCACCGCCTGCGCCGCATCGGCGAGCGGGGAAGCCTGCGCGGCGAATGGCTGCTGGAGCGGGCAGGGCCGGCCGCCGCCACCGACGGACGCGCCGCCGGTGATGGCGATTGGCAGGCGCAGTACAGCTTCGATCTTGGAGAAGTGGCGCCGGGCGATCTTGAGCAGGCCAGCCACTGGACTTCGACACGCCCGGAAACACGCTTCACCAGCCTGCATGTGGCGAGCATCCCGCTGCCCGGCGGCTTCGCCTCGATGGTGGACCGGGAGTTGACGGTGCATGGCGGCGGAAAGACCCAGCGCCGGACCATCGACGACGCCGCCGACTATGCGCGCACCCTGCGCGAGGTGTTCAGGATCGCACTGGCCGAGGAGGAGGTGCGTTCGCTCCCGCTTTTCGGATGAGGGCCGGGCTGCCCGCCGGAGCCGGTGGGCCGGTTCACACCTCCAGCAGGCGGGGCATCAGTTCCACGAAGTTGCACGGGCGATTGCGGCTGTCGAGCTGCTCGGCAAGGATGCCGTCCCACCCGTCCTTCACCGCGCCGTTGGATCCCGGAAGCGCGAAAAGGTAGGTTCCGCGCGCGACCACCGCCATTGCGCGGCTCTGCACGGTGGAGGTGCCGATGGTCTTGTACGAGAGCCAGCGGAACAGCTCGCCGAAGCCGGGGATCTCCCGCCCGCCGAGGCGGCCGAGCGCCTCGGGCGTGACGTCGCGGCCGGTGAGGCCGGTGCCGCCGGTGGAAACGACGGCATCCACTTCGGGATCGTCGATCCAGCCGTTCAGCAGGTCCGCGATCTTTCCGGCATCGTCGCGCTCTATCGTGCGGCGAACGAGGCGATGGCCCGCGCCCTCGATCCGCTCGGCCAGGATATCGCCCGAAGTGTCGTTCTCCGCCGTCCGCGTGTCCGAGACGGTGAGGAGAGCGATGTTGATGGGCCTGAACGTGCGCGCAGGATCAATGGCCACGCAGCAGCGCTCCGTTCGAGGCCATGCGCACGCCCTTCGAACCGGCAAGGCCGGGGAAGGTCGGCCACTGGCCCTGCGCCAGTTCCATGCGGCTTTCCGATGCGCCGCCGGCCTGGCGCTCGTACATCCAGTAATTTCGCATGACGATGTTCACGTAGCCGCGCGTCTCCCAATAGGGCAGCGACTCGATCCAAAGCAGCGGATCGCCCTGGCAGTTCACCTCGGTGTTCCAGCGGCGCACCGGCAGCGGCCCGGCGTTGTAGGCGGCCATGACCTTGGGCAGCAGCCCCTGCGTGCCCGGATCGTTGCGCAGCGTTTCGAGATGGCGCTGGCCGAAGGCAAGGTTCACCTCGGGCTTGTTGAGGTCTGACGCATTGCCCGAATAGCCCAGCGATCCGGCATGGTCCTGCGCGGCGGCGGGCATGATCTGCATGAGCCCGCGCGCACCCGCCGGGCTGACGACGCTGGCGCGGAACACCGATTCCTGCAGCGCATGGGCATAGACCAGCGCGGGGTCGACCTTCCATCCACCCACCGGTGTCCACTTCGGCGTGGGGAAACGCGTCGCCGGTTCCGGCTTGCCGCCATAAGGTGCGTTGTAGGCCATCCAAAGCTGCGTGCCCGGAAGGCCGAGATCGCGCGCGAGCCGGGTCAGCGGGGCATATTGCGACGCGTCGCCGATGCGGGCCTGATGGCGCAGCACTTCATCGGCCAGGCTGTCCTTGCCGATCTCTGCTAGTTCCACCGCCGTGCGCACGTTCGGGTTGGCGCGAAGCTGCTGCCAGTCCGCCTGGGTGAAGTCGGCGGCGGCGTGCTGCTCGGGTAGCCTGAGGCCAAGCTGCTCCGCCGCTAGCATGCCGTAGAGCGTCTCGTCGCGCGCGGCTGCGAGGCGAAGCGCGGCGGCGGCCTTCTCCGGCTTGCGGCAGCGCACGAGGGAGCGGCTGTTCCAGTAGTGCGCGGCGGCGGTGAGTTCCGCGTTCTCGGACGTCTGCGCGGTCTTGCCGAAGGCGTCCGCCGCACCTTCGCAGTCGCCCAGCCGCCATGCGGCGAGCCCGGCCGTCCACCATGCCTCGCCCACCCAGGGCCCGGTGCCCAGCGCCGCCAGCTGCGCCATCTGGTAGGCGGCGGCGTCCTGGTTCTCGATATAGAAGCTCCAGGCCACCTTCTGCCGCCATTCGGCCTGCGTGGACGGGCTGAGATTGGCATCGATCCCGTCGAGCAGCACGCGCGCGCCCATGGGATCGTCGTTCTTGATGCGATCGAGAATGCCGGCCGAGATGGAACCCGGCATCGTCCCGTCCTCGATCGAGGAGGGGCGCACGCGCTTCGACATCGAGGGCAGGCGCGCGAAGCTTTGTTCGCTGGGCAGGGTGGGGACGCTTCCCGCCCCGCGCTTAAGGGCAAGGCGGCTGATCTGGTCCGCCCCCGGCAGTTCGGCGCCGCGGGAAAGCCAGTCCTGCAGCTCGGCCAGCTCGATCTTGGGCGATCCGGCGGCAAGGTAGTATTCCGCGCGGGCCTGCTGGTGCAGGGGGCCGTCCGGCCGCTGGGCGAGGAGCTGCCTTACGGCAACCCAGTCCTTCCCGTCGATCGCGTCGAAGACCTGCCGGTAGTACGAGCGGTCATCCTGGCTGAGCAGCGAGGGAACGGCAGTGCGGTCGGCCCGGGTGCGGAAGTAATCGACCGCGGCGCTGTTGGCGAAAGCCGGTGCTGCCGGCACGGACGCCGCAAGAGCGACCCCCGTCCACATTCCCGCCTTGATGAGGCCGGCCCTGGTGATTCGTTTCAAGTCTTATCCCCGCGATCCTGTGCGATGCCCCGCCCCGGATGGACGGACGCGGCTTTCAGGCGCCTGCCCGACCCGACGTCCATTCCAGCCAGGCCCTCCACAACGCCGGCTTCGCGCGCGCTTGGTTCAGCAGCGAAGGCAACGCCCAGGAGGCGAGCAGGGGTATCGAGCCACCTTCATGGTTGAAACTTTGCAAAACGGCAGGACGTTGCGGCGATTCGTGGCCGATTAACGACAAGGCGTTGCTCCCCATCACGAAAAGCCGCTCGGGAGCCACGAGCGCGACATGGTGGGCGAGCACCCGGCCGAGCCCCCGCTCGCGCGCCGCTTGCCAGTCCGCGCCCGGCATGTGGCGCGGAAGCGCGCTGGCAAGATACACATCCTCGCGGCGGGTGCCGAAAGCGGCGAGCATGGCATCGAGCAGGCGGCCGTGCACTCCGGCCAGCAGGGTATCGCCGTCTTCCGCCTCGGGCTCCTCGACCACGACCATGAGCCTTGCCCCCGCCTTCCCCCGAGGCGGCACGCGCGCGGCGAGGTCCCCTTCGACGAGCAGCGGCTCGCTCATCCACCACGCGGTGAAGGCGGCAAGGTCGGTCGGCAGGGCTGCGGGATCGAGAGCGGCGGGCGGGGGCGGCGCATCGGGGTTGGGGGCGACCGGCGTGCGCGCGGGTCTGCGCTCGACCTCCTCCTCGGACGGAGCAAGCCACGAGACGGGATCGTCGAGGAAGTCGGCGTCCACGCCTGCGTCGCGCCACCAGTCGAGCGCACCTGTGATATCGAGCAGAAATTCAGGATTTGGCCGGTGATCCATCGCGGGGGTCTTGACCTGCCGCGCGGGAGCAATCAAGGCACAAGATGATTTAATCGCCCGACTAAGCCGCAAGAAGGCTGGGGGCCATAATACCATTGGACGGGGCTTCCATGATTGAACGCGAAGAGATGCCTTACGACGTGGTGGTCGTCGGCGGCGGACCTGCGGGTCTGGCGACGGCGATCCGGCTCAAGCAGGTGGACCCTGAACTTGCGGTCTGCGTGCTGGAGAAGGGCTCGGAAATCGGCGCGCACATCCTTTCCGGCGCGACAATCGACCCGAAGGCGCTGGACGAGCTGCTTCCCACCTGGCGCGAGGACGGCTGCCCGCTGGCCGAGACGCCGGTGACGGACAACTGGCACTGGCACCTGACGAAGAAGGGCAAGTTCGCGCTGCCCCATGCGATCCAGCCGCCCTTCATGTCGAACAAGGGCAACTACACCGGATCGCTTGGCAACCTGTGCCGCTGGCTGGCCGAGCAGGCGGAAGCGCTGGAGATCGAGATCTTCCCCGGCTTCCCGGCGGCGGAGATCCTCTACAACGAGGCAGGCGCCGTGATCGGCGTGCAGACCGGCGACATGGGCATCGACCGCGAGGGTGAGCCCAAGGGCGACTTCCAGGCCGGCATGAACCTGCTGGGCAAGTACACGGTCTTCTGCGAAGGCGCGCGCGGTCACCTGACCAAGCGGCTCAAGGCGAAGTACGATCTTGAGGCGAACTGCCAGCCGCAGATCTATGGCCTTGGCATCAAGGAGCTGTGGGACATCCCGGAGGACAAGCATGTCCCCGGCCGCGTCATCCACACCCAGGGCTGGCCGCTGAGCGAGAACGACGCCTGGGGCGGCGGCTTCCTCTACCACCAGGCCAACAACCAGGTGGCCTTGGGCTTCGTCACCGCGCTCGACTACAAGAACCCCTACATCTACCCGTTCGAGGAATTCCAGCGCTGGAAGCAGCACCCGGAAATCCGTGCCATCCTCGAAGGCGGCAAGCGCGTGGCCTATGGCGCGCGCGTGATCAACGAAGGCGGCTGGCAATCGGTGCCGCAGCTGGCGTTCCCCGGCGGCGTGCTGGCGGGATGCTCGGCCGGCTTCGTCAACGTACCGCGCATCAAGGGCACGCACACCGCGATGAAGAGCGGGATGCTGGCCGCCGAGGCCATCGCCACCGCCATCAGGGCCGGTCGCGAGGCCGACACGCTGCAGGACTATGACGATGCCGTGCGTTCCAGCTGGATCGCCAAGGAACTGAAGCTCGTCCAGAACGCCGAGCCGATGGTGGCGAAGTGGGGCGGCGAACTCGGCACGGTGCTGGCGGGCACGGACATGTGGCTGCGCACGCTGTTCGGCTTCGGCCTCGCCCGGCCGATGAAGCACCACCGCGACAGCGAAGCCACGCAGCGCGCCGACCTCTACAAGCCGATCACCTATCCCAAGCCCGATGGCGTCATCAGCTTCGACCGCCTGACCAGTGTCTCCTATTCCTTCACCAACCATGAGGAGGACCAGCCTGTCCACCTCAAGGTGGCCGACATGGACCTGCAGAAGACCAGCGAACTAGGCGTCTATGCCGGGCCATCCGCGCGCTACTGTCCTGCAGGCGTCTACGAATGGCTGACCGACGATGCGACCGGCCAGCCCCGGTACCAGATCAACGCCCAGAACTGCGTCCACTGCAAGACCTGCGACATCAAGGATCCCAACCAGAACATCACCTGGGTCACGCCCGAAGGCGGCGGTGGACCCAACTACCCGAACATGTGAGGAAAAGGGGAGGCAACCGCCTCCCCTTTTTCGTGCAGAGGCCTGCGGGTGTCACGCCTGCGTGGCCAGGGGCCGGCGCAAGGGCCGTCTTGCCTCGCGCCCGTGGCCGCGCCATGGATGGGGCAATGCTGACCGAAACCGCTTACGCCAAGATCAACCTTGCCCTTCACGTGCGCCGCCGCCGCGAAGACGGCTACCACGAACTCGAGACCCTGTTCGCCTTCGTGGATGAAGGCGACCGCCTGCATGCAGCACCAGCCGAGCAGGATCGGCTCGTCACCCATGGCGAGTTCGCATCGTTGATCGAGGATCCCTTCGCCAACATCGTCTCCCGCGCGCTCGGCGCCCTTCCACACGGAAAGGGCTGGGCGGTGGAGCTGGAAAAGCGGCTGCCGGTAGCGGCGGGGCTCGGCGGCGGCTCGGCGGACGCGGGCGCGGTGTTCCGCATGGTCGAGCGCGCGCATGGCCTGCCCGACGACTGGCAGCAGCGGGCCGCCCGTCTTGGCGCCGACGTCCCCGCTTGCGTGCTTTCGACCACCTGCATCGGCCGCGGCACGGGAACCGACCTCGAACCGCTCGACAGCGATCTGGCGGGTACGGCGGTCCTTCTCGTCAATCCGCGCGTGGCGGTTCCGACGGGCCCGGTCTTCCAGGCGTGGGACGGGATCGATCGCGGAGCCATGCCCGAAGGAACGGCCCGCACCATCGCCCTTGAAGGCCGCAACGATCTCGAGCAGCCCGCCATCGCGATCTGCCCGCCCGTGGCGCAAGTGCTGGACGCCCTGCGGGGCACCCGACCTTTCCTGGCGCGCATGTCCGGTTCGGGCGCCACCTGCTTCGCGCTCTACGACGACGCCGCGCAAGCGGCCCGGGCTGCGGAAACCATCGCCGCAAGCCGCCCGGAGTGGTGGCAAATGCAGGGCAGGTTGAGATAGCATCCCAGTTCAGCAACCGGAGGTCCGACTTGGAAACCGAATACCACCTCCTGCTCGGCACGCCTGCGCCCGGCGGCATCCTGGTCGTCTGTGACCACGCATCGAACCGCGTGCCGGAGGATGTCGACCTCGGCATCGATCCCGCCCTGCTGAACGAGCATATCGCCATCGACATCGGCGTGGCCGCCATTGCGGAGCGTATGGTGGCGCCGGGGACGGCGGCGTGGCTCGGTAATGTCAGCCGCCTCGTGTGCGACTACAATCGCCAGTCCGACGCGCCGGGCATGATGCCCAGGGAGAGCGACGGCCATGCGATCCCCGGCAACATCCTCACCGCGCAGCAGCGCTCCGCCCGCGCAGCGCGCTTCTTCGATCCCTATCACGCGGCTCTTGCACGGCTGCTGCGAGAATCGCCGCCGGCGCTGATCCTGTCGCTCCACAGCTTCACGCCCGGCCTCGCCACTTGCGACCGCCCCCGTCCATGGCAGGTCGGCGTGCTCTACAACCAGGACGAGCGCGCCGCGCGCATCGCGATCCCCTGGCTGGAAGCCCAAGGCCTCGTGGTGGGGGACCAGGAACCGTACTCGGGCAAGCTGCTCAACGCATCGATGAACCGCCATGCCGAGCCGGTGGGCCTGCCGTACCTCAGCATCGAGATCCGCCAGGACCTCATCGCGGACGATGCGGGGCAGGTCGAATGGGCAGGGTGCATGACGCGGCTTTGCGCCGTGGTAGCGGCTGAACTGGACCGCGCGGGTCACCTTGGTCTGAAATAAAGTTTCTCAAACGGGCGTTGAAGTGAAATCAAGCACCGTGTAGGGGCCGGTTCAGTCCAGCGCGCGAAGTCGCGCCCATGATCCCGGAGTTCCTGACAATGCCCGCCTATCGCTCGCGCACTTCCACTCACGGCCGCAACATGGCGGGCGCGCGGGGCCTCTGGCGGGCCACCGGCATGAAGGACGGCGATTTCGGCAAGCCGATCATCGCGGTCGTCAACTCGTTCACGCAGTTCGTGCCCGGCCACGTCCACCTCAAGGACCTGGGCCAGCTCGTCGCACGCGAGATCGAGGCGGCGGGCGGCGTCGCCAAGGAATTCAACACCATCGCGGTCGACGACGGCATCGCCATGGGCCATGACGGCATGCTCTATTCGCTGCCAAGCCGCGACCTCATCGCCGACAGCGTCGAATACATGGTCAATGCCCATTGCGCCGACGCGATGGTGTGCATCTCCAACTGCGACAAGATCACCCCCGGCATGCTGATGGCCGCCATGCGCCTCAACATCCCGGCCGTGTTCGTCTCGGGCGGGCCGATGGAGGCGGGCAAGGTCGTGCTCAGGGGCAAGGAGCATGCGCTCGACCTAGTGGATGCGATGGTCGCCGCCGCGGACGAGAGCTACACCGACGAGGAAGTGACCGCGATCGAGCGCTCGGCCTGCCCGACCTGCGGATCGTGCTCGGGCATGTTCACCGCCAATTCGATGAACTGCCTGACCGAGGCGCTCGGGCTTTCGCTGCCGGGCAACGGATCGACGCTGGCCACTCACTCCGACCGCGAGCGGCTGTTCCTGGAGGCCGGACGCCTCTCGGTCGACCTGTGCCACCGCTACTACGAGCAGGAGGACGAGAGCGTCCTGCCGCGCTCTGTCGCCAGCTTCAAGGCGTTCGAGAACGCGATGAGCCTCGACATCGCGATGGGCGGATCCACCAACACCGTGCTTCACCTGCTCGCCGCCGCCGCCGAGGCAGGGGTGGACTTCACGATGGCCGACATCGATCGCCTCAGCCGCAAGGTGCCGTGCCTTTCCAAGGTGGCTCCCGCCAAGTCCGACGTCCACATGGAGGACGTCCACCGGGCAGGGGGCATCATGGCGATCCTGGGCCAGCTTGAGCGTGCAGGGCTGCTCCACGCGGACCTGCCGACCGTCCACACCCGCACGCTGGGCGATGCGCTTAACCGGTGGGACATCAGCCGTACCAACGAGCCATCGGTTCAGGAATTCTACAGGGCGGCACCCGGCGGCGTGCCCACGCAGACGGCGTTCAGCCAGTCGCGCCGCTGGCAGGAACTCGACCTCGACCGCGAGAACGGCGTCATCCGCAGCAAGGAGCATGCCTTCAGCCAGGACGGCGGCCTTGCGGTGCTCTACGGCAATATCGCCCGCGAGGGCTGCATCGTGAAGACCGCGGGGGTGGACGATTCCATCCTGAAGTTCACTGGAACCGCCCGCGTCTACGAATCGCAGGATGCGGCCGTGGCCGGCATTCTGGGCGGGCAGGTCGCGGCGGGCGATGTCGTGGTGATCCGCTACGAGGGGCCGCGCGGCGGGCCGGGCATGCAGGAAATGCTCTATCCCACCAGCTATCTGAAGTCGAAGGGGCTGGGCAAGGCCTGCGCGCTGCTGACCGACGGGCGTTTTTCGGGCGGCACTTCGGGCCTTTCGATCGGCCATGCCTCGCCCGAAGCGGCGGAGGGCGGAGAGATCGGCCTTGTCGAGAACGGCGATACGATCGAGATCGACATCCCGGGCCGGACCATCAACCTGATGGTCTCGGACGAGGTGCTGGCGCACCGCCGTTCGCAGCAGGAAGCGCGCGGCGACGCCGCATGGTCGCCCGTCCACCCGCGCCAGCGCAAGGTCTCGGCAGCGCTCCAGGCCTATGCCGCGATGACCACCAGTGCGGCGCGCGGCGCCATCCGGGACGTGACCCAGCTGCGGCGCAAGTAACGGGCCGGGGCGCCCGGGGCTTCCCCGCCCCGGCGCTTCGCGTTACCAAGGCGGCGATGCAGACCAGATCCATTGTTTCCGCGCCTTTGGGCGCGTTCACGGCCGTGACGGCGCTCCTGCTGGCCGCCTGTTCCTCGAACAGCGAGCCGCCCCCGGTCGCCGCGGGCAAGGAGCACATCGCCTGTGCGGTGGGCGGTGCCGCCGAACTGAAGCCGGTCTGTTCGGTGGAGCGGGCGGAGGCAGGCGGCAGGCTGACGCTGGTCGTGCATCATCCGGACGGTGCGTTCCGGCGATTCGACGTGACGACGGACGGCTCTGGCCTTGCCGTCTCGGATGGCGCGGAGAAGGCGCAGACGCGCCTGGTGGACGGCAAGCTCGACGTTACCGTGGGCCCGGATCGCTACCTGTTTCCCGCAACGGAGAAATCCCATGGCGCAAAATGACCAGATACTCACCGTCGCCCAGATGCGCGATGCGGAAGAGCGGCTGATCGCGGCCGGATCGAGCGTCGATGCGCTGATGCAGATCGCCGGGCGCGGCGCTGCCGAGTGGATCTGGCGGGTCGCCGCTCGCCACAAGGTCACGGTGCTCTGCGGTCCCGGCAACAACGGCGGCGACGGCTATGTCATCGCCGAGGCCCTTCGCGAGCGGGGCGGGAACGTGGTGGTCGTCGCCGCGAGTGAACCGGCGACCAAGGCGGCAGCCGCCGCGCGGGCTCGCTTCGGCGGAGAGGTGCTCACCGGCAACGATCTTGAGGGGACTACGCAGCTCCACGGAGAAGTCTTCGTCGACTGCCTCTTCGGTAGTGGGCTGACCCGGCCGCTGACGTCGCAGGACGCGGGCCTGCTCGCGTCGCTGGCTGCGAGCCATGCCCGGCGCATCGCCATCGACGTGCCGAGCGGTGTGCAGGCGGATTCGGGCATGCTGCTGGGCGAGGGCCTGCCTCTCTATGACCTCACGATCGCGCTGGGAGCCTGGAAGTTCGCCCATTTCCTCATGCCCGCTACGGCGCGCATGGGGGCGCTGCGGCTCGTCTCCATCGGCGTCGAAGCGGTGGAAGGCGCCGCGCGGGCGATCGGCCGTCCCAGGATCGAGGCGCCCTCGGCCGATTCGCACAAGTACCGGCGTGGTCTTCTGGCCGTGGTGGCGGGCGCAATGCCGGGAGCCGCGATCCTGGCATCTACGGCCGCGCAAGGCGCCGGCGCAGGCTACGTCAAGCTCTTCGCCGAATCGAAGCGGAACGCACCCGCCGACCTCGTGGTCGATACCGGCCCGCTCACCGACGTGCTGACCGACGACCGCAACACCGCCGTACTCACCGGCATGGGGCTGGGCCGCGACGCCACCGCGCGCGAGCGGCTTGGCGTGGCGCTGGCCGATCCTGTTCCGGTCGTGGCGGATGCCGATGCGCTCGTGCTGCTTTCGCCCCGCCACCTCGCCGAGCGGACGGCACCCGTGATCGCGACCCCGCACGACGGCGAACTCGTCGCGCTGGAGCGCGCCTTCGACCTCGACGGAACGGGGAGCCGCCCGGCGCGGGCGCTCGCGCTGGCGAGGGCAAGCGGGATGGTCGTCGTCGCCAAGGGGCCCGACACGCTGGTGGCCGCTCCCGATGGACGGCTGGCATGCGCGTCGCGGGCCTCGTCCTGGCTCTCGACTGCGGGAACGGGCGACGTGCTTGCAGGCATCATCGCCAGCCGCGTCGCGACCGGGGTGGATGCGTTCCAGGCTGCGTGCGAGGGCGTCTGGCTCCATGGCGAAGCGGCGAGGCTGTGCCCGGCGGCGTTCACTGCGGCACAACTTGCCGAGAAGGTGCCGGAGGCGCTTGCCGCCTGTCTCTGATCGCGGGCGGCCGACCGGGCATGTACGATCCGCCGCCATCCTGCTAGGCGCGCGGCATGAACGAATCCGAGGAAATCCTGCGCATCGCCTCCAAGGGCGACGGCGTCACCGCGTCCGGCCGCTTTGCGTGGGGCGCGGCTCCGGGCGACATGCTGGGTATCGACGGGACGCTCGAATGGGGGCCGCACCATGTCGAGCCGCCGTGCCCGCACTTCGGCCGGTGTGGCGGATGCCAGCTGCAGCAGCTCGACGAAGAGAGCCTGCATGCCTTCGTGGAGGGGCGGGTCGCCAACGCCTCGGTCGCGCAGGGGTTGGGGGCAGAGCATGTCGCGCCGCCGTATCTCTCGCCGCCGATGACCCGGCGCCGTGCTTCGCTGCGGGCCGAAAGTTCGGGCGGGCGAGTGGTGATCGGCTTTCGGGAGGCCAGATCGCACCGGCTCGTCGAGCTGGAGGAATGCCACGTCATGGTGCCCGAGTT
This sequence comes from Novosphingobium silvae, assembly GCF_009856825.1. GTDB lineage: Bacteria > Pseudomonadota > Alphaproteobacteria > Sphingomonadales > Sphingomonadaceae > Novosphingobium > Novosphingobium silvae. The sequence goes on along the minus strand of NZ_WVTD01000006.1, from coordinate 210,414 downwards.
CGTGGCGCTGCTGGCGCCACTGCGCAAGCTGCTCATCACCATGGGCAAGGCCGCGCCTCCCAAGAAGGGCGGCCGTCCGGGGAAAGCGGCGAAGCACCCTGCCGCGCGCATGGCCGCCGATATCGAACTGACGCTGGTGGATCAGGGCGTGGACGTGGGCGTCAAGGGCCTGACCGCCGAGGGTCTTGCCGCGACTGAGGCAATGCTCGATTTCGCGCGCGAACATCGCCTCGCCCGTCTGACCATGGACGGCGGCTACGGCTTCGAGACCGTCTGGGAGCCGATGCCGGTCACGGCGACGCTGGGCGCCGTGCAGGTGCCGTTCCCTCCGGGATCGTTCCTGCAGGCAACGAAGGACGGAGAGGACGCACTCGTCGCCGCGGCGCGCGAATGGCTGGCGGAAGCTCCGACCATCGCGGACCTGTTCTCCGGCCTTGGCACTTTCGCGTTCGCACTGGCGGGGCCCGAGACCCGTATCTACGCGGCCGAGGCTGCCCGCGATGCTCATCTGGCCTGCAAGGCTGCGGCGGACCGGGCCCAGCTACAGATCTTCTGCGCGCATCGCGACCTGTTCCGCAATCCGCTGCAGCCAGACGAACTCGCCCGTTTCGCCGCCGTTCTCCTCGATCCACCCCGGGCAGGCGCGCGCGAGCAGGTCGAGTGCATAGCAAGCTCGACCGTGCGGCAGGTGGTCTACATCAGCTGCAACCCGTCGAGCTGGTCGCGCGATGCGGCGCGGCTTGTCGAGGCGGGTTTCCGCCTGGTGGAGCTGCGCCCGGTAGGCCAGTTCCGCTGGTCGACCCATGTGGAACTGGCAAGCTACTTCGTCCGCGACTGAGGAGCGGCGCGAGGCCGCCCCTCACTCTTCTCACGCTTCTTCGAGTGCTGCCGGGCTGACCATCAGGCTTTCTGCCATGCGGTCCGCCACGACCGGTGGCGGCAGGTTCCCGGCCTTGGCCGTCTCCAGGATGGCGCGGGTGCGCGGGCCGATCTGCATGACGCGGCCACGCACTTCTTCCGCGCTCTCGCCGAGGTATTCGGCAGCGACGTTGATGATGCCGCCGGCATTGACGACATAGTCGGGCGCATAGTCGATGCCGCGCGCCATCAGCACTTCGGCAAGGTGCGGCGCGGCCAGCTGGTTGTTCGCGGCGCCGCACACGATGCCCGCGCGAAGCGCTGCGACGGTCGCGTCATCCAGCGCGCCGCCCAGCGCGCAAGGCGCGAAGACCTGCGCGTCCGCACCGGCGATCTCGTCGATGGCGACGATGCTTGCGCCGGTTTCCTGTGCAAGCCGGTCGCAGCGGGCCGGGTCGATGTCGGCGATGACGAGGCGGGCGCCGTCAGCGGCAAGCAGGCGGGCAAGCCCGGCGCCGACGTTGCCGACGCCAAGGACCGCGACCGTGACACCGGAAAGCGAGGAACCGTGACGCAGGCGAACGGCCTCCTTCATGGCCTCGAACACGCCGAGCGCCGTCCACGGAGAGGGGTCCCCGCCGGCGAGGCCGGGAAGGGCGGTGCGGCCGGCAACATGGCGGGTGTGGCGGGCCACGCATTCCATGTCGGACACGCCGGTGCCCACGTCTTCCGCCGTGACGTAGCGGCCGTCCAGCTTCTCGACCGCGCGTCCGAAAGCCTCGAACAGGGCGACACGGTCGAACTCTCCGGCAGGGCGGCGAAGCACGGCCTTGCCGCCGCCAAGGGGAAGACCGGCCATGGCGTTCTTGTAGCTCATGCCCTCGGCGAGCCGGAAGGCGTCGGCCATCGCATCGGCCGGATCGGGATAGGACCACAGTCGGCAGCCGCCGGCCGCCGGGCCGCGCGCTGTCGAGTGGATGGCGATCACCCCGTCGAGGCCGGCATCTTCGTCGAGAAGGCGAACATATTCCATCGGCGGCATCATGCGACTTGTCCTTGCAACCATCATTTACGCTCCTCAGCGAGCCTTGCCGCCTTATTATCGCAGGGGAGTGCAGGGCAATCTCTCCTTGTTAAGGGTCTGCAGAGATCAATTTAGCGAGACGCTTTCGCCAAACCCGTGTTACCGGGCGGAAATGACCGATCTCGACCCTTATGAGAGAAAAATTCTCCGCGAGCTTCAGCGCGATGCGAATCAGACCACGGCGCAGATCGCCGAGCGCGTCGGGCTTTCGGCCTCCCCGTGCTGGCGGCGTATCGACAGGCTTGAGAGGGACGGCTTCATCCAGCGCCGCGTTGCCATCGTCGATCGGCACAAGGTGGGGCTGAACGCGCACGTGTTTGCGCAGGTGAAGCTCAACGCCCACGGCCGGGCCAACCTCGACGAATTCGCAGCCAAGATCCGCGAGTTTCCCGAGGTGCTCGACTGCTACGTCCTGCTCGGTTCGGTGGACTTCATGATCCGCGTGGTGGCCGAGGACATCAGCGCCTATGAACGCTTCTTCTTCGAGAAGCTTTCGCAGCTGCCCGGCGTGCAGGAAATCACCTCCACCGTCGCCCTGTCCGAGATCAAGGCCACGACCGCGCTGCCGATCTGATCGACGTCAGATCACGCGAAGGTACTTCGGCAAGGCGTTCGCGCCGGGGCCATGCCCGCACCGTGCGTGCAGTGCTCAATCTTCGCGCCGGTCCCAGCCGCAGCAGCCTCCGCAAACCGGATAGGCGACGGCGCCCCAGGCGCTGGCGATGAAACCGAGGAAAAATGTCGTCCAGCCGAGGCCGTAATTCTCGGCCACGAGAATATCCGCAAGGGCCACCAGCGTGACGAGGACGAACAGCGCCTCCACACCGATGAAAGCGAATTTGAACGGCCTTGCGGCCTGGCCGGAAAGTCCCTTTGGCATACCTGCTCCCGACTCTCTAACGTGTCGTTATCCCGTCATATACCTTGCGGGATGGGCAGGTTCCACTGATTTGCGCGGTAGATCGCCAGTTCAGTCGGCAGTCGAAAGCACGCGCACAAAGGCCCGTGCATCGGTGTTCCCGCCCGAAAGTACGACAGCGCTCCGTTCCGATAGGGTGATCTTTCCGGCAAGCACCGCGGCCAGACCCGCCGCCCCGCCAGGCTCCACCACGAGGCGCAGTTTTGCAAAGGCAAGGCGCTGCGCCGCCCTTACCTCCGCCGCGCTCACGGCCACGCCGAAGGGGCAGCGCTCCTGCAGGATGGCGAAGTTGATCGGGCGGGTAGCCGGGGTCTGCAAGGCGTCGCACGCGGTGGCCGGCGCATCGGGCAGGACGCGTTCGATGCGCCCGGCTGCAAGGCTGCGGCATACATCGTCCCAGCCTTCGGGCTCGACGGGTACGATCCGGGCATTGGGGCAGGCAAGCGCCAGCCCTGCCGTCAGGCCGCCGCCGCCGCACGGGGCGACGATCAGCTCGGGCGGTCCCCCGGCAAGCACGGCCATCTGCGCGGCGATCTCCGTCCCTGTGCTGCCCTGGCCCTCGATGATCCAGGGATCGGCATAGGCGTGGACCAGAGTGGCTTCGCGCTCCTTGCAAAGCCGCTCGGCCACCTCGTCGCGGTCCTCGCCGCCCGGGCGGTCGTACAGCACGACTTCAGCGCCGAGTGCGCGGGTGTTGGCGAGCTTCACCTCCGGCGCGTCGACCGGCATGACGATCGCGGCCTTCACCCCAAGGCGCCGCGCGGCCCAGGCCACGCCCTGTGCATGGTTGCCGCTGGACACTCCGACCACGCCGGCCGTGCGCTCCGCCTGCGTCAACGCGGTGAGCCGATGCCAGGCGCCCCGGATCTTGAACGCGCCCACCGGCTGCAGGCACTCGGCCTTGCACCAGATGGTGCGCCCTTCGACCTCGAGCGGAAGGAGAGGGGGCGCGGGGAGGATTTCCGCTACCTTGCGGGCGGCGAGGGCAACGCCTTCGGTGGTGGGAGCGCGGGTCGGGATCATGCCCACGCCTTAGCGGGACCGCAGCTGGAATCGCAACGCCGGCTGCGTGTTATTCCGTCAGCGCGAGAGGCGGACCAGCTGGTAGTAGCCGAGCGGCCCCCGCCGGCGCTCCAGCGTGAGGCCCAGCTCGTCCGCCACCCGCGCCGCCACTTCCCCAAGATCAAGGCGGGGCGAGACGTGGAAGCGGCTCAGCCATCCCTTCAGCAGGGCACGCAAGGGGCGCGGCAAGCCGGCGCAATCCCCGAAGTCGACGACGTGGAGCGAGCCGCCCGGCGACAGGGTTGACGCAGCCTGGTGCAGGGCCGCCTCCCACTCCGGTATCATCGAGATGGCATAGGACAGCATCACCCGCTCGAACCCCGAACGCCCGAACAGCTGCACCGGGTCGAACGCGGCTGCGTCGCCCAGCGCCAGCGTGCCGGAATGACCCAGCTTCCGGCGCGCTTCCCGCAGCATCTCGGCCGAGATGTCGAGGCCATGCAGCCGTGTCCCCGTCCACCGCCGCCGCACCAGGGCCAGGTTGCGACCGGTTCCGCAGCCGATCTCCAGCACCGCCATCCCCGGCCTGCAGTCGAGTTCGTCGACAAGGCGGTCGCGGCCGAAGAGATAGTACTTGCGGGTCAGGTCATAGATCGGGCGCTGCCAACGATAGATGCGGTCCATCAGCGCGGCATGGCCGGAAACGGGGTGAGATGCGGCCTGGTTCAACGGCGTCAGCCCCGGAACACATAGAGGTGGACGCCGCCGTAGATCGACGAGCGGTCGGCGCGGTTGGCGGCCAGCGATTCGGCCTCGCGGTAGTCCCACCGATCAAGGATGTCCTGCCGCACGCGCCCGGGGAGGAGCGAGGGTTCGGCCGCGGTGCGGAACAGCACCCGCGCTCCGGGCCGGGCGGTCCGGGTGATCTCGGTCCAGAGTTCGGTCAGCTGGGCATCGGTCATCCAGTCCTGCGCGTCGAGCAGGACGTAGCGATCGTAGCTGGCGGCGTCCGCATCGGCGAGGACATGCGTGAAGTTCGCGTGGCGCAGCTCCAGCCGGCCGAGCCGCTCGCGCACCTGCGGCAGGTTCGCTTCCTGCAGATAGGGCGGCAACGGTGCCTCCACGCCCTTGCCGTAACCGCGCGAGAAGGCCTGCCAGGCGAAGTAGTTGTCGTTGACCGGGAAGTGGCATGCCAGCTTTTCCAGACGGGCGCGCAGTACGTCGGCCATGCGGTGCCCGCCTGCGAGCGCATCGTATTGCGCAGGCGGGATGCCCAGTCCGAAGAGCGACGCGGGGTGCTTGGTCAGCCAGCGAACCAGCGGGCGCTCGAACACGGGGGCGAAGCGCTCGTCGAAGACGCGGCGCTGGTCTTCCAACGTGCCGGCCTCGAGGATCTCCGCCGGATCGATGCGGTGCAGCCGAGCGATGAGATGCGCCGCGCCGATGAAGCCGCCCAACAGTCCGTGGCGATAGACGCCGCGCGTAAAGGCGCCGATGCGCCGACGGCCCACGAGGTCGCGGCCCTCCCAGTATCGCCGCGTCGCCTCGTCCAAATGGGGCGCGAGCCGCTCGCGATAGAGCGCGAGGTTCTCGGGGTGATCGGCCTCGGCCACGAACCTGCGCAGGTCCGAGTAGTCGAGGTGGCGCACGGCTGCGTGCTTGAGGTTGTTCAGCGCGATGTGCGCGGTGTTGAGGTCCACCACGGTGATGTGGGCGGGGTTCGCCGTGAGGTACGAAAGGGCATTGCAGCCGCCGCTCGCGATGGTGATGATCCGGCTGTCCGGCTGGATCTGCATGGCGTCCATGTCGGCGACCGGGTCTTCCCAGATCTGCGCGTAGACAAGCCCCTTGAAGGCAAGGGCGAAGGCCTTGTCGAGCAGCCGCGCCTTGCGGGAGCTCTCCTCGCGGACGACAGCGCCCTCGATGAGGCTGGAGCGGGAGGTGTTCATCGGGGCCGGATCCCTTCGTAGGAGTTGTGGCGCTGATGCTCCCTTGCGGTGACCGCGTGATGACGCGGCGATGGCAGTTTGTGACAGTTGATGGCCCCATGCCCGCCGACATTTCAGAGAGCAGAGGCGTCGCGCTGTCGAACGCGCCCGTTTCCCAGCTTGGCGACGAGGGAGCCAGCGCACAACAGTTGAGTTGTCACACAGCGGCCCTATATGGCCTCCTTTCGATTTTCCTCCCTAAGGAGACAGGTTGGTGAGCAAGGTTCTGGTGATCGGCGCGGGCGGCGTCGGATCGGTCGCGGTCCACAAGATGGCGATGAATCCCGACATCTTCTCGGATATCCATCTCGCCAGCCGCACGGTGTCCAAGTGCGAGGCGATCGCTGATTCGGTCATGCAGCGCACCGGCGTCACCGTCGCCACCTACGCGATCGACGCCGACGACGTGGAGGCGACTTCGGCGCTGATCCGCCAGATCCAGCCCAAGCTCGTCGTCAATCTTGCGCTGCCCTATCAGGATCTTGCCATCATGGACGCGTGCCTGGCGACCGGCACGCACTACATGGACACTGCGAACTACGAGCCCAAGGATGTGGCCAAGTTCGAGTACCACTGGCAGTGGGCTTACCAGGACAAGTTCAGGCAGGCAGGCCTGATGGCGCTGCTCGGCTCGGGCTTCGACCCCGGCGTCACCAGCGTCTTCGCGATGTGGCTCAAGAAGCACAAGCTCAAGACCATCCGCACGCTCGACATCCTCGATTGCAACGGCGGCGACCACGGGCAGGCTTTCGCCACCAACTTCAACCCGGAAATCAACATCCGCGAAGTGACCGCGCCCGCGCGCCATTGGGAGAACGGCGAATTCGTCGAGACCCCGGCGATGGGCAAGAAGGTGGAATTCGATTTCGAGGGCGTCGGCCCCAAGAACATGTACATGATGTACCATGAGGAGCTGGAAAGCCTCGCCAAGTTCATCCCCGAGATGGAGCGCGCGCGCTTCTGGATGACCTTCGGCGATGCCTATATCCAGCACCTGACCGTGCTGCAGAACGTGGGCATGACCCGCATCGATCCGGTGATCTACAACGGCGTCGAGATCGTGCCGCTGCAGTTCCTCAAGGCCGTGCTGCCCGAGCCAGCCTCGCTCGGGCCGACGACGAGGGGCAAGACCAACATCGGCGACATCGCAACCGGCGAGGCGCTCGACGGGTCGGGCGAGAAGACGTTCTACATCAAGAACATCTGCGATCACGAGGATGCCTACGCGGAAACTGGCAACCAGGCCGTCAGCTACACCACCGGCGTCCCGGCGATGATCGGCGCGGCCATGGTGCTGACCGGCGCCTGGTCGGGTGAGGGGGTGTTCAACATGGAGCAGTTCGACCCCGATCCCTTCATGGACATGCTGAACAAGCACGGGCTGCCCTGGAGCGTGGAAGAACTCCCGGCCCCGCTGCCGTTCTGATGCGCGGACTTCGTTATCTCGCCGTGGCGGCGCTGGGGGCAATCGTGCTCGGCGCCTGCACGCCACAGCCCGCCCCGTCCGAGGGCACGCCTGCGCCTGAGGATGCTGCCGGTCAGTCGTTTTCCCGCGACATGAGCGCAGGCGACAAGGCTTCGTGCACCGCAGGCGGCGGCACCGTGCAGCGGCGCGGGCGGGCCGGTGTCGAGCAGTGCGTGCGCCCCTTCGCCGACGCGGGCAAGCAGTGCACCGACAGCGCGCAATGCCAAGGCAAGTGTGTTGGCGATGCCGGCGCGGCTGCAACGGGCGGTGCCGTCACCGGGCAGTGCCAGGCCGACGACCGGCTGTTCGGCTGCTATGCCGAGGTCAAGGGCGGCAAGGCCGTGAACGCCATCTGCGTCGATTGACGCTGCGGTGAAACGGCGGTGCTCCTGAGCGGGCACTCGCCTTCACCGAGAGCTTCCTTGCGGTCGCGACAGGCCGCACGTCTACTTCAAGGGCCTGTCGACAGGATCGGCGGCCAGTTCAGGACTGACACGCATGGAAACCAGAGCCGGGGATCCGGGCGCCTTCGCCAAGTTCGACCTTTCGCGGGTCGACAGCCCTTCCTTCGTCGTCGACGCGGCCAAGCTGCGCGATAACCTGCGCGTGCTTGCCGACATTGGCGAGCGCTCGGGCGCGAAGGTCCTCTCGGCGCTCAAGGCATTCTCGATGTGGTCCACGGCCCCGATCGTGGGAGAGTACCTGGACGGCGTTTGCACTTCCGGCCTGTGGGAGGCACGCCTCGCTTCCGAGTTCTACGACGGCGAGATCGCGACGTACTGCGCTGCCTACAAGGAAGAGGATATGGACGAGATCCTGCGCCTCTCCGACCATGTGATCTTCAACTCTCCCGCCCAGGTCGAGCGGTTCTGGCCCTTCATCGAAATGGCGCGGGCGCGCGGCGACAATTTCGACATCGGCCTTCGCATCAACCCTCTCCACCCCGAGGGCGAGGTGGCGAAGTACGACCCTTCCGCTCCGCACTCGCGGCTGGGCTTCCCCATCGACCAGCTGACGGCCGAGCACGTGGGCATGATCGACGGCATCCACTTCCACAACTTGTGCGAGCAGGACTTCGAGCCGCTGCACCGGACATGGGACAAGGTGTTCGATTTCCTCGAGCCCTACTTCGGCGAGCTGAAGTGGATAAACCTTGGCGGTGGGCACCACATCACCCGCGCCGACTACCAGCGCGATGAACTGGTCGAATTCCTGCGCGACATGGCCGAGGACACCGGCGCCCAGATCTACATCGAACCGGGCGAAGCCGTGGCGCTGGACGCAGGCATCCTTGTCGGCACCGTGCTCGATGTGGGCTGGAACGGAATGCCCGTCGCCATCGTCGACATATCGGCAACGTGCCACATGCCCGATGTGATCGAGGCTCCGTATCGTCCCGCCATGCTGGGCGAACGTGTGGCGGACGAAGACTTCCTGGAGGAAGGCCCGGTCGAAGCAGGTGCCGACGGAGCGGTGCGGCTCGGCGGGCCCTCGTGCCTTGCCGGGGATGTGATCGGCGACTATCGCCTGCCCGCGCCGCCCGAGCCGGGCCTTCGTTTCGCCTTCCTCGACCAGGCGCACTATTCGATGGTCAAGACGACCACGTTCAACGGTGTGCCCTTGCCGTCCATCTGGCTCTGGGATTCAGAGACCGACGCTCTCGAGTGCGTCCGACGCTTCGGGTACGAGGATTTCCGCACGCGCCTGAGCTGACGCGCCGCTCTCACATGCTGCCTCGATCGCTCGGCGCGGCGCATATCCTGAAACGGCTGCAGTGGACGCAATCCACCGCGCACCTGCGCCGTTCAGTCCTGCCGGGACGAGTCGGCGGGAGCGATGGAGCCGGCCGCTCGTTTCACGTCATGAATGCCGCGTTCGGTCGCTTATCCAGAACTTCAGTGCTTGAAGCGATCGAATGCCTAACTGCCTGTAGGAGCTCGCCAAATCTCGCGCGTGAGCCATGGGTTTGCACGGGATTGTGACGCTGTATGACATTTTTGTGAAGGGGTCAGATTTTCACTTGCGATTCATCTCGCCGCCCCTATATCCGCCCCTCGCTGCCCCATGGGGACTTCCAAACCGCAAGGCAGCTTCTGTCGTAACACACCGTTTGGGGGTCCCTTGAGTTGCACATTTTCCCTGACGCACCGGCTGTAGCGCGCGCCCTGGCGCCCGACGAACCCGTCATCCTGAACCGCCCGCACGCGGCGGCTCGCGCTGCGCGTTTCTTCGCATCGAAGTTCCCGGGCAAATCGCTCTATGCGGTGAAGGCCAATCCCTCGCCGGATCTCATCCAGATCCTGTGGGACAACGGCATCACGCACTACGACGTCGCTTCGATCACCGAAGTGCGCATGGTTCGCGCGACGCTTCCCGAGGCGACCCTGTGCTTCATGCACCCGGTGAAGACGGCAAGCGCCATCCGCGAAGCCTATTTCCAGCATGGCGTGCGCACTTTCAGCCTCGACACCCTCGAAGAGGTCGAGAAGATTGTCGCCGCGACCACCGACGGGGAAGGCAACGCGGCGCGTGACCTTCGCCTCTGCGTGCGGCTGCGTGTCTCGTCGGAGTATTCGGAACTCAGCCTCGCGTCGAAGTTCGGCATCGACGTGGCCGACGCGGGCGAACTGCTGCAGGCGACGCGTCAGGTGGCCGACTGGCTCGGCGTGTGCTTCCACGTGGGTTCGCAGGCAATGACGCCGTTCGCCTATGTCCAGGCGCTGGAGCGGGCTCGCGCGGCGATCGCTGCAGCCGGCGTCGTCATCGACATGGTGGATGTGGGCGGCGGTTTTCCCTCGTCCTATCCGGGCATGGAGCCGCCTCCGCTCGAGGATTACTTTGCGATCATCCACCGGCACTTCGAGGCGCTGCCGATCGCCTACAACGCCGAGCTGTGGTGCGAACCCGGCCGCGCGCTTTCGGCAGAGTACAACTCGCTGATCGTCAAGGTCGAGAAGCGCCGCGGCGACGAGCTCTACATCAACGATGGCGCTTATGGTGCCCTCTACGATGCCGCCCATGTCGCCTGGCGCTTCCCCGTCAAGGCGATCGGGCGCGAGGGCGAGCGGTCGTCGGAGCTGCAGGAATTCTCGTTCTACGGCCCCACCTGCGACGATGCCGACTTCATGGAAGGCCCGTTCATGCTCCCTGCCGACATCAAGGCCGGGGACTGGATCGAAGTGGGAATGCTGGGCGCCTATGGCGCGGCCATGCGCACGGCGTTCAACGGCTTCGGTGGCGGTGAGGTCGTGATGGCGCAGGACGAGCCGATGGCGAGCCTGTACACCGGCCGCAAGGACCCCAGAGTTTCGGACAACGTCGTCAGCCTGCGCTGATCGGCTTTCCGCCTGAATCATCGAAAAATCCCTCGGAACTGCGGTTCCGGGGGATTTTTCGTGTGTCAGGGACGGGAGGGCACTGGGCTGCGGCGGGCTTTCCAGGTGAGGGCGGCAATCGCAGCCAGCGCCAGGAGGCAACCGATGAACGTAAAGAGGCTCAGCCAGCCCGCGACAGTCTGGCGCAAGGGACGCTCGTAAGGGAACGGTCGGTAGTGGCTGAATGCTTCGGCCTGCAAGCGCTGTCGACGCGTGAACTCGTCGCCGGGACGGCACTGGTTCTCGCGCGGGTAGACGTAGCAGGATGGGTTCTTCAGGTTGAGCAGGCCGTTGCGGTCTTCCAGCGCAGGGCCGGTGGCGAGCCGCCCCGGCCGAAACACTTCCATGCGGTAGCCGAACATCGGCTCGTAACAGGGATAGGCGCTGACTCCGAAGCTCATGGCATCGTTGCGCGCAGTCAGGCGGCGTTGCTGAGCAGCGCTGGACGGCGCCCAGGGGTCGGCGATGCGGCCGATCGGCGGCACGGTTCCGCCCGCGCGGATGCGCGCGTGTGCGGCAACCAGCGCCGACGGATCGTATTGCTGCGAGGCGTAGTAGTCCATGTCGGTCAGCGCGCTCTGCCCGATGGTGAGCGCGATCGCAGCGCTCGACCAGATTGCGCGGCGGGCGGGGTCATGGATCACATAGTCCAGTAGGAGAGCCGTCAGCACGCAAAGCAGCGGCACGTAGGCGAACCAGAAGCGCAGCATGACCGACATCATCTTCAGGACCGGCACGTGCAGCACCAGCCAGCGCAGGCCCAAGGCATCCCAGTTGACGAGGATCGGCACAGTCAGGAGGACCGCGCCAGCTGCGAGCGGCAGGGCGCATGAGCCCTTCAGCAGAGGCGCAAGCTCTCTGCGTCGGACAGCGCACACGATACCGCAGACGACCGCGATCAGCGGCATGATGCCGACGCCGTACTCGAACTCCACCCGGTCGAGCACCAGCGTCTCGGCAGGAAGGTAGGCAAGCAGTTGCGGAACGAAGAGCGACAGACCTGCGCCGCTCACCAGTGCGGGCAGGCTGCCCGTCATCCGCAGGCTGACCGGCCGCACGACGTTGCCGGCGAAGGCGAGCGCCGGGACGAGCTTGTAAGCGCTGAGGGCCAGGAAGAGGGCAAAAGCCAGCACTGTGACCCAGACGATCCCGCGATGCCAACGCCCCTGATGCACCAGCAGCAGAGCGAGGACCGCCAGCGCCAACAGCATCGGCAGGATCGTGTTCGTGCCGCCACTGTAGAAGAGATACGCCAGCATCAGGCCCGCGCCGATGCCCCGGGCTGCAGGTGCAAGTCGCCGACGCCCGCCACTTCGGGCGAAAAGCAGGAACGCTATCCAGGGAAGCAGCATGACCCCGTGGAATGTCACGTGGCCAACGATCATCCGATCGATGTAGAACCCGTTCAACAGGAAGATCGATGCTCCCGCCAGCGCGGCAGGGCAGGAGACGGAGAATGTGCGGCGCAGCAGCAGGAACATGCCCAACGCGCCAAGCACGCCGAAGGTGATCCACGACACCGCAAGGCTTGCGAGCGGCGGCAGGACCGTCATCAGCGCCTGCGGCAGCGACCAGTAGACCGACTGCGGATTGAACAGGAACGGAATACCCCCGCAGAACGAGGGCACGAACTCCGGCGGCACGAAGGGGCCGTTGACGGTGTACCAGAAGTGCCCGGCGGTCATCCAGGGGAGGAACAGGCCGTAGTCGTACCCCAGGCGACCGTTGGAATTCGGGAAGAACTGCAGGATGGTCGAGGCGAAGAACGCCGCGGCCACTGTCGCGCAGATCCACGGAAGCCAACCCGCCTTGCTCCCGCCGTGCCACCGTGTCGTCATCCGCGCGCCCCCGCCGCACCGAACGCAGTGCCCGGCCTTCGTGGCACACCAAGGCGCGGATTAACGGGCGCGGTCAAGCCTTCGTCCCGAACTGGACCACTCCGGGACGCGTGACGGCAGCCGCGAGGCGCCGCTCCCCATGGCTCAAGGGAGCGGCGTCCACATTCCTATGGTCAGGAACTGACGAAAAGATCCTTGAACTGCCGGGGCTGGCTGCGAAGGAATTGCGGCGCGACTTTCATCGTTGCACCAAGGGCAGCCGCCGCGTGCCAGGGCCAGCGGGGATCGTAAAGCACCGTGCGGGCGAGGGCGATCATGTCGGCGTCACCGGTCGCGACGATCGCCTCCGCCTGTTCGGGCTCGGTGATGAGGCCAACGGCGACGACCGGGATCGATACCGCTTCCTTCACGCTGCGGGCCAGAGGGACCTGGTAGTTCGGGCCGACGGGGATCTTCTGCTGCACCGCCAGACCTCCCGACGAGACATGGATGACGGCAGCGCCGCGCTCTTCCAGGGCTTTCGAGAACGCGACCGTCTGCTCGACGTCCCATCCGCCGTCGGCCCAGTCGGTGCCGGAAAGTCGCACGGTCACGGGCTTGGCGGCAGGGAAGGCGGCCCTTACCGCATCGAAGACCTCCAGCGGGAAGCGCATGCGGTTCTCCAGCGATCCGCCGTATTCATCGGTGCGCTGGTTCGAGAGCGGCGAGAGGAACTGGTGGAGCAGATAGCCGTGGGCCGCGTGGATCTGGATCGCATCGATGCCCAGGCGGTCGGATCGCCGCGCCGCATCGGCAAAGGCCTCCCGGATGCGGGCAAGGCCTTCCTGGTCGAGGGCTACGGGCGGATGCTCGTGCGCTTCGAACGGAAGGTCGGATGACGAGACCGTCTGCCAGCCATTCGGCGCTTCGGGCGCGATCTGGGCGCCCCCGTCCCACGGCCTGGCCGTGCTCGCCTTGCGGCCGGCATGGGCCAACTGGATGGCGATGGGCATGTCGGACCAGCGCCGCACCGTCTCCAGGACCTTGCCCATCGCTTCCTCGGTGGCATCGTCCCACAGCCCGACATCGGCATAGGAGATCCGTCCCTCCGGCGTGACGGCGGTGGCTTCGATTGTCAGCAGGGCCGCGCCGGAAAGCGCAAGCTGGCCAAGGTGGATGGCGTGCCAGTCGGTCATCCGCCCTTCCTCGGCGGAATACTGGCACATGGGCGCGATGACGATCCGGTTCGAAAGGGTAAGATCGCCGATGGAGATCGGCTCGAAGAGCTTGGCCATGGTTGTTCCTCAAGTCCTGCGGTTGCCAGGAAGCAGCGCGGCGAACTGCCGCGCGCGGCAACGGCTGCTCACTTGGGAACGCACCCGGCTTGGAAAAAGACCCGCGTTCGCCGCGATGCCGCATTTCAGGATAGATTATCTTGCAACTGCGAAAGCGTGGGGCGAAAGTTCATGGCCGGTAGCTTGCGGGTCTTGCGCGGCAGGGCAACTGCAACCCGCGCACCGCCGCCAGTGAGAGCTTCCACGCGGCCATCAGATGCCTGCCCGCCTTTGCAGTGAGCTGCCGGTCGCCCGACAAGAAGAACCCCGGAACCGCCCGGCTGCGCGTTGCAGGTACGCCGGGCGCATCAAGCGCGAGGTCGTCGCCCGGAGTGGTTCAGGCCGCCTGACGCAGTTCCAGTCGTTCCCAGATCTCGACGAGGGCGTCTGTCAGCTCGCGCATCATCTCTTCGGTATGTGCAGGGCCCGGGGTGAACCGCAAGCGCTCCGTCCCGCGCGGGACGGTGGGGAAATTGATGGGCTGCACATAGGCGCCGTACTCGGCCAGCAGGATGTCGCTGATCTGCTTGGCCCGCACCGGATCCCCCACCATGAGCGGCACGATGTGGGTTGTCGAAGCCATCACGGGGAGGCCGGCGTCGCGGAACATCCGCTTCATCGTCGCGGCGGAGCGCTGCTGCCCGTCCCGTTCCTCGCTCGAGCTCTTGAGGTGCCGGACCGAGGCCAGCACTCCCGCGACCAGCACCGGCGAGAGCGAGGTCGTGAAGATGAAGCCCGGCGCATAGGACCGGATGCAGTCGATGATCTTGGTGCTGGTGGCGATATAGCCGCCCATCACCCCGAATGCCTTGCCCAGCGTGCCTTCGATGATGTCGATCCGGTGCGCGGCCTCGTCCCGGTCAGTGATGCCGCCGCCGCGCGGGCCGTACATGCCAACCGCGTGGACTTCGTCGATGTAGGTGAGCGCGTTGTACTTTTCAGCGAGGTCGCAGACCTCGTGGATCGGAGCGACATCCCCGTCCATCGAGTACACCGACTCGAACGCGATCAGCTTGGGCACCGCGGGATCTATCGCGGCGAGCAGTTCCTCGAGGTGTTCGAGGTCGTTGTGACGCCAGACCTTCTTCTCGCAGCCGGAGTTGCGAATGCCGGCGATCATGCTGGCATGGTTCAGCTCGTCCGAGAAGATCACGCAGCCCGGCAGCAGCTTGGCCAGAGTGGAAAGCGTGGCATCGTTCGAGACGTAGCCCGAAGTGAACAGCAGCGCGCCTTCCTTGCCGTGAAGGTCGGCGAGTTCGCGCTCGAGTTCGATGTGGTAGTGCGTGTTGCCGCCGATGTTGCGGGTTCCGCCCGAGCCGGCGCCCACGTCGTGCAGCGCCTCTTCCATGGCCTCGATCACCTCGGGATGCTGGCCCATCGCGAGATAGTCGTTCGAGCACCACACCGTGATCGGTTTCGGGCCGTTGTGGCCGGCAAAGCAGCGCGCGTTGGGATAGGCACCCTTGTTGCGCAGGATGTCGATGAAGACGCGATAACGGCCCTCGGAATGAAGCCGCTCGATCGCCTGGTCGAAAATATGCTCGTAGTTCACGGTTGAGACTGTGTCCTGCGTTGCCTGCCCGGCTTGCCGTACCAACGGTGCGAACAGCTTTTCCGGGGGCCAATACCTTATCGTGTTATTCAATGCCAGCCGCTTGTGCCGCAGGTCTAATCGGAAAACGTGCCTGCGGAAAACGGAACTTTGCCCGGTTGGTGACCACTGACGATGACCATCTGCGGCGCGGCGCGGTGTAGTGCATTGATCGTGGTCAACCAAGCGAGGTTCGCACGGCGGAAACCGGGCGGCTCGTCCCGTGTGGCGAAACGGGCGGGCAGGCGGCTCTTGCGCCAGTTTGCATCCATCTTGGCCACGTCTCCCGTGAACAGGTACTCGCGTCCACCGGCGAGCCTGACGTAGATCATCCGGGTCGCGGGCTCGAGACCGGCGGCGGGAATGACGACCACCCCAGGAGCGAGCGCGTAGGGAGCCAGGGCGGGGTCGCCGGGCGGATGCTGGGCGCCAGGAGCCTTCCCGCCGTTGTGCACGGGACGGTCGGAGAGGAGGACCATCGCCGAGGCACGGCGAAGCGCGAGTTCGACCCGGCGCTGGGCCGCCGGCCTGAATTCCTCGACATCGTGCGCGGATACGGCTTCCGGCGCGACGCCGGCATCGATGACGATCGGTCCTGTGCCCGGCATCACCAGTTGATAGGCGCGCACGGCCGTGGGCACCGGCCGCAGCCCGCCGCCCGCGACCAGCATGTTGCCCGAGATCGAACGCTCGCCCACCGTTTCCACCCGCAGGGCACGAGGCAGCGGCGCTCCCGATGCGGCGGCGAGCGCGCGCAGTCGCGGCATAGTCACCGCTGCCTGTCCCGTGCCGGCATTCACTTCCCCCGGACCCGATCCGGCGTCCGGATCTATCAGGTACCAGTAGTAAGGAATTCCAACGATGATCAGCAGCGACAGCAACCAGATGTTCAGGCGTCGCGTCAAAATCTCTCGACCTCAAGCAGCCCGTACTGCGCCAGCTTCGTGCGGTGCGCGTCGGACACGTCTCCCGCCCCGGTGAATAGCGCCATGTCGGGGCGTTGGCGAGCGTATTCCTGTCCCGCGGTGAGACGTGCGACCTGCCGGGCGATCCCGGGTGCGCCATGGACAAAGCGGACGTCGCTGCCCAAGGCCTCCGCCAGTTCCGCTTGAACCAGCGGGAAATGGGTGCAGGCCAGCACGACGGTATCCATCCGCTCTCCGCCGGGCTGGCCGCGCAGGGCTTCGGCCGCGTGGCGAATGGCGGCGGGATCTACGGGTTCGCCGCGCAGCTTGGCTTCCGCCGCCTCGACGAGGCCGGGCGCACCGTAGCGCAGCAGGCGTTTGTCGGAGGCGAATTCGTGCGCCAGCCGGTCGACATAGGCCTGGCGCACAGTCGCCTCGGTTCCGAGCAGGCCGATAACGCCCGTACGCGTCATCGCCGCCGCGGGCTTGATTGCCGGAACGGTGCCGACGATCGGCACTTCCAGAACGTCGCGCACCATGCCCAGCGCGATCGTGGAGGCGGTGTTGCAGGCGATGCAGACGAGCCGCGGGCGCAGTCTTTCGGTCAGCCGGCCGAGCAGCCCCGCGACCCGCGCGGCGATCTGCGCCTCTGTCTTGGTGCCATAGGGCAGCCCTGCCGTGTCGGCGGCATAGATGATTGGCGCGTCGGGTAGGGCCTTGCGGACCTCTTCCAGCACCGTGAGGCCGCCAACGCCTGAGTCGAACAGCAGGATCGGCGCGGATGGCTCTATATTGGCGGCATTGAAGGTGGCGCCGGTGGGCGCGCGCATCGTATCGGAAGCCATTGTTCGTCCCTGGACCTTGCTGCCTGTTAACCGCCTCGGCGTGGACAGGGCAACGTCCAATGCTGCAACCTGTCTTCTGCTTGGCGCGATAGGGCGCTAAGACCATGCCCATGGAGTGGATTCTCGCACTTGCGCTCGGCTATGCCTTCGGTTCCGTACCGTTCGGTCTCATCATCACCCGTCTGTCCGGAGCCGGAGATCTGCGCGCCATCGGTTCGGGGAATATCGGCGCCACCAACGTGCTGCGCACCGGACGCAAGGGACTGGCTGCGGCAACACTGCTGCTCGACCTTGCGAAGGGACTTGCCGCAGTGTTGATCGCCAGCCGTCTCTGGCCGGACTGGGCGGCATTGGCGGGCCTGGGGGCGTTCCTGGGCCACTGCTTTCCGGTATGGCTGCGGTTCAGGGGCGGCAAGGGCGTGGCGACCACAGCCGGCATCGCGTTCGGCCTCGCGTGGCCGGTTGGCCTTGCCTACGCGCTCACGTGGATCGGGCTGCTGGCATCGATCCGCATTTCCTCCGTCGCCGGGATGACAGCGGCCATCGTCGCGCCGCTCGCCGCGCTGGCGCTGGGAGAGCGGGAAGCGGCGCTGGTGCTCGGGCTCATCGCCGCGCTGGTGCTGTTCCAGCATCGCGAGAATATCTCTCGCCTGCTCGCGGGAACCGAGCCGCGCGTCGGCAGCGGCAAGAAGGGATGAGCACGGGCGGGCCAGCACGCGGCACGCTGTCGCAGGAAGAAGCGTTCGCGCGCATCCGCCTGCTGCGCTCGCCCAATGTCGGCCCGGTTTCCTATCGCCAGCTTCTGGCCCGCTTCGGCGATGCCGTGGCCGCTGTCGAGGCCCTGCCGCAGATCGCCGGTCGGACAGGCCGCCCCTATTCCGCCGCGCCCGAGCGCCGTGTTCACGACGAGATCGCGGCCGTCCGCAAGGCCGGCGCGCGCTATCTGTTTCACGATTCGCCCGAGTATCCTCCCTTCCTGAACGAGGCGGACGGTGCTCCGCCGATCCTGACCTTCAGGGGTGACATTTCGATCGCGCTGCAGCCGTGTGTCGCCATTGTCGGTGCACGCAACGCATCGGCCGCCGCCATCCGGTTCGCCCGGGACATCGCGCACGACCTTGCGGGTGAGGGTTGGACCGTCGTTTCCGGACTTGCCCGAGGGATCGACGGGGCGGCTCATCAGGGCGCGCTGGCGGCGGGCGCCACCATCGGCGTGATCGCCAGCGGCATCGACGTCGCTTATCCGCCCGAACACGCGAACCTTCAGGAAGAGGTCGCGACACGCGGGCTCCTGCTGGCCGAGCAGCCCCCGGGCACGGAGCCGCTGGCCCGCCACTTCCCCGCCCGCAACCGCATCATCGCCGGACTTGCCGCAGGCACTCTCGTTATCGAGGCGGCGCCCAAATCGGGTTCGCTGATCACCGCGCGCCTGGCGGGAGAGATGGGGCGTGAAGTCATGGCCGTACCCGGCTCACCGGTCGATCCCCGCTCGCACGGATGCAATCAGCTCATCCGCGACGGCGCCATCCTCGTGCAGGGAGCGGCCGACGTGATCGAGCTGCTCTCGGGCTTCACCGGCAAGCCGCGCGCGATGCTGCGGGAAGGCGGCGCGGACAGCTTCGCCTGGAACATCGCGAGCCATCCGGATGCGGAGGATGAAGGTCCCGCGGATATTGCCGGCATCCTCTCCGTGGCGCCGGTCACGGTCGACGAACTGATCCGCCAGTCGAATACGAACGCCTCTGCAGTCCAGCTGGCGCTGCTTGAGCTGGAACTGTCCGGGCAACTCGTCCGCCACGCAGGGGGACGGGTAAGTCTTGGCTGAGATGGGCGCGGTGGCGCTTCGTCGGCGACACCGCTGACGCAAGTGAGTACAGAGGGGAAAGCTGAATGCGTAAGACCTTGTCCGCAGTGCTTATGGCAGCAATCTCGGGTACAGCAGTGCCGGTGCCAATCCATGCAGCAGCCCTTTCTGCGGGAGCCTCGCCGCAGCAATCCTCTGCCAGCGGCTATTGCCGCCGCCCCGACCCACTCCCACGCCTTGAGGCGGAAAGCGCTTTGCAGCAGGCCGCAAGAACGCCGACATCGGCGCCCACTTCCGCGCCGGTGGACGCGGAGATCGTCACCACCGGGAGCCGGGTAACGAGCGGAGAGGCGCCGCCGCCGCCGCCACCACCACCTCCTCCTCCGCCGCCGCCTGCCCCGCCAGCACCCGGGAGCTCGGCCGCAGGGACGGCACCGAGAGTTGCCGCGCCGGCGCCGCCACCGGTCGCGATGACGACTGGCGCTCCAGCCCGCAGCGCTGCCGGCTCCCCTTCCTATCCTTCGCGTCCTCGCGAGCAGGTGCAAAGCGGCATGCTGACTGCGGGCGAGCACGACGATCTGCTCAATCCCGAGCTTTATGCCTCCTATGTCCGCCGCTCAGGGCTCGGGCAGCAGGTGAAGGCACTGCCGGTCCTGGACACGGCCAGGCTCCTGACCGTCGCGGTCGAGGATGCAAGCGGTCGTCCAGCGCCGTTCGTACCTGTGGAGCTGCGCTGTTCGGACGGGAACAGCTTGACGTTGACCACGCAGGCGGACGGCACCGTGGCCTTCTTCCCCGGACTGGACCGGCTTTCCACCAGTGTTCGCATCCGGGCAGGCGGGAGCGACTGGCGCGTGGTGGATGTGCCGCGCACGGCGGGCAAGGCGCGCGTCGGCTTCACCATCGAAGGAGCGGCTGCCAAAGTGACGCGCCTCGACCTTGCGCTCGTGGTGGATGTGACCGGATCGATGTCAGACGAGCTACAGTTCCTCCAGGCGGAGCTCGATTCCATCGTGGCCAGCCTCAACCAGCGCCATCCGGAACTCGACATCCGCATCGGCATGACCTTCTATCGAGACCAGGGCGACGAGTTCGTCACCCGGACCTTTCCCTTCACCGGCGACGGCGCGACAGCGCGCGGCAATCTGGGCCGGCAATTCGCGGGAGGCGGCGGGGACTACGAGGAGGCCATGCAGGACGCTCTCGTCCGGGCCGCCGGGCTGGAGTGGCGGCGCGATGCGGTGAAGACGCTGGTGCTGGTGGCGGATGCTCCGCCCCATGCCGAGGATGTGCCGCGCGCCTGGCTCGCGGCCGAGCACTTGCGTGCGCAGCGCGTTCAGGTTGTGCCTGTGGGTGCATCGGGCGTAGGCGACCTTGCCGAGTACGTGATGCGCGCGATGGCTGCCGCCACACAGTCGCGCTACGCGTTCCTCACCGACGATTCCGGCATCGGCGATCCGCACGCGCCGCCTGCGATCGACTGCTACCTGGTCACGCGCCTCGACAAGCTGCTGACCCGCATCATCGACAGCCAGATCTCAGGCCGGCGCATAGAGCCCGAAAAGGCGGATGTGATCCGGTCCGTCGGCCGGTACGATGCCGGCAAGTGCATCCTTCCGCCCGATTTCGGCCGAGAAAACGGCTGAGCGGCTTTATCCCGCCTCGCGAATGCGCCAAGGAGGAAGCGCAGGGCCCAACCACGGAAGGGGTCTGATCACGACAGGGGCCCAATCACCGCAGGGCCCAGTCACTACAGGGGTTGACGCCCCGGCGGACCGGGACCCACCTTGTACGTGTATGCATGCGTGCGCACGCGTAAGGGCAGATCGAGAATAGAATGCAGCTTGTAATCGTCGAATCGCCTGCGAAGGCCAAGACCATCGAGAAGTACCTGGGCAAGGACTACAAGGTCCTCGCAAGCTACGGCCACGTCCGCGACCTGCCGCCCAAGGACGGCTCGGTCCGCCCGGACGAGGAGTTCGCGATGGACTGGGAGCTTTACGGCGACAAGCAGCGGCAGGTGAAGGCGATCACCGACGCCGCGAAGACCGCGGACCGCCTGATCCTTGCGACCGACCCTGATCGCGAAGGCGAGGCGATCTCGTGGCACGTGCGCGAACTGCTTGCCAAGCGCCGCGCGCTTCCCAAGGACGTGCAGCGCGTCACCTTCAATGCGATCACGAAGGACACCGTCACCAGGGCGATGACCCAGCCTCGTGAGCTGGACCAGGACCTGATCGACGCCTACCTGGCGCGCCGCGCGCTGGATTACCTGTTCGGCTTCACGCTTTCGCCGGTGCTGTGGCGCAAGCTGCCGGGAGCCAAGTCGGCGGGCCGCGTCCAGTCCGTCGCGCTGCGCCTGATCGTCGACCGGGAGCGTGAGATCGAGGCGTTCCGTCCTCAGGAGTACTGGTCAGTCGCTGCCCTCATGGCGCACGACGGCACGGACTTCTCTGCCAAGCTGGTGACGTTCGAGGGGCAGAAGCTCGATCGCCTGAGCCTTGGCGAAGAGGGCGTCGCCATGCGCGCCAAGGCCGCGGTGGAGCAGGGCGCGTTCAAGGTGGAAGGGGTGGAAACCAAGCCCCATCGCCGCAATCCACAGCCGCCGTTCACCACTTCGACCCTGCAGCAGGAAGCCGCCCGCAAGCTCGGCTTCTCGGCCAGCCAGGCGATGCGGGTTGCGCAGTCCCTCTACGAGGCCGGTGCGATCACCTACATGCGTACCGACGGCGTGCAGATGGATCCCAGCGCAATTTCGGAATGCCGCGCCGCGATCAACGACCGCTACTCCGGGCACTATCTGCCCGAGAAGCCTCGGCACTACGAAACC
This sequence comes from Novosphingobium silvae, assembly GCF_009856825.1. Classification (GTDB taxonomy): domain Bacteria; phylum Pseudomonadota; class Alphaproteobacteria; order Sphingomonadales; family Sphingomonadaceae; genus Novosphingobium; species Novosphingobium silvae. The sequence continues at coordinate 188,598 of NZ_WVTD01000006.1, read as the reverse complement.
AAGGCCAAGAACGCGCAGGAAGCGCACGAGGCGATCCGCCCTACCGACTTCACCCGGGATCGCTTCGGCTCGGGCGACGAGGCGCGCCTTTACGATCTCATCTTCAAGCGAGCCATGGCGAGCCAGATGGCTTCTGCGCAGCTGGAGCGCACCACTGTCACTCTGCGCGACGGCACCGGGCGGCATGAACTGCGCGCCACCGGACAGGTCGTGAAGTTCCCCGGTTTTCTCGCGGTCTACGAGGAAGGGCGCGACAACAAGGGCGATGAGGACGACGACGGCGGCCTGCTGCCGTTCATGAAGGCGGGCGACATGCCGGCCAAGAAGTCGGTTTCGGCCGAGCAGCACTTCACCCAGCCGCCGCCACGGTTTTCCGAGGCCAGCCTTGTCAAGCGGTTGGAGGAACTGGGCATCGGCCGCCCCTCGACGTACGCAGCGACGATCCAGGTCATCAAGGACCGCAACTACGTCCGCACGGAGAAGAACCGCTTCTTCGCCGAGGAATCCGGACGGCTTCTCACGTCTTTCCTCGAGCGCTTCTTCCCGCGCTACGTCGCCTACAATTTCACCGCCGGCATGGAGGATGAGCTCGACGATGTCTCGGGCGGGCGGCAGGAGTGGAAGGAGCTGCTTTCGCAGTTCTGGCGCGACTTCAAGCCGAAGTCCGACGAAGTCATGGAGAAGAAGCCCTCGGAAGTGACCGAGGCTCTGGACGAGTTCCTGTCCGACTACCTGTTCCCGCCCAAGGCGGACGGCAGCGATCCGCGCCTGTGCCCCAAGTGCGAGCAGGGGCGCCTGTCCCTGCGCGGAGGGCGATACGGCGCCTTTGTGGCGTGTTCGAACTACCCGGAGTGCAAGTTCACTCGCAAGTTCGCACAGCCCGGTGGCGCCAGTGACGGCGGGGACGACGAAAGCCTTGGCCAGGATCCGGAAACGGGCATGGAGATCACGCGCCGTTCCGGCCGCTTCGGGCCTTACATCCAGCTCGGCGAAGGCAAGGAAGCCAAGCGCGCCTCGATCCCGAAGGACATCGACGAACTGACCCTCGAATGGGCGATCAAGCTGTTGAGCCTGCCGCGCACGGTCGGCAGGCATCCCGAGACGGACAAGGACATCACCGCCAGCATCGGCCGTTATGGCCCGTACCTTGCGCATGACGGCAAGTACGCCAAGCTGCGCTCCACCGCGGAAGTCTTCGACACCGGTATGAACGCGGCCGTATCGATGCTTGCGGATGCGGCCAACCGCGGAGGCGCTGCCCGCGCCAAGGCGGAGCCGATCAAGCTGCTTGGCGCGCACCCGACCAACGGCGGCGAGATCAAGGTGATGGAGGGACGTTATGGCCCCTACGTTTCCGATGGCACCACCAACGCCACTCTCCCGCGCGACGTAAAGCCCGAGGACCTGACCGCCGAGCAGGCGATCACCCTGATCGACGAGAAGGCGGCCAAGGGTCCGGCGAAGGGCAAGAAGAAGGCCGCGCCCAAGAAGGCGGCCGCCAAGAAGGCTCCGGCAAAGAAGGAGCCTGCAAAGAAGGCAGCGGTGAAGAAAGCGCCGGCGAAGAAAGCCGGCGCGAAGAAAGCCGAAGTCGGCAAGGCGAAGGAAGCAGCGGAATGAGCGACAAGGTCGCCAAGCACAAGCAGCCCTGGAAGCCCGAGGAACTGCAGAAGCTCCAGACCCTTGCCGGCAAGGGCAAGGGTCTCAAGGAGATCGCGAAAGCCCTCAACCGCACCGAGGAATCGACCAAGGATGCCGCGCGCCAGCACGGGATGAACATCGCGAAGGCGCGATAGGACGAGGCCGGAGCCGGAGTCCCGAGGCTACCTCCTGACGTTATCGTCCCCAAGCTTCCACAGGGCGAACTTGCGGGTGCCGAGCGCGACCACAGCGTACTTGCGGTAATGCCTGCGCACGGTGTCACGAACGAGTGCGCGAGTCGCCTCGTTCACGTGGTTCGGCCGGCCTGTCTCTGCCGTGACGATCACTCCGGGGCGGCTTGTCAGGACGCGCTGCGTTTCGGCCACCGGGTCGGTGCCAAGAGCCCGTGCCTCGTTCAGCGCGTTGAGGTGGCTGGGATAGGCGAAGCGGCTGGGGATGCAGGCCTGCGTCGTGCGGTATAGCGCGCTGTCGCCTTCATACACGAACAGGCAGCGGCCATGCAGTTCGCGCGCGACTGCATCGCTGGCAGAGGCGAATTGCGCCGCCGTGCCACGCTCCACCACTTGCGCCATCGGGACGGCGATCCCGCCCAGCAGCCCAAAGCCCAGCAGCACCTGACCGAACCAGCGTTCGCCGGCAGCCGTTCGGCCCAGGGCCGGCGCGGCGAGCACGCAAAGGGGCACGAGCACGGGACCAAGGTAGTGATCGTACCAGGTACCGAAGATGAGGAATCCGCCAAGCGCCGCCAGCCCCCAGAGCCGCAGGTCTGGCAATACCGCTCCGTGCGTTCCCCGTGCCGGGCTGATCAAGCGAGGGGCCAGGAAAATCGCGAGCCCGAAAGGGAGTAGAGCCAGGGCTTCCTTGGTCAACCGCACCAACGCTTCGCCGATGTCGGTAGATCGGCCCAGGATGGAGATGAAGTTCGCCTGCACGAAGGCCTCGCCATGGCCGGCCAAGTGGTAGCAGAGCAGGACCGCAAGCGTCGGCGCGAGCGCAGCGCCCACCCAGCCCGTGCCGACCACGGCGAGGCGACCGGCAGTCCAGCCATCCGCGCGCCCACGCGCCAGCAGCATGAGGCCGAAGACCACGCCTTCGAACATGGCCGTGTACTTCACCTGCATCGCAAGGCCCACCAGCAGCATGGCCTCCAGCCCACGGCGGGCAAGGGCGGGGCTCCTCACACGAATGCGCGCCTCCAGAACCATGAGGGCTGCGAGTGCGACGGGCAAGTTGTAGAAGACCGGGGACTGGCCGAGCGCGACGTTGAATACCGGCTGCCAGACCAGATAGGCCAGCCCAGCAAGGCGGGCCGCCGCAGGTGGAGCGATGAACCGGGCGATCCGCTCGATCACCAGCGCGGTCAGGACGGAGAATGCGAGGCCAAGGATCTGGTAGGCGAGCACCGGATCGATCGGGAGCGCGTAGACGCTGCGGAAGATCGCGAACAGGCCCCATGGCTTGCGATCCCAGATATCGACATAGGGGATCGCGCCCGAAGCCATGCGCTGGCCGACGAGGAGATAAAACTGCTCGTCCGACTGGAACGCGGGCTTGCCCAGCATGATGAGCCGCAGGGCAAAGCCCGCCAGCACGTAAAGCCCCAGCGAGGCAGGCCAGTTGCGCCGGCCGGCCGGGGCAAGCGTCGCCTGCGCGGCTCGATGCGCTGTGGCGGCGATCCGCGCGACCATCTGCGACCCTTTCTCCGACGCGGCCGAAGGGACGCTCGTTTCAGGCGGCGCTTACGGCCTCGAGGTTGCAGAAATACGACGCGAGATGTGGCCGTGCCTCGAGGGGCCGCTGCAGTCGATCAGCCGCGAGGCCCCGACGCAGGCCTGGCGTCGGGAGTAGGGCCCGGTACGGGGACCGCAGGCCTAGGTGCTCCCGGAGCGGGGATCGTCGCGGGTTGCCCCGGGGGATTCGAGCCCGGCTCCACCGTGACGCTCGGCTTTGCAGGCCTGACGCCGGCCTTGATCAGCCAGAACGCGATGCCCTCTGCCGTCGCCTGCATGCCCGCCTTGTTGAGGTGCCACTGCAGCCCTTGCCTGCCGTCATAGCCCTGCGGCGAGCCGATCATCCAGGGCTCCTTGTCGCAAGGCGTATGCGTGGCGGATGCCTGGTTCATCTCGACCGTGACGATCCCGTGTGCCTGTGCGACCCGGCCGGTGATCTCGGCCAAGCGGCGGCCGATCTCCCGCACGATGGCGGCATCGGTTTCGCTCACGGGGGTGGCCGCGCAAAGGGCTCCGGGTTTCGGCAGGGGGGTCAGATACTGCACGAAGACGATGCGCGCCTGCGGGGCTGCGGCCTTCAGGCGACGGGCGATCTCGTTCAGCTGCGCCTCGTCGCGCGTGTAGTCCGCCTCTGTAGGCACGCGAACAGGGCCGCAGGCGCGGGTCTTCGCGCCCGAAGCGGCGATGATCCGCGAATTGAAGGCACAGGTCGCCGAGAAGAGGTTGCCGATGTAGGAAAGATCGTTGCCGCCGATCGTCACGGTGACGAGCCGCGTCTGAGCCGTCACGCTTGAGATCTGCGGCGGGATCTCGTTCCAGGGGCCAAGCACATTGTCGGTCGTGGCGCCCGAACAGGTACGGTCGATCAGGACCATCCCGAAGCGTTCGGCAAGAAGCGTGGGATAGTTGTTGAGGCTCTGCCCGCAACGCGCCGGCCAGCTGGGCTTGGCAGGGGGAAGTTGCGGCCCTGCCGCGAAGGAGGATCCAAGGGCGACGTAGCGCGCACCTACCAGGCTTTCCTCCAGCGCCGCGACCTGCGTCTTCTCGGCGGCCACCGCCCTCATGTAAGGCGTGGCACATCCGCCCAGGAGCAGCGCCGTCGCCGCCACCGTGCCCAGGGCCGCCTTCATCACTTCACCCAGTCCAGCCTGATTTCCTCATAGATGTCGCGCGCGGTCTCGGCCCAGTCCTCCTCGACCTTGACGTGGAGGAACAGGTGGACCTTCTGCCCGAGCACCTCGGCAAGTTCGTTGCGCGCCGCCTCGCCGATGGCCTTGATCCGGGCGCCGCGCTTGCCAAGGACAATAGCCTTCTGCCCATCGCGTGCGACGACAATCTGCTGGCGGATCTCCACCGAGCCGTCCTTGCGCACGGTATAGCTCTCGGGCCGGACGGCGGCATCGTAGGGAAGTTCCTCGTGGAGCTGGCGGTAAAGCTGCTCGCGCGTGATCTCGCATGCGAGAAGACGCTCGCTGGCATCCGAGACCTGGTCCTCGGGATAGTGCCACGGACCTTCGGGCATCTGCTTGGCAATCCAGGTCTTGAGTTCGGGTACGCCATCGCCGGTCAGGGCGGAGATGAAGAACACCTCGTCGAACGCGACCTCGGCGGTGAATTCCTGCGCCAGCTGCAGCAGCTTTTCCTTGGCGCTCGTATCCACCTTGTTGAGCACCAGCAATTTGCGCTCGGGCCGGTCCTTCAGCGTCTCGAGAAGAGGTGCAAGTTCGTGGCGGCGCAGCTTGACCGCATCGACGACGAGCAGGATCGCGTCGGCTTCCTGCGCGCCTTCCCATGCCGCGGCAACCATCGCCCGGTCGAGGCGGCGACGGGGCGCGAAGATGCCCGGGGTGTCCGCGAGAATGATTTGCGTCTCGCCCTCAAGCGCGATGCCGAGCAGGCGGGCGCGAGTGGTCTGCGCCTTTGCCGAGGTTATCGCCACTTTCTGGCCGACCAGCGCGTTTACCAGCGTCGACTTGCCCGCATTGGGAGCGCCGAGCACGGCAACGAGACCGCAGGATTGCGTCATCCGAACTTCCTCATGAATTCTTCGGCCGCCTGCGTTTCGGCGTCCTGCTTTGAATTGGCTGTGGCCTGCGCGGCGCCCACGTTGTGGACGGAGACCTCGACGGTGAAGCGCGCCGCGTGGTCCGGTCCGGAACGATGGACCAGCTTGTATTCGGGCATCCGGCGCCGGTTGCCGGCCGTCCATTCCTGGAGCGCGGACTTGGGATGCTTGCGCTTGCCGGTCTTGCCCTGAAGGGTATCGCCCCAGAGTGCCAGCACCATGTCGCGTGCCGTGTCGAAGCCCCGCTCGGTGAAGCAGGCGCCGATCATCGCTTCCATCACGTCGCCCAGGATGTTTTCCGAATCCTCGCCGCCATCGTCCCGGGCCTGCTTGCCAAGGCGCATGTGCCTTCCCAGGCCGATCTCCCGCGCGATCGTGGCACAGGTGCTGCGGCTGACCAGCGCGTTGAGGCGCTGCGAAAGGCGGCCTTCGGCCTCCTCGCTGTTGCGGTAGAGCCAGTCGGCGACGGAAAGCCCCAGGACCCGGTCACCCAGGAACTCGAGCCTTTCGTAGTTTCGCTTCTCGCCCGTGGAGCCGTGCGTAAGGGCGGCAAGCCAGAGACCTTCATCGACCGGCGTGTAGCCGGCGTGTTCGGTGAGGAAAGCGCGGGTCTGCGCGTCAAGCACTCAGATGACGCTCCCGATGCGGTTCCAGCGCGCTGCGGTGAACCAGGTCCATGGCTTGATCCATTCGGACGAGCCGTCCGTGGAGAACATCATGACCGCCGCCTTGCCGACGAGGTTTTCCTGAGGGACGATGCCGATGCCGGCGCCTTCGACCGCGGGGAAGCGGCTGTCCATGGAATTGTCGCGGTTGTCGCCCATGAGGAACATGTGGCCCTCGGGCACGATGAACACGCCCGTGTCGTCCTGCGGCGTCTGCCCCATGTCGAGCACGGTATAGGTCTTGCCGTTGGGAAGCGTTTCGCGGAACTGCGGGTAGCGGCACACCGCCACTCCGTTGTCGGTGCCGTCGAAGCCCGGGCCGCAGTCGGTGTTGGGGCTGACGGGAACCACGAAGTCGGCGACCTTCACCTTGGGGACGGCCTTGCCGTTGAGCCACACCTGCCCGGCCTTCATCTGCACTTCGTCGCCCGGCAGGCCGATGACGCGCTTGATGTAATCGACGTCGTTGCCCGGAGGAGCCTTGAAGATCACCACGTCGCCGCGCTCGGGCTGGCTGGCGAGGATGCGGCCGGGAATGATCGGAACGCTGAAAGGCAGCGAATACTTCGAAAAGCCGTAGGACCACTTGGTGGCGAACAGATAGTCGCCCGTCAGCAAACGCGGCAGCATCGACTCGCTCGGGATGTTGAACGGCGAGATGATGAAGCTGCGCAGGATCAGCACTCCCAGCACGAGCCAGGCCAGGAAGGAGAAGAAGCTTTCGTCCTTCTGCGGCGTTGCGGCGGGCTTCGCGCCGGCGGCTGCGGAGGCGGTGTCGGGTGCCTCGGTCTTGGTGGCGCTGTGCGTGTCGCTCATGGCTCAGACCCTTGCCCACGCGGGCCCGCTCCCGTCAAGTGCGATCCCTGCCAAGGTGCCATGGCGACCGATTATTGTACAACTCGCGCTTGGATTTCGCAGTTGCGGCACGCATAAGGCCGCCGAATGCTCAAGAGGAGATGCACGGCATGAGCGAAGCGGTCTGGACGAAGCTGCAGGGGCTGGAGAAGCCGACTCTCAAGGCGCTGTTCGACGCCGACCCGAACCGGCTGGACACTTTCGCCTCCCGCATCGAGCTCGGAGACGAGGAAAGCTCCACCGGCATTCGTTTCGACTGGTCCAAGACCCACCTCGATGGAGCGCATGTCGCGGCTTTCGAGGAACTGGCCGAGGCGATGGACTTTGACGGGCGCCGCGCAGCTCTTTTCGGGGGCGAGATCGTCAATCCGACCGAAGGCCGCGCGGCGGAGCACACGGCGCAGCGGGGCGTGGGCAAGGACGAGAGCGTCCGCCTCGCCGCCGAGAACCACCACCGCATGGCCGCGATCGTGGAGGCCATCCACCGGGGCGCGATGGGCGAGGTGAAGCACCTCATCCACATCGGTATCGGTGGTTCGGCGCTGGGGCCGGCACTTGCGGTGGATGCGCTGGCGCGGGAAGGCGCGCTGGTGGACGTGCATGTTGTCTCGAACATCGACGGTTGCGCGCTGGAAGAGGCATTCGCGGCGTGCGATCCGGCGACGACGATGCTGGCGGTCGCCTCCAAGACCTTCACTACGATCGAGACCATGACCAACGCCGAGAGCGCCATTTCCTGGCTGCGCGAGAGCGGCGTTGAGGATCCCTATGGCCGCGTCGTCGCGCTGACCGCCTCGCCTCGCAAGGCGATCGAGTGGGGCGTGGACGAGACGCGGATCCTGCCGTTCTCGGAAAGCGTCGGCGGGCGCTACTCGCTCTGGTCCTCGATCGGGTTTCCGGTGGCGATGGCGCTCGGCTGGCCGGACTTCGCGGAGTTCCTTGCCGGTGCGGCAGCCATGGACGAGCACTTCCGTGACACGGATGGCATGGCAAACCTGCCTCTCCGCGCGGCCTTTGGTGACCAGTACTATACTCGCCTGCGGGGCTGCCAGACGCGCGCGGTCTTTGCCTATGACGAGCGGCTTGCGCTGCTTCCCGACTACCTTCAGCAGCTCGAGATGGAATCGAACGGCAAGAGCGTGAAGGCCGACGGCTCGCCGGTGGACGGTCCGACGGCGCCCATCACCTGGGGCGGGGTGGGTACCGACGCCCAGCACGCCGTTTTCCAGCTGCTGCACCAGGGCACCAATGTGGTGCCGGTCGATTTCATCGCGTCGATCGCGCCGGGGCACGACCTTGCCTTCGATCACCACCGCATTCTGCTGTCGAACTGCTTTGCGCAAGGCGCGGCGCTGATGGCCGGCAAGGCGAGCGAAGATCCGGCACGGGCATACCCGGGGGACCGCCCTTCGGCGACGATCCTGCTCGACGAAGTCAGCCCCGCCACTTTCGGCGCGCTGGTTGCTTTCCATGAACATCGCACTTTCGCCAATGCGGTGCTGATGGGCATCAATCCGTTCGACCAGTTCGGCGTCGAGTTGGGCAAGGAAATCGCCAAGCAGATCGAGCAGGGCAACACTACCTTCGACCCTTCGACCGAGGCGCTGCTCGCGCTCGCCGGTATTTCCTGACCCTGAAAAAGGGCGCCGTCCGGTCGGCGGCGCCCTTTCCTAAAATCTGTGCCTTCCCCGGCCTTTTCCCGCTCGTAAGTAACCGCCCCCGGAGCTGCTTTGGCAAGCTGCAATCAATTGCAGCTAAAGCGTCGACATCGGGTACATCGACCGAAGCCATTCGCGTTCAGCAGCGGCTGCGGTCCAAACGGGCGACGTGGATACATGACGAAGGCATTGAGGGAAGGTGGGGCGCGATCGGTTCGTGACCTGCGGAACGCGGTTGCGGTGGGCGCGCTGGCCATGGCGCTGAGCGCATGCGGGGGCGGCGGAAGCGGTGGCGGCCAGGTGGGATCGACTCCTGCTCCCCTGCCGGCACCCGGCGGCGGCACTCCGTCGCCAACACCGGCGCCAACGCCCGCTCCAAGCCCCACTCCGTCGCCGACTCCAGCGCCTGCGCCAACTCCGGCACCAACGCCGACGCCTGCGCCGACGCCTGCGCCAACAACGACCCCTGCGCCAACCGCCACGCCCGTGGTGCCCGGACCCGCGCCCGCGTTCATCAATCCCAAAGCGCTTCAGGCATCACGATCTTCTCAGGACGACGCCGAGTACCGCCGCAATTACGCGGCGTTCGAGTACGTCAACGCGCTCTACGCTCTGGACGCCGGATGGACCGGGCAGGGCGTCAAGGTCGCGGTGCTGGACGACGGCGTGAAGGAAGTCGGCGAGCTTGCGGGCAAGATCTCGGCCCTGAGCCGCGACTTTGGAACAGTCACGAAGAACGGTGTCACGCTCCAGCGCAACGTGGTGGGCGACGACGACTCCGATCACGGCACGGCGGTGGCAACCGTGATCGCCGGCCTCAACGATGGACGTGGCATCCAGGGAATGGCTCCGGGCGCCGAGATCGTGGCGTTGCGCATCAGCGAGATCGATCTGGACACGGACAATGCCGGTAACCGCGAGCGGCTGGGGATCGGTTTCGAGCAGGCGATGAACTATGCTGGAGCGAACGGCATCAAGGTCGTCAACGCCTCCATCGCCAAGATCGACGCGGACGTCGGCAGCGAAGCATGGAAACGCATGGTCGCTCGCTACACGGCAACGGGTGGGCTCTTCGTCAACTCGGCCGGTAACGAGGGCCGCGCGAATGCGGATGGCTATCTTGATCTCGACGACAGCAATCGCTCCGGCTGGCTCTTCGTGGTGGCGCTGGACGGGAACGAGACGAGCTATCAGCTTGCCAGCTATTCGAACCGGTGCGGGGCGGCAGCAATGGACCGCTGCGTGGGAGCGATGGGCACAAACGCGGCGCAAGCGGTGGACGGCTCGTTCGTGCTGTTCAGCGGGACCAGTTCGGCCGCGCCTCAGGTGAGCGGGCTGGCCGCACTGATCCTCAGCAAGTGGCCACAGCTTTCGGGCGTGCAAGCCGGGCAGGTCATCCTTAATACGGCGCGCGACATCGGCGCTCCCGGCGTGGACCCGATCTTCGGCCACGGGCTGATCGACGTGCGGGCGGCGCTTTCACCTGTCAACCCGACCCTCTCCAATGGCGTCGCGCAGACGGCAGCAGAGGGATCGGCCATGGTCCTGCCCGGTGCCGTCGGTACTGCGGACTTCGCGTCTAAGGCGCTTGGCGACGTGACGGTTCTCGACGCCTACGAGCGTGATTTCAGCGGCGATCTTTCGGGACTGGTGGTGCGCACGGGCAAGGATCGCCATTGGTTGGACCGGCGGATGCAGGTGCAGGCGAATGCCGGCGGCACTTCGCTCGCCACTCCCAACCTGAAGGCCAGCGCGGGGTTTACCTCGCTCCGAACAGGATTGCGCGACGGCTCGGGCGTGGAGCAGACACGCACGATTCTTACCAGCGGCGAGATTGCGGTGCGCAGTGGCAAGGGCTGGTTCACCGCATCGCTCAACTCCGTGGACGCGGTGGCCGACGAGTTCATGGGACTGGCCCCGAGCGCGGACGCCGTTTTCGCCTATAGCCCCGTCGCCGAGCTTTCCGTCGGCGCGCGCTATCCCCTCGCAGGGGGGATGCTGGGCATCGACACCGTGGGCGGGCGCGCCGATTATGGTTCGGCACGCGGAGCCGTGCTCTCATGGCGAACCCACGGGAGCACGATCAAGGCGGGCATGATCGATGAGAAAGGCACCGTCTTCGGCACGCCCACGGGGCGCGGGGCACTGCGCTTCGGTGACGGCGCGCGCACGTTCTTCGCCGAGGTCTCCCAGGCTGCAGCGGTGGGGCGATGGGAGCTTTCCGGCTATGCGAGTCTGGGTGCGACGAGGCTCGATCTGGCGCAGGACATGCTGCTGACCCGGGCCGGTACGATGCTGACGCAAAGGTTCGGCCTGACGGCGGGCCGCGATCTGGCAGGAGGCCGGATGACGTTCGGTGTCGCACAGCCTCTCACCGTGGTGGCGGGCAAGGGAACCTACACCGTGGGTTCGGGCTATGACATAGCCAGCCGCTCGCTCCTGTTCACCGATCGCATGGTGGACTTTGGCGGACGGATCGATCCGCTTCTCACGTTGGGTTACGTTCGGGGCGCGGACCGCTCGCAGCTTCGGCTGAGCGTTGCCGGTGCGGTCGACGGCGGGGACGTGAGGGCGCTTGGCACATGGCGGCTCATGCTGCCCTGAGAACCTGCGGGGCGGCGTACGCCCGCCGCCCCCGCAGCTTGCCACATCGCCGGGTCGTCAGGCGCGAAACTCGAGACCTTCCGCCCAGTCCGCGTTTACCGCCGAAGCTGCAATTGGCGCGCTTGGCCCCACCTGCGCAGGCACGCGGTCCATCAACCTGCCTAGAAGGACTTTGCCGTCCTCCCAGCTTCCAAGCCCCGAATCGGCGTTGATGTGCCCGGCATTGCCGACATCCACGAATTCGCTGCCCCATTGCCGCGCCATGCGCCTTGCAGTCTCGATGCCGATCCAGGGATCGTTGCGGCTGCCCACGAGGATCGAGGGAAAAGGCAGAGCATCGCCGGGGGTGGGCGCGAAGCCCGTCAGCCTGTCGTCGCGCGGGAAGAAATCGACCTCGGGCGGGGCGACCAGCAGTGCACCGGCCACGGGACTTCCCCAGGCGGGCTGCTCGAATTTCGACCACCATGCAGTGAGGATGCAGCCAAGGCTGTGCGCCACGATGATCACCGGTCGCCCGGCACGATGCACGGCAAGATTGAGGCGGTTGATCCAGGTATTGCGATGCGGAGTGCTCCAGCTGCCCAGTTCGGCGATCTCGCAGTTGTCGAGCTCTTCCGCCCAGCGGCGCTGCCAGTGCCCCGGCCCACTCCCTTCGAGGCCGGGAACCATCAGGACCAAAGGTTCCTTCCTGCTCATGTTCTCGTCATGTGAAAACGTCATCGGTGGTCTCCCGATCTCCAGTGCCTCCTTCATGAAGAAGCAGCCATGCTCTCGATGTAAACTCAACCAATCGGGTTGACAATATCGGCAGCGGCTGGAGGAGCCGGTTTCACGGCGGAATGAAACGCCGACGGCCGAACGGGACGAGCGCTCCTCGCTGGCAATCGGCCGGGGGACGTACCATATGCGGCGCGACCCATCGCAAAGCAGCCCGTCCGGGCTCCACACCTATTCGGGGAGCAATCTCGCATGGCCGACTACGACTACGACCTCTTCACCATCGGCGCAGGTTCGGGCGGCGTGCGGGCCAGCCGCGTGGCTGCGGCGCATGGAGCGAGAGTGGCCGTCGCCGAGGAGTACCGCATCGGTGGAACTTGCGTGATCCGGGGCTGCGTGCCTAAGAAGATGCTCGTCTACGGGGCCCATTTCGCGGAAGACCTGGAGGATGCAAGGCACTTCGGCTGGGAAATGGGCGAGTGCAGGTTCGACTGGATCAAGCTGCGCGACAACGTGCTGGGTGATGTCGACAGGCTCAACGGGCTCTATACCCAGACGCTGGAAAGCAACAAGGTCGAGATCTTCCACGAGCGGGCGACGCTCACCGGCCCGAACGAGGTCACTCTTGCCAGTGGCGAGAAGAAGACCGCCAGGCACATCCTCATCTGCACCGGTGCCCGGCCGCACGTGCCTTCGTGTCCCGGTCACGAACATGGCATTACCTCGAACGAGGCTTTCCACCTCGACGCGATCCCAAAGCGTATCCTGATCGCGGGAGCCGGTTACATCGCCAACGAGTTCGCCGGCATCTTCCATCAGTTCGGCGCCAAGGTCACGCTGATGAACCGCTCGGACCAGCTGCTGCGCGGCTATGATGAGAGCATTCGCGACCGGCTTCTCCAGATCTCGATGATCAAGGGCATCAACTTCCGGTTCAACGCCAACTTCGAGAAGATCGAGAAGAACGGCGACGGCTCGCTCGTGGTTCACATGAGCAATCACGATCCGATGGAGGTCGACTGCGTCCTGTTCGCGACCGGACGTGTTCCGAACACCCAGAACCTGGGGCTCGAGGATGTCGGGGTCAAGCTGAACGAGCGCGGTGCCATTGCTGTCGACGAACACTCGCGCACCAACATCGAAAGCATCTATGCCGTCGGCGATGTCACCGATCGAGTGCAGCTTACCCCGGTTGCAATCCGAGAGGGGCAGGCCTTCGCCGACACCGTGTTCGGAGGCAAGCCGACCACGGTCGATTACTCGTGCATCCCCTCGGCCGTCTTCAGCCATCCGCCGATCGCCGCAGTTGGCCTGACCGAGGCCGAGGCTACCCAGAAGTACGGATCGGTTAAGGTCTATACGAGCGATTTCCGGGCGATGAAGAACGTGGTCGCCCACCGGAACGAGCGCTCGCTGTACAAGATGGTTTGCGAGGCATCGACGGAGCGGGTGCTGGGAATCCACATGATCGGCTCCGAATCGCCGGAAATCATGCAGGCCGCAGCGGTTGCAGTGAAGGCAGGGCTCACCAAGGCCGACTTCGACGCGACTGTCGCCATCCACCCGACGATGGCGGAGGAACTCGTGCTGCTCAAGTGAGCGCGGGCGGCGGGGGGGCGCGGGTCTGCGAACCTCCCGCCGCAATATCGCGTGGCAGATATAGCCTGCGCTCACCTGTGATTTGTTTTAACCGGGCGATTAAAACGGTTGACCTGACTTGTGCCAGATGCCTTTAAGGAGCCGCATTCCTCGCTGGAACCGCAGGTTGGAATCACTGGGACAAGGGAATCCGGATGTCGGCCAATATCGCTGAAATGGAGAAGCGCCGGGATGCCGCTAAGATGGGCGGCGGGCAGAAGCGGATCGATGCCCAGCATGCCAAGGGCAAGCTGACCGCGCGCGAGCGGCTCGACGTGCTGCTGGACGAAGGCAGCTTCGAGGAGTTGGATCTCTACGTCGAGCATGACTGCGTCGACTTCGGTATGCAGGACCAGAAGATCCCCGGCGACGGCGTGGTCACGGGTTCGGGCACCATCAACGGCCGCCTCGTCTATGTCTTCAGCCAGGACTTCACCGTATTCGGTGGTTCGCTCTCGGCGCGCCATGCGCAGAAGATCTGCAAGGTCATGGATGCGGCGATGAAAGTGGGCGCGCCGGTGATCGGGCTCAACGATTCTGGCGGTGCGCGCATCCAGGAAGGCGTCGCCTCGCTCGGCGGATATGCCGACGTGTTCCAGCGCAACGTGCTTGCCTCGGGCGTGGTGCCGCAGCTCTCCCTCATCATGGGCCCGTGCGCGGGCGGCGCGGTCTATTCGCCGGCGATGACGGACTTCATCTTCATGGTGAAGGACAGCTCCTACATGTTCGTGACCGGGCCGGACGTGGTGAAGACAGTCACCAACGAGGTCGTCACGCAGGAGGAACTGGGCGGCGCGATCACTCACTCCAGCAAGACGTCGGTGTCAGACCTTGCGCTCGAGAACGACATCGAGGCGCTGCTCGCCGCGCGCGACTTCTTCGATTTCCTGCCTTCGTCCAACCGTGACGATGCGCCGGAACGCCCCTGCGCCGATCCATGGGACCGTCCCGAGCACAGCCTCGACACGATCATCCCGCCCTCGGCAAACCAGCCCTACGACATGCACGAGGTTATCCGGAAGACCCTGGACGAGGGCGAGTTCTTCGAGCTGCAGCCGCTTCATGCAGGTAACATCCTGATCGGCTTCGGCCGTGTGGAGGGCAGGACCGTGGGGATCGTCGCCAACCAGCCGATGGTGCTAGCAGGCGTGCTCGACATCAACTCGTCGAAGAAGGCCGCGCGCTTCGTGCGCTTCTGCGACGCCTTCAACATTCCCATCATCACCTTCGTGGACGTTCCGGGCTTCCTGCCTGGCACCGACCAGGAGCACAACGGCATCATCAAGCACGGCGCCAAGCTGCTGTTCGCCTATGCCGAGGCGACCGTGCCCAAGATTACCGTCATCACTCGCAAGGCCTATGGCGGCGCTTACGACGTCATGAGTTCGAAGCACCTGCGCGGTGACCTCAACTACGCATGGCCCACTGCGGAGATCGCCGTGATGGGCGCGAAGGGCGCGGTGGAGATCATCTTCCGCGGCCAGGACGCCGAAGGCATCGCCGCCAAGACCAGGGAATACGAGGAGCGCTTCGCCAACCCCTTCGTAGCCGCGAGCCGAGGCTACATCGACGAGGTCATCTACCCGCATTCCACGCGTCGGCGCATAGCGCTCGGCCTCAGGAAGCTGCGCAACAAGAGCCTCGAGAACCCCTGGAAGAAGCACGACAACATCCCGCTCTGAGGGATGGCCTTTTTGAGAGTACCGTGATCGCGGGCGGGAGCCGAATAGGACCTCGCCCGCACTGCAAGGGATTGGAAACAGGTCATGGAAGACGTCTACATCGTCAGCGGAGTACGGACGGCTGTCGGAGACTTTGGCGGTTCGCTTAAAGGCTTCATGCCCGCAGAACTTGGCGCACTTGTCGCCGCCGAGGCTCTGGAGCGGGCCGGGGTGGAGGCCGAGGGGGTCGAGCACATCGTGATCGGGCAGGTCATGCCCACCAGTGCGCGCGATCAGATGCTGGCCCGCGTGATCGGCATCAAGGCGGGCGTGCCGCTTGCCGTTCCCGCGCTTACGCTTAACCGGCTCTGCGGCTCGGGCGTGCAGGCCATCGTTTCGGCGGCGCAGATGATGAAGCTGGGCGAAGCCTCGATCACCCTCGCGGGCGGCGCCGAATCGATGTCGAACGTGCCCTATCACGATCACGGAGTTCGCTGGGGTCGGAAGATGGGCGCCAACACGCAGGAAGACGCGCTGACGCTGGGTCTTTCCGACGCGATCGGCGACTACCACATGGGCGTCACGGCGGAGAACGTGGCGGAGCGGCACTGCATCAGCCGCGAGGATATGGACACGCTTGCGGCAACCAGCCACCAGCGCGCCGCACGAGCCATCGCGGAAGGCCGTTTCAAGGAGCAGATCCTCCCCGTCGAGGTGAAGACCCGCAAGGGCACCGTGATCTTCGATACCGACGAGCATGTCCGCGAGGACACCACCGTCGAGACGCTCGGAAAGATGAAGCCCGCCTTCAAGAAGGAGGGCCTGATCACCGCCGGTAACGCCAGCGGCATCAACGACGGCGCCGCCGCCGTGGTGCTGGCGACCGGCGCCGAGGTCGAGAGCCGGGGCCTAAAGCCCATGGCCCGGATCGTTGCTTGGGGGCACGCGGGCGTGGAGCCGGAATACATGGGCGAGGGCCCCATCCAGGCGGTGCCGATCGCCCTCAAGCGCGCCGGCCTCTCGCTCGACCAGATGGACGTGATCGAAAGCAACGAGGCTTTCGCGGCGCAGGCGGCGGCCGTTGCAAAGTCGCTCGGCTTCGATGCGCAGAAGGTTAATCCGAACGGCTCGGGCGTCTCCATCGGCCACCCGGTCGGCGCCACGGGCACGATGCTCACGATCAAGTGTATGTACGAACTGAAGCGCGTCGGTGGCCGCTACGGCCTGATCACCATGTGCATCGGCGGCGGGCAGGGCATCGCGCTGGTGATCGAGAATGCCTCGGAGACGGGTGCATGAAGCTCGGCCGTCTCAATCACATCGGCGTTGCCACGCCCGATCTTGACGCGTCTATCGCGTTCTACAGGGACGTGATGGGCGCGACCGACGTGACCGAGCCGTTCGTGCTCGAAAGCCAGCAGGTGCGCGTCTGCTTCGTCAACACGCCGGGCGAAGGCGGAACGGCGGGTACGCAGATTGAATTGCTCCAGCCTACGGTTGCCGATTCGGCGGTCGGCAAGTGGCTGGAGCGCAACCCGCTCGGGGGCCAGCACCACATCTGCTACGAAGTCGCGGACATCCATGCCGCGAAAGCCTGGTTCGAGAGCCTCGGCAAGCGAGTGCTGGGCGAGCCTCGCATCGGCGCGCACGGTACGCCGATCTTCTTCGTGCACCCGAAGGACATGGGCGGGCAGCTTACCGAGATCATGGAGACGCCCAAGGAGGCGCACTGAGAATGCGCTGTCCGGGCTTCTGCCCGGATGATGCGGAATAACGGGAAGACGGGACATGGCTGACATCAACGACTGGCAGGCAGCGGCGGACAAGGAGGTCAAGGGCAAGGACCTGACCTGGAACACGCCCGAGGGTATCGCGGTCAAACCGCTCTACACTGCCGAGGACGTGTCCGTCGATCCGGGCCTTCCCGGCTTCGCGCCCTTTACGCGGGGTGTTCGCGCCTCGATGTACGCGGGCCGTCCCTGGACGATCCGCCAGTACGCAGGTTTCTCCACGGCCGAGGAATCGAACGCCTTCTACCGCCGCAATCTGGCTGCCGGGCAGAAGGGCCTGTCGGTCGCTTTCGATCTGGCCACCCATCGCGGCTACGACAGCGATCACCCGCGCGTGGTCGGCGACGTCGGCAAGGCGGGCGTCGCCATCGACTCGGTCGAGGACATGAAGATCCTGTTCGACGGCATCCCGCTTGACCAGATGTCGGTCTCCATGACCATGAACGGCGCGGTGATCCCGATCCTGGCGTTCTTCATCGTCGCGGGCGAGGAACAGGGCGTCGACCGCAAGCTGCTCGACGGTACGGTCCAGAACGACATCCTCAAGGAGTTCATGGTCCGCAACACCTACATCTACCCGCCCGAGCCGAGCATGCGGATCATTTCGGACATCTTCGGCTACACCAGCCGCGAGATGCCCAAGTTCAACTCGATCTCGATCTCCGGCTACCACATGCAGGAAGCCGGCGCGACGCAGGTGCAGGAACTGGCCTTCACCATCGCCGACGGCATCGAATATGCCCGCTACGGCGTGGCCTCGGGCCTAGACCTCGACAATTTCGCCGGGCGCCTGTCGTTCTTCTTCGCGATCGGCATGAACTTCTTCATGGAAGTGGCGAAGCTGCGCGCCGCCCGCGTGCTGTGGCACCGGGCGATGACGAAGCTTGGCGCCAAAAACGAGCGCAGCAAGATGCTGCGCACGCACTGCCAGACTTCCGGTGTGTCGCTCACCGAGCAGGACCCCTACAATAACGTCATCCGGACCACGATCGAGGCCATGGCATCGATGCTGGGCGGCACCCAGTCGCTGCATACCAATGCGCTCGACGAGGCGATCGCGCTGCCGACGGACTTCTCGGCGCGCATTGCCCGCAACACCCAGATCATCATCCAGGAAGAAACCGGGATGACCAAGGTGGTCGATCCGCTCGGCGGCTCTTATTATGTGGAGGCTCTGACGCAGCAACTGGTCGACGAGGCGCAGGCGATCATCGACCGCGTGGAGGCGGAAGGCGGCATGGCGAAGGCAGTGGCCGCAGGCTGGCCCAAGGCCATGATCGAGACCGCTGCCGCCGCCCGGCAGGCGCGTGTCGATCGCGGCGACGACGTGATCGTCGGTGTCAACAAGTACCGCCTCGCCAACGAGGACTTGCTCGAGACGCTGGAAGTCGACAACACCAAGGTGCGCGAAGCGCAGATCGCCCGCATCAACAAGGTGAAGTCCACGCGCGATGAAGCTGCCTGCCAGGCCGCGCTCGACGCCTTGCGCAAGGCTGCCGCCGCGCCGCAGTCCATCGAGACGAACCTGCTTGCCCATGCCGTCGATGCGGCTCGTGCCCGGGCCACGCTGGGCGAGATCAGCTCTGCCATGGAGGAAAGCTTCCAGCGCTACGGTACTCAGCCTACCCCAGTAAAGGGCGTCTATTCCGCGCCCTACGAAGGTGACAGCCGCTGGCAGCAGGTGCTCGATGGTGTCGCCGCGGTGGAGCGCCGCCTCGGCCGCAAGCCCAAGCTGCTCGTCGCCAAGATGGGGCAGGACGGCCACGACCGAGGTGCCAACGTGATCGCCTCGGCCTTTGGCGACATGGGTTTCGACGTGGTGTCGGGGCCGCTGTTCCAGACACCCGAGGAGACGGTGGTGCTGGCTCTGGAGAACGAGGTCGATGTCGTCGGCGCGTCGAGCCTCGCGGCGGGTCACAAGACCCTGATCCCCGAACTCATCCGACAGCTGCGGGAACAGGGCCGCAGCGACATCAAGGTCATCGCGGGCGGCGTCATTCCGCCGCAGGACTACGAGTACCTGCGCAATGCAGGCGTCCAGGGCATCTACGGCCCCGGCTCCAACGTAGTGGAGTGCGCGGCCGACGTTCTTCGCCTGCTGGGACACAACATGCCTCCCGCCGCTTCCGAGTTGCAGGCGGCGGAATGATGCTGACGCTGGATCAGGCCCGCATCGGCGCGTATGGCGCTGGTTTGGCTTTCGCCAGCTGAGGAATGATCATGACCGATACCCCTGCCATCACACCCCGAAACGACTGGACCCGCGAGGAGATCGCAGGCCTGTTCGACCTGCCGTTCCCGGAACTGGTCTTTCGTGCGGCGCAGGTCCATCGCGCGAGCCACAAGGCAGACGAAGTGCAGCTTTCGACGCTGCTTTCG
Source organism: Novosphingobium silvae (assembly GCF_009856825.1). Lineage (GTDB taxonomy): Bacteria > Pseudomonadota > Alphaproteobacteria > Sphingomonadales > Sphingomonadaceae > Novosphingobium > Novosphingobium silvae. Next base: position 169,177 of record NZ_WVTD01000006.1, on the reverse strand, counting down.
ATCAAGACTGGCGGGTGCGTTGAGGATTGTGGCTATTGTTCGCAGTCGGTTCACGCGGAAAGCGGCGTCAAGGCGACGAAGCTGATGGAAGTGCAGGCGGTGCTCCAGCGTGCGGCGCAGGCGGCCGACCAGGGCTCGACCCGTTTCTGCATGGGCGCCGCCTGGCGCAACCCCAAGGACCGCGACATGCCCGCCATCATCGAGATGGTGAAGGGCGTGCGCGCGATGGGCATGGAGACCTGCATGACGCTGGGCATGCTCACGCCCGAGCAGGCGGACATGCTGAGCGAAGCGGGGCTCGACTACTACAATCACAATATCGACACCTCGCCCGAGCGCTATGACCAGGTGATCACCACCCGCACGATGGAGGACCGCCTCGACACGCTGTCGAACGTGCGGATGGCGGGCATCAACGTGTGCTCCGGCGGCATTGTCGGCATGGGCGAGACGCGCGCCGACCGCGTGGGCTTCATCCATACGCTCGCAACGCTCCCGGACCACCCGCAGTCGGTGCCGGTGAACGCGCTGGTGCCGGTGAAGGGCACCGTGCTGGGCGACATGCTGGCCGACACCCCGCTGGCCAAGATCGACGACGTGGAATTTGTGCGCACCGTGGCGGTCGCCCGCATCACCATGCCGGGTTCGATGGTGCGCCTGTCGGCGGGACGCGAATCCATGTCCGAGATGACGCAGGCGATGTGCTTCATGGCCGGTGCCAACTCGATCTTCACCGGCGACAAGCTGCTGACCGCGCCCAACGCCGGAGACGACAACGACATGGCGATGTTCGCGCGGCTTGGGCTGAAGCCCATGGCGATCGAACTGACGCCCGCGCAGGTCGAAGCCCAGCGCATGCCCAAGGGCTGCGCCAAGCTGGAAGCGGCCGAGTGATCCAGCGGGCAGGCTTGATGCTGCTGGCTCTGGCCTGCCTCGTTTCCGGCGCGCATGTTGCGAGGGCCGCACCTTCCGCGCCGACCCCGATCACGATCGGGCAAACGCATCTCGTTGATTTTGCCGCTGACGACCAGCGGCAGGTCAACGTCTATCTGCCGGATGGCTACGCAGCCGGGGACAAGCGCTATCCGGTGCTCTACGTCATCGACGGAGGCCTTTCGCAGGACTTCCTGCACATCGCCGGTACCAGTGCGCTCAACGCGATCTGGGGGCGCTCGCTGCCGGTCATCGTCGTCGGGATCGAGAGCAGGGATCGGCGGGCCGAACTGATCGGCAGTCCGGGCACGGCCGCACAGCACAAGCAGTATCCAACGGCAGGAGGTTCAGCCCTGTTCCGCGCGTTCCTGCGCGACAAGGTGAAGCCGTTGGTGGAGGCGAACTACCGCACGAGTGGCGACAATGGCGTGATAGGGGAATCGCTGGCGGGGTTGTTCATCGTCGAGACGTGGCTGCGCGAGCCAGCCCTGTTCCAACGCTACGCCGCAATAGATGCGAGCTTGTGGTGGGATGATGCCGCTCTTGCGCACTCGGCCTCCTCGCTTCTCAAGGCCCGGCCGCGCAACGCTCCAATGTATCTCACCTATTCGAACGAGGGGCCGGAGACGGCGCAAGCGGCAAGGCAGGTGGCCGCCGCGGGCGGACCGCTCGTGTGCCTCGCCGCGCGGGAAGATCTGACCCACGCGACGGCCTACCATGTCCTTTCGCCACAGGCGTTGCAGTTCCTTTTTCCGACCGCAAACAAACAAGAACCCGAATGGGGCTTCGAGGTGCCATGTTCAAAAAGATCCTGATTGCAAACCGGGGTGAGATCGCCTGCCGCGTCATCAAGACGGCGCGTCGCATGGGCATTGCCACGGTCGCCGTCTATTCCGACGCCGACGCGCGCGCGCCGTTCGTGCAGATGGCGGATGAGGCGGTTCACATCGGCCCGGCGCCGGCTGCGCAGTCCTATCTGATCGCCGACAAGATCATCGCGGCGTGCAAGCAGACTGGCGCCGAAGCGGTTCATCCCGGCTACGGCTTCCTCTCGGAGCGGACCTCGTTCGCCGAAGCCCTGGCCGCAGAGGGCATCGAGTTCATCGGTCCTCCCGTGGGCGCGATTGCGGCAATGGGCGACAAGATCGAGTCGAAGAAGCTGGCCAAGGAAGCGGGCGTCAATGTCGTGCCCGGCTTCGTCGGCGAGATCGCGGACACCGAGCACGCGGTGCGCATCTCCGCCGAGATCGGCTATCCGGTGATGATGAAGGCGTCTGCCGGCGGCGGCGGCAAGGGCATGCGCCTAGCCTATAGCGAGCAGGACGTGCGCGAAGGTTTCGAGGCGGTAAAGCGCGAGGGGCTGAATTCGTTCGGCGACGACCGCGTCTTCATCGAAAAGTTCATCCTCAACCCGCGCCACATCGAGATCCAGATCCTCGGCGACAAGCACGGCAACATCCTTTACCTGAACGAGCGCGAATGCTCGATCCAGCGCCGCCACCAGAAGGTGGTGGAGGAAGCGCCGTCGCCCTTCGTCACGCCTGCCATGCGCAAGGCCATGGGCGAGCAGTGCGTCGCCCTGTCGCGCGCGGTGGGGTACTATTCGGCCGGAACGGTGGAACTGATCGTCTCGGGCGCGGACCCGAGCGGCGAGAGCTTCTACTTCCTGGAGATGAACACCCGCCTGCAGGTGGAGCACCCGGTCACCGAGGCGATCACCGGCGTCGATCTTGTCGAGCAGATGATCCGTGTCGCTGCTGGCGAGAAGCTTGAGATGACACAGGACGATGTAAAGATCGATGGCTGGGCTATCGAGAACCGCGTCTACGCCGAAGACCCCTATCGAGGCTTCCTGCCTTCTACCGGACGCCTTGTGCGCTACAATCCGCCGGTCGAAGGCTGGACGGACGACGGCCAGGAAAACGGGCGCCGGGGTATCGAGGGCATCCGCGTGGACGACGGCGTCTACGAAGGCGGCGAAGTCTCGATGTTCTACGATCCGATGATCGCCAAGCTGATCACCTGGGGCGAGACGCGCGACGAGGCCGCCGACAAGCAGATCGCCGCGCTCGACGCTTTCGAGATCGAAGGGCTGGGCCATAACATCGACTTCGTCTCGGCCATCATGCAGCACCCGCGCTTCCGCTCGGGCGAGCTGACCACCGGCTTCATCGCCGAGGAGTACCCGGAAGGCTTTCACGGCGCACCCGGCTCGGACGAGCTCAAGGTCAAGCTTGCCGCCATCGCCGCGTTCATTGCCACGGCCAGGGCCGATCGCGCGCGCCGCGTGGAGGGCCAGCTTGGCGCTCCGCTCGACCCGCCGGGCGAGTGGACGATCACCATCGATGGCACCACGTATGCCGTCGAACTCGACGAAGACCTGTTGACGGTGAACGGCGAGGAAGTGGAGCTTGAACTCGAATATACGCCGGGCGACCGCTTCGTGGATGCCGAGGTTGATGGTGAGGACCTGACGCTCAAGCTCGAAGTCACTCGCACGGGTTTTCGGATGACTACGCGCGGGGCAGCCCACAAGGTGACCTGTCTGCCCGCCCACCTCGCAGGGTATACGCAGCACATGATCGAGAAGATCCCGCCCGATCTTTCCCGGTTCCTCATCTGCCCGATGCCGGGTTTGCTGGTCTCGCTCAACGTGACCGAGGGCGACAGGGTAGAGGCGGGACAGCCGCTCGCGGTGGTGGAAGCCATGAAGATGGAGAACATCCTTCGCGCCGAGAAGGCGGGTGTGGTCAAGTCCGTCAACGCGGCGCCGGGCGCAAGCCTTGCCGTGGACGCGATCATCCTCGAGATGGAGTGACATGCATCTCGACCATGACCCCGCCGCGCCTGCGGGCGAGACGATCGGTTTCGACGAGTTCCTGAAAGTCGACATCCGCGTCGGCACAGTCGTCGCGGCGGAGGTTTACGAAGGCGCGCGCAAGCCGAGCTACAAGCTACGGATCGACTTCGGTCCGGCCATCGGCGAGAAGAAGAGCGTGGGCCAGGTGGCCGCGCTCTATGCGCCCGAGGAGCTGGTCGGGAGGCAGGTGGCCGCTGTCGTGAACTTTCCCGTGCGCCAGATCGGCAAAGCGGTGTCCGAAGTCCTGACGCTGGGCTTTGCGGACGAGGAAGGGCGAGTGACGCTGTTTTCGCCCGACAAGCGCGTGCCCGATGGTTCGCGGCTGTTCTGATGCTGTCGCTTGGAGAAATGCTGGCGAGAGCGGAGCCGCTGGAAAACGGCTTTGTTCTCGAAATCGATCAGGACTGGCTCCAGGGACGCACGGCTTACGGCGGGCTGACTTCGGCGATTGCACTGGCGGCCGCACAGGGCGCTGCGGTGGGCCTTCCGCCGCTGCGCTCGGGACAGCTGTCGATGGTCGGCCCGCTTGCGGGCCGTATCGAGGCTCGGGCCCGGATGCTGCGGCAGGGGCGCAACGCTACATGGGTCTCGGTCGAACTGTCGGGCCTGGAAGGCGTGGGCTTCACTGCCGCCTTCGTGTTCATGCGCCAGATTGAGAGCGCGCTGAGCCTCGACCATTACCCGCTTCCCGGGGGCCTGATTGCGCCGGGCGAGGCAAGGTCCGTGCCGATGGAAAATGCCCCGGCCTTCCTGCGCAATCACTTCGAAGCGCGGTTCGCCCTGCCCAAGTCGGCCTTGGGGGAAGCGGACCTCGCCTGGTGGATCCGCTTGCGGAACCGCGAAGGTCTCGATCCCCAGCTCGAATGCCTGCTGTGCGGGGATGCATTGCCGGTGGCGGTCTTGCCGCTGGTCGGGCTGAAGGTGCCGATCTCTTCGATGCAATGGCACGTCAACATGCTCGATCCACGGCCGGGGGCAGATGGTTGGTGGCTGATCCGCTCGACCAGCGGGTATGCAGCGCATGGCGGGGCGAGCGAGCACATCATGCAGTGGAACAGCGAGGGCGTGCCCGCCATTGCAGGAATGCAGTCCGTCGCGGTGTTTGGCTGATGTTCAGCGCCGCCGCGTCGTCTTGAGCAAGGCGAAAACGCCGCTGCCGAAGACTGCAACCGCGATGACGAAGCCGGCAATGGCGCCCCATGTCGCGCCTTCGGCTCCTGCGAGGAGGCCGCCTCCCGCCAGTCCCAGCAAAGGCAGGACGATGATCAGAAGGCAGCCGATGACGGGCATCAGGCTTGGCGGTGTGAGCGGGGGCCGGGTGAGCGGGGCATCAGCTTGCCCGCCAGAAGCAGCCTGAACGCGCCGAAGCCCACAAGGCCCACGCTCGCGCTTGCCGCGTGCAGCAGCCAGAACTGGGTCGCCGGCATGGTCCCGAACAGCGTACCGATCTTGCCCACGGCGAGGTTGGCCCCGAAGAACGCCAGGTAGTAGATGCCCACGATCGAGGCGTTGAGCGCCTTGGGGGCAAGACGTGTGAACAGGACGAGGCTGACCGGCAGGAGATGCGAGAAGCCGATCGAGTTGAAGAGGTGGAACAGCACCGGCCAGAACAGCCCGATCCTGGCCGAACCCTGTGTCAGCGCGGCCATGTAGAGGCACAGTGCGCCGCAGATGATGAAGGCGCAGCCGATGATCATCTTGCCCAGTTCGTCCGGCTCGCGGCCCGTGCGCTTGCCCACGAAGGCCCAGAAGGCGGCCACTGCCACCAGCATCGAGAAGCTGAGCGTCGCATCCAGCGTGATCATCCAGCTGGTCGGCAGGCTCGTTCCGAGGAACGTGAGCTGGAACTGCTGGTCGGCCCAGACGAGATAGGCGTTGAAGATCTGCTGATTGGTGAGCAGCGAGACTGCCATGATGGGGACAAGCACCAGGACTGCCGCAAGGCGCAGCCCGTCTCCCGTCTCGAAGCGGGCGCGGGGCTGGCTCTCCCTGGAAGCCTTCGCGGGGTCGGCCGGCAGGTGCCGCCGAGCGGCGAGGTAGATCAGCAGCCCGACGACCATGACCACCCCCGCAAAGCCGAAGCCCCAGTGCCAGCCGACCTTCTCGCCAAGGGTTCCCGAGACCAGCGGTGCAGCGATCACGGAAACGTTGATGAAGATGTAGAAGATCTGGAACGCCATGGCCCGGCGAATGTCGCCCGGTCGGTAGAGTTCACCCACCTGGCTGGCGATGTTGCCCTTGAAGAGGCCGACGCCCACCACGAGCGAGCCGAGGGCTAGCAGGAATGCGCCCTCGAAGGCCATGAGGAAGTGACCAAGGGACATGATGACGCAGCCAGCGATCAGGGCCGCCCGGCGTCCGAGCCACAGGTCCGCCAGCAGGCCGCCCAGGATTGGCGTGAGATAGACAAGAGCGGTGTAGAGACCGAAGATTTCCGAGGCGAGCGGCTGGCCCTGCATGCCCGAGAACAGATGCGTGCGCATCCATTCGAGGCCGATGACGGTTTCCTGCCGCCCCGGCTGCAGCAGGTACTTGACCATGTACAGCGTCAGCAGCGTCTGCATCGAGTAGTAGGAGAAGCGCTCGCAACCCTCCACCAGGCCAAGGTATCCCAGACCCTTGGGATGGCCGAGGAAGGCCCGATCGTCCTGCGTCGCCTGTTCGGCAAAATCGAGTTCAGGGGTAGCTTCGGGTGCTGTCATGGCAAGGATCTTGGCCCGTCATCCTGTTTGTCGTGCCGCGGCAGTGCGGCATGCGCGATAGTTCCCGTCAGGCGGGCTCGCGAGCAAGTTCCTCGTCCAGGAATCTCGCGACGTCGTCCAACGAGACCTGCCTGTCGAGATAGGTCCGGCCAATGCCCTTCATCAGCAGGAAGGGCAGGGTGCCCGCGTCCATCTTCTTGTCGTGGAGCATGTGCTGCACCAGCGCATCGCCATCGCAGCGAAGGCGCAGTGCGGCGAGGCTGGCGGGAAGCCCGACCTCTGCCACATGCCTTTCCACGCGTTCGGCGTCGCCATGCGGCATCAGATCGCGCCGGGCGGAGTAGCGGGCGGCCAGAACCATTCCGAGCGCCACGCCCTCTCCATGCAGCAGCCGATCGGAAAAGCCGGTTTCCGCCTCAAGCGCGTGTCCGAAGGTGTGGCCCAGATTGAGGAGCGCCCTGCGCCCCGTGGTCTCGAACTCGTCCTCGGCCACGATGCGCGCCTTGGATGCGACGGAGTGGGCCACCGCATATTCGCGCAAGTCCCGGTCCCCCGAAAGCATGCGCGAGGCGTTTTCATCGCACCAGTCGAAGAAGGCGGGATCGTCGATCAATCCGTACTTCACCACTTCGGCATAGCCGGCCAGCAGGTCTCGTCGCGGCAGGGTTTCGAGGACGGAGAGGTCCGCCAGCACGAGCGAGGGCTGGTGGAACGCTCCCACCAGGTTCTTGCCCGCGGGCGTGTTGATCGCGGTCTTGCCGCCGACGCTCGAATCGACCTGGGCCAGCAGCGTCGTGGGGACCTGGATGAAGTGGCACCCACGCTTGAGCACCGCCGCGCAAAAGCCCGTGAGATCGCCGATGACGCCCCCGCCCAGAGCTATGACGTGGTCGCCCCGCTCCACCTCGAGGGACAGCAGCCAGTCGACCGTCGCGGCGAGTTCTGCCCAGGACTTCGTCTGCTCGCCGGGAGGCAGGATGCGCCACTGCGGTTCATGGCCGTTCTCGCGCAGGTTCCTTTCGACCAGGCTTCCCCATGCGGCATGAACGTTGGCGTCGGTGACGATGGGCACGCCCCGCTTGCGCAACCGGCCGCTGCAGTTCTGCGCAAGGTCGGCCAGCAGTCCGGCGCCCACGCGCACTTCATAGGGCCGTGATGCGATTTCGACCGGGATCACAGCCATTGCGAGATTTCCTGAAGGACTTTGTTGATGGTGTGGACGTGAGGGCCCGCGCCGCTGACCACGTGGATCGGGGCCTGCCGATAATGAGGCTCGCGCTCGGCACGCAGCCGGGCGAGGATCTCGCGCGGGTTCCCACCCCGCAGAAGCGGCCGGTTCTCCTTGCGCGACGTGCGCTCGACCAGTGTGTCGACGTCGCTGTCGAGCCATACGGTCACGGCCTTGTCGAGGATCAGCGCCCGGGTTTCGGCGTTGCAGAACGCTCCGCCGCCGGTGGCGACCACGACCGTGCGGGAAGGGCTGTCCGCCCTTTCGGTGACCAGACGCGCGATCACCCGGCGCTCGCCATCGCGGAAATAGTCTTCGCCAAACGTATCGAAGATCTCGGGGATGGTCATCTGCGCCGAACGCTCGATCTCTTCGTCTGCGTCGACGAAAGGACAATCCAGAAGCGAGGCGAGCCGCTTGCCCACGCTCGACTTGCCGACGCCCATCATGCCCACGAGCACGATCGGACGATCTATGCGGCGCGCAAGGGTCGTGATCTCCTGCGCGGAAAAGCGGGTCTGTTGAACGTCCATTGCCCCATCGCCTATAGTTGCGCTAGGTCGCAGTGCAAGCATCACAAGTGGGCGGTCCGGGTCCGGCATGATGAAGGAATTCGAGTGACGACGACAATGCGCAGGCGCAGGCTTGCAAGGGCAATCGCCATCGCCGTACCGATTGCCGTGGTTGCGCTGGGGCTCGCTGCATGGAACAGAGGCGGCACTCAGCCGGTGGAAGACCAGACCATCGTTGTCCCGCTTCCTGCGGAGGCTGCCCGATGAGGGCGGTTCATCTGCTCGCGGGTGCGGCGCTTGCGATGACGTCCGTGTGGGTCGCTGCGCAGGACGCGCCCGAATCCCTGCTTCCCAAGATGTTCGACGAGCCGGCGCCCGCGCCTGCCCGCACTGCGGCTCCGCGCCCGGCGCCCACCCGGACGGCTGCCCCCCGGCCGGCCCAGCCGGCAAGCTCCCCGGCTCCGCGGGTGGTCGCAACCTCCACGCCTGTGATCCAGGCTCTGCCGAGCGGGGCGCCCCAGTCGCTCACGTTCGCCGCCGTGGCCGCGAAGGATGAGAATGCGCTCACCCGCATTCCCACCCTAGAGGAACTCGAGCGCATGTCGCCCGAGGATTTCGAGGCGCTGCTGGGCAGCAAGATCGTGATCGACATGCCGCCGCAGGCGCGCCGCTCGATCGCCGAAGCGGGGCTGCTCGGGTCCGACGAGGGCGGCCTTGCGATGGATTCGCTGGCGGTCCAGAACGGGCGGCTGGTGCAGGTCGCACTGGCGGGCAACCGGGGCACTCTCGTTTCGCGGTGGGGGCACATCCTCTTGCGCCGCGCGCTCGCCTCGCGCCTGCAGCCGCCGCAAGGCATGAGCGCGCAGGACTTCCTGGCGCTTCGCGTGTCGCTTTTGCTGCGCATGGGAGAAACCGATGCGGCTCGCGCCGTGCTGCAGGACATGGACATCGCTGACTACACGCCGGCAGTCGGAGCCGTGGTGCTCGACGTCTATGCCCGCAACGCGGATTTCACCGGCATGTGCCCGGTCATGGCGACGCAGGGCTCCCTCCGGGCGGATCCGGCCTGGGGCGTGACGCGCACGATGTGCGATGCCTTTCGAGGCAACAGCACTGCCGCCATCTCGCGTCTGGAGCGTGACCGCAATCGCGGCACGATGGACCAGATCGACATGCTGCTGGCGCAGAAATATGCTGCCGCTGCCGGCAAGTCCCGCCGTGCCGTGACGATCGAGTGGGACAAGGTGACCAAGCTTGATCCCTGGCGCTACGGGCTTGCGATTGGCGTGGGGCTTGAGCCTCCGGCATCCCTGATGAAGAGCGCCGGGCCCTCGTACGACTACGTCACGGCTCTTGCGCCCATGGTCGGGCTGGCGCGCCGTGCTGCGGCAGCGGATCGCGCGGCCGCCGCCGGCGTCCTGTCCAACGCGGCAATGGTCGATCTCTACTCGCAGATATATGCCGACCCTGACGTCACCGGGGAGTGGCAGGACCGCGCCGAATCCCTGCGCGATGCTTATACGCTGCAGGACCCGGCCGGCCGCCTCGCGGCGATGCAGTCGCTCTGGAAGGTGAGTGGAAACGCCGGCTATGCGCGCCAGGTGCTGACGGCGGCTGCAGCCGCGCGCATGGCACCCAGCGCAGACCTTGCGGACAGCGCGCCCCTGTTGATCGCATCAATGCTTTCGGCCGGCTACGATGCCAATGCGCTGCGTTGGTCCAGCGTGGTAAGCGCCGGATCGCGCGGCTGGGGCCTGCTTGTGCTGGCCGCGCCTGGCACCGTCTCCGGCGTCGAAAGCGGCGCGATCGAAAGCTACATGGACGACGACGATAGTGCCAGCAAGCGCCGGTCGGCCTTCCTGGTCGCCGGGCTTGCGGGCCTCGGCCGGCTGGACGAGGGCGTGGCGCAGCGGGTTTCGTCCGAGACCGGAGCGGGCATCGGCGGAACCACGCGCTGGACGCAGGCGATCGAAAGCGCCGCCAGGCGCGGCGATGCGGCAAGCGTCGTCCTTCTTGCGGGCTTCGGCATGCAGGGAGACGACTGGCAGAGGATGACGCCGCGCTTCCTGTTCCACATCGTCTCGGCCCTGCGGGAGGTTGGCCTCGAGGCGGAGGCACGGATGATCGCAGCCGAGGCAGTCGCCCGGGTCTGAGCGCATGAAGGAAGCGGAACTTCCGGAACGCTTCTTGTCGATGCTCGCGGCGGAGCGCGGGGCGGCGGCGAACACGCTGGCCGCCTACCGGCGCGATCTCGAGGCGGCGCGCGAAGTTCTGGGCGATGTGGCAGGCGCGGATGCGCAGGCGCTGGAGGGGCTCGGCACGGCGTGGAGCGGGCTTGCCGCCTCCAGCCTTGCGCGGCGCTGTTCCGCGCTGCGGCAGTTCTATGGCTTCCTCGTCGACGAAGGTCTTCGGCTCGATGATCCCTCTGGCGCTCTTCCGCAGGCGCGTCCCCGCAGGCCGTTGCCGCGCCTGCTGACGAGGGAGCAGGTGGACCGCTTCCTTGCGCGGGCCGAGGAGGAAGCTATCGGAGATCGTCCCGATGCGGTTCGCCTGCTTGCGCTGCTCGAACTGCTGTACGGATCGGGGCTGCGGGCAACCGAACTGGTGTCGCTACCTCTGGCGGCGGTCCCGCGGGATGCGCCTTTTCTGCATGTGACCGGGAAGGGCGGGCAACAGCGCATGGTGCCGGTCAGCACCCGCTCGCGCCTGGCGCTTACCCGTTGGCTCGCCGTGCGCAGGGGAGGCGGATCGCGCTTCCTGTTTCCTTCCAGCGGTGCCAGCGGACACCTGACGCGGGTGCGGCTGTTCCAGCTGCTCAGGGCGCTGGCGGTCCGGGCGGACCTCGATCCCACCAAGGTGTCTCCGCATGTGCTGCGCCACGCCTTTGCCACTCACTTGCTGGAAGGAGGCGTGGACCTGCGCGTGCTGCAGATGCTGCTCGGCCATGCCGACATCGGGACGACGCAGATCTACACTCATGTCGACAGCGCCCGCCTCGTCGCTCTGGTCAACGCGCGCCATCCGCTTGGCGGTGCTGCAGGGGCCGATGCCTCATGAGGAACAAGGGCTTGAGCACCTCGTTTGACGTCGCAGAGCAAGGCTGAAGAAGGGATGGAGATGGCTATGACGAAGAAACAGGCCATGCGCGCCGCCAGCGCGATCGGGGCGATCGGCATCCTGGCCGCGGCGCCCGGCCTCCTGCATGCGCCCGCGGTGGAGGCGCAAAGTTCCAAGGCGCCGCGGGTCTATGCGATCACGGCAAGCGACAAGACCGAAGGCGCCAAGGCGCATCCCGAACTGCTGGCCGAGTTCGGCGGCGCGATCACGGGTACGCAGGCCAGCTACGTCGAGCAGGTGGGCAAGAAGATCGCGGTGCAGTCCGGTCTTTCCAATGCGACCGGTGACTTCACGGTCACGCTCCTCAATTCTCCCGTGAACAACGCTTTCGCCATTCCGGGTGGCTACGTCTACGTCACGCGGCAGCTGACCGCGCTGATGAACAACGAGGCGGAGCTTGCCGGCGTCCTCGGGCACGAGGTCGGGCATGTCGCAGCGCGGCACTCGGCGCAGCGCCAGAAGGCGGCACAGCGAAACCAGATCATCGGCGTGCTGGGCTCTATCCTTTCCGGCGCGGTGCTGGGCGACAATGCTTTCGGGCGGCTTGGGCAGAACCTCTTCTCGCAGGGCTCGCAGCTGCTGACGCTCAAGTTCTCGCGCTCGCAGGAACTGCAGGCGGACCAGCTGGGCATCACTTACCTCAAGCGCGCCGGCTATGACCCACGGGCCATGGCGACGGTGCTGGAAAGCCTCGCGCGGCAGAATGCGCTTGAGGCGCAGCTGCGCGGCAGCGCCAACCAGACGCCGGAATGGGCCTCGACTCACCCCGACCCTGCCTCCCGTGTTCGAACGGCGATGACGTATGCGGGTAGCACGGCGGCGGGCATCACCAACCGCGACGCCTTCCTCACGCGAATCGACGGGCTCGTCTATGGTGACGATCCCAAGCAGGGCGTGGTGGACGGCCGCCGCTTCACCCATCCGGTCCTACGCTTCGCATTCGATGCGCCCGATGGCTTCTTCATGGTCAACGGAACGAGCGCCGTCTCGATCAGCGGCTCTTCCGGCAAGGCGCAATTCTCGGGCGGCAAGCTGGGCGGCAGCCTCGATTCGTACATCACCACCGTGTTCGGCACGCTGAGCGGTTCGGGCCAGACGCGAATCGCGCCTTCGTCGATCGAGAGGACGAGCGTGAACGGCATTCCGGCCGCCTACGGCGTCGCGCGGGTGCAGAATTCGAGCGGCCCGGTCGATGTCGTGGTCTTCGCCTACGATTTCGGGAACGGACAGGCCTATCACTTCATGGCGCTGGCGCAGGCGGGCGGGGCGGAGGTGTTCACGCCCATGTTCCGCTCGCTGCGCAAGATATCGGCTGCCGATGCGGGCTCGGTGAAGCCCAGGGTACTCGATGTGGTGACTGTAAAGAGCGGCGACACGTTGCAGTCGCTCTCCGCCCGGATGGCCTATAGCGATGCCAAGCTTCAGCGCTTTCTTGTGCTCAACGGATTGCAGTCGAACTCCACGCTAACGCCGGGGCAGAAGCTGAAGATCGTGACTTACTGAGCTTTGCCGCGGGCCTCGTTTTCCTGAAGCGAGGCGCGGAATCGAGAAGGGCGGCAGGTTTCCCTGCCGCCCTTTCCGAAAACTGAAGTATCGAGGGCCGCTATTAAGCGGTACCGACGCCCTGCGACATCTTCGAAGAAGTCTTGTTGAAGGTCGACATCAGCTGCGAGCCCATGCCCTGCATCGCGGCGATCGCGGCAACGGCGATGAGAGCGGCAATCAGGCCGTATTCGATTGCAGTTGCGCCCTTTTCGTTGCGGCGCAGCTTGGCGAGAAACTTCATGAATTGTCTCCGTGTGTAAGCAGTCTTGTGTACCCGGTCCTCATCGCTTCAGTTTCTCTTCTGCGCCTTGGACACGTTGTTCTCTACACTGCAATCGTTGATAAAGGCTTAAGGCTGTTTAGTTTTGATTTCCAAGGGCGGCTTTCGAAGACTTCGACGCGACGTTCGACCACATGGTCACCGTCTCTCCCGCGAGCGCCTGTAACGCGAGGTGCATCACAAGGACGACGAACGCGAGAATCAGGCCGTACTCGATCGACGACGTGCCGCCTTCGCTTCGGGTGATTTTCGAAAGGAAGCGCAGCAGCCGCATTTTCACCGTATGGTTCTCAAGTCTGCGCCGGATCGCACCGGAGCGTTAATTTGCATTTAAGCCGGGAGGGGGAGTTGGAAGAAATCCCGACAGCAATGCTGGTGGTTGCCGTGGCGCTGGTGCGATCCACGGGCGAAGTCCTTATGCAGCAGCGCGGTTTCACCGCCGTACATGGCGGCCTATGGGAATTTCCCGGCGGGAAGGTCGAGCCTGGGGAGACCCCGGAGGCGGCCGCCGTGCGCGAACTCGCCGAAGAGCTGGGCCTGGCCGTCGCTGCCGACGATCTGGAGGCGGTAGGGTTCGCCAGCGGCCGCACCGCCACTCCCGAACATGGAGGGAAGGGGCCTTCGAGGCCTCTTGTCATCCTCCTTTATGCGTGCAGGCGGTGGTCTGGCAGTCCGGAGGCGCTGGAGGCAGCCGGGATCGCGTGGGTTCCTCCCTGTCAGCTGGCGACGCTGGACATGCCGCCGCTGGACTACCCGCTGGCGGAGGCGCTGTGTCGAAGGCTTTCGCAGGGAAATGAAAAATTCGTGACGACGAAAGCGATATAGGCGTTGACCGGAGTCGATTCCCTTTCTAAAGGCGCCACTCCAACGCGCCCGTAGCTCAGCTGGATAGAGCATCAGACTACGAATCTGAGGGTCGGACGTTCGAATCGTTCCGGGCGCACCATTCTCCCCCACCGGGAAAATGGTGTCAGTTGGTACATTGATGGTATGCGCCCGTAGCTCAGCTGGATAGAGCATCAGACTACGAATCTGAGGGTCGGACGTTCGAATCGTTCCGGGCGCACCATCACTGCTCGAGCAAGCCCCGCCACTGGCGGGGTTTTTTCGTTTTCGGCCTTTCTTCCTTTTCCATGAGCTTGGCCGCGCCTGAAGCGTCTTGCGCAGGCGTACGATCGCTTCTCCGCAATGCAGGGCCGATCCCTTCGAGGAGGGCCACTCCGCGCCCCCACCGCGCATGAAAGAAGGCCGGAAAGCGTTCCCGCTTCCCGGCCCTCAATCGTCAGCCTTCCTGAAGGAAGAGCGGTGAGGCTTGGCTTACTGCTCGGTGCCTTCGGTCGCCGCGGCGGCCGAACCGGCAGCGGCACCGGCATCTGCGCTGGCCTGCGCCGATCCGGCAGCCTGGGCGGCCTTGGTGAAGTCAGCCGCAGTCATGCCCAGCGCAAGCGAACCGTCGGTACCAAGGCCCAGGTTCGACTTCTGAAGGGCAACGGCCGAACCGTTGCTGAGAGCGACGGTGACATTTTCGCCTTCGACCTTGCTTATGGTGCCAAGCACGACGCCGTCGCTGCTCTTGACCGGAGCGTCGGCGACGAGCGCCGCGTCCTTGGCGGCATCGTTCTGAGCCGAGGCGCCGTTAACGGCCGCCTCGAGCTGGGCCTTGTTCATGCCGATCGTCAGGCCCTTTTCACGGGTTACGAAGGCGGTCACCGGAAGGCCGGCGCGCGCGGTGCCGGTGGACACGGTGACGACGTTGCCCTGAATTGCTTCGACCGTACCGACTTCGCCGCCCTCGGCGTCGAAGACCTTGGCGCCCACCGTCGGAGTGGCAGCGGCGGCTGCCGCCGGTGCAGCCGCTTCCTGCGCCATGGCGGCGGCCGGGACGATGCTTGCGGCAGCGATGGCTGCGGCGATGAGGGATTTCTTCATGGCGTACTCCTTCTTGGCGGGGCCGTGGGAGGGCGACCCCGTTACGAGCCCCCTGCTGGGGCGCTATGACTGGCCCGGACCGATTCCACTGCACACCGGGCCACTACCCCGTCCGACAGAGCCGGGTCCGCCTCGCGAGCAGCTTCGCGGATCGGCGGGCGGGGTGACGAACGGATATAAGGATCGAATGCGCCGTCCGCTGAACGGTTTCGAAAACAAGGGGCAAATCGCCCCTCCTGCACGATGAACGGCCCTGTGCCTGTGAATAACTGACGGTATTCCGCCGTTTCACAATCAGAGGAATGCGGTTTTCCGGGAGAATCAGGTTGCTCGATCAAGGCGCTGCGCCGTTCAGGGAGCAGGTTTGCGCTCGCCTGGATCGGGAACAACCCCAAGGGTGAAAGCTCGATCGCGCGTGGTGGAAGTTCAGCAAGGCTATCGATGAACCGGGAATGCAAGGGGGCGCCGACCGCACAGGCGCAAGGGTGGGACGACAGCGTCTCGCCCTCGGTCTGGCGGTATGTTCATGCACGGCGCGCGCGCGTGATCATCGACGCTGCCGACTACTTCGAGGCCATTCGCGAGGCAATGGGCGAAGCGCGGCAACGCATTTCGCTGATCGGGTGGGACTTCGATTCACGAATCCTGCTGTCGTCCGGACGGCGCTGGTGGCAGCGCGGACGCCGCCGCAAGTTCCCGGCGCGCCTGGGTTCATACATGCTGTGGCTGGTGAAACGTAATCCTCGGCTGGAGATCCGGCTGCTCAAGTGGAATTTCGCGGTCTTCAAGTACATGCTGCGCGGAACGATGCTGTTCGATCTGGCGCGCTGGGCAAAGCACCCGCGCATCGACTTCAAGTTCGACGCGGCGCATCCGGTCGGCTGCAGCCACCACCAGAAGATCGTCGTGATCGACGATGTGCTGGCGGCGTGCGGCGGCATCGACATGACCTCGGACCGGTGGGACACGCCGGACCACCTTCCGGACGACACACGCAGGCGCAGGCCAAGCGGCCGGCTTTACGGCCCATGGCACGACATCACCATGCTGATGGAGGGCGAGGTGGCAGGCGCGCTTGGGGAACTGGGCCGCGAACGGTGGAAGGCGGCAGGGGGCGAGGAACTGCAGCCGTGCCTGCCGCAGGAAGACTCGCCCTGGCCCGAGGGACTGGAGCCCCAGTTCGAGAACGTCGAGATCGGCATTGCGCGCACCCGCGCCGAATATGGGGGCTGCCCCCAGGTCAGCGAGATCGAGAAGCTGTTCATCGAGCAGATCCGCAGGGCACGGCGCTTCATCTATGCCGAAACGCAGTACTTCGCCTCACGCGCGATCGCGGAGGCCATATGCGAGCGACTAGCGGAGGACAATCCGCCCGAATTCCTCATCATGAACCCCCGCACGGCAGACGGATGGCTGGAGCAGAAGGCCATGGATACCGCGCGAGTGGAGCTTGTCGAGGTGCTTGAGGAGGCGGACCGGCACGGCCGCTTCCGCATCTTCAATCCCATGGCGGCGGACGGTACGCCGATCTACGTCCACGCCAAGCTCATGATCGTCGACGACGAATTGCTGCGCGTCGGTTCGGCCAACATGAACAATCGCTCCATGGGGCTCGACAGCGAGTGCGATGTCTTCATCGACATGGCCCGCCCGGCCAATGCGCACGTGGGGCCGCAGATCACGGCGCTGCGCCTGCGCCTCCTGGCCGAGCACTGCGGCATTTCCGAGGAGGAGGTGGTGGCAGGTATCGAGCGCCATGGCTCGATGGCGGCGATGATCGATGCGCTGAACCGCGAAGGCCCGCGCGTCGGGAAATATTGTGAGCCCTTGCCCTTGAAAGACCTGTCGGAAGCTGAAAGAGCAATCGGCCAGAGCGGAGTGCTCGATCCCGAACGCCCGGGCGAAATGTTCGAGCCGGTGGAGCACCGTGGGTTGTTCCGGCGCAGGGGGCGGTTGATGCGTATGCGCCTGATAAAAAAGTTGAGAAGGAGCAAGAGGGATGAGCAGTCTAGTCGGTCCTGATGAGGACAACCCTCTTGGAAAGCCCGATGTCCCCGAACACGTTCAGGACGCCATCCGCACGCTGATCGCCTGGGCCGGCGACGATCCGCAGCGCGAAGGCCTGATCGACACGCCCAAGCGCGTCGCCCGCGCGTGGCTGGAATACTGCCAGGGCTATAACGAGGATCCCGCGGTCCACATGTCGCGCGTCTTCGAGGAAGTGGGCGGCTACGACGAGGTCGTGCTGCTCAAGGACATTCCGTTCCAGTCCCATTGCGAACACCATATGGCGCCCATCATCGGGAAGGCCGCCATCGCATACCTGCCGCGCAACCATGTCGTGGGCATATCAAAGCTTGCCCGGGTGCTGCACGGCTATGCCCGCAGGCTGCAGATCCAGGAGCGCCTGACCGCCGAAGTCGCACAGTGCATCTGGGACCACCTCAAGCCGCAGGGCGTGGCCGTGGTGATCGAGGCGAGCCATGCCTGCATGACCGCGCGCGGCGTTCGTACGCCGGGCGTCGGCATGATCACCAGCCGCATGATGGGGACCTTTCTCGAGGACGAGCGCTCGCGCAAGGAAGTGCTCAGCCTGATGGGTTACTGAGACGGTCTTTCCGTCACGGGGAGTTTCGAGAGAATAAAGACGCTTGAACCCGGCGGCGCCTGCGGCAAGAGACGCGGTAAATTCCGGGGCAGTCGGGCGGATGATCAAGCACAGTCACAACGAAGCAGGCGGCAGGGCGCGCGGGCGGAACATGCTGGCCGCGCTGGTTCCGGCGGGCCTGCTGCTCGTGCTGCTTGGCCGCAGCGTGTGGGACGTGGACATCTTCTGGCAGTTGAAGCTGGGCGAGATGATCCTCGATCGCGGTGGTCCGGTGCTGCGCGAGCCCTTCGCCGCGCTGCACATCGGAGAGCCGATGCCGGCCGTTGCATGGGCCGGGCAGGCGACCATGGCACTGGCGCGCCGCCTTGGCGGATGGGACCTGCTGCGCGTGGCCGATGCGCTGTGCTGGCTCGGCGGCTTCTGGGCTGTGGGCTGGGCGTGCTCCCGGCGCGGCGCCCCAATCACCGCGGTGGCGCTTGCCCTGATCCTGGCATTCGTCGCGGCATTGCCGACTGCCAGCATCCGCCCGCAAAGCTTTGCCTGCCTCTGCTTCGGACTGTTGCTTGCCCTTCGGCGGCTGGAACGGCGCCCCGCAATCACTATCGCGCTGGGCGCGCCGTTGCTGGTGCTCTGGCAGAACCTTCATCCGTCGGTCAGTGTCGCTGCCATAGCGCTGGGACTGTCGGCGCTTCCCGGCTGGGCGGGCTGGCTGCGGGATCGCAGCCGACCTGTCCCCGTTGCGGAAAGCATACTCGCGTTCGTGGCCCTGGCGGCAATGTTCGCGACGCCGGACGGGTTTTCCATTCTCCACACCTCCGCGCTCAATGCGGAGGCAAGTATCGCCATCGGTGCGAGCGAGTGGCTTCCCCTGTGGATACCGGGCAACCATTTGAACGCGATCCCGGTTCTGGTTGTGGCGCTCGTCGCGGGGCGTCTGATCCTGGCGCACCGCTCCCGCATCGACCCCGGCGAACTCGCGGTTGCGCTGGCGCTGCTCCTGCTGACGATGACCGCCTATCGCTTCGTGCTGTTCTGGGCGGTGGCGATGGTTCCGGTGATCGCGCGCGTCGCAGGCGAGCCGCAGGCCCGGGACAAGTCCCCATGGGCGGCTGGGCGGGTGATACTGCCCATTCTTCTCGTCGCCGTGCTTGTACCGCTCGTCTTGCCGACGCGCTTTGCGGGAACGCTTCCGCTCGACGCCGTCAGCCGACTGCGCGAGGAAGGCGTTCGCGGCACCGTCTATGGCGATTTCCCTTTCGGCGGCGTGATCATCGACACCGGCTATCCCGGCTGGCAGGTCGCCTACGATGGCCGGTACTATCGCTATTCACGAAAGGAATGGCGTTACAACGGAGGGATCGAGAACGGCATCGTCCCGCTTGTCGACGTGGTTCGAAAGTGGGACCCGGCCGCATTCGTGCTCGATGAACGGCACAACGCGCCGCTCGCTTCCGAACTTGCCCGTAGCCCGCACTGGCAGCGTATCTGGTCCCGCGCCGGAGTGGTGGTCTATGTCCCGCGCAGGCGCTGAAGCTCAGCCACCGCGAGTTACCGGAACGAGTGCTCCGGTGATGCCCCGGGCCTCGTTCGACGCGAGGAAGACGATGACATCGGCGATGGCGCCCGGCTGAACCCAGCTTAAGAAGTCCGCGTCCGGCATGTCCGCACGGTTCGTGGGCGTGTCGATGATGCTGGGAAGCACCGCGTTTACGGTCACGCCGGTTCCGGCCAGTTCCTCTGCCAGTGCCTCGGTCATGCGGTGGACGCCCGATTTGGACGCGGCATAGGCCCCCATGCCCATCCCGGCCTTGACCGCGCCGCCTGCTCCGATGCTGACGATTCTGCCCGCTGCGGATTTGCGGAGTTCGGGAAGGGCAAGTCTGGTGATCGTTGCCGCCGTCAGCAGGTTCATCGCGTGCATTCGCGCCCATGTGTCGATGGAGCCGCTCTCCAGCGTCTCCCACGTGAAGCCGCCCGCAACGTTCACCAGAACGTCGATCGAGCCATGCGCGGCGACGATGTCGTCAAGCGCGGCCCGGGTCGCCTCGGGGTCGGTCAGGTCGATGCCGCCGATGTCGAGCGCACCTGCGACGGGCGTTCCGGCTTTGCTCGCGAAATCGATCCGCGCCACTTTGTCGCCGGCCGCGGCGAACGCCTGGGCCACCGCCTGGCCCAGCACGCCAAAACCCCCGGTGACGATTACCGAACGTACCATGCGCTTTTCCCATCGACATTCACGGATGTACGCGCCTGCTAACCCGTGCCGGTACTAGAAGAAAGTCGGGGCGGCGGTTTACCGCAGGGCCGATCAGTCGGCGCGAGGGTAGGGGCGGCGCATCCATCGGATGGCCGCTCCCGGGTTTATGCGGATGCGCTCAGAGCTTGCCGAGGAGGTAATCGGCCGAGCTGACTTCGAACGTGCCCGGCGCCTCGACGTTGAGCTGTTCGACCACGCCGTCGTTCACCACCATCGAATAGCGCTGGCTGCGAAGGCCCATGCCGAAGCCCGAGCCATCCATCACGAGGTCGGCCGCTTTCGCGAACTCTCCGTTGCCGTCCGCCAGCATGGTGACGTCGGCCGCTTCGCTGGACTTTGCCCAGGCGCTCATCACGAAGGCATCGTTGACCGAGGTGCAGGCGATCTCGTCGATGCCCTTGGCCTTCAACTCGGCTGCCTTCTCCACGAAGCCCGGCAGATGCTTGGCGGAGCAGGTGGGGGTGAAGGCGCCGGGCACGGCGAACAGCGCCACCCTCTTGCCCGCGAAGTACTCGGCGGCCTGGACTGGCTCGGGCCCGCCTTCGCCGACCTTGATCAGCTTGACGTCGGGCAGCTTGTCTCCAACGGCGATGGTCATCACTTCGTCCTTTCCTGCACGGGAATCGTGTCGGCCGCGAATATAGGGTCGCGAGCCCGCGCGGCAATGCGGTGCACGGATGGTCGCGCCCAGGGATATAAAGATACCTTTATATTTGCCAGCGCCGGGCCGAAACGGTAGGGACGCACCAATGCCGAAGCCGCAGGACGCGGCGACGGTTCGACACTTCCAGGAGTTATCGCCAGTGGCCACTGCCCCGACGACCGCCCAAGACTATGCCATCGCCGATCTGTCGCTTGCCGACTACGGCCGCACCGAAATCGCCATCGCCGAGACCGAGATGCCGGGCCTCATGGCGCTGCGCGAGGAGTTCGGCGCGTCGCAGCCGCTCAAGGGCGCGCGCATCACCGGCTCGCTGCACATGACCATCCAGACCGCCGTCCTGATCGAGACGCTGGTGGCGCTCGGCGCCGACGTGCGCTGGGCCACCTGCAACATCTTCTCGACCCAGGACCACGCCGCGGCCGCCATCGCCGCCGCCGGTATCCCGGTCTACGCGATCAAGGGTGAATCGCTGGCCGATTACTGGGACTACGTCGGCAAGATCTTCGACTGGTCGACCGAGGAAAACCCGGACCTCACCGCCAACCTGATCCTCGACGACGGCGGCGACGCCACCATGTTCGCGCTCTGGGGCGCACGTGTCGAAGCCGGTGAGCCGCTGTTCGAGCCCACCAATGCTGAGGAAATCGAGTTCGTCCGCGCCCTGAACGCCTTCCTCAAGGCGAAGCCGGGCTACCTGACCGCCTCGGTCGAAGCCATCAAGGGCGTCTCGGAAGAGACCACCACCGGCGTGCACCGCCTCTACCACCTCGCCAAGGACGGCAAGCTGCCGTTCCCTGCGATCAACGTGAACGATTCGGTCACCAAGTCGAAGTTCGACAATCTCTACGGCTGCCGTGAATCGCTGGTCGACGCGATCCGCCGCGCCACCGACGTCATGCTGGCCGGCAAGGTCGCCTGCGTCGCCGGCTTCGGCGATGTCGGCAAGGGCTCGGCCGCATCGCTGCGCCAGGGCGGCGCGCGCGTGATGGTCACCGAGATCGACCCGATCTGTGCACTGCAGGCCGCGATGGAGGGCTACGAAGTCGTCACCATGGAAGAAGCCGTCACCCGCTGCGACATCTTCGTGACGGCGACCGGCAACGAAGCCGTCATCACCGGCGAGCACATGGCCGCGATGAAGGACAAGGCGATCGTCTGCAACATCGGCCACTTCGACTCCGAGATCCAGATCTCGGCGCTCGACAACTACGACTGGAAGGAAGTGAAGCCGGGCACCGACCTGGTCACGTTCCCGGACGGCAAGCAGATCATCGTGCTGGCAAAGGGCCGTCTGGTGAACCTGGGCTGCGCCACCGGCCACCCCAGCTTCGTCATGTCGTCCAGCTTCACCAACCAGACGCTCGCGCAGATCGAACTGTTCGCCAGGAACGACGAGTACGAGAACCGCGTCTACGTGCTGCCCAAGCATCTCGACGAAAAGGTTGCCGCGCTCCATCTCGAGAAGCTGGGCGTCAAGCTGACCAAGCTCTCGAAGAAGCAGGCCGACTATATCGGCGTGCCCGAGGCGGGGCCGTTCAAGCCGGATCACTACCGCTACTGATCCCTCGCGATTGCGAGATAAGACGGGCGCGTCCGAAAGGGCGCGCCCGTTTTTCGTGCCGCGCTGCGCAAGCGGCGTGCGATTCCCTCAAGACTTCAGAGGTTCGCCGGGCTTTTCTGGCAACGGTGAGCGAGAGTGAGTGGGCCGTCCGCCTCCAGGATCGACCGTCAGCGACAGGCGGCGGTTAATCGCTTGCAATCCTGTGGAACCCCCGCCATATGCCCGCCCGGGAGTCGGACGGGCGCTTGCGTCCGCCAACCTGGTCAGGTCCGGAAGGAAGCAGCCACAACGGGTTGCGGCGGGTCGTCCGGCTCCTTCATCATCACATCGCCGGATTTCCGCCTTTGCGGCGGCTTTCGTGCCCCACTGGCGGTGAAGGCTGTGGAACGTGGACGCTGGTTCGACGCTTTCCCCCTGACATCCGGTGCGCCAGCCCCTAGTTTGGCAGGCGATGGACGATTCACGCGACATGTTCGGCGACACGCCTCCCTGGGACGAAGAAGATCCCGACGACGAAGGCCCCGACGCTGCCGGACTGGAAGCGGCAGGGCAGCAGTCAATGTTCGGTGACAGCACGCCCGCGGCCACGCCAAAGGGAGAGCCACAGGTTGGGGCGAGCGCTGCGCCCGCTGCGACTCCCGTGCAGGCCGATCCGGTAACGCAGGCATCGTCCGTAGTCGCTGCCCCTCCGGCGCCCGCCGCAAAGCCTGCCGCCGCAGCGCAGCCTTACCGGGTGCTTGCGCGCAAGTACCGCCCGCAGACCTTTGCCGAGCTGATCGGCCAGGAAGCGATGGTCCAGACGCTGGCGAACGCGATCAAGCGGGACCGTCTGGCCCATGCATTCCTGATGACCGGCGTGCGCGGCGTGGGCAAGACTTCCACGGCGCGGCTCATCGCGAAAGCTCTCAACTGCATCGGTCCGGACGGGCAGGGCGGCCCCACCATCGACCCGTGCGGCCGGTGCGAGCCGTGTCTGGCCATCGCCGAAGGTCGCCATATCGACGTGATCGAGATGGACGCCGCCAGCCACACCGGCGTCGACGACGTGCGCGAGATCATCGAAGCGGTCCGCTACTCGGCGGTCTCCGCCCGCTACAAGATCTACATCATCGACGAAGTCCACATGCTGTCGCGCAATGCTTTCAATGCCTTGCTGAAGACACTTGAGGAACCGCCTGCGCATGTGAAGTTCCTTTTCGCGACGACCGAGGTGGACAAGCTCCCCGTCACGGTGCTGTCGCGCTGTCAGCGTTTCGACCTGCGCCGTATCCCCGCGCCGATGCTTGCCGGCCACTTCGCGCATGTCTGCCGACAGGAAGGCGTCGAGGCCGAGGACGAGGCGCTTGCCATGGTGGCAGCGGCGGCGGAAGGCTCGGTCCGCGACGGCCTTTCCATCCTCGACCAGGCGATCGCCCATGCCGACCTCGACGGCGAGGGCCGGGTCGGGGCCGACAAGGTCCGCGACATGCTGGGCCTTTCCGACAAGACCGTGCAGCGCCGCCTCGTCGCCGCCATTCTTGAAGGCAAGGGTGCGGACCTGCTCGACATCGTCGCGCACCAGTTCGCCCTTGGCGTGGAGCCCATCGCGATGATGCGCGGGTTGATGGACCTCACGCATCGCATCGCCGTGGCGCAGGTCGCCGGCAATGCGGCCGACGCGCATTCGGCCGAGGAACGCGACGCGATAGAGGGCTGGGCCAAGGGACTTCGCGCAGGTCAACTGCACCGGCTCTGGCAACTGCTCCTGAAGGGGCACGACGAGGTTCGCTCCGCGCCCGACCCGCTGGTGGCGGCGGAGATGGCCTTGCTGCGCATCATGCATGCCAGCGACATGCCCGATCCCGGCTCGCTGGTCCGCAAGCTGGAGGAGATCGCCGCCCGTGCGCCCGCCGCGCCGGTCGCGGCTGCAGTGGAGGGCGCCGCCGGCGCTCCGAGCGCTCACGCGGGCCCGGCGCCCGCTGCGAATGTGCCAGACTGGGAGGCGCTGGTCGACGATGTCGAGCATGCAGACCAGATCTCGGCCGCCAACACGATGCGGCTGCAGGTGAGGGTGGTGGAACTTGCGCCCGGCCTTTTGCGCTACAGCCAGCCGCCGGCGTTCAGGGAAGACATTGCCGGTGTCGTCCGGGCGGGCCTGCAGGCCGCGACGGGCGAGCGCTGGCAGGTGGAGCGTGTCGAGGCCGAGGGGCGGCCGACCCTGGTCGAGGTCGCCGACGCGCGCAAGAATGCCGATGCCGAGGCGCTTCGCACCTCGCCCCTGGTGGAGGCGACGCTTGCCGCCTTTCCGGGGGCGGAACTGATTCAGGACGAGCGTCCGGCCGCGATCGGCGGCGGCGGTCGAAATTGGAGACGATGAAATGAAGTCGATGGAAGAGATGATCCAGGCCGCCCAGCAGGCCGCGGAGACCATCCAGAAGCAGATGAACGAAACTCAGGGCAAGCTCGACCAGCTCGAGGTGGAGGGGCTGTCGGGTGGTGGTCTCGTCAAGATTCGCTGCTCCGCCAAGGGCCGCGTGATCGGGGTGGCGATCGACGACAGCCTGATGCAGGCCAGCGAGAAGTCTATCCTCGAGGACCTGATCGCCGCCGCCTACAACGACGCCCGCGTCAAGGCGGACTCCGTCGCCAACGAGGAACTCGCCAAGGCGCAGCAGGGCATGGGCCTGCCGCCGGGCTTCAAGCTGCCGTTCTGAGGCAGGGCGCTCAGGGCCGTTTCCGGCGTCCCCGGGAGCGGCTCTTGCGTGAAATGCGCTGACTCACGCACTTTGACACTGGCGGGAGGTTCCCCGCCGGGCAAGGATGGGTCTGCTCCGGTTGCAACGTTCCACGATTGCCTCCCATCCGGACCCACTTCCTGCTGTCCTGGCGCGCGAAGGTGGGCAATTTCCTGTAGCGGGCAAGCGGGTTTCCACGCCCTTTCGCCTACAAGAGATTGCAAGGGCCGCCAAACCCCCCATATCCTGCGCACTGAGCCCGGGGGCAGCGGTGCATGTGGCCTCTGGTGCGTGATGATTGGACAAGTGCTTTGAACCTGCTTCCGCTTCTGCCTCTGCGTGATATCGTCGTCTTCCCGGGCATGGTCGTGCCCTTGTTCGTGGGCCGTGAGAAGTCCGTGGCCGCGCTCGAAGCCGCGATGGCCGGAGACAAGGACATCTTCCTGCTCGCGCAGCTCGATCCCGGCTGCGACGATCCCGATCGGGACGATCTCTACGATACAGGTGTGATCGCCAGCGTGCTGCAGCTGCTGAAGCTGCCGGACGGAACCGTGCGCGTCCTGGTCGAAGGTCAGGACCGTGCGCGCCTCGAGACGCTTCGCAGCGAGATCACGGACGAAGGCGAGATGCTGGTAGCCGGCGTCGAACTGCTCGACCCGGTGGAAAGCGAAGGCACCGAAGTTGCCGCGATGATGCGCACGGTCGTCGATCAGTTCGGCGAATACGCGAAGCTCAACAAGAAGCTGAGCCAGGACGCGGGCGAACAGCTGGGCGACATCGAGGATGCGGCAAAGCTCGCCGATACCGTCGCAGCGCAGCTTTCCGCCAAGGTGTCGGACAAGCAGGCCGTGCTTTCGGAACCCGATCCGCTCAAGCGGCTCGAAATGGTCTATTCCTTCATGGAGGGCGAACTCGGCGTCCTGCAGGTGGAGCGCAAGATCCGTGGCCGCGTCAAGCGGCAGATGGAGAAGACCCAGCGCGAGTATTACCTCAACGAACAGCTCAAGGCGATCCAGTCCGAGCTGGGCGGCGGCGAGGGCGACGAGGCGAGCGAGCTTCAGGAACTCGCCGATCGCATCGAGAAGACGCGCCTTTCCAAGGAGGCGCGCGAGAAGGCCACCGGCGAGCTCAAGAAGCTCAAGTCGATGCAGCCGATGAGCGCGGAGGCAACCGTCATCCGCAACTACCTCGATGTGCTGCTGGGCCTGCCCTGGGGCAAGAAGAGCAAGCTCAAGCGCGACATCTCCGCGGCGCAAGACATTCTCGATGCCGATCACTACGCGCTCGACAAGGTCAAGGACCGCATCATCGAGTACCTCGCCGTGCAGGCGCGCACCAACAAGCTGAAGGGGCCGATCCTTTGCCTCGTGGGGCCGCCCGGCGTCGGCAAGACCTCGCTGGGCAAGTCCATCGCCAAGGCGACCGGCCGCGAGTTCATCCGGCAGTCGCTCGGCGGCGTGCGCGACGAGGCGGAGATCCGTGGGCATCGCCGTACCTACATCGGCTCGCTTCCGGGGAAGATCGTGACCAACCTGCGCAAGGCGGGCCGGTCCAACCCGCTGTTCCTGCTCGACGAGATCGACAAGCTGGGTCAGGACTTCCGCGGCGATCCGGCTTCGGCCCTGCTCGAAGTGCTTGATCCCGAGCAGAACGCCAAGTTCCAGGATCACTATCTCGAGGTCGACATCGACCTTTCGGACGTGATGTTCGTGTGCACCGCGAACAGTCTGAACCTGCCGCAGCCGCTGCTTGACCGCATGGAGATCATCCGCCTCGAGGGATACACCGAGGACGAGAAGGTCGAGATCGCCGAGCGCCACCTGATCGCCAAGCAGATCGAGGCGCATGGCCTCAAGAAGGGCGAGTTCACGCTGACCGAGGCGGGCCTGCGGGATCTCATCCGCTACTACACCCGCGAGGCCGGCGTGCGCACGCTTGAGCGCGAGATCGCCCGCCTTGCCCGCAAGTCGCTGCGCCAGATCCTGGAAGGCAAGGCGAGCGAGGTGGTCATCAACCCCGAAAACCTCGCGGACTTCGCGGGCATACGCAAGTATCGCCACGGCATGGGCGAGGAAGAGCACCAGGTCGGCGCGGTCACCGGCCTTGCCTGGACGGAAGTGGGCGGCGAACTGCTCACGATCGAGGCGGTGACGGTGCCCGGCAAGGGACAGATCAAGGCAACCGGCAAGCTGGGCGATGTCATGAACGAGTCGATCCAGACCGCGTTCAGCTTCGTGCGGGCCCGCTCGCCTGCCTACGGCATCAAGCCGAGCGTGTTCCACAAGAAGGACATCCACATCCACCTGCCCGAAGGCGCGGTGCCCAAGGATGGCCCCTCGGCCGGCATCGGCATGGTGACCTCGATCGTTTCGACGATGAGCGGCATTCCGGTTCGTAAGGACATCGCCATGACTGGCGAGGTAACCCTGCGCGGGCGGGTGCTGCCGATCGGCGGTCTCAAGGAAAAGCTCCTTGCGGCGCTGCGCGGCGGCATCACCACGGTGCTGATCCCGGAAGACAACCGCAAGGACCTTGCCGAGATTCCGGAGAACGTGAAGCAGGGGCTCGAGATCATCCCGGTGTCCCACGTCGACGAGGTGCTGGCCAAGGCGCTGACCGAGCCGCTTACCGCGATCGAGTGGACCGAGGCTGACGAAATGGCCGCTGCCCCGGCTCCGCACACTCCCTCGGCGGGCGCGACCGCGCACTGAACGCCTGTGGGCATGAACAGGCGGGTGTTCATTCCACAGGCATAAGTCGGCCCGGCGCCAGGCACCGGGCCGTGCTTGCCCTTGCCGGGGTCTGCCTGTAACCCGCCCCTATTCTGCTGCCCCAACTCTGCTTGAAGGAACTGCCATGGGTTACCGCGTTGTCGTCGTAGGGGCGACCGGGAATGTCGGCCGCGAGATGCTCAACATCCTGGCGGAGCGCGAATTCCCGGTGGAGGAAATCGCAGCCGTTGCCTCCTCGCGTTCGGTCGGCACCGAGATCGAGTATGGCGACACCGGGCGCATGCTCAAGGTGAGGAACCTTGAGCATTTCGACTTCACCGGCTGGGACATGGCGCTGTTCGCGGCAGGCTCTGCCGCCACGAAGGTCCATGCGCCGCGTGCCGCTTCGCAGGGCTGCGTGGTGATCGACAACTCCTCGCTCTACCGCATGGACCCGGACGTGCCGCTCGTCGTGCCGGAAGTGAACCCCGAGGCGGTGGACGGCTACACCGTCCGCAACATCATCGCCAATCCCAACTGCTCCACCGCGCAGATGGTCGTCGCGCTCAAGCCCTTGCACGACAAGGCCAGGATCAGGCGCGTGGTCGTCTCGACCTATCAGTCGGTGTCCGGCGCGGGCAAGGACGGCATGGACGAGCTGTTCGAGCAGAGCCGCGGCATCTTCGTGGGCGACAGCGTGGAGCCGCGCAAGTTCACCAAGCAGATCGCCTTCAACGTGATCCCGCACATCGACGTCTTCCTGGATGACGGTTCCACCAAGGAAGAGTGGAAGATGGTCGTCGAGACCAAGAAGATCCTCGATCCCCGCATCAAGGTGCAGGCGACCTGCGTTCGCGTGCCGGTCTTCGTCGGCCACTCCGAATCGCTGAATGTCGAGTTCGAGGAAGAGATCAGCGCCGAGGAAGCGCAGGAAATCCTGCGCGAGGCGCCGGGCGTCATGCTCGTCGACAAGCGCGAGGACGGCGGATACGTGACCCCGGTCGAGGCCGTAGGCGACGGCGCGACTTACGTTAGCCGCGTGCGCGAGGATTCGACGGTCGAGAACGGCCTGGCGATGTGGTGCGTGTCCGACAACCTGCGCAAGGGCGCAGCGCTCAACGCGGTACAGATCGCCGAACTGCTGGGACGCCGTCACCTGAAGAAGGGCTGACAGCTGCGAAAGCCGGACGCTGCCCCTTCACGGCTCTGAAGCGGCGGCCTTCATACTTGCGTAGGTGCTCTCGCGCGCCTCGTCCGGAAGGGACAGGAGATGGCGCGCCGCGTCCCTGTAGGTCAGGAATGACCGGCCCTCGGTGACGAGGGGGACGGTCCGGCCGTTGAAGATGCGGCGAAGCAGGCGCCGCTGCTGGCGCGTCAACGCTTGGGGCTCGCCCGCGTCCGGGCTTGTCGTTTCCAGTTCCATGGTCTCTCTTTGCCGATCCGGGCAGGCCGCGCCAGCCCGGCGCATGCCAATACCGGTGCATCGTGCGCGTCTTTCGTAAGGTATCGTGCACCGTTAGGCTGGCGGGATGAGCGCCACGATGACCGGCGGCTGCCAGTGCGGCCGCATCCGCTACACGGCCGAAGTAGAGCCCGAGAAGGCGTACCTGTGTCACTGCAGGATGTGCCGGCGCGCGACGGGCGGCGTATCGGTCGCCTACTCGAACCTCGCCCGCGCCAAGCTGACCTGGCACTGCGAGCCTGACTGGTACCCGTCATCCCCCATCGCGCGCCGCCCGTTCTGCTCGGCATGCGGCACGCCGCTCGGCTTCGCCTTCGTCGAGGGCGACAACATCGACCTGACCGTGGGCAGCTTCGATGATCCCGCGCCGTTCAGGCCGGATCACAACTACGCCATCGAAAGCATGTTGACCGCCTGGACCGATGTGCGGCACTTGCCCGGCTCGACCACCGGGGAGAACCCGGAAGTCGCGGAACGCTGGAAGGACGCCGGGCTCCAGCCACCCGCATGACGAGCCGGACAGAAGCGAGATTGCCGTTGAGTGAAGTCATGACCGAGTTCGTCGACGGGTTCGGCGGCGCAAGGCTTGCCGTCCACCGCATGGGGGAGGCCACGGGCCGCCCTCTGGTCCTCCTTCACGGACTGTTCTCCAGCGCCGAGGTGAACTGGATCAAGTTCGGCAATGCCGGGATACTGGCCGAGGCCGGTTTTCACGTGATCATGCCCGATCTTCGCGCGCATGGGCAGAGCGAGGGGCCTCACGATCCCGCCGCTTATCCTGGCGACGTGCTGGTGCAGGACCTCGCGGCGGTGATCGCGGCGTGCGAGCTGTCGGACTATGATCTTTGCGGATTTTCCCTCGGCGCGCGCACGGCTGTACGCGGCGTTCTGGCAGGGCTGTCTCCGCGCCGGCTGGTGCTTGGCGGGATGGGACTGACCGGGCTTTCGGGATGGGCCCGGCGCAGCGCGCACTTCGTGGACGCCATCGACCGCTTCGGCACCATCGAGCGCGGCGACAAGGCTTTCGTCGCCCAGGCGTTCATGAAGACTATGAAGATCGACCGGGTCGCCGCGCGGCTGCTGCTCGGATCGGTGGACGACACCTCGCCCGAGGCGATCGCCAACGTGACGATGCCGACCCTGTGCGTCTGCGGCGCGGACGACCATGACAACGGCTCGGCGCGCGACCTTGCCGAGGCGCTTCCGCAGGGAACCTACGCGGAAACGCCGGGCAATCACATGTCATCCGTGACCTTCAAGGACATGGGCCGGGCGATCGCCGCTTTCCTGGCCTGACAGACACCGACTAAGGCTGCCCGGACACTCGGGCGCGCTGCTCCTGCCGGGGAAATCCTCGCGCCGATGTTGATCTGGCGTGCGGGCGCTCTAGTGTCGTGCGATCCAAGTCCAGAGGGGTATTCCATGAAATTCGCTCCCAACGCGCTGGCAGCGCTTGCCGCCGGCCTGTCGTTCGCCGCCGCGCCTGCCGTGGCCCAGCAGGCTCCCGCCTATCCGATGACGGCCGAAGGAGCCGCGCGTTTCGTGGCCGACGTGGAGAAGGATCTCTTCGCCTCCTCGGTGGAGAATGCCCGCATCAACTGGGTCAACTACACCTACATCACCGACGACACCGATGCGCTCGCGGCGAAGTCGAACGGCGAGCTTACCGAGAAGCAGGTCGCCTATGCGGTGGAGGCCGCGAAGTTCGCGAAGTTGGGCGGCCTCGACGCCGACGTGTCGCGCAAGCTGGGGATCCTGCGCCAGGGCATCGTCCTTCCCGCTCCGACGACGCCGGGTGCCGCCGCGCAGCTGAGCGAGCTTTCGACGCGAATGTCGTCGACTTACGGCAAGGGGCGCGGAACGCTGGGCGGCAAGCCCATCAACGGGTCCGACATCGAGGCCGAGATGGGCAATCTCGAGCACACCCCTGCCCAGTTCGCCGAGATGTGGACTTCCTGGCACGACAGCGTCGGCAAGCCGATGAAGGGTGACTACGCCAAGTCGGTCGAGATCGGCAACGAAGGCGCGCGCGAACTCGGCTTCGCGGATGTCGGCGCGATGTGGCGCTCGGGCTACGACATGAGCCCGGAGCAGTTCGCGGCCGAAACGCAGCGCCTGTGGGAAGAGACCAAGCCGCTCTACCTCGCGCTTCACACTTACGTGCGCCGCAAGCTGAACGAGAAGTACGGCGATGCCGTGCAGCCGCGCACCGGCCCGATCCGGGCCGACCTGCTCGGCAACATGTGGGCGCAGGAATGGGGCAACATCTATCCTCTCGTGGCGCCTGCCGGAGCAGGTGATCTCGGCTACGACGTGGGCGACCTGCTGAAAGCGCAGGACAAGACCCCGATCGACATGGTGAAGGCGGGCGAAGGCTTCTATTCCTCGCTCGGCTTCGACCCGCTGCCCGATACCTTCTGGACTCGCTCCATGATAACCAAGCCCGCCGACCGCGAGGTGATCTGCCATGCCTCGGCGTGGGACGTGGACAACAAGGACGACATCCGCATCAAGATGTGCACCAAGGTGGCCGCCGACGATTTCACGACGATCCACCACGAGCTAGGCCACAACTACTACCAGCGGGCCTACAACAAGCAGCCGTTCCTCTACCTGAACGGCGCGAACGACGGCTTCCACGAGGCGATCGGCGACTTCGTGGCGCTTTCGATCACGCCGCAGTACCTCGTCCAGATCAACCTGCTCGACAAGGCGAAGGTCCCCAGCGCCGACAAGGATACCGGCCTGCTGCTGCGCCAGGCGATGGACAAGGTGGCCTTCCTGCCGTTCGGCCTCCTGATCGACCGCTATCGCTGGAACATCTTCGATGGCTCGATCAAGCCCGCGGACTACAACAAGGCATGGACGCGCATGCGGCTGGAGTACCAGGGCATTACGCCGCCCTCGGCCCGGCCGGACGACGGTTTCGACGCGGGCGCCAAGTTCCACGTGCCCGCCAGCACGCCCTATACCCGCTACTTCCTTGCCCGCATCCTGCAGTTCCAGTTCTACCAGGCGGCCTGCAAACAGTCCGGCTGGAAAGGGCCGCTCCACCGCTGCAGCTTCTATGGCAACAAGCAGGTCGGCGCGAAGCTGAACGCCATGCTGGAGATGGGCCAGTCGAAGCCCTGGCCCGAGGCGCTTAAGGTGTTCACCGGCTCTCCGAAGATGAGCGCCAAGCCGATGCTCGACTACTTCGCGCCGCTCCAGAAGTGGCTGGACGAGCAGAACAAGGGCGAGAAGTCCGGCTGGTAAGGCCGGGCCTTGCCGGAACGCCGCGCGGGCGGGATCATGCCCGTGCGGCGCGCCGGCCGCCGCATTGCGCGCTGCCGGCGCGCGACGCTGCAAGGAACGCGCGCTGCCTTAGCGCGATGTCCGCGGCATAGAACTGGGTGACGAACGCCTCCTGGCTCGGATCGAGCCGGGGTATCGGCGCGCCCGCGCCGTGGTTGAGATGGGGGAGGTCCGCCAGGCCGGGCGCGGGAACGAGATCGCCCAGCGCACCCAGCGCCTCGTAAGGTACGAGGGTATCCACCCGGCATGCGCCCGAGCGATCGGTCAGATACCAGCTTTGTGGCCGGAAGATGTGGTCGATCTGGAACAGGCTGCGGGCGCTGGCCAGATGGTCGATCGCATCGTCGACGCACGCGAAGCTGCGGTAGCGGGCATTGAACGGGCGAGCGACGGCGCGATCCGCAGTGCCCCCGCCTCGTGCATAGCGAAAGGCGGAGAGGAAGCGGGAGACGGGGTCGCGGATGATGGCGAAGCTCGGCAACTCCAGTACGTCGGGCGCCACCATGGCGTAGTAGCGAACCGTCTCGTGCTTGATCTGCTGGCCGTAGAGCGCTTCGCTTACCGATGTGCCCGCGTTCTTGGGCACGTGGATGAACAGCACTCCGCAATCCCGGATCGCCGCGATGCGACGGCGGCGGCGCAGGTTGGGCGGGTAGGGCATTCGCCACCGGGCAAGGCGTTCGGGTACGTCGCTCACGAGACGGACGCCGAACGCGGCGGCGACAAGGCGGTTGAGGCCGGACGTGCCGGCGGCGGGCAGGGGCTGCGAAGACATGCCGCCTTGCGTAAGGTTGCAAGATCAGCACGAGATTTCGCAATGTTGCAGCCGGCACCGGGCGGGCGGGCGCGACCGTCACGCCGCCTGGTGCCGGGCGGGAGCCTTAGCGGAAAGGCGGCTCGTTGAAAGCGCGCAGCTTGCGCGAATGCAGCCGGTCCCCCTGTTCGCGCAGGAGATCGCAGGTGATGAGACCTATCTTGAGATGGCTGGCGATGGCCTCCTCATAGAAGCGGTTGGCCTGTCCGGGCAGCTTGAGTTCGCCGTGGAGCGGCTTGTCGGAGACGCAGAGCAGGGTGCCGTAGGGCACGCGGAAGCGATAGCCCTGCGCGCTGATCGTGGCGCTTTCCATGTCGATGCCGATCGCGCGGCTGAGCGAGAAGCGCTTGGCCGAATCGGTGTAGCGCAGCTCCCAATTGCGGTCGTCGGTGGTGACGACGGTGCCGGTGCGCATGCGCTTCTTGAGGTTCGCGCCGCCGCCGCCGCTCACGATCTCGGCGGCCTGGGCCAGCGCCTGTTGGACCTCGGCAATGGCGGGAAGCGGGATCTCGGGCGGAAGGACCGGGTCGAGCACATGGTCGTCGCGCAGGTACGCATGGGCAAGCACGTAGTCGCCGATGCGCTGGCTTTCCCGAAGTCCGCCGCAGTGGCCGATCATCAGCCAGGCTTCCGGGCGCAGGACCGCAAGGTGATCGGTGATGGTCTTCGCGTTCGAAGGCCCGACGCCGATGTTCACCAGCGTTATGCCCGAACGATCCTCGCGCATGAGGTGATAGGCGGGCATCTGGTGCCGGCGCCAGGCCGTGTCCGACAGCCGTGCGCGGGCATTGTCGACCGGCGCATCGAGGTAGAGCCCGCCCGCGCCGGAAAGCGCGACATATCCGTCCGTGCCGATCTGCCGGCCGGCCCAGTCAACAAATTCGTCCACATAGCGGTGATAGTTCGTGAACAGGATGAACTGCTGGCAATGCTCGGGGCTGGCACCGGTGTAGTGGGCAAGCCGCGCCAGGCTGAAGTCGGTGCGAAGCCCGTCGAACAGCGCGAGGGGATGAGGATCGTCCTCGCCGCAAAGGAACGTGCCGTCGGCGATCTCGTCGCCGATCATGGCAAGCTCGGTGCTCGGGAAATGGGTGGCGAGTTCCTGCGGCGTCACCGCGCCGACCGGCACGCCGTCGAGCACGTAGGGGAAGGGGATCTCCTGCGCCGAGGGAGCAACGGCGAATTCCACCTCGTACTCTGCCTCGATCAGCGCCAGCTGCTCTTCGAGATAGTCTGCGAAAAGATGGGGGCGCGTGACGGTGGTGGCATAAGTGCCCGCCATCTCGAGCCTGCCGAACGCGCGCGAGGCCCTAGCCGCACGCTCAGTGCCGCGATAGGTGATGCGCAGTTCGGGATAAGTCCAGACCCGGGCGCTGCGGCGATCCGCAGGCGGGAGAGTGCCATGCTCGACAAAGGCGGTGATGTCGGCCTTGAGAGTGGAGACGGCGGCTTCGTAGACGCGGACCAGTTCCGCGAGAGTTTCTTTCATCATCTGCATGGCGATCTATTACGCATTCCCCGCCGCAGCGCAATAGGGGGGCTTGGAGGCACTGGTGTGACGCTCGGGCAGCCCCTGAACGGAAAAAGGCCCCCGCTCCGGCAGGAGCGAGGGCCTTTTCATGCTTGGCGCAAAGTCGCCGGACGCGAAGCTCAGGCCTGAGCTTCGCCTTCCTCGGCTTCTTCCTCGACCGCGATCTCGCCGGGTTCGGCGTTCGGGTCGTAGGCTTCGGTGAAGCCCGAGACGTCCTGTTCGAACATCGCGGCCATCACGTCCACGCCCTGCGACTGCAGTTCGGCCTCGTCGGACGAACGTGCGACGTTGACCTTGACGTTGACCGAGACTTCGGGGTGCAGGTTGACCTTGACGTCGAAGATGCCGAGCGTCTTGATCGGGCGCTCGAGCACGATCATGTTCTTGGCAACGTTCGCGCCGTCGGCGTTCAGGGCGTCGACGATGTCACGCACCGAAACCGAACCGTAGAGCTGGCCCGAGTTCGACGAAGCGCGGATCAGGACGACCTGCTTGCCTTCGACGTCGCCCGAGTGAGCCTGCGCGGCCGTGCGACGCTCGGCGTTGTCGGCCTCGATCTTGGCGCGGTTGGCCTCGAAGACCTTCTTGTTGCGCTCGTTGGCGCGAAGGGCCTTCTTGTTGGGAAGGAGGTAGTTGCGAGCGTAGCCGTCCTTGACGGAGACGACGTCGCCGATGGCGCCGAGCTTCTCGACGCGCTCGAGGAGGATGATGTCCATGAGGTCTGTCCTCCCTTACTTGACGATGAAGGGCAGGAGGCCGATGTGCCGGGCGCGCTTGATGGCCTGGCTCAGCTCACGCTGCTTCTTGGCGGAAACCGCAGTGATGCGGCTGGGGACGATCTTGCCACGCTCGGACATGAAGCCCTGGAGCAGACGGACGTCCTTGTAGTCGATCTTCGGCGCGTTCTTGCCCGAGAAGGGGCAGGACTTGCGGCGGCGGAAGAATGCACGTGCCATGGAAATCAGTTCCCTTCACGTTCGCGACGGCGCGTACGCTCGCGGTCGCTCTTGCGCATCATGACCGAAGGGCCTTCCTCGTGCTCGTCGACGCGGATGGTGACGTAGCGGATGACGTCTTCGTTGATGGAGGTCTGACGCTCGAGCTCGGCGACGGTGGCACCGTTGGCTTCGATGTTCAGCATCACGAAGTGCGCCTTGCGGTTGCGCTTGATCTTGTAGGCGAGATTCTTGAGGCCCCAGGTCTCGGTCTTGACGACCTTGCCCTGGTTCGACTCGACGATCTCGGTGGCGGCGGTAGCAAGCGCATCGACCTGCGCCTGGCTGAGGTCCTGGCGTGCCAGGAACACGTGCTCATATAGAGCCACGGCAGCTTCCTTTTCTCAATCTAACCGATCGCTGGCTTGTCCGCGGGATTGCGGGGCCCCTCCGGCTTTCTTCGGGTCTCGCCCGGGCTCGTTGCCGGGGCGAAGGCGGGCCCATAGCGGAATCGGGCGACAATGCAAGTGCAACCCGCATGCCCGCCACGCGGGAGGCCGCTTTCGGGTGCCTGTTCGGGCACAGTGTTGCCCATCATGGCATTTTTGTTGCGCCCTTTGGTACGCACGTTAGCACAGGTCGTCCTTTCCCAAATACGAGTCGTCCATGAAAATCAATGTTCGCTGCGCCATGCCGGTGCTTCTTGCCGGCGTTGCCCTCTCGACGTTCGTTACGCTTCCGGCGGCCGCGCAGTCGACGAATGCCTCCACCAGCAAGGGCGCGACCGCAGAGACGGTCACCACCCAGCTTCCGCGCACCGTCCGCCCCAGCCACTACGACGTGACGGTCACGCCCGACGCCAAGGCGCTGACCTTCACCGGCAAGGCCGCGATCACCGTGGACGTGCTGGCGGAGACCCGCACGATTACGCTTCAGGCGGCCGACCTCACGATCGCCCGGGCAGCGCTCGCCGGCAAGGCGCTCGGCACGCCGCTCGTCGAACTCGACGAAAAGGCGCAGACGGCGACCTTCACCTTTGCCAAGGCGATCGCTCCGGGAAGCTATGTCCTCTCGATCGACTATGCGGGCAAGATCAACACGCAGGCCTATGGCCTCTTCGCGCTCGACTACAAGGCGGCGGACGGCAGCAGCAAGCGCGCGCTGTTCACGCAGTTCGAGAATTCCGACGCGCGCCGCTTCATGCCTTCCTGGGACGAGCCGTTCTACAAGGCGACGTTCAGCCTGAAGACGATCGTGCCGTCCGACGAGGTCGCGGTGGGCAATCTGCCGGTCGAAAGCCGCAAGGACCTTGGCGGCGGCAAGACGCTGGTGACGTTCGGCCAGAGCCCGAAGATGTCGACCTATCTGCTCTTCTTCGGCCTCGGCGATTTCGAGCGCAAGACGACCAACGCGGCAGGGACCGAGATCGGCGTGCTCACCAAGCGCGGCGATCTTGCGCAGGCCGACTATGCACTAGGCGCTTCGGCGGACCTGCTGCCGTGGATGAACGACTACTTCGGCACGCCCTATCCGCTGCCCAAGCTCGACCACATCGCGGCGCCCGGCCGCAGCCAGTTCTTCTCCGCGATGGAGAACTGGGGCGCGATCTTCTACTTCGAGAACGCGATGCTGCTCGATCCCAAGATCGCGTCCAACTCGCTTCGCGAGCGCATCTTCACCGTCGTCGCGCACGAGATGGCGCACCAGTGGTTCGGCGATCTCGTGACGATGTCGTGGTGGGACGATCTCTGGCTGAACGAGGGCTTCGCCTCGTGGATGGAGAGCCGGGCGACCGAGAAGTTCCACCCCGAATGGCATCCTGAACTGACCGCGCTGGCCTCGCGCGAGGCGGCGATGGGGCAGGATGCCTATGTGACCACGCACCCGATCATCCACCCGATCAAGACCGTCGAGGAGGCCAGCCAGGCCTTCGATTCGATCACCTACTCCAAGGGCGAGGCGGTGATCCGCATGCTCGAGGCCTATGCGGGCTCGGACCAGTGGCGCGCGGGCGTGCGCACCTACATGAACCGCTACAAGAACTCGAACACGGTGACCGACGACCTCTGGCGCGAGATCGAGACGGCTTCGGGCAAGCCGATCGCGCAGATCGCGCACGACTTCACGCTGCAGTCCGGCATTCCGCTGGTAACAGCCACTGCCTCCTGCGCCGGGGGCGAGACCAGCCTGGCGCTCGAACAGGGTGAGTTCACCCGCGACCGGGCGGACAAGAAGCCGCTTGCTTGGCGCGTGCCCGTGCGTGCCGCGGGGCTGACGGGAGAGGGCGCCGAAACGCTCCTGCAGGGCAGGGGGACGCTCAAGGTTGCAGGGTGCGGCCCGGTGGTCGTGAACGCAGGCCAGTCGGGCTACTATCGC
The DNA here is from genome assembly GCF_009856825.1 of Novosphingobium silvae. Taxonomy (GTDB): domain Bacteria; phylum Pseudomonadota; class Alphaproteobacteria; order Sphingomonadales; family Sphingomonadaceae; genus Novosphingobium; species Novosphingobium silvae. The sequence goes on along the minus strand of NZ_WVTD01000006.1, from coordinate 131,144 downwards.
GTGCTTTACGATCCGGCGACTTTCGCGGGCCTCACAAAGGCCATCGCGAAGGTGAAGCCGGTCGACCAGCTGGGCATCCTCAACGATGCGGTGGCGCTGGGCTATGCCGGTCGCCAGCCTATGGCCGACATGCTGGACGTGGTGAAGGGCCTTCCTGCGGATTCCTCGTCGCAGGTGATGGAGCGGGCCGCCAAGGTCATCGCCGATCTGGGCGGCTATGCGGCCGGAGACGAGAAGCGCCAGGCCGCCCTGTCGCGCTTCGGCAATGCGCGCCTGCTGCCCGTCCTCAAGCGTCTGGGCTGGACGCCGCGCGCCGACGAGCCCGTGACCGACGGCGACTTGCGTGCCGCCCTTATCGAGACGCTGGGCGGCCTTGGCGAGCCCACCGTCGTCGCAGAAGCGCGCCGCCGCTTCGCTGCCTCGAAGACGGACGCGGCTGCGATCGATCCTTCGCTCAGGGTCGCGATCCTCACCGTTGTCGCCAAGAACGCCGATGCGCAGACCTGGGAGACGCTTCACGCCATGGCGCGCGAGGAAAGCTCGGCGCAGGTGAAGACGACGCTCTACTCGCTGCTCGGCATGGCACGCGATCCGGCGCTTGCCGACAAGGCCCTCGCGCTCGCGCTCACCGACGAGCCGGGTGTGACGACGAGCCCGGTCATCATCAGCTCGGTCGCCGTGGGCCAGCCCGACAAGGCGTTCGACTTCGTAGCGGCCAATCACGATGCCGTCATGGCCCGCGTCGACGTCTCGGGTGCCACGCGCTACGTCGCGCGGCTTGCGCAGGGCAGCTCGGATCCGGCGATGGAAGGCAAGCTGCGCGCCTATGCTGACGCGCACCTGCCCGCCGGAGCCCGCCGCCCGGTGGACGAGGCGATCGCCCGCATCCGCGATCGCATCAAGGTCCGCGAAACCCGCATGGGCGAGGTGGACACGTGGCTGAGGAAGGCCCGCTTCTCGAACTGAGCGGCCTTCCCCGAAGCGTCCCACCTACATGGAAACGCAGCAACGCCGTCCCTGCGCTAGCAGGGGCGGCGTTGTCTTTTGGTGCGCGCCTCTGGAAGCCGCGCCCCCGGACCTGCCCTGCGGAAACCGAAACGCCCGGCGGTCAGGGACTGACCGCCGGGCTGGCCCTCCGGGGGGACGGGAGGCCTCATCGGGTCGCCGCGAGAAGGAGGGCGCGGCGACGCGAAGTCAGGTGTTTAGCGCAGCAGGGACAGGACGTTCTGCTGGCTCTGGTTGGCCTGCGCGAGCATGGCGGTCGAGGCCTGGCTCAGGATCTGCGCCTTGGCCATCTGCGTGGTCTCGGCCGAATAGTCAGCGTCCTCGATGCGGCTACGCGCGTCCGACAGGTTGGTGACGTTGTTGGTCAGGTTGTTGATCGCCGATTCGAGGCGGTTCTGGCCGGCGCCGAGCGAGGCGCGGGTGGCGTTCACGTCCTTGAGCGCGGCATCGACCTTGGTCAGCGTGGTGGCAGCCTTGGTGGCGTCGGTCACGTCGAGCGCCGAGGCGTTGAGGTTCGCGCCGTCGATCGCCTTGGACGTCAGCGTGACCTTCTCGCCCGAGTTCGCGCCGGTCTGGATGTCGAAGCTGAGGTCGCTGCCCGAGGTGGTCGAGAGCAGGGTGTTGCCGTTGAACTTGGTCTGGGTCAGCGAGTCGCTGATCTGCGAGGTGAGCGCGGTCACTTCCTGCTGCATCGCGGCGCGGTCGGAGGACTGGTAGGTGCCGGACGCCGACTGGATCGCCAGTTCGCGGACGCGCTGGAGCATGTTGCTGACTTCCGAGAGCGAGCCCTCAGCGGTCTGGGCGAGCGAGATGCCGTCGTTGGCGTTGCGGATGCCCTGGCTCATGCCGCGGATCTGCGAGGTCATAGAGGTGGAGATGGCGAGGCCCGCGGCATCGTCCTTGGCCGAGTTGATGCGCTTGCCGGTCGACAGGCGCTCCATCGCGGTGCCGAGCATCTTGTTGGCCGAGTTCGAAGCGTTGGAGGCGCGAACAGCGCTGATGTTGGTGTTGATGACAGACATGAAGTTTCCCCGGTAAAGCCTTGATCGTGAAGGCTCCGAGCTTGGCGCCTCCTTCGTACAGGAAAGAGAACGGCGCGGCCGCTCTACAATTAAGCGCCGCGTCTTTCGCTTGATCGGAACTCTTTTCCCCCGCATGGCTTGCATTCGCTTCGCATCTGCAAACAAAAGGATTTCCGATGCCTTCCGGCCTAGTCGCCCTGCTTGACGACGTGTCCGTCATCGCCCGTGCCGCCGCCGCCTCGCTCGATGACGTCGGCGTCGGGGTCGCCAAGGCCGGGACCAAGGCGGCGGGCGTGGTGATCGACGATGCGGCCGTGACCCCCGGCTACGTCACCGGCTTCACGCCCGACCGGGAACTCCCGATCATCTGGAAGATCGCCAAGGGGTCCTTTCGCAACAAGCTGCTGATCCTGCTGCCGATCGCGCTGCTGCTGAGCGCGTTCCTGCCCCAGGCCATCACCCCGATCCTGATGATCGGCGGCCTTTATCTGGCCTTCGAAGGCGCGGAAAAGGTGATCGAGAAGATCGGCGGCGAAAAGCACGGCGAGACGCTGGAAGATCCGGTCGAGGACATCGCCACTTTCGAGAAGACGCGGGTTTCGGGCGCGATCCGCACGGACCTCATCCTCTCGGCCGAGATCATGGCGATCGCTCTGGCCGAAGTCGCTGAAGGAACCCTGTTCGCCCGCGCCGTCACTCTGGCGCTGGTCGGCATTGCGATCACGGTTGCCGTCTATGGGGCCGTGGCGCTCATCGTGAAGATGGACGATGTGGGCCTGCACCTTGCGAAGAAGCCCGGCGCCGGTGCGCAGGCGACAGGGCGCATGCTGCTGAAGGCAATGCCCGTGGTGCTCAAGCTCCTGGGCAGCGTCGGCACGCTGGCCATGCTCTGGGTCGGCGGCGGGATCATCCTCCATGGCCTTGAGGAACTGGGACTGCCGCAGCCCGCCCATGTGGCGCACGACATCCAGCACGCGCTCGAAGCCGCGACCGGACCGCTGGGGCCGGTGGCAGGGTGGCTGGCCTATGCCGTGGCTTCGGCGCTCGTCGGCCTGGTGCTGGGCGGCCTGGTGGCAATGGTCGTCCACCTCTTCGCCAAGGCGCGCGGCAAGGCGCATTGAGCCTCCGGCGCTCGCTTCGACTGGAGCGGCGATAGCGCCCGCCGGGCGATCGCGCGCCCGGTGTCCCCGCTAGGGCAGCGCCGCGAGGATGTCCTTGGCGAAGGCGGTGAGCGTGTCGTCCCGCGCGCCCATGACGACGATACGGTCGTCGGGGCGCGCGTTCGCCGCGATCCAGGCCACGCACTCGGCGCGCGCGGCGATGTACTGCGCATTGCCGCCATGTTCGCGGATCAGACCGGCGATCCGCTCGCTTCCCTGGCTGCGGTCTACCGTGCCGCCGAAATAGACGGGATCGCACAGCACAGTGACGTCATCGGGGCCGAGCCTTGTGGCGAGAACTTCCGCGAGCTGCGCACCTATCTGCCGCAGCGGGCCGTAACCGTGGGGCTGGAAGAACGCGATCACGCGGCCGGGATGCGCCTTCAGGGTCGCCAGCGTGGCCGAGACCTTGTCCGGGTTGTGGCCGAAGTCGTCGATCACCGTGATGCCGGACGGCGAGGTGCCGACCACGTCGAAGCGCCGGGCCAGTCCGGCGAACGATCCAAGAGCGGCCACTGCCTGCGATACGGGGACCCCCGCCGCGCTCGCCGCGGCGATCGCCGCCAGCGCATTGTAGAGATTGTGGCGCCCGGGCACGCGCAGGGTGAGCGGATGAGCGCTGCCCTCGCGCCGGTCGACCACGGTAGCCGTGAGCGTCGTCGGGCCTTCCTGCACATCGCGCGCGTGGATATGCGCATCCTGCGAAGTGATGCCGAAAGTGACCCGCTGCGCCGCAGAGCCCGCGAGAGCCCGTGTTTCAACGTCGTCGAGATTTATGGCGCAAGCCTCTGCCTGATTGAGAAAATCTCCGAAAAGTTCGCGCAGCTCCTCAAGGCTCTTGTGGTCCAGGCTGACGTTGCCGAGCACGGCGACCTTGGGCCGGTACAGCGCAATCGAGCCGTCGCTTTCGTCGACTTCCGAGACGAAGACCGCTCCCTGTCCGACCCGTGCGCTGGCGAAGGGCGCGTCTGCGGTGGCGAAGTTCTTCATCACCGCGCCGTTCATGATCGTGGGATCGCGCCCGGCCTCGGTCATGATCCATCCGATCATCCCCGTCACCGTGGACTTGCCGGAGGTGCCGCCCACGGCGATGCCGAAAGGCGCGGCGTTGAACAGTCGCGCCAGGAGTTGCGCGCGGCTCATGCGCGGACATCCGAGTTCGCGCGCGCGCACCACTTCGGGCACGGTATCCTCCACCGCGGCCGAGGCGACGAGGGTCTGGTCGGGTGACGTCACGCCGCTGCCGTCCTGCGGATGGAGATCGAAGCCGAGCTGCTCCAGCCAGGCGAACTTCTCGGGCGTGCGGCCCTGGTCGCGGCTGCGGTCCGAGCCTGCGACCCGGGCGCCGTGCCCCTTGAGGATGAGCGCGAGCGGCAGCATGCCGGACCCGCCGATGCCGCAGAAGAACCAGGGGTGGGCGGTAAGGTCGGTATCGTCTATCATGGCGAAGGGGTATTCGCTGGACCGGCCAAACTCAACCGGCATCCCTTTGCGCGTGACGGTCCGCCCCGATTTCGCTGGTGGATAAGCGGTGCGGCGCGCCTTCGCGAAGGAATGCGGCGTGAGTAGAGTGCATGCCATGACACGCATCGCCGTCTGTGCGCCTTCCACACCGATCACGCGCGAGGATGCCGCGCGAGTGATCGCGCTCGCGGGCGCAGAATTTCCAGACGTCGAGATCGTCGTACACGAACAGTGCTTCGCAACCGATGGGCATTTCGCCGGAAGCGACAGGCTGCGCACCGATGCCCTGGTGGAGTGCGCGAACGATCCCTCGGTCGATGCGGTCTGGTTCGCGCGCGGAGGATATGGCGCCTGCCGGATCGCTGAGGACGCCATCGCCGCTTTCACCCATGCCGCCGGCGACAAGATCTATCTGGGCTATTCGGACGCGGGCTATCTGCTGGGCGCGCTTTACCGCGAGCGCATCGGCCGACCGGTCCACGGGCCTATGCCTGCGGATGCGAGGCGCCCCGGCGGCGACGAGGCCGTTCGCCGGGCGCTTGGATACCTGTCCGGCCGGCAGGACGGGCTTGAGCCCTCGCTGGCCGGGGAGCGTCACCCGGTCGCCGCGTTCAACCTCATGACGCTGGGGATGCTGTGCGGCACCCGGCTGATGCCGGGCCTCGCCAACCATGTCGTCATGGTGGAGGAGGTTTCGGAATACCTCTATGCCGTCGACCGCCTGTTCTTCCACGTGACGGCGCACCTTGGCGGTATCGCGGGCCTTCGTCTCGGGCGCGTCAGCGACGTTCCCCGCAACGATCGCCCGTTCGGCGCGGAGGCGGAAGGTATCGCCCGCTACTGGTGCGACCGGCACTCCATCGCATTCCTGGGAGAGGCCGACATCGGGCACGACAGCGGCAACCGGATCGTGCCTTTCGGTTGAGCGTGGCCGCGCCAGGGCTTGCCCCGAGCCAACAAGGTCAATAACCCGCTGCGCCACACTCGATTCGCGCGGGTGGCGGGCCGTTCGCGCCGCGCCGCTCGCCGCACAAGGCAAGGACGGTCGCAAGATGCGTGCATTCGTTTTCCCGGGACAGGGCAGCCAGAAGGTCGGCATGGGCGCCGAACTCGCAGAGGCGAGCGCCGTCGCTCGCGAGGTTTTCCAGGAGGTTGACGAAGCGCTCGGCCAGCATCTCTTCCGCATCATGACGCAGGGCCCCGAAGACGAGCTGACGCTCACCGCCAACGCCCAGCCCGCGATCATGGCGCACGCCATTGCGGTGCTGCGCGTGCTGGAGAAGGAGGGCGGCATCTCGCTGGCCGACAAGGCGGACTACGTCGCCGGTCACTCGCTGGGCGAATATACCGCGCTGTGTGCCGCAGGCGCCTTCAGCCTGGCCGACACCGCGCGCCTTCTCAAGCTTCGCGGCGAATCGATGCAGGCCGCCGTGCCGGTGGGCGTGGGCTCCATGGCCGCGCTGCTCGGCGCCGACATTGAGAAGGCGAGCGCGCTGGCGCAGGCAGCCGCGGAAGGCCAGGTCTGCACCGTCGCCAACGACAACGATCCCACGCAGGTCGTGCTGTCCGGCCACAAGGAAGCGATCGAGCGGGCAATCGCGCTCGTCAAGGATCACGGCATCAAGCGCGGCATCGCGCTTCCTGTCTCCGCGCCGTTCCACTGCCCGCTCATGCAGCCCGCCGCCGATGCCATGGCAGAGGCGCTGGCCGCAACGCCTCCGGGACCGCTGCGGGTTGCGCTTTTCGCCAACGTGACCGCATCGGTGGTCACCGACCCATCCGAGGTCCAGCGCCTGCTGGTCGAACAGGTCACCGGCCGCGTCCGCTGGCGCGAGAGCGCCATCGCCATGCACGCCGCCGGCGTCGAGCGCTTCGTGGAACTGGGCGGCAAGGTCGTTGGCCCGATGATCAAGCGCTCGGCCGGCGAAGTGGAAGTGACCTCCGCCTCGACCATGGCCGAGATCGAGGAGCTGGTTAAAACCCTTTGATTGGCAAGGATGAGCGAGCCTGAATAGAAGGAGGCACGCGGAGGCGCGGAGACGCGGAGAGAAGATGGCCGAGATCGATCGTTTGAGCGCCGAGGTCGTCGATGCAGCCTTGCGCATCCATCGAGACCTCGGGCCGGGCCTTTTGGAAAGCGTCTATGAAACCGTGCTTGCCGCGAGCCTTGAGCGGGCGGGATGGAAGGCTGACCGGCAGAAGCCGGTCGCCATCACGTTCGAAGGTCTGCACTTCCCGGCTGCCTTCCGCGCCGATCTGATCGTCGATGATCGGCTGGTCGTCGAGATAAAGTCCGTCGAGCAGCTGACCCGCGTCCATGGCAAGCAGTTGCTCACTTACTTGCGTTTGCTCAATCAGCCCGTAGGGCTGCTGCTGAACTTTGGTGGCGAGACCATGAAGAGCGGTATCCGGCGCGTCGTCAACGGGTATGAACCGGCCGCAGGCCGCTCCGCGTCTCCGCGCCTCCGCGTGAAAAATGATTACGGAGACTGACATGTTCGACCTTCATGGAATGACTGCCCTGGTGACCGGCGCAAGCGGGGGGATCGGGTCGGCGGTGGCCCGCGCGCTGGCGGCGCAAGGGGCGCGGCTGGCGATCTCGGGCTCGAACGCGGACAAGCTGCGCGCCTTTCGCGACGAGCTGGACGAGCACAGCCCGCAGGCCCCGCAGGAGGTCGATCACGTGGCGATCGCCTGCAACCTCTCCGACGCCGAGCAGGTGGAGAAGCTGGTGCCCGCAGCGCTCGAATCGCTCGGCAAGATCGACATCCTCGTCAACAACGCCGGCATCACGCGCGACAACCTCGCCATGCGCATGAAGGACGAGGAGTGGGACGCGGTGATCCGGGTGAACCTGGAATCGACTTTCCGCCTGATGCGCGGCGTCACCAAGCCGATGATGAAGGCCCGTTTCGGACGCATCATCAACGTGACCTCGGTGGTCGGCACCACGGGCAATCCTGGGCAGATGAACTACTGCGCGGCCAAGGGCGGCATCACCGCCATGTCGAAGAGCCTCGCGCAGGAACTGGCGACGCGCGGCGTGACCGTGAACTGCATCGCGCCCGGCTTCATCCGCACCGCCATGACCGACGTCCTGCCCGACGCGCAGAAGGACGCGCTCAACGGCCGCATCCCGATGGGCCGCATGGGCGAGGGCGAGGACATCGCATCGGCCGCCGTGTTCCTCGCCAGCCGCGAGGCAGGCTACGTCACCGGCCAGACGATCCACGTCAACGGCGGCATGGTGATGGTCTGATCGCGCCGGTCTCGCGGCACATGGCACCGGCGGCCTTGCCGCTGGTGCCGAGGTCGCGATTAGCGAAGCGTTGGCGGCGGCAGGGAAGCGCCGCGATCCGGCGGATCGAATCCGCCCGGGACGCGGAGGTTGCGAGCGGGTTCTCCCGAGGAACCGCTCATTTATCCCCAGTTTCGCGGGTTCTCCCGCATATGCCGCTTGCCGACGCACCGACTCGCGTTAGAGATAGTCGTCCGATTTTCGGGTTTTTCGCGAACCCTAGCCCGACCAAGGGGGACCTGAGGCTGCCATGAAGGCCACTATCGAACGTTCCACGCTGCTGCGCTGCCTTTCCCACGTGCAGTCGGTCGTCGAGCGCCGCAATACCATCCCGATCCTCTCGAACGTCCTGATCGAGGCTTCCTCGACCGGGTCCTTGCGCATCATGGCCACCGACCTCGACCTGCAGGTGGTGGAAACGCTCGGCGCCGTCTCGGTGGAGCAGCAGGGGGCGATCACCGTCTCCGCGCACCTCCTCTTCGATATCGCGCGCAAGCTCCCCGAAGGCAGTCAGGTCAGCCTGGACGCGGCCGACAACCGGATGGTGGTCAAGGCCGGGCGCAGCCGCTTCCAGCTGCCCACGCTCCCGCGCGACGATTTCCCGATGATCGCGGAAGGCGAACTGCCGACGAGCTTCGAAATCCCCGCCGCCACTCTGGCCCAGCTGATCGATCGCACGCGCTTTGCCATCTCCACCGAGGAGACGCGCTACTATCTGAACGGCATCTTCCTTCACGTCACGGACGAGGAACTCAAGGCCGCCGCCACCGACGGCCACCGCCTCGCGCGCTTCACGCTGGCCCGGCCGGACGGCGCGCAGGGCATGCCCGATGTGATCGTTCCGCGCAAATGTGTGGGCGAACTGCGCAAGCTTCTGGAAGAAGCGCTCGACACCAACGTGCTGGTCGACCTGTCGGCCAGCAAGGTGCGCTTCACGCTGGGCGGCGAGAATGGCGTGGTGCTGACCAGCAAGCTGATCGACGGGACCTTCCCAGATTACACCCGCGTCATCCCCACCGGCAACGACAAGCTGCTCAAGGTCGATCCCAAGAGCTTCTTCCAGGGCGTGGACCGCGTGGCCACCATCGCTACCGAAAAGACCCGCGCGGTGAAGATGGCGCTCGACCAGGATCGCGTGACGCTCTCGGTCACCTCGCCCGACAACGGCACCGCCGCCGAGGAAGTGCCTGCCGACTATCGCTCGGAAGGTTTCGAGATCGGCTTCAACGCCAATTACCTGAAGGACATCCTGGGCCAGATCGACGGTGACACGGTGGAACTTCACCTCGCCGACGCCGCTGCCCCCACGCTGATCCGCCAGGACGAGAAGAGCCCCGCGCTCTACGTGCTGATGCCGATGCGGGTCTGACCCGGCGCGAGGAACAGGAACAGGGAAGGGCCGGAGCATCGCTTCCGGCCCTTTTCGTTTCCCGGCAATCCTCGCCGGCAGCCCGCTTGCGCGTCAGAGCACGCCGGCCTCGCGTAGCGCGGCAATGCGCGCCGTGTCGTAACCGAGTTCGCCCAGCACTTCGCCCGTATGCTCGCCCAGCATCGGTGGTGCCATCCGGATCGTGGCGGGGCTTGCGGACATGCGGGAGAGCGGGCTGGCGATGAGATCGACCGAGCCGCTGGCCGCATAGGCGTGCGGCGTGGTCGCGCGAAGACCGCGGTGCTGCACCTGCGGGTCCTTCCACACATCCGCCAGCTCGTTATAGCGCGCGGCCGGGATCCCGGCGCCGTCGAGCATGGACTGCATCTCGGGCGTCGTGAAGCGGCGGCTCCAGGCGTTGATGATCTCCATCAGCTCGGCCCGGCTGGTCTTGCCGCGCTTGAGGTTGGTGTCGAAGCGCGGGTCCTCGTTCAGTTCGGGCCGCTCCATCAGCACGGTCAGGCGTCGCCAGTGCTCGTCGGTGCCCGCCGTTAGGTAGATGATCCCGTCCGAGCAGTGGATGAGATCCGCCGGGCCGCCGCCGTTGCCGCCGTTTCCAAGGCGAGGCGGGGCGTTGCCGCTGATGAGGTAGTCCTGCATGATGTGGCTGACCATCGCCACCGAACTGTCGAGCAGGGCGATGTCGATGTACTGCCCTTCGCCCGTCGCGTGGCGGTGCATCAGCGCGCCCAGGATGGCGAGCGCGGTGTTGTGGCCGGTCACGAAATCGACCAGGCTGGGCCCCGTCTTCAGCGGCCCCGCGCCGGGCTGGCCATCTGGAACGCCGGTGACCGCCATCATGCCGCCCGTCGCCTGGAACAACCCGTCATAGCCCGGCAGCGCGGCCATCGGGCCTGTCTGCCCGAACCCAGTGACGGAGCAGTAGACGAGGCGCGGGTTGATGGCCCTCAGGCTGTCGTAGTCTAGGCCGAAGCGCTTCAGGTCGCCCACCTTGTAGTTCTCGATCAGCACGTCGGCGCCCTTCACCAGTTCGCGCAGGATTTCCTGCCCCTCGGGCGCGGCGTGGTTGAGAGTGATCGACCGCTTGTTGCGGTTTGAGACGGTGAAGAAGCTGGAGTGGCGCGTTTCGATTCCGTCCTTTCCCGGCACCCACGAGAAGCCATAACCGCGCCCGTCGTCGCCCACACCCGGCCGCTCGACCTTGATGACGTCGGCTCCCAGATCCCCCAGGATCTGCGCGCCGACCGGAGCGGCGAACACGCGGCTCATGTCGATCACGCGGATGCCATTGAGAGCGGCTGTCGGAAGTTGGGAGGGCGCGGGGTTGTCGTTGTCCATGGCCTGTGGTCGCTGTCCTGATTTCGCGTCCTGCCTAGCCAGAGGCCGGCGCCTGGCAAAGGCGCGCCCGGGCAATACCGCCGGGGCGTTTCGCCAGTCGCGGCGGCGCGGCTAACACCGCGAGCGGACAATATCTCGGCAGGGAGCGGGTGAAGTGAAGGTAGCGATCATCACGGGGGCGGGCAGCGGCATCGGCCTCGAGACGGCGAAGATTCTCCATCAGGAGGGGTTCGCGATCTGCGGCGTCGGCCGTTCGAAGGAAAAGCTCGCCACGCTGGAGGCCGAGATCGGTGATCCCGCGCACGTGCTGGCGATCAGCGCTGACCTGACCGACCCCGCGGCGCCTGGCGCGGTGGTGGCGCAGACCCTTGCCCGCTTCGGGCGCATCGACGCGCTGGTCAACAATGCAGGCGTCGGCAGCCCCAGGCCGCTCGACGAGACGGACGACGACACGCTGGACGACTTCCTCGACATCATGCTCGTCGCCCCGTTCCGCCTGTGCCGCGACGCAATCCCGCACCTTTCCGCCGGCGCGAGCGTGGTCAACGTGACGAGCACCTTCGCGCATATCGGCGGGCGGCGCGGCGGGGCCTACTCGGCCGCGAAAGGCGGACTGAAGTCGATGACCGAGCACATGGCCTGCGAATATGGCCCGCGCGGCATCCGCTCGAACTGCGTGGCGCCCGGCGTCACCATGACCGACATGGTGCGCCACCGCTTCGAGGACGAAGGCTTCAAGCGCGCCAACGTGGAGACCACGCCCTATCCCCGGCTGGCGCAGCCCCGCGACGTAGCCTCGGTGATCGCGTTCCTGTGCCTTCCGGGAAGCGAGATGATCAATGGGCAATCCATCGTCGTCGATGGCGGGTGGACGGCCACGAAATACCTGAGCCCTCGCGTCACTCGAACTACCTGGGTAGAGCCGGAAAACAGCGCTCCGGCTTGACATGAATAACCATTTAGGTTATATGTCGCAGCATCGATGGCGATTCCAGGATCACGATCGAGCAAGCGGCGGGCCGGGAGCGTGTAGCTGACGCTTCTTTCGTTCCCGGCGCGGTCGGCGTTTCGGTCGTGGACACCGGAACAGCCACAAGAGGATGCGCGGACGAAGATGAGGGTATGCCCTCAGGTAAGATGGCATGGGATGCGAGCCCTGCCCGTCACCCCCGCGCACCGCACGGGCTCGGCCATCGGGAGTTTCTTTGCCTCTCCCGGGACCCTCGGCGAATAAAAGGTTTGAAGCGGCAGTCCTTGCGTGATGCCCGCAAGGAACCCCCAGCGCCGACCGCCTCGCCGTCCGCTGAACCCTTCCCCGGCGTTATCCCGCATTCGCCAGCGGGCCATCAGGCGCGCCCGCTCGCATTCCATCTCCGGCACTCATTGTTGCAGGCGCAAGGTCACCGCCTTGCCGAGCCGGGATGCACCCTTCGGCCGACGCGTGGACCCCTCAAAGCGCCGCCACCGAATCGCGCACCACGAGACTTGCGAAGAACTCCATCTCGCGCGGAGCATCCTCTCCGGTAACGAGGCGTACCGCCTCGGCGGCCATGAGGTCCCAGGGGATGTGCATCGCCGTCAGCGTCGGGAGAGTGCGCGCGAGCAGCGCGGAGTCGCCGATGCAGGCGACCGAGAGCTCCCCCGGCACCGCAACCCCCATCTGCGCTGCTGCATGGAGCAGGCCCGCCGCCATCTCGTCGTTCGAGGAAACGACCGCGGTCGGCCTCGGGCTGATCTCTAGCAGGAGGCGCCCCGCCTCGATCCCCGAAACGAAGGAATCGTCGCCAGGCACGATGAGTGCGGGTCCCCGGTCGAGTCCGGCGTCTGCCATGGCATCGAGGTAGCCGAGCTCGCGCTGCTGGGCGGCCAGCGAATCCTCCGGGCCCGAGACGAAGCCGATGCGGGCATGGCCCTGCGCCACGAGCCAGGTCACGAGATCGCGGGCGGCGCGCCGCTCGTCCGAGGCGATGGCGTGCTGGCCGTCCGCCCCGTCGTGCCCGCGAGCGGGGCCGAGCCGGGCGCAGGGCACCCCGGCCTCGGCGCAGAGATGGGCAAGGTCGGTGCGCTCGGGCGAGGGCGGCAGCAGCACCACGCCGGCGGGACGGTGACGCTGCAGGAAGGCGCGCAGGCGCGGCGCGGCATCCCCGTTCGGCAGCGCAAGCACGACGAGCGCGGCAACGCTGCCATCCAGCGCCTCGGCCATGCCCGCTTCCACCGCCTCGAGTACGCCGCGATCGCTGCCGTCGTGCACGAGGGCGAGCAGGGCGCCTCCGGCGGCAGGCGCGGGCCGTGACGAAGGGCGCAGAGCCGCGCGCGCAGCCGGGACCGGCATGGGAGGGGCGCCAGTCTCCCGCGCGGCGGCAGGCATCGGTGCCGATGGCAGGACAGGCGGGGGCGCAGGCGCAAACCCCGCGCGCTCGATCAGCGAGGCGGGACGGCCCGCGCTGTCGGGATCGGAAGGGCGAGGGGCGCGCATGGTTCGATCATCGGGCGTTGCTGAGGCCGCTCCAACCCCAGTCTCGTCCGAAGCGGATCGGAAAAGCGCGACAGCGGCGTTACTCTCTATTACAAGCGTCTGATTGCAGACCGGTGGCAACCAGCCTATTGAGCCGGCGATAATGCCCGGGCGAAACGCCGGGTCGCACATCGCCCACGGAAAGAGATGCAGCCCGCTTCCACCCTACGCCCCATGCCGGCCCGGCCCCATCGCCATTATGGAATGGACTGGCTGCGCATCGGCGCCTTCGTGATGCTGATCTTCTATCACGTCGGCTTCTCGTTCACGCCATGGGGATACCAGACGCCCACGCGCGGTGTCGTGCCCTGGGCCGAGATCCCGCTGCTGGGCCTCAGCGCATGGCGCCTCGCGCTGCTTTTCGCGATATCCGGATACGCCAGCGCGGCGCTTCTGACGCGCGACGCGGATGCCGCTTCGTTCCTGAAGAGCCGCCTGCTGCGCCTGGGCATCCCGCTGCTGTTCGGCCTGACGGTGATCGTGCCGCCCCAGCCTTACATGGGGCTCGTCAACAGCGGCTATGCGCACGGCTACGGCTACTTCCTCCTCCACGACGCGTTCAGCTTCCGGCGGGTCATCCACGAGAACCTGCCTGCCGTCATGCACCTGTGGTTCGTCATCTACCTGCTCGCCTACACGGTGGCGCTGTGCCTTGCGCAGATGGCGCTGCCGGCCCGCTGGCGGGTGCGCCTCCACCTGATTTCCGAGCGGCTGCTGGCCGGGGGATGGCTGCTGCCGATCGGCTGCGGCCTCGTCTATACGGCGCGCTCGGTGGGCGGCGAGTGGACCGATACCCACGCGATCCTGACCGACTTTGCAGCGCATCTCCATTACGGTGGCATGTTCCTGTTCGGCTTCCTGCTGCGCCGGTCCGGGCCGCTGCACCGCACGGTCGCCCGCCAGTGGAAGCCTGCGCTGCTGCTCGGCCTTGCCGGCTATGCCTTCGTCGCGCTCGAGGCGTGGTACTTCCCCGGCAACGTGCGAACCCCGCGCGTGTGGCTGGAGCCTCTGGATTTCGCCAAGGCGGTGCAGTGCTGGGGCACGGTGATCGCGCTGTTCGGCATCGCCGACCGTTTCTGGAACCGCGACGGACGCTGGCGCGCCACGCTGGTGGAAGCGGTGTTCCCGGTGTTCATCGCCCACCAGACGGTGATGGTGCTGGTCAGCTACTGGTTGCGCGACAAGGGGCTGACCGCGCTGCCCGAGTTCCTGGTCCTGTGCGCCTCGGTGGCGGTGGGGTCCTGGCTGTTCTACCTCGCCGGGCGCGAAATCGGGCCTTTGCGTCCGCTCATCGGGCTCAAGCGCGCGAAGACCCCGCGCCGGGCGAAGGCCATTCCCATTCCCTCCACCGCTGCCTGAGGCGGGCAGGGCAGCGCGCGTGCGATCTGCCATCGTCGTCCCCGACCCCGCGGGAGGAGAGCCCGCGGGGTCGGAGCCGGCCTGTCTTGTCTCAGACCTCTGCCTCAGTCCCGGGCGAGGAGCAGCGCTGCCGCCAGCGGCCCGCCGCCCGAAGTCGCCACGGCCACTTTCGGGTCTCCCGGGATCTGGCGTTCTCCGGCCTTCCCGCGCAACTGGGTCACGGCCTCGTGCGCGAAGCCGAAGCCGTGTAGGCGGCCTGCCCCAAGCTGTCCGCCCGAGGTGTTGAGCGGCAGTTCCCCGTCGCGCGCGATCCGCGTGCCGCCCTCGATGAAGCGACCGCCTTCGCCCTTTTCGCAAAAGCCCAGGCCCTCCAGCCAGGTAATCGGCAGGAACGCGAAACCGTCGTAGAACTGCGCCGTGTCGACGTCTTCCACGGTGTAGTCGGTATGCTGCCACAGGTCGCGCCCGGCGTCATAGGCGGCGGGCCACTCCGCCTGGTCCCATGAGTAGCGGTCGACCGAACCGGACATCGCGGCGATCCGCACCGGCCGGCAGGTCACCTCGTCCAGCGCGTCTTCCGCAGAGACGATGACCACGGTGGAGGCATCGGAGAACCTGTCGCAATCGTAAAGGCACAGCGGCGTCGAAATCATCCGCGCGTCCATGTACCTGTCGAGCGTCAGCTCCTCCTTCGTGATCGCCCTCGCGCGCGGGTTGAGCATGGCGTTGCGCGATGCGTTGAGGGCGATCTGACCCAGCTGCTCGCGGGTCATGCCGTACTTGTGGACGTGGCGCGCGGCGTACTGCGCGGTCCAGCAGGCGGCCGAGGTCGCCCAGAACGGGCTGGTCCACTGCGAGGCGCCCGACACGGTTTCGGAGCGCTGCGGCATGTACTGCGCGGGATCGGCCATGCCGCCCGCCTCGTAGACGGTTCGGAAGCACAGGACGTGGCGGCAAATGCCCTGCTTCACGGCCCAGGCCGCCATCGCGATGGCGGCAAGCTGGGCGGGCTGCTCCATGGCGCCCATCTGCCATTTCGACCTGATCCCCAGCGCTTCGATGACCTCGTCCGTGCCGACGGGCGAGAAGGCGAGGTACCCGTTCGCCTTGCCCGGGAAGGAGAAAACCCCGTCGATCTGCTCGAAAGTCAGTCCCGCCTCGGCCACGGCTTCGCGGGCCGCGTCCAGCGTGAGGAGCAGGGGATGGCGGGGCAGGCGCACGCCTACTTCGGACTGGCCGACGCCGGTGATGTAGGCTTCCTTGCTTGCCATGGCTCAGCCCACCTTCTCGAACAGCGGATAGAAGATGCCGTCCTGTTCCTCGAATACGACCCTGACGCGGTCTCCGAAGGCGACATCCTCGACCGGGGAATTGACGATGTTGGTGGTAAGATAGACGCCCGGCACGCCGTTCAGCGCCACGCGGGCGATGACGTACGGCACTTCGAGGCCCTTGGCCCAGGGCTGGTGGTTGATCGTCATCGTGTCGATCACGCCGGTGCCGGCGACAGCGTGCGGCTCGATGTTCTCGGACTGGCAGTGGCGACACAGGACGCGGGGAGGATGGGTGAACTGTCCGCAGTCACCGCAGCGCACGATATTGAGGCGCCCTTGCGCACCGCCGGTCCAGAAGGCGGTGTTTTCCTCGTCCAGCTTCGGCCTGGGCCGCGGTGGGTTCATGCTCTCGTCTCCCGTACCTGGAGGCGATCAGTTCCGTCTGGCGCCGGGCTCGTCAATAGCACCCCTTCCACTCATCGCGCCCACGCTCGCGCGGCGGGGAAGAGGCAGTCGGGATCAGCCCTCGGCTTCGAGGAACTGCCCGATCTCGGCAGCGATGCTCTCAGGATTTTCGAGGTTCAGCATGTGTCCCGCGTGGGCATGGTCGATGCGCGTGACGTTCGTGGCCAAGGCCGCAATCGCGTCGGCGATGAGCCTGAAGTCTTCTGTGTCGCGTGCGCCGGTGAGCAGCAGCGTCGGCAGCGCCAGGCTGGAGAGGCGGTCGACGTCGGGAAGGGCGGGGCGCTGGTCGTCCTGCACCCACTGGCGGCCGGGGAAAGCCATGACCGCATCGTGCAGCGCCTGCCCCCCGGCACTCTCGCGTACGCTGTCGAAGAGCGGGTGACGCCACCACAGTTCACGGGCGTGGGCCATGTCGCCACCACGCGCCGCACGCCCGATCTGCTTCCACCGCTCGACCCATTCGGCCGACCAGGACCATCCCACGATCAGGGGGCTGACGAGCACGAGACGCGCCACCCGATCGGGCGCATCCAGCGCCATGTTCAGCACGCTCGCTCCGCCCAACGACATGCCGCAAAGGTGCGCGCAGTCGATCCCAAGCGCGTCGAGAACGGCCAGCAGGTCTTCGGCATGGGAGAAGGGCGTCCCCGGCTCCGCGCGCGAGTTTCCGAAACCGCGCTGGTCATAGGCCACCAGAGGGCGCCCGGAAGGCAGGGCGGCGATCACCTGGCGCCAGTCCTGCCAGGATCCGCCGAAGCCATGGAGCAGCACAAGCGGCGTGCCGGTGCCTGCCCGCCGCACGCCGCTGATTTCCGCCTGATCGAGTTCGACGCGAAATGGTGCCAGATCCATGCGGACAGGTTAGCTCGCCGCTCGCCGGAGTAAAGCTGGAGTAAAGACGCGTCAGGCCGAACCCATGTAGCGCCCGCCGTTGGTGCTGATCGTCTGCCCGGTCATGTAGCCCGCTTCGTCGGAGGCGAGGAAAGCCGCCGCCGCAGCGATGTCCGCGACCTTGCCGAGGCGATCAACGGGGAGCGATGCGCCATAGGCTTCGGCATCGATCGGCGCGCCGCGCAGCATCGGGGTGTCGATCGATCCGGGCGGGATCATGTTCGCGGTGATGCCGGTCTTGCCCAGTTCCAGCGCGAGCGCCTTGGTGAGACCGAGCAGTCCTCCCTTCGAGGCGACGTAGTGGCTCTGTGCGAAGGAGCCCGACTGCGTGGAGGAAGACGTGATGTTGATGATGCGGCCCCATCCGGCCGCCAGCATGTCGGGCACGATTTCCTTCGTGACCAGCCAGGGCCCCTTCAGATTGACGCGTATCACCCGGTCGAATTCCTCCTCCTCGATGTCGGCGAAAGGGGTGAAAGGCGCGATGCCGGCGTTGTTGACCAGAATGGTGATCGGCCCCAGCGTTGAACGGGTCGCGTCGGCGGCCGCCCTGATTGCCGCACGGTCGGAACAGTCGACCGTGATGGCGATCGCCTTGCCGCCTGCGTCCTCGACCATCCTGACTGTCTCGGCCGCGCCGTCGGGATTGAGGTCCCACACGGCGATGGCCGCGCGGTCCTCGGCAAGGCGCAGGGCGATGCCCCTGCCGATGCCCGAGCCGGCGCCGGTGATCACGGCAACCTTGCCGTCAAGCGAACGTGTCATGCGAAGGGCTCTCCCGGATTGAATGTGCTGAACGGATGAACAGCACAGATGCCGGTAGAATCAAACCGCTGGCGCGATACCGCCCTTACATGCGCTCGGCGAAGCTGCCGTAGCGGCCGCGATGGAACAGCATGGGATCGTCTTCGCGCACGGTTTCCATGCGCAGGACCTGGCCCAGCACGAACCAGTGGTCGCCCGCCTCGGTGACCGAATAGAGCCTGCACTCGATCGCGGCGATCGAATCGGCGATGATCGGCAGGTCGTTTTCCGAAACCGCGTACTCCACGCCCACGAACTTCGCCTCGCCCCGGGCGGTGACGGCACGGCAGACATCGCCCTGGTCGCTCGCCATGACGTTGACGCAGAAATGTCCGGCCTTCTCGATCAGGGGCCAGGAGGTGGACGACTTGTCGGGGAAGAAGCCTACCAGCGGCGGGTCGAGCGAGACCGAAGTGAAGCTGCCGACCACCATGCCCGCGGGCTTTCCGTCCGCAAGAGCGGTGATCACGCACACGCCCGTGGGATAGCTTCCAAGGACCTTGCGGAAGGCAGCCGGATCGATCGTCGTCTCACTCACACCCACAACCCTTTTTCTGCTGAGCCCCGCAAAGAACGCGCCGCCGCGATATCGCCATGCCCTAGTGCCCGCAAGGACTGTGCTGGGCAATAGGGCAAGGTCATCTGTGAGAACGGCGCTGCTTTTCGGGACTGGTTTATCGACGGAAGCCTCCGATTAAGGATAGTCGATGCAATTTAATCGCGCGCTTAAAAAGCTTGCTCTGACTTTGCGGAAAGGGCAGGTAACGAGGGTGTAACGGATCGCCTGTCGCTTGCGGGGCTGAAAGCCCGAAGGGTCAAGGACGATCGAACGCTTGCTTACTGCGGGGCCTGTCGGCCCGGAAACCGTGCGTAAACAAAGGGAAGATGGATAATGGCCACTGCCGAACTGATCGCCGAAACTCCGAGTCCGGTCGCCGACGAGGTCGCCGCGCTGGTCGCCCGCTCGCGCGCTGCGCAGGCGTCGATCGAGAACGCGACGCAGGAGGATGTCGACCGCTGGATCCGCGGCATGGTCTACGCCGTGTGCCGGCCCGGGATGGACGAGGAGCTCGCCCGCGAGACGGTGGAGGAAACGCAGCTCGGCAACTACGAGGGCAAGTTCAAGAAAATCTCGATCAAGACGCGCGCCACGCTGATGGACATCCTCGGCGACAAGTCCGTCGGCATCATCGAGGAGGACCGCGAGCGCAACATCGTCAAGATCGCCAAGCCGGTGGGCGTGATCGGAGCCCTCAGCCCCTCGACCAACCCCGAGGCGACGCCGGTCATCAAGGCGATCAGCGCGGTCAAGGGCCGCAATTCGATCATCATCTGCCCGCACCCGCGCGCCAAGTTCGTCAACGCCAAGATCTGCAACCTGATGCGCGACGCGCTGGTCAAGATGGGCGCGCCTGCCGACCTCGTGATCCCGATCGAGCAGCCTTCGGTGGAGAAGACCAACGAGGTCATGAAGCAGTGCGACCGCATCCTTGCGACCGGTGGCACGCCGATGGTGAAGGCCGCCTATTCCTCGGGCACTCCGGCGCTCGGCGTGGGCGTGGGCAATGCTGTCATCACGGTGGACGACACCGCCGATCTCGACGACGCGGCGGCGAAGATCCTCCTGTCGAAGACGCTGGACTATGCGGCCTCGTGCTCGTCGGACAACTCCGTCATTCTTCTCGACGCGATCTACGACCAGATGCTGGAGAAGCTGAAAGCCAAGGGCGGCTTCGTGGTCGAGGGCGAGAACAAGACGAGGCTGGAGAACGCGATATGGGAGGACGGCGAGCACATCAACGCCAAGGTGGTCGCCCAGTCGCCGCAGTTCATCGCTGACTATGCCGGCTTCACGATCCCCGAAGGCACCGCCTTCTTCATCGTGCCCGAGACCGGCTATGGCCCCGACCACAAGTTCTCCGGCGAGAAGATGACCGTCACCATGGCGCTCTACCGCGCCAGCGACATTGACGAGGCGATCCGGCTGACGAACGCGATCCAGGGCTATCAGGGGCAGGGCCATTCCTGCGGCATCTACTCGACCAGCGACGAGAACATCATGAAGCTGGCCGCCGGCACCAAGACCAGTCGCGTGATGGTCAACCAACCCCAATCGGCGTCGAACTCGGGCAACCTGTGGAACGGCATGCGCCAGACGTTCTCGCTCGGCTGCGGCTCGTGGGGCGGCAACGCCACGAACAACAACGTGACCTGGCGCGACCTCATCAACGAAACCTGGGTGTCGAAGCCGTTGGCTCAGAACAAGGTGATCCCTTCGGACGAGGAACTGTTCGGCAGGGACATCATCGAGCTTGTCGGCTGACCTTCGCGAGGCAACCGGAGGGGTGGAGGAGCGTTTCTTCCACCTTTATCCGGTGCCGTGAATGGAGACGACCGATGACCCGCACGCTCTTCCTGATAACTGCTTCGACCGCGCTGACGCTGGGTGCTTGCTCCAAGGAGCCCGACGCCACCGCGACGCAGGCGACGCAGACGGAGGAGGTGTTCCAGGAGTCGCCCGCGCCGGTGGAAACCACCGAAGCGGGCGAGGCTGAGCCGGACGAGGCCAGGGAGGCGGCCAAGGCGGACGCAGGCGGAGAGGCGACGGCGATGTCGGAGATCCCGGAAGTCATCCGTGGCCGCTGGGGCCTGGTTCCCGCCGACTGCACCAGCAGCAAGGGCGATGCCAAGGGCCTGCTGGAAGTGTCGGCCAAGCGGCTCAAGTTCTACGAATCGGTCGCGGAGCTGGGAGAGATCAGGGAAGCGGGCGAGAGCCGCATACGCGCGACTTTCGCCTATACCGGAGAGGGGCAGAGCTGGAGCCAGGACGTGGTGCTTGACGTGCAGGACGATGGCAAGACCATGATCCGGCGCGACTATGGCAGGGACGCGCTTCCCGGCCCGCTCAAGTACACGCGTTGCGGCCGTTGACTGGGGAGGGCGTGACCGCGCCGCACCCGCGCCGGGTCATGCTCGCCTGCCTCGGGGACTGTGCTTCGTCGCCGGGCCAAGACTGGATCGTTGACGGAAATTGTATAACCGGCGCCTCGCGTGGATGACGAGGCTCCTCAATCGTAGGGCACCATGACAGAACAATTCGGCCTCACCGAAGACCAGCTTGCGATCCAGGAGACCGCGCGCAAGTTCACGGCGGACAGGATCACGCCTTTCGCGGCGGAGTGGGACGAGAAGCACCACTATCCCGTCGATGTGTGGAAGGCGGCAGGAGAACTGGGCTTCGGGGCGATCTACCTCTCGGAAGAGAGCGGCGGCATCGGGCTCGGGCGGCTTGAGGCGGCGCTCATCATGGAGGCCATGTCCTATGGCTGTCCGGCCACGAGCGCCTACATCTCGATCCACAACATGGGCGCGTGGATGATCGACACCTTCGCCGACCAGCACCTGAAGGACCGCTATCTGCCGCAGCTGGTGACGATGGAAAAGATCGTCTCCTACTGCCTGACCGAGCCGGCTTCGGGTTCGGATGCGGCCGCGCTGAAGACCACCGCGCGGCTCGAGGGCGACGCCTACGTCCTCAACGGCACCAAGCAGTTCATCTCGGGCGGCGGCGTGAACGACGTCTACGTGGTGATGGCGCGCACCGGCGAGCACAAGTCGCGCGGCATCTCCTGTTTCGTGGTCGACAAGGATACGCCGGGCCTCAGCTTCGGCGCGCCCGAGAAGAAGCTGGGCTGGAATGCCTCGCCCACCGCGCAGGTCATCTTCGAGGACTGCCGCGTGCCGGCCGAGAACCGCATCGGAGCAGAAGGCGACGGCTTCAGGTTCGCCATGGCGGGACTCGACGGCGGGCGCATCAACATCGGCGCCTGCTCGCTTGGCGGGGCACAACGCTGCCTCGACGAGGCGATCGGGTACTCCCGGGAGCGCAGGCAGTTCGACCAGCCCATCGCCGAGTTCCAGAACACGCAGTTCCGCCTGGCCGACATGGCGACCGAACTGGAAGCGGCACGGGCGCTGCTCTACATGGCCGCGGCGAAAGTCACCTCCGGCGCGTCCGACAAGACCCGCTTCGCCGCTATGGCCAAGCTGCTCGCCAGCGACACCGGTTCATCGGTGGTGGACCGTGCGCTGCAGGTCTTCGGCGGCTATGGCTACCTGAAGGACTACCCCATCGAGCGCTTCTGGCGCGATCTGCGCGTCCATCGTATCCTCGAGGGGACCAACGAGGTCATGCGCATGATCATCGGCCGCGATCTGCTGAAGTAAGGGAACCCCATGAACGAGGAAGTGCTGTTCCGGCGCGAAGGCGTCGCAGGGATCGTCTCGCTCAACCGGCCCAAGGCCATCCATGCGCTGACGCTCGGCATGTGCGAGGCGATGATCGGCCAACTGGCGCAGTGGTCCCGCGACGATGCCGTCAAGGTGGTGATGATCGAACATGCCGAGGGCAGGGGCTTCTGCTCGGGCGGCGATATCAACCTCCTGCGCCATTCGGCCCTTGGCGATGGAGGGGAGGCCGGGCGCCGGTTCTTCTTCGAGGAATATCGCCTCAACCACCAGCTGTTCACTTACGAAAAACCGGTCGTCGCCTTCATGGACGGCATCACCATGGGCGGCGGCGTCGGCATCTCGCAGCCGGCGAGGTACCGCGTGGCGACCGAGAACACCCGCTTTGCGATGCCCGAGACTGGGATCGGCCTGTTCCCGGACGTGGGCGGAGGCTGGTACCTCTCGCGCCTCGAGGGCAGGGTGGGACATTTCCTGGCACTCACCGGCGCCCGGCTGGACGGGGGGGAGTGCCTCTGGGCCGGCCTTGCGACCCACTACCTTCCCGCCGAGGCGCTGGCGCAGGCCAAGGCACGGATCGCAGGCGGGCACGAGATCGGCGGTGTGCTCGCCTCGCTTGCGGTGAGCGCGCCTGCACCCAGGATCGCCGAACACGCCGGTGCGATCCGCCGCCACTTCGCCTTCGACACGCTGGAACAGGTGCTCGCCTCGCTCGAGGAGGACGACAGCGAGTGGGCGGCAAAGGAACTCGCCACGCTGCGCACCAAAAGCCCGCAGGCGTGCAAGGTATCGCTCCGCCAGCTCGAAGAGTCGCTGGGGCTGGAGACCTTCGCGCAGAACATGGCTATGGAATACCGCATTGGCGGCCGCGTCCTCGTGCTGCCCGACTTCGCCGAAGGCGTGCGCGCGGTGATCGTCGACAAGGACCATGCGCCCAAGTGGCACCCCGCCACGCCCGAGGGCGTCACTGATGACATGCTGGAGGCGATCTTCGCCCCGCTTTCCCCCGAAGAGGAATGGAAGCCGCTATGACTTACGAAACGATCCTGGTCGAACAGAGGGGCGCTGTCACTCTCATCACGCTGAACCGCCCGCAGGCCCTGAACGCGCTGAACTCCACAGTCCTTGCGGAACTGATCGAAGCCTTTGCCACGTTCGAAGCGGATCGCTCGCAGGGCTGCGCGGTCATCACGGGATCGGGCGAGAAGGCCTTTGCAGCCGGCGCCGACATCAAGGAGATGTCCGACAAGCCGAGCGCGGAGTTCTATGCCGAGGACTTCTTCGCCGGCTGGACAAGCCGGATCGTCAAAGCCACTCGCAAGCCCTGGATCGCCGCGGTCAACGGGTTCGCGCTTGGCGGCGGATGCGAACTTGCAATGATGGCGGATTTCATCATCGCCTCCGACACCGCGAAGTTCGGCCAGCCCGAGATCAAGCTCGGCGTGGCGCCGGGGATGGGCGGCTCGCAGCGGCTGACCCGGGCGGTCGGGAAGGCGAAGGCAATGGACATGTGCCTGACGGGGCGGATGATGGATGCCGCCGAAGCCGAGCGCTCGGGTCTGGTCAGCCAGGTCGTGCCGCTCGACAGGCTGCTGGAAACGGCGCTCAAGTCCGCCGAGACGATCGCCGCCATGCCCCCGCTCGCCGCGACGATGAACAAGGAGATGGTCAATATCGCGTTCGAGACGACGCTCGAGACCGGCCTCGTGATGGAGCGGCGCATGTTCCAGGTGCTCACCGCCACCGAGGACAAGGCGGAGGGCATGGCAGCCTTCGTCGAAAAGCGCCCCGGAGTGTGGAAGGGCAAGTAAAGCCCTGGAAGCTCCTCCTTCGAACAGGCGCAATGCGCGGGGCGGCAGGGCAAGGAACACTGGAAACCTGCCGAAAGGCTGGTCGGTAATCCATGGAGAGCATGCAATGAAGATCGCGTTCATCGGCCTCGGCAACATGGGTGGAGGCATGGCCGCAAACCTCGTCAAGGCAGGACATGAAGTCCATGCCTTCGACCTTTCGCCCGAAGCGCTTGCCCGGGCGCAGGAGAGCGGATGCGCGGCCTTCACGAAGGTCGGCGAAGCGGTCCAGGGCGTCGATGCGGTGGTGACGATGCTGCCCAACGGCGGCATCGTGCGATCGGTCTATACCGACGAGGTCATCGGCAAGGCACCGACCGGCGCCTTGTTCATCGACTGCTCCACGATCGACCTCGAGACGGCCCGCGCCGTGGCTGCCCTTGCGCACGAGGCGGGATACGAGATGGTCGATGCGCCGGTTTCCGGCGGGATCGCGGCTGCCAACGGCGGAACTCTGACCTTCATGGTCGGAGGAAGCGATGCGGTGTTCGAGCGCGCGCGCGCCGTGCTCGAGCCGATGGCCAAGGCGGTGATCCACGCGGGCGAGATCGGGGCAGGGCAGGTCGCCAAGATGTGCAACAACATGCTCCTTGCCATCCACATGATCGGCACCTGCGAGGCGCTGGCGCTTGCGGAGAAGGCCGGCCTCGATCCGCAGAAGTTCTACGAGATCAGTTCCAAGTCCACGGGCTACTGCTGGTCGCTGAACGACTATACTCCGGCGCCCGGCGTGGGTGCCGCAAGCCCTGCGGACAACGACTATGCCGGCGGCTTTGCCTCGGCGCTGATGCTCAAGGACCTGCGCCTCGCCATGGCGGGCGCGGGAACGGCGGGCGCCAGCGTGCCGATGGGCGAGCACGCGACCCGGATCTACGAGACTTTCGTCGAGGCTGGAAACGGGGGGAAGGACTTCGGCGCGATCTTCCAGACGCTTTGACCATAGGCCTGACGGTGCCGGGTCTGTCGGCGCCGGTCAGCGCGGCGCCGCGCTCCGGCGTCGCTCCAGTTCGAACTGCGGCAGCTTCATGCCCCTTGTCCGGCCGGTAAGATGGAAGTGGCGGCAAAGTTCGCAGCGATAGGGGCGCAAGGGAAAGGGCGCCCGCGCCGCCACCGTCAGCGCCGCCGCCTCGTCCGGGTATTGCGCCTTGCGCTGGCAGATGCCCGGGCTCGTTCGCATCTCAGCCGAGCGGCGTAGTCTCGAGCAGGGCGGGCCCGAGCAGGACGGGGCCTAGCAGGGCGAGCAGCTTCACGTCCATCGCATAGCCTTCCGCCCGCCACCGGCCGAGGGCCTGCGCAATGTCGGAAACGGGCACGCGGTGCACGACGATGTCCTCGCTGTCCACGCCGCCGCCTTCGCCGACCTTGACCAGATCGTGGGCGCGAAACAGCGTGAAGCTCTCGCTCACCATGCCGGGCGACGAGTGGAAGTCGCCGATCATCTCCATCCGCCCGGCACGATAGCCGGTTTCCTCCTCCAGCTCGCGGGCGGCGGCGAGCGCCGATTCCTCGTCCAGATGATCCTCGTGATCGCCGACCAGCCCGGCGGGAAGCTCTATGCAGCGCCTGCCCAGCGGCACCCGGAACTGCTCGACGAGGATGACATGGCCTTCGCTGTCGACGGCGAGGATGACGGCGGCACGGATACCGCGCGAGCGGCTGACGTATTCCCACCGTCCCTGCCGCTTGGCCGTGATGAAACGGCCTTCCCACATCACCTCCACCGGCTTGTCGGCGTCGTAGTGATCCGATAGAGGGGCGGCGTTCGTATTGGTCATACTTCGATCAGCCTGTCAGGAAGTTCGTTCACGTCCCCCTCCATCCGGGGCACATGAGTGGCAAGGACGGGGCCCACTTTCGCGACGGCCGCGATCATGGCCTCTGCATTGTCACCCTGCCGCAAGTGCGCGAGCATGGCGGTCATCGCCTCGGCCCACACGCCCGGCTCCACTTTGGTGGCGATGGCCTCGTCGGCGAGGATCTCGGCGCGGTGTTCGCGCATGGACAGATAGATGAGGATGCCGGTGCGGCCGGAGGTGCGCCGCTCGGCCCCGATGCGGAACGCGCGCAGGGCGCGCTCGTGGACCCGCATCGTCCGGATGGGACCGGGGATGAGGAGGAACCGCAGCGGCTGCCACAGCTGCAGCATCATCATCGCCGCGAACGCCAGCGCCGCAGTCCCCAAAGCGAGCGAGAACATCATGCGCGCGGACCATTCATGCCCCCAGTCCGCAAAAAGCCGGTCGTAAAGGTCCATGTGAAAGTCCGGCGCGATCGCCAGCGCGCCGAGCGCAAGGAAGGCGACCAGGGCCGCCCACGCCAGCGCCACATCGGTGTAGCCGTCCGAACGGTCGGCCAGGATCGTCACGATCTCGCCCGAGCTGAGCCGCTCGGCCTCGGCCACGGCGGCGCTGATGCGCTGGTGATCCGCCTCCGACAGGTATTTCGCCTTGGCCATCGTCACCAACTCCCGCTCGCACCGCCGCCGCCGAAGCTGCCGCCGCCGCCCGAGAAGCCGCCGCCGCCCCATCCACCGCCGCCCCAGCCACCATGGTCGTCGTCGCCGCCGAAACCGCCGGGCAGCCAGATGATGGGCGCACCGAAGCCGCTGCGGCGCCGGCCTCCGCCGCCCGCAACCGACCGCAGGATCGGCAGGACGAAGAAGAAGATGATCATCAGGATGAAGATCACGGTGCCGAGCGATATGTCGTCGCCCTGGTCCGCGCGCCTGGCATCGGCCTGCGCGGCGATCTTCTGTGCTTCCTCGGGCGGCAGGGTAAGCTGTCGGATAATCGCGTCGGCACCCGCCTCGATGCCGCCGAGCATGTCGCCGGCCTTGAACCGGGGCAGGATCTGCCGGTTGATGATGAGGAAACTCATGCCGTCGGTCAGGATCGGCTCGAGCCCGTAGCCGACCTCGATCCGCACCTTGCGCTCATTCGGGGCGACAAGGAGAATGGCGCCGTCGTTGGCATCCTTCTGGCCGATGCCCCATGCGCGGCCGAGCTGGTAGCCGTAGTCGGAGATCTCGTAGCCGCCCAGACTGGGCACGGTCGCGATCACGAACTGGCGGCGGGACTGCCTCTCCAGCGCCTCCAGCTTCTGTACGAGGCGCGCTTCCTCGGCATCGGGGATCACGTTCGCCGCATCGACGACGCGCCCGCTCAGCTTCGGAAACTGCGGTCCGCCGCCTTCTTGTGCCCAGGCGCCCGGCACTGCCGAAAAGAGGCAGCACAGGGCAAGGATCGCGGCCGTCAGAACGACCCGGGAACGGTTCACCGGATCAGATCTTGCCTTCGAGGCTGGGGGCGGCCTCGGCGCCCGGGGTGACCGACTTGTACGGCACCAGCGGCTCGGCCCCGCGCAGGCGCGCGCCGATCATCGAGGGGAAAGTGCGCACTTCGGTGTTATAGTCCTGCACGGCCGCGTTGTAGTCGCGGATGGTGATGCGGATGCGGTTTTCCTGCCCTTCCAGCTGGCTCTGGAGCATCTGGTAGTTGGCGTTGGACTTGACGTCGGGATAGGCTTCCACGCTGGCCAGCAGGCGACCGATGTTTGCGCCCAGCGCGGCTTGCGCCTGCTGGAACTGCTCCATCTTCGCGGGATCGCCGAGATCCTCGCCCGTCACCTGGATCGACGTGGCCTTGGCCCGCGCTTCGGTGACGCCGACGAGAATGCCTTTCTCCTGCTCGGCCGCGCCCTTGGCGACGGCAGCGAGGTTCGGAACGAGGTTGGCGCGCTCCTGGAATGCCGCCTCGACGTCCGCCCACTTGGCCTTCGCGGCCTCCTGCTTGGTAGGGACCGAGTTGAAGCCGCACGCGGAAAGCGACAGCGCCGCGGCGAGGGCCAGACCGGGGGCAAGCATCCTGCGGCCACGGCCGTTGGCAACGGGAGCGGCGTTCACGAGCGTCATCGGTTTCGTTCCTCCAGCGCAGGCCGGGGCTGCCGGCTGCTTCCAAGTCCGATAGATAGCGCACCTCCATGACGGATCAAGACGCGGCTTCGCGCAAGGATAACCGCCGTTCCGCTCGGTTCGAGAGGGTTGACAATCCGGCGAGCGGAAGGCGTGACTGTGCCAAAGTGCTCGCTCATAGGGCACGCGTCTCAACAGGAGCTTGCTTGCGAATGGCAATCGTCGACGAATTCAAGAAGTTCATCGCGCGCGGAAACGTGCTCGATCTGGCCGTCGGCGTCATGATCGGCGCGGCGTTCGGCAAGATCGTGACCTCCCTGAACGAGAACCTCATCATGCCGGTCATCGGATGGGCCTTCGGCGACATCGACTTTTCGAACTACTTCTTCCGACTGGGAGCGATCCCGGCGGGCTACACCGGCAGTGTTACCGACTATGCGGCGCTCAAGTCGGCGGGCGTGCCCATGATCGGCTATGGCGAGTTCATCACGCAGGTCGTGAACTTCCTGATCATTGCGCTGGTGCTGTTCCTGCTGGTGCGCTCGATCAACAAGATGGTCGAGGCCGCCAAGCACGAGCAGGCGAAGGCCGACGCCACCGCCGACGCGCCTGCCGCCCCGACCGACCCGCAGCTTGACACGCTCAAGGAAATCCTGGCGGAACTGCGCAAGCCGCAGGGCTGAAAGCGGTGCAGGGAGATGTTCCGGGATGCAAGCCGCTGCATGCGGCCACTTCACATTCAGGATCGAGGCTCTATATGGGCACCTGCCGGCTTTGGTCGGCTATGATGATAAATTGCAGCGTGCAATAGATGCAGCGGACCCGGGGGCGGTACCCGGCGGCTCCACCATCACCCGCCTTCCTTGGAAGGCTACCCTGTTGTCGCAGGGGTGTTGACGGGGCCGAACTAGGATCGACGTGTGTTGAAAAGCGTTGTTTTCATCCGGGCTGAGTAACCCGTTCAAGGCTCAAAACTCATAAGTGCCAACGACAACGACGCACTTGCTCTCGCAGCGTAATTCTAGGGGCTAACGCCCCGAAGTTACAAAGCCAGAACACGGTTGGACCCACCGGGTAACAGAAGCGGATTCCAGGGGCCCGGGGTGAGCCTGTCAACAGAATCACCCCACCTTCCCATATCGTCGATGCAGGCGCCCGGTTTCGCCCTGCTCCTTGCGCGCCGTCCGCGCTTCACGCGGCCTTGCGCCGAATCTCGGGATGCTCGTCCGCGAGGCCTGCCTGCTTCTCCAGAAAAGCTGCCTTCTCGTACTTGATGCAGTCCAGGATCTTCGCGCCCGCCATGAACACGGCTCCGGTGCAGGCGAGGAACAGCAGCTTGCCGCCAACGCCGGGAAAGCGGGACAGATAGACGGTCCCGCGTTCGACCGCGCCCAAGGCGAGGGCGTAGATGATCATGTACGCCTCCCAGTTCGTCTTGATCACGAACAGGCGACCGATTTTCCGGAGCATTTCCATCCCTTTGTCCTGGTCCCCGTTTAGCAACGACCGTGCCAAGCACGCGTTCCCGCGGCATTGAAGCCGGTGCGCCGCCCAAAGTGTAAGGGTTTCCGACTCGCGGTGTAAATCGTGGGAAACCCGGGGGGGCAACAGGGTAGCCGTTTCAGGATGCGCGAAGTGTTGCCAAGTCGGTGCCGCTGGGCCATATCGCTTCAACTCCTTCCCCAGGGCAGTTTTGGTATTCGTCAAAAGACGTTGCAGCCGGTGCGTCCGGCCTGTGCGTTCGAGACCGTGCGAGGCAAAACAGTGCGAGGAAGTATGACTGAAAGGGTTGATCGCTCCGGGCTGAAGGTCGACGCGGGACTGGCCGCGTTCATCGAGGAGCAGGTCCTGCCGCCCATCGGGCAGGACGCAGCATCGTTCTGGGAAGGTTTCGCACAGCTCGCCGCCGTCCACGCGCGGCGCAATCGCGAGCTTCTGGACAAGCGCGATTTGCTGCAGGCCCAGATCGACGCCTGGCATGTGGACAGGGCCGGGCGCGGGATCGACCAGGACGAGTACCAGGCCTTCCTGCGCCGGATCGGCTACCTTGTCCCGGAGCCGGACGCCTTCACGATTTCCACCCGCGATGTCGATCCCGAGATCGCCAACATGGCCGGGCCGCAACTCGTCGTGCCGGTTCTCAATGCCCGCTTCCTGCTGAACGCGGCCAATGCCCGCTGGGGCAGCCTCTACGACGCATGGTACGGCACTGACGCTCTGGATGCCGCGCCGGCGCAGGGCCCCGGCTACGACCCGGCGCGCGGCGCGGCGGTGATCGCGGCGGGAAGGGCGTTCCTGGACGAGGCCGTTCCGCTCAAGGCCGGTTCATGGGCCGATCTGGAAAGTCCCGAGTTCCTCGAACTCGCCGATGACCGGCAGTATCTGGGCGAGACGGACAAGGGGCTGCTTTTCAGCAACAACGGTCTTGCCATCGAGGTTCAGTTCGATGCCACGAGCGCGGTCGGCAGTACCGATCGGGCCGGAATTTCGGACATAGTGCTGGAGGCGGCGCTTACCACGATCGTCGATCTCGAGGATTCGATCGCCGCAGTGGATGCGCAGGACAAGCTCGCCGCCTATGCCAACTGGCTCGGCGTGATCCGGGGGGACCTCACCGACACGTTCGAGAAGAACGGCCGCGCGCTGACCCGCACGCTCGCGGCGGACAAGGCCGTCACTCTGCAGACGGGTG
Source organism: Novosphingobium silvae (assembly GCF_009856825.1). Classification (GTDB taxonomy): domain Bacteria; phylum Pseudomonadota; class Alphaproteobacteria; order Sphingomonadales; family Sphingomonadaceae; genus Novosphingobium; species Novosphingobium silvae. The sequence goes on along the minus strand of NZ_WVTD01000006.1, from coordinate 100,459 downwards.
AAAAGGCAGTGCTGCCCGGCCGCTCGTTGCTGTTCGTGCGCAACGTGGGCCATCTCATGACCAACCCCGCGATCCTCCTGCCTGATGGCGGCGAGATACCCGAGGGCATCCTCGATGCGGTCGTCACCAGCGCCATTTCCACGCAGGACGTGAAGGGTCTCACGAAGTACGGCAACAGCCGCAAGGGCTCGATCTACATCGTCAAGCCGAAGATGCACGGCCCCGAGGAATGCGCCTTCGCCAATGACCTGTTCGATGCGGTCGAGGACCTTCTTGGCCTTGCTCACCACACCATCAAGGTCGGAGTCATGGACGAGGAGCGTCGCACGTCCGCCAACCTCGCGGCCTGCATCCGGGAAGTGCGGGAAAGGATCGTCTTCATCAACACCGGCTTCCTCGACCGGACCGGTGATGAGATCCATACCTCGATGCACGCCGGGCCGATGATCCGGAAGGCCGCGATCAAGGGTTCGACGTGGATCCAGGCCTACGAGAAGCGCAACGTGGCGATCGGGTTGCGCCACGGGCTCTCGGGCGTGGCGCAGATCGGCAAGGGCATGTGGGCCGCGCCCGATATGATGCGCGACATGATGGAGCAGAAGATCGCTCACCCGCGCACCGGCGCCAACACCGCTTGGGTTCCCTCGCCCACGGCCGCGACGCTGCATGCGATGCACTATCACCAGGTCGACGTCTTCGGTCTTCGCGAAGGACTGGCCGCGAGCGACATTCCCGGGCTCGACCAGTTGCTGCAGGTTCCGCTCGCGGACGGCACGAACTGGTCCGAGGAGGAAGTGCGCGATGAACTGGACAACAACGCCCAGGGGCTGCTCGGCTACGTCGTTCGGTGGATCGACCAGGGGGTCGGCTGTTCCAAGGTGCCCGACATCGACGACGTCGGCCTGATGGAAGACCGCGCGACATTGCGCATCTCCAGCCAGCATATGGCCAACTGGCTGCTGCACGGGGTGTGCAGCGAGGAGCAGGTGATGGATGCGCTGAAGCGCATGGCGGCCAAGGTGGACGCGCAGAACGCGGCCGACCCGCACTACGAGCCGATGGCCGGCGACTGGGATACCAGCATGGCCTTCCAGGCTGCCTGCGATCTCGTGTTCAAGGGCGCGGCACAGCCCAGCGGCTATACCGAACCGCTGCTGCATGAGTGGCGCTTGCGCAAGAAGGCGGCCTGAACGGCGCTCCTGGGTGACACTTCGCCGGCCCGGTGCGGAAGGTCCGCCCGGCCGGTGAAGCCTCGTGCGCGGGGGCGGCACCTGCCGCCCCGAGGTCTTACTTCTTGCGGGTAAGCGCTTCGGCCACGGCCACGAACTCGGCTACCGAGAGCGTTTCGGCGCGGCGCTGGGGATCGATGCCCAGCGCCTCCAGAACATCGAGCGCGCCGGGCACGCCCTTGAGGCTCTGGCGCAGCATCTTGCGGCGCTGACCGAACGCACCTTCCGTCACCCGTTCGAGCATACGCATCGAGACACCTGCCGGCGCCGCGCCCGGCGTCACGTGGACGATGGCGGACATGACCTTGGGCGGCGGGGTGAAGGCGCTGCGGTGAACCTTCATCGCCAGCTTCGCATGGGAACGCCACTGCGCCAGTACCGCGAGGCGGCCATATGCCGACGTGTCCGGCTCGGCGATGATCCGGCGCGCGACTTCCTCCTGGAACATCAGCGTCAGCGAGGCCCATTGCGGCGGCCAAGCCTCGCCGGAAAGCCAGCCCGTGAAAAGCGCCGTGCCCACGTTGTACGGCAAGTTGGCGACGATGTGGTACGGCCCCTCGAACAAGGTAGCCGGATCGATCTTGAGCGCATCGCCCTCGATCACCCGGAGCTTGCCGGGGAACGCAGCCTCCAGTTCGGCGAGCGCCGGCAGGCAGCGCCGGTCCATCTCGATCGCGGTGACGTTCGCCCCGGCGCGCAGCAGCGCGCGCGTCAGGCCGCCGGGGCCCGGACCGATCTCGAGGACGTGCCGGTCCTGTAACGATCCCGGAATCGCCGCGATGCGGTCGAGCAGTTGCTCGTCGAAGAGGAAGTTCTGCCCCAGCGCTTTCGAAGCGGAAAGGCCATGGCGGGCGATGACTTCGCGCAGTGGGGGCAGGACAGGATCGCTCATGCTGCCCTCGCCGCCGCGCACTGGCTCGCCATGCGGATTGCCGCGATCATCGCGCCGGCACTGGCCTTGCCCTTGCCGGCGATCGCGAAAGCGGTGCCGTGATCGGGAGACGTGCGTACGATCGGCAGGCCGAGCGTGACGTTCACGCCCTGGTCGAAGTCGAGCGTCTTGATGGGGATCAGCGCCTGGTCGTGGTACATGCACAAGGCCACGTCGTAGCCGGAACGCTCGTGCGCGGCGAAGAGGGCGTCGGCGGCGTGGGGGCCCGTCACGGCAAGTCCTTCCGAGCGAAGCGCGGCGATGGCGGGCGCGATCACCTCGAGTTCCTCGCGCCCCATGCGTCCATCCTCGCCTGCATGGGGGTTCAGCCCGGTGATGGCGATACGCGGAGCGGAAAGGCCGAAGTCACGCGCCAGCGCAAGCGCGACGATGCGCGCCTTGCGCTCGATGAGTTCACGCGTGACGAGGCCGGGCACGGCGGAGAGCGGTTCGTGGACCGTCAGCGGCACGGTGCGCAGCGAAGGCCCGGCAAGCATCATGACGGCATCCGCATGAGGAAGGCCGCAGGCGTCCGCGAGGAACTCCGTCTGGCCGGGCTGGGCAAAGCCTGCCTGCGCCAGCTTCGACTTGGCGATAGGGCCGGTAACGATGGCCGAAGCCTCTCCCGAAACGGTAAGTTCCACGGCCCGGGTAAGCGAGTGCAGGGCGAGGCGCGCGCCGTCCAGCGTGGGCTCGCCGGGCGATGGCGCGCAGTCCTCGTCGCCAAGGACCGGCAGCGCGGTTTCGAAAACGACGCGTGCCTCGTCGGGGGAGGAGATCGGCGACACCGGCAGGTCGATGCCCCGGCTTGCCGCCGCCGCGCGCAGTACGGACGCGCCGCCAACCAAGAAGAAGGGGGCAAGCGCGCTGTCGCCGCGCCTCGCCCAGGCCTCTGCTATCACTTCGGGGGCGATGCCTGACGGATCGCCGAGCGAGACGGCAAGAGGCGCAACGGCAATCGAGGCCGCCCCAGTCACCGGTGGGGTCATGTCAGCGGCCTCGCAGGTGCGTCAGTTATACTCGATGACGGCATCGCGGCGCAGGTCGCGCAGATAGGTCTGCGCGCGCTTGTTGACGCGGTCGTCCTCGAGCTGGGCCTGAAGCTGTTCGAAGCTGGGGCCGGTGTCGGTCTGCGGATCGTCGCGGCCGCAAAGCATGAGTATGCGCACGCCATCCTCGAGCGAACCGAACGGCGGCAGCGTCTCGCCGGGCGAGAGCTGGAGGATCGAGTTCTGGATCTGGCCCGGAAGATCGCGCGCCTTCACCTGGTCGTTCGTGACGACCTGGGCGCCAAGCCCGTTCGCCACGCCGTCCACGTCGCCGCAGCCCTTGGCGGCCTTCATGGCCTTGGAGAAGGCTTCGGCCCGCTTGCCCGCCTCAGCCTCGCTGATGCCCTTGGGGAAGGGGAGCGAGATCTGCTTGAGCGCCAGGATCGCGTCGCGCGGGTCGGCCGTGAGGACCTGGCGCTTGTCGATCAGGTAGAGGATGTCGAACCCGCCGGGAACCTCGACCGGGCCGACCAGCTGCCCCGTCTCCATCTCGCGAGCGACGACCTGCAGCTCCGCCGGCAGCTGAGCCAGGCGAACCCAGCCAAGATCGCCGCCGACCGACGCCGTGGTGGCTTCGGAATACTGGCGTGCATAGGCGACGAAGCTGCCGCCCTGCCGCAGCTGCTGGACGATCTTTGTGGCGTTCTCGTAGACCTGCTGGCGAGCCTCGGGAGTGGCCGAAAGGTAGATCTCGCCCAGGCGATACTCCTCGGTTCCCTTGGCCGCCTTGAGCCGGGCCAGGTTCTCGTTCACCTCGTCGTCCGAGACGTTGATGAAGGGCTGCACGTTGCGCTGGAGCAGGCGCTGCCACGAAAGCTCGCCCCGGATTTGACGCTTCAGCGATTCCGGCGAGGAACCGACGCGCTTCAGGTAGGCGTCCATCGCGGTGATGTTCTGGTTGAAGTTCTGCGTCGCCACCCGGGCATAGGACTGGTCGACTTCGGCCTGGGCCACTTCGATGTCGGCGGCCTTGGCCTCCTGGATCTGCAGGGTTTCGTCGATGAGATTGCGCAGGATCTGCAGGCGCAGGCGCTTCATCTCGTCGTCGTCGATCTTGCCCTGGTTGGCCGCGACGATAAGGGCCAGGCGCTGGTCGACATCGGTCCCGGTGATGACATCGCCGTTCACCACGGCGGTGGCACGGCGCATGTTCGGGTTGTCGTTGCCGAAGATCTTGACGTCGTCGGGAATGACGATGTCGCCCTGACGAGCGGACTGGGCGCTCGCCACGCCCGCGCCCATCGCGCTCGACAGGGCGGCCAGGCTCCCGACGCAAAGGAGGGCGCGGCGCATGAACGTCTTGCGGCCCGACTGCTTCGTCCCGATCATCGTCTGGTTCGGCCTGATTACTGCTTGCACCGTGATTTCAATCCCGTGTTCGACCGGTCGCGCCGGATCACAATCGGGCAGCCGCGTGTTCGAAGATGCGGCTGCCGCACCGCGCCCGTGCTCCTGCCCGGCGGCGGCTTAACTGAAAATGAGCACTCCCGATAGCGGCTTTGCCCGGGCGTGCCAATGGTTCTGGGCGGATGGAGGCTGGAGCCCTCAGGCGGTCAAGCGCGGGTGCTCAGAATGCTCCCATGTTCTTGAGGCTGAAACGCAGCTGGAACGAGTCGCCTCGTCGAACGTCGCCAAGGGCCACGTAGTCCCGCCGCCAGGTTACCGCGATCTCCAGGCAGTCGTCCTCGTAGGCAGCGCCAAGACGGGTGCGCAGGGGCTGGAAGCCGTCGGACCCGTTGTTCGGATCCTCGCGCCGATCGGTCATGTTGACCACGGCCGAACCGAACAGCGACCAGTACCGCGCGAACGCAATGCGGCCCGCGGCGCGCACTTCCTCGCGATCCTGAAGGTCCTCGATGTCGGCCGAGATGTCGCGGTTGAGCTTGGTGTATCCAACCTCGATGTATGACCGGGTGTTGCCGATCACCGCGTCGAACTCGTTGCGCCGGACAGCCAGCGAGTCCTTGTCCACCCGATAGCGGTGGACGAAGTTGATGAAGTCGCGATAGCGGATTTCGGTGCGCCCGACGATATCCGAGGTCTTGTTGGCAAGACCGGTGCCGTCGGGCAGAACGGTGGCGCGGTTGCTGAGACGGACGGACTGGCCGAGCGTCGTCTTGATGCGCCAGCGCGGCCGCTCGAAGCTCCAGTCGAAGCCGTAGGTGAAGCGAACGCCGTCCTCGATGCGGTCGTAACCGGGGAAGCGGTTGATCGCGAACAGGTTGCCGGTGTCGAGGTCGATGGCGCGCGAATCCTCGTTCGGGATGTCGAGGTTCTTGAGCCTCGGGCTGGCGACCAGCTGGACGCGCGGCGTGAGGACCTGCGTTCCGCCGAGAAACTGGCCGACCAGCGGCCACTTCACGTCCACCGCCGCAGTCGCGACGCCGCGTCCCTGCCATCCTTCGGTGCCGCGATAGAGCGAGGTCAGCGTGTCCTCGTTCTCGTCCGAGTGATAGACATCGCCCCGCACAAGGCCGGTGAGCGTGACTTCCTGGCCCATCCCCGTCAGCCGTCGCAGCGACCACTGGCCCATGGCGAAGGCGCGCTGGGTGTCCTGTCCGTCGGCGCGGGTGATGGCGAGTGTGTTGAGCTGGGTCTCGAACTTGCCGCCCAGCAGCGGATCGTCGTAGCGGCGGCGGTAGTCGATCACCGGCAGGGCGAACGGCAGCTGTCCCTGCGCCCGGTCGGACTGCATGGTCTGCGTCGAGTAGCCGGCGATGGAGAGGTAACTGTCCTGGTCGATGCGCTCCACTTCGATCAGGGAGCGCAGGCGGTCGTCGCGGCTGATGTCGTAGCGGCGCAGGAAAGTGCGATCGGTGGCGCGGCGGATCGATGCGTTCACGCTCCAGTTCTCGTCGAGCTGGAAGCGGCCGTTGGCGAAGATATAGCCGCGAAACGCCTTTTGCCCGTCCACGCCGCCATTCTCGCCGCCGAAGATCGGGATCTTGCTGCTGGCCGTGGCATAGCCGGTGATCTGGTACGCGCCGTTGTCGATCAGCGCGCGGTACTGCCCCCCTGCCATGGGCGCGGATTCGGTGAAGGCCGAGAGCGTGGCCGTGAGGTCGCGGTTCTCCGCGATCTTCCAGAAATAGGACTGGGCCAGCTCGAAGCCGTTGGACGGGCTCGACTTGATGTCCGGCACCAGGAAGCCCGAAACCGAGTGGCCGTCGGTGCTGATGGTCATCCCCACCAACGGCAGTTGGACGAGACCGAACAGCTCGATCCGCGCGTCCTTGAAGTTCACCTGCTTCTGCGCATCGGAGTAGATCACCTGCTTGGCGACGATCCGCCAGGTCGGCTTCTTGGGGCATCCATCATCGTCGGTGACGTCGCAGCCGGTGTACGCTGCCTGGTTCAGGATGACGTCGCCGTTGGCGATCCGCTCGCCATTGATCGCCGCAAGACGCCCACCCTCGCGCATGACGAGGAGCAGGTTCTCCATCATGCCGGTCCTGAGTTCGTCCGTCAGCTCGACGCTTTCGGTGTAGAGCTGGTTGCCATCCTGGTCCACCATGCGCACGTTGCCGGTGGCGAGGATCTTGCCGCTTTCGCGATCCCAGGTCACGGTGTCGGAACGGACGGACTGCTGGTTGCCCTTCTCGTCGCGGCGGCGCAGGACGACATTGCCGCTGGCCGTGACCTTTTCGCTGTCCTGCGCATACTGGACGTTGTCCGCCTCGAACGCGACCGGCTCGCTCTCCGCGCCCGGCGCAGCGGCGGGCGGAGCGGGTGGCGCCCCCTCGATCGGAGCGACGTCGACAGGCCGGGAAAGGTCCTGTGCCTGAGCGGTTCCGGGAGCGATGACCAGGAGAGGGGCTGCGACGACGCCTGCGGCCAGATCGCGCAGGGAGAGGCTGCGCAAGCGGCGGTCCTGGCGACGGGTCGGGGCTTGCAGCGGAATCTGCGCGGCGGGGAGCATGGCTTGCCTATCGCATCGCCTGTGCCTAACTGCAATCCAGTCATGCGGCGAAGCGCACAGCTTCGGTACTTCACCGCTAGAATCCAGGAGAATTCATGAAGATCCAGTTCCTTGACGCGGCGGCAGCCTCCGATGCGCGCCTCGTCGCCCGCTTCGTCAACCAGGACGCCGTGCCTGCCGACCTTGAGCCGGTGCTGGCGGAAGGAGCCAGGCGTGCGCGCTTCTCGGGCAAGCCCGGGCAGGTCTTCGAAGGTTTCGCCGACCGCGGCGGCAAGGTCGTGCGCGTGGTTCTCGCAGGCATCGGCGAAGCCTCGGGCAAGGACCGCAAGGGCGCGATCGAGCGTGCAGGCGCCTCCGTCGTCGCGCGGTATCTCACCAGCGGCGAGACGGCGCTGACCTTCGATCTCACGGGCGCCGGGCTGAGCGCCGAGGAAGCGGCGGGCGCGCTGCTGGGCGCGGTGCTGCGTTCCTGGCGCCACGACACCTACCGCACCAAGCTGAAGGACGATGCGCGGCCGAGCCTGTCCGAGATCGCAGTGATCGGCGCGCCCGAGGGCACCGAAGCGGTGTGGAACATCGAACAGGCGATCGTGCAGGGCGTCTCCTTCACGCGCGAACTGGTCACCGAACCTGCGAACGTCATCTATCCCGAAAGCTTCGTCGAGCGCTGCAAGGCGCGCATGGAAGGCACCGGCCTCAACATCCGCGTCCTCGACGTGGAGGAGATGACGGCGCTCGGCATGGGTTCGCTGCTTGGCGTGGCGCAGGGGTCGGTGCGGCCCGCGCGGATCCTCATCATGGAATGGCTCGGCGGCGAGGAGGGCGAAAAGCCCGTGGCCTTCGTCGGCAAGGGCGTGACGTTCGATACCGGCGGCATCTCCATCAAGCCTGCCGCCGGCATGGAAGACATGAAGTGGGACATGGGCGGCGCGGGTGCGGTCGCGGGAACCATGCTCGCGCTGGCGCTGCGCAAGGCCCGGGCCAACGTCATCGGCGTCTGCGGCCTTGTCGAGAACATGCCCGATGGCAACGCGCAGCGTCCCGGTGACGTCGTGACTTCGATGTCGGGCCAGACGATCGAAGTGATCAACACTGACGCCGAGGGCCGCCTTGTCCTGTGCGACGCGCTCACGTTCGTGCAGCGCGAATATAGCCCCGCCAAGATCGTCGACCTCGCCACCCTGACCGGCGCCATCATCCTCAGCCTCGCGCATGAGTATGCGGGCCTGTTCTCGAACAACGACGAACTGGCGGGCCAGCTTGACGCGGCGGGCAATGCCTCGGGCGAGCGGCTGTGGCGCATGCCGATGGGACCTGCCTACGACAAGCTGATCGACAGCCCGATCGCGGACATCCGCAACGTCGGGCCGCGCTTCGGCGGTTCGATCACGGCGGCGCAGTTCCTGCTCCGCTTCATCGAGAACGACACGCCCTGGGCCCACCTCGACATCGCGGGCACGGTGTGGACCGACAAGCCGGGCGCCACCTGGGACAAGGGCGCATCGGGCTTCGGCGTTCGCCTGCTGGACCGCTTCGTGCGCGATACGCTCGAAGGCTGAGGACAGGGACAGAGCCAGGAAGCAGGAACAGGGCAGGGATCGCGGCCGATGCAGGTCATGTTCTATGAACTCAGCCGCGACCCGGCCCACCTGGTCGTGCCGCTTCTGGCGCGGCGCATCCTGGAGCAGTCCGGCCGCATGCTGATCGTCTCCGCGGACGAGCAGCAGCGCGCACGCATCTCGGCCGCGCTCTGGCAGGCGCGGCCGGACAGCTTCCTGGCAAACGGGCAGATGGGCGAGGGTCATGAAGACCGCCAGCCAATCCTCCTGGCCGACATTCCCGATCCCGTGAACGGCGCCCGGTTCCTTGTCATCGCCGACGGTGTCTGGTGCGAGGGCGAGGAGCCGTTCGAGCGGACCTTCTACCTGTTCGACGACGAAACCAAGGCGCAGGCGCGGCAGGTCTGGCGCGACCTGCGTGGCCGCGAGGGCGTGAAGAAGGAATACTGGGCGCAGGAAGACGGCCGCTGGACCAAGAAGGCCGAGGAATAAGGGAAGGCTAGGGAATAGGTCGCTCCCGCCAAGCCCTTCTTGCGATGCGCATCGTTCCCGGCTAGGGGCGCGCGCAACAATCCACGCTTTGACATTTTTGCAAGGAACCGTCCCATGGCCGTCACCCGCACCTTCTCGATCATCAAGCCCGACGCCACGCGCCGCAACCTGACGGGTGCCGTCACCAGGATGCTTGAGGAAGCCGGCCTGCGCGTCGTCGCTTCCAAGCGCATCCAGATGACCAAGGAGCAGGCCGAGGGCTTCTACGCCGTCCACGCCGAGCGTCCTTTCTTCAACGATCTCGTCTCGTTCATGATCTCGGGCCCGGTCGTCGTGCAGGTGCTCGAGGGCGAAGACGCCGTGAAGCGCAACCGCGACATCATGGGCGCCACCAACCCCGAGAACGCCGATGCGGGCACCATCCGCAAGGAACTCGCCGAATCGATCGAGGCGAACTCGGTCCACGGTTCGGACTCGGAAGAGAACGCCGCGATCGAGATCGCCTACTTCTTCAAGCCGGAAGAGATCGTCGGCTGATCGCCCGCGATTAAATCTTGGTAATGCAGAGGAAGGTCGCCCTTATCGGCGGCCTTTTTCTTTGCCCTGCATCAAGGCGTGACATAGATTCCCGCGCGACTGGAACGCGGATGCTTCGCGCCGGAGGTGGGCCGGATGGGAAAGACTATCGTGATTGCCGCTGCGGTATCGTTCCTCGGCGCGGTCCTCGTGTCGCTCGCGGCAGGGATGGACAGGACACCGCAACTGGGCTCGATCGCTGCGCGCGCGGCGCCGGCAGCAGGACCTGCGGTCGCGCGCTGAGCCGCGTCATTCGCGGCCCGTCCTGCCCGGACAAGAGGAACACAGGCGCGATATCGGCGAAGCGTCTGAGGGATGGCGTGAGTTTGCGTTTGATCCGAGTTCGATCGCCGCGTTACCATCTCCCGCAAAGGAGAGGCGCGATGCAAGGCATGGGAGACGGCGAAAACTGCCCCTTCGAATTCAATTTCGACGAGAAGACCTTCAAGGCCGGAGACACCGTGAGCTTCCGCGTCAACGGCAGCCTTGAGGGATTCCCTTTCGCGGGCACTCTCGTGGAAGTGCACGACGACCACGTGATGATCGCCGGCGATCCGCAGGACCCGGGGAAGCTCTATCGCGGGACGCGCGAGAGCAGGCCGCAGGTGGACTACTCCGAGGTCTGAGCCTTCAGCAGGCGACGATGTTGATCGCCGGGCTGCGTCTCGCCCGTGACGAGGCGGGCGAGGCAGCGGGAATAAAGCTGGTGCTCGGCTATGAGGACGCGGGCGGCAAGGCTGTCGGCAGTGTCGCCCGGTATGATCGCCACCGGGATCTGGTCCAGGATCGGCCCGTCGTCCAGCTCCGCGGTGACGAGGTGGACCGTGACGCCGCCATGGCTGTCACCCGCCTCGATCGCGCGTTCGTGAGTGTGCAGGCCGGTATACCTCGGAAGAAGCGAGGGGTGGATGTTGACCATCCGGCCTTCCCACTTGCCGACGAACTGTGCCGTCAGGATGCGCATGTATCCTGCGAGCGCCACCCACCCGGCACCGCTGGCACGGATGGCAGCGTCCATCGCGGCGTCGTGTTCCGCGCGCTTCATGCCCTTGTGGCTGAGCGCGAAGGTTGCCACGCCCTCCGCCTCGGCAAGTCGCAGTCCGCGCGCTTCGGGATCGTTGGAAGCGACGAGCACGATCTCGTATGGGCAGTCGCTTGCGCGGCTTGCGTAGAGCAGGGCGGCCATGTTGGTGCCGCTTCCTGAAATCAGGACGGCGACCTTCTGGCGCACCGGGGCCTCAGCCAAGGTGCACCGCCTCCCACTTCTCGCGCGCGGACCATGCCTCGGCCGAACCCTGTACGGTGCAGCCCTTGTCGCCGGGTTCGATCGCGCCGATGACGAAGACCGTCTCGCCGGCGGCTTCCAGTTCGGCCTTGAGCCCTGCAGCCTCGTCTGCCGGGACTGCGAGGACCATGCCGATTCCGCAGTTGAAGGTGCGCGCCATCTCTGCCGGCTCGATGTGGCCCTGGGCCTGCAGGAACGCCATGAGGCGAGGCTGCGGCCATGCGTCGGCATCGATGCGGGCGTGCAGGCCCTCGGGCAGCACGCGCGGGATGTTTTCCAGCAGGCCGCCGCCGGTGATATGTGCCAGTGCGTGGATGCGGCCCGCGCGGATGAACGGCAGCAGGCTTTTCACGTAGATGCGCGTGGGCGCGATCAGCGCATCGATCAGCAGCGTTTCCTGGTCGAAAAGGGCAGGGCGGTCCAGCTTCCAGCCCTTGTCCTGCGCCAGGCGGCGGACCAGTGAGTAGCCGTTGGAGTGCACGCCCGAGGATGCGAGGCCCAGCAGCACGTCACCCGAGGCAACCTTGTCGCCGGTCAACTGCTCGCCGCGCTCCACCGCGCCCACGCAGAACCCGGCAAGGTCGTAGTCGCCGGCCGCATACATGCCCGGCATCTCCGCGGTCTCGCCGCCGATCAGCGCGCAGCCCGAGATCTTGCAGCCCTCCGCGATCCCGGCGACGACTCGCTGGGCAACGCCGTTCTCCAGCTTGCCGGTCGCGAAATAGTCGAGGAAGAACAGCGGCTCGGCGCCCTGCACGATCAGGTCGTTGACGCACATGGCCACCAGGTCGATCCCGATGTGGTCGTGCCGGTCGTGGTCGATGGCGAGCTTGACCTTGGTGCCCACGCCATCGTTCGCGGCGACGAGCAGCGGGTCCTTGTACCCCGCCGCGCGCGGGTCGAAGAAGCCGCCGAAGCCGCCCAGCTCCGCGTCGGCGCCCGGACGGGCGGTGGATTTCGCGAGCGGCGCGATGGCCTTCACCAGCGCATTTCCGGCGGCGATCGACACGCCTGCCTGCTCGTAGCTGTAGCTCTTCGTGGAGTTATCGTCGGACATTGGGCGCGCCTAGCGCTTTGTGACTTGGATTTCCATCTTCGTTTGGGCAAAAGGCCCCCGGTTTCGACAATGGCGTTCACGATCTCCCAGAAAATCCCGCGGGCCGCCCGCAAGGGCCTCGACAGGAACCGCGCGATGGCGTGGGGCGGCGCTGCGGCGCTTGCGCTCGCCATCCTGGGCGGCGCACAGCTTATCGCGCAGGTCGAAGGCGACCGCGGCATTCCCCCGCTCGCCAATTCCGAGGACATTCAGGTCAACGGCATCCAGGTGGATGTCACCGGCAAGACCGGAGCCGAGGCCCGCATCGCCGGCTGGAAGCAGGCGCAGAAGATCGCGTGGAAGAAACTGGGCGGACCCGACATGCCGCTCGAATCGATCGATGCGATGGTCTCCTCCATCGTCATCGGCCATGAGCAGGTGGGTCCCCGGCGCTACATCGCGACGCTTGGCGTCATCTTCGACAAGGCCAAGGCAGGGCAGTACGTGGGCAGCGGCTCGGCCGGGGTCGGCCCGCGCTCGGCGCCGCTGCTGCTGATCCCGGTTTTGCAGTCGGGCGGGGTCCGGCAGGTCTTCGAGGTGCGCGGGCCATGGCAACGCGCCTGGGCTGAATTCCAGACCTCGACCAGCCCCGTGGACTATGTGCGGCCCACCGGTTCCGGCGGCGAATCGCTTATCCTGACGGCGGGGCAGGCAGGCCGCAGAAGCCGCCTGTGGTGGCGCACGGTGCTGGGCCAGTTCGACACGTCCGACGTACTCAGCCCGGTCGCCCGGATCGAACGGCAGTGGCCCGGCGGGCCCATCAACGGTACCTTCACCGCTCGATACGGCCCGGACAACACGTTCTTGGGCAGCTTCACCCTGACCGCCGCGAGCGAGCAGGAACTGCCGCGCATGATGGATCAGGCTATCGTGCGCATCGACGCATTGTACCGCGATGCCCTGGCGCAAGGGCAGCTCCAGCCCGATCCCACGATCGTGGCCGGCGGGGCGGCGCTGGACCGCGCGTTCGAGGAACTGCGCGTCAAGCTCATGCCCAAGGGCGACGATCTTCCCCCGGTAGCCACGCCACCGGTGGTGGAGACAGCCCGTCCGGAAGAAGCGGCAGGCGTTGTCGCTGCCGAACCGGTCACCGTTCAGTTCGCGACACCCGATGCCGCCGCCGTCGATGCTGCCCTTGCAGCCGTGCGCGGGGTTCCCGGAGTGCAGGGCGCCTCGACCGTAAGCCTCGCCATCGGCGGCACGTCGGTCATGCGCGTCACCGTCGCGGGCGGTGGGGACCGCCTGGCTGCCGCCTTGCGGGGCCAGGGCTGGAAAGTCGCCGGCGGGGGCGGCGTGCTGAGGATCAGCCGCTAAGGCTGCGCACCGCGCATGAGGCAGATCGCCCTTCCGCTGTCCGCCGCGAGCGAGAGCCCGCCGCGCATCGTCGTCGGCAATGCAAACGCGGCCGTGGTCGACGCGTTGCTGGAACCCGGCAAGTGGCCGTTTCACACCGCGATACTCACTGGCCCTGCGCGTTCGGGGAAGTCGCTGCTCGCGCGCTGGTTCCGTGAGTCGGGAGCGGGCGATGCGCTCGACGATGCCCAGGCAATGCCGGAGGACGACCTGTTCCACCGCTGGAACCGGGCGCAGGAAAGCGGGCGTCCGCTGCTGATCGTCGCCGACCGGCGGTTCGCTCCCGGCAGGACGGAGGACAGCGAAAACGACGATACAGCAACGCCGCGCTGGCGCGTGGCATTGCCCGACCTCTCCTCGCGTCTGGGCGCTGCGCTCGACCTCGAGATCGGCGAGCCCGACGATGCCATGCTGGCCGATCTCATCGAGGTTCATGCCGAGAGGCGCTCGCTCCCGCTCGACCACTCGGCAACTCAATACCTTGCAGGACGTTGTACTCGTAGCCACCTCGGCGTCGAAAACCTCGTCGCCGCGATCGATCGGCTCAGTCTGGAACGCAAGGCCGCGCCGACGATGGCGATCTGGCGTGACGCCCTGATCGAGAGTAAAGCCGGCGGCCAGGCCGAAGCATGAGGGCAGCTATGTCACGCGACAGTTGCAAACCGGATGGATTGATGGGAGCCTGCGGCGATGTTGGGTAATGTTGTCCGCTACCTGGACTCCGTCGTCGCGCGCGATCCGGCGCCTCGCTCGCGCTGGGAAGTGCTGCTCTATCCCGGCGTTTGGGCCTTGTTCTGGCATCGTATCGCGCATGCGCTCTTCCGTGCCGACCTGTTCCTTCTCGCCCGCGTGGTCAACCACCTCTCGCGCTTCCTGACAGCGATCGACATTCATCCGGGCGCCGTTATCGGGAAGAACTTCTTCATCGACCACGGCTTCACCGTCATCGGCGAGACTGCCACGATCGGCAACAACGTGACGATCTATCAGTGCGTCACTCTTGGGGGATCGAACCCGACGAACGGCGTGGGCGGCAAGCGCCATCCCACTTTGCTCGACAACGTTATCGTCGGCTCGGGCGCACAGATCATCGGACCGGTCACCATCGGCCGCCGCGCGCGCATCGGGGCGAGCGCCGTCGTGACCGAGGACGTGCCAGAGGGCGCTACGATGATCGGCCTGAAGGCCCGCTCCACGCTCGTCAAGGCAGAGACTTACGCCAAGGACTTCATGCCCTACGGCACGCCGTGCAAGGAGCCTTGCGAGCCGGTCGGAGGACAGCGCGAGCAGCGGGTGGACGAACTGGAACAGCAGGTCGCGCGGCTGACCGCCCAGGTCGAGGCGCTGCTGGCCGAGCGTGAGCACGAACGCGCGGATGCCGGCCGCTTGCACGAGCGTCCGGGCGAGCCGGTGCTCAAGGGCATCTGATCTGGATGGCTGCAGGTTCCCAGGGTAGCAGTTCCGCCAGCGGCAGCGTGATCGCCTTCCCGGGCTCTGCGGGTGCGGGTGTTCTTCAGGTCGGGTTCGATCGGCTGGAATTGCAGCGCATCCTCGATCTTTACGGCCGGATGGTCGCTGCGGGGCTCTGGCGCGACTATGCCATGGATTTCGCGCGGGAGGCCGCGAGCTTCAGCGCCTTCCGCCGCGCGGCAGAGCGCCCGCAGGCGCGGATCGAGAAGCGTCCCTCGCTGCGAGGCAAGCAGGGAATGTGGACGCTGTTCGGCGAAGTCGGGCAGGTCCTCAAGCGGGGCCACGAACTTTCGAACGTACTCAGTCCGCTCGAACGCAAGCTGCTGAAAGTGGTGGAGGACTGAGGCGCTTGCCTTAGGCTCGGGGCGCTCTGCTTCGGGCAACGGGTCGTCGCGCCTTGCGCTCCTGCGGGTGAGTAACTCAGGCCCGGGCCTTGAGGAGCATGGCGAGGGCATGATGCGCCTGCTCCATGCCGTTCTCGAAGACATGGTCTTCGGCCCGGTCGGCGATGCGCGGCCATGCAGCGGCGACATCCTCTGCGGTGCGGCCGTTTTCCGGCAGGAGCACGCCTTCGTTCATGGTGATCCAGGCGCGCTGGAAGACGCCGCCCCCGGCTGCGACGATCGCATCGCTGGGCGCATCGCGAGAGACCAGGAAGATAGCTGCGGGAACCACGTTTTCCGGCTCGAAGGCGCGGAATGCCTCTTCGGGGAAGATGTCGGTCGTCATGCGCGTGCCCGCTGTCGGCGCGATCGCGTTCACGCGGATGCCGTACTTGGCGCCTTCCAGTCGCAGGGTTCGTGCGAGCCCCAGGGTCCCGGCCTTGGCTGCGCCGTAATTGGCTTGCCCGAAATTGCCGCCCAGCCCCGAGGACGATGTGGTCATCAGCACGCGGCCATAGTTCTGTTCGCGCATCATGTTCCAAACCGCCTTGGTCGCAAAGGCCGTGCCGAGGAGATGGACGCGGATGACGTGTTCGAAGTCGGCCGGATCCATCTTTGCGAAAGTGCGGTCGCGCAGGATCCCCGCGTTGTTGATGAGGACATGAACGCCGCCCCATGCCTCCTTCGCGCGGGCCGCCATTCGCTCCATCTGGGCATAGTCCGAAACGTCGCCCGCATCGGCCATGGCTGCGCCGCCCGCGGCGCGAATCTCCTCGACGACCGCCATGGCCGCTTCCGAGCGGCCCGTTCCGTCGCGCGCGGCGCCAAGGTCGTTCACGACCACTTTCGCGCCGCGCCGGGCAAGCTCGAGCGCATAGGCCCGGCCGAGCCCCGTTCCGGCGCCGGTGACCACCGCGACCTGCCCGGCAAAGGAGATGGTCATGTCGTGCTGCAACTCCATATCGAAGAGCGACTACGCCGCCCTGCCGCCCAGCAGATGGCAGGTTGCGGCCAAGGGTTCAATCGCCGGGCGACTTGCTTCCCGGCGCCTCTGGGGTCATAGGCCCGGATAACGAATCTGCGCCAGCGAAAGGCCCTGCGATGAAAGTCCGCGTCCACGTCAGCCTCAAGCCCGGTGTCCTTGACCCGCAGGGCCGTGCGATCCATCACTCGCTCGAGGGACTGGGCTTTGCTGGCGTGAACGACGTGCGCGCCGGGCGTCTGTTCGAGCTGGACGTGGCCGACAGCGTCTCGGACGAGGCGATCGACGAGATGTGCCGCAAGCTCCTTGCCAACATGGTGATCGAAAACTACCGTATCGAGAAGGTGGCCGCCTGATGGCCTTCAACTCCGCCGTCATCACCTTTCCGGGCTCGAACTGCGACCGCGACATGGCGGTGGCGCTGGAGAAGGTCGCCGGAACGGCCCCGCACCGCGTCTGGCACGGCGACAGCGAACTGCCGGACGGGCTGGATTTCATCGCCGTTCCCGGCGGTTTCTCCTATGGCGACTACTTGCGCTGCGGAGCGATCGCATCGCGTTCGCCGATCATGCAGGCCGTGATCGCGGCGGCAGGGCGGGGCGTGCCGGTGCTCGGCGTGTGCAACGGATTCCAGGTGCTGACCGAAAGCGGCCTGCTCCCCGGCGCACTGCTTCGCAACGCGGGGCTCAATTTCGTGTGCCGCGAAGTCTCGCTCGAGGTGGGCAACGCGCAGTCGCTCTTCACCTCGGCTTACGAGACGGGGCAGGTGATCCGCGTCCCCGTGGCGCACCACGATGGCAACTACTTCGCAGACGAGGCAACGCTCGATCGGCTCGAGGGCGAGGGGCGCGTGGCTTTCCGTTATGCCGAGGACGTGAACGGTTCGGCACGTTCGATCGCGGGTGTGCTCAACGACGCGGGCAACGTGCTGGGCATGATGCCTCACCCCGAGCGCGCGATTGAGGCGACACACGGCGGAACCGATGGCCGCGGCCTGTTTGAAAGCGCGATCAGGGGTCTGGTTGGCGCCTGAGCCTGCCCGGTCCGCGCCGACCGGTGTGTCGGCCGGACCGCGCCGTTCCCGATAAGCCGACGTTCCGGCAGAACATCCTCGCCGAGCTCTGAACCGGGCTGCGATCGGCCTGTAAATCGCGGATAGCCTAATGTCGCGCCATCAGCAGGGTCGCGGCCGCCGCCGCGATCCCCTGCATGGTCATGGGTGTCGCTGTGGGCTCCTACTCCACCGTCACGCTCTTCGCCAGGTTGCGCGGCTGATCGACGTCAGTGCCTTTCACGCATGCCACATGGTACGCCAGCAGCTGCACGGGAACGGCGTAGACCAGCGGGGCGATGAGCGGGTGCACTCTGGGCATCTCGATCGTGGCGATGCAGCCTTCGCCCGCCTCGGCGATGCCGGCCGCGTCGGAGATCAGGACGACCTTGCCGCCGCGCGCGCGCACTTCCTGCATGTTGCTCACCGTCTTCTCGAACAGCGGGCCGGACGGGGCGAGCACGATGACCGGAACGGCCTCGTCGATCAGCGCGATGGGCCCGTGCTTCATCTCGCCGGAGGCATAGCCTTCGGCATGGATGTAGCTGATCTCCTTCAGCTTGAGAGCGCCTTCGAGAGCGAGCGGGTAGTCCGGCCCGCGCCCCAGATAGAGGACGTCGCGGGCAGGGGCGATGAGGTGCGCCATGGCGGCGATCTCCTCGTCGTGGTCGAGCGCCGCGTTGAGGCTGGCGGGCGTCTCGAGAAGGTGCTGCACCACCTCCATCTCCTCGGCCCGATCCATCCGGCCGCGCTTCACCGCGAGATGGGCGGCCAGGGCGGCCAGCACGGCCAGCTGGCAGGTGAACGCCTTGGTGGAGGCGACGCCGATCTCGGGCCCGGCATGGGTGGGCAGGAGCAGGTCCGCCTCGCGGGCCATGGTGCTGGTCGGCACGTTGACGACGACGGCGATGGTCTGCCCTGCCGCCTTGCAGTGACGCAGCGCGGCGAGCGTGTCGGCCGTCTCGCCAGACTGGGAGATGAAGAGGGCAAGGCCACCCGGCTCGAGAACGGGGTCGCGGTAGCGGAACTCGGACGCCACGTCGATATCGACGGGAAGGCGCGCGAAGGTCTCGATCCAGTACTTGGCGACCATCCCCGCGTAATAGCTCGTGCCGCACGCCACGATGGTAATACGGTTGATGGTGGAAAGATCGAAGTCGATCTGCGGCAGCGCCACGGACTGATCGACCTGCCGCAGGTAGGAGCGTAGCGTCTGCGCCACCACCGTCGGCTGCTCGAAGATCTCCTTCTGCATGAAGTGGCGGTAGTTGCCCTTCTCGATGGCGACGGCCGAGGCGCCGGAGGTCACGATGTCGCGCTCCACGCGCTCGTTGTCGGCGTTGTAGATCGTCGCGCCTTCGCGCGTGATGACGACCCAGTCCCCTTCCTCGAGATAGGTGATCCTCTGGGTCAGCGGGGCGAGGGCGAGCGCATCCGAACCAAGGTAGGTTTCCCCCTCGCCATAGCCGACGACGAGCGGCGAGCCGAGGCGGGCCCCGATCAGCATGTCGGGGAAGCGGCGGAAGGCGATGGCAAGCGCGAAAGCGCCGCGCAGCTGGGGCAGCACGGCCCTGACAGCTTCCTCGGGCGCAAACCCGGCCTCCACGCGCTCGGAAACGAGATGCGCGACGACTTCGGTGTCCGTCTGGCTCTCGAAAGTGCGACCGCGCGATTCCAGTGCCTCGCGCAGCGGCTTGAAGTTCTCGATGATGCCGTTGTGGACGAGCGCGAGCTCGGACGTGGCGTGCGGATGGGCGTTGGCCGCGGTGGGGGCGCCGTGCGTGGCCCAGCGGGTATGAGCGATACCGGTAAGGCCGGGCGCGGGATCGCGGGCCAGTTCCTTGACAAGGTTGAACAGCTTGCCCTCGGCGCGGCGGCGCACGAGTTCGCCGCCATGGATGGTGCAGACGCCCGCGCTGTCGTAGCCGCGGTACTCCATGCGACGGAGCCCGTCGACCAGGCGGTCCGCGACGTCTTGCTTGCCGACGATGCCGATGATGCCACACATGAGGGAAAATGCCTTAGATCAGAGAAGATTAACAGACGCGGATGTCCGGCATGCCTGCCGGAAATCCCTGGTGCTTCGTGTAACGGGGATGCGCGCGCGCACCTGTGCCGGGGCGAGTTCGATCGCACCCGGCAGTTTCACTTCCGCTCGCTTTCGTCAAGAACCCTGCGGGGCCGATCAGTCGCCGTCGATGAAATCGCCGAAGGCGCCAAGGACCGAGCCTTCGCCCCGGCTCTGCCCCCCGCGCGAGCCTGCGGCGGCGAGCATCCGTCCGGCGAGGCGGGAGAAGGGCAGGGACTGGATCCAGACGCGGCCCGGCCCGCGCAGGCGCGCGAAGAACACGCCCTCGCCGCCGAAGATCATCGACTTGACCGAACCGGCGCGGATCACGTCGAATTCGACGCCTGCCGTCATGGCCGCGACGCAGCCGGTATCGACGTGGAGTTCCTCCCCGGGGCGAAGTTCGCGCTCGATGACCGTGCCGCCCATCTGGACGAAGACCCACCCGTCCCCCTCCAGCTTCTGCATGATGAAGCCTTCGCCGCCGAACATCCCGGTCATGATGCGTTGCTGGAAGTGGACGCCGATGGAGACACCGCGCGCTGCGGCGAGGAAGGCGTCCTTCTGGCAGATCAGGCGGCCGCCCACATCGTCCAGCTTGATCGGCAGGATGGCGCCCGGAACCGGGGCGGCGAACGAAACGCGCGCCTTGCCCGAGCCGCGATGGGTGAAGACGGTGGTGAACAGGCTCTCGCCGGTGACGAGGCGCTTGCCTGCGCCAAGCAGCTTGCCCATGAAGCCGCCGCCCTGTTCGGCCGAACCGTCGCCGAAGACGGTCGTCATCTCGATCGCGGCATCTTTCCAGACCATGGCGCCTGCCTCGGCCACGGCGCTCTCGCCCGGGTCGAGCTCGATCTCGACGAACTGAAGCTCCTGCCCCTTGATCTCGAAGTCGACGTCGTCGGCGATCGAGGAACTTCGGCTGTGGCTCCAGGGACTGTTGGACATCCAAAATCTCCAGTACTGGCGCCTTGAGCGGCGCGAAAGCGATGAACGACGGTGTGATTTCGCCGAGCCGACTTGTCAAACCGCGTCGGTCGGATATTCTCGATCCTTGAACGAACACTGTCTGGCGATCAATCCGACAGGAAGTGCCGGCGAAGACCGGCGCAAAGACAGTGTCACGGGAGAGGAAAACCGCGAATGAGCGCAAGAATTGCGTCTGCAGCACTGATGGCCCTGGCGGGTCCCTTCATCCTTCTGGCGGCCTCGCCCGCACTCGCGGGAACGCCGTCGGCGGATCGCGCCGCACTGGCGCCCACGGCGCTGGTGGCGATGGCGCTGGAAAGTCCGACCCGCCGGCTGCCGGTGGCCGAGTTCGATGCCGGTGCCAGTGTGAAGCAGGGCTTCAACCTCCTGCGCCGCGGCAAGCAGGAACAGGCGGTGAAGCTGTTCGACAAGGTCATCACGCAAGGTCAGTCCCATCTAGCCGGCGACGCACGACCCCGGCTGTGCCGCGTCGCGGGAGAGGCGGACGGTTCGGCCTCGGTCGATCCGGCCATCTGCGATGCTCATTTCGGCAAGGGATACGCTCTGATCGATCTCGGCCGCGGCGATCTTGCCGAGGCGGAGCTTGCCCGGGCCGCAGAGATGGCGCCCACAAACGCTCACTTCGCCAACGAATATGCCGAACTCTTCAAGTCGCGGCGCGACTGGCAGAAGAGCTACGAGGGGTTCTCGCGAGCATGGGCGGTGGTCGATCGCTCCACCTCCGGGCCGGATGCCTCCGTCGCCGCGCGCGCGTTGCGCGGGATGGGCTTCAGCAAGGCGGCGATGGGCGCGTTCGACGAGGCCGAGGCGCTTTACACGCAGTCGCTCCAGTACGATCCGCAGAGCCAGATCGCCCGGGTCGAACTTGGCAACATCGCCCGCAAGCGCGCCATCGGCTCCTGATCGGCGCTGATCCCCGCCGGGCGCATGGCCGCTGAGAGGGGCATGCGGCGGGAAGGGATCAGTCCGTCTTTTCGGCCTTCTTCTTCCTCATCGCATCGTGGAAGCGGTCGGCCCAGCCCGGCTTGACCAGCTGCTCTCCGCGTACGAGGCGCAGTTCGCCATCGGCCACATCGCGCGTCACCGCGCTTCCGGCCGCGACGATCGCATCCGCCCCGATCTTCACAGGCGCGACGAGAGCACTGTTCGAACCGACGAACGCGCGCTCGCCGATCACGGTGCGGTGCTTGAAATAGCCGTCGTAATTGCAGGTGATGGTGCCTGCGCCGATGTTGGCGCCGGCCCCGACTGTCGCATCGCCAAGATAGGTCAGGTGGTTGGCCTTGGCGCCTTCGCCCAGCACCGCGTTCTTCATCTCGACGAAATTGCCGATCCTTGACCCGGTCTTCAGCACCGCGCCCGGGCGCAGGCGGGCATAGGGGCCGATGGAGACGCCGCTCTCCAGCGTCGCGCCTTCAAGGTGCGAGAAGGCATGGATCACGACATTGTCGGCAACGCTCACGCCCGGCCCGAAGACCACGTTGGGCTCGATGGTGACGTCGCGGCCGAGCCGGGTGTCCCAGGCGAAGAACACCGTTTCGGGCGCAATGAGCGTGACACCGTCGGCCATCGCACGCTGGCGACGGCGCGCCTGCCAGCGCGCTTCTGCCTCGGCCAGTTCGCTGCGGCTGTTGATGCCGCCCACCTCGTCCGCATCGTCAGTCACGATGACCGCGCAAGGCCGTCCTTCGAGCGTCGCGATATTGACGATGTCGACCAGGTAGTATTCGCCCTGGGCGTTCTCATTGCCAACCCTGGCGAGAAGGTCGAAGAGGTCGGCGGACTTCACCGCCATCAGGCCGGAGTTGCACAACCGGCAGGCGCGCTGCTCCTGTGTGGCGTCCTTGTATTCCACCATCATCGCGATGCGCCCATCGTCGTGCGCCAGCACGCGGCCATACTGCAGCGGATCCTGTGGCTCGAAGCCGAGCGCGACGACTGCGGGGGCGTCCGGTGCGTGCAGGCGCTCGATCATGGCGCGCATGGTGGCCGCGCTGACGAAGGGCACGTCCGCGTAGAGGATCAGCACATCGCCCGAGAAGTCCGCGAGCGCCTGCTGCGCCTGCTGGACGGCGTGGCCGGTGCCAAGCTGCGGTTCCTGCACCGCGATCGTGGCGCGCGGGCCGAGAACCTTCTCCAGCTGATCGCGCCCGTGTCCGGCAACGACGACCTGCCGTTCGGGCGCAAGCTCGGCCGCGCTGGCGAGCAGGTGCTCCAGCATCGGGCGACCGGCGACAGGATGAAGGACCTTGTGCAGGTCGCTCTTCATCCGCGTGCCCTTGCCCGCGGCAAGAACCACGACGGCGAGCGGCGTGGCGGCCGGAGCAGGCGCCGAGGCAGAGGCGGCGGACGGGGCGGCAGGCGTACTGTCAGGAGTCATGGGTGCACTCCTGCCAGCAAATCATTGCGGTTTCCACACCAAGCCGCCACAGCAGCGAAGATGACTTCATTTCCCTTCGACATCGTCGGGTTCGACCTCGACGGAACGCTGCTCGACAGTCTCGGCGATCTTGCCCACGCCGTGAACCACGCGTTGGCGCTGGAAGGTCGCCCGGCGGTTCCGCGCGATGAAGTCCGTGGCTTCGTGGGAGGGGGCGCCCGCAAGATGCTCGCCAATGCACTGCTGGCGACGGGCGGCGCGGTGGAGGAGAACCGCTTCGAGCAACTGCATGCCGCGCTGCTGGAGTATTACACCGCCAACATCGCGGTCGAGACCCGGCTTTTCGCCGGAGGCGAGGCCATGCTCGATGCGCTGGCGGCGCGCGGCGCCAAGCTGGCGGTTGTGACGAACAAGCTGGAACATCTGGCGGTGAAGATCTTCGCCGAACTGGGCCTGTCGGAGCGCTTCTACACGGTGATCGGCGGCGATACGCTCGGCCCGGGAAGAGCCAAGCCCCAGCCCGACCTGATCCAGCTCATGCTGGAGCGCGGCGGCGGCGGGCGCGCGGCCTATGTGGGCGATACCAGCTACGACACGCGGGCAGCGGCGGCGGCAGGTTTGCCGTGCGTCGCGGTCGCTTTCGGGTTCAACGACCTTGCGCCCGATGAGCTTGGCGCCGCCGCCGTCATCGGCCACTTCGACGAACTCGTTCCCGCGCTCCAGCGGATCGGATCGTAACGCCCCGCCGATAAGACTTTTGGCGGCGCGCCCAAGCTTGCGCGGCCCGGCGCTTCCGTGCGAGTCCCTCCTGCGCAGGCGTGTCCTGCACAGGTGTGCGGGAAAAGGGAGAGTGCGATGCCGACACCGGGTGAGAAGCTGCGCGCCCTTATCGAGGGAGGCGACCATTTCGTCGCCGCGGAAGCCTACAGCGCGCTGACCGGCCGGATCGTCGAGCACGTGGGCTTCAAGGCCGCGTACCTGGGCGGCCACGCGTGCTCCGCCTTCCACTATGCCATCCCGGACAACGGCAGCTTCAGCCAGATCGAGCAGATCGAACAGGCCGGTCGCATCGCGCAGGCCATGGACATACCGCTTGTCGCCGATGCCGATACGCTGGGCGAAACGGTGGCCGATGCCTATCGCCTGACCCGGATGTACGTGGCGGCGGGGATCGCGGGGTATCACGTCGAGGACGAGGTAAACCCAAAGCACTCGAAGCATGTGAATGGCCTCTGCTCGATTGAGGAGATGCAGTGCCGCATCGATGCGGGGGTGAAGGGGCGGGGCGATTCAGGCCTTGTCATCATCGCGCGCTGCGACGAGCTCTACACCAGTGCGAACGGCGGCGGCGGCGGCGGTTCCACAGAGGAGACCATCCGCCGCGCGCACGCCTATGCCGAGGCGGGCGCCGACGCCATCGTCTTCGCCAGCGCTCCTCCCGAACAACAGGCGCAGGTTATCCCGCACGTGAGGATCCCGGTCTGCACGCTCGGCTTCGACCTGCCCGGCACGCGGTTTACGCTGTCCACCGGATGGGGCTGGGTGTCAGCCGCGGTGAACCATCTGCGAATGGCGCGCGAATTGATGAAAACCGGCAGGGTGGCGAGCGCGATGGAGGCGTTCACCAGCTTCCCCGAAAAGTACGACCTGGTCGACCAGAGCCTCTACGACGATCTCGTCACCGGCTGGGCCGAACGGACGGGCAGGCCGACGCGTCCAAACCACGCGCGGTGACGTGGCCGGTCAGCGGGCCTGCGATGCGCCTTCGGGCAGGACCAGCACTTCAAGGCCGGCCTCGGGCGCCAGGTAGCGGGCCGCCATTGCCTGGACGTCGGCCGCAGTGAGGGCAAGGACGCGGGCCCTGGCCTTTTCGAAACGCTCGATGGTGTCGGGCCGGGTCTGCGCCCTGTCGACCAGCGCCATCCAGCCGCTGTTGCTCTTGAGGGCATTCTGCAGTCCCTCGACCAGCGGCTGACGCGCGCGCTGCAGGATATCGTCGCTGACCGGAGCCTTGCGCAGGTCTGCCGCGACCTGCGCAACGGCTGCCCGCACCGCCGGCACTTCCGACACCTCGGCAGACACGTTGACCGCAAAGACGCCGTAGCCTTTCCATTCGTGCGACAGATAGCTGCTGGCCGATGGCGAGTAGGCCTTGCCCAGCGCTTCGCGAAGCTGGTCGGTAAGCTCCACGCGCATGACGCGCTCCAACAGCTCGAGGGCGAGCGCTTCCACGGGATCGCCATCGTCGCGCGTAGGCCAGGTGATCCGCAGCAACGCCTGGTCGTCGGGCCCGGCGTGGCGAATGACGCGGGGCCTGCGATCCTTCGCGAACGTGCGGGGCGGCTGCTCGCCATGGGAGCGGAACGCGGGCTCACGCGCGGGCAGCGCGCCCAGCGTTGCCGCGACGAGGGCGATCGTGCGCTCCTCGTCGATGTCTCCGACCACGCCGACCTCGATGGCGCCGTGCTCCAGCCGGTCGCCGATGTCCTCCTGCAGGCGGGCATAGGTGAGCTGGCGATAGTCCTCGACCTTCTGCAGGCTGAAGCGCGGGTCATGGTCTGAAAGGATCGCGCCCAGTTCCATCTGCAGTGCGGAGGCGGGGGTGGAGCGGGCCTGCGCGAAGTAGTTGTTGATCTGCTGGCGATACTGGACTTCGCCCTCGGGCCTGTAGCCGGGCGCGGTGATGAGGGCGGTCAGCAGTTGCAGCTGCAGCTCCAGATCGCGCGGGGTGGTGGCCACGCGCGAATCGAAGCTCGCCTCCGAGCGCGACAGACCGAAGCCGACCGTTCGCCCGGCCAGGATCGTCTCGAGGTCGTCCCGGCTGTGCAGGGCAAGCCCGCCCTCGTCGAGGTACGCGGTCATCTCGGCGGCCAGCGGGTTCGAGCGGGTGGCAAGCATGTCGCCGCCATCGATGGCAAGGCTCACCCTGACACGGTCGTTCTCGAGGTCGGTCTTCTTGAGGTTCAGCATGACCCCGTTGGCGAAGCGGATCTCGCGGATGCCGAGCCCGGGAACCGTCCGGTCGCTCGCCACCGTGCCGGGCGTACCGAAATCGGTGTACCCGAACCGGGCGAAAGTTCCGGATTTCGGCGGCTCGATCTTCGCGCGCATGACCTTGCGCCAGGTCTCCCGCAGCGCCTGCTCGCCGCCTTCGGGCGCCTGCCGCCCCTGGAAGCGGATGAGCGGCTTTTCCAGCGCCAGCGCCTCGCGCTTCATGGCGGCGAGCACGGCCGCCGGGGTGATCTCTTGCGCGAAGGCATCGAAACGCTCGCGCGCGGACCGGGGCGTGGAGGGCACGAGCTCGTCGTCGACAAGGGCGAGGGCGAGCTGCGCCAGCACGGCATTGCTGCGCGTTGCGGCGGACGCTTCGGCGTTGGTGAGCGCGGTGCGGATCTGCGCCACCTGCTCGGCCACTTCCACAGGCTCGAAGCCGTAGGAGAGGGCGCGGCGATACTCCCGGCCCGCCGCATCCAGCCCGGCGCGCCACTTGCCATCGACGGTGTCCACGATCAGCCGCGTCGAGCGAGCGGCTTCGAAGACGTCGCCCGTCCCGAAGCCCGCCCCGCGGAACGGCGGATCGGCGGTGTGCGACAGGCGCTGCAGGCGGCGGTTGACGATGTCGTAGCCGATCGAGCGCAGCAGTCCTTCCCGGCGCCGCACCACGCTGTCGGGCTGGTCCAGCCACTTGCCGTTGCGCTGCACGGTGACGCGCTCGGCCAGCGCGGGGTCGAGGTGGATGGCCGCACGGTCGTGGTCGCGTGGATCGACGGGTCCTGCGCCGGGTTGCGGCTCGGCCGCTTTTGCGCGCCAGTCGTTGAAGTGGCGCACGATGCCCGCCTCGACCGCCGCCACGTCGAAATCCCCGACGACGACGAGAGTGACATGGGCGGGAACGTATTCGCGCTCGTAGAAGGTGCGCAGCGCCTCGGCATTGGCGGCGTTCAGGGTCTCGGCCGTGCCGATCGGGAAGCGTTGCCCGTACCGTGCGCGCGGATAGAAGAAGAGCGTTGCCGCCACCGTGTTGCGCAGCGACCAGGTGTTGCGGTCGCGCATTTCCGCCAGCACGACGCCCCGCTCGCGCTCCAGCGCTTCCTGCGAGATCGTGAGGTTGCTCGCGGTCTCGCGCATCAGCATCAGCGCGGTGTCGAGAAGCGCGGGATCGGAGCGGGGCAGGTCGAGCTTGTAAAGCGTCCGGTCGAGCCCGGTCGAGGCGTTGGTATCGGCGCCGAAGGC
The DNA here is from genome assembly GCF_009856825.1 of Novosphingobium silvae. Classification (GTDB taxonomy): domain Bacteria; phylum Pseudomonadota; class Alphaproteobacteria; order Sphingomonadales; family Sphingomonadaceae; genus Novosphingobium; species Novosphingobium silvae. The sequence continues at coordinate 73,413 of NZ_WVTD01000006.1, read as the reverse complement.
GAGCCCTTCGCGCTCGAGAAGGGGAATCATCTGTCCTTCGGGCACTCGGGCGGAGCCGTTGAAGGCCATGTGCTCGACAAAATGCGCGAAGCCCTGCTCGTGGTCGGCCTCGTCAAGCGATCCGGCCTTCACGTCCATGCGCACCACGCCGATGCCGGCAGGTGTCGCGTTGCGCCGGATGATGTAGCGCATGCCATTGCCGAGCCGCCCGAAACGGTACGCCTCGTCGACCGGGATGTCGCTGTGCTCGAAAGCCCAGCTCGTATCGTCGCGCGCGGGCCGCTCCTTCGCCGCCAGCGGAGCCGCCCCCAGCGAAGCCGTCGCCAGCGCCAGGAGCATTGCAGTCAGGTAACCTCTCATCAAGGGCAGGAGTGCCCCGATGATCTGCTCTTGGCAAGGGGCGCCGGCCGCTACCCGCCTTTGCCGCCCACCCCCTTCAGGTAAGCTTCCATGCCCATGATGTAGTCCGGGTTCAGCATGAGCGCGCTGTTCGCCATGCGCTCGACGTGGCGGGCGGAATCGCGGCCCACCTCGGCGCAGAGCTCTATCGCGACTTTGGCGGCGCCCATCTGCTCGCCGTTCTGCTTGGCGAGATGGCGACAGAAGTCCATGACCTCGGCCTCGAAATCCCCGTCCTCGTAGACCTGGTGCACGAGACCCATGGTGAAGGCCATTTCGGCGCTGGCCGGCTTGTTCGCCATGATCAGCCACCGGGCCCAGTGCGGACCGCAGAGCCGCGTGAGACGCGACACGCCGCCCGAGGCCGGGAGAACGCCGAAGAGCCCCTCCGGGAAAGCATAGGCCGCGCTTCTGGAGGCAAGGCGGAAGTCGCACGAGAGGCTCATCTCCAGCCCGCCGCCCACGCACATGGCATGGTGGGCGACCACAATGGGCTTCTCCACATGCTCCATCTCGTCCCACAGCTGCTGCATATTGTTGAGATTGAGGCGATGGTTTTCGCGCACCTTGCTAGCCGTGTTCGCGGCGACGTTCGCCTCCGAGGCGATGTTGCGGCTTCCGCCGCGCAGGTCCGCTCCCGAGCTGAAGTAGCGCCCCTGCGAGCGGATCAGCATGACATTCAGGTCGGCTTTGTCGCGCAGGCGAAGGACCGCCTCGGTGAGAAGGTCCATCATCTCGCGGCTGATGGCGTTCAGCTTGTCCGGTCGGTTCAGCGTGGTGACGAGGATCCCGTCCATTTCCTCGGTCAGCAGGTGAGGTGCTTCTTCGGTCATGGCGTTCCTTTCAGCCACGCGTGCGGGGCAGGCCAAGCCCGCGCTCGGCCACCATCGAGCGGTGAACCTCGCTGGTGCCGCCGTAGATCGTCGTGCCTGCCGCGTGGCGATAGCACTGGTTGAGGAAGCCCGCCGGCCCTTCGCGCTTGGAGAGCGAGGCAGGGGCGGTAAGGTCGAGCAGGTCACGGCTGTCGCTCAGGAACTTCTCCGAGGAATACATCTTCGCCATCGGACCGAAGCCGTGGTTCGGCTTCTTCTCGACGCTGGCCCATTGCGAGCGGTACGCCAGCATGTCGGATATCCACAGATGAGCGACACTGCGTGCAAGGCGGCACTGCGTGCGCACCTCGCCCGCGATGCCGAGTTCGCGGGTCAATTCCTCTGCGGCCTCGATCATCGCCTTCATCACCTTGGAGAAGCCACCCCCATGCTCCAGTTCGAGCGCGGCGCTCATTGTTCTGACGCCCCCGTCGATCTCGCCCAGACGCCACGAATCAGGAATGACCACACCGTCGTAGAACGTGATGTTGGTCCGCTCGTCCTGGAAGGTGTGCACGGCCTGCACCGTCACCCGCTCGGTTTTGAGCGGGACGATGAACATTGTCAGCCCCTTATGCTTGGGCACTTCGGTGTTCGTCCGCGCGAGCATCAGGACGTAGCTGGCAAGGTTGGCCCCGCTGGTCCACATCTTGGTACCGTCGATCCGCCAAGACCCGTCCGCCTGCTGCACCGCTTTGCACTGCGCCGCGAATACGTCCGACCCGCAGGAAGGCTCGGAGTAGCCGAGCGAGCAGAGGACATCACCGCCGACGATCCCGGGCAGCACTTCGGCCTTGAGCTCGTCCGAGCCGTATTTGTCGATCATCATGGCGACCATCGCCGCCACGTTCGCGCCGGGCGTGTTGTAGCCCTGCCGCTCCATCTCGCCCATCGCGGCGATCCGGGCGTAGGGGGTGATGTTGCGGCCGGAGAGATGCTCGGGAAGACCGGGGAAGAGGAGGCTGTGCTCGGCAAGCAGCTTGTGTACCTCGGGGACGTACCCCTCCCACGAATAGTGGAACATCGCCTTCTGCTCGGCCGTGACTTTGGTGGCGAAGATCTCCGCGATCTCGGCGCAGACCTGGCGAGCCTCGTCCCCGAGATCAAAATCGAGCGGGACGTCGCCTGAATCCGGCAGTGTTGCTGCCTCGCCCGCGTAGAGGCGCCGGCCCGCTTCCTCGAGTGCAAGCTGGGGGTCGCCAACGATGAGCGGCCATGCCTTTGCCCGCAGGTTGTAGAGGTGAATGTCGTACTCGTTCGAAAGACCGTACCCGCCAAAGGTGTGAAGCGATTGCGCCACCGCGCGCGCGGCGGTATCGCAGGCGTACCAGTAGGCAAGCGAGATCGTCGGCCCGGCCTCGTCGGAGGCATCGTGAATGTCGCGGATGGCCTTCCAGGCCAGGAACTTGGCGCCGTCGACGTCGCAGAGCAGATCGGCCAGCGGATGGGAGATGCCCTGGAACGTGCCGATGAGCTGGCCGAACGCCTTGCGCTCGGCCGCGTAGTCGCTCGCCATCTTCAGTGCTTGGCGCCCCATGCCGGACAGGGCGGCAGCCATGTAGAGCTTCCACTCTTCCAGCGCGGCGGCGAAGAGGGAGACAGACTTCTCTCCCGCGCCGAGCACGGCGATGTCGCCGGCGGTCAGGTCGATCTCGGCGATCGGCGTGGACGCGAGGTTGGCTTCCGCCTTGCCGGTGCCGCCTGCCGGCGCGACAAGCACGACTTCGAGCCCCCGCCGTGCGATGACCGCTTTCGCCACCGCGCCGCCGGCGATCCACTGGAGCGGCTTTTCCGCCATGTCGAAGGCGGCGATGGTCACCACCGCCTCGCCCGCGATCACCGTTCTCAGCAGTTCATCCTGACCACCCAGCTGGCCGAGCAGCCGCGCGGCGACGAGGGCTTCTGCGAGCGGTCCCGAGACGAGCGTGCGCCCGGCTTCCTCCATCAGCAGGGCGGCGTCGAAAAGGCCAAGGTCCATGCCGCCCGCATCTGCGGGCACGCGCATGGAGAAAGCACCAAGTTCCGCCAGTTCGCTCCACAGCGCCGGATCGAAACCGTCCGTCTCCTGCGCCTGGCGCACCCGTGCGGTACTGGAGTTCTCGTCGAGGAAACGCGCGAAAGTGTCGCGCAGCATTTCCTGTTCATCGGTCAGGTCGAAGTTCATGGCAGACTTTCCCGGAGCTTATCGTTGTCGGTGCAGCCGTGGCGATCGGACGGCCCTGAGGGCTTCATGCTAGGTCCTGAACACAGCGGCTAGAGCCGTTCAATCCACCGCACGAGGCAATCGCGGGCGCGATGCGCACGCCTTGTTCGTGACCACGGGGGTGGAGAGGGCGCTGGGCAAGTTCCCATTCGGGAAGGCGCGTTGCAATGGCACGGGAAAGACCCCGCTAGCGCCTGGAGAAGGGCCAGAAGGCTTGGGCCCGGCACCTCGCCGCGTTGCCGGAGGCCTCCTGCAAGCCTGCCGAGGAGGAGTGCGGACGCACGAAGTCGCCCGCTGGCGAGTGCGGGCCTTTCGCCGGGGAAGAGGTGCGCTGCATGGCCTTGCGGGGCGATCCCGCAAGGCCATGTGAGATGGTTCGAAACCATTCAGGCAATCAGGCGGCGTGGGAGAAATGCTCCACGGATGCTTGCGGGTGCTGCGGTGCCGGATCCGGGAGGCAGGCGACCATGGCATCGCGGAGGCACTGGAACAGCGCCTCGGGATTGACCTTGTCGTCCTTGCCATAGACCAGGCTGATGACGAGCGGGTGGCCGTCAGGCTGGCGTGGGACAAGGCCGCACAGCGCCTCCGCGCCTGTGCCGAAACCGGCCGGGCCGAAAGCGTGGCGCGGTTCGCGGCAAGCGTCGATGCGCGCCATCATCTCCGGGAAGGCGAACTTGGCCTGCTCTTCCGCTTCGGCGTTGAGGCGGCGCACCATGCCTTCGCAGCGCTGGCGCGCGATAGTGGACAACATCAGCCAGCCCGCGGCGCTGCGGGCGAGCGGCTCCTTCACGCCGCCTGCCAGTTCGCGCGTGGCGGCAAGCGCCCTTGGCCCGTGACGCCAGTTGACGATCTGCACATCCATTCCGACCATCGAATGCAGCGCGACCGAAAGGCCGGTCTGCGCCACCAATCGGTCCATTAGACGCACGATCCGGCCGTCGCGAACAAGTTCGGGCTGGCCGGAAGTGCCGATAAGGGCAGCCCGGGGCGTCAGGCTGTAGGCGCGCGAATAGGGGTCCTTGTGAAGCAGCCCAAGTTCCACCAGGCTCGACAGCAGTTCCGAAGTGCTGGACTGCGGCCGGTTGTAGCGCCTGACGATATCCATCACAGTCGCTTCCCGGTGGGCATCGTCGAAGTACTCAAGAACTTCGATGACCCGCCGCGCGATCTTGGCCTTGTTCGATGATGACGACGTCTTGCCAGACATGAGGTCTCTCCTCCCTCTGCTTGGTGGTTGAACTCGCTTCTTTGAGTTCGCCTCAATCCCCGAGTCGCTGCCCAGATAACTGAGTCTTTCTCGTTTTTTGCTCACTTGGGTTAGCATCAACAGTGGTGTTCATCAAGCGCCTCTTTCGTGCGCCGACAGCACTTGAGCTGCACGCTACTAAGTGATCTATTTCCGCTTCCCCGGTCCTGTCGCATGGGTGAGAACGACCAACGGAAGGGGAGAGGCAGCATGGAAGCGGCGCATTTGACGGGCCTCCCATTTCGGCGCGAGCAGTCGGAAGTCGCAGGTGCCGCATGGCACGAGCCGGTCGCCGTGATCGATCTCGATACCCGGCGCGAGAGCTGGGAAGACCTGCGGCTGCCCCCGTGGCCCATCGTCGGCATCGGCAATCCCTCGCATTCGCTGGCTTCGCGGTTGGATGTGCTCGTCGAAGATGCATTCCACGCGGAGCAGCTGGTCGAGGCCATCCGTGCACAACCTCTGGCCGCAGCGACGCTGGTTCACCTGCTGCGGATGCTGCCGGGTCTCTCCGTAGACGACGGGCTTGCGGCCGAGTCGCTGGCATACGCAACGCTTCAGGGCAGCGCGGGGCATCGCGCCTGGATCGCAGGGCACCGCCCAACGCCCGCGCAACAGCCGCCCGGCAGGCTCAAGCTTTCGCGCAATGGCGACGAAGTGGTCGCAATGCTCGACCGGCCGGAGGCCGGCAATGCCATCGACCGACCGCTTCGCGATGCGCTTTACGAAGCATTCGCGCTGGTCAACCTTGACCCGAGCATCACGCGCATAACGCTGCGGGGACGCGGCAAGGCTTTCAGCCTTGGTGCCGACCTTGCCGAGTTCGGCACCACGACCGATCCCGCCACCGCCCACATGATCCGCTGCCGGACGCTGCCGGCGTGGGAAGCTGCGCGCTGCGCGGAGCGGTTCGTGGCGGAGATCGACGGTGCCTGTGTGGGCGCGGGGCTGGAGCTTGCCGCCTTTGCCGGGCACGTTCGCGCGACGCGGCGCTCGTGGTTCCAGTTGCCCGAGCTTGCGATGGGCATTCTTCCGGGAGCTGGCGGCTGCGTGTCGCTGACGCGGCGGATCGGCCGCCAGCGAACGGCCTTCCTGGCCCTATCCGGCCGCCGCGTCGGCGCGCGGCAGGCGCTCGAATGGGGACTGGTCGACAGCCTGGTGGATTAACCGGCCTTTCGCGATCGTCGCGGCCACGTCGCTGCTGTCGAGCCGCTGGCGCGCGCGGGACCACGGCTGGGCGAGGAGGCACAGGTCGGCAGGCTCTCCAGGCGCGACGCGGCGTATCCGGCGAAAGTCCAGCGGGTCAGCCAGGTACAGGTCGAGAGCGGCTTCGGGGCTGATGGCTTCTCCCGCGCCGACAACGGTGCCGTTCGACGTCATTCGCCGCAAGGCGGCAGCCATCGCCGCCCATGGATCCACGCTGCCGTAGGGCGCGTCGCTTCCCCCGGCCACCGCGATCCCTGCCTCGATCAGGGTGTTGACGCGATAGAGATCCGGAATGTGGCGGGCATCGACCTCGGCAAGGTAGCGCTCGCCCCGCTCTGCGATGAAATGCGGTTGCACGCAGGCAGCCAGGCCAAGCCGGGCCATGCGCTCGACAAGATCGGGAGAGGCGACGGACACGTGTTCGATACGGTCTCCGCGACGCGCTTCTCCCGCCTCCAGAAGCGCGAGAGCGAAGACCAGTTCCACCTCGGTCACGCAGTGCACCGCGACGGTACGCCCCTGCGCGCGGGCGCTCTGGACAAGCGCCAGTGCAACATCGAAGTCCGGCAGGGCCGCTTCGTGCAGGTGCAGCTTCAGCGGGCCGATCCGCCAATGCTCCTGCGGTGCCTGCGAAAGAGCCGGGCTGCCTGCCAGAACGACCGACTGCAGCAATCGGCCGGCTTCCACCTGGCCTGTGAAGTGGCGGGCCATCACCGTGCCGTTCGCGGGCGACATGTCGGTGATGCCGGTGACGCCGTAGCGCGCAAGCTCGGCGCTCACGTCCATGAAATCGGGTGGAACGCTGCCGAGCGCCTTCTGCAGCCATGCGTCCTCGTCGAACAGGCGGCCGGTGAAGCGGCCATGCTTTCGCTCGAGGCCGGGCGGCGGCGGAGCGGCGGCGAGGAGTTTCTCCAGCGCAAGCGAGTTGAGCAGCCACATGCGCCCGGTCGCGTGCTGGATGCGCACAGGGCGGTCGGCGACGATGCGGTCGAGCATGCACGCGTCCGGCAAAGTGCCCCCGAGCACGCTTTCGTGGAAGCCGGTGCCGCGGAGCCATCCGCTCCCCGGAACCTGCAGCGAGCGCACGAAGGCTTCGGAGGACATGACGCCGGGCGGGCCGCAAGGGATCGATGCCCGCCGCGCGGCTGTGGCGGCAAGGTGGATGTGGTGGTCGTGCAGGCCCGGCAGCAGGGCGCCGCCGCCCGCTTCGATCAGCGGCTCGCCCGCGCGCTGGGCAAGCTGGCCCATCTCCGCGATGCGAGTGCCTGCGATGCGCACGTCGCAGAGCACGCCGCTCACCTCGGCTCCGCGGATCAGCATGGCAGGTAGCTCTCGTTGTCGGCGCCCGGCGGGTGCACGGGCGCCTGCAGTGGACGCGGAGCGACATGACGAAAGGCGCTTCCGACCGAGCAGCCCCATGCGTGCAGTTCGTCGTCGACGGCGGCGCGGTCGTGCGCGCGTTCCTCCGCAAGAGCCATGGAGACGATTGCGCTCATCGACAGGCCGATGCGCTGCGCGGCACCGCTGCGGTAGGCGGCAAGCCCTTCGCGGGCAGCGGTGATGCCGGTCAGGGGATCGGCGATGGCGTCTCCGACATAGCCGATCTCGCCGGTGAGGTCGGCCATCGCGCGCGAGAGGCCGCCCGCGACGCCGCAGTCGTTGCCGATCCCCACCCACTGCGCGGCTTCGCCCAGGGCTCCGTGTCCGGTGACCGAGAGCCAGACGAGCCCCGGAACATCCCGCACCAGCTGGTCCGCGTCGATCCCGAGCTGGAGAAGCGCTCTTGGCCGCGAGGATTCGATCACCACGTCGGCACGGCGGATGAGCGCCACCAGCGCGGCCTTCTGCTCGGCGCAGGTGAAATCGACAAGGACGCTCGCCTTGCCCTGGTTGATCCGGTCGAACGTGTCGGGATCATCGCGGCGGATCAGGTCGGGACGGCTGGGGCTTTCCACCTTCACGACCTCCATGCCGGCCTGCCACAGCAGGTGCCCGGCCAGCGGTCCGGCCCAGATGGCGGAAAGGTCCACCACCAGCGGCCGATGGCCGGGCGAGCGTTCGCGCCGTGGTCCGCGCGTCATGACCTGCACTGGCTGCGACACGGGAAGCTCGTCGGCCGATGCGACCGGGAGGCCCAGCAACCGGCCTCTGGCGACAAGCTCGATGCAATCTCGGCGGGCGGCGGCGGCTTCGATGGCATTCCAGTCGGACGGGTCGATCTCCGCATTGCCGAAGAGGGCGGGGAGAAGTTCGCGGTCGACCTCGCGGATAAGGGTGAGCGCGAACCATCCCCCGTCTCGCGTCGGCATGAGACGGCTGCCACCGGGCCCGGCCGAAATCCTGCCCGCAATGGAAAAGCCCCCGTTTGACGCACGCTCTCCCATGATGGCCGCTCCGTCCAGAGCAGAAAGCGCGGCGCTGGCGTGGGCCCGGGCCATGGCCTTGAGCTGGCGATCTGCCCAGCGCGCAAGGGGGATCGCGGGAGCGGGGGACGTGGACGCCCGGCTGGCCCGCTCAGCCGGCAAGGACGTCCTTGACCTTGCGGCGCAGCAGTTTGCCCATCTCGTTATATGGCAGCTCGGGCAGGAACGCGATCTTCTCCGGCACGCGCGAGGAGCGCAGGCGCGCGCGCACGAGTTCCCTCAATTCGCCCTCGTCCGGGGCGACATGATCTTCGCGGGTGACCACCGCGACGCCGACCGCCTCGCCCCACTCGACCGAGGGAATGGCATAGGCACAGGCATCGGCGATGGCGGGATGGGTGAGTAGCACGTCCTCGATTTCGCCAGGGGACATGTTCTCTCCGCCGCGCACGATCACGTCGTCGGCCCGGCCGGACAGGAACAGATAGCCATCCTCGTCCATGTATCCCGCATCCCGCGTGGGGAACCAGCCTTCCGGATCGAGCGCGCTCTTCTCCTTGTATTCTCCGGAGACCTGTTCGCCGCGCACGTAGATCTCGCCTGCTTCGCCGGGCGGAAGGACCTCGCCGTTCTCGCCCCGGATCTCCATCACCACCGTCGGGATCGGCTTGCCGAGCGAGGTCAGGCGGGCGCGGATGCGCGGATCGCTCGAGGCAAGCGCCGCGCGGTGGTCGTCAGGGCCGAGCAGCGCGACGGTGGAACTGGTCTCGGTCAGGCCATAGGCGTTGGTGAAGCCTGCGCGCGGGAAGCGCTCCAACGCCTTGTGGATCACCTCGAGCGGCATCTTCCCCCCGCCGTAGGCGATGGCGCGAAGCGTCTCGATGGCGGCGCTCGCTCCCCTGTCCATCGCATCGACGATGCGCGCCAGCATGGTGGGAACTACGAAAGCGTTGGTGATCGCCTCCTCCTCGACGAGCGACAGCCAGCGCTCGGGCGAAAAGCCGGGCAGCATTACGATCCGGCGCTGCGCGTAGATGGAGGAGAGCAGGGCCGAGATGCCCGCGATGTGATAGGGCGGCACGACGACGAGCGCCGCGTCCGCCTCATCCGCGCTGGCGAATTCGACGGTGCCCAGGATGTAGCCTAGCAGGTTGGAATGGCGCAGGATCGCCGCTTTGGGCGCCGCCGTCGTGCCGCTGGTGAAGAGCTGGATCGCGACGCCCTCTCCGGGATCGTACTCGCGCGCGTCGTCCGCGGGCACGGTCTCCTGAGCCTTCAGCGTAAAATCCTCGCGCGAGAGGACGGTGTGGTCCTGGTCGCCTGCAATGCGCAGCACCCGCTCCTCATCACCGATAACGAGGGCGGGGGCGATCCGGCCAAGCAGCGCGGCGAGGTCAGCGTCCGGAAGGCGATAGTTGAGCGGGCAATAGGGCACGCCTGCAAGGGCCGCGCCGAAGACAGCGATCACGGCCGCTTCGCTGCTCTCGTCAAGCAGCGCCACGTACTCGGCGCCGCTTTGCTGGATCAGCTCGAAAGCGCCGCGCGCGGCGGCGAGGAGGTCGCCGTAAGTCCAGCGCTTGCCATCGCAAACGAGGGCAGTGCGCCCGGGCGCGGCCTCGGCGGCCATCTCGAGAAGAAGCGCGATATTCATCGTTCGGGCAAGACGCCTTTTGGAAGGAGGGAAGGGCTCAGTCGGACGCGGGGAGCGGCTTCGCATCCTTGACGACGAGCGCAATGCCATCGACCGAGAGCGATCCCTTGCCGGGCTTGACGCAGAGCAGTTCATATCTGCCGTCCGCATCGACGTAGCGTTTGCCCATCAGCGTTCCGGCGGAGAAATCGGCGGCGAGAGGGGCGGCCTGGGTAGGCTTTGCCTCCTCCATGGGCGATCCGCCGCACTCGATCAAGCCCTCGGCGGCGCGGATCACCATGACTTCGGTGTCGCAGGCAGCGCTCTTCAGGCGGGTTCCAGGCTTCATTGTCAGTCCTCGTCTCTCGTGTGTGCGTCGTTGTTCCGGATCGACCTGCGTTCAGCCGCCGCGTGATGAGGCAGCCGGCTTCCGTCGATCGTGGCGGAGCGCCTCAGGCGATCGCGCCCTTTGCCTTCCACTCCTCGATGCGGTCCCACTCGACACCCATTTCCATGAGCACGATTTCGGTATGCTCGGACGCCTGGGGCGAGCGGGTGGTTTCCACTGGCTCGCCGTTCCATTGCACGGGGCCGCGCACGAGCTTGAGCGGCGCGCCGCCATCGGCCCCCTCGACCTCGAGGATCATGTCGTTGGCGAGCGCCTGCCCGTCGGTAAGCAGGTCGTGGAAGCTCTGAATCGGAGCCCACTGGCCGGAGAAGGTCTTGAGATGCTGGCGCCAGTATTCGAACGGCTTTTCGGCGAAAGCCTTCACCAGGATGTCGCTTGCCGCGCCCGCGTTCTCGAACAGGGCACGCGGTTCGGAAAAGCGCGGGTCGTCTGCGGCTTCTGGCACGCCGACATGCTCGAACAGGCTGCGGATGTGCCCCGTCGGCGAGATCGTGCACAAGTTGATCGTGCCGCCGTCGCTCGCCTCGTAGTTGCCCATGAAGGGGTTGCGCGCCGCGCCGCCGGAGCCCGGCATCGGGTTGCGGGTCAGCACGCCCGTCTCGGCAACCTGCGCGATCACCGCGCCCGAGGCCCACGCGGCCGTGCTCAGCAGCGAGACGTCCAGTTCGGTAGCCTCCCCGGTCTTCTCCCGGTGATAGAGCGCTGCCGAGATGCCGCCGGCGATGAACATCCCGCCGATCGAATCGCCGAAGGCCGGGATGCCTTGGGAGAGCGGGCCCGGCAGTTCCTCGGGCGTCATCGAGTATGCGATGCCGCTGCGAGACCAAAAACAGGTGCCGTCGAAGCCGCCGACTTCGCGCTCCGGCCCCTTGTTGCCGAGCGCGGAGCCGCGGGCATAGATGATCCGCGGGTTGACCGCGCGAATATGCTCGATGTCGAACTTGTTCTTCTGGCGGACCTGGGGAAGGTAGTTGGTGAGGAACACGTCGCACTCACGGGCGATCTCGTACAGGACTTCCTGGCCCTCGGGGGTGGACAGGTCGATCCCGACGCTGCGCTTGCCGCGGTTTGGGTGTTCGAACAGGGTGTGCCGCAGCGGATCGAGGGTGACGCCGCCCATGTTGAGGAACCCGCGCTGCGTGTCGCCGCGCACGGGATGCTCGATCTTGATGACGTCCGCGCCCCAGTCCGCCAGTACTCCGCCCGCGGCCGGAGTGAAGGTGAACTGCGCCACCTCGAGGACGCGCACACCCTCCATGACCTTTGTCGACATCTGCTGCCAGTCCCTGCCGTTATCTTGTGAAGTACGGACGATGGCCGGGTTTCAGCCGTTTCCGCGAGGCTCTTCGATGTGCGCGCAAAGGGATGGAGGATCAACTGCCCACCCCATCGTGCGGACGATCATGACCTGCGATCAGGCCTCTCATGGCAGATCCAGCGTCGGCAGAGACGCCGTAACAAACACGTTTTCGCACGAGCGATGATGTTGACAAACCGGAGGGATCAGATGCGTAAATCGCAATTGACCGGGTGTTCAAATAATACTAACTCAGCTTAGTAATTGCAGGCGCTCCTGCAGCATGTTGATGCATTTTCCGGAGACACTCGATGAAGAAGTTCGCCTCGCTCGTAGCTCTCGCAACCGTTGCGGCTGTTCCTGCCGGAGCGTTCGCCGAGACGACTCAGGTTAGTGAAGCCACTGCGCAAGCGGCATCGCCCCTCGCGCTCAACGCCGGAAAGATGCTCTATGCAGCGGACGGCCACCGCCTGGCACCGATCTACCGCGTCACTGCCGAGGGCAACCCGCAGGTCATCCTCAATGGCCGCCTGGTCACCGTCCCTGCTTCGAGCCTGAGCGACGTGGCCGGCAAGGTGACTTCGTCGCTGTCAAAGAAGGAAATCGCCGCGGCCAAGTAAGCCGTACGAGAGCTCTCAAGAAGAAGGGCGGCGCCTGTGGCGTCGCCCTTTTCGTTCGTGCAGTGTTGAAGAGGGCAGTCCCGGGGTCGTGTTTCGGCTTGTAGAAGCGGGCGTTTCGGACGGCTATGCAGGGTAGCCGGCCAGCCGTCTCAGCCGCGGCTGACGTTATCGTAGATACGGGTCATGAAATCGAGGAGCTGCCCCACTTCCTCGTCGGAGAAGCCCGCGAACATGCGCTTCTCGCTTTCGGACGCGATCACGCCGAGCTGGTCGAGGAGGGGCTTGGCGGATTCCGTCAGGTAGACGGCTCTGGCCCGGCGGTCGTCGCGGCGATCGCGCCTCTCCAGCAGACCGTCGGCGCAAAGACGATCGATCAGGCGACCGGCCGACGCCTCCGACATCTCGAGGTATTCGGCGATCGTCCGCTGGGTCGACCCCGGATAGCGGGCGACCGTGGCGATCATCGCCCATTGCGAGCGCGTAACGTTGAGGGCAGCAACCTTGCGGTCGAAGTTGTTGCGCTGCAGACGGGCAATAACGGTCATGCGCAGACCTACCTGCCGCGTCGGGGTGTCGTCGCGCATGATGAAGGGGTCGGTGATCTTGCCCGTGGATGTCGCTTCCGCCTCGGTGGCCACGCATTGCTCCTTGCCGGGCGCGGTCGGGCGCGCCTGATGATGCCGGGCGTCGTCAGACGCGCTCGATGATGATGGCCGGGGCCATCCCGCCCGCCGCGCACATCGTGATGAGACCGTAACGCCCGCCGGTCCGTTCGAGTTCATCGAGCGCGGTTCCGATGAGCATCGCGCCGGTCCCTCCGATGGGATGGCCCAGCGCCATCGCACCTCCATTCGGGTTAACCCTGGCGCGGTCGAGGTCAAGATCCCGTATGAATTTCTCGACGACCACGGCAAAGGCCTCGTTGACCTCGAAGACGTCTATGTCCTCGATCGAAAGGCCTGCTTTTGCCAGCACCTTGCGCGCTGCGGGAACCGGACCGTTGAGCATGAGCGTCGGGCAGTCGCCGGTCTCCGCCATGGCCACGATGCGGGCGCGGGGCCGCAGGCCATGGGCCTCGGCGTACTCCTTCGATGCGAGGAGAATGGCGGAGGCGCCGTCCACCACCCCCGAGGATATGCCGACATGGTGGACCGGCCTGATCTCCACATCGGGATAGACCTGGTTGATCAGCTCCACATAGGTCTTTCCGCCCGGCGCCGAGGGCATGTCGTAGAACATCTCGAACGCGGGTTTGAGCTGGGCCAGGCTTTGCGCCGTCGTTTCGGGCCGGGGATATTCCTCATGATCGAGGATCACGTTGCCCTCTTCGTCCTTCACCACGATCGTAGACTTGTCGAAGCGACCCTCAGCTATGGCTTGGGCTGCCCGGCGCTGGCTCTCTACCCCCAGCGCCTCGAGTTCCTCGCGGGTAATGCCCTCCATGGCGGCGATGGCGTCGGCCGCGATGCCCTGGTTCGATTGCGGATGCCGGGCCTGCAGGCGAGCGTTGGCCGCGCCCATCCCGGCGCTGCCAAGGCCCGCCTCGCGCATCTTCATGCCGTACATGTTGGCATAGGAGAGCATGTCCATCCCGCCCGCGACCATAAGGTCGGCCATGCCCGATTTGATCATCGCGGCGGCAAGGCTGGTGGAGGTGATGCTCGAACCGCAGAACCTGTTGAGCGTGACGCCCCCCGCTTTCACGTCATAGCCTGCATCCAGTGCTGCCATGCGGCCGATATCTCCGCTCTGCAAGCCGAGGGCGGCGGAAACGCCCCAGATCACGTCGTCCACTTCTGCCGTGTCGAAGTCGTTCCGTTCCTTGAGCGCTGCCAGCACCGATGCGGAGAGATGTTCGGGATGCATGTGCGACAACGCGCCCTTGCCCATCTTGCCGAGGCCGCGAGGCGTGCGCACCGCGTCGATGATGTAGGCTTCGCTCACACGTGATCTCCCTGATTTCGCGGCGGTCCGACGTCAACGGCGTCGCTCCATCGGCGGTCATGCTAGGGCACCCGGGCGATTGCAATCGAGAGCGGATCGCTATCGCCCTAGCGATTGCTAATATTGGTTAGTATATTGGCGTGCGCTGCGCGGTCTGCGCGGGGCACGTGGGCAACGGGCGGGTTGACGGCCAGGCCGATGCGGACAAGATCGTGCCTGACAAGGAAAAAAGGACGGATGGTCATGGCTGGCAGTGCAGGGGGCGGGCAGTCGCCGGCGACGGAGGACACCGGCGGCGGATCGTTCGCCCCGTTGAGGGAGCCCACGTTCCGCAATATCTGGATAGCCAGCCTTTTCTCGAACTTCGGCCAGCTGTTCCTTGGCGTGGGGGCGCAATGGGAAATGACCCGGCTGAGCACTTCGGCCAGCATGGTCGCGCTGGTACAGACCGCGTTGATGATCCCGCTCATGCTGGTGACCTTGCCCGCAGGCGCTATCGCCGACATGTTCGACCGCCGCCGCATCGCGATGACCGGGCTCGCATTCAGCGCGGTGAGTGCCGCGGTGCTCGCTGCCATCACCTTTCTGGGGCTCACCACGCCATGGGTGCTGCTGGCGTTCTGTGTGCTGATCGGCGGAGGCGTGGCGCTTTTCTCGCCCTCTTGGCAGGCCTCGATCCCGGAACAGGTGTCGCGCGCGCACCTGCCGGCGGCTGTGGCGCTGGGCACGATCAGCTACAACGTCGCGCGCAGCTTCGGTCCGGCGCTGGGTGGCCTGATCGTGGTGGTCTACGGCGTCAAGGCGGTGTTCGGAATGACCTCGCTGCTCTACCTGCCGCTTCTAGCCGCATTCTTCTTCTGGAAGCGCCGGCACGTTCCCTCCCGCCTGCCGCCCGAGCGGATCGACCGCGCGATCCTCACAGGCGCGCGGTACGCGCTTCATGCGCCGGCTGTGCGCACCGCCCTGTTGCGCGTGCTGGTCTTCGGCCTGTCCACCGCGACGGCATCCGCGCTCGCCCCCCTGATCGCCAAGGACCTGCTGGCAGGCAACGCGGCGACCTTCGGCATCCTGCTCGGCGCTCAGGGCGTGGGAGCGGTGGCGGGCGCCTTGTTCGTGAGCCAGCTCCGCGCGGCGCTTCCGACGGAATGGGCGGTGCGCCTCTTTGCCGTCGGCACCGGAATCGCGCTGGTGATCACCGGCCTGAGCCATTCGCTCGTGCTCACCTGCGCGGCGTTCCTCGTCGTGGGGGCCTGCAACATCCTGACGATTGCGATGCTCAACGTCTCGGTGCAGATGTCGGCTCCCCGGTGGGTGACGGCGCGGGCGCTCTCGCTCTTCTCCTCGGCCATCACTGCGGGCATCGGGATCGGTGCCTGGGCCTGGGGCATGGTGGCCTCCGCGCAAGACGTGGCCTTCGCGCTCGTCGCCTCGGGCATCGCAGTCGGGGCGACTTCGCTGCTGGGCGTGCTGCTTCCCATCGGACAAGACTCCGACGCCGATCTGGACACCGTGGAGATCGGCTACGAGCCCGAGGCCACGCTTCCCCTCACACTTCGGTCGGGGCCGGTGGTGGTGGAAGTGGAATACGACGTCGATCCCGGTCTCGCGCGGGAATTCTATGCCGTCATGATGACCATGCAACGCGTGCGCAAGCGCATCGGCGCGTTCGACTGGAGCATAGCGCGAGACATCGAGAACCTCGCGCTCTGGACCGAGCGATACCACTGCCCCACATGGGGCGACTATCTGCGGATGCGCGACCGCTACACCCAGGCCGACTACGACATCCAGGCACAGGCCGACGCATTCAACCGCAGTGATCACGGCCGCCGCGTGCGCCGCCGGCTGGAGCGGCCTTTCGGCTCGGTCCGCTGGAAAGCGGAGTCCTACGACCCGCGTCAGGAGACGATCGGCTATATCGCACCCTGACTTGGTGCTTTCTGGCGTCACGTTCCCCCAAGGCAAATCTGCCGCCGCGATATCTCGACGGGTATGCGGCGGCGCACTGGCCCAGCCTGTCTGGCGGGATGTAGGACAGGGCAAAAGCCAGGGGAGGAGTGCCGTGAAGAACCTTAGGACCCGTACGTCCGTATTCGCGCTTGCCGGAGCCGCAGCGCTCGCATCCTTGCCCGCGGCGGCGCAGGTCGATGGGGCTGCCGGCCAGCAGGATTCGGCAGCGGCCGGGGAAGGCGCCATCATCGTGACCGCGCAGCGCCGCGCCGAGGCCCAGGTCGACGTGCCGATCTCGATCACCAATCTTTCCAGCGCCGCGCTTGAAACGGCCAGCATCCAGCAACTCGCCGACATCGGCAAAGTCACGCCTGCGCTGCGGTTCGACTTCGCCGGAGGCTTCTTCCAGCCCACCATCCGGGGCATCGGCACGGCCGTGACAACCTCGGGCGGCGGCGGCAATGTCGGCATCTACATCGACGGGTTCTACTCGCCCAATCCGCTGGCCGCCGATTTCGATCTCATCAGCGTCGACAGCATCCAGGTCCTGAAAGGGCCCCAGGGAACGCTCTTCGGGCGCAACACGACCGGTGGCGCGATCCTTGTTTCCACGCGTGAGCCTTCGACCAGCGCCAACGCCTTCGAGGGACGCGTCAGATACGGGCGCTATAACGAGGCCCGCGCCGAGGCCATCGCGAATTACGTCGTTTCGGACCGTGTGGCCCTCGGCGTCGAGGGGCAGTACCGGCGAGGCGATGGATGGCAGCGCGAGATCGCCACCGGCGAAAGGGTGGGCGACTACGAGAACTGGTCGTTCCGCCTGAGCATGATGGCCGAACTGTCCGACAGCGTGGAACTGCTGGTGCGCTACAAGCATGGCGAGACGGACGACCCTTCGACCATGCTGGCTGCCTCGCTCGACACAAGCGACTTCGGTCTCGGCGCTCCGTTCGGCGGACTCGCAGGGCCATACACCACCGCCAGGAACAGGATCGCCACCGGCTCGGTCGATGAGGTGTTCCGTTCGAACAGCGACGTGGTGCAGGGTACCATCCGGGCCGACATCGGCTTTGCAGACCTGACCTCCTACAGCCAGTACCGCAGCGAAAAGTCGGACATGTCGCAGGATCTCGACTACTCCGGCGCCGATATCTTCCAACTCGGTCTTCCCAACGTAAACGAGACCTGGAGTCAGGAACTTCTCCTCACTTCCAAGGCTGGCCCGCGGCTGCAGTGGACGGCGGGGCTGTTCTATTTCGAGAACACCGACACCTACCTCACCTATCTCGACAATGCCGGCAACGACTGGAATTCGCGCGTTCGGCTTGGAGGATCGAGCACGACGGTGAAGAGCTACGCGGCATTCCTCGACGCTACCTATGAATTCACGCAGCAGCTCTTCCTCACGGTGGGCGCGCGTTATTCGAAGGACAAGATCGTCGATGCCTACTGGAACCACCAGCTTACCGCGGTAGAGGTGCCGGTCCCCGACATCTCGAACGATAAGCTGACACCCCGCGTGGTCCTGCGCTACAAGCCTACCGACCGGACGAGCATCTATGCCTCGTTCACCAAGGGTTACAAGGCGGCCGTGCTCGACGTTGGTGGCTCGTGCCAGATCGCGTTGACCAACTATACCTGCAACGACGTGAGGCCAGAGGACATCAACGCCTACGAAGTGGGGTTCAAGTACGAGGAACGGGGTCTCTCGTTCGAGGCTGCGGCGTTCTACTACGATTACAAGAACCTGCAGGTATCGATCTTCCGCACCGGCACCGCCGAGATCATCAACGCAGCGACGTCCGAAATCTACGGCCTCGAAGGTTCGATGCGCTACGAGATAACGCCCGAGTTCCAGCTTTCCGCCGGTGCCTCGTGGGTCCATGCGCGGTACAAGCGGTTCAACGAGGCGCCCGTCTACGTGCGCTGTGCCGAACTGGGGGGCGCAGCGGCCGCCGACTGCGCGGCGAACGGCGTCACCTTTGTGGTCGTGCCTACCACGCTCGAGAACGTGACGATGCAGCGCACGCCTGAGTTCACCGGCTTCCTAGGCGGGCGCTACGAAACGGAATTGGCGGGCGGCCAGGTCGCGCTTTCGGGCAACCTGTTCTACTCGTCCCGTTTCTTTTTCGGCCCCTCGGGCATTCAGTTCGAGCAGGGCGACTACGCGACCCTGGCCCTGCGTGCGCAGTGGACCGCGCCGGACGAGCGCTTCCACGTCGCAGCCTACGGCGACAACGTCACCGACAGCCGCTTTCGTACCCAAGCCCAGTACTCCAGCTTCGGCATCGGCGCGAACTGGAGCAAGCCAGCGACCTACGGCCTGGAAGTGGGCGTGCGGTTCTGAGCCTTCGGGTCCCCATCCGGGGGTTGTTCGGGCCATGCCGGGGCGGACCGATGAATCAAGGCACTGCGTCGGCGAGCCTGGCCGGAAGGGATTGCAACGGGAGGTAGGGACAAGGATGGCGCAGGACAAGGTATGGAAGGTCGTCCAGTGGGCGACCGGCAACGTTGGCAGCCGCGCCTTGCGGATGGTGGCGAAGCATCCGCGCATGGAGCTCGTCGGTCTGTGGGTGAGCTCGCCGGACAAGGTGGGCAGGGATGCAGGTGAGCTTTGCGGGCTCGCCGACACCGGCGTCAAGGCGACGAACGCGATCGAGGCCATCCTCGCCCTCGACGCGGACTGCGTGTTGTACATGCCGCAAGGCACCGACTATGACGCGCTCTGCGCGCTGCTCGCATCAGGCAAGAACGTGGTCACCACGCGCGGGGACTTCCATCATCCGCCGATGATGGACCCTGCTCGCCGGGAACGCATCGAGGAGGCATGTGCGCGCGGCGGGACTTCGATCTACTCCACGGGTTCCAGCCCGGGCTTTGTCACCGAGGCGCTTGCGATCCCGCTGCTTTCGCTGCAGCGCCGGCACGACCTGCTGACGATCGACGAATACGCCGATGTCTCCAGCCGCGACTCGCCGGACATGCTGTTCCGGATCATGGGGTTCGCCGCGCCCATGGCACCCTTCGACCATCGCCGCGCCGAGCACCTGAAGGGCGACTTCGGAAGCTCCCTTGCACAACTCGCGGCCGCCATTGGCTTACCCGCCGACGAGATCGAGGCCGCGGGAGAACTCTCCGCTGCAAGGACCGATGTCGAGATCGCCGCGGGCAGGGTTCCGGCAGGCACCGTCGGCGCCATGCGCACGACTATCACCTGCAAGCACCGGGGCCGGCCCATCCTGCAGTTCCGGGCGAACTGGTACGTCACTCCCGATATCGAGCACGAGTGGAACTTGCGCGAATCCGGCTGGCGCAGCTCTACCGAGGGAGACACCCCGGTAAAGCTCGACATCTACTTCCCGATCTCGGAGGAGAATTACGCCGCCTATACGCCAGGTCTGACGGCGCATCGACCGATCAATGCGGTCCCCGCCGTCTGCGTTGCCGAACCCGGGATCCGGACGACCGTGGACCTTCCGCAGGTCGTGCCGCTTTTCGGCTGAAGGCGGCCCCCGACCTAATGTGCGGCAGGAATGCTCGCCTGGTCGCCGCCGAGTACGCGGTAGAGCGTGACGCGGTTCGTCGCCTGTTGCAGCCGGACGTTGATCTCTGCCTGACGGGCCGAATAGAGGCTTCGCTGGGCGTCGAGATTTTCAAGCGAACCGGTGATGCCGCGCCGATACGTTGCCTCGGTAAGGTTCGCGGTATCCTGCGCCGAGGCGGTGAACGCCGAGGCGGCGCGCAGCCGTTCGCCGATCGTGCCCTGGTTTGCAAGCGCATCCGCCACTTCGCGAAAGGCGGTCTGGATCGCGCTTTCGTAGGTCGCCAGCGCCGCGTCGCGCTGGGCCCTGGTGACCTCGACGGCGGCGGTGCGACCGCCGGCATTGAAGATCGACCAGCTGCCGTCCGCGCCAAGTGTGGTCGTGCGCGAGGCGCCGTCGAACAGCGAAGACAGCGAAGTGCTGGCGAAACCCACCAGCGCGCTCAGCGATATGGTCGGGAAGAGCTGGGCTCGCGCGACGCCGATGTCGGCATTCGCGGCGCGAAGCTGGTACTCCGCCTGGACCACGTCCGGACGGCGCAGCAGGATCTGCGTGTCGAGCCCCGCGCGGGCCTCGCCAAGGCTGGCATTGACCTCGTCGATCCCGCCGGGGAGCAGGGCCTGGTCGAAGTCCGCGCCGACGAGGAGACGCAGCAGGTTGACATCCTGCGCCAGCAGCGCAGTCTGCAAGGCGACGTCGCCGTTCGCGGTCTCCAGCACCTGTTCGGCCTGGCGCAGTTCCGTACGCGCCGCCACGCCGCCCTTCAGCCGTGCGTTCGACAGTCGAACACTGTCGCGCGCGTTGGCCGCGGTGGACTGCGCGATCTTCAGAAGGTCGCGGTCCGCCGCGTAGGTCGCCCATGCGAGAGCGATGTCTGCAACAAGGCCGAGGCGCACGGTTCGGGCCGCCGCCTCCGTCGCCAGCGCGGTGTTGCGCTGGGACTCGGTCGCATTCGCAAGCCTTCCGAACAGGTCGACCTCGAAGCTCGAGATCCCGCCTTGCAGGGAATACTGCATCCCGTTGCGGCCGAAGCCGCCTCCGGTTTCATTGTCGGTGGCCGATCCGCCGATGTCGACGGCCGGGAACTGGTTGGCGCGCGTCACGCGGACCTGCGCCCGGGCCGCCGCGAGGTTTGCAGCGGCCACGCGCAAGTCGCGGTTCGTGTCGAGCGCTTGCTCCACCAGGGCCTGCAACCGGGGATCGCGGAATATCTCACGATAGCTGACGAGCGGCAGGGCAGCCTCGCTCCGGGCGAGATAGGCATCGCTAACAGGCCAGGAGGCCGGCATCGGCGGCGCGGGAGCCACGTACTTCGGTGCCAGCGAACAGGCGGCCAGAGCGACGGCGGGAAGCGCCGCGGCGACAAGGCGCGCCATTGTCCGCCCGCACTTCATGCCGGGTCTCCCGCAGCCTGGCGTCGCTTCTGCAGCTTCTGCCGCGCGGCCGCCAGGCCATCGCGCACGCCCCGGCGAACCAGAACGAAGAACAGCGGGATATAGAAGATCGCCAGGAGGGTTGCCGTCAGCATGCCGCCGACAACGGCGGTGCCGATGGCGATGCGGCTGTTGGCACCGGCCCCTGTTGCCAGTGCAAGGGGAAGGACGCCGAAGATGAACGCGAAGCTGGTCATCAGGATCGGGCGAAGACGGATGCGCGCGGCTTCGAGTGCGGCGTCGATCACGCGCTTGCCTTGCCGTTCCGCCTGTTCGGCGAACTCGATCATCAGGATGGCGTTCTTCGCGGCGAGGCCCATGGTGGTGAGAAGGCCGATCTGCATGTAAACGTCGTTCTCCAGCCCGCGCAGCGTCACGAAGGCGATAGCGCCGAGCAGGCCCAGCGGGATCACCAGGATCACGGCGACCGGGATCGACCAGCTCTCGTACAGGGCGGCAAGGCACAGGAAGACGACCAGCAGCGAGAGCGCGTAAAGCACCGGCCCCTGGCCCGAAGACAGGCGCTCCTGATAGGAGGAGCCGGCCCACGCCACACTGACGCCGGGGATCTCGGAAGCCAGCTGCTCCATCACGTTCATCGCGGTGCCCGAGCTTACGCCCGAGGCAGCCTCGCCAGAGAACTCGTAGGCCGGCAGGCCGTTGAACCGCGAGGTGGAGCTTGGCGCCGTTGACCATCCCACGGTGGAGAAGGCGGAGAAGGGCGACATCTGCCCGTCGGAGCCGCGTACGAACCACTGGGCAAGGTCCTCTGGACGCGAGCGGAACGGCGCATCGCCCTGCACGTAGACGCGCTTGACGCGGCCCTTCTCGATGAAGTCGTTGACATAGTTGCCGCCCCACGCCGTCGAGAGGGTGGAGTTCACGTCGCCCGGGTTCAGGCCGAATGCGGTGAGGGCGCGCGTGTCGGTGTCGATCTTGAGGGTGGACACGTCCGGAAGGTTGCTCAGGCGCACGCCTTCGAGTTGCGGATTGGCGGTGGCCGCAGCAAGCAGCTTGTCGCGCGCGGCGGCGAAATCCTCGGCGCTCATGCCGTTGGCGTTCTGCAGTTCGAGAGTGAAGCCCGACGAACTGCCAAGCCCGCGAACGGCGCCGGGGACCAGCGCGAAGACCTGGGCGTCGCGCAGATTGCGGAATGCGCCGCTCGCGCGCTGGACAATCCCTTCGGCGCCGTCCCTGTCTTCCTCGCGCTCTTTCCAGTCGGTCAGGTTGATGAACGCCTGACCGCTGTTCTGGCCGGACGCTCCCTGGCCGCCGCCCGAGAGCGTGAACATGCCGGCTACGTTGTTCTTCTCGTGCGTGTTGAAGTACGTCTCGACCTGCTTCTGCACTTCCTCGGTCTGCGCCCGCGGAGTGCCGGCGGGAAGCCGCCACTGGATCATGACGTTGCCCTGGTCCTCGTTGGGAAGGAAGCCGGTGGGTAGGCGCTGGAACAGCAGGAAAGTTCCGGCGCAGCAGACCAGAAACAGCGCGAGCCAGCGCCACTTGCGCTCGACCACGCGGCCGACCTGCCGTTCATAGGCGAGGGTGGTCTTCTCGAAGCCGTTGTTGAACTTCGTCGCCGCCTTGTGCGACAGGCGCGCCAGCCAGGGGAGGCGGCGCTCCACCCAGGTGGGCTGGCGCTCGTGCTCGGGTACGCGGGGCTTGAGCAGCGTCGCCGTCAGCGCCGGGCTGAGGACCAGCGCGACGAAGACCGAGAGCACCATGGCCGTGACGATCGTCAGCGCGAACTGGCGATAGATGACGCCGGTGGAACCGCCGAAGAAAGCCATCGGCAGGAACACGGCCGAAAGGACGAGTGCGATCGCGATGAGCGCGACCTGGATCTCCTCCATGGAGCGGATCGTCGCCTCGCGCGGGGACATGCCGGGGTTTTCCTCGAGCAGGCGCTCGACGTTCTCGACCACGACGATGGCGTCGTCGACAAGCAGGCCGATGGCGAGCACGAGCCCGAAGAGTGTCAGCGTGTTGATCGAGAAACCCGCGACATAGAACACCGCGAACGTGCCGAGCAGCACGACCGGAACCGCGATCGCCGGGATGAGTGTTGCGCGCCAGCTTTGCAGGAACACGAACATGACGATGACGACGAGGATGATCGCCTCGAAAAGCGCCTTCTCCACCTCCTCGACGGAAAGCTTGATGAACTCGGTCGAATCGCTGCCGTAGATGTATTCGAGCCCGTCGGGCATTCCGGCCGCAAGTTCCTTCATCTTGCCTTTCACGGCCTCTGCCGTGCGCAGCGCGTCGGCGCCGGGCGACAGGGAGATCGAGATACCGGCGCCGGGATGGCCGTTGACGCGGCTCACCGTGGTGTAGCTCTGCGCCCCGATCTCTACCCGTGCGACGTCTCCGATGGTGACGGTGGAGCCATCGGGATTGGTCTTGACCACGATCTGGCGGAACTGCTCCTCCGTCTGCAGGCGCGATCCGGCGGTGACGACGGCGTTGATGGCCTGGTCCTCGGGCGCGGGCACGCCGCCGATTTCGCCGGCCGCAACTTCGGTGTTCTGCGCCTGGATGGCCGAAGTGACGTCACCGGGCATGAGCGCCACGGCTGCCAGCTTGCGCGGATCGAGCCAGATCCGCATCGCGTGCGGCGCGCCGAACACGTTGACTTCGCCCACGCCCTCCACGCGCGAGAGGGGGTCCTGGATGTTTGAGGCCAGATAGTCCGACACGTCCATGTTCGATCGCGTATCGGTCGCGTCGTAGACGGCCACCAGCAGCAGCTGGTCGGGGTTGGACTTGGTGACCGTCACGCCCTGCGCCTGCACCGTCTGCGGCAGGCGGGGCAGGGCGGACTGGACCTTGTTCTGGACCTGCACCTGGGCAATATCGGGATCGGTGCCTTTCGCGAAGACAGCGCTGATCGTCGCCTGACCGCGGTTGCTGGACGAGGAGCTGAAATAAAGCAGGCCGTCGATGCCGGTCAGCTGCTGCTCGATGATCTGCGTGACCGAGTTCTCGATCGTCTGTGCCGAGGCGCCCTGGTAGGTCGCGCGGATGTTGACCTGCGCGGGCGCGATGTCCGGGTACTGTTCGTTCGGCAGGAAGTTCAGCGCGCCAAGGCCCGCAAGCATGACGATGATCGCAAGGACCCAGGCGAAGATCGGACGGTCGATGAAGATGCGCGACATGCGTGTATCAGCCGCCCGTCTTCGTGCCGGGACGACCGCCGGAACCTTGGCCCGAACCTTCGCCGGCATCTTCGCGCGGCGGCACCACCTTTTGCGGCGCGGTGCTTGGCACGGCCTTGATCGGCGTGCCTTGTCGCAGGCCGTTCAGGCCCTGGACGATAACCTTGTCGCCGCGCTTCAGGCCTGAGGTGACGACCGCATTGGTCCCATAGGTCCGCTCAGAGGTGACCTTGCGGCGGACCGCCTTTCCATCCGCGCTGACGAGCATGAGGAAGGCCGTACCGTCGAAGTCACGCTGCACGGCGTTCTGGGGAACCAGGAACGCGTTGGGATCGGAAGCCTGGTCGAACATGGCCGTCACGAACATGCCGGGCAGCAGCACGCCATTCGGATTGAGGAAGCGGGCGCGCAAGGTGACGGTACCCGTGGTCTGGTCCACGGTCACTTCCGAGAACTGCACGGTGCCGGTGATCGGATAGGTCGTGCCGCCGTCGAGCTGCAGGCGCACGGCGGTGCTGCCGGGCATCACGCCTCCCTCGGCAAGCCTGCGGCGCAGCGCGGTCAACTCGGTGGCCGACTGCTGCATGTCGACGAAGATCGGGTCCATGCGCTGGATCACGGCGAGAGGATCTGCCTGCGTGGCGCTGGCAAGCGCGCCGACGGTGGCCAGCGAACGGCCGATCCGGCCACTGATGGGCGCGGGCACGCTGGTGAACCTCAGGTTGATGCGCGCGGTGTCGAGCGTGGCTGCGTTCTGCGCGATCGCGGCCTTGGCCACCCGCGCTTCGGAGAGCGCGTCGGTATAGTCCTGCCGGGCGATTGCCTCCATATCGGCAAGCGGACGGTAGCGGTCCGCCTTCACCGTGGCTGCCTCGGCCGTGGCCCGGGCACTGGCAAGGTTGGCCTCGGCCTGGTTGACGGCCGCACGGTAAAGGCTGGGATCAATCTCGAAGAGCGGCTGCCCGGCCTTCACATAGCTTCCCTCGGTGAAGAGGCGCTTGCGGATGACGCCGGTGACCTGCGGCCGGACTTCCGAAGTTTCGAACGCCACCGTGCGGCCGCTCAGCGTGACGCCAACGGGTACGGTGCTCGTCTGCGCGACGATGTAGCCGACGGTTCCCCCGGGCCGTTGGGTCTGGCTCTGGTCAGGCTCTCCCGAGCAGGCGGAAAGCGCAGCCGCCGCAATCAGGACGAAGGGCAAGGACCTGCGCGGCCGCAGGCGGAGGGCACTGGGGGGGAGAATCTTCAATTCGCACGCCTTCTTGATCCTGCCTTGCCCTATCCGAGCAATACGGCAGCCTCGCAAGGGCGCATTTCGCAGGTGCGACAATTTGCGACCATGCTGACAAGCGGCCTGCAAGGTTCAGGACGGCAAGGAGAAAAGCGGTCGCGGCGAGCAGGCAGCTCTCGGCACGCAAATGCGATCCAAGCCGCCCGAGCGGGTCAAGGTTGAGAACCAGCTATTTTCCGGAGAAGCACCGCATCAGGCTCTGCAAGAGAGGTGATGGTGCCCGAGGGCGGATTCGAACCACCGACACTGCGATTTTCAGTCGCATGCTCTACCAACTGAGCTACTCGGGCATCCGATCGGCGGCGGTCTGCGAAGAGACCGGCGAGCGGTGTGGGCGGGCCTATGGCGAAGCGCGCAGACCTTGGCAACCCCTAAATGACGAACAAATTTCAATCGTCCTGTGGATTGTTCTGCGGCGCGCCCGCGAAGTCCTCAGGATCATGGGGCTGGCCGGGGAGGGCGTAGCCGTCATCGAGCCACTGCAGCAGGTCGCGGTCGCGGCAGCGCTTGGAGCAGAAGGGCGCATGCTCCGCGACGCGGGGCTTGCGGCAGATGGGGCACTTGCGTTCGGAAAAAGTCATAGAGGCACCGCCTGCGCGAATCCCGCTGAGAGCGCAAGCGTCCGCTCCTCATGCAGGCGGATGGTGCGCCCCGTGCGCCGCGCCAGTTGCGCAAGCCATTCCTCGGCGATTGCCGCATGGACCGCGGGGTGCGCGGTGAGCAGCAGCGCGCCCGGCTCTGCGACCGCTTCCGCCTGGCGGAGCAGCAGGCGGGCCGAGGCTCCGGCGGGAGCCGAACGGATCCGCTGCGCGATGGATGGACGCTCGAGCCGCGACACGATCTGGACGAAGCCGAAGCCGTTCATCGCGGTGCGCTGGTGCGGCCAGTCGCCAAGGGCGGCGGCAAGCGCCTCGTCCACCGCGCGCCTGTCGGCCTTGCCTTCCAGCGAGGGAAAGTCGATCCCGATCGAGCCGGCAAGGTCGAGCCGGCCGATCACCTCCGCGATTGCGGGAACCGCGGCAAGCGCGAGCGCGCCCGGGGTGAGCGCGCCGTCCACGTCGATCAGCGTCATCGCGGGCGTGGGGGTCACCACCAGCGAGCCGCCGGGAAAGGCTACAACCCCGTCGAGCGCCTCGGCGACGATGTCGGGCCAGGGGTCGAGGGGAAAGCGGCGGACGCCTCGAACCGGAAGACCCTCGGCTGCAAGGACCTGCGCCAAGCCGGGCGCGGGGCGGACGTCAAGCTCGCTTGGTCGAACCTGCGCGCGCTTGAGCCGTCCGGTTTCCGCCATTGCCGAACGGGTCACCATGACGCGCTGCATCGCGCCCTGGCTCGCGGAGAGCGGCAACCCGTCGACAAGGGCCTCTTCTCCCGTATCGAAGCGGACGGTTCCCCGCGCTGAGCCGGGCCGGCGGGCGACGAGCACCGCATCGCCGATCTGCCCCGCCGCAAGGCCGCCGGGCCATTCCAGACGTGCCGCAAGGACGCGGCCGTTGTCGACGAGGATGGCGCGTGTCTCGCCAATCCCGTCCTCTACGAGCCATTCAGCCAAGGGCGAACCCGGCCGAACGCAGCAGCGCGCGCGTCTCGAACAGGGGAAGCCCCACCACGCCCGAGTGACTGCCGGAAATCCACGCGATCAGCCCTTCGGCACTGCCCTGGATGGCATAGCCTCCAGCCTTGCCCGCCCACTCGCCGCCGGCGATGTAGGCCTCCACCTCGTCATGGTCGAGTTGCTTGAAGCGCACGACGGTTTCGCTCAGCCGCTCGCGCAGCGTGCCGTCGGGGGAAAGCAGGGCGATGGCGGAGAGCACCCGGTGTCGCCGGCCGGACAGCAGCGCAAGGCAGGCGCGCGCGGTTGCCTCGTCCTCCGCCTTGGGAAGGATCCGGCGGCCGCAGGCGACCACCGTGTCCCCCGCCAGCACGTGGGCATCCGGGGTGGAGACCGCCAGCGCCTTTTCGCGGGCCATGCGCGCTGCGTACTCACGCGGGATCTCGCGCGGATGCGGCGTCTCGTCGATATCCGCCGCGTGGATGGCGGCGGGTTCGATGCTCAAGCGTCCGATCAGTTCGCGGCGGCGCGGACTGGCGGAGGCGAGAATGAGCCGGGGATCAGCCGCCAAACTGACCTGGGCCGCCACGGCCGGGCATGAAGCGGTAGGTGATGCGGCCCTTGGTCAGGTCGTAGGGCGTCAGTTCCACGAGGACTTCGTCGCCTACGAGAACGCGGATGCGGTTCTTGCGCATCTTGCCCGCCGTGTGGCCGAGGATTTCGTGGCCGTTCTCGAGTTCGACGCGGAACATCGCGTTGGGCAGGAGTTCGACCACCCTTCCGCGCATCTCAAGAAGTTCTTCCTTCGCCATCGGCGATCTTACCCATGTTCTGGTTGGCTGTCGCGGCGCGACATAGCCACGACTCGCCACAAATGGAAGCCTCCGACGTTCATGACCGCGCAAGACGGTTGCGACAAAATGATACCTCGGTGCGGCTTGTCGTCCTTCGACGGGGAGGGCAATGGAGCCTCGGGGAAGGAACAACACGTCTGTCACTGATGCTTTTAGGCGGAGATTGCATTTGCGTTCCTTACCCTTGATCAGCCTGGTCGCGAGCCTGGCCCTGCCGTCGGCCGCATACGCGCAGGATTCCGCGATCGTCGTGAGCGACGACAACGACGATCCGCTCGAAGTGCAAGGAGACGAGATCATCGTCACCGCGCCCCGGATCATCGGCCAGATCGACGCACCGCAAAAGCCGATCGAAGTGTTCTCGGAAGAGGACATTGCTTCCTATGGCGTCAACTCGATCGAGGAACTGCTCGACGCGATCAGCCCGCAGACCGGCAGCGGTCGCGGGCGCGGCGACGGGCGGCCGGTGATGCTTCTCAACGGGCAGCGCATCAGCAGCTTCCGCGAAATGCGCAACATCCCGCCCGAGGCGATCCGCAAGCTCGAGGTGCTGCCCGAGGAAGTGGCCCTGCGCTTCGGTTATTCGGCGAACCAGCGCGTGGTGAACATCATCCTCAAGGACCAGTTCGCCGCGGTCACCGCATCGGGTGAATACAATCGGCCGACCGATGGCGGCTATGACAACTACGAGCTGGAAGGCGGGCTTTTCCGGATCGCCGGGCCGCGCCGCTACAACGTCAACGTCAAGCTCGACGAGACGAGCATCCTCACCGAGAGCGAGCGTGACGTCATCCAGCAGGAATCGCGTGTTCCCACGGTGGCCGGCGACCCTGATCCCGCACGTTACCGCAGTCTGGCGGCGAAGGACTCCGAGTTCACGCTCGAAGGCACGATGACGCAGGGCGTGGGAGAGAACGGGCTGGGCGGCTCGATTACCGTGACGGGCGGCTACACCCGCTCGCAGACCACCTCGCTTTCGGGCCTCGACACCCTGACGCTTACCAATCCGGAGGGTGAGAGCGAGATCCGCACCTTGCCTGATCCGCTGACCACGCGCGCCGTCTCGGACACCTTCGAGGGCGGGCTGGGCTACAGCACCATGGTGGGCGAATGGCAGCTGAGCGCGACGGCCAACGCCACTTACGTCGACAGCAACACCCGCGTCGATCGTGAGCGCGACACCTCGGCACTGGTCGACGCCGCAGAAGCGGGAACGCTGGCGATCGACGGGGCGCTGCCTGCCGTGCCGGGCGCCGGGGTCGACGTGGCGCGCACGCGCCAGTTCACGATCAGCAACCTGGCGACGATTTCGGGCAAGCCGTTCCGCACGCCGGCAGGCGAGGCGAACCTGACGGTCAAGGCGGGCTACGACTTCGACCGCTCGATCAGCGAGGATACGCGCACGTCCCTCGGCTCGATCACGCTCAAGCGCGGCGACGTTCTGGGCGGCGTGAACCTGGCGCTTCCGGTGACCAGCAAGGCCGAGGACTTCCTGGGAGCCGTGGGCGACATCACGCTGAACTTCAGCGGCGGGATCGACCATCTTTCGGATTTCGGCACGCTCAAGGACAGGAGCGCGGGTCTCACCTGGTCTCCGACCGACACGCTGACGCTGCAGGCCAGCTATATCGTCGATGAAGCGGCGCCGCAGCTCACCCAGCTCGCCGCGCCGAACATCGTGACCTACAACGTGCCCGTCTACGACTTCACCAATTCCGTGACCTCGTTGGTGACGGTCACGAGCGGCGGCAACCCCGACCTGCGCAAGGAGACCCAGCGTGACTGGAAGATCTCGGCGCAGTGGCAGCTTCCGTTCATGCAGCGCTCGAACCTCGTGGTCGAGTATTTCCGCAACCACTCCAGCGACGTGACGCAGTCGTTCCCGCTGCTCACGCCGCAGATCGAGACGGCGTTCCCCGGGCGCGTGACCCGTGACGATGCAGGCAATCTCATCGCGATCGACCGTCGCCCGGTGACTTTCGACGAGGTTCGCACTTCGTCGCTTCGCTGGGGCCTGAACCTCTCCGGCAGCCTTGGCGGCTCCTCCTCCGCTTCCCCGGGGGGCGGCTCCGGTGCGTCCTCGTCGGGGGCGGCGCAGGGTTCTTCCGCTCCCGTCGCGCCGGTCACGGGACCGAACGGGCCGATGCCGGGAACCGGGAGCGCGCCTTCGGCAGACGGGCAGCCCACGCGGCGCGGCTTCGATCCTTCGCGTTTCGCGGCGCTCCGGGAAAAGCTTTGCGCGCCCGGCGCCGCCGAACCGGACCTCGCTTCGCTGCCCGAAGGCATGCGCCAGCGGATGACCGGCACGGATGGCAGGATCGATCCGGCGAAGCTCGCCGAGTTCAAGCAGCGCGCATGTTCCGCCGAGGGCGCGTCGCCCCAGCAAGGCGCGGGTCCGGGCGGCGGCTTCGACCCGGAGCGTTTCGAGCGCATCCGCACCGCACTTTGCGCGGGCGGCAGCGGGCCGCCTGATGTCGCAAGCCTGCCCGACCGCATGCGCGAGCGCATCATGGGGACCGACGGAAAGGTCGATCCAGCCAAGCTTGCGGACCTGCGCGAGCGCTTCTGCCGTGCCGATGCCGCTCCGGGTGCCGGCGCGGGCGGGCAGCCAAGCGGCGACCCTGCGCGCGAGATGCGTTTCGCAGGCGGCGGGGCGACCGCACCGGCAAGTGGCCCCGGGGGAACGCGCGCGGAAGGCACCGGTCCAGGCGAACGCCGTCCCGGAGCGCCGGGCATGGGGCCGGGAGCCGGCGGCCCGCCGATGGGCCCGGGCGGACCGGGGGGACGCCCCGGAGGAAGCCGGTGGAACCTTGCGGTCTATCATACCTGGCGGTTCTCCGACACGGTCACCATCGCGCCGGGGGTACCGACGCTCGACCAGCTCGGCGGCGACGCGATCGGGGCCGGCGGCACGCCGCGCCACGCGATCGAGGCCGAAGGGGGCCTGTTCAAGAACGGCTATGGCCTTCGCCTGAAGGCCGAATGGGAAGCGCCGGCACGCGTGAACGGTTCGGGCCAGCCGGGAAGTTCGGACCTGCGCTTCGGCAGCACGTTCGACGTGTCGCTGCGCATATTCGCCGACCTTGGCCGCAACGAGGCGCTCGTCGCCAGGATGCCGTTCCTCAAGGGCGCCCGCCTGTCGCTGGTCGCCGACAACCTCCTCGATTCGCGCCAGAGGGTGACGGACGGAACCGGCGCCACGCCGATCGCCTACCAGCGGGCCTATCGCAATCCGCAGGGCCGGGTGCTGGGGATAGACTTCCGCAAGATGTTCTGAGGATACGCCGGGTCGGGGGGCTACCGATCCGGCGCTTCATTCCCTATCTGCAGGCGCATGGCGCGAACTCCTGCCGGCACTCCCGACAATCCACAGGGCAACGAGCGATTCCTCGAGGATCGGGCGACCCAGACCATGCGCGGCTCCGAACAGCCGGATCTCCAGGCCGGGGTGCAGGTGATCCGCGACACCGTGCGTACGCTGCCGCCCAAGCCGGGCGTCTACCGGATGCAGGATGCGCGCGGCGACGTGCTCTACGTGGGCAAGGCGCGCGCGCTGAAGAACCGCGTCGCCAACTACACACAGTGGGAGCGCCTGCCCGGAAGGCTGCAGAGGATGGTCAGCCAGACGCGCTCGATGACCATCGTCACCACCAATTCCGAGGCAGAGGCGCTGCTGCTGGAAGCGCAGCTGATCAAGCGATTCCGCCCGCCGTACAATGTGCTGCTGCGCGACGATAAGTCGTTCCCCTTCATCCTGCTGCGCGCCGACCATGATTTCCCGCGCATCATGAAGCACCGGGGCGCGCGCAAGGCCAAGGGCAACTACTATGGCCCCTTCGCCAGTGCGGGCTCGGTCAACACGACCGTCAACGCGCTGCAGAAGCTGTTCCTGCTGCGCAGCTGCACCGACAGCTTCTTCGCGCGGCGCGACCGGCCTTGCCTCCTCTACCAGATCAAGCGCTGCTCGGCGCCGTGCGTCGGGCGTATCGACGAGGCGGGGTATGCCGAACTCGTGCAGGAGGCGAAGGACTTTCTGGGCGGCCGGTCGAGCGCGGTCCAACGCAAGATCGAGGCGCAGATGGCGCAGGCGGCGCAGAACCTCGATTTCGAGCGGGCGGCCATGCTGCGCGACCGTCTGCGTGCGGCGACGTTCATCCAGGGTAGCCAGGCGATCAACTCCGAAGGGCTCGACAATGCCGACATCTTCGCGATGGCGAGCAAGGGCGGGCAGATCGGCGTGCAGGCGTTCTTCATCCGCGGGGGACAGAACTGGGGGCACCGGGCCTTCTTCCCGACCCACACCGAGGGCCTGAGCGAAGAGGAGGTGATGCAAAGCTTCCTTGCCCAGTTCTACGAGGAAGTGCCGCCCGCCCGCTGCATCCTGGTGGACCGCGCGCTGCCCGAAGCCGAGCTGATTTCCGAGGCTCTGCGCGAAGGCGCGGGCGGCAAGGTCGAGATTTCGGTGCCCCAGCGCGGCAGTCGCAGGCGCCTGATCGCGCAGGCCACCCGCAACGCCGTGGAGGCGCTCGACCGTCGCCTCGCCGAGCGCGGAACGCAGGCGAAGACGCTTCGCGAGTTGACCGACTTTCTGGAACTGGCGGACGTGCCCCAGCGCATCGAGGTCTACGACAACAGCCACATCCAGGGCACCAAGGCGCTTGGCGCTATGGTGGTCGCGGGGCCCGAAGGCTTCATCAAGAACCAGTACCGCAAGTTCAACATCAAGACCGCGCAAACTGACGACGATTTCGCGATGATGCGCGAGGTGATGACGCGCCGCTTCGGGCGGGTGCAGGAGGAAGACCCCGAGCGTACCGGCGGCACGTGGCCCGACCTTGTGCTGATCGACGGCGGCAAGGGGCAGATGAGCGCGGTGAAGGATGCGCTCGAGGAACTGGGCATCGAGGACGTACCGCTGATCGCTATCGCCAAGGGCCCGCACCACGGGCGCGAGGGGCGCGAGGTGTTCCACTTCCCGGACGGCCGGGAAAAGATGCTGCCCGTCAACTCACCCCTGCTGTTCTATCTCCAGCGCCTGCGCGACGAGGTCCACCGCTTTGCAATCGGAGCACACCGGGCCAAGCGCAGTCGGGCGATCAGCGCCAGCCCGCTTGACGAGATCCCCGGCATCGGCCCCGCTCGCAAGCGGGCGCTGCTGCTGCATTTCGGGACTGCGGGCAAGGTGCGCGCGGCCAGTCTGGAGGATCTCCAGCGGGCACCGGGGGTGAGCGGCACGGTCGCGCAGACGATCTACGACTTCTATCACCCGCGCGGGTAGGATCCGCGCCCGCAGGTCGTCCACCCGAGGCGAAAGGTGAGTGTTGCGGCAGATGCGGCGGACGGTTCGGGCATGCGAAACCCTGGAAGTCACCACCGGTTGTCTCTCACGAACACTGCGACAACGTGCGGGAGAAGCATCTTGAACGACATGGGTCCACTCGCGATCGTCACTATCGTCCTCCTGCTTGTGGCCGTACTCGTCGGCGCGGCGATCACGTTCCGGCGCAATCGTCGCAGCGCGGGCCTCAAAGGCAGGTACCGAGCGGAATACTCCCGCACCGTCGCGCGCGCCGGCGACACTCACAAGGCGGAGCGGCAACTGCGCGAGCGCGAAAAGCAGGTCGCCGCCTTCGACATTCATCCACTGGTCCCGGCGCAGCGCCATGACTTCATCGATCACTGGCTGGACGTGCAGGCGCTCTTCGTCATCGATCCGGCAGGAGCGGTCGCACGCGCCGACGTCCTGCTGACCGATGTCATGCTGGCGCGCGGCTACCCGATGGCGCAGTTCGAGCAGCGCTATGAGTATCTCTCGGTCGATCACGGCGAGGTCGTCGCGCATTACCGCACGGCTCACGCCATCGCCGAGAGTCATGCCCGCGGCGAGGTACGAACCGAGGAACTGCGCCAGGCGATGATCCATTATCGCACGCTGTTCGACGATCTCGTCAACGAACCGGTCGACGATACGCCGGTGATCGCGCATCGCGACGGCCGGATCCACGACCTTCGCCGCGAGGCTATCCGCCGGGATTGAAGCAGCTGGAAGAGCGCTTCTCCGGCCCGGCTACTGTGCTCGCTAAAGGGCGGAGAGCCAGTCCGCGATCATCGCTCGTCCTGCGGCGACGGCGCCCGGGCCCAGCCGGTCGTGCGCCTCCCGAAGAGCTTGGGGGCAGCCTCCCGCCTCGCGGACGGCCTCGGGCCATTGCTCCATCCATGCCTCGAAGCGCGGGTCCTCTCCCATCTCCGCATGGAACTGGACGGCGAGAAGGTTCCTGCCGCGTCGAAATGCCTGATGGGCGTAAAGTGCACTGGACGCCAGCATCTCCACGCCTTCGGGGCGGGTGAAGGTATCGCCGTGCCAGTGGAGCACGGGCACGCCGCGCAAGTGACGCAGCGGTCCTTGCGCGGCATGGTCGTGGATCTCGACAGGATGGAAGCCGACTTCCTTGGCCGGTCCGGCGTAAACCTCGGCGCCAAGCGCCCCGGCAATCATCTGCGCCCCGAAGCATACCCCCAGCGTCGGACGGTCGGCCTCCAGCCTGAGGGCGAGGCGGCGGAGCTGACAGGCGATCCAGGGGTGGCGGTCCTGTTCGTAGACGCCCATCGGGCCGCCCATCATGATGAGCAGGTCCGGCTCGCGTAGGTCGAGGCTCGAGAACTGCGGGTCCGTCACGTCGATGCGCGAGACACGGTAGCCTGCATCTTCGATAGGCTTGCGATAGCCGGCGACCCCTTCGTGGGGAACGTGGCGGATGATGAGAGCGGTCTTCACGAATCCTGTCTGGCACAAACTGTCTGAACGGTGGAGTTCGAAGGCGCTGGCGGCAAAGCGTGCGCCTTCGAACCGGGCGGCGGCATGGTTACAGCCCGAGGCGGGACCAGAAGTCTCCTGCACTGCGGATCGCGGTGCTTCCATCGGCCGGGAGCGGCCCGAAGCCGGCGCGCCAGGATGGATGCGCAAGGCGCGTTCCCGGCGCGGAATGGGCGCGCAGGACTTTCGAGCGTGTCTGTGGAGCGGACCTGTCGGTGGGAAGGGTATCGAGCATTTCGTATCTCCATGACGGGAGGCACGAAGCCGGCGTTGTCGCCTGGGTTTCGTGCGCTTTAGCGGTTGGTGACGCGGAGCAAGCTGACAGCCATCAAATGCCGCGGAGCGAGAGGCGAACCCTTCGCTCGATAGACAATCTACGTACCGAGTAGAGAATGTCCACACAGGCGATACTATCCGGCGGGCGAGAAAAACTTCACCGTACGGAGAAAGGCCCGGCTCGCCTTGCAAGCATGCGATTGCCGGGCGCATTTCCTTCGCGTAGCCTGCGGACATGCGCCGCTTTCTCACCGCTCTCGCCCTCGTCTCGTTCCCGCTGCCGGTCCATGCGCAGGAGGTACGCTCGGTCATCGCCCGCGACATGCCGGGGCTGATGGAGATCTACCGCGACCTGCATGCAAATCCCGAACTCAGCTTTCAGGAAGTGCGCAGCGCCAGGATCATGGCCGAGGCCGCCCGCAAGGCCGGCTTTACGGTGACGGAGAAGGTGGGCCGCACCGGAGTGGTGGCCGTCCTGAAGAACGGGCAGGGGCCTACCGTCCTCATCCGGGCCGACATGGATGGCCTGCCGGTGACGGAGCAGACCGGGCTGCCGTTCGCATCCACCCGGCGCGGAACCTCGACGGCGGGCGTCGAAAGCGGGATCATGCACGCCTGCGGGCACGATACCCACATGACCGCGTGGATCGAGACCGCCCGGCTGATGGCCGCGCGAAAGGCCGAATGGTCGGGCACGCTGGTGATGATCGGACAGCCTGCGGAGGAACTGGGTCTTGGCGCCCGGGCGATGCTGGACGATGGGCTCTACACCCGTTTCCCCAAGCCCGACTACGCGCTCGCCTTCCATGACACGCCCGAACTGCCGGCGGGAACCGTGGGTGCGGCAAAGGGCTGGGCGCTCGCCAATGTAGACAGCGTCGATCTTCTCGTGCGGGGCACCGGGGGTCACGGTGCGTATCCGCACACCACTCGCGATCCGATCGTGCTGGCGAGTGCGATCGTGATGAAGCTGCAGACGCTGGTCAGCCGCGAGAACAACCCTCAGGACCCTGCCGTCGTGACCGTCGGCTCGTTTCACGCAGGCGCCAAGCACAACATCATCCCCGCCGAGGCGAAGCTGGAGCTTACCGTTCGCAGCTATTCGGACGAGACTCGCGCACGCCTGCTCGAAGGCATCGCCCGCATCGCGCGGGGCGAGGCGATCGCCGCGGACATCCCGGAGGACCGGATGCCGCAGGTCAGCGTCAAGGAACCCTATACCCGCGCGACCTGGAACACGCCCGACTTCACCGAAGAGGCGATTGCCGATCTCAAGGCGAAGATGGGATCGGACGGCGTGGTCTTCACGCCGGCGGTGATGGGCGGCGAGGACTTCGGCGAGTTTCGCCGTGCCGACGAGGATCGCGTGAAGTCGCTGATCCTCTGGGTC
The DNA here is from genome assembly GCF_009856825.1 of Novosphingobium silvae. Classification (GTDB taxonomy): domain Bacteria; phylum Pseudomonadota; class Alphaproteobacteria; order Sphingomonadales; family Sphingomonadaceae; genus Novosphingobium; species Novosphingobium silvae. The sequence goes on along the minus strand of NZ_WVTD01000006.1, from coordinate 36,961 downwards.
GGCGGTTCGGACCCGGCCAAGCTGGCGCAGGCGAAGGCGGGCGGCCCTTCGATGCCTTCGCTTCACAGCCCGTTCTGGGCACCGGTCGCGGACAAGGTCATAGGCTCCGCCGCCGAGGCCCTGACGCTGACCTCCCTGCGCCTGATGCCGCGCCACTGACTGTAAGCGTCCTGACTGTAAGCGGCGGCGACAGGCTGCCAGAGTGCGGGGCCGCCCAAAATTCCCGTGTCGTCCAGACAACTGTTAAGGTAACCGACGGTTTACGCTCTTGCCGTAAGCAGCGGCCAAGAGCCGGTTCCCGGCTGCGAAGGATGGCGTAAACGACGATGATTCGTCTGTTCAAGCACTACATTCCGCATGCCGTCATCCTGCTCTGGCTGGTGGACGTGGCGCTGCTTGCGCTGGCGAACGAGATCTCGTGGCGCCTGCGGGCCGACCAGATCGGCATCGACCCCGGCGCGCTCGGGCAAAGGCTCGGCGCGCATGCGGCCTTCGCCTTCGTCATCTCCCTCTCGATGATCTCGGTGGGCGTCTACGGCGCCGATGCGCTGCGATCGAACCGTTTCGCCGCGGCGCGGCTGCTGGTCGCCATATCGCTGGGCATCATCGCGCTGGCCTTCGTGGACTTCCTGGTGGGCGGGCAGAACTTCTGGCGCTCGACCCTGGCCTATTCCATGGCCTTTGCCATCGTCCTCCTGATCGCAAACCGGCTGCTGCTGGGTGCGTTTCTGGGCACCAACGCGTTTCGCCGGCGGGTTCTCGTGCTCGGCGCCGGTGCCCGGGCGCAGCGCCTGCGCACGCTGGGCGAACGCCCCGAAAGCGGTTTCGCGATCGTGGGCTATGTCGCCATGAGCGAAGCGACGCCCGTCGTTGAGGAAGCGATCTCGCGCGGGGCCATCAGCAATCTTACCCGCTATGTCGAGAACCTGGGCGTCAGCGAAGTCGTCCTCGCGCTCGAGGAGCGGCGCAACGCCTTGCCGCTGAAGGACCTTCTGCGCATCAAGACGGCCGGCGTCCACGTCAACGAGTTCTCCAGCTTCCTCGAGCGAGAGACCGGCCGCGTCGATCTCGACACGGTCAACCCCAGCTGGCTGATCTTTTCCGACGGGTTCTCGTCCGGCCGCGCGCTCTCGAGCGCCGCCAAGCGGCTGTTCGACATCGTGGTGGCGGCAACGCTGCTGCTCTTCATGGCGCCCGTGATCGCCCTGTTCGCCCTGCTGGTGAAGATCGACAGCCGTGGCCCGGCCTTCTACCGGCAGCCGCGCGTGGGCCTGTTCGGGCAGAACTTCGACGTCATCAAGCTGCGCTCCATGCGCACCGACGCCGAGGCCGCAGGGGCCCAGTGGGCCACCAAGGACGACCCGCGCGTCACCCGCGTCGGCAGGTTCATCCGCAAGGTCCGGATCGACGAGCTGCCCCAGGCCTGGACCGTTCTCAAGGGCGAGATGAGCTTCGTGGGCCCGCGTCCCGAACGTCCCGAGTTCGTGGCCGACCTTGAGGAGCAGCTGCGCTACTATGCGGAGCGGCACATGGTGAAGCCGGGGATCACCGGCTGGGCGCAGATCAACTACCCCTACGGTGCCTCGATCGAGGATGCCCGCCACAAGCTGGAGTACGACCTCTACTACGCCAAGAACTACACGCCGTTCCTCGATTTCCTGATCATCCTGCAGACGCTGCGCGTGGTGCTGTGGAGCGAGGGCGCGCGCTGATGGTGCTGGGCACGGCTGCGGTCTGGACCACCGTCGGGGTCGGTCTCGACCTGAGCGGAGCCATTGCGCTGGCAACCGTGGCCATGTGGCTTCTGCCGCGGCGCGAACGCTTCGGCACGGCGGGCGGCGCGGTGGTCATTGCCCTGTTCGTGACCGCGCTGTGGAGCCTTGCCGAAGCGGCCGCGACCGCCTCGGCCTCGGTCAGCTTCGCTCCATCGCTTGCGGAAAGTTCCCGCAACCTCGGCTGGCTCTTCGTCATCTACCGCCTGTTCGCCAGCGACGGCCGCCATGCGAGCCTTGCGCCGATCCGCCCCGTGATCGTTGCACTCGCCTTCGTCGAGGTCCTTCACCTTGGCGTGGACTACGTCCTGTCGCGCCTCACGATGGAAGGCGAGATCCTGCGGATCGCGTTCGAGTTCAACGTCATGTTCCGCCTGCTGGTCACCGTGGGCGGCCTTGTGCTGGTCCACAACCTCTACGCGGGCGCCCCTCGCGAGGCGCGGGCGGCGCTGCGCTGGCCTGCCGGAGGGCTGGCCGCGCTTTGGGCGTTCGACCTTAACCTTTACACCATCGCCTATCTCGCAGGGAACTGGCCGCACGAGATCGCGGCGCTTCGCGGCCTCTCGAGCGGGGCCTTGGCGGCCTGCGTAGCCATCGGCGCCTTCGGCAACCGCGACGACGTGCGCCTGCGCCCTTCGCGGGCGGTGACGTTCCAGACCTTCTCGCTGCTGGTGATCGGCGTCTACCTTGTCTCGATGGTCGCGGTGGCGCAGTGGCTTTCGTATGCCGGCGGCAATTTCGCGCGGCTTATCGAGCTGGTTTTCCTTACGCTCGCCACGGCCGGTGCGCTGGTGGTCCTGCCTTCGCGGCGCGTTCGCGGCTGGCTCAAGGTCACGCTGGCCAAGCACTTCTTCCAGCACCGCTATGACTACCGCGAGGAGTGGCTGCGCTTCACCCGCACGATCGGCAGCGGGGGCGACCAGTCCGCGCCGCTTGCCGAGCGGGTCGTCCAGTCCGTGGCCGACGTGTTCGACAGTCCCGCCGGCCTGCTGCTGACCCCTGGCGACCAGGGTGAGCTGACGCTCGCCGCCCGGTGGAACTGGCCCGAGATCGAAGTTCCCGCCGATGCTCTCGGCGCGCCCAGCCTGGCTCATTTCGAGCGCTCCGGCTACATCGCCGACCTCGACGACGTGCGGGCCGGCCGCTCCATCGGCCCCGGCATGGACCGCGAGGACGTGCCCGCCTGGCTGCTGGACCATCCGCGCGCCTGGGCGATGATCCCGCTGATCCACTACGAACGGCTGGTGGGGATGGTCGTGCTCGCCCGGCCGCAACTTGCCCGCAAGTTCGACTGGGAAGATTTCGATCTCCTGCGCGTCATCGGCCAGCAGGTTGCCAGCTACCTGGCCGAGAACTCCAGCCAGGAGGCGCTTGCCGAAAGCGCGCGCTTCGACGACTTCCACCGTCGCATCGCCTTCGTGATGCACGACATCAAGAACCTTGCCAGCCAGTTCAGCCTGCTGGCACGAAACGCCGAGCTTCACGCCGAAAAGCCAGCCTTTCGCGCAGACATGCTGGTGACGCTGCGCAATTCGTCGGACAAGCTCAACGCTCTGCTGCAGCGTCTCTCGCGCTATGGCACCGGCGCGGTGGAGAAGCTGGAGCAGGTGCCGGCGGGGCAAGTGCTGTCGGTCGTCATGGAGCGCTTCCGCGCGAGCCCGCAAGTGACCGTGGCGCAAAGCTGCGATCTTACGGTCATGGCCCATCGCCATTCGCTGGAGCAGGTGCTCATGCACCTCGTCCAGAACGCCATCGACGCGAGCCGCCCCGATGTGCCGGTCTTCCTCTCGCTCACGCGGGAGGGGGCAAGCGCGCGCTTCGACGTGCTGGATTCCGGCTGCGGCATGACCGCTGACTTCGTGCGCACGCGCCTGTTCAAGCCCTTCGTCTCGACCAAGTCCGGCGGCTTCGGCATCGGTGCGTTCGAGGCACGCGAACTGGTGCGCGCGATGCGCGGGCGGCTCGAGGTCGAATCGCGCGAAGGGTTCGGCTCGCGCTTCGTGGTGCGCCTGCCGCTCGCCGCCGCCCCGGCACTCAACGACACACCAGCCCGCCCCGACCAGAAGGTAGCGTGATGACCGAAACCGCCCGGAAACTGCCGAAGCTCCTGATCGTCGAGGACGATGCAGGGCTTCAGGCGCAGCTCAAGTGGGCCTACGAGGACTTCGAGGTTTTCGTGGCGGGGGACAGGGCCGGGGCTATCGCCCTCCTGCGTTCGGAAATGCCGGACGTGGTCACGCTCGACCTTGGCCTGCCTCCCGATCCCGACGGAACGACGGAAGGCTTCGCCGTGCTCGACGAGATCATGGCGCTCAAGCCCGATACCAAGGTCATCGTGGCATCCGGCCATGGCGCCCGGGAGAGCGCTCTGCAGGCGATCGCGCGCGGAGCCTACGACTTTTACCAGAAGCCTGTCGACATCGACACGCTCGGCCTCATCGTGCGGCGGGCGCTGCACCTGCACCGGCTGGAGGAGGAGAACCGGCGGCTCGCCGGCCGGGTCGAGAAAGACGAGCGGGTTCTCGGCCGGATGATAACGGCGGCCCCCGAGATGGTACGGGTCGCCCGCACGATCGAGCGCGTGGCGAATGCCAACGTCTCGGTCATGCTGCTTGGCGCGAGTGGCACCGGCAAGGAACTGCTGGCGCGCGGACTTCACGACGCCAGCGGCCGCGCCAAGCGCGAGTTCGTGGCGATCAACTGCGCCGCGATCCCCGAAAACCTTCTCGAAAGCGAGCTTTTCGGCCACGAGAAGGGCGCGTTCACGGGCGCCATCAAGACGACGCCGGGCAAGATCGAGCAGGCGGCGGGCGGCACGCTGTTCCTCGACGAAGTGGGAGACATCCCTCTCCAGCTGCAGGTCAAGCTGCTGCGCTTCCTGCAGGAGCGGGTGATCGAACGCGTGGGCAGCCGGGAGTCCATCCCTGTGGACACCCGGATCGTTTGCGCGACGCACCAGGACCTCGAGGCGATGATCGCCGACGGGCGTTTCCGCGAAGACCTGTACTACCGCCTCGCCGAGATCGTCGTGCGCATTCCCGCGCTTGCCGAGCGCCCGGGTGACCCCACGCTTCTCGCCAAGGCATTCCTCACCCGCTACGCCAAGGAGATGAACCCGCGCGTGCGGGGCTTTGCCGCCGATGCGCTCGCCGCGATCGATGCTTGGGGATGGCCGGGCAACGTGCGCGAACTGGAAAACCGCGTGAAGCGGGCGGTCATCATGGCCGACGAGAAGGTGGTGAGCGCCGCCGACCTCGACCTGGCCGACCCTGACGAGCAGACGGTCAACGCTCTCAACCTCAAGACCGCGCGCGAGCAGGCCGACCGTCGGGTCATCAGGCACGCGCTGGCGCGCAGCGAAGGCAACATCTCCAACACTGCAAGGATGCTCGGGATCAGTCGCCCGACGCTGTATGACCTCCTCAAGCAGTACGACCTGCAGTCCTGATCCGGCCCGGTCGCGGGAAGGGCGCGAGAGGGGGGAGGGAAGCAGGACGGCTTGGCTGCTGGCCTGCGCGCTCGTGCCGGTCCTGTGTCTTGCCGCGCTGTTCTCCGCGCTGGGGGCTCAGTCGGCACATGGGGAAAGCGCGCGTCCGGATGCGTTGATGGATCAGGCGCGCGGCGCTCTCGCGCGCGGCGACGGCATCGATGCGGAGGTGAAGCTGAGGGCCGCGCTCAATGCCGGAGTGCCGGTGACCGATGTCAACGCGCTCATGGGCAGGGCACTCATGATCCAGCACCGGCGCGACCGCGCGCGGCCATGGCTGCAGACCGGCCGGTTCTCGCCCGCGACGGCGGCGATGGGGTGGCGCACGCTGGCCTCGCTGGAGCGGCAGGACGGCAACCTTGCCGCGTCCGGCCGGGCCTATGACCGGGCGCTGGCGATCATCCCCCGCGATGCGGCGCTCTGGGTGGAGATCGGGCGGCTGCGCTATGCAGGCGGCGAGCACGTTCTGGCAATCGAGGCGGCCGAGCATGCCCTGGCGCTCAACCCGGCAAGCGTACGGGCGCTGGAGTTCCGTGGCCAGCTGGTGCGCGACCGGTATGGTCTGCTTGCGGCGCTGCCCTGGTTCGAGCGCGCGATCGTCAACGATCCTGCGGACGTGCCGGTGCTGCTGGAATATGCCGCGACCCTGGGCGAACTCGGCCGTGCGAGCGAATGCGTGACGGTGACGCGCCGGGTCCTGCAGCTCAGCCCAGCGAACCCGAAGGCGTACTACCTGCAGGCGGTGCTCGCCGCGCGTGCCGGGAACCACGCGCTTGCGCGCAGCCTGCTGGAGCGCACCCGTGGCAAGCTCGACGCGTTGCCTGGCGTGCAGATGGTGCGCGGCGTGGTGGAACTGGCCGCGCGCAATCCTTCGGCTGCCGCCGAAGCTTTCGAGGCGGTGCTGCGGCTGCGGCCTGAAAACGAAACCGCGCGCGAACTGCTGGCGCGCGCCATCCTGATGGCGGGGCAGTATCGCTACGCCACGCTGCGCTTTGCGCCAGAGATCGCCGCCGGACAGGCGTCGCCGGGCCTGCTGCTATCCGTGGCAAGGGGCTGGGAACTGCTCGGAGACCGCCAGCGCGCGGGCGAACTGCTCGACCGCGCGGCCCGCCCCCCGGAGCCTTCGCTCTGGGCGCTCGGCCGGTCGAGGCCTGTTGGCCGAATGCTGGAGCAGGGGCAGTCGGAAGTCGAGGCGGCGCCAGTGACGTCGGCAGAGGCGAGGCGTTCCAACCTTGGATCTTATGACGCACAGGCGCTTGCCGGCGATGTCCAGCTGGCGATGGGCCATCCCGTCGAGGCCCAGGAGCACTATGTCCTCGCCTCCCGAATCCGCTTGTCGGAAAGCCTGTTCGAGCGGCGGCTCGCGGCTTTCGCCATGGCCCGCGACGCAAAAGGGGCACGCGAACTCGTCGAGGGCTATCTGCGGCAGAACCCGACCAGCCGACCCGCCTTGCGCGCAGCCGCCGGGCTGGCGCTCCAAGACGGTGATCCTGTGCGCGCACGCACCATCCTGCGCTGGCTGCGCGACAACGGACAAGACCGCGACGTGGCGCTTCTCTCCGACCTTGCGATCCTCGAAGCGCATGGCGGCGACAGTGCCAGGGCGGTCGATGCCGCCCGCGCTGCCTACCGTCTGCAGCGCTCCAGTCCTGTGGCGACGCAGGCGCTCGCCATCGGCTATGCCGCATCGGGCGGGCACCTGGCGCAGGAACGGGCGCTTCTGGAGAAGGTACGGGCGATCAAGGCGCGGATGCCGCTTCCCCCGATGCCGCGCGAGACCCGTTGAGCGCCCGTTTCCTACATCCACCCGCCACGTTACGTTCGCGCAGGTTCTTTTCGGCCGACCGCCCCCTGTCTTCCGTATTGCTATAAGGAACGTCTCCAGCGCCTGTGTTTCATCAACAAGCCCCGTCGTCCCACCCCGGCTACTTGGGCTGGTAGGTCTGTTCCACGCCTGGGAAGCTGCGATCGCGGACCTGGGCAGCATACTGCCCGGCCGCTTCGGAAACCACGGTCGCCATATCGGCGTAGCGCTTCACGAAGCGGGGAACGCGCTCGAACATGCCGAGCATGTCCTCGGTGACGAGGACCTGCCCGTCGCACTGGGCCGAGCCGCCGATGCCGATGCTGGGGCAGGCGATCGCCTGCGTCGCGGCGATGGCGATGGGCTCGACCACGCCTTCGATCACGATCGAGAAGGCACCCGCCTTGTCGAGCGCGACGGCATCGGACACGATCTTCTGCGCCTCGGCATCGCTGCGGCCCCGCGCGTTGTAGCCGCCCAGCACGTTCACTGCCTGCGGAGTAAGGCCGATGTGGCCCATCACCGGGATGCCGCGCTCGGCAAGGAATGCGACGGTTTCGGCCATGGCGGCTCCGCCTTCCAGCTTCACGGCGGCGCAGCCGGTTTCCTTAAGCAGGCGCGCGGCATTCGCGAAGGCCTGCTGGGGCGACTGCTCGTACGTGCCGAAAGGCATGTCGACCACCACCGCGGCGTGATAGCTGCCGCGAACGACGGCGGCGCCGTGCGCGATCATCATCTCGAGCGTGACGGGCACGCTGGAGGGAAGCCCGTAGATGACTTGGCCCAGGCTGTCGCCCACCAGCAGCAGGTCGCAGTGCGCGTCGAGCAACTGCGCCTGACGCGCCGTGTAGGCCGTGAGCATGACGATCGGCTCAGCGGTGACGCCATCCTGCTTGCGCCGCCGGATGGCGGGAATCGTCAGACGCTTCATGGGAGCGGGCGTCGGATTGGCGCGGCTGGTCGCGGTGTCGAGCTGGAAGGTCGTGGACATGCCGGGCCTTCTAGCGCCGTGGACGGCGCCAGACAATTCTCGTCTCCCGCTCACATGCCAACCCGCGACTTTCTTATCACAGAGCGGCAATTTTATTACGAACCTGGGGAATCCGGTGCACAGAGCTCTTGCCAAGCGCTTGTCTGTCGTTAGCGTCCGTCCATTCGCAATTCGGGGGTCCAAATGTTCGGACGCGTAAAGCCGCTGGATGCCATTCTGGCGACGGCGGAAAAGAAATCTCTTCACCGATCTCTGGGGCCCGTGCAGCTGACTCTCCTGGGCGTCGGGGCCATCATCGGCACCGGCATCTTCGTGCTGACCGCTGCGGCGGCGCAGAAGGCGGGCCCGGGCATGATGTGGAGCTTCGTCATCGCCGGCTTCGTCTGCGCCGTGGCGGCCCTGTGCTACTCGGAACTGGCGTCGATGGTGCCGGTATCCGGTTCTGCCTATACCTATTCATACGCCGTGGTGGGCGAACTGCTCGCCTGGATGGTCGGCTGGGCGCTGATCCTCGAGTATGCCGTTGCCGCATCGGCGGTGTCGGTCGGTTGGTCCGGCTACTTCATGGGCCTTCTGAAAAGTCTGACGGGGTTCGAATTACCACAGGCGCTGGCCGCAGGCCCGACCTGGTCGCTGAGCGGCGTGGATTTCTCGAGCGGGATCATCAACGTGCCCGCCGTCGTCGTGGCGCTCGCGGTAACCCTGCTGCTGATGCGCGGCACCAAGGAAAGCGCCACGTTCAACGCCATTCTGGTGGCGATCAAGGTCGCGGCGCTCACGATGTTCATCGCGCTCGCCCTGCCTGCAATGGACGGCGAGCATTTCGCGCCATTCGCTCCCAACGGCTGGTTCGGCCCGGCCGGATCGAGCGGCATGGGCATCGTCGGCGCGGCATCCTCGATCTTCTTCGCCTACGTGGGCTTCGACGCCGTTTCGACCGCAGCGGAGGAAACACGGAACCCGCAGCGCAACGTGCCCATCGGGCTCATCGGCAGCCTTGCCCTGTGCACCGTGTTCTACCTTCTGGTGGCAGGCGGCGCGATCGGTGCGATCGGCGCGCAGCCGACGGCGCTGGGCGTGCAGCCCGGCTCGGCGGAGTTCACCGCGCAGTGCGCCGCGCTCGCAGCCAAGGGCGAAACCCCGCTCGTCTGTTCGAACGAGGCGCTCGCCCACGTCCTTCGCTCGATCAACTACACACGGGCGGGAGATCTCATCGGCCTGGCCGCCAATCTCGCGCTGCCTTCGGTCATCCTGATGATGCTTTACGGCCAGACGCGCATCTTCTTCGTGATGGCCCGTGACGGCCTCTTGCCCGAGAAGCTGGCGACTATCCATCCCAAGTGGAAGACTCCGCACGTCGTTACTTTGATGACGGGCGTGTTTGTGGCGATCGCCGCCGCGCTGCTGCCGGTGGGCCAGCTCGCCGACATCTCGAACTCGGGAACGCTGTTCGCGTTCTTCATGGTCTCGGTGGCGGTGATGATCCTGCGTCTGCGCGATCCGCAGCGGGTCCGTCCGTTCCGCACGCCGCTCGTCTGGATCGTGGCGCCGATCGCGGCGCTTGGCTGCGTTATCCTGTTCTTCAACCTGCCCATGGAAGCCATGCTGGTGCTGCCCATCTGGGGCGCCATCGGGCTCGTGTTCTACTTCGCCTATGGATACCGCCAGAGCCATGTTGGACGGGGCCTCGTCGAAGTCCACGAAGAGGACCCGGACGCGCCGCCGCAGCCGGTGCCACCGATCAACTGACCCTACTCCGTTCCGGAAAATGCAAAGGGGAGCGCTTCGCGGCGCTCCCCTTTTTCACGTGCTGTCCCCAAGCCCTCCCGGGCTTATCCACAGACCTGTGCACTCCCGGACCAAGCTTAGAGGTGCCTTGATCCGCCGCGCGCAACGAAGAAAGGGGCCGTGGCTTACCCTTCTATGGTTTTCTCCGCGTTTGATCGCCTTGGCCTCACGTTGCTGATCCTGGCGTGCCTGTTCGTGTCCGCGAGGGCATGGCTTCGCGATCATCCCCAGCACGATCCCTGGACACCGCTGGCGCTCGACGACCCGCCCGGATGGACAACATCGCGCAAGCTGGCGGATCTTCGCGCGAATGCGGCCGAGTGCCGCGCCTTTCTGGATCGCAGCGGCATCTCCGCGACTGCGCTGACGCCGACTGGGGCAGGGGCTTGCAGGCGCGAGGATCGCAAGGTTCTGGCCTCTCCTGCCCGCCTCGATGTTTCCCTGCGTCCTGAAGGCGCTCAGGGGACTTGCGGGATCGATGCTGCCCTTGGATGGTGGCTGCGCCACGGCGTGCAACCTGCCGCACAGGCGGCGCTCGGATCGCCTGTCATCGCCGTGGAGCATCTGGGGACCGCCAACTGCCGCAGGATCGGCGGGGGTGACGATGGCAACTGGAGTGAGCACGCGACCGGCAATGCCATCGACATCGCGGGCTTCGTGCTGGAGGACGGCAGGCGGATCAGCGTGAGGCGCGACTGGGCCGGTGAAAGTGGCGAGGCGCAGGACGCGTCGGCGTTCCTGCACATGGTGCGCGACAGTGCCTGCACCGCCTTCGCCACGGTGCTCTCACCCGACTACAACGCCGCCCATGCCGATCACCTGCACCTGGATCAGGCCAGACGCACAGGAGGGTGGACGGCATGCCGCTGATCGACAAAGATCGATTGGTGGATGAAGGAAATGGTGACCCCTACGGGACTCGAACCCGTGTTTTCGCCGTGAGAGGGCGACGTCCTAGACCGCTAGACGAAGGGGCCAGAAGGCCATTTCAGATGTGCCTCACCAACCATTCGGTGGTGACCCCTACGGGAATCGAACCCGTGTTTCAGCCGTGAAAGGGCCGCGTCCTAACCGCTAGACGAAGGGGCCGTACCGGGTTGCGCCGGAGGCAGGACCGGCCCTCTAGCGGTGGTCCGCAGGGGGGTCAACCCCTCGAACGAGAAAAAATGAAAATCCTTTTTCACTCGAAGATTCAATCGCAGAAAGCGGCATCGTCCAGGTGCAGTTCCGCCTGCGGGCGGCTGCCCCAGTCATCGATGCGAGCGCGTCCTGCAAGCCACAGGCGGCGGCCCTGGCTGGCGTGGAGCAGGGCTTGGCCCATCTCCGTCTCGGCCGACCGGAACGCCATGGCCTTGAAGCGGCCGCCATCGGGTCCGCTGACGATCAGGCGCAGGTGATCCGCTCCCACGACATCTGCCTTCACGATCCTTACAGGCCCGACAGCGACGCGGGGGCCCGGCCAGCCCATTCCATAAGGTCCGGCGCTTTCCAGCGTCTCGACAAGGCCGGGCGTCAGCCCTCCGGGAGAAAGCGCCAGGTCGAGTTGCATAGACTGGCTCGCACTGGCGCGCGTGACGTCCGCAGCGAGATGCGAATCCAGCCAGTCCGAAAGCGCGTCCAGCTTGCCCGGTGCGATCGTCAGGCCAGCCGCCATGGCATGACCGCCGCCCGCCACCAGAAGCCCGTTCTCGCGCGCCGCGATGATCGCCGCGCCCAGGTCGACGCCGGAGATCGACCGCCCGGAGCCCTTGCCATGGCCCGCATCGTCGGCATCCAGCGCAATGACGAGAGTGGGCTTCCCGGTCTTTTCCTTGAGGCGACCGGCGACGATGCCGATTACGCCCGGGTGCCACCCGGCTCCCGCCGCCACGATCACGGAGCGGTTGTGCTGCCGTTCGATCTGCGCTTCCGCCATCTCCTGCACGGCCTGCTCGATCGCACGCCGCTCGTCGTTGAGGCGCGAAAGCTGGGCGGCGATCTCCCGCGCCTCGTCGGCGTCGGTGGTGGTGAGGAGGCGCACGCCCAGCGTCGATTCGCCCACGCGTCCGCCAGCGTTGATCCGGGGGCCAAGAGCAAAGCCGAGGTCGCTGCAGGTGGGCGCACGGCCAAGGCGGCTTGCGTCGATCAGGGCCGACATGCCGATGTTCTCACGCCGAGCCATGACCTTCAGCCCCTGCGCCACCAGGGCACGGTTGAGGCCGTGCAGCGCTGCGACATCGGCCACTGTGCCAAGTGCCACGAGGTCGAGAAGGGCGAACAGGTCTGGCTCGCGCCGGGTTTCGAAATAGCCGCGCCGGCGCAAGGTCCGCACGGTCGCCACCGCCAGCAGGAAGGCAACGCCCACCGCCGCCAGATGGCCGTGGCCTGCGGCGATGACGTCCTCGTCAAGGCGGTTCGGGTTGACCAGCGCGGCCGCGCGCGGAAGTTCGGGCGAGCACTTGTGGTGGTCCACCACGATGACGTCCACGCCCGCCTGGTGCGCCATGTCCAGCGCCTCGTGGGCCATTGCGCCGCAATCGACGGTGACGATCAGGCTGGAGCCTTCACCGGCGATCCTGACGAGCGCCTCACCCGATGGGCCGTAGCCTTCGAGCAGGCGGTCGGGGATGTAGTAGCGGGCATCATGGCCGAGCGCGCGAACCAGCAGGATCAGCAGGGCCGCGCTGGTGGCGCCATCCACGTCGTAGTCGCCGTAGACGGTGATCGTCTCGTCGGTCATGATGGCCTGCGCGAGCCGGTCTGCCGCGACGTCCATGTCCCGGAAGGCGGAGGGATCGGGAAGGAAGGCCCGCAGGCTCGGGTTACGGTGGCGTTCCAGATCGTCGCGACGAACGCCGCGCGAGAGGAGCAACTGGGTGATGATGTCGTCTTCAAGGCCGCCCGGACCATCGCTGAGGTCCATGTTGCCACCGCGCCAGCGCCAGGCCTTGCCGGTGAGCGAGCGATCGATCCCGAAGACGTTTGCGGATCGTGATTCCATAATTCAAGCTCGATACCCGAGGCGTACTGCGACGGAAAGGGCTGTCTCCCGTACGAGCCCGAGCACGGCAGGCGCGCTGGCGCTCATCGGAGATCGTGGTGGAGGTCAGGTTCTTGCTTGAGGAGAAGGGTGTCTCGCTGGCAGTCCTGTGGCACAGCCGCACAGGCGCGGCCCGGGCCATGGCAGAGGCGGTCCATGCCGGCGCCGGCGAGCGCCGCGCACGCCTCATCCGCGCGGCCTATGCGCTTCCGCCCGATCTGCTCGCGGCGCAAGGGTATGTCTTCGTGTGCCCGGAAAACCTCGGCACGATGACGGGCATGATGAAGGAGATGTTCGACCTGTTGTATTATCCGCTTCTCGGGCGCCTTGAAGGACGCCCATATGCAACGGCGATCGCCGCGGGATCAGATGGCCGGGGAGCGCAGGCGCAAATCGATCGCATCGCAGCAGGCTGGCGGCTGAGGCGCGTGGCGGAGCCGCTGATCGTGAACACCGGCGCACAGACGGCCGAGGCCATCCTTGGCGAAAAGCATGTCCCGGCGCCTCAAATTCTGGCATGCAGGGATCTGGGTGCGACCTTTGCGGAAGGTCTGGAGCTGGGGGTATTCTGAGCGTGGACCAAGAACCCGGCGCTGCCGGCCAGCACGACGATGTGCATGTAGGAAGCGGCACGAGTTCGGGTGCTTGTCTCTCGCTGCTGTTCCGCAAAGGGGAGCGGCCGGAAGCCGAGGCGATTGCCCGCACGGTCGAAACCGCGCGCGAGGGCGGCCTCGTCGCCAGCGTGAGCTATCGACCCGATCCGGCCGCCGGATGGCTTGAACTCCTCGCCAGCGGACTGACCTTCGATCTCGCGGGCCTGTCTCCGCTCGGGCCCGCTCCTGCGGTGGAGGTTTACCAGGCGTTCGGGTTCGACCGGCCCTGTGCCGTGGCGGAGCTGGAGGCGGTGCAACTCGTTCCCTCGGGGCACATCCTGTCCGGAGCGGGGCTGCTGCCGGTCATGCGTACCATGATGGGCCTGGCCGCGAACCTGGTGCTGCACCTGCCGGTGGCGGCAGTTCACTGGGGTGCGGCACAGACGCTGATGGAGCCGCGCTACTTCTCGCGCCTGATGCTGAACTGGCTTGCGGGCGGGGCCTTTCCTTCGCTGGGGCTGACGGCATTCTCCCGGGCGCCGGACGGAAGCATCGGCACGCGCGGACTTGCCCACTTCACAGGCCAGGAGATGCAGCTGGAGGCGAGCCTGCACGAGAGCGACAGCGATACCGCCAGGCTGGCCGTGCGGGTGATCGACCATCTGGTGCGACATGGCGGCATCGCGCAGGCGCAGACGATCGGGCAGTGGTCCGACGCGCTGCTTCTCGAGCCTTCAAAGGTAGGCAAGCTGGTGCTGGTCTGGCGCGGCGGCTGAGTGCTGCGGAGGAACGGCAGGCGCGCAGCAGGCTGCCGTTTCGCGCAGTCAACCGCAATGGTCTGCCCGGGTATGATCCGGGGTTGCAGCGGCACCATGTCCTGCCGCGCCAGTTGCTGGGCCATACCGCCTTCGCACGCATGTTCTCGAGCCTCGGGCGCGAGCGCACCCGGTTCGAGGACTTCCGCGAGAACGGCCTGCTGCTGCCATGCGACGAGGCGGCGGCCTTGCGCATGGCGCTGCCGCTCCATCGCGGGCCGCACCCGCTCTACACCAAGCTCGTCATGGAGCGCGTGGGTCAGATCGAGGCGGCCTGGGCGCGGGCACGCCGCCATGACGCCGGCGCTGCGGCAGTAGCCGCGCACATGCGGCTCGACCTGCTGCAGCGTGCCCTGAAGCGGTATCTTCTTGCAGCGGAGCGACGGAACATGCGGCTCAACCGCAACGATCCGTTCCTTGCGCCGGCAAGCTTCGCCGCGCTTGACGAAGTGGCGGACGGTCTGTGGAGCGCCACGGCTCCTGCTGGGCCCATGCCGCCCTCGCTTCAGCCCATGCCGGTGCGGCGCAGCAGTTCGTTCCTGGCTGACTGATACTGCGCCAGCAGCGTTGCCACGCGGCTTTCGACCGGTTCGACCGTCTCGATCGCGCCGATACCTTGTCCGGCTCCCCAGATGTCTTTCCAGGCTTTCGCGTCCATGTTCCCGCCCGAGCCGAAGTTCATCTGGCTCTTGTCGCCTTCCGGAAGGCTGTCGGGGTCCATGCCGGCCGCAATGATCGATGCGCGCAGGTAATTGCCGTGGATTCCGGTGAAGAGACTGGAATTGACGATGTCGGCCGCGCGACTCTCCACGATCGCCTGCTTGTAGGCCTCGACGGCGTTCGCCTCTGCGGTCGCGATCCAGGGAGTGCCGATATAGGCGAAATCGGCGCCCATGGCCTGCGCCGCCAGGATCGAGCGACCGCTCGCGATGGCGCCCGAAAGCGCGACCGGGCCATCGAACCAACTCCGGACTTCCTGCATGAGCGCGAAGGGGGATTGTTGGCCGGCATGACCTCCTGCTCCCGCCGCGACGGCGATCAGCCCGTCCGCTCCCTTGTCGACAGCCTTGCGGGCGAATGCATCGTCGATGACGTCGTGCAACACGATGCCGCCCCAGGAATGGACAGCGTCGTTCACCTCGGTGTTTGCGCCCAGTGAGGTGATGACCAGCGGGACTTTCCATTTCTCCAGAATGGCGAGGTCCTCTTCCAGCCTCGCGTTGGTGCGGTGGACGATCATGTTGACTGCGAAGGGTGCGCCGCAGCCGCGGGTCTCCTCGGTGATTCGGGCGAGCCATTCGTCCAGCTGGCTGGCAGGCCGGGCGTTGAGCGCCGGAAAGCTGCCCACGATCCCGGCGCGCACCTGCGCGATCACCAGTTCCGGGTTCGAGACGATGAACATCGGTGCTGCGATCACCGGCAGTCGCAGCGAGGAGAATAGCGTGGGGAGTGGCATCACGGCTCCATTTAATCGTACGATTAAAGGCTCGCATAGTCTTCCGAAGCAAGGCTGTCGAGCAGGGGAGCATAGCGCTGGAGCGTTGATGTTATCGAGTACGGCGATTGAACGTGACGTCTCGACTTCCCCTTAATAGACATCACTGTCGATTAAATAGGGCGGTAGCGTCCTTCGGGAAGAGGATCAATCCATGTCACAAGCGGCCCCCGATCAGGCGGTGGAATCGTTCGATTGTTCGGACATCGATCAATATCTGGGCAACGTGATCGACTCATCGCCTTTGCGTGAGCCGTTGGGGAACAACGACATCCGCCGCTGGGTGCAAGCGATGCACTATCCCAATCTCGCGCATTTCGATCCTGCCTACGCCGCAGCCGGGCGCTGGGGTAAGCTGGTGGCGCCGCAGAGCTTTCCGATCGTGATGGATGACGGCCATGGCACCGCGCCCTCATGCGTCGGCAGGATCGAGAATTCGCACCTGCTCTTCGGCGGGGACGAGTTCTGGCACTATGGGCCGCGCATTTTCGGCGGCGACACGGTGACGAACGAGCGCGTGCCTTTCGATTACGTCGTCAAGCAGACCGGTTTCGGCCCTACCTGCTTCCAGCGCGGAGACAACTACTACCGTAACCAGAACGGGGAACTCATCGCCAAACAGCGCTCGACCGCGATCCGGTATCGCGCATCGGCGGGCGGCGACACCGTGAACACCGCCGAGTTCGAGGAGCCGGAATGGACCGATGCAGAGCTGGAGCGCCTGGAGGAACGCAAGTTCACCTGGATTCAGATGCTTCACGATCTCGGCCATGGCGAGCGCTGGTGGGACGATGTGACTGTGGGAGACCAACTGCCGGAGCGGGTCTTCGGGCCGCACACCGTAGCGAGTTTCACCACCGAGTGGCGCTCGTTCCTGTTCACGACCTGGGGAACGCTGGACCGGCGCGAGCTGGACCTTGAAGCGCTGGGCTTCACAAGGGAAATGGCAGGCCACGAGAACGATCCCCATATGGAGCGTATCAACCCCGAGCTGACGGATGGGGCTTACTTCGGGCCGTCTCGCGGGCATCTGTTCCCCCGCTACGCCCGCAAGATCGGCATGCCGCGCGCCTATGGGTACGGGGCATCGATGGGTGCCTGGGTGACGGACTATCTAGCGGGCTGGGCAGGCGAGTGGGGGATGGTCGTGCATTCCACCGCAAACTACCGCGGCCCGGCGCTTTCAGGTGACGTCACCATTCAGTCCGCGGAAGTGGTCGACAAGATGGTCGACGCTGGTGGCCGCCATCTCGTTCAAGTCAAGCATCTAATGGAGAACCAGAAGGGTGTTAAGATGTGCCTTGGCGTGGCGGAAGTCGAACTGCCCAAAAAGCCGGCCTGATGACACGGTAGAAAGCGCGAGGGAGGCTCTGTAGGGCCTCCCTCGCGCTAAGGTGTGGTGACGGTTCCGGGCCCGTTTGAACGCTCGATCAGCTGCGTATACTGCTCGAGGATGGCGCTCGTGACGCCGTTGGTCCAACCGAAGCCATCCTGCAGCGGATATTCTCCTCCACCTCCCGGCCGCACGTCCTCCACGTCGTACTTCTCCAGCATCTTTCCGGTTTCAAGGTAAGTGCGATGGACCGTGTTCAGCCAGCGCGACGCGACCTCACGGGAAAGCGCGTGCTCGCCATAGCGACGCAGGCCCGCGATCCCGACCCACTGGAGCGGCGCCCAGCCGTTGGGCGCGTCCCATTGCTGACCGGTGCGTAAGGTGGTGGTGCGCAGGCCGCCGCGCGCGACAAGGTTCTGGCGCGTCGTTCCCGCCACCGCTCGCGCCTGCGCCGAGTTCGCCATGCCGACGAACAGCGGGTAGAGCGTGGCGCTCGAAAGCACCGGGCCGGGTCGGCCTTCGCGCAGGAGCCAGTCTGCAAAGCGACGTTCCCGGGCGACCCACATGTAACGATCCATCGCGCTATGCCGGGCCTTTGCGCGACCCGCGAACTCCCGCTCGCAGGCAAGGTCCTGCGCCTTTCTGCAGCCTGTTTCGATGCGACGCTCCATCGCCCACATAAGTGCGTTGAGATCGACGGGCACGACATTGCCCGTCTGGATGGAGCCGAGGTCCTGGGGATTGGAAAGCCAGCGCGAACTGAAATCCCAGCCGCTTTCGGCTCCGGCGCGAAGATCGCGGTAAACCTCGGCGGGTGGGCGGGACGAGACCTTTTCGGCGGTGGCCCGATCCTCCGCGAACGATTCATCGCGAGGCGTGTCGCGCCCGTCCCAGTAGCGGTTGAGCAGGCTTCCATCGGGCATGCGCACGATTCGCTCGCACGCGAATGCGGCGCCTGCGCAGCGCTCGCCCGCCATCCAGAATGCATGTTCGCGCCGGAGTGCCGCCAGTCGCCGGGCGTGCACAGCAGGTTCCGTCGTTTTCGACAGGTCGAGCATCAATGCGAAGAAGGGCGGCTGCGAGCGGCTGAGGTAGTATGTCCGGGTGCCGTTTGGTATGTGGCCGAAGCGTTCGATCAGGCTGACGAAATCGTCGATCATGCCTTCGACGAGATCGTCGCGGCCGTCCGCCACCAGGCCCAGCATCGTGAAGTACGAATCCCAGTAGTAGATTTCCCGGAACCGCCCGCCCGGTACGACATAGGGTCGGGGCAGGGTGATGCGTGATCCCGGCGCCGTTGGCTCACCGTCGCCATCGCGGGCCAGTGTCGGCCAGAGTTTGCGGATATGGGCGCGCAGGGAACCCGGATCTGTGTCGTTGACGCCGGGAACGACGAAGCTCGCCAGCACGAAGTTTCTCAGCGCATCTGGCGTCGCGGGGCGAGTGCGGCGATAATCGGCCATGATGACGGCTGGATCACGCCTCGGCACGGCATCGACGAAAGTCTTGCCGTCATCGAAAATGCGCGATTGCTGTACCGCGACGAACAATTCACCAAACAGGTCCGCCGGCGTATCCGCCGCAATCCTGCTCGCAACGCTGGATGAGGGTTCCTTGCTCTCCGCACCTGTCGACAGCAGAGCGATGGCGAGGCTGGAGGCGAGAAGGCTCAGCCTTCCAAGATGGCTCTTTGCCGTCGTCATCGTCACTTCGGAAGCTCCCCAATGCTGCAGGCCGCAGCGATCAGGAACGTGCCGAAGCCGATGCGGTTGCCTCCGCCGGCTACCGACTGGTGTTTGCACGAATGAAAAAGGGCGGCCCAGCGGACCGCCCTTTCGCTTGTTTCGCGCTCCGGCTCAGGCTGCGTTCGCGGCGCTCAGCACGGCCCGGACGCTGGCAGTGGCGACGTCCTCGTCGATACCCACGCCCCAGACCGTGCGGCCATCAGGAAGGACGCACTCCACATAGGCGGCGGCCTGCGCATCGCTGCTCTTGCCCATCGAGTGCTCCGCATAATCACGCACGTCGAGATTGACGCCGAAGCTCTCCGCCAGCGTTGCTGTAACCGAGGAGATGAGGCCGTTGCCCCGCCCGGATACGGACTGTTCCTTGCCATCGACGCCGATCTTGCCGGCGAAGACACGCGTGCCGTCCGGACCCTTGGCCTCGTCCCAGTCGATCAGCTGGAAACGCTGGCCCGCGTTCAGGCGATAGGCCTTCTGGAACACGTCCCAAATGTCCGTCGCCTGCAACTCGCGGCCGAGTTCGTCGGCCAGTTCCTGGACATGCTTGGAGAAGTGTGCCTGCATGCGCTTGGGCAGCTTCAGGCCCTGGTCCTGTTCAATTACCCAGGCAAAGCCGCCCTTGCCGGACTGCGAGTTGACCCGGATCACGGCTTCGTAGTCGCGTCCAAGATCGGCGGGATCGATCGGCAGGTAAGGCACGGCCCAGAGCTCGTCGTTGCGCTTTTCCTGCGCCGCGAAGCCCTTCTTGATGGCGTCCTGATGCGAACCCGAGAATGCGGTGAAGACCAGCTCGCCGCCGTAGGGGTGGCGTTCAGGCACCTTCAGCTGGTTGCAGTATTCCACCGTCTGGATGACTTCGTCGATGTCGGAGAAGTCTAGCTCGGGGTCCACGCCTTGCGTGTACATGTTGAGTGCCACGGTCACCAGGCAGCAGTTGCCGGTGCGTTCGCCATTGCCGAAGAGGCAGCCTTCCACGCGATCGGCTCCGGCCATCAAGCCCAGCTCGGCCGCCGCCACGCCCGTTCCGCGGTCGTTGTGGGTGTGCAGCGAGATCACTGCCGAGGCGCGATTGGGCAGGTTGCGGCAGAAGTACTCGATCTGGTCGGCGTAGATGTTGGGCGTTGCCGCTTCCACGGTGGCCGGCAGGTTGAGGATGATCGGATGCTCGGGCGTGGGCTGGAGGATATTCATTACCGCTTCGCAGCACTCGATCGAGAAATCGAGCTCGGCGGTGGAGAAGGTCTCCGGCGAATATTCGAAATGCCACTTGGTCTGCGGGTAACGCGCGGCCTGGTCGCGCAGGACTTTCGCGCCGTTCTCGGCAATAGCGCGGATCTCGTGCTGTTCCATGCCGAACACCACCGTGCGCCACAGCGGCGAGACCGCGTTGTACAAGTGGACGATGGCCGCATGCACCCCCGCCAGGCTCTCGAACGAGCGCTCGATCAGGTCCTGTCGCGACTGGGTCAGTACCTGCACGAGGACGTCTTCGGGAATGCGGCCCTGATCGACAAGGCCGCGGATGAAGTCGAACTCGGTTGCACCGGCGCTGGGAAAACCGACCTCGATTTCCTTCAGGCCCACTTTCACCAGCAGGTCGAAGAACCGACTCTTCTTCTCAGCGCCCATCGGATCGATCAGCGCCTGGTTCCCGTCACGAAGATCGGTGGAAAGCCAGCGCGGCGCCTTGGTGATGACGCGCGAGGGCCATTGGCGATCCTGCAGCCGGATCTGCGGGAAAGGGCGGTACTTGACCGAAGGGTCTTTCAGCATGGTCATGAAGGGAAACTCGCTCGGTATGGTGTCTGCGTGACAGGCCGCAACGGCCGGATGCTTCAGGTCAGGTCCCCTTGAGCGCCGAGCGCGCCGCAGGCCGACGCGTCACCTCACGCCCAAGGGCGGGTAAGTCGCAGAGCAAGGCCGAGAAGGAGCTTCATGGGGCCAGCGTATGGTCACCGGCGGCGAGCTTGTAAAGAGACAATCGGGAGCGCTTGCACCTTGCAGGGCGGCCCTGGGCGCAAAGGCAGTCCGAAGGCCAGAGACGGATCAGCCAGGTCCGGCCGATCCGCTCTACTCAGGTGCAGGGTTCGCAAGACGAAGACCTTCGGTTCTGGCGGGGCCAGACCTTAGCGGAGGCCCCACCTGCCCTGATCGGTCTTCACGTGCAGCGGAAGCGGGTGATGGTCCCCTGTGCATCGACCTCGATGTTCAGCCGATCGGGTCGATAGTCCATCGTCATGACAGAGCCGGGCTTCAGGACCCGGACCGGGCTTTTACCGCGCCACGCCTGGATGGCGGCGATGACCTCATCGGTGGCTTTCCGGCCAAGGTAGGAGCCAAGCTGATCTGCGCCGCAGGCGGGCTCTTCCATCGGCGGAGCCGGCAGAGACGCCTCGGGCTGCGCACCCGTGCAAGCGCCAAGCGCCATGGCCAACAGGGAAGAGGCGACGAAGGACTTTGCGGGAAGAGTCATCATGGTCTCCAGTGCTGAACCGCCAACCTAGCGTTGCCTGCTGCAGACGCAACAGGACGGTTCGCCTCAATCAGGAGCACATGCGCTGAACACAAGCTGACGCTGGGGCCCATTGTGGTCGTAGATGGTGAAGCCGCGCTTGCGTCCACACGCGCTCACATATTCGTCCACCATGCGTACGGTTGCCGGGTTCAACGGAGAAGACGGAAGCGGAACCTGAACGATCACGCTTTCGGGGCGGGAGGCGAGCACGCGGCGCACCTCCGTCACCGGATCGAAGCCGGTCCACTCACGCGATTCGTACAGGTGCGGAGCGAAGGCGAGGGGAGTGACCGGCTCGGCACCGACGAGAGAGTAGAGGTAGCTCGGTGCGCCCCAGACAAGGAGCCTGCGCGATGGCGTCACTTCGCGGACATGGTCGAGCAGAGCCTGCGCGGCCGGCCGTGCACGCCATCTGTCCTGCAGATGAAAGCTTCCGGACAGCAGCAGGCTCAATGCGACGAGCGCGACGAGTCCCGGAAGGATCCTGCGACGGCCCGCAAAGTACCCGGTGCACAGGATCGCGAGCGGAGGCAGGGCCGCCTGCGCATAGTGCACGAAGATGTTCGGGAACAGGAAGAGAAGAGCCAGCGCGACTGCCGCCCACAGGACCAGGAAACGCAGGATGGGGCCTCGTTCGGGTGCGTCGTTGCGCAGCGTGTGCCATCCCATCGCTGCAAAGATCAGCGGAATGGCCATCATGCCTGCCATGATCAGCACGCGCCTGCCGCGAATTTCGGGATCGGCATAGCTGCGGCTGAAGTTGGAAGTGACCATGGCGTTCCACAGTTCGGCGAAGTGCCCGTGCAGCCAGTAGAATCCCCCTGTCGCGATCATCGGCAGCATACCGGCAAGGGCAAGCAGCATCGCTCTCCACGCCACGCCGGAAGCGGGCAGGGGTGACCGGCACAGCAGCACGAGAGCCGTCGAGCCGAACAGGATGCCTTCGAATGCCGCCGTCTGCTTGATGGCTATCGCCAGTCCGGCACAGAAGAAGGCCAGGACCAGGCCGGCATCGATCCGGCCACTGCGCAGCAGATCGAAGCGCGCGATTATCAGCGCCGCAGCGCCGATCGTCAGCGAGTTGAAGAAGACGCCTGCCTCGAGATTGCCGCCCTCGAAGCGGTCGAGGAGCGCGAGATAGACGATCCCGGCCAGAAAGGCAGGAACAGGATCGGCGATCCTGCGGGCGATGCGGCTGACGCCATAAGCACCAAGTCCCGCCGAAACCGTCGCTGCGAGCTGGTAGGCCAGCATGGACGGCCAGACCATCCCAATACCCGCAAAGATCAGGTAGAGGAGGGGACCCTTGCGATCCCATATATCGACGTAAAGAAGATCGCCGCCACGCAGGCGATCACCCACGAGCGCGTAGAACTGATCGTCGATGCCGAAATTCCACTCGCCGAAAGCCGGGCTGCGGATGAGAGTCGCAAAGGCGAGAAGCGCGATGATCTGCGCAAGGCGGTCCCGCCTGTCATCCGCCAGCAGTACCTTCATCACGACCTCCAGACGGTCCGCACGCTAAGTCAGCAGGTGTTACGATCGGGCGAACGGCATTGCGAACGATCGGGATGGGGGCCAGCGGCGGACATGAAAAGAGCGCCGCCGGTCTCCCGGTGACGCTCTTTCGATCTTCCAGGCCGCATCGGACCATCAGCCCGGCGGGCCTGCCGATCAGCCCTCTACGTGCTCGGCCAGAACGGTGAGGCCCGCATCGCCCACTTCGGCGAAGCCGCCGGTGATGCGGATTTCCTCAGGCGCGCCGTTTTCGGTTCGATAGACCTTCAGCGCACCGTCGGCGATGGTCGACATGAAAGGCGCATGGCCCGCGAGCACGCCGAACTCGCCTTCCGTGCCGGGGACGACCACCATGTGGACATCCTCGGAACGGACCAGCTTCGCAGGCGTGACGAGTTCGAAGTGCAGCGGCATGGATCAGGCCTCCGCGGCCAGCTTCTTGGCCTTCTCGACCGCCTCGTCGATGCCGCCGACCATGTAGAAAGCCGCTTCCGGCAGGTGGTCGTACTCGCCGTCGACAACGGCCTTGAAGGACTTTACGGTGTCTTCCAGCTGCACGAACTTGCCCGAGATGCCAGTGAAGACCTCGGCAACGTGGAAGGGCTGCGAAAGGAACTTCTGGATCTTGCGCGCACGGGCGACGGTGAGCTTGTCCTCTTCCGAGAGCTCATCCATGCCCAGGATCGCGATGATGTCCTGCAGCGACTTGTACTTTTGCAGGGTTTCCTGAACGCGGCGCGCGGTCTCGTAGTGCTCGGCGCCGACGATGCGGGGCTCCAGCACGCGCGAGGTCGAGTCGAGCGGGTCGACCGCCGGGTAGATGCCCAGTTCCGAGATGGCGCGGTTCAGAGTCGTCGTTGCGTCAAGGTGCGCGAACGAAGTCGCCGGCGCAGGGTCGGTAAGGTCGTCCGCGGGAACGTAGATCGCCTGGACCGAGGTGATCGAACCCTTGGTGGTCGACGTAATGCGCTCCTGCAGCGCGCCCATGTCCGTCGACAGGGTCGGCTGGTAGCCCACTGCCGAAGGAATACGGCCGAGCAGCGCCGACACCTCCGCGCCCGCCTGCGTGAAGCGGAAGATGTTGTCGACGAAGAACAGGACGTCCTGGCCTTCCTGGTCGCGGAAGTACTCGGCCATGGTCAGGCCCGAGAGAGCGACGCGTGCACGCGCGCCCGGGGGCTCGTTCATCTGGCCGAAAACGAGCGCGACCTTCGAACCGTCCGAGGTGGCGTTGCCCTCGGCGTCCTTCGCGATGACGCCCGCGTCGAGGAACTCGTGGTAGAGGTCGTTACCCTCGCGGGTGCGCTCGCCGACGCCGGCGAAGACGGAGACGCCGCCGTGGCCCTTGGCGATGTTGTTGATCAGTTCCTGAATCAGAACCGTCTTGCCCACGCCCGCGCCGCCGAACAGGCCGATCTTGCCGCCCTTGGCGTAAGGAGCGAGGAGGTCGATGACCTTGATGCCGGTGACGAGGATCGCCGCTTCGGTCGACTGATCGACGAACTCGGGAGCCTTGGCGTGGATGGGGGCGAACTGGTCGGCGCCGATCGGACCGCGCTCGTCGATGGGATCACCCACGACGTTCATGATGCGGCCAAGGGTCTTGGGGCCGACCGGCACCGAGATCTGCTGGCCGGTGCTGCGCACGTCCTGGCCGCGGGTCAGGCCGTCGGTCCCGTCCATGGCGATGGTGCGGACGGTGTTCTCGCCGAGGTGCTGTGCGACTTCGAGAACCAGCTTCTGGCCGTTGTTCTCGGTCTCCAGAGCGGAGAGGATGGCAGGCAGTTCGCCTTCGAAGGTCACGTCGACGACGGCGCCGATGACCTGGCTGATCTTGCCGGTAGTGGTGAGGTTGAGCACGGGTGCAGTGGCCATTTCGGTTTCCTTGCCTGCGATGACTTAGAGCGCTTCCGCGCCCGCGATGATTTCGACGAGTTCGGTGGTGATCGCAGCCTGACGGGTGCGGTTGTAGACGATGGTCAGCTTGCGGATCAGGTCGCCAGCGTTGCGCGTGGCGTTGTCCATCGCCGTCATCGATGCGCCCTGTTCGGACGCGGCGTTCTCGAGCAGTGCGCCGAAGATCTGCGTCTTCAGGTAGCGCGGCAGCAGCGCAGCGAGGATTTCCTCCTCGTCCGGCTCGTACTCGGTGACGGCATCGGCGACCGGTGCAGCAGCCTTGGGAGCCGGAACCGGGATGATCTGCTGGTCCGTGGGTTCCTGCAGAAGCGCAGAGCGGAACTTCGAGTAGAACAGGTGCGCCACGTCGAACTTGCCCGCCTCGTACATGGCGACGAGTTCGTCAGCGATGCGCTCAGCCTCGTTGAAGCCGGGATCGCGCACATCGGTGGTGTCGAACATGTGGGCGATCTGGCTGGGGTACTCGCGGCGGATCACCGCGCGGCCCTTGCGGCCGATCAGGTAGAACAGGACGGTCTTGCCCTGCGCTTCCAGTTCCTGCGCCTTGACGCGGGCGGCCTTGACGATGTTCGAGTTGAACGCGCCGGCCAGGCCCTTGTCCGAGTTGGCGACGACGAGGAGGTGAACCTTGTCGCTGCCGGTCCCTGCGAGCAGCCTCGGGCTGTTCTCGGAGACGGTGATCTTCGAGGCGAGCGAGCCCATCACTTCGGCGAGACGTGCGGCGTAAGGGCGCGCGGCCTCGGCGGCGGCCTGCGCCTTGCGCAGCTTGGCCGCGGCGACCATCTGCTTGGCCTTGGTGATCTTCTGGGTCGACTTGACCGAGTTGATGCGGCCCTTGAGTTCTTTAAGGCTGGCCATGTCAGTCCTTCAATTCCTTCACTTCCACCAGCGTGGGAGCATCTCGCAGCCAGTCTTCGTACTGAGCGAACACGGCCTTGGTGTAGTCTTGGGCGTGGTGGAAATCGAACGCCGCGCGATCGGCCCAGCGTTCGAAGATGTAGAGGTTCGACGTTCCATCAGCCGCCCGATAGGGCTCGAAGTGCTCGCAACCTGCCTCGTCGCGCGTTTGCGGCACGATTGCGGCGACGGCGTCCCGGGCATCGTCGAGATGCTCGGGCTTGACCGGGATGGTTGCGAACACCGTATAGCTCATCAGGCGAACTGCTTGGCGAAGGCGTCGAGCGCGGCCTTGGTCTTGCTCTTCGCTTCGTCGCCGAAGTCCTTGGTGGTGCGGATCAGGTCCAGCACGTCCTGGTGCTCCGAATGCATGTAGGTCAGCATTTCGGTCTCGTAGGTCGTGACACGGTCCACCGGCAGGGCATCGAGGTAGCCGTTGGTGCCCGCGAAGATCGACACGGTCTGCTCCTCGAAAGCGAGCGGCGAGAACTGCTTCTGCTTGAGCAGCTCGGTCAGGCGCGCGCCGCGGTTGAGCAGCTTCTGGGTCGAGGCGTCGAGGTCGGAGCCGAACTGCGCGAAAGCCGCCATCTCGCGGTACTGCGCGAGCTCCAGCTTGATCGAGCCGGCAACCTTCTTCATCGCCTTGGTCTGGGCCGAGCCGCCGACGCGCGAGACCGACAGGCCGACGTTGATGGCGGGGCGGATGCCCTGGTAGAACAGGCCGGTCTCAAGGAAGATCTGGCCGTCAGTGATCGAGATCACGTTGGTCGGGATGTAGGCCGACACGTCGCCCGCCTGCGTCTCGATAATCGGCAGCGCGGTCAGCGAGCCCGAGCCGTTCTCGTCGTTAAGCTTGGCGGCGCGCTCCAGCAGGCGGCTGTGGAGATAGAAGACGTCGCCGGGGTAGGCTTCGCGGCCCGGCGGGCGGCGCAGCAGGAGCGACATCTGGCGATAGGCGACCGCCTGCTTGGAGAGATCGTCATAGACGATCACGGCATGCATGGCGTTGTCGCGGAAGAATTCGCCGATGGCAGCGCCGGTGTAGGGCGCGAGGTACTGCAGCGGTGCGGGCTCAGAAGCGGTCGCGGCGACGACGATGGAATATTCCATCGCGCCGTTCTCTTCCAGCTGGCGCACGATCTGCGCCACGGTCGAGCGCTTCTGGCCGACGGCGACGTAGATGCAGTAAAGCTTCTTGCTCTCGTCGTCGCCCTTGTTCGCTTCCTTCTGGTTGATGAAGGTGTCGATGGCAACGGCCGACTTGCCGGTCTGGCGGTCACCGATGATCAGCTCGCGCTGGCCGCGACCCACGGGGACGAGGGCGTCGATCGCCTTCAGGCCGGTCTGAACGGGCTCGTGCACCGACTTGCGCGGGATGATGCCGGGAGCCTTCGCTTCGACGCGGGCGCGCTTCTCGGCGACGATCGGGCCCTTGCCGTCGATCGGATTGCCGAGTGCGTCCACCACGCGGCCGAGCAGGCCCTTGCCTACGGGTACGTCGACGATGGTGTTGGTGCGGCTGACGCTGTCGCCTTCCTTGATCTCGGCGTCCGAGCCGAAGATCACGACGCCGACGTTGTCCGCTTCGAGGTTGAGAGCCATGCCCTGCACGCCGTTGGCGAAGCGCACCATTTCACCGGCCTGAACATTGTCGAGCCCATGGATGCGGGCGATGCCGTCGCCGACCGACAGAACCGAACCGACCTCGGAAACCTGGGCCTCGGTGCCGAAGCTGGCGATCTGGTCCTTGATGACCTTCGAGATTTCTGCTGCGCGGATATCCATTGTTCTGCCTTTCTTAGCCCTTCATGGCCTGGGCGAGCGAATTGAGACGGGTGCGGATCGAGCTGTCGATGCGCTTGGAGCCGATGGTGACGACGAGGCCACCGAGCAGCTCGGGATCGACGCTGGTCCTGATCTTGACGGAACGGCCCTCTCGCGCCTCGAGCTTCTGGCGCAGCTGTTCGACCTGTTCGTCGTTGAGGGCGTGGGCCGAAGTGACTTCAGCGGTCGCCTCGCCGCGCTGGGCGGCTGCGATGGCCGCGAAAGCGCGGATGATCTGGGGCAGGGCCGAAAGGCGGCGGTTGCCGGCCAGGACGCCCAGGAAGTTTCGGGTGAGCTGCGAAAGCCCCAGTACGCCGGCGACCGAATCCATCGCTGCTGCCGCGGCTTCGCGGCTGACCTGCGGATTGCGAATCAGCGCTGCAAACTCGTCGCTCTCGCGGATTGCCTGGCCGATATTGTCGAGGTCGGTCTCCACCGCCGAAACGGTGCCATTTTCGCTGGCAAGATCAAACAGCGCCGAAGCGTAGCGTCCTTGCAAGCTGGCCTTGATGCCCCCGGAATTCTCCACGCGCGTCCTATCCTTACATCGGGTGGGCTGAGGCACTGGGGGTACGACGCGACAGCGCGCTCCCCCGGCCCGCAGACGGGGCGCGCATAGCGACGATACTGTTACGATGCAAGGTGCGGCTTGGTGATCCGGGGTAAAGGGCCGGTATTTGGTTTGACCGCAAGATGCGGGAAGCGCCCGGGCAAGGGCAGTGCCATGCCGTTGTCCTGAGGGCGGGAACTTCGCCGGATGAACGGTCCTGCCGCGCTGGGCCTTGGTCTCGAGGGTGGTGAAATATGAAGCCGGGTACTTTCCGGAGCGGTGAAAACAGGTGCCCCAAGATAGGTGTTTGCAGAAACCGAGCCACGTAGCCACGTAGCGCAGACGCGATATGTGGCAGCGCTTCGAAAAGACCAATCCGTCCGGCCGGGCCGAGACGACGGCAACGATACTCGAGGAAACAGGACAGGGATCGTGCTGCCAGCAATCGGGAAGGGCGAAAATGATGATGTCTGATGAGCAGGTGTCCGAGGAAGCAGCCTGGCAGGCTGTGCTCGCGCGTGACGGAACGTTCGACGGGCGGTTCGTCACCGGAGTGCTTTCCACGGGCATATACTGTCGCCCCTCGTGCGCGGCGCGCCACCCCCGGCGAGAGAACGTGCGCTTCTTTGCGGGGCCGGATGCTGCGGAAGAGGCGAGACTGCGCGCCTGCCTTCGCTGCTCTCCCCGCAGTGTCTCCCGCGAGGAAGAAGCGGTGGCCCGGGCGCTCGCGCGCATTGGCGATGGCTCAGACGCGCCGACGCTGGCGCAGCTTTCCAGCGAGGTGGGTTACAGCCCGGCGCACTTCCAGCGAGTGTTCAAGCGCGCGGTCGGGGTCACTCCCGCACAATATGTCCGCACGCAGCGCATGGCGCGGGCGGGCGAGGTCCTCAGTGGCGGTAACAGCGTGACGAAAGCGATCTACGAAGCGGGTTTTGGCGCACCGTCCCGTTTCTACGAGAACAGCCGAGACAGGCTGGGCATGACGCCCTCTGCATGGCGCGACGGCGGTTCGGGCGTCACTATCCGATGGGCGGTCGTCGAGACCACTCTTGGCAGGATGCTCGTCGCCGCGACGGAGAAGGGGATCTGTCGCCTGTCGTTCTCGGAGGAGCCGGACCATCTGCGCGCGCGCTTTCCCCGGGCCGATCTCGTCGAAGGAGGCGAGGCCTTCGAGGGCTTGCTGCAGGACGTCGTGAGCGCGGTGGAGCAGCCCGGATGTTCACGGACCATACCTCTCGACGTGCAGGGGACCGTCTTCCAGGAAGCGATCTGGCGCGAACTGCAGCGCATTCCTGCGGGCGAGACCCGCAGCTATGCGCAGCTGGCCGCTGCAGTGGGACGCCCGGGTGCGGTGCGCGCCGCAGGCTCGGCGAACGCGGCCAACAACGTGGCGGTCCTGATCCCCTGTCACAGGGTCGTGCGCTCCGACGGCACCCTTGGCGGCTATGCTTATGGAGAGGCGCTCAAGCGCGACCTCCTGCGCCGGGAGCAGGGGGGCGACCGGTCGCGGCTAGACGAATGAATAGGGATCGATGTCGATGTTGACCCTTACGCCGCGAGGGAACTCGAGCGGGGCCAGCCACTCGCGCAGCGTCTTCTGCAATTCCGCGGAGCGGCGGGCATTGATGAGCAGCCGGAAGCGGTGACGTCCACGCAGCAGGGATAGCGGGGCAGGGGCCGGGCCCAGCACCATCATGTCCGGCAGGTTGGGCGCGGTTCCGCCGATCGCTCGCGCGGCGGCAAGGGCTTCCGCCTGGTCTTCCGAGCTGACGATTATGGCGGCCCAACGCCCGAAGGGAGGCGCACCGGCATCCCGGCGAGCCTCTGTCTCCGCCGCGTAGAAGGCATCACGGTCGCCGTTCGCCAGCGCTTCGATGACAGCGGCCTCGGGGTGCCGGGTCTGGATCAGGACGACTCCCGGCTTCTCGCCGCGCCCGGCTCGCCCTGCGACCTGCGCGACCTGCTGGTAGGTCCGCTCGGCGGCTCTCAGGTCGCCACCCTCAAGACCCAGGTCCGCGTCGACCACGCCGACCAGAGTCAGTTCCGGAAAGTGATAACCTTTCGTCACCAACTGGGTGCCGATGATCACGTCGATGGCACGCCCTTCCGCCATGGCGACGAAATCGCCGATCGCCTCGGGCGTGTTCATGGTATCGGAAGTCACCAGCGCGGTGCGCGCTTCAGGCAGGATTTCCGCCACCTCGTCGGCGATGCGCTCCACGCCGGGGCCGCAGGCGACGAGACAGTCTCCGGTGCCGCATTCGGGGCATGCCTCGGGCACAGGGACCTCGTGGCCGCAATGGTGGCAGGCCAGGCGCTTGCTGAACCTGTGCTCGACGAGCCAGGCCGTGCAGTTGGGGCACTGGAAGCGATAGCCGCAATGCCGGCAGAGCGTGAGCGGGGCATAGCCTCTCCGATTCAGGAACAGCAGGGACTGCTCTCCCTTGGCGAGCCGGTCCTTCATCTGCTCGACAAGTCGCGGAGCCAGCCACCGTCCTCGTTCCGGCGCTTCGCTGCGCAAGTCGAGTATCTGAATATCGGGCAGCTGGGCGCCGCCGAAACGGCTCGGCAGTTCCAGCTTCCGGTACACTCCGGCCTCGGCAAGCTGCATCGATTCGAGGGCGGGAGTGGCGCTCGCGAGGATCACAGGGATGCTCTCGAACTTGGCTCGCATCACCGCCACGTCGCGCGCGTTGTAGCGCACGCCGTCGTCCTGCTTGAACGAGACTTCGTGGGCCTCGTCGACGACTATGAGGCCGAGCCTTGCGTATGGCAGGAACAGCGCGGAACGTGCGCCCACGACCACCTGCGCTTCTCCGCGGACGATCGCACGCCACGCCCGCCGCCTTTCGCTCGACTTGAGCGATGAGTGCCAAAGAAGCGGGGGAACGCCGAATCGATGCTCGAAACGCCTAAGGAAGTTCTCGGTGAGCGCGATCTCGGGAAGGAGAACAAGTATCTGCCGTTCCAGCTGAAGCGCTTCGGCAACCGCTTCGAAATAGCACTCCGTCTTTCCCGAGCCGGTGACGCCATCGAGGAGGAACGGCGCGAATTCCCCATCGCGGACAGCCGTCACGAAAGTGTCCGCGGCCGCGCGTTGCTCGGCGCTCAGGTCAGGAGCGGCAAAGTCGGCCCAGGCGGCAGGGTAGGGCCGATCAAGGTCCACCGTCACCGGCTCCAGCAGCCCTGCTCCCACCATGCCGCGCAGAACGCCTTCGGAAACGCTGGCAAGCTCCGCCAGTTCGCGGATGGATGCCTGCTCGCCTTGAAGCGCATCCAGCGCCGCAGCGCGCCGCGGCGTCATGCGGGCAGGCTCCGCGCCCGTAAGGCGGTACTCGGTAGTGGTGCCGCCGCCCCGGAGGGCGGCCATGCTCCCCAGCGCCATGCGAGCCACTGCCGAGAGCGGCGCGCAGTAGTAATCCGCCGTCCATTCGATCAGCCGTCGCAGGCGTTCCGGGATGGAAGGGACCGGCATGACGTCGAGCAGGGCTCGCAGTTTCGATTCAGGCACTTCCTGCGCATTGAGGCGTTCAGGCTCCCAGACAATGCCCAGCACCTGTCGCGGGCCGAGCGGGGCCATGACGATCGATCCGAATTCAATCGTCATTCCCGGTGGCACGCGATAGTCGAGGACGCCAAGGGCGGCGTTGAAGACGAGGAGTCGGACGCGGTTCATCTGGCGCCATATAGGCACTGGCGGAATGGCTCGTGAAGGAGTTCGAGATGGGCAATTGGGGATCGTGCGTGGATGAAGCTTTCAAGAGCGGGTTGGGGCGCCGCACGTTCCTGGGGGGAATCATGGCTTCCGCCGCGCTTGCGCTGCCTGGTTGCGCAACGCTGGGTCGCCCGAGCGAAACCGACGTCATCGAACGCCTCATGCTCGTTTCCACGCAGCGCGCCTTTGCCCGCCTGACGCAACCGGACGGCTTCTGGGACAGCACCGTCGCCCGGATCGACCTGCCCGTGCTGTTCGGCAAGCCGGGGTCGCGCGTGGCCAAAGTGCTCAAGTCACCCCTCTTCCGGGAAAGGCTGCAGCACGAACTCAACACCATTGCCGAGGACGGCGCCCGTGTCGCCGCTCCGCTGGTCTACGACGCCGTTCGCGGGATGACCGTCTCGGACGCGCTTGCTATCCTGCGCGGCGGCGATACGGCTGCGACGACTTTCCTGCGCCAGTCGATGGGCGCATCGCTCGTCAATGCCATGATCCCGGAGCTCGGCCGGGTCATGCAGGCCACGGAAGATCCCTTGCTCAATCAGGCAATATCCGCGCTTGCCGGCGTGAACATCGGCGATGCCGCACATGCTCTCGCGCTCGCCGCGGACAATGCCATCTGGTACGAGATCGGAGCGCAGGAAGGTGAAATCCGGAGAAACCCGGAGTCCACCAACGATCCCATGCTGATCGGAGCGCTCAAGGCTCTCTAACGCGGAGAAACGCGTGCTGGCCCCGGCGCTGCGCCTTCCCTATAGGGGCGGCCAGAATCGCCGGGCGAGCCGGTATTGCAGGATCATATCGCCATGAAGTTCTTCGTCGACACCGCAGAAATCGCCGACATCCGCGAGCTCGCCGAAACGGGCCTGCTCGACGGTGTCACCACCAATCCTTCGCTCATCGCCAAATCCGGCCGCGACTTCATGGAAGTGACTCGCGAGATCTGCGGGATCGTCGATGGGCCGGTCAGCGCCGAAGTGGTGGCGCTCGATCACGCCGGCATGATGCGCGAGGCTGAAATCCTGCGCAGGATCGCCGATAACGTCTGCATAAAGGTGCCGCTCACCATCGACGGTCTGAAGACCTGCAAGGCGCTCTCCGGCGAGGGCACGATGGTCAACGTGACGCTATGCTTCTCCGCCAATCAGGCCCTGCTTGCCGCCAAGGCCGGCGCGACCTTCGTGTCACCCTTCATCGGCCGGCACGACGACAATGGCCTCGATGGCATGGACCTGATCAGCGACATTCGTCTGATCTACGACAACTATGCATTCGAGACGGAAATCCTGGCGGCTTCGATCCGTCATGGTGTGCACGTCCTGCAGGCCGCAAAAATCGGTGCCGACGTGATGACCGCGCCTCCCGCCGTCATCAAGGGCCTGTTCAAGCACGTCCTTACCGAAAAGGGCATCGAAGGCTTCATGGCCGACTGGGCGAAGACCGGCCAGTCGATCTGATCCGGGAAAGCCTCCGCCTCCTCCCGCTGTAGGGGAGGGGGCAGGGGCGAGCACGGTTTTTCCGCGCCATAGCCTATTTGAGCATGTCCCGCCGATGCGCTAGGCGGAGAGCATGTCCGACGAATCCCCTGCAGATCGCTTCAAGTCCGTCCTGGCCGGCGCCTCGCGCGCGATCGCGCAGGAAAGGGAGATCGAGGTCAACTGGACCGCCGATGCGCCCAGTTCCACCGGCGGGACCTTCCGTGTGCCGATGCCGGGCCGCAGCCTGCCTCATGCCGCTGCCATGCAGGCGCGCGGTTACGCCGATAGCTTCGCGCTCAAGCTGCGCCACCACGACGATCGCCTGCACATGCGCAAGGCTCCTTCCGAACCGTCTGCACGCGCGGCCTACGACGCCGTAGAGGCGGTGCGCTACGAGGCGCTGGGGGCCAACGCCTATTCGGGAATGGCGGCAAACCTGGATGCGGCGCTCATGGCGCGCATCGCATCCGACCCGATCTCCCGCGCCGATACACCCGACGCCGTTCCAATCCCGGCCGCGCTCGCGCTGCTGCTGCGTGAACGGCTGACCGGGCAACCGATCCCCGATGTTGCGCTGCCCGGTGTCGAGCTGGTCCGTCAGTGGATTGAACGCAAGGCCGGTGCCGACTTCGACGCGCTGGCGACTTCGCTGGACGATCAGCAGGCCTTCCAGTCGCTTTCGCTCGACATGCTGCAGCACCTCGAACTTACCCGTGCCGAGGAAATGCCGCAGGAACCCAACGACGCCGATGACATGGACGGCGACGAGGAAACCGAGGAGCAGGAGGAAGGCGGCGACGAAGGGCAGGACCAGCAGCCTGCCGAAATGGCGGCGGAGCCTGCGCAGGGCGACGACGAAGGCGAGAGCGAAGCCGAAGGCGAGACCTCCGACGACATGGAGGAAGGCGAGGAGGGCCAGGAAGGGGACGAGGGCATGCTCCCGGTCCGTCCGAACCGCCCTTGGACCGACATCCCCGACAGCTTCGACTACAAGGTCTTCACCGAGACGTTCGACGAAGTCGTGGTCGCTTCGGAACTGTGCGACGAGGAGGAACTCACGCGCCTTCGCGCCTATCTCGACGCGCAGCTGAAAGGGCTGCAGGGCGTGGTGACGCGTCTCGCCAATCGGTTGCAGCGCCGGCTGATGGCGCAGCAGAACCGGTCA
The DNA here is from genome assembly GCF_009856825.1 of Novosphingobium silvae. Taxonomy (GTDB): domain Bacteria; phylum Pseudomonadota; class Alphaproteobacteria; order Sphingomonadales; family Sphingomonadaceae; genus Novosphingobium; species Novosphingobium silvae. Next base: position 2,540 of record NZ_WVTD01000006.1, on the reverse strand, counting down.
TGGGACTTCGACCAGGAAGAGGGCCTCCTCGATGCGGCGAGGCTTGCCCGCGTGGTCGTCTCGCCCGGGCAGTCGCTGTCCTACAAGGTCGAGCGGGATGTCGAGTTCAAGGACACCGTCGTCACGCTCCTTCTCGATAACTCCGGTTCCATGCGCGGGCGGCCAATTTCCATCGCGGCGATCAGCGCAGACGTTCTTGCGCGCACGCTCGAGCGGTGCGGGGTCAAGGTTGAGATCCTGGGCTTCACCACGCGGGCCTGGAAGGGCGGGCAGAGCCGGGAGGCATGGCTTGCAAGCGGGAAACCGCAGCATCCGGGCCGCCTCAACGATCTTCGCCACATCATCTACAAGAAGGCAGACGAACCCTGGCGGCGCGCTCGCAAGAACCTGGGCCTGATGATGCGCGAAGGGCTTCTCAAGGAGAACATCGACGGCGAAGCGCTGATGTGGGCACACCAGCGGATGCTGGCGCGTCCCGAGGACCGGCGTATCCTCATGGTCATCTCGGACGGTGCACCGGTGGACGATTCGACCCTCTCGGTGAACTCCGCAGGCTACCTGGAGGCACATCTTCGCCGCGTGATCGAGTGGATCGAAAGCAAGTCGCCGGTCCAGCTTGTCGCCATCGGCATCGGTCACGATGTCACACGCTACTACCGCCGTGCCGTCACGATCATGGACGCGGAGCAGCTTGGCGGCACGATGATCGAGCAACTGGCAGGTCTGTTCGAGGAAGAGTGAGTCGAGGCGCGGCGCGGCGCGGCTTGACTGCCGCAGTCCGCCGCCTATTCCGCAGCCCATGACCGACGCACCGCATCTCACGCTTTTCAACAGCCTCACTCGCCGGCTCGAACCGTTCGAGCCGGTCCATCCCGGCGAGGCGCGGGTCTATACGTGCGGGCCGACGGTCTACAACTACCCGCATATCGGCAATATGCGTGCCTATGTCTTCGCCGATGTCCTCGGCCGCACGCTGAGCCACAAGGGCTACAAGCTCACCCACGTCATCAACATCACCGATGTCGGCCATCTGACCGACGATGCCGATGCGGGCGAGGACAAGATGGAGAAGATGGCGAGGGCGCAGGCGCAATCCATCTGGGACATCGCCGCGCATTACACGCACGCCTACTGGGCGGATATCAAGGCGCTTAACATCCGCCAGCCCGCCAGATGGTCGATCGCCACCGATTACGTGCCGCAGATGATCGCGTTCGCCGAGAAGATCGCCGCCCGGCACTGCTACGAACTGGAAAGCGGCCTATACTTCGATGTCTCCACCGTCTCGGACTACGGGCGCCTTGCGCGTGCCGTGACAGAGGAGGGCGAGGGCCGGATCGAAGCGGTGGAAGGCAAGCGCAACGCTGCGGACTTTGCAATCTGGCGAAAGACCCCCGCGGGCGAGACGCGGCAGATGGAGTGGGATTCGCCATGGGGAAGGGGCGCTCCGGGATGGCATCTTGAATGTTCGGTGATGTCCGGGGATCTCCTCGGCTTCCCCTTCGACATCCATACCGGCGGCATCGATCACCGGGAAATCCATCACCCCAACGAGATTGCGCAGAACCAGGCGTTCTGCTGCACCAACGGCCTCGATGCGCCCGCAAATTCCGGCGCTAAGATATGGATGCACAACAACTTTCTTGTCGAGCGCTCGGGCAAGATGAGCAAGTCCTCGGGTGAGTTCCTGCGCCTTCAGCTCCTGATCGACAGGGGGTATCATCCGCTGGGCTATCGCATGATGTGCCTGCAGGCGCATTACCGCAGCGAGCTGGAATTCAGCTGGGAAGGCCTGGCGGCCGCGCTGGTGCGCCTCAAGCGGATGATCATCGTGGCCGAACGTCTTCAGGACGTGGAACCCGGGGACCCGGCGCATCCTAAGCTGGCGCCCATGCTCGAAACATTCGAGAAGGCGATCGGCGACGATCTGAACACGGCCATCGCGCTTACGGCGCTGGAAGACGTGCTGGGGGCCAAGAAAGTGGACCCGGCGGCGAAACGGGCGGCTGTCGAGGCGATGGACGCGGTGTTGGGGCTCGATCTTTTCGGAACCTCCCGGGCCGACTTGCGCCTGCGTCCCACCACTGCGAGTGTGCAAGAACGCGAGATCGAGGACGTGCTCGCGCGGCGCCGGCAGGCAAGAGCCGACAAGGACTTCGCCACATCGGATCACCTGCGGGACGAGCTTGCGGGCAAGGGCGTGGAGGTGATGGACGGCGATTCGCTCGGGTGGGAGTGGAAGCTCGGCTGACGCTGCCCGGAGGGACATATATAGCGCTGCTGCGACAAGGGTGCAACCACGCCTCGCCCAATCGGGGACACGCACGGCTCAGCAGTTCCCGAGTGACAGAACGGCAACTGAGCATGCGATTCCGGCTCTTGTCACGCTTGTTCCAGCTGTCGATCATCGGCCCTTAACAGCCCGCTGCCGAAGTCGATTTTTCGGGACGGCGCTCAGCCCGGCCCCGCAGACATGATGATCAGCAGCACGCCGGCTTCGGCTGCGACTTGGCCGACGAGGGCGAAGATCAGCGCGTTTT
>NZ_WVTD01000065.1 GCF_009856825.1 Novosphingobium silvae | reverse complement strand
GTCGATGCCGAGGCACATGAACTGACGCTCTCGAACGGCTCCACGCTGTCGTACGGCAAGCTGGTCTGGGCGACCGGGGGCGATCCGCGCCGGCTTTCGTGCTCGGGCGCGGAGCTTGCCGGGGTCCATGCCGTGCGCACGCGGCAGGACTGCGACACGCTCATGGCCGAGGTGGACGCGGGCACCAGGAACATCGTGGTCATCGGCGGCGGCTACATCGGGCTGGAAGCGGCCGCGGTGCTTTCGAAGATGGGGCTCGAGGTCACGCTGCTCGAAGCGCTGCCCCGCGTGCTGGCGCGTGTCGCGGGTGAGGAACTTTCCGAGTTCTACCAGAAGGAACACCGCGACCACGGGGTGGACCTGCGCACCGGCGTCGCGGTCGATTGCCTCGAAGGCGACGGTCACAAGGTGACCGGCGTGAAGCTGGCGGACGGCGAGATCGTGCCGGCGCAGGCGGTGATCGTGGGCATCGGCATCGTGCCCGCCGTCGGCCCGCTGATCCTTGCAGGCGCGGCCGGGGCCAACGGTGTCGACGTCGACGAATATTGCCGCACCTCGCTGCCCGACATCTACGCCATCGGCGACTGCGCGGCTTTCGCCTGCGACTATGCCGGCGGCACCGTGATGCGCGTCGAATCGGTGCAGAACGCCAACGACATGGCGACCTGCGTGGCCAAGGCGATCTGCGGCGAGGAAAAGCCGTACAAGGCCTTCCCGTGGTTCTGGTCCAACCAGTACGACCTGCGTCTGCAGACCGCCGGCATCAACGTGGGCTTTGACCAGACGGTGATCCGGGGCGACATGGACGCGCGCAGCTTCTCGGTCGTCTACCTGAAGGACGGGCGCGTGGTGGCGCTGGACTGCGTGAATGCGGTCAAGGA
>NZ_WVTD01000064.1 GCF_009856825.1 Novosphingobium silvae | reverse complement strand
GGCTCTGTTGCAAACATGGGGCACGGCCGCGCGGCGTCACCCAGTTGGGGGATTAGGCAGCATTGGCGAAATGCTTATTGAGCATAATCATGGTTTCGGTCAGGGCCGAGGGTCCAATTCCGAATGCTCTTTCAACCAGGCGCACCTCCCCCATGATACCTGGCTGCAGGCACCATGCCTGGGCCTGTCCTTTGCGTAGGGCGCGCATGACCTCGAAGCCCTTGATCGTGGCGTAGGCCGTTGGCATCGACTTGAAGCCACGTACCGGCTTGATCAGCATCTTCAGCTTGCCGTGGTCGGCCTCGAGCACGTTGTTCAGATATTTCACCTGCCGGTGCTCGGTTTCCGCCGCCAGTTTGCCTTCGCGTTTCAGCTCAGCGATTGCTGCGCCGTAGCTGGGTGCCTTGTCGGTATTGAGTTTGGCCGGCTTTTCCCAGTCCTTCAGGCCACGAAGAGCTTTGCCCAGAAAGCGCTTCGCCGCTTTGGCGCTGCGTGTCGATGACAGATAGAAATCAATCGTGTCGCCCCGTTTGTCGACCGCCCGGTACAGGTAGGTCCATTTGCCCCGCACCTTTACGTAGGTCTCATCCAGACGCCAGCTCGGATCAAAGCCGCGCCGCCAGAACCAGCGGAGACGCTTCTCCATCTCCGGCGCGTAGCGCTGCACCCAGCGATAGATCGTCGTATGATCGACATCGATCCCACGCTCGGACAGCATTTCCTCGAGATCACGGTAGCTGATGCCGTATCGACAATACCAGCGCACCGCCCATAGGATGACCTCGCCGGTAAAATGCCGTCCTTTGAAATCGTTCATCGCAACTGACCTTGACAGTACATGAGCCCAATCTTGGAAACCGTGTCAGAGTTTGCAACAGAGCC
>NZ_WVTD01000063.1 GCF_009856825.1 Novosphingobium silvae | reverse complement strand
AACTAGAAGCTAAATGCGCTTCTCTGGCTGCTGAGAATGCATGGATGAAAGCTGGAATACTGCAGGCCTCAGAAGATATGGAAGCACATCATAATGACCATGGCCTATTCAGCTATGACGCTGATGGCGAGCAAATGGACGCACTATTACGGCTTTGTGACGCTCAGGATTCAATAGCATCGCTGGAGAATACAAAAACCCCAGCTAACGATGATTTCCTGGCTGAAATTCGTGCGCAGGGGGTGGATTCAGCGATTAACAGAGTAATTGCAATGATGAACCATCAGCATCCTGTCACATCGAAGGTAATCGACATAATGCGTCTCCACGCCTACCAACTTCGCAAAGGAGTTGATCAAAAATGACGATCACAAAACAACGAGTAGAAGAAATCATATCGCGCATTGAAATGTATGGTCATGGTGCAGGGTATACAGCCGAAGAGGTTTATGACCTTGCTGTACTGGCACTGAATTTATCAAATATCGCAAAACTCAAGCGATACGAGCTTGATATGGGTGGTTGTGACTCGTGTGGTCAGGATTGCGGCGCGGACATGAGCGAAGACACCTATGGTGAATTTGTCATGTTCGACGATGTTGTCAGTCTGGTTCAGTTTGACACCACCAACCAGCAATTCGAAAGCCTAAGCAATCACAATCACCACTTCATCAATGGAACTTGCGTAGAGTGCCTGAAAAGTGAATAGCTACCCGTTCATATTAATTATCAGTGCGCTCTATGTGGCGCACGCTTTAGTGGAGGCATGTCAATGAATAATCACAAACTACGCCGATATACCACTGGCGCTAAAATCTTCCTTGCTGTTTATGTGCTGGCGCTGGTAGTAGCTATTGCAGGAGTTGTGCATTATGTTTAACGATATTAGTGACGCAATGCAAAACATGTGGGAACGCTACTGGGGCAGTATGAAGACATGTCACTACATGATGGTACAGATAGGCAATTACATTGAGGTTGTTCCTGACAATGGTGCGCA
>NZ_WVTD01000062.1 GCF_009856825.1 Novosphingobium silvae | reverse complement strand
GGCGACGTGGATCAGATACCTCTTGTGGAGGTTTTCGCGCCCACGCAGCCATGCGCGGCGCATGCCGCCCCGGTCCAGGACATGGGCAAAGCTGCGTTCCACCAGCTCGCCGCGTTTGCGCATCGTCTTGCGTCCGATGTGGGATTTCAGGCGGGCGCGATTGGCGTAGACCGCCTTCTGCGCTTCCTCGTCACCGTGCCAGCGCAGAATGCCTTTGGCGGGCAAGGGCTCTGATATGCGGGTCTTCCACGGCCCGTTTGCGAGTGCCTTGAGGCCCTCGCGGGAGTGATACCCCTTGTCGGTTACAAGCTCGCACGGGGTGTCCGGGGCCGGTGCCATATCGACTGTCGCCAGGTTACGCGCAGCCGCCTCCAGCGTTGCCTCGAGGGTGTTCGTATCGCCCTTGTCCGCAGGATGGATCGGCGCTGCGACGATTACGCCCGTATCCAAATCGACCGCATGCTCGGGCTTGTAGCCGAGCCGGGTCGAACCGTTTTTCATCCGCGCCACCTTGGCGTCCGGATCGACCGGGCTCTCCCAATCCGTGTTCGAGAGCTTCTTGCCCGTGCGTTTGCGATCAAGGCGGACCAGATCGTCTGCCGTCGGCGTCTCGATGCCGCTCTCGTGCGCCATGCGCGTGAGCATCTCGCGATACGTCTCGGCGGTGTCGCGCCGCACGATCGTGCGCAGCGCCGCATTGGCCTCCATGGTCGAGCCGTCCACGCCAATTCGTTCGGCTTTCACCAGATCATGATCTGCCACGAGCCCCAGAACCCAGGCAAAAATCTGGTCATGAACCTCATGCGGCAGGCGGCTACGGGTCTTCGACATCCAGCTGTGGTCGGGCACTTTCTCCCGTGTCGTCAGCCGCAAGAACTCGCGCAGCGACAGCGAGTCCGAACATCGCCACACAATCCCGCGCTCGGAATGAATGCCTTCGAAATAACCGATCAGCAGCATCCGAAAGTAGCGGCCGGGCGGCACCGACGGCGCCCCCATCCGCGCCGCGTAATAGGCCTGGCACGCCTCTTCCACAAAGCGGTCGAACCCTGCATCCACCAACAGCTTCTGAAGCTTGTCGTAAAAGGCGTGCCCGGGAGAGCGCGGTATATCTGACCACGACACGATCAGATCCGCCTGCACATCACCATCACGTCGCATCGCCATCGTCGCTGACCGCCTTCTTTCCGTATCCAGGCTGAATCAGATCACACCGACTTCGTCAACGCGCTG
>NZ_WVTD01000061.1 GCF_009856825.1 Novosphingobium silvae | reverse complement strand
CGGCGGTGAAGTGTAATCCGTTATCACTGATGTTTCGGTTTGACATACATCCTCCGGTATTTGTAGTAGCGGGCGCCTTTCACGCAAATATGACGAATTGACTTGAGCGCGAATATAGCGACGAGAGTCGTAATTATGAACGGTGGAATGGCACCGGTAAAGAGATGGGCGAGACCTCCGGCGGCGGTCACTACTGACGCCATATACAACAGACGCCCGAAAAGACCGTCTTCAATCCAGTGCGCGTAGATATTAATTAACGAGGTGATGATGATTGCGACCAGGCAAATGGCGCCGATTTGTGAGTTGAGCATGTTATTTCCCCCACGGTAACTTAAAGTTGCTGAGGGACGAGTCGGCGGCCTCAAATAATTTAAGCCAGAACATACCTACGCCGAAAGGAACCAGGTACTGACCCTCAGACTGTGATAATTCATAGTAACTTATAATGATGGGGGATGCGTACACCGCACAACATGCCGAGGCAACCAGGTGACACAATCTCAACCACGGTGAAATAGCCTCGCGCTTCTTAATCTGAGATACGGCACCCCCGGCGAGGCCCGCCACACTAAGCCAAAGGTATTTATCGTCCACAATAAAAAATCTCCGAAAGTTAGTTTACCTTCGGAGATTAACATTTATACGACAATTTTAGTAACAGATAATTCGGATTTATCCTAGTCGATGTGTTATCACTCCCCCATCAGTATTAGGGTCGAAGCGCTTCGCTATCTCGACAGCAGCAGTAGCGGTGGCACCCATAAACATCGCCGTAAGTGCATACGGAGCACCGGAGCCAACGGCCGCTGCGTTACCCGCAATTGGTATAACTGAGCTTAACGGCGAATCCCATGACTTGAAGAATTCTACCCTGAAAATACGCTTATCCTCTTTAACAAACACCAGCGCTGAAAAGTCGAAGTCGTAGTACTTAGGCGTCAATATCTCGGCATCGACAACCAACAGCCTACCCACCCCGGCGTCCCCGGATACACCCATAACGAAGTGGTCGTTCTCGTAAATCTTGGTATCCGTATAGTATTTAAAATTCCCCGTGACACATGTATCGCAGGCCATCGTTTCACCGTCAAAAGCTATAGTAGTCATATAAGTTACCTGAACGTATAAAGTCGAATAGATGGTTTGTGCGGGATTTCAGAATACCCACGTTTACGCCACAGTTTGTACAGTTTAACCGCCATATGCGCCCGCGCCTGGCTACTGAACTCGCCGAGGTTTACCACTTTC
>NZ_WVTD01000060.1 GCF_009856825.1 Novosphingobium silvae | reverse complement strand
CTGACGTGACCCCCGTTTCTCATCCAGCGATAACGAGAGTCCTTTGGTGATCTGAACTGGTGTTGGTGGGGTTGGCAATAGGCCGGTCTGAGCAGCCATCAACCAGCGCAGCAGACCGGCCGCTGTGTCCGGTGAGCGCCTGTGCGTAGGCCTTGGGCGTCAGCCATCCCAGCTTCGAGTGCGGCCGGCTTTCGTTGTAGTCGCGCCGCCAGGCTTCGAGGACGGCCCGGGCGTGCGGCAGGGAGCGGAACAGCGTCTCGTTCAGCAGTTCGTCGCGCAGCCGACCATTGAAGCTCTCGTTGAAGCCGTTCTGCTGAGGCTTGCCAGGCGCGATGTAGTGCCAGCCCACGCCGGTGTCGTCGGCCCAGGCCAGGATGGCGTTGGACGTATATTCCGTGCCGTTGTCGCTGACGATCGTCTCGGGTCGCCCTCGTCGCAGGATGATGGCGTCCAGCTCGCGCGCCACCCGCCGGCCCGACAGCGAGGTGTCGGCGACGAGACCGAGGCATTCCCGCGTGCAGTTGTCGATCACCGTCAGGATGCGGAAGCGCCGCCCGTCGGTCATCTGATCCGACACGAAGTCAAGCGACCAGCGCTGGTTCGCGACCAGTGGGATCTCCAACGGACGCCGCGTGCCTATGGCCCGCTTACGCCCGCCGCGCCGGCGCACCGTCAGCTTCTCCTCGCGATAGATCCGCTGGACCCGCTTCCTGTTGACCGCATGCCCCTCGCGCCGAAGCATCACGTGCAGGCGCCGATAGCCGAACCGCCGCCGCTCCTGGGCCAGGGCCTTCAGCCGGTCGCGCAGGGCGCCGTCGTCCGGTCGCGTCGCCTGATAGCGCACGCTCGTCCGATCAACGCCCAACACCCGGCAGGCCCGCCGTTCGCTCATCTCGTAGGCCGACTGCAGGTGCGCCGCCGCCTCTCGGTGCGCAGCGGGCGTCACCACTTTTTTCCCAGCAAATCCTTCAGCGCGACGTTGTCCAGCATCGAGTCCGCCAGCATCCGCTTCAGCTTGGCGTTCTCGTCTTCCAGCGCCTTCAGACGCCGGGCCTCCGACACGTCCAGGCCGCCATACTTGGCCTTCCACTTGTAAAAGGTCGGCGAGCTCAGACCGTGCTTCCTGCACAGGTCCGCCACCGGAATACCGGCCTCCTGCTCGCGCAGGATCCCGATGATCTGCTCTTCTGTGAACCGTGATCGCTTCATTCTGTCCGTCCTTTCGAGGGGCGGACTCTAGCTATTCCTGGAGGAGTTTCAGGGGGTCACGTCA
>NZ_WVTD01000005.1 GCF_009856825.1 Novosphingobium silvae | reverse complement strand
TATCTGACCACGACACGATCAGATCCGCCTGCACATCACCATCACGTCGCATCGCCATCGTCGCTGACCGCCTTCTTTCCGTATCCAGGCTGAATCAGATCACACCGACTTCGTCAACGCGCTGTTAAGTAGTCAAGCCGGAGCCCCAGATGGTCGTCGCCCTCCTCAATGCCCAGTCGCGCCCATGGCTGGAAGACAAGCTCCCGGATGGCGTCGAGCCGATGTGGTTCGAAAGCAGGGACGAGCTTCTGGGCCACGCCGAGCGCGCGGAAATCGCCTGGCTCGATACCATCGCGCCGCCCGTTGCCGCCGAGGCGATCGCACGGATGGGACGGCTGAAGTGGTACAATGCCATGTCGTCGGGAGTGGACTGGCTGCCCCTTGACCGCCTGGCGGAGCGCGGCGTCATCCTCACCAATGGCGCGGGTATCCACGCCCAGTCCGTATCCGAGTTTGTCATCATGGGTATGCTGACGATGGCCAAGGGTTACCGGCAGGTCGTGAGGGCGCAGGATCGGCACGACTGGCTGCCGCAGCCGCCCGGCAAGCGCGAATTGCTGGATGCCAAGGTGCTGGTCATCGGCGCCGGCGAGATCGGCACGCGGGCCACCGAGGTCCTGCGGGCACTGGGATCGGACGTGACGATCGCCAGGCGAACGGCGCGCCCGGGCGAACTGGGCGAGGGCGAGTGGCAGGCGCAGCTGGGCCGGTTCGACTGGGTGATCCTGATCGTTCCATCCACGCCGCAGACCACCGGTATGTTCGGCGCCGCTGAACTGGCCGCGATGAAGCCCGGCGCAACCCTGCTGAATTTCGCACGAGGCACTGTCGTTGATCAGGATGCTTTGCTCGAGGCCATCGACTCGGGGCATCTGGGCGGCGCTTTCCTTGACGTCACCACGCCGGAACCACTCCCGGCGGATCATCCGCTATGGTCGCGCGAGAACGTGCACATCTCGATGCATCTGGCGGGAAGGGCGCAGGAGGCGCTTTTCGCGCGAGGAAGCGCGCGGTTCCTCGAAAACCTCGGTCGGTATATGCGCGGCGAGCCGCTGACACACAGCGTCGGCCTTTCCCGCGGCTACTAGGCGCAGCAGGCCCTTCGGTTTAGCTTCGCGCGCGAGCTATCGTATTCATCAGGAAGAGCGGCTTGTGCGAATCGCGTATGTGCCTCGCACTCACCAGGCGGCGTGACCGCGTCGGCGAAAAAATAGCGGGGAATGCGGGATCATGGCAGAAAGCGACAAGCGCAAGGCGTCCGACCTCTTCATCGAATGTCTGGAACGCGAAGGGGTCGAGTACATCTTCGGCGTGCCGGGCGAGGAAAACCTCGACTTCCTCGATTCGCTCTCACGCTCGCGTCAGATCAAGCTGATCCTCACGCGGCACGAACAGGGCGCTGGCTTCATGGCGGCCACTTACGGGCGGCACACGGGCAAGACGGGTGTGTGCCTTTCCACCCTGGGGCCCGGCGCCACCAACTTCGTGACGGCCGCTGCCTATGCCACGCTGGGCGGCATGCCCATGCTCATGATCACCGGGCAGAAGCCGATCAAGAAGTCCAAGCAGGGACGCTTCCAGATTCTCGATGTCGTCTTGATGATGCAGCCCATCACGAAGTACGCGCATCAGATCGCATCGTCGGACAACATTCCCAGTCGCGTTCGAGAGGCTTGCCGGATTGCGGAGGAGGAGAAACCCGGTGCCACTCACATCGAGTTGCCCGAGGACATTGCCGACGAGCATACCGAGTCGCGTCCCGTTCCCCGCTCGATAGTCCGGCGCCCCACGGCCGACGTGAAGTCCATTGCTCAAGCGGTCGAGGCGCTGGAGAAATCCAGGCGGCCCGTGCTGGTCATCGGCGCAGGGGCAAACCGCAAGATGACGAGCAAGATGCTGGGCGAGTTCGTGGAGAAGACGGGCATACCGTTCCTCACCACGCAACTCGGCAAGGGTGTGATCGACGAACGGCACCCACGGTTCCTGGGGTGCGCGGCGCTTTCCTCGGGCGATTTCGTGCACCGCGCCATTGATGATGCGGACTGCATCGTCAACATCGGACACGACGTGATCGAGAAGCCGCCGTTCTTCATGACCAATGACGGTACCCGCGACGATCGCACCGTCATTCACATCTCCACCAAGACCGCCGAGGTCGATCCGGTGTACTTCCCCCACATCGAGGTGATCGGCGACATCGCCAACGCCATGTGGCAGCTGAAAGAGGCGCTGACGCCGTCGCCGAGGTGGAACTTCGAGGCGATGCTGCGATACCGCCGGGCCGAGGTGGAGCACACCGCGCGACTTGCTGCGGACGAACGTTTCCCGATTTTCCCGCCGCATGTCGTCAGCCAGGTGCGAGATGCGTTGCCGGATGACGCCATCATCTGTCTCGACAACGGCATCTACAAGATCTGGTTCGCTCGGGGCTATTCGGCACGAGGTCGTAATACGGTGCTACTTGATAACGCACTCGCGACGATGGGAGCAGGCCTTCCTTCCGCGATGGCCAGTGCGATGGTGTACCCCGATCGCAAGGTTTTCGCGGTATGCGGCGACGGCGGCTTCATGATGAACAGCCAGGAACTGGAGACGGCGGTTCGCCTGGGGCTGGACCTTACGGTCCTTATCCTGAACGACAATGCCTATGGCATGATACGCTGGAAGCAGGCGAACATGGGGTTTGCGGACTTCGGCCTCTCCTACGGCAATCCCGACTTCGTGAAATATGCGGAGAGCTACGGCGCAAGTGGGCACCGGGTGGAGAGCGCCGCGCACCTTCGGGAGCTTCTGGCCCAATGCCGTGACACGCCAGGTGTCCATGTCATCGACTGCCCGGTCGACTATTCGGAGAACGACCGCATCCTCAACACCGAGATCAAGGACCTGTCACGAGCACTATGATGCAGGTCGCCCCGAAAGGTTCGGGGCGACCCGGCGGCTGATCAGCAGTCATCCAGAAGCAGGAGTTCCGCCTCCACCGTCATTCGGGGCGCGGGCAGAACCGCGTGCTCCACCTCAACGACGGTGGCGTCGGCCACGATCTGGCGGGAGATGCTGAATTCGTGCTCTGGAAGAGCGGCGATATAAGCTTCGCCACTAGAGAGGGCGTGTTCGCCGTTGAAGGCCACGAGTATCCGGTGCCGCGTCCCGGAGAACGTTGCGCTGGACCAGGGGCATTCGCTGTGTCGCAGGAACTCCGCGTCAGGCCCGGCAAGCTCCAGCGCCTGCGAAAGCAGCCTGAGCCAGGGGCCGCGCCCGGTACTTTCGTGGCGGGTCAACTCCCGATGACTGGCATGATGAGCGGCAGCAGCCGTACCGAGCGCATCAGAGTACATGGCCGCCCTCCATCGCGTTTGCGAGATAGGTGCTCATGAACGCCTCGACACGCTCGGCGGTTCGCTCGCGCGGGATTCGCCCGTTACGCAGGTCGGCGACAAAGCGGGGATCGTGTGCCGCGAGGCGGCCGAACTTGGTCCATGGCATATTGGTCTGGCGTAGAAATCGTTCAATCTGTCGCAGGAGCATTCAGGCAGGTCCCTTCTCTGAAGCGTATCAGGAGATTAGCCTCTTGATGTTCCCATTATGTTCCAACGAAAATCCTACTTGTCTAGGAAATTTCCTACGACTATGGATTACAAGATGGAAATTGAACCCGCCCATAGACGCCTGCTGGAGCTTGCCGAGGAGCGGCGGGTTAGCCTTTCCCGGCTTTCGCAGATGCTTGGAAAAAATCCCAGCTACCTGCAGCAATTCGTGCGCAAGGGAAGTCCGCGCAAGCTGGAGGAACAGGATCGCGCAATGCTGGCCCGGTTCTTCGGGATCAGCGAGGATCAACTTGGAAAGCCGAAGGAAAATTCCTACGAATCCTTGAGTGTTGACTGGATCGATGTGCCTCGGCTCGCGATCGGGGCCTCGGCAGGGCCGGGCGCCGAGGTCGCCGGCGAAGTCGCGTTCGACACGATCCGCTTCTCTTTCCGGTGGCTGAGAGCCATGGGGCTGCAGCCTGATCAGCTTTCGACGATTGTGGTTAGCGGCGATTCGATGGAGCCGACGCTGCGGCACGGGGACGAAATTCTGGTGGACCGCAAGGCCCGGGGCATGCGCGACGGCATTCATGTGATCCGCCTGGGCGACAGCCTGCTGGTCAAGCGCCTCGATACTGGGCGACCGGGAAAGATCGTTCTGATCAGTGACAATCCCGCTTATCCGGCAGTCGAATGCGCAGTGCGGGAAGTGGAACTCATTGGCCGCGTGGTCTGGAAGGGTGGCCCGATCTAGCGGCGCCTCTCCGGTTGCATTCGGATGTCCTTGTCGCCATTCCATCCCTCATGACCGACAAGACCAGCACCGATCCGGAGATGACACCGCAGCAGATGCGGGTGGGCATCATTCCCGTTACGCCGCTGCAGCAGAACTGCTCCCTACTCTGGTGCACGACGACGATGCGCGGCGCCCTCGTCGATCCCGGCGGCGACCTGCCCAAGCTGCGGCAGGCCATCGAGAAGACAGGCGTCACGATCGAGAAGATCCTGGTCACGCATGGCCACCTGGATCATTGCGGCCAGGCCGGGATACTTGCCCGGGAACTGGGCGTGCCGATCGAAGGGCCGCACGAGGAAGACCGCTTCTGGATTGCCCAGCTCAGCGACGACGGCCCTCGCTGGAACATGGAGGCCCATACCTTCGAGCCCGATCGGTGGCTGGAAGATGGAGACAAGGTCACGGTCGGAAACCTCGAGATCGACGTCGTTCACTGCCCGGGCCATACACCCGGCCACGTGGTGTTCCACCACGCGCCCAGTCGGTTCGCAATGGTTGGCGATGTGCTCTTTCAGGGCGGGATCGGTCGCTGGGACTTCCCAAGGGGCAACCTGAACGATCTGGTCGATTCGATCACCCGCAAGCTCTGGCCTCTGGGCGATGACGTTACTTTCGTACCCGGACATGGGCCGGTAAGCACTTTCGGGCAGGAACGGCGGACAAACCCCTATGTGAGCGATCGTGCTCTGGAACAGGGCCTGCCGGGCTGAAGAAGGTTGGCCGCCTTTCCGAGGAGCCTGGTTCTGGTCCGCGAAGGACGATCCATTCGTGAGTGGGGGAGGAACGGGTTGCAACTCGCCAGAAATCGGTTATAGGCGCGCCTTCGCAAGCCGCCGTGTCCCGTAACGGTCATCGGCGGCCTTTTTGACAAAACTGCATTTCCAGGAACAGGTGCCGAAATGGCTGTCCCTAAAAGAAAAACGACCCCGTCCCGCCGGGGCATGCGCCGTAGCCATGACGCGCTGACCGTCGCGGCTTTCCACGAGTGCTCGAACTGCGGTGAACTCAAGCGCCCGCACAACCTGTGCAACGCTTGCGGCCACTACAAGGGTCGCGAAATCGTCGCGGTCGAAGTCTAAGACCTACGGTCTTAAGGACCTCTGGCGAATTTCGGAGACAGCCCCATGAGCTTACCGCGTATCGCCATTGATGCGATGGGCGGTGACGAGGGCGTGCGCGTCATGATCGAGGGCGCGGCACTTGCGCGCCGTCGGCACGATCGCTTCAAGTTCCTGCTTGTCGGTGACGAGGCGCGGATCAAGTCCGCGCTGGAGAGTCATCCCAATCTGCGGGCGAGCTCCGAAATCCTTCACACCGAAGGCGTCATCAGCGGCGAAGACAAGCCGAGTCAGGCCTTGCGCCGTGCGAAGGGCACGTCGATGGGGCGCGCCATCGAGGCGGTCAAGCTGGGTCATGCCGGTGCTGCCGTCAGCGCCGGAAATACCGGCGCGCTGATGGCGATCTCCAAGCTCTCGCTGCGAACGATGCCCGGGATCGATCGTCCCGCACTGGCAGCGCTCCTGCCGACGCTTGGCGATAACGACGTGGTGATGCTCGACCTTGGTGCCAACACCGAGTGCGACAGTCGCAACCTCGTGCAGTTCGCGATCATGGGCGCAGCTTATGCGCGCGTCGCCACCGGGCGTGAGCAGCCGCGCGTGCGTTTGCTCAACATCGGCAGCGAAGAGATCAAGGGCACGGACGAAGTGCGCGATGCGGCGGCGATCCTCAAGGGTGTCGCCGGCGACCTGTCGATGTCCTTCGACGGCTTCACCGAAGCGGACAAGATCTGTCGCGGAGATGTCGACGTTGTAGTGACGGACGGTTTCTCGGGTAACGTCGCGCTGAAAGCGGTTGAAGGTACGGCGCGTTTCGTTGCCGACCTGCTGAAGCGCGGTTTTTCAAGTTCGCTGCGGTCCAAGCTGGGTTTTCTTATCTCCAGGCCCGCGACCGAATTGCTGAAACACCACCTCGACCCCAACAACCACAACGGAGCGGTCTTCCTCGGCCTCAATGGCATCGTGGTGAAAAGCCATGGAAGTGCCAATGCAGCGGGAGTGGCCAACGCCGTGGCGGTCACCGCCCGACTGCTGGAGGAAAACGTGACCGAGCGCATCACCGCCGACCTTGCCCGTCTTGGCGGGGATACCTGGCGCCGCACAAGCTCCATCCCGGGTGTGCAGGAAGAACGCGCCTGATGTTGCGTTCGGTCCTGATCGGAACCGGTTCGGCGCTGCCGCGCCAGGCGGTGAGCAATGCCGAACTGGCAATGCGCGTGGATACGAGCGACGAATGGATCGTCGAGCGTACCGGCATCTCCAATCGCCATATCGCAGCGCCCGACGAGACCACTACGAGCCTGGCGACCGACGCGGCTCGCCGTGCGATAGAGGCAGCCGGGATCGAGGCTGCTTCGATCGACCTGATCGTGCTTGCCACAGCAACGCCGGATCAGACTTTCCCGGCCAGTGCCACCCTGGTCCAGAGCAATCTGGGGTGCAGGGGCGGTATCGCCTTTGACGTCGCGGCTGTCTGCTCGGGCTTCCTCTATGCCGTCGGCGTCGCCGATTCGATGCTGCGCACGGGCATGGCTCGCCGCGCGCTCGTGATCGGTGCGGAAACCTTCAGCCGTATCCTGGACTGGGAAGACCGCACGACCTGCGTACTCTTCGGAGACGGGGCTGGAGCCATCGTTCTTGAGGCGCAGGAGCAGGAGGGTGATGCGCCGAGGGGCATTCTTGCCACGCGTCTTCACGCAGACGGCGCTCACAACCAGCTGCTTTACGTGGACGGAGGTCCGTCGACCACTGGGACCGTCGGCAAGCTTCGCATGAAGGGGCGCGAGGTATTCCGCCACGCCGTGGTCAACTTGGCCGAGGTCCTGCGCGAAGTCATCGAGGACGCCGGTCTTTCGACCGACGACATCGACTGGCTTGTGCCGCACCAGGCCAATGCCCGGATCCTGGATGCGACGGCGAGAAAGCTGAATCTTCCGCCGGAAAAGGTCGTCATGACCGTGGGCCAGCACGCGAACACCTCGGCCGCATCAGTGCCGCTCGCGCTGGATCAGGCGGTTCGGGACGGGCGAATCAAGGCCGGGGACCTCGTCATGCTCGAGGCCATGGGTGGTGGTTTCACCTGGGGTGCAAGTCTCATTCGGGTCTAATCGGCTTCCCTGCCCGTCCAATAGCGTTCAATATTGGACGCAGCATTGCTTTCCTCGCGCTTTTTCATATTATACCCCCATCGGCGCACGAAGGGGATGCGGGCTTGATGCGCTCTACGGATACTTTGACCAGGGCAGAAATTGCCGAAGCCATTCACCGTCGACTGGGAATATCCCGGTCGGAATCACTGGCGATGGTGGAAGCCATTCTCCAGCAGATGTGCGTTGCGCTTAGCAATGGCGAGAACGTCAAGATCTCCGGCTTCGGTACGTTCCTGCTACGGGACAAAGGCGAGCGGATTGGTCGCAACCCCAAGACCGGCGTGGAAGTTCCGATTACGCCTCGAAGGGTGATGACGTTCCGCGCCAGTCAGATGCTGAAGGACCGCATCGCCGAGGCATGATGAAGACGCTCGAAACGAAACAGGTATGAATGACAGCGAAAGTCAGCGCGATAGCGCCGTGACCTCGGCGCAGGCGACGGCTGAAGCGCCTGCGCCCGGCAACCCCCTTTTCAATGACGGAAAGGATCCGCAAGCGCTGCGGACTATCGGCGAGGTCGCGGGTGCGCTGGGGATCCGTCCCCATGTCCTACGCTATTGGGAGGAGCAGTTCCCTGCGCTGGCACCGATCAAGCGCAGCGGGTCGCGGCGATACTACCGTCCGGAGGATGTGGCACTGATCGTCGAGATCAACCGCCTCGTTCAGCATGAAGGCTACACCCTGCGCGGTGCGGCGAAAGCTCTTGAGAGCAAGTTGTTGCAGACAGCTGCAAGTAATGGGCAAGTTCCTGCCGCAACTTCTCGCAAGTTGGACCCCGAGGCGATTCATACAAAGCTGGCCGCAATCCGGGAAAGGCTGGCCGCGGCGCTGGCTGCAGCCTAGGTTCCGCAGCGGAGAGGGGCCGGGTTCCGACTTCCACGGTCAAGCCGGCTGACCCGTCAGTCCTCGATAGCGGGGCCAAGCGATGGATCCAGATCACGCGGGCGGACGAGGTGCACCAGTCTGCCGCAGTTCTCCGCGAGGTCTGCCCAGCTCTCGATGTCGAGACGAACCACCGCGAATGCTGCGGTCGGGAACTTGTCCTCCACCACGTCCCGCAACGGGCTGCTGCCATCGTCGGGAACAAGATCGAAGATAAGGTCCTCCAATCCGGGGTTGTGGCCGACGAGCATGATCGAACGCGCGTTTCCGGATAAGTCGCCGTCGCTATCCTGCTCGCGCAGCACGTCCATGAGGGTGGCCGAGTTGGCGAGATAGATGCGCCGATCCCAGGTGATCGGCGGCGTCTCCCCCGCGGCCTCGCCTGCAAGCTCGATGGTCTGGGTGACGCGGACGGCGGGCGATGCCACTATGCGTCGCCACCCGACGGCATTTTCCACGCCGTAGTCGCGGATGTGCTTGCCCATGATACCCGCGCCCACGCGGCCGCGCTTGTTGAGCGGACGGTCGAAATCACGCAGCCGGGCATCGGTCCAGTCCGATTTGGCGTGGCGGAAGATGCCGAGGGTCTTCATCAGTGTGTGGCCAATCTCGTGGGAACGGATCAGGAAGGCGCGCGCGAAGGCCGGGCGGGCTCCGCAGCGGTTGCTGAAGCATGGCCCGCCACGCGCTGTAAAGCCTCTTCCAGAGTTATCCGGCGGATGGGCGTTCCGGGCGGGAAAGCCGACAGCAGCCGCGATGGAAAGGCAGGGGACAGGACAACGAAGTGGCCGCGATCGTCGCGGCTGCGAATGAGGCGGCCGAACGCCTGCGCAAGCTTGGCCCTGATGAGCGTGTCATCATAGGCGCTGCCGCCATTCGCCAGGCGGCGGGCGCGATGCAGGATCGAGGGCCGGGGCCAGGGCACCTGCTCCATGACCACCAGGCGCAGCGAATGGCCGGGCACGTCGACACCGTCGCGCAGCGCGTCGGTGCCAAGTAGGGACGCGGCCGGGTCGTCGCGGAAAATGTCCACCAGCGTTCCCGTGTCGATCGGGTCCACGTGCTGGGCGTAAAGCGGAAGGCCGCCGCGGGCCAGACGATCGGCGATACGGCCATGTACGGCGCGCAGCCGCCGGATGGCGGTGAACAGGCCAAGCGCGCCGCCCTGCGACGCTTCGATAAGGCGGCCGAAGGCGGCAGCGAGAGCGGGTATGTCGCCCTTGGGCACGTCGGTGACGATCAGCACTTCGGCCTGCGCCGCGTAATCGAAAGGGCTCAGGTGAGTCGACAGGCGCGGCACGACGTCGATCTGCGCTGCGCCGGATCGCGCGACCGCCTTCGTCCAGTCGTCCCCGTCGCGCAATGTCGCGGACGTCAGGATCACGCCATGTGCCGGTTCGAGCACGACTTGCGCGAAGGGCTTCATAGGATCGAG
The DNA here is from genome assembly GCF_009856825.1 of Novosphingobium silvae. Lineage (GTDB taxonomy): Bacteria > Pseudomonadota > Alphaproteobacteria > Sphingomonadales > Sphingomonadaceae > Novosphingobium > Novosphingobium silvae. The sequence goes on along the minus strand of NZ_WVTD01000005.1, from coordinate 267,443 downwards.
CCAGCGGCGATGGATACCGATGTCGAACTCGCGCGATTCGGAACGATCGACAGCCAGCCAGTCGACATATTCCGGATCGGCGGCGCCCCCCAGCCTGTCCAGAAGCGACTCCCATGCAGAGAGCGTTTCGACCCGCCAGGAGAGGGAATGCCGAGCGCCTTCGAGGCGCGCGCGGCCTGCACTGTCCAGCCAGTCGGGTGGTTCCTCCAGCAGAGCCTCGAGCCGCATGCCGAGGCGGATCAGCGGTTGCCGCAGGTCGGCGAGCGCCATGCGGGCAGCCTGCGCGATCTCCACGAACGCACCTTCCAGGCCCGCTGCCTCAGTCTCCAAGGCATAGCCTGCGTCCTGGCCGCCGCTTTCGTCGCGCGCGTAGACCGTGGCGCGGACAGCGGCGAGCAGCTCTTCCAGAGGGCCCGAAGCGGCATTCTCGGCGATGCGCTGGAGCCAGCCATCGCCGGGAAGGGCTTCGGCGGCAGCGCGTGCGGCGGTAATCGCCTTGCCTCCGGCCTCGTCATAGCTGGCGATGTCGGCAAGCCTTGCGGCAAGGCCGCGCCGCCGTCCCTTGGATGATTTTTCCGGCCCGATCACCCAACGCCGCAGTTCGATCGCTTCGGCGCCGGTAAGCGCTGCGGCGAAGGTCGAATCGGCGGCATCGAACACGTGGTGTCCTTCGTCGAAGACGATGCGCGTGGGCCTTGAAGCCGGGTCGCGCCCCCGGGCGGCGTTGACCATGACGAGCGCATGGTTGCCGATCACGAGGTCGGCGCCGACGCTGGCGCGGGTGGCGCGCTCGATGAAGCATTTGCGGTAGTGAGGGCATCCGGCATAGACGCATTCTCCGCGCCGATCCGTCAGCGCGGCGATGCCCCGCTGGCGGAAGAGGGTTCCAAGCCAGCCCGGAAGGTCGCCTCCGATCATGTCGCCATCGCGCGTGTAGGCGGCCCAGCGTGCCACAAGTTGTGCAAGTATCGCGGCCCGTCCCGAGAACCCGCCCTGCAGGGCATCTTCCAGGTTGAGCAGGCAGAGGTAATTTTCTCGGCCCTTGCGCACTACCACCGGGCGGGAGCCATCTGTTCGCCGTTCCGGCCATGCGCGGCGGCTCTCGTGCCTCAGCTGGCGCTGCAACGCCTTGGTATAAGTCGAGACCCAGACTGTGCCGCCCGACTGCTCGGTCCAGAGCGACGTGGGTGCCAGGTAGCCCAGCGTCTTCCCGATGCCGGTTCCCGCCTGCGCAAGGAGCACATGAGGGCGTCCGGTCCGCTCGCGCGGAAGAAAAGCGTTTCCTGCCTCTGCGGCGTAGGCGCGCTGGCTGGGCCGCTGTTCGGCGGCAGACCCGGTGAGCTTGGCGAGGCGATCGAGCACCTCGGCTTCGTTCAAGGCGATCTGACGCGGTTGTGCGGGCTCGGGGCTTTCCTCCCATTCGGGCAGGCGGCTGAAGAGCCAGCGCTCCGATTCGGAAGGGCGCGAGATGCGCGCCGTCAGCAGCGTGGCCCAGGGCCAGCGCATGCGGACGAGCGACTGCAGCGAAGTCCATGCACCTTCGCGCTCGGCCCACTCGGTGCTTTCGCAGGTTGTCAGGAGCACTCCGGCCGCCGCCTGCAGGAGGTTGGGCACGTCAGCGTCCGTGGCGGGTTCGGCAAGGCCCAGCGCGTGTGCCAGTCCCTTGGGGGTCGGCACGACGAAGCGCGCGGGATGCACGAATGCGTAGAGTTCGAGCAGGTCCAGGCCTGAAAGGTCCGGATAGCCGAGCCGCGTTGCCAGCAGCGGCGCATTGAGGATCAAAAGCGGAGTGTCCGCTGCCGCCATGACCGCCTCGCCCTTTGACACCGGGCGAGTGGCTGTTCCGGTCAGATCCGTTTCCCGCAGCCAGCAACCGCCATGGCTGGCATGGAGGGCAGGAAGAGGAAGCGCGGCCATGAGGCTGTCTTTAGGCCTGCAGCGCGCGGTTGCAATGTCGGGGCAGCGAATGACGAGGCAAATTTATGACGGGTCTTGCAAACCAGCGTCAAAGATATATCTTGGAGTTATCAAGACTGATGAAAGAACAATCGACATTATGAATGACAAAGTGAGCGGCTACGGCCGTGAAAAGTTTGATGGATGCGGCCGTAGGGGCGGGGGGCACCGTATGCACCGCCGCGCCTTCCGGGCGGACGCGATGGACTGGGGGGAGCCACAGGCAATGTCCGGCGCGCGTACGCGCCACGGGATTGGCCGCGGGCACTTCGGTTCAGGAGAGTTCGGCGGAGGCCGAGGATATGGCGGAGGCCGCGGATTTGGCGGTGCCCCAGACGGCGGCGGACCTCGAGGCGGCCGGGGCGGAGGCGGACCCGGGGGCGGTCGGCGCAGGCGGCTGTTCGATCAAGGCGAGCTCCAGGTTCTCCTTCTCGCTCTCGTCGCGGAAATGCCGCGCCATGGCTATGACCTGATCCGCGAGATCGAGGGTCTTTCCGGTGGCGACTATGCGCCAAGCCCCGGCGTCGTCTATCCCGCTCTGGCGTACATGGAGGAGGCTGGTCTCATCGCTCCCGTTGCCGGAGAGACGACCCGCAGGGCCTTCGAAGCAACCGAGGATGGGCGCGCGCGGGCCTTGGCGGATGCCGAAAGGGCCGGCGAATTGAAAGCCCGTCTGAGCGCCCTGGCCGCTCGTCGCGACAAGGTGGACGCAGCACCGGTCCGCCGCGCAATGCACGCGCTCAAGACCGCCGTGTTCGATCGCCTCTCGCAGGACGAAACCGGACGCGATCTTATTCTCAAGGTGGCCGATGCCATCGACGAGGCGACCCGCAAGATTGAAAGGATCGACCATTGAGCACCATTGAAGCCACGGTGAAAACCGAAAACGGCGGGAAGTACGTGCGCCAGTTGTGCAAGCACTGGAGTCACAAACTGGAAACGCAGGTAGAGGGGGACGCGGGAACGGTCACTTTCCCCAATGCTGTCGCGACTATGGTGGCCGGGCCGGAGAGCCTTGCCATCGCCATAAGCGGAGAGGACCGTGCCGACCTGGAGCGTCTCACCGACGTCGTCGCCAGCCATATCGATCGTTTCGCCTTCCGCGAGGCGCCTCTCGCGTACGAGTGGACCTGGCGAGAATGATGGGAAAGGCGGGGAGCGGGCGCGCCTGGCCTCCCGCCTCTCCGACATTGATCAAACAGCCGTGGCAGGGCTCGTGCGAACATCGAAGCGAACCGGCGCGCCACTCCACACTTGCGGGAATCGCGCTTTTCGCCAAAGAGCGCGCCATGACTGAAAATGCCCTGATCGAAGCCGCACGCGTGTCCAAGGCCTGGCCCTTCCGGGAGGCCCAGAAGCTGCTCAAGCGCTATCCGCAGGGTAAACCCGGCGGCGCGCCGGTGCTGTTCGAGACCGGGTACGGCCCATCGGGTCTGCCGCATATCGGCACGTTTCAGGAAGTCTTGCGCACCACGCTCGTCCGGCGCGCCTATGAGGCGCTGACCGGCGGCGCGCCCACTCGCCTGGTGGCCTTCTCCGACGACATGGACGGGCTTCGCAAGGTGCCCGACAACATCCCCAACGCCGAACTGCTTTCCGCCAACCTCGGCAAGCCGCTCAGCCGCATTCCTGATCCGTTCGGCACGCACGAGAGCTTTGCTCATCACAACAATGCCATGCTGCGCGAATTCCTCGATCGTTTTGGGTTCGAGTACGAGTTCGTCTCGGCGAGCGATCGTTATAACTCCGGCGGTTTTGATGCGGCACTGACGCGGGTGCTGGAATGCAATCAGGCGATTCTGGACGTGATGCTGCCCACGCTGCGGGAGGAACGCCGCAAGACCTACTCGCCGGTGCTCCCGGTTTCGCCGACGAGCGGCGTAGTGCTCCAGGTGCCGGTCGAGGTTCTCGATCCGGCGACCGGGATGATCCGCTTCACCGATGAAGACGGCACCGTCATCGAGCAGACTGCATTTGGCGGGATGTCCAAGTTGCAGTGGAAGGTCGACTGGGCAATGCGCTGGTACGCGCTGGGTGTGGATTACGAGATGTGCGGCAAGGACCTCACGGATTCGGTGACCCAATCAGGCAAGATCGTGCAGGTGCTTGGCGGACGGCGACCCGAAGGCCTGATCTATGAACTGTTTCTCGACGAGAATGGTGAGAAGATCTCGAAGTCCAAGGGGAATGGCCTCACCATCGAACAGTGGCTGACCTACGGGACCGAGGAAAGCCTGGGCTTCTACCTGTTCCGCGAACCGAAAAGCGCCAAGCAGCTGCATGTGGGAGTGATCCCGAAGGCTGTGGACGAATACTGGCAGTTCCACGGCAACCTTGCCGGCCAAGCGCTGGACAAGCAGCTTGGCAACCCTGTGTGGCACCTGCTGCGCGCCAACGGCGGAGATGCAGGCGCCGGCGATACCGTGCCGGTCACCTTTTCTCTGCTGCTTAACCTGATCGGCGTTCTGGGCGCGGATGCCACGGCCGAGCAGGTCTGGTCTTATCTCGGGAACTACGTGGCGGACGCCAGTCCCGAGGCTCATCCGGCGCTTGCGGATATGGTGCGCGCAGCCCTGGCGACAAACCGCGACTTTATCGCGCCCACGCTCCAGCGCCGCGCGCCTACCCCTTCGGAAGCCAAGGCACTCAAAGACCTCGACAATCAGCTTGCGACACTCGCGGCCGATCCCACCGCCGAGGAACTGCAGAACATCGTCTACGAAATCGGCAAGAACGAGGCGTACGGGTTCGAGACCCTGCGCGACTGGTTCAAGGCTCTCTACGAGACTTTGCTCGGCAGCCCGCAGGGGCCCCGGATGGGCAGCTTCATCGCGCTCTATGGCGTGCCTGAAACCCGTAAGTTAATTGCCGAGGCGCTGGAAAGCTGATGAATGGCCTGCCTCGGACCGCGGCCGAGCTTTGCGAGGAGCTTCTCGGGCGAAAGCTCTCGGACGTCGATGCCGAGGAACGGCGGGTGCTGGAACGTATTGCCTCTGGCACCGTGATGGACCTCGACGCGCAGGAAGAGGCCGCGCTCAATGCCACCTTCGCCGACCGGCTCGCCGACAAGGTGGCGGCGGTCGGCGGCTCCTGGTCCTTCATCGTCGGATTCGGCGTTGTCCTGCTCAGCTGGATGCTCATCAACAGCGAGGTCCTGAAGGCGCTCGGGCTACATCCCTTCGATGCCTACCCCTACATCTTCCTCAACCTGATGCTTTCGACACTGGCGGCCATCCAGGCACCGGTGATCATGATGAGCCAGAACCGGCAGTCCGACAAGGACCGGATCGCTGCCCGTCACGACTACGAGGTAAACCTGCGCACGCAGCTGGAAATCATTCGCCTCCACAAGAGGATGGATCATCTGTTCGAGCACCTTGTCGGTCGCGGCGGCAACGGAACCGGGCAGGATGGCTGACCGCGACTACTGACATGGCCGGGCCCGGAACCACTTGGTGACGACGTATTTGACACCGCGCAACACCGGCCGCGCCGCGTGCATCGTCCAGGGGTTGGGAGTGCCATCAGGCAGGGCATTGTTCCATAGCAGCAAGGCCCCCGCGCGAGGGGGCACGCTGAGAGTGACCCGCGTGAACTCGGTGGTGCCGCCTTCCTCCACGGCATTGAGGTAGATCATCGCTGTCCAACTGCGTTGCCCGCCGCAGCGCCGCTCATGCTGCCAGTACGTCGAGGCGGTATCGAACCAGTCGCAATGCTCACCGAAGAACTCGCCGCGCCGGTAACGCTGGCCCTGCGCCCACTCGCCCCGCTCGGAGGCAATCCCCGTGACAGCCGAAATCCGCCTTTCCAAGTCACTGACGCAGCGGTCGCGGACGTCGAGGTCTCCTGAGTAGCTGGTGCGGTAATCCGGCCAGTCCTTCCCGTCGATAACGCAGGAGGGGCACGCAACGTCATCGATCAGCCTCATGAGGTAGCGGCACGAGGATGCCGGAAGAAAGTCGTCGACAACGTAAACTTCCGCGCGCTCCTCGGGGAAGCGCCATACCGCCGGGTCTCCCGCCAGACGATCGCGCACCTCGGCCCCCGTCCGGGCAAGCACTTTGCGATCTGGGTGGGGGTGATTTGCCATCCTGCCGACAGAGTACTCGGCGCAACCTGCAAATCAATCCCCACGTAAATTGAGGGCACCGTGAAGTGAAAGGCCTCCCGCCTCAGAGAACCGGAAGGCCTTTATGTTTTTTCTTTCCCAAACCGTTACCAGAAGAAGTCGTAGATCACATCCACCACCTGGCCGGAGTAGGTGTCGACGAGCAGGACATCGTCGTAGTAGCGGATCCAGCGGTAAGCACCATAAGTCTGGGGCAGTCGATACTGCCACGGATCGTTGATCCAGTACCGGTTTCCGTAGAACATTGAACCCAGCGAAAAGCCGAGGCCTATCCGCCGGTAGGAGTAGCCCTGGTAAGGGGCGTAATAGCGCCCGATGCGATAGGTCGAGCGGTTGCGGTCACGGTAACGTTGCCAGTCGTAACGGGAATCGCGGCGCCATGAGGTACGATCCCAGTCACGTCCGCGATTGTCGTTCCCGCGCCAGCGTTCGTTGCCGTAGCGGCGATCGTTGTCACGCCAGCGATCATTGTCCCGCCTGTCGTTGTCACGCCATCGGTCGTTGTTGTCACGGCGATCGTTGTCGCGCCACCGGCCATCGTTGTCTCGGCGGTCGTTATCCCATCGGCGATCGTCGTTGCGGCGATCGTCGTTGCGGCGCTCCGTGCCGCGCTGCCAGGCACTGCGGTCACTCGGGTTCGGACGAGCGTTCCCGTTCGGGCTGATAGGTTCGCCGCTGCGAGTGCCCCCGGCCCAGCCGGGCAGGCCGCGCCGGATTTCATTCGCCCTTGGCTCCCGGCGCACCTCGGGACGCGTCTGCGATCGTTCCGGCGTCGCGCGGGTGGGGCGAGGACGCGATTCGCTCCGCTGCCAGTTGCGAGCCCCGGCATCGTTCGGCCGGGCTGCGGGCGCCGGGCGCTGCGGCCTTGCCTGCGGGCCGCGATCCATCCGGGGCGACTGCGACCGTGACGGCGACGAGCGTTCCACCCTGCCGCCTTCAGATCGGGACTAGGCGAGAGCGGGGGTGGAGAGGCTGGTCGCAAGCAAGGCGATCGCCCCGACCTTCAACCAGACAGACTTCTTCTTGTTCGTTACGGCCATTGTTCCGGTCTCCAATCGAGTTTGCCGGACGGCGATCACGGCTCTTCGTAACCCCGATGTAAATGATACGCGCTGTCGCTTTACTGAACCGTCAAAGCGCTCGCCGTTCATTTTCGTTCGACCATAAATGAACAAGCCGCTGCCCCGGAGACGGGACAGCGGCTTGTGATCAGGCCTGGCTCGGCGCCGGGATCAGCGGGTCAGCTTCTTGTAGGCAAGCGCCGTGGGACGATCCGCTGCATCGCCCAGGCGGCGGCGCTTGTCCTCTTCATAGGCCGCGAAGTTACCCTCGAACCATTCGACATGGCTGTTGCCCTCGAACGCCAGGATGTGCGTGGCAAGACGATCGAGGAAGAAGCGGTCGTGGCTGATGACCACGGCGCAACCCGCGAAGTTCTCGATCGCCTCTTCCAGAGCGCCCAGCGTTTCCACGTCGAGGTCGTTGGTCGGCTCGTCGAGCAGCAGGACGTTGCCGCCCTCCTTCAGCATCTTGGCCATGTGCACGCGGTTGCGCTCACCGCCCGAAAGCTTGCCGACGTTCTTCTGCTGATCCTGGCCCTTGAAGTTGAAGGCGCCGACATAGGCGCGCGTCGACATGTCGTGCCCGTTGACCTTCATGTAGTCGAGGCTGTCGGAAATCTCCTCCCACACGTTCTTCTTGGGATCGAGGTGGTCGCGGCTCTGGTCGACGAAGCCGAGGTGCACGGTCGAGCCGATCTCGATCGATCCGGTGTCGGGCTCTTCCTTACCGGTCAGCAGCTTGAACAGCGTGGACTTGCCCGCGCCGTTGGGGCCGATTACGCCGACGATGCCGCCGGGGGGAAGGATGAACGAGAGGTCTTCGAACAGCAGCTTGTCGCCATAGGCCTTGGAGATGTTCTTCACCTCGATGACCTTGCCGCCCAGACGTTCGGGCACCTGAATGACGATCTGCGCCTTGCCCGGCTTGCGGCCCGACTGCGCCTCCTGCAGCTGTTCGAACTTGCGGATACGGGCCTTGGACTTGGTCTGGCGCGCGGCGGGCGTCTGCCGGATCCAGTCGAGTTCCTCCTTGAGCGCCTTCTGGCGTCCGGATTCCTCGCGGTCCTCCTGCTCGAGGCGCTTGGCCTTCTTCTCGAGGTAGGTCGAGTAGTTGCCTTCGTAGGGGAAGTACTTCCCGCGATCGAGCTCGAGGATCCAGTCCACCACGTTGTCGAGGAAGTAGCGGTCGTGGGTGATCATCAGCACCGCGCCGGCGTATTCCTTGAGGTGGTTTTCCAGCCATTCGACGGACTCGGCGTCGAGGTGGTTGGTGGGCTCGTCCAGCAGCAGGATGGAGGGCTTCTGGATGAGCAGGCGGGTGAGCGCAACGCGGCGCTTCTCACCGCCCGAAAGGCTGGTCACGGGCCAGTCTCCCGGCGGGCAGCGCAGTGCTTCCATCGCGATCTCGAGCTGGTTGTCGAGCGTCCAGCCATCGACCGCGTCGATCTTGCCCTGCAGGTCGCCCATCTCCTCCATGAGTGCGTCGAAATCGACGTCCTCCGGCGGGTCGCCCATGATCGCGGAGATCTCGTTGAAGCGGTCAACGAGGTCAGCGGTCTCGCGCGCGCCATCCTTGACGTTCTCAAGCACGTTCTTGGTGGGATCGAGTTCGGGTTCCTGTTCCAGGTAGCCGATCGTGATGTTCTCGCCCGCCCAGGCCTCGCCGGTGAAATCGGTGTCGATCCCGGCCATGATCTTGATCAGGGTGGACTTGCCCGCACCGTTCGGGCCCACGATGCCGATCTTGGCGCCCTGGTAGAACTGGAGCGAGATGTTGTTGAGCACCGGCTTGGGAGCGCCGGTGAAGGTCTTGGTCATGCCCTTCATGACATAGGCGTATTGGGCGGCCATGGGCGTCCTTTGAATGGATATGGCGATAGGGAAAGTCTTGGTACCGGCCCTTACAGGCCCGGGCATGTCGTCGCAAGATGGGCCGGGGCGGGCCGGTATCAAGTCAGGCCCGCCGGCGCAGTCCTCGCACTAGGTCACCCGCTAGACGAGGCAGGAAGGCAAGCCCTGCCATCACGGTCGGCGTGGCAAGGATGGCCCAGTAGAAGTTCACAGGGCGTGCGAAGACCGCGAGCAGGGCGGCGACGAGCGCAAGGTAAGGAATGGCCATGCGTGCAACTGACGGCGGCGCCGACAGGAAGCCCGCCAGGGCAAGCATTACCAGGCAGTATGACAAGGGTTGCGGAGCGAGGTTGATGAGAGTGACCTCAGCGATGTCGCGTAATGGAGCGGCGGGTCCGCGCATCCCGCTCCAGCCTTGCGAGAGCGCATCTCCCGGCAGGGACAGCGGCGCTACTGCACGCCAATGCAGATAAAGCACCACCGTGTATCCGGCCAGCAGGCCCGCCCAGCAAAAAGCTGCCCGGTACTGGCGCTTGTGTAGGGCAGAAGCTCCCGCCACCAGAACGAAGAGGACCGCAAGCTCGCGGACCGCCAATGCGCACGCGGCGCTTGCCAGGCCTGCGGAGAGGTTGCCGCGGACGGTCATGGCGAGGGCAAGCGCCACGAGAACGCCGGCCCACAGTTCATGCGTCACGACGAGTTCGTCGCTCGCGGCCATGGCGCCGCCGGCAACCACGAGGAGCGATGCGCCAAAGCGCTCGGCCTGGCCGGCGAGGGGCCGCAGCATGGAGAACCACGCCAGCGCGGCCGCGCCAAGCAGGGTGAGGAGCAGCATGTGGGTAGCTCGCCAGCCAAGGCCAGCTTCGATCCAGGCGAGCGTGGGAAGCCGCACGGTGATGAAGGGCCGAGTAGGGAAGCCGTGCATGCGATGCAGGCGGGTTGCCGCCGGGTAGTAGCCTTCTCCCGATGCCACGGCATGAGCGACATCCCTGTAGAGCTGGACATCGGAGTATGTACCGTCCCCGGTAATCGCCCCTTCGCTGTCCGCAGGTCGTATCATCAGCGAAAGCGCCAGCAGCAGCGCAAGCGCAGCGATCACGATCAGGGCCTGGGCGCGGGTGAGCGATGCAAGCATGAGGGAAGGTGTGTTCGCTCCGCCGCTCTGCGGCAAGGCCTCTCACGCAGGCTTATCCACATGGCGGTCGGCGGGTCCTCGCAGGCGCTTGGCAGCCCTGCATGGAGGCGTTAGCACCTGCGGTATGAAGATCCCCACCGCTCTGCGCGCCGTCCTCTGTGCCTCGACACTTTCGCTATCGCTTCCCGCCGCAGCGGCTCCGGTGCAGGGAACGGGCGTCGCCTGGGAAATCGTGGAGGGCCTGACCACCGAAATCGGCCCTCGTCCTGCGGGTTCGCAGGCGGAAGATCGCGCGCGGGACTGGGGAGCGCAGAAGCTGACGGCACTTGGCTTCAGAAATGTGCGCGTCGAGGAGTTCAAGACCCTCGGCTGGCAGCGTGGCCCCGAAAGCGCAAAACTGACGGCGCCCTATCCGCAGCCTCTGGCGATCACGGCGCTGGGCTTCTCGGTGCCCACACCCAAGGGTGGCCTCAAGGCGGAACTCGTCTATTTTCCCACCCTTGCGGCTCTTGAGGCCGCGCCTGCGGGGTCATTGAAGGGCAGGGTTGCCTTCATCGATCACGCCATGCGCGCGGCCCAGGACGGGTCGGGCTACGGCCCATACGGGGACGTGCGCCGCAAGGGGCCGACCGTCGCATCGCGCAAGGGAGCGGCGGGTGTCGTCATCCGTTCGGCGGGCACGGACAGTCATCGCAATCCGCATACGGGCGTCACCATCTTCGCCAAGGACGTAAAGCCCATCCCCGCCGGTGCGGTATCGAACCCGGACGCCGACCTGATCGCGCGTACGGCCGCACGAGGGCAGCCCCTCGCCATTGACCTCACGCTGATGGGAAAGCCGTTCCCCGATGCCACCTCGGGGAATGTCATCGCCGACCTTCCCGGCCGTGACCCGTCGCTGCCGATCATCGTGCTCGCCTGCCATCTGGATTCGTGGGATCTCGCGACCGGCGCAGTGGACGATGCCTCCGGCTGCGGGATCATCACCGCGGCCGCGCTGGCGGCGCAGGAGGGCGGCCAACCCTTGCGCACCATCCGCGTCCTGTGGTCAGGCAACGAGGAAACCGGCATCGCGGGCGGCGGCGGAGACGACTATGCCAAGCGGCATGGTTCGGAGCCGCACGCGCTTGCGATGGAAAGCGACTTCGGGGCAGACAAGGTCTGGCAGGTGCGTTTCAGCCATGCGCCGCAGGATAAGGGGCTGGCCGACAGGGTAAGGGCGGCGCTCTGGCCGATGGGCATCGTCCCTCACGAAGGCAAGGCCGATGGCGGCGCGGACGTGGAGGCCATCATCGCGGCGCAGAACCTTGCCGTGATCGATCTGGGGCAGGACGGCACGCATTACTTCGACCTCCACCATACCCCTGACGATACGCTCGACAAGGTCGACCCGGCGGCGCTGCAGCAGAATGTCGATGCCTGGGCGGCGGTGCTGAAGGTGGTGGCGAACGAAGCGGCTCCGATCGGCAAGGTCCAGCGGGCGGACTGATCGAGAGAGCCCGGTCCGCCGCCGGGTAGGTTCAACCGGATCCAGGTGACGGGCGGGTCAGGAAAATCGGAAAAGCAACGCTTCCGGATCAGTCACGAGCCGCGATCTGCTCCGCCACGGCCACAAGCCTTCGCGCCTGCTCCAGATGCAGGATCTCGGTCATCTTGCCGTCCACCCGGATGACGCCCTTCTGGCGGTTCTCCGGCAAGGCAAAGGCCTCTATCACGCCGCGGGCCCACGCCAGTTCGTGTTCACCCGGCGAAAACACCGCGTTGCAGGGCTCTATCTGCGACGGATGGATCAGGCTTTTCCCGTCGAAGCCGAAAAGGAGGCCTTGCCGCGCCTCCGCGGTGAAGACGTCCAAATCGCGGAATTCGTTGCACACGCCATCGAGTACGGTAAGCCCATGAGCCCGGGCGGCGGCCACGGCCATGGAGAGGAAGGGCAGGAAAGGGGTGCGCTCGGGTGTCAGTTGCGCGCGCATTTCCTTCGCCAGATCGTTCGTTCCCATGATCCATAGTGAGAGGCGGCCGGTCTTCGCCATGGCTGCAATCGACTCCAGCGCGAAGACGCTCGCGCAAGTCTCGATCATGGCCCAAAGCTGGAGCGAGGAGGGCGCTTCGCGCAGGGCAGCCTCGTAGCGGGCGATGTCGGAAGGTCCGTCGACCTTGGGGACGAGCACTGCATCGGCGCGGGATGTGGCGATCGCCGCAAGATCGTCCGATCCCCACGGAGTGTCGAGGCCGTTGACCCGTATCGCGACTTCGCGGCCGCCGAAGCCTCCTTCCTCTAGTGCCGCCACCGCTGCCCGGCGGGCCTCCTCCTTCATCTCGGGCGCAACGGCATCCTCAAGGTCGAGGATAACGATGTCGCAAGGAAGGGTGCGCGTCTTGGCAATGGCCTTGGGGTTCGACGCCGGGAGGTAAAGAGCGCTGCGGCGAGGCTGTTCGGCACTGGCTTGTGGGCGGGTCATGCTGGTTCCATGGTCGCTGAAGTCGAGATTTCTTGAGGCGCATAGATCCGCGCGGTCAAGCATGGAGGCATGATTGACGTTTGCCTCCTAAACTGACCCGGAACGATCCATAAGCTGAAAGGACAGTTCACAATCGTTTGCACGAGTGTTAGCCCGGTTTTGTCGCGCAGTGGTCGCCGTCAAGGCAGATCAGGGCAGGGATTCTCCTCTCCAAGCCCGTCGCGGCAGCCCTTCGGGGTCGCACGCGTCGCTCCGTGCCGTGTTCCGCAATTGGCGGCGCGGAGCGGCGCCAAACTTCCTGAAGCTTATGTCTGTCGTGATCGCGTTGCGCACTCGCGCCACCGTTTCTCTTGGAAAGCTGCGTTTGCGCTTCAGTCCTCGTCACGCGCTGTATGCTGCGGCAGTATCGCCTACACGGTGATTGCGGCTTTATACAGTAAGGCGCGCTTGCCCGCTTTGAATGCGGCGCTATTCATCAGGTGATCGTGGCCGCGTGCTCAGGTGACTGCCGCGAGCCCCTTTACCTTGAGGACACCATATTCATGGCCGTTGAAATCCTGCTCCCCAAGATCGGCTTCTCCATGCAGGAGGGCCAGATTGCCGAGTGGCTCGCAAAAGACGGAGACAAGGTGACGGAAGGGCAGCCGCTGTTCTCGCTCGAAGCCGACAAGTCCACAAACGAGGTCGAGGCCCCCGCCTCGGGCACGCTGAAGATCACGGCGGCTACTGGCGAGACCTACGAAGTGGGCACCGTTCTGGGGTGGATCGAAGTGGAGTGATCGAGGCGCGCACTGGCTGGACACGCGCGTGCTGCCGGGCCAGACTGCGTGGCATGAAAAAAGACCTGCTCACCCCTTTCGTCGCTGCCGTGACGATACTCCTGGCTCCAGTCGCTGCCCACGCGAGCCTGCCGGTAGGCGCCAGGGCCCCGATGTTCGCAACGCAGGGGGCCAAGGGCGGGAAGGTGCTGTCCTTCGACCTGAAGCAGGCCCTCAGGCGCGGACCGGTTGTCCTCTATTTCTACCCCAAGGCCTTCACCAAAGGATGCACTCTCGAAGCGCATGCCTTCGCCGAAGCGAGCGATGACTTTGCCAAGACAGGCGCGCAAGTCGTCGGCATGTCCGCAGACGACCTGCCGACGTTGCGGAAGTTCTCGACCGAGGCGTGCCGTGACAAGTTCACCGTCGCGGTGGCAACGCCCAAGGTCATCAAGGGCTACGATGTCGCGCTCAAGCGAGAAGGGGCGCCAGCGAGCATGACGGATCGCACCAGCTATGTCATCGCGCAGGATGGGCGCATCGTCATGGTCCATTCCGAACTCGATTACCGCGATCACGCCAAGCTGACGCTCGCCGCCGTGCAGAAGCTGAGGCGCTAACGGCTGCGCGCCCGGCGGCCAGTCAGCCGGGCTGACGGGAGCCGACCGGGTTGCCGGGGCGGCTTGATGATGTCCCGAGCAGGAGGTAAGACGCGGCCTTTCACCTTGCGGTGGTCCCGCGCGCTTTACATACGCTCCATCGGCGTTATGCGCGGCGGGCGTAGCAGTTTCGTTGGAGAATCCCGTCATGCGTGCCGAAGGGCAGGCTCATATAGCGCGTATCGAAAAGGCCCTCGCGCTGGTCCGCAAGTTCCTCGACTGGGATCGCGCGCTGCGGCGCTTCGACGAGCTCAACGCACGGGTCGAGGATCCCACTCTCTGGGACAAGCCCAAGGAAGCCGAGGCGGTCATGAAGGAACGTCGCCGGCTCGAGGCGGCGATCGGCGCGGTCAACCAGATCAGCGCCGAGATGGCCGATGCCGTCGAGTTCGTGGAACTCGGCGAGATGGAAGGCGACGACGAGACGATCAACGAAGGTCTCGCCACCCTTTCCGCGCTGGCCGACCGCGCCGACGCCGACAAGATCCAGGCGCTGCTCGGCGGCGAGGCGGACGCGAACGACACCTACCTTGAAGTGCATGCCGGCGCCGGCGGTACCGAGAGCCAGGACTGGGCCGAGATGCTCCAGCGGATGTACACGCGCTGGGCCGAGCGCAAGGGCTACAAGGTGGAGCTGGTGGACTACCACGCTGGAGAGGCTGCGGGCATCAAGAGCTGCACGCTGCTGATCAAGGGCGAGAATGCCTATGGCTATGCGAAGACCGAAAGCGGTGTCCATCGGCTGGTCCGGATCAGCCCCTATGACAGCTCGGCGCGTCGGCACACGAGCTTCTCGTCGGTATGGGTCTATCCCGTGATCGACGACACCTTCGAGATCGACATCAATCCGGCCGACCTGAAGATCGACACCTACCGGGCCTCGGGCGCCGGTGGTCAGCACGTCAACACGACCGATTCGGCAGTGCGCATCACGCACGCGCCGTCGGGGATCGTGGTGGCGAGCCAGATCGACCGCTCGCAGCACAAGAACCGCGAGATCGCGATGGGAATGCTGAAGGCGCGCCTGTTCGAGGAAGAAATGCGCAAGCGCGAGGAAGCCGCCAACGCCGAGCACGCAAGCAAGAGCGATATCGGCTGGGGACACCAGATCCGCTCTTACGTCCTGCAGCCCTACCAGCAGGTGAAGGACCTGCGCACGGGCGTGGTCTCGACTTCGCCGGACGATGTGCTCGACGGTGAACTCGATCCCTTCATGGCTGCGGCCCTCTCACAGCGGGTCACCGGCGAGAAGGTCGAGGTCGAGGACGCCGATTGATGATCCACGCCGGCGTCTCGTCCCAGGACGAGGCGTCCGTCGCATGCTTCGTCAAGGATTTTGCCAAAGCGGCTCCAGGTCGCTAAGGGGCCGCATGTTTCGCGCCGGTCTGTCCGTTTCTGCTTTCCTGGCCCTGGCGCTCGGGGCCTGCCAGCAGCCGTCCACTGACGACGGACGGACGCCGGGCGCGCGCGCTTTTCCCTTGCCTGATCGGCCAGTTTCGAAAACCGGCGCGACCACTTTCTCGTCCGAGGTGCAGCGCGAGGAGGTTCACGAGGCAGAAGTCATCATGGACCTGGCGAAGATCGCGCCGGGCATGAGCATCGCGGATCTGGGTGCGGGCGACGGATATTACACCACGCGTCTCGCCCAGCGTGTCGGGCGACGTGGTCGAGTGCTCGCCGAAGACATCAATCCCGCCGCGAACGAACGCCTTGGTGCCCGGATCATGCGGGAGGGCATCGAGAACGTGTCCATCACCCTCGGCGCGCCCGACGATCCTCGCCTGCCTCCAGCGAGTTTCGACCGGATTCTGCTGGTGCACATGTACCACGAGGTTACCGAACCCTACGCCTTCCTCTGGCGGCTCCGTCCGGCGCTGCGGCCCGGAGGGCGGGTGATCGTGGTGGATGTGGATCGACCTGCGGACTCGCACGGGATTGCGCCGGCGCTGCTGTTCTGCGAATTCGCGTCCGTAGGGTTGCGGTTGACGGAATTTGTTCGCAAGCCGGAATTGCAGGGCTATTATGCGCAGTTTGAGGCCGCCGGGGTGCGGCCTGATCCGGCGGATATCAAGCCCTGCCGCATATCAGGCGAAGCGCCGCCGAAGACCGAAAGATCGCAGGGCTGACGCGCAACGCCTGGGAAAGACGAAAGAGAAAATGAGTTTCAAGGGTCTCAAGCCGATTGTTTACGGCGGTCGTGAAGTCTGGCCTCTGGTAGAGGGCGGCAAGGGCGTCGCCGCCACTAACCACATGAGTTCGGGTGCATGGGCCGCAGCCGGCGGCATCGGTACGGTCAGCGCGGTCAATGCCGACAGCTACGATGCCGAGGGCAAGATCATCCCGCAGCGCTATCATGCGCTCACGCGCAAGGAGCGGCACCAGGAACTGATCGATTACGCGATCGCCGGTGCTGTCGAGCAGGTGCGCCGCGCGTATGAGATCTCCGGCGGCAACGGCGCGATCAACATCAACGTCCTGTGGGAGATGGGCGGGGCCCAGACGATCCTGGAAGGCGTGCTGGAGCAGACGCGCGGCATGGTCGCGGGCGTCACCTGCGGTGCGGGCATGCCTTACAAGCTTTCGGAGATCGCCGGACGCTTCAACGTCAACTACCTGCCGATCGTCAGCTCGGCCCGCGCGTTCCGGGCGCTGTGGAAGCGGGCCTACAACAAGGTTCCCGACCTCATGGGCGCGGTCGTCTACGAAGACCCGTGGCTCGCGGGCGGGCACAACGGCCTTTCCAACGCCGAGGATCCGCTCAAGCCGGAAGATCCCTATCCCCGCGTGAAGGCGCTGCGTGACACCATGCGTGCGGAAGGCATCGCCGACAGCGTGCCCATCGTCATGGCCGGCGGCGTCTGGTTCCTGCGGGATTGGGAAAACTGGATCGACAATCCCGAGCTGGGCTCCATCGCGTTCCAGTACGGAACCCGTCCGTTGCTCACGCACGAAAGTCCGATCCCGCAGGCCTGGAAGGATGCACTGCGCGAGCTTGAGCCGGGCGATGTCCTGCTGCACCGGTTCTCGCCCACCGGTTTCTATTCCTCGGCCGTGCGCAATCCTTTCCTGCGCAATCTCGAAGCGCGTTCGGAGCGCCAGATCCCTTACTCCAAGGTGGAAGCGGGAGAGCATACGGTTCGGCTCGACGTGGGCGTCAAGGGCAAGAACTTCTGGGTCGCTCCGCGCGATCTCGACCGTGCGCGGGCATGGTCGGCACAGGGGCACACCGACGGCCTGCGCACACCGGACGATACCATCGTCTTCGTCAGTCCCCAGGAGCGGGACATCATCCGGCAGGATCAGGTGGACTGCATGGGCTGCCTTTCGCACTGCGGGTTCTCATCGTGGAAGGACCACGACGATTACACCACCGGCCGCCTTGCCGATCCACGCAGCTTCTGCATTCAGAAAACGCTTCAGGACATCGCACATGGCGGCCCCGTGGAAGAGAACCTGATGTTTGCAGGCCATGCGGCTTACAAGTTCAAGCAGGATCCGTTCTATTCCAACGGCTTCACGCCTACGGTCAAGGAACTGGTGGATCGCATCCTGACCGGCGACTGATCAGACGTCGCCCGCAGTCCTGTCACTGACTGCACCGTCATCGCCTATACGAGGGTCCGGACCAAAGCGGTTCGGACCCTTTTTGCCGGGCGCCACGATCAGAAGCAGGTAGAGCAGCGCGAAGGGTGGAAACAGCACCCAGTCGGCATAGGCAAGGACCGCCTCCACCGGCCGCCGCGCCTCCCACCCACCGATTTGCGCCAGCAGATCGAGCGCCATGTTCCGCAATGCGACAGGGAGCAGCACGATGCTCCATCGCCCGCTCCAGCCGATGTCGTGAAGGCGACGAACGACGAGGGCAGCCGCCGGAACGAGGATGAGATACTGCGTTGCAAATGCTACCCAGCGAGCGACGTGCGGCTCGGCCAGTTCTCCTGCCAGCCCGTTGACGATCATCAGGAATGCTGCCGAGATAACGAGATAGTCGATCACCTCGCGCCGGCGGGCCCTACCCTGGAACTCCAGGGCTCGGGCAAGTGTCTGGCCCACGTGGCGCAAGTAGTCCTTCATCGCGCCCATTCCGGCAATCGCCGCGCGGCTGTCAATCGAAATGCCACGCCTGTTCCCCGTGGCTGCTTGCATCGAGGCCTGTGCGTTCGGCGCTTTCGGACACTCGCATCGGGAACGCAAGCGAGGCCATCAGCGCAATGATGACGCTCGCGATCAGCGACCATGCCGCTACCACCGCAACGCCAACGCCTTGCGCCACCAGCTGCGCAATCGGGTTCATGCCCTCGCCGTAGCCCACTCCGCCGAGGAGCGGAGAAAGAAACGGCGCAAGAAGGAGAGCGCCCAGCACCCCGCCCACGCCGTGGACCGCAAAGACGCCGAGTGCATCGTCGATCTTCAGCCGTCGCCTCATGAACTGCATCGCACACCAGCAGGCGATCGCTCCAGCAAGTCCGAACACCGCCGCGCCGCCGGGCGAGATGTAGCCTGCGGCGGGACTGACGGCGGCGATCCCGGCATTGATGCCGATCGCGAACCCGGTGGCCGAGGGCTTGCCGCGGGCAATACGCTCCAGCAGCATCCACGTCAGCGCCGATGCTGCGCACGCGACATGCATGGAAATTATGGCGGCTCCGGCATCGTCGTTGGCGGTGAGCGCCGATCCGCCGGCAAGCGAGAGCCAGCCGATCCACAGGAGCGATGCCCCGGCCACGGTGATGAGTGAGCCATGGGGGGCTACCTGGCCAGGCGCCACGCCCCTGCGCCTGCCGAGCATGATGGCAAGTGCCAGGGCGGAGACGCCCGCCGTGACATGGACGGCGATCCCGCCCGACCAGTCGAGTGTCCCGACGCCGCGTGCAAGCCAGCCGCTCCCCGAAATCCAATGCGCGACCGGCGCGTAGACGACGATGCTCCACGCCCCCGCAAAGGCGAGTGTCCAGCCGAAGCGCGCCCGCTCCGCCCAAGCGCCTGCGAGGAAGGCCGGTGCCAGGCACGCGAAGATCATCTGGAACAGAGCGAAGACGCTCTCCGGCACGGAGGTGCCGTCCCGAAGGTTGCCAAGACTGACGAGCATCCACGCATTGCCGTTGCCGATCCAGCCTTTCCCCACCTCGCCGAAGCCCAGCGTGTAGCCGACCATGAACCAGAGCAGCGAGCAAAGGGCAAAGATGGCAGCGCACTGGATGATGGGGGAAAGCGCATTCCTGCTCCGCACGCGCCCGGCATAGAACAGGGCGAGCCCGGGCAGGGTGAGAAGTCCCATGGAGCAGCACGCCAGCATCCATGCGGTGTCGCCGCCGCTGCTGACATCGATTCGTCCGTCCTGCGCAATCGCCGCGGGCGAAAGCAGCGCTAGACCGGCAGCGACGATCGGCAGCAGATGCTGCTTGTTCATCTCGTACTATCCCCCTGATGCCGTCGAGCGTGGTTTGAAACGCTGGGCATGTCACCTGCGGTTAGATCAGGATACTAACCCTGCACAAGCGCATGCCGTACCGTTGCGGACCGGGAGGCAAGCGCGGGGTAGTCTCTCTCGCGGCGCAGCTTGTCGAGGCTGCCATGGCGAAGGGGCGGCCGGCCTTTCCGCTGCCCCTGCCGATGGCCCGCATGGAACGCCTTACCGTCCACAGCGAAGGAGCGAAGACGCTTGAAGCAAGGTTGTGCGACACAGTATGGATTGGATGATGAACTGGCGCAAAATTTTGCTTCCTCTGAGCGCAATCTGCGGCCTCGGGCTTGCCGCGATCACGCCCGTCCGGGCCGCTGATGACGACAGGGTGCCGTACTGGGCTTCGGTCGATGCTGAAATCGCGAACCTTCGTGTGGGCCCGGGCGATTCGTACCGCATCGATTGGGTCTACCGCCGTCCGCACCTGCCGGTGAAAGTGCTGCGCCGCGAGGGATCGTGGCGACTCATCGAGGATCCGAGCGGAGACAAGGGGTGGATGCGCGACCTGCTGCTTTCGCGCCAGCGTGCCGGAATGGTGAAGAAGGGCGGTCTCACGGAGATGCGCGCCGAAGGACGCAGCGGCGCGCCGATGCTGTGGCGGGTCGAGCCCGGCGTCGTCGGGCTCCTCGGAGAATGCAAGGATGGCTGGTGCGCATTCGATGCGACCGGCCACAAGGGGTTTGTCCGCGAGGACAGGCTCTGGGGCACCGGCGCCCCCTGATCCTGCCCGGCACGTTCAGGTAGGATCAGAGGCAAGCTTCCAGGTAAGCCTGGTCGAAGCCGTACTGGCGTGCCTTCTCGAGCGTGTACGGGCGAAGTCCCGAGGCTCGGAACTCACCGATGATCTTGCCATCGTCGGTCTCGTCCAGGTACTCGAACTTGAAGAGTTCCTGCGTGACGATGACGTCGCCTTCCATGCCGATGACCTCGGTGATGTTGGTCGTGCGGCGCGAGCCGTCGCGCAGGCGCTTCACCTGCACGATGAGGTCGACCGATTCGGCGATCTGGCGGCTGATGGCTTCCTTGGGGATCTTGATGTCGCCCATAAGGATCATGTTTTCCATACGGCCCAGGCACTCGCGCGGGGAGTTCGCGTGGAGCGTGCACATCGAGCCGTCGTGACCAGTGTTCATGGCAGCGAGCAGGTCGAAGCACTCGGCGCCGCGGATTTCGCCCAGGATGATGCGGTCAGGACGCATGCGCAGCGCGTTCTTGACAAGATCGCCGATGGTGATCGCGCCCTGGCCCTCAAGGTTCGGCGGACGGGTTTCGAGCGGCAGCCAGTGCGGCTGCTGCAGGCGCAGTTCGGCCGCGTCCTCGATCGTCAGGACGCGCTCGCCCGGGTCGATCATTTTGGACAGTGCGTTGAGCATCGTCGTCTTGCCCGAGCCGGTACCGCCCGAGATGACGATGTTCATGCGGCTGGCACCCGCGATCTTGAGCGCTGTTGCCATCTGCTCGCTCATCGAGCCGAAGCCCTGCAGCATGTCGATGGTGATCGGCTTTTCGGAGAATTTACGGATCGAGATAGCAGTGCCGCGCAGCGACAGCGGCGGTACGATCACGTTGACGCGGCTGCCGTCCTTGAGGCGGGCGTCGGCCAGCGGCGTGGTCTGATCGACGCGGCGCCCTACTTGGTTGACGATGCGCTGCGCGATCTGGAACAGGTGCTGTTCGTCACGGAACTTCGTCGGCGCAAGCTGCAGGCGGCCCTTCTTTTCGATGTAGGTCTGGTTGGGGCCGTTGACCATGATGTCGGAAATCTCAGGGTCGTTCAGCAGTTCTTCCAGCGGGCCGAAGCCGAGCAGTTCGTCGATCAGGACCTTCTCCAGCGCGAACTGCTCGCGCCGGTTGAAAGTGATCTTGAGCTCAGCCAGCACCTCGATGATGATCGGTCGGAATTCCTCGGAAAGCTCGTCCTTGGTCAGCGTGGCCGCCGCTTCCGGGTCGACACGCTCGAGCAGGCGCGGAAGGACCTGTTCCTTGATCTTGTGGATCGAGGCCTCGAAGCCGTTCTGCTCCGACTGCTCGTGAACGGCGTTGGCCCGATCGGCGAGTCGCGAAAGCGCATCCTCGCGCATGCCCTGGAGGGAGGCGGAAGCGCCATCACCCGCAGCAGCCGGGAAGGGCTCCGATCCCGGGGTCGCAGCCGAGCCGCCGTTAGCCGGGCCGGCAGGCTTTTCAGGGGCTCCCTTGAGAGGCTTGGCAACGCCGAAGGCAGGGCGCACGCCCTGACCCATGCCGCCAACACCGTTACGCCGACCGAATGCCGTCATCTTTGCAAACAACCCTTACGCCGCCCATCGCTTTGCGGGCGTGAACCATTGCGAACGGCTCCTGATTAAGGTTGAAACTTTGATAACTTACTAATGGACGAGCAGGGTGGTGCAGGCTTTGCGAGGCGCGATGAAGGCGGAGGCGGATGAGCGGCAATGCTGGCTGTGCAATCGCCCGCTGGGGCGCCGCATTGAATGGCATCATCCGGTGCCGAAAAGCCGTGGCGGCCGGGAGACCGTGCCCGTTCATCCGATCTGCCATCGCACGATCCACGCAACGCTGACGAATGCCCAGCTGGCCAAGATGCCACCTGATGCCGCGGCCATGCGCAAGGTGGAGGAAATCGCGCGGTTCGTGCGCTGGGTCTCGGGAAAGCCGCCCGACTTCCACGCGCTGACGAAAAAGCGACGGTAGTTCGGCAGCGGGCGGCACACTCGCCGCCCGCCGCTCATAACGGATCAGTTCTTGGTCTTGTCGACCAGCGCGTTGGCGGCGATCCAGGGCATCATGGCGCGCAGCTTTGCGCCGGTTTCCTCGATCGGGTGGCGCAGCGAAGCCTTGCGCGAAGCCTTCAGCTCAGGCTGACCGGCGCGGTTGTCCATCACGAAGTCCTTGACGAAGCGGCCCGACTGGATGTCCTCCAGCACGCGCTTCATTTCCTTCTTGGTCTCTTCGGTGATGATGCGCGGGCCGGTCTTGATGTCGCCGTATTCGGCGGTGTTCGAGATCGAGTAGCGCATGTTGGCGATGCCGCCCTCGTACATCAGGTCCACGATCAGCTTCAGCTCGTGAAGGCACTCGAAGTAGGCCATCTCGGGTGCGTAGCCGGCTTCCACCAGCGTCTCGAAGCCGGCCTGGACGAGCGCAGTGGCGCCGCCGCAGAGCACGGCCTGCTCGCCGAACAGGTCGGTCTCGCATTCCTCGCGGAAGTTGGTCTCGATGATGCCCGAACGGCCGCCACCCACGCCCGAGGCATAGGCAAGGGCGATGTCGTGGGCATTGCCGGTCACGTCCTGGTGGATCGCGACGAGGCAGGGCACGCCGCCGCCACGCTGGTATTCGCTGCGGACGGTATGGCCCGGGCCCTTGGGCGCGATCATGATGACGTCGATGTCGGCGCGCGGCTCGATCAGGCCGAAGTGGACGTTGAGGCCGTGGGCGAAGGCGAGCGCTGCGCCAGGCTTCATGTTGTCGTGCAGGTCGGCGGCGTAGATCGCGGCCTGGTGCTCGTCGGGCGCCAGGATCATGATGATGTCGGCCCACTTCGCGGCTTCGGCGTTCGAGAGCACCTTGAAGCCGGCGCCTTCGGCCTTCTTCGCAGTGGCCGAGCCTTCGCGCAGCGCGATGGCGACTTCCTTCACGCCCGAGTCGCGAAGGTTCTGAGCATGCGCGTGGCCCTGGCTGCCGTAACCGAGCACGACGATCTTCTTGTCGGTGATCAGGTTGATGTCGCTGTCGGCGTCGTAATAGACCTTCATTTCAGTACCCTTTTCGGCGGCCTGCGCGCGGCATGGCCGGAAGTGTGTGCGCTCGGGCGCGCGGTTTTTTGGGCTTCCGCCAACGCGAAAGCAACGAAGAGAATTGTCAGGCTTCCTGGGGGCCCCGGGCCATCGCGACGATGCCGGTGCGGCCCACCTCGACGAGGCCGAGGTCGCGCATCAGCGCCACGAAGCTGTCGATCTTGTCGGGCGCCCCGGTCATCTCGAAGATGAAGCTCTCGGTCGTCGTGTCGACGGGCCGGGCGCGGAACACCTCGGCGATGCGCAGCGCCTCGACCCGCTTTTCGCCCGTGCCCGCGACTTTCACCAGCGCCAGTTCGCGCGCGACGTGCGGGCCCACCTCGGTGAGGTCCACGACCTTGTGGACCGGTACCAGCCGTTCCAGCTGCGCATGGATCTGGTCGATCTGGCTCGGCGGGCCGTGGGTTACGATCGTGATCCGGCTCACCGCGTGGTTCTCGGTGATGTCGGCCACGGTCAGGCTGTCGATGTTGTAGCCGCGCGCGGTGAACAGCCCGGCGATCTTCGCGAGGATGCCCGCCTCGTTATCGACCGTCACGGTCAGAACGTGCCGTTCCTCGGCTTCTTGCTGGATGTGCATCATTGTTCTCGTGCCTCCCTCAGACCAGCGCCTTGGCTTCGTCGTCCATCGTGCCGAGAACGTGGTCGCCGTAGAGAAGCATGTCGACGTGCGAGGCGCCCGAGGGGATCATCGGGAAACAGTTCGACTCCTTGTGGACGAGGCAGTCCACGATGACGGGGCCGGGATGGTCGATCATCGCCTGGATGCCGGCGTCCAGCTGGCTCTCGTTTTCGATGCGGATGCCTTTCCAGCCATAGGCCTCGGCCAGCTTCACGAAGTCGGGCAGGCTGTCCGAGTACGAGTTCGAGAAGCGGCTTTCATAGGTCAGTTCCTGCCACTGGCGGACCATGCCCATCCACTCGTTGTTGAGGATGAAGACCTTGACCGGCAGGCGGTATTGCGTGGCGGTGCCCAGTTCCTGGATGTTCATCTGGATCGAGGCATCGCCCGCGATGTCGATGACGAGGCTGTCCGGATTGCCGCACTGCGCACCGATCGCGGCGGGCAGGCCATAGCCCATAGTGCCGAGGCCGCCCGACGTCAGCCACTTGTTCGGCGAGAAGAACGGGAAGTGCTGGGCCGCCCACATCTGGTGCTGCCCGACCTCGGTCGAGATGACCGGATCCCTGTGCTTCGTCAGCTCGTAGAGGCGCTGGATCGCCAGCTGCGGCATGATGGCCTCGTCGTTGAGCGGGAAGCAGAGGCTCTGCTTCTCGCGCCACGTATCGACGCAGGCCTTCCACTCGGTGAGGTCCTGGCCCTTGCGGCTGCCCCACTCGGCCAGGATCTGCTCGAGAACGGCGGCGCAGTCCCCCACGATCGGCAGGTCGGCGCGCACGATCTTGTTGATCGAGGAGCGGTCGATGTCGATGTGGATCTTCTTGGAATTGGGCGAGAATGCATCGAGGCGGCCGGTCACGCGGTCGTCGAAGCGCGCGCCGATGCAGACGATGAGGTCGGCCTGGTTCATCGCCAGGTTGGCCTCATAGGTGCCGTGCATGCCCAGCATGCCGAGCCAGTCGGGATGATCAGCCGGGAAGGCGCCAAGGCCCATCAGCGTGGAGGTGACCGGCGCGCCGGTCTTCGCCTGAAGCTCGCGCAGGAGTTCGCTGGCACGGGGCCCCGAGTTGATGACGCCGCCGCCCGTGTATAGGATCGGCTGCCTGGCCGCGGCGATCATCTCGACCGCCTGAGCGATCTCCTGGCGCGTGCCCTGGGTGCGCGGAGCATAGCGCTGGCGGCGCTGCGCGAGCGCATCGGTCCACACGGCCGAGGCGATCTGGACGTCCTTGGGAATGTCGATCAGGACAGGGCCCGGGCGGCCGGTGGTGGCGATCTGGAACGCCTCATCGATGACCGCGGCAAGCTCGGCCGGGTCCTTCACGAGGTAGTTGTGCTTGGTGCAATGGCGCGAGATGCCGACGGTGTCGGCTTCCTGGAACGCGTCCGAGCCGATCAGCCCGGTCGGGACCTGCCCCGTGATGACGATGAGCGGGATCGAATCGAGGTAGGCGTCGGCGATGCCGGTGACGGCATTGGTCGCGCCCGGCCCCGAGGTGACCAGGACGACGCCCGGCTTGCCCGTGGAGCGGGCATAGCCTTCAGCGGCGTGGGCCGCGCCTGCTTCGTGGCGCACGAGGATGTGGCGAAGGCGTTCGTCACCGAAGAGAGCATCATAGATCGGTAGCACGGCGCCGCCGGGATACCCGAATACGAATTCGACCCCCTGCTTGACCAGGCTTTCGACCAGGATGTTCGCGCCGCTGCGCTCTTCACTCACAACATATTCCTTCACCGATCGGCCGGGCGGAAAGGCTGTATTGCGCAGCCCGGCACTTTCTTGAAATCGTCGAAAGCGAGGTTTTCGCCCGTCGACAGCTTTCCTGGCATCCCACGCGGCTTACGCCTGAAGGACGGATCGGCCTCTAGGCAGGACGATATGTCAGGTCAACCCGGAAAACGTAATAAAATATCAGTTACAGCGTTTGCGTTGTAATTTTCAAATTCAAGTCGCGTCCATTGCTCCGGTAGCTGATGGCGCAGCCAGGTGAACTGCCGCTTGGCGTAGTTCCGCGTGGCCTGGGCACCGCGCTCTATGGCGGTTTCGAGAGGCCATCTCCCGTCGATTACGCCCGCGAGTTCGGGCACTCCTATCGCCCGCATGACAGGGAGATCGGGCTCCAGCCGCCGGGCAAGGAGCGCCTCCACCTCCGCCATGGCGCCGCGCTCGATCATGCGGGTGAACCTCAGGTCGCAGCGATGGTAGAGGGACTGACGCTCTGGAAGCAGCACCGCACCGTGAACGCTGAGGGTGTGTCCGATGCCGCCACTGGGCCGCGCCTGCCAGTATGCGAGACCATGGCCGGTGGAGCGGACGACCTCGAGCGCGCGGGCCACGCGGGTCGTATCGGCCGGCGCCAGGCAGGCGGCGCGTTCCGGGTCCTCTTCCACGAGAGCCGCATAGGCTTCCTCGACGGGGAGGGCGCGCACCACTTGGCGCACCTCTGGTTCGATCGGCGGGACCGGGGCGATCCCTTCGAGAAGAGTGCGTATGTAAAGCCCGGTGCCGCCGACAAGGATCGGTACTCCTCCGCTGGCGTGGACTTCCGCGATCGTGGCGGCGGCAGCGCGGGCCCAGTCTGCCGCGGAGCAGCTTTGCGCGCCGTCCCAGGCGCCGAACAGGCGATGATCGATGCCGCTCATTTCCGAAGCGACGGGCCGGGCGCTCAGGATGGTGAGATCGGCGTAGACCTGCGAACTGTCGGCATTGATGACGACCGCGTGGCGGCCCCGGCGTTCCAGTTCCAGCGCCAGCGCCACGGCACAATCGCTCTTGCCGCTGGCGGTCGGCCCTGCGATGAGCGCCAGCGGTGGCCGGTCTCCGGCTTCGATATCGTATGGCGCATCAAGGGAAATTGCAGTGCTCATCGCCCGTCTGATAGCAGAACCAGATCACCTTTCGGCAAGACTTGAGGCTGCCAAGGCGGAAATGGAGAAAGCCGGCGTACGCATCGCCGATGCCGCCATGCTCGAGTTCTGCGGCAGGACCATGCAGATCGATTCGCCCGATGACGACGCCGCGGCGCTGCGGGCGGCGCTGGATGCGCACTTCGCGCCCACCGACGGTCTCGTCACCACGGACGAGCCGGTTGTCCCGCGCGTGTTCATCTCCGACATGGATTCCACCATGATCGGTCAGGAATGCATCGATGAACTTGGCGATTTCGCAGGGCTCAAGGAACGCATCGCCGCAATCACCGAGCGCGCGATGCAGGGCGAGCTCGACTTCGAGCAGGCGCTGCGCGAGCGGGTAGGCCTTCTGGAGGGCCTTGGTACAGAAGCGATAACGCAGTGCCTTTCCACGCGGATCCAGCCGATGCCGGGCGCGAGGGTACTGGTGGAAACGCTGAAGAAGCTGGGCTGCCGGACCGTGCTCGTCACGGGCGGCTTCCACCACTTCGCCGATCCCGTGGCCGAACAGCTTGGCTTCGAGCATGTGGTGGGTAACCGCCTCGATGTGGCGGGCGGCAAGCTGACGGGCGGGCTGAATGGCCCCATCGTCGATTCGGCCGTGAAGAAGGCGACGCTGCTCGCCGAGATCGAGGCTGCGGGTGAGGGAGTGACCACGCTCGCGACGGGCGACGGCGCCAATGACATCCCCATGCTGGAGGCGGCGACCTACGGCATCGCCTACCATGCGAAACCCAAGGCCCGCGCCGCCGCCAATGGCTGGATCGACCGCGGGGACCTTACCAGCGTGCTGCGCCTTCTGGGCATCCCCGAGAAGGAATGGGTGCGCTAGTACCCGGAAGCAAGACCGGCAGGGAACGCCGGGCGTCGATCAGGTTCGCCTACTGCCATTCCCTGAATGGGCGCTCATGCGGGCGCTGACAGACGCACTGGCGTAAGGTCCGCCATGAACCCGCGCGTCTCAAGGCCAGACCTATCTTGCCGGAGCAGGTGCGCCGCGCCTTCGAGCGGGCAGGGTGCCCCGGATGAACTCCGGGGCGCCAGGGTTCAGGCTTCCATCCAGTCCTTGAAGAACGCCTCGTTCGCCGCGCGCAACGCCGCGATCTCGACACCTGCGACCGTGGTTCCACCGACCGTGCCGATCTTCACGGCGTTCGCAAGCTCGGTGCCCGCGGGAGCCGTCAGCACATAGCGCGACTGATCCTCTCCGAATGCCTGCGGTGTCGTCGGGTGGGCGTCGAGAGTGCAGCCCAGCCCGCTGGCCAGCGCCATTTCCGCAAGCGCCACGAGAAGGCCGCCGTCGCTCACGTCGTGGACCGCGGTGACCTTGCCCTCGCCGATCCAGCCACGCACCAGAGCGCCATTACGCGCTTCCGCCTTGAGATCGACGACCGGCGGCTCGCCTGCTTCGCGGCCCGCGATGTCCTTGAGCCAGAGCGACTGGCCCAGATGGGTCCCTTCGCCGCCGAGGAGATAGATGTCCTCGCCTTCCGCCTTGAAGGCGATCGTGGTCGTCGCTTCGAGGTCGGCGAGCAGACCGACGCCGCCGATTGCGGGCGTGGGCAGGATCGCCGAGCCACCGCCGGTCGCCTTCGATTCATTGTAGAGCGAGACGTTGCCAGAGACGATCGGGTAGTCGAGCGCGCGGCAGGCATCGCCCATGCCGTTCAGGCAGCCGACGATCTGGGCCATGATCTCGGGACGCTGCGGGTTGGCGAAGTTCAGGCAGTTGGTGATCGCGAGCGGCAGGCCGCCAACCGCGCTGATGTTGCGATAGGTCTCGGCCACGGCCTGCTTGCCGCCCTCGTAGGGGTCGGCGTAGCAGTAGCGGGGCGAGCAGTCGGTGCTGATCGCCAGCGCCTTCCTCGTTCCGTGTACGCGGACCACCGCAGCGTCGCCGCCCGATTTCTGCATGGTGTCGGCGCCGACCTGGCTGTCGTACTGCTCCCAGATCCACCGCCGCGAAGCGAGGTCCGCACCGCCCATGAGCTTGAGCAGGTCCGCACCCACATCCGTCGTGGCAGGCACGTCGCCCAGGGCCGGGACCTTCGCCCAGGCCTTGTATTCTTCGGGCGTGACGTAAGGCCGCTCGTACTCCGGCGCGTCGTCAGCGAGGGGCCCTAGCGGGATGTCGCAGACCACTTCGCCGTTGAACTCCAGCACCATGTGACCCCCGTCCGGACCGGCTTCGGTGACTTCGCCGATCACCGCGAAGTCGAGTTCCCACTTGCGGAAGATCGCCTCGGCCATCGCTTCCTTGCCGGGCTTGAGCACCATGAGCATGCGCTCCTGCGACTCGCTCAGCATCATCTCGTAAGGCGTCATCGCCTGTTCGCGGCAGGGTACGGCGTTCATGTTCAGGCGGATGCCCGCGCCGCCCTTGCTCGCCATCTCGACGGAGGAGGAGGTGAGGCCAGCCGCGCCCATGTCCTGGATGGCGACGATGGCGTCAGTCGCCATGAGTTCGAGGCAGGCCTCGATCAGCAGCTTTTCGACGAAGGGATCGCCGACTTGCACGGTGGGACGCTTCTCGTCGATGTCGTCACCGAAGTCGGCACTGGCCATGGTGGCGCCGTGGATGCCGTCCCGGCCGGTCTTGGAGCCGACGTAGACGATCGGATTGCCCACGCCCGTCGCGGCCGAGTAGAAGATCCTGTTCGTGTCGGCGATACCGACCGTCATCGCGTTGACGAGGATGTTGCCGTCATACGCCTTGTGGAAGTTGGTTTCGCCGCCCACGGTAGGCACGCCCACGCAGTTGCCGTAGCCGCCGATGCCCGCGACCACGCCCTTGACGAGGTGCTTCATCTTCGGGTGCTCTGGCCGTCCGAACCGCAGTGCGTTCATGTTCGCCACCGGGCGCGCGCCCATGGTGAAGACGTCGCGCAGGATGCCGCCAACGCCCGTCGCCGCGCCCTGGTAGGGCTCGATGTAGCTGGGGTGGTTGTGGCTCTCCATCTTGAAGATGGCGGCCTGGCCGTCGCCGATGTCGATGACGCCTGCGTTCTCGCCTGGGCCGCAGATCACCCAAGGTGCCTGGGTGGGCAGCTTCTTGAGGTGGAAGCGGCTCGACTTGTAGGAGCAGTGCTCCGACCACATGACCGAGAAGATGCCGAGTTCGACGAGGTTGGGCTCTCGTCCCAGCGCGTTGAGGACGCGCTCGTATTCCTCGGGATTGAGGCCATGGGCCTCGACGACTTCGGGGGTGATCGTGCTCATGGGCACGCGCCTTAGCCATGTCGATGCGCCTGCGCTAGATGGCTTGGCAATCGCCGGGGGCGGGCAGGTGCCAAGCGCTAAATTCGCGGGGTGCCACCTTGACCGGTCCAGCCGGGCCCGCCATTGCATGATGTATGGCTTCCGACACGCAAACCATCGATACCCTGAGCTTCGAAGACGCCCTGCGCGCACTGGAAACCATCGTGCGCCAGCTGGAAAGCGGCCACGTTCCGCTGGAGGATTCGATCTCTCTCTATGAAAAGGGCGAGAAGCTGCGGCAGCACTGCCAGAAGCGCCTCGACGCGGCGCAGGCCCGGATCGAGCGCATCGTCGCGGGGCCGGACGGCGGGGCTGCGGGAACCCAGCCCTTTGATGCGCCGGACCGCTGACGCGTGGGCGCCATGGGCGTGACCGATTCGCTGCTGGCAGACAGCCTCGGGCGCATCGCCGAGGAGATCGACGGCGCGTTCGATGCCTTGCTTCCCGTTCCGGGCGACGCGCGCGCCAGGCTTGTCGAAGCGATGCGCTATGCCGCGATCGGCGGGGGCAAGCGCCTGCGCCCGCTGCTTCTGACGGCGGTTGCCGACATGTACGGCGTGCAGCGCGAAGCTGCGATACGGGCCGCCGTTGCGATCGAGGCGATCCATGTCTATTCCCTGATCCACGACGATCTCCCGTGCATGGACGACGATGCCATGCGCCATGGCAAGCCGACCCTGCATCTTGCCTTCGACGAGGCTACGGCGGTTCTCGCGGGCGATTCGCTTCACGCCTTCGCGTTCGAGGTGCTGGCTGACACTGCCACGAGCCCCGATCCTTTCACCCAGATCGAACTTGTGCGCACGCTTGGCCATGCGAGCGGCGCGCAGGGCATGGCCGGTGGGCAGATGATGGACCTCGTCGCGGAGACGAGCGAGTTCGACCTTCAGACGGTGACACGGCTGCAGCAGCTCAAGACCGGGGCGCTGCTCGGCGCGGCGGTGGAGATGGGCGCTATCCTGGGGCGGGTGCAGCCCGAAGGTCGCGGGCACCTGCGCGGCTACGCCCGTGACATCGGGCTGGCCTTCCAGATCGCGGACGATCTTATCGACCACGAGGGCGATGCCGCGGTTGCCGGCAAGGCGGTGGGCAAGGACGCGGACGCTGGCAAGGAAACCTTCGTCTCTCTCCTCGGGCCGGATCGGGCGCGGGAACAGGCGCGGATGCTGGTGGAGCAGGCAGTCGGCCACCTTGCCCAGCATGGCCGCGAGGCGGACCTTCTGCGCGCCGTCGCCCGCTACATCATCGAGAGGGATCACTGATGGCAGTCTCCGTCACCGAGCGTATCGGCGTCTATCCCGGCACTTTCGATCCTATCACGCTTGGCCATGCCGACATCATCCGGCGCGGCGCCAAGCTGGTGGATCGGCTGATCATCGGCGTCACCACGAACCTTTCGAAGAACCCCCTTTTCACGCCGGACGAGCGCATCGCCATGGTAGAGCGCGAGGTGGCCGCGATGGGGATCGACAATGTCTCCGTGGTAGGCTTCAATGCGCTGCTGATGAAGTTCGCGCAGAAGCAGGGCGCCACGGTCATCGTGCGCGGACTGCGCGCGGTCGCCGACTTCGAATACGAGTACCAGATGGCGGGCATGAACCAGCAGCTCAATTCGGCCATAGAGACGGTGTTCCTCATGGCCGATGTCAGCCTGCAGCCGATCGCCTCCAAGCTGGTGAAGGAAATCGCCATGTTCGGCGGCGACATCACGAAATTCGTGAGCACTTCGGTGCGGGAGGACGTGATGGCAAGGATCGAGCAGAACGGTCTTCTTGGAGACTACTGAGCACGCCGCAGGGGGCACCCTGAGCGTAATCGTTCATTGTGTCGACAGCGGCCGCGCTCTATCGCGCCACGGCCGGTTGGCCGGATCCGCAAACTATGGGCCTGTGAGTAATCGATGAAGTTTCGCCTTCCCCTGACTGCGCTGATGCTTGGCGCCGCGCTCATGTCCGCCCCGGCTTTCGCCAAGGACAAGGAACCGGTCGCCCCCACGGCGCCCGCGCCGCTGCCGACGCTTATCGACACGGACATGTCGCACGAGCCCGACAACGTGCTACTGCTCGACCTGTCGGACGGCGGACGCGTGGCGATCCGGCTCATGCCGCAGTGGGCTCCCCATCACGTGGAACGCGTCAAGACCCTCGCGAAGCAGGGCTTCTACAACGGCGTGATATTCCACCGCGTGATCGATGGCTTCATGGCGCAGACGGGCGATCCGACCGGCACGGGGCAGGGCGGCTCGCAGCTTCCCGACCTTGAAGCGGAGTTCAACTCGATGCCGCACCTGCGCGGCACCGTTTCCATGGCTCGGACCAACGAACCGAACAGCGCCAACAGCCAGTTCTTCATTGTGTTCTACCCGCGATTTGCGCTGGACCGGAAATATACAGTGTTCGGTCGGGTGATCTCGGGTATGCAGTACGTCGATGCGATCCAGCGCGGCGAACCGCCCGAAAATCCCACCAAGGTCGTCCAGGCTTCGCTCGCTTCCGAGAACAAGCCGGCGCCTGCCGTGCCCGTGGCACCGGTCGCTCCCGCCGTTCCGACGGCTGCACAGCTGAGCAACTCGCAGTCGAACTGAGGTAGAGACGCGCAAGCTCCTTTCCGAAGGAGCGCCGCGCTTGCCCAAGCGGTTCGGGTGGTCTAGCGCGCGGCGCCATGCGCGTTGACCTCTTCGACTTCGACCTCCCGCCTGAAAACATCGCCCTGCGTCCTGCGCGTCCGCGCGATGCGGCAAGGATGCTGGTGGCCAAAGGAGCGGGACCGCTTGCCGATCGCCAGGTCCGCGACCTGCCCGAGGTCCTGCGCGCCGGAGATGTCCTCGTCTTCAACGACACGCGGGTCATTCCCGCGCAGCTCGAGGGGTTGCGCGGCGAGGCCCGCATCGGTGCCACTCTCCACAAGCGGATCGACCTGCGGCGCTGGCAGGCCTTCGTGCGCAATGCCAAGCGTCTTCGCCCCGGCGATGCTATCGCCTTCCCTGCGGAGGTCATGGGCGTGGCCGAGGAGCGGCACGACGATGGCAGCTGGACGCTCGCCTTTCCTGGTGACGAGCCGGTCGAAGTCCTGCTCGAGCGGGCGGGGCGCATGCCGCTGCCGCCCTACATAGCCGCCAAGCGACCGACTGACGAGGCCGACGCGAGCGACTACCAGACGATGTTCGCCCGGGAAAAGGGCGCCGTCGCGGCGCCCACCGCAGCCTTGCATTTCACCCCCGGACTGGTCGATGCGCTCGACGCTGCCGGCGTGGCGCGCGAGACGCTGACCCTTCATGTCGGTGCCGGCACGTTCCTGCCCGTGAAAGCCGAGGATACGTCGGACCACCGCATGCATTCGGAATGGGGTCGCATCGATGCCGCCACGGCCGACCGGCTGAACAAGGCGCGCGCCGCTGGAGGGCGCGTGATCGCCGTGGGCACCACGTCGCTGCGATTGCTGGAAAGCGCGACCGGTGAGGATGGCGTGATCCGGCCGTTCGAGGGCGACACGGCGATCTTCATTACTCCGGGTTATCGCTTCAACGCGATCGATGGCCTGATGACGAACTTCCATCTGCCCAAGTCGACGCTGTTCATGCTCGTCTCGGCGCTGATGGGGCTGGAGCGGATGCAGGCGGTCTATGCCCATGCAATTGGTGACGGCTACCGGTTCTATTCCTACGGCGACTCCAGCTTGCTCATACCCTGAGCCAGGCATCCGAATAATCGGACAATTATGCGTCGAAGGGGGTTGGCCAACGGCGCTTTCCGTCCCATTCAGGGGCCATGCAACCCATCCTCGAGATCGCCGGTCTCACCAAGACCTACAAGGGCGGCTTCACCGCGCTTCGAAATGTGGACCTCAGCATCAGGAAGGGCGAGATATTCGCGCTTCTTGGGCCCAACGGCGCGGGGAAGACGACGCTGATTGGCGCCGTGTGCGGGCTCGTGCGGCCCAGTTCGGG
Organism: Novosphingobium silvae; assembly: GCF_009856825.1. Lineage (GTDB taxonomy): Bacteria > Pseudomonadota > Alphaproteobacteria > Sphingomonadales > Sphingomonadaceae > Novosphingobium > Novosphingobium silvae. The sequence goes on along the minus strand of NZ_WVTD01000005.1, from coordinate 233,435 downwards.
AACCATCCATGCTTTCGGAGAGGACATGGGCAGGCACTGGCGGCGGCTGCGCGCGCGGGTTGGCCTCGTGCCCCAGGAGTTGGCGACCGATATGTTCGAGCCGGTCCTGCGCTCGGTCAATCACTCGCGGGGGCTGTTCGGGCTCGCACCCAACCCGGCACTGATCGAGGAAATCCTGCGCGCGCTCAGCCTCTGGGACAAGCGCGACGCGCAGATCCGCACGCTTTCGGGCGGCATGAAGCGGCGCGTCCTCATCGCCAAGGCCCTTGCCCATGAGCCCGAGCTCCTGTTCCTCGACGAGCCTACGGCCGGTGTCGACGTCGAGCTTCGCCGCGACATGTGGAAGCAGATCGCCCGCCTGCGCGAGCGCGGCACGACAGTGATCCTGACCACTCACTACATCGAGGAGGCCGAGGAGATGGCCGACCGGGTCGGCATCATCCGCAAGGGTGAGATCCTGATGGTGGACGACAAGGCCACCATGATGAAGCGCCTTGGCCGCGTCGAGGCGTTGATCTCGCTTGCTCAGCCGCTGGCGGGCCTGCCGGAGTTCCTGTCCGCATACCCGGTTACGCTGATCGAAGAGGGAGCGGTGCTCTGCTATCGCGGCGGCGAAGGCGGAGTGGCGGGCACTGCCGAAGTGGCCGAACTGACGAAGGCACTGACGCGCGCCGGGATCGACTATACCGGCATCGACATCCACGAATCGAGCCTGGAGGACATCTTCGTGAACCTGCTCGAAGGCCCGGACGGACCGAGCGCGGAGGCTGCGGCATGAACATCTTCAACGTTCGCAGCGCCTGGACAATCTACAAGCAGGAACTGATGCGCGCCTTTCGCACGGCGCTGCAGTCCATCCTTGCACCGGTTCTCACCACGACGCTCTACTTCGTCGTCTTCGGCGCCGCCATCGGCAGCCAGATGAGCGGCGGCGTGGATGGCCTGAACTACGGCGCCTTCATCGTGCCCGGGCTGCTGTTGCTGACGATCCTGGGTGAAAGCACGTCCAATGCCAGCTTCGGGATCTACATGCCGCGCTTCACAGGCGCCATCTACGAACTGCTCTCCGCACCCGTGGGAGTAGCCGAAACGCTGGTCGGCTTCGTCGGCGCGGCTGCGACCAAGTCGCTGATCCTGGCCGCCATCATCCTTCTGACGGCGAGCTTCTGCGTCGACTACTCGATCGCGCACCCCTTCTATGCGTTCCTCTATATCCTGCTGGTATCGGCGAGCTTCTCCCTATTCGGGTTCATCCTGGGGATATGGGCGGACAGCTTCGAGAAGCTGACCATCGTGCCGATGCTGATCCTCACCCCGCTGACCTTCCTTGGCGGAACCTTCTACTCGATCGATTCGCTGCCCGAACCCTGGCGTGCAGTGGCGATGGCGAACCCCATCGTCTACCTCGTCAACGGACTGCGCTGGACGTTCTACGGAAGTTCCGACGTTCCCATCGGCCTCTCGCTCGGGCTGACGCTGCTGTTCCTGCTCGTCTGCGTGGGGTTCATCAGCTGGGTGTTCCGCACCGGATGGCGCCTGCGCACATGACCTGCCGCCTTCTCCGCATGATGGCAGTACGCGGCCTTCCCGCGGGGCTGGCGCTCGTCCTGCTGCCTGCGTCCGCGCAGGCGCAGGACGAGGCCGCGCCGCTGATCGTCCTTCCGGCAGAGCCGCCCCCACTGGTGCTGGAGCTTGCGCCCTATCCCCGCTACGTTCCCTTCATCAAGGTCGAGAAGCCGCGTCTCGCGCGTCAGGTTCGGGCCATGCTCGACGCAGCGATGCAGACCGAAGACAGCGCTGCGGTCGCGGCCGTCGTCCGGTTCGCACAGGCGACCCAGCCCTACGACAAGGACGAGATCCGCGATCTGCACCGCGCCTACCTCGATCGCCGCGCGCGCGAGGCTGCTGCCAAGACCGAGGCGGAGCTTGCACGCATCCGCGCCTCCGGGGTGCTGGAACTCTGGAAGGGACAGGTCGAACTCGGCGCCTTCCGCTCGACCGGCAATACCGACAACTTCGGCTTCACCGCGGCCTTCAACTTCAACCGAAAGGGGATCGAGTGGGAGCACACGGTGCAGGCCCGCGCCGATTACCAGGAGGACCGCGGCACCGTCACGCGCGAGCAGTTCTCGGCCGGTTACCAGCCGCGCTATACCCTGAACGAGGGCTTCTTCACCTATGGACGCGTTCAGTACGAGCGCGACCGCATCCAGGGCTTTGAAGACCGCTACTCGCTTTCGGGCGGTCTCGGCTACCGGGTTCTCAATGGACGCAGGACGACACTCGCGGTGGAACTGGGTCCAGCCGTCCGTCGCATCAACTACGTGGACCAGCAGAATCAGACGACATGGTCGATGCTCACGTCGCTGGATTTCGACTGGCGCATCAATCCCCAGTTGAAGCTGATGCAGGACGCAAGCGCCTATGTCGGCTCCGACAACAGCACCTTCACATCGCTGACGGCGCTGGAATCCGGGTTGGTGAAGGGGCTGAGAGCGAAGCTGTCCTACGCGATCGAGCACGAGACCTCACCTCCGGCCGGATCGCTCAAGACCGACACCATCTCGCGGTTCTCGCTGGTCTACGGGTTCTAGGCGCGGTAACGGGCGCGGCATGAAGCCTCGTTTCCAGTTCTCCATCCACGCGACTGACGGGAAAGCCCGCACCGGCGTGATCCAGATGCGCCGCGGCGAGATCCGCACTCCCGCGTTCATGCCCGTGGGCACCGCCGCCACCGTGAAGGCGATGAAGCCGCAGGACGTGCGCGTGGCGGGTGCCGACATCATCCTTGGCAACACCTACCATCTCATGCTCCGTCCGGGGGCGGAGCGGGTAGCGCGGCTTGGCGGGCTGCACAAGTTCATGAACTGGGACCGCCCGATCCTCACCGACAGTGGTGGCTACCAGGTGATGAGCCTGTCGGAACTGCGCAAGATCACCGAGGAAGGCGTCACTTTCGCCAGCCACATCGATGGCTCGCGCCATATGTTGAGCCCGGAGCGATCGATGGAGATCCAGCGGCTGCTGGGCTCGGACATCGTCATGTGCTTCGACGAGTGCCCCAAGATCGACCAGCCGCGCGATGTGATCGCACGCTCGATGGAAATGTCGATGCGCTGGGCGCGGCGCAGCCGTGCCGCGTTCGATCAGGGCGGCGAGCATGCCGAGGCTTCCGCGTTATTCGGGATCCAGCAGGGTGCGCTCGACGAGGACTTGCGGCGAACAAGCGCGGAGGCGTTGGCCGACGTCGGCTTCGACGGCTATGCGATCGGCGGCCTTGCCGTGGGCGAAGGGCAGGAAGCCATGTTCGCCACGCTGGATTTCGCGCCGGGGCAGTTGCCGGCAGACCGTCCGCGCTATCTGATGGGCGTGGGCAAGCCGGACGACCTCGTCGGCGCCGTGGAACGCGGAGTGGATATGTTCGATTGCGTGCTGCCGACGCGTTCGGGACGCAACGGGCAGGCCTTCACCTGGAACGGTCCCCTGAACATGCGCAATGCCCGCCATGCAGAGGATACCGGCCCCGTGGACCCGCGCTGCGCATGTCCCACCTGCGGTACATATAGCCGCGCCTATCTGCACCACCTGATCAAGGCCGGCGAAATGCTCGGCGCGATATTGCTGACCGAGCACAACATCGGGTTCTACCAGCAGCTGATGCAGGGCATGCGCGAGGCCATCGCCGACCAGCGCTTCGCGACGTTCGCGGCGGATTTCCGGCGAGATTACTTCAGCAAGGAGTAAGCCCGTCCCGGATGTCCCGGCTGAAGGGGAGCATGCACTGGGTGCGGTCTCCCGCGCCGGATCAGCCCGGAAACACCGGCTTGCGCCGCAACAGCCATTTCAGGGCAAGGGCGCAAAGGCCGGCGGCCAGTCCCCAGAACGCGCCTCCAAGGCCCGCGACAGTGATACCCGAACCGGCCGCGAGGAACGTCACCATCGCGGCGTCGCGCTCCTCCCTGTCGGCCAGGGCCGCTTCGACAGCGCCGGTCAGGGCCGGGATCAAGGCGATCCCGGTGAGTGTCGCGAGAGCCGCAGGCGGCAATGCCAGGAAGAACCGCACCAGAAGGGGCGCGAAAAGCGCGAGCGCCAGATACCAGCCCGCGTAGATGCAGGCGACGAGCCAGCGGCGGGAGCGTGCGGGCAGAGCCTCGGGGCTCATGCAAAGGGCGGCTGTGATCGCCGAGAGGTTCACGGCATGAGCACCGAAGGGGGCGCTGATCATCGTTGCGATTCCGGTGCCCTTCAGCAGGCGGGAAGGCTCCGGTTCGTACCCGAAGCTTCGCAGCACAGCGAGGCCGGGCAGGTTCTGCGAGGCAAGCGTCACCAGGAAGAGCGGCAGTCCGATGCTGGCGACCGGCTGCCACGCGAACTCCGGAACCACGGGAACAAGCACGCCGAAGGTGGCTCCGGGCGGAAGGGCGTCGATCTGTCCACGCACCACGACCAGCGCGGTGCCCGTCGCCAGAACCATGAGCAGGGCGTAAAGCGGAAGGCGTATCCGCGCTGCAAGAAAGACCAGAACGGCGAGGAAGACCAGCAGCGGATCAGCGTTTCCCGCGCGAAATAGCGCGAGGCAGAACGGCAGCAGCACTCCGGCCAGCATTCCCGATGCGATGGATGAAGGGATGCGCTGGGCCAGGCGGCCAAGGGCGGGAACGGCTCCGAGGGTGATCATCAACGCGCCCGCACAGAGGAATGCGCCGAGCGCTGCCGGCCACGTGGTTGCGGGCGGCGCTGCGGCGAGGAGGGCAGCTCCCGGCGTCGACCAGGCCAGGGCGATCGGCATGCGGCAACGGACGGACAGCGCCGCGCCGGTCACCGCAATGCCAAGGCACAAGGCGGTGACGGCGGAACTGGTCTGGGCGACGGATGCACCGAGCCCCTGCATAGCCTGGACGACCAGCGCTACCGTGCCGCCGAAGCCGACGATCGCGGCGATGAAGGATGAGGACCAGGCGGAGACGGGAAGAAGAAGGCGGTGCATGCCGCGCTCTTAACGTCTCCGGCAGGTTTGGCTCCATGTTTCTGGAGCGGAGCCGTCAGGCTGCCAGGGCTTGGTCCTTCGGTCCAGTCACGTCATCGGCATTGCCGACTTCCAGCATGGTCTCGACGTAGGCGACGAACTTGCCGGTCATTCCGTCGAGGAAACCCGCACCGATTTCGCAGGCGTGTCGCTGCGCGGTCTGCAGGTCGGAATACCATTTGCCGGTGCGATGGGGAGTGACGAAGCGATAGCGTTTCATGATGCCCCGGTAATGCGCAGAAACATGCGACAGTTCCCGGACAAGTCGAGCAAATCGTGTAATATTTTGCGTCTGCCGAAGCTGGCGGACTGCACGACGCGGACAAGAAAAAAGGCGGCCTCGAAAGACCGCCTTTTTGCATGTTCGTTCCCGAAGGAAGACCGATCAGCGCGAGTAGAACTCGACGACCAGGTTCGGTTCCATCTTCACCGGATAAGGCACTTCGTCGAGCGTGGGCACGCGAACGAAGGTCACCTTGTCGGTGCCGTCCTGAGCGACGTAGTCGGGCACTTCGCGCTCGGGCAGGTTCTGCGCTTCGAGGATGAGAGCCATTTCCTTGGCCTTGTTGCCCAGGCTGATGATGTCACCCACGCGCACGCGGCGCGAAGCGATGTTGCACTTCACACCGTTGACGCGGATGTGGCCGTGCGAAACGATCTGGCGGGCCGAGAAGATGGTCGGCGCGAACTTGGCGCGGTACACGACCATGTCGAGGCGCTGCTCCAGCAGACCGATCAGGTTCTGGCCGGTGTCGCCCTTCATCGAGGACGCTTCCTGGTAGGTGCGCTTGAACTGCTTCTCGGTCACGTCGCCGTAGTAGCCCTTGAGCTTCTGCTTGGCGCGCAGCTGCAGGCCGAAGTCGGAAACCTTGCTCTTGCGGCGCTGGCCGTGCTGGCCCGGGCCGTAGCTGCGGCGGTTCACCGAGCTCTTGGGACGGCCCCAGATGTTCTCGCCCATACGACGATCGAGTTTGTACTTGGCGCTCTTGCGCTTCGACATAAGTCTACTTCCATTCTGCTGCCGCGCTGCCACTGTGGCGGCGCGATCCATAGTTTTCCGGGGTGCACCATCCAGCCTTACCGTGCGGGATGCGGCCGCCGCTTCACCGGAGTGCGGGGCCGAGTGGTCGAACCGGCCCGAAAGGGCAGGCGCCATGTGAAGGCGTGGCCCTTAGCGCTTTCGGGCAGGGAGTCAAGGGAAAGCGGCCGCCCGGTCAGTCCGGCTGCGGCGTCCCGACTTCGCGAGGCTTGCGGTTGCCGCCCAGCGCGCTGAGAACGCCGCGCATCGTGCGAACTTCCAGGCTGTTCCAGCCGGGCTTGGTCAGCATGTTGCGCAAGGTGAGCCTGGTGGCCGCCGCGCGACTTTCGGGATAGAAGTAGTTGGTCGGCTCCAGCAGCCGCTCGAACTGGCCGATCATGCCTTCGAGCTCAAGCTGCGGAGCAGGGGGGAGCAGTTCCTCCAGCGTGGGCTGTGCGAGCGCCGCTCCCTTGGACCATTCGTAGGCGCAAAGGATTACGGCCTGCGCGAGATTGAGCGAGGCGAACGCCGGGTTGATGGGCACTGTCAGGATGGCACGGGCCAGTGCGACGTCCTCGGTTTCCAGCCCCGAACGCTCGGGTCCGAAGACATAGGCCGAGCGGCCGGCATCTTTATGCACCTCGTGCGCGGCTTCTTCGGGCGTGACGACGGGCTTGGTGACGCCGCGTTTGCGCACAGTGGTGGCGTAGACGTTGGCACAGTCGTGCACGGCATCGGCGAGAGTCTCGAAGACCTTCGCATGCTCCAGCACTTCGTCCGCGCCAGCCGCGGCCGGACCCGCCGAGGGGTTGGGCCAGCCATCGCGCGGAGAGACGAGCCGCATCTCCGTCAGCCCGAAGTTGAGCATGGCGCGGGCGGCCTTGCCGATATTCTCGCCCAGCTGCGGGCGGACCAGCACGATGACGGGCTGCTTCACTTCAATTGACGCCGACATCACGCACGGTTCCTGCAAATTCCTCGAAATCCCTGGCTTCGTTGAACGCCCGGTAGACGCTGGCGAAGCGGATGTACGCCACCGAGTCCAGTTGGCGCAGGCCCTCCATCACAAGCTCGCCGATGACGCGCGATGGCACCTCGGTCTCGCCCGAAGTTTCCACCTGCCGCTGGACGCCCGAAGCGAGGCGATCGATCTGGTCGCGGCCGATGCCCCGCTTGCGGCAGGCCAGCGTCACCGACTGCTCGATCTTGGCGCGATCGAAAGGTTCGCGACGGGGTTCGCCCGAGGCGTCGTCGCTCTTGACCACCACGATCTCGCGCAGCTGCACGCGCTCGAACGTCGTGAAGCGGGCGCCGCAGCTCGAACACTGGCGGCGCCTGCGGATCGCGGTGGCATCCTCGGTCGGGCGGCTGTCCTTGACCTGGGAATCGTCGTGGGCGCAAAAAGGACAGCGCATTCAGTTACTTTCGATCAATCAGGGCGTACCCGCTTGTAGAACTTGTAACCTGCGCCTGCCGCAAGGCCCATCGGTATGGACACGAAAGGCAGAAACGCAGCGGCGACCGCGCCCGCAGCGCCCCAGAGCAGAACCGGCTTGGTCGAAGGATGGGCCATGCCATCGTTGAGCATTCCGGCGAGTTCCTGGCGTGCATCGGTCACGAAGTCGCCGTTCTGGTTGGGGCGCTGGGGGTCGGTCATCTTGGTCAGTCCTCGTAGATGGGGAAACGGTCACACAGCGCTTCAACGCGCAGGCGCACGTTCTGCTCCACCTGAGCGTCGCCCGCCTCGCCATTCTTGGCCAGACCGTCGAGAACGTCGGCGACCATGTTGCCGATTTCGCGGAACTCCTCGGGACCGAAACCGCGAGTCGTGCCAGCCGGCGATCCCACGCGGATGCCGCTGGTCTTCATGGGCGGCAGCGGATCGAAGGGAATGCCGTTCTTGTTGCAGGTGATGCCGGCACGCTCCAGTGCCTCGTCGGCGTCCTTGCCGGTGACGCCCAGCGGCGTCAGGTCGACGAGCGCAAGGTGCGTGTCCGTGCCGCCCGAGACGATCGCGGCGCCGCGCGAGGCCAGCGTCTCGGCGAGGACCTTGGCATTCTCGATCACGCGCGCGGCGTAGTCCTTGAACTCGGGGCGCAGCGCTTCGCCGAAGGCGACGGCCTTGGCGGCCACGACATGCATAAGCGGTCCGCCCTGAAGGCCGGGGAACACCGCCGAGTTGATCTTCTTCGCCAGCGCCTCGTCATTGGTGAGGATCATGCCGCCACGCGGGCCACGCAGGGTCTTGTGCGTGGTGGTGGTGGCGATGTGGGCGTGCGGGAAGGGCGAGGGGTGCAGTCCCGCCGCGACCAGACCCGCGAAGTGGGCCATGTCGACCTGGAAGATCGCGCCGACGGCATCGGCGATTTCGCGCATGCGCTTGAAGTCGATCACGCGCGGATAGGCCGAACCGCCCGCGATGATGAGCTTGGGATTGTGCTCGCGCGCAAGGGCCTCGACCTGGTCGTAGTCGATCAGGTGCGTGTCCTTGGTGACGCCGTACTGCACGGCGTTGAACCACTTGCCCGAGAGCGCCGCCTTTGCGCCGTGGGTAAGATGGCCGCCGGCGTCCAGGCTCATGCCCATGACGGTGTCGCCGGGCTTCACGGTCGCGAGCAGCACCGCACCGTTGGCCTGTGCGCCCGAGTGAGGCTGGACGTTGGCGAAGCCGCAGTCGAAGAGCTGCTTGGCGCGCTCGATGGCAAGGGTCTCGACCTCGTCCGAGGGCTCGCACCCCTGATAATAGCGCTTGCCCGGGTAGCCTTCGGCGTACTTGTTGGTGAGCACCGATCCCTGCGCCTCGAGAACCGCCTTCGAGACGATGTTTTCCGATGCGATGAGTTCGATCTGCTTGCGCTCGCGCTTGAGCTCGTGGCCGATCGCCTTCGCGACATCGGGGTCGCTCTGGGCGATCGTGTCGGTGAAGAAGCCGGGAGAACGGATGGCGGTTTCGCCAGTCAGTGTTTCTGTGGACATGGTTCTTGGGACCTCTTCGATCAGAACGAGGGGTTGGAGAGCTTCTCGACCCGGCCGGCGTGGCGTCCGCCGCCGAACTCGGCCGAGAGGAATGCATCGAGGCAGGCTTTGGCCATGTCGACCCCGATCAGCCGCGCGCCCATGGCGATGACGTTGGCATCGTTGTGCTCGCGGGCGAGCGCGGCCGACAGGGGCTCCGACACCAGCGCGCAGCGGCAGGCGGGGTCGCGGTTCACGGCGATCGAGATGCCGATGCCCGAGCCGCAGAGCGCCACGCCGAACTGCGCGGTGCCGTCGGCGACCACGGAGGCGAGCTTGTAGCCATAGTCGGGATAGTCCACCCGGTCGGCGGTTTCCGGTCCGAGGTCGGCGACTTCGTGGCCGAGTTCGATGAGATACTCGCGCAGTTCGGCCTTGAGGTCGACGGCGGCGTGATCGGATGCAATCGCAATGCGCATGGGAGGAGGTCTGTCCTTCTCACGGGGATTCGTTTGCGCCTCCCCTTAGTCCCGAGTTGCCCGCATGGCCAGTCTCGCGCTACCGACAGGTGCCGCCGTGCTTTTCGTGCGTTACGAGGCTGGCCTGTCGCCGATGACCGGGAGATTGCGTTGGGGAATATCAAGGCATTCGTGGCCGCGCTCGTCCTAGCGGTCGGTCTGGCGGTGCTCGGCTCGACGCCGCCGCCGGCAAAGGGGCCATCCGCTCCTGCCGAAGGGTTTTCGGCGGGACGCGCGATGGCGGACGTGAAGCGCATCGGCAGGCATCCCCACCCCAGCGGTTCGCGCGAACACGCAACGGTGCGCAGCCATCTCGTCCAGCGGCTGAGGGCGATGGGGCTGATCGTGCGCACGCAGGACGGCGCGTTCCCGCAGGAGATGCGCGCATGGTTCAACCGGCATAACGGGACCGCGGCGGACACTATCCCGCTCGTCAACGTCATCGGCCTGCTTCCCGGGCGGGAGCCTGCGCTGCCTGCGGTGGCTCTCATGGCGCATTACGACAGCGTGCCCGGATCGCCTGCGGCAGCCGACGACGGAGCAGGCGTTGCCGCCATCCTCGAGACGGTGCGCGCGCTTTCGCTCGACCCCGCGCGCCGGCGTGACGTGATCGTCATCCTGACGGACGGCGAGGAGGCCGGACTGACCGGCGCGAAGCTGTTCTTCGCCGAGGCGCCGGAGCGCAGGCGCATCGGCGCCGTGGTCAACCTCGAGGCGCGGGGCGGGGGCGGCAAGGCCAACCTGTTCCAGACCTCGTCGCTGAACGGTGACGTCGCCCGGGCCTGGGCCGCGACGGCACCTCATCCGGCGGGTACGTCGCTGGCGACCTTCATCTACAGCGTGCTTCCCAACGACACGGATCTGAGCGTGGCTTTGCCGCGCGGCTATGCGGCGTGGAATATCGCGTTCATCGGGCGTGCCCACCTTTACCATTCTCCGCTTGCGACCCCGCAGGCGCTGGATACCGGCGCTCTGCAGCAGATGGGAGAGCAGGCGCTCGGCCTTGCCCGCGCTCTGTCGCAGGCGGCGCAGCTGCCAGGCAGGGCGCCGGACATCGTCTTCTTCGACGTTTTCGGACTGTTCGTGCTTCATTACGCCACTGCCTGGGGATGGGGCATGCTGGCGGTCGCGCTCATCGGCTATGGGGCGCTCGCGGCGCGGCGCTTCGACATCCGGGAACTCGCAGGCGGGGCAGGGCGCATGCTGGCGCTCGTTGCGATCTCGGGCGGCGGGCTGTACCTGCTCAACCTGCTTTCGGGCGCGGGACCTGCGGCAGACTACTACGACCGGCTCGCGGCGATCCCGAGGCTGCAGGCCATGGCGCTATGCGCCTGCCTTGCCGCAGGCATCCTGATAGCCGGGCGCAAGCCTGCCACGCCTTCGGGGGAAGCCGGCTTCGCGGTTCCGCTGTGGGTTGCCGGGGCGGCGCTGCAAGCGCTGGCGCCGGTCGCCGCCTACGTGCTGACGATCCCGCTGATGCTGGGAGGCGTGGTCGCCCTGCTTCGCCTGCGCGGGAATGCAGGGCTCGCGGCGGGGGCGGTCGTCGCCCCGCTCGTCGGCGGATACGGCCTGATGCTGGGATACACGCTGATGCAGGCGGTAGGGCCGATGCTGCCGATGGTGGCGGTGCTGCCGCTGGCGACCACATGGCTCGCTTTCCTGCAGCTTCGCCCCGCTATCACGCGCAGTGCGCCGTTGGCCGCAGTTCTCCTGGCAGGCGCGGTGGCGCTGGCGCTATGGGTTCGCCTCGACGCGCCTGCGGCCAGCATTCCGACTTACAGCGAGGCGCGTGCCCCCAGCGCACGTAAGTAGGTGCCCTTAGGCCAGGGCCACGATACTTGCCCGTCTTTCCGATTTGTGACAGCCTGCGGGCCAGCTTGATCGGCACTGTCAGGATCGTTAGCGGGCGCCCTCCACAAGCCGCCAACATTTCCAGGGGTACATCTGTCATGCGCGTAACGCCTGTGCGCAAAGGACTTTTCCGGACCAAGCTGCCGGGCCTGGGCGAGTGCGCGCGCGTCGATATGAGCGCGGGCGACGCCGCCCCCTTCCTTGAGCGGGACATGTATATCCTGCTCGGATTCCAGCCCAGCTTCGACCTCCTGCCCGAACAGTGCCCGGACGCGGATCGCGCGTTCCGTCCGCTGTGGAGCCGCGCCGGCTGACCTCTTTCGCGCCTGCCCGGACAGGTGCGAGCCGCCCGCTGCGCCGGTCAAATTGCAGAAAAGTGAATTTGGTACGCGCAAATTCTTGCGGTTTGGTCTATGGGCAGGGCAATCGGTGCGCCTGCGGGCGACCCTCGCAGCCCTCCCCACGCTCCCCAAGGCCGCTCATGCGGCAGGATCGATTCGCCAGTTATGACCTTTTCGCAAGTTTCCCAGCCTCTCGCCGAGGCCCTCGCAGCGCATGGCTATGAAGCGCTGACTCCCGTCCAGACCGCGGTAACGGAACCCGACGCGCGCGGCCGCGACCTCGTTGTCTCGGCGCAGACCGGCTCGGGCAAGACCGTCGCCTTCGGCATCGCCATGAGCGACGAGCTTCTCGAGGACGGGCGCATCCCGTATTCCGAAGGCCCGCTCGCGCTTGCCATCGCTCCCACGCGCGAACTGGCGCAGCAGGTCAGCCGCGAGCTGGAGTGGCTCTATGCCAAGACCGGCGCGCGGATCGTCACTTGCGTCGGCGGCATGGACCCGGTGAAGGAGCGCCGCCAGCTGGAGCGCGGCGCGACCATCGTGGTCGGAACGCCGGGGCGCCTGCGCGATCACCTTGAGCGCGGCAAGCTCGACCTCTCGGCCCTGCGCGCCGTCGTGCTCGACGAGGCGGACGAGATGCTCGACATGGGCTTTCGCGAAGACCTCGAGGAAATCCTCGACGCGACGCCCGAGGGACGGCGCACGCTGCTGTTCTCGGCCACCATGCCGCGCCCGATCGAGGCGCTGGCCCAGCGCTACCAGAAGAACGCGCTGCGCATCTCGACCGTGGGCGAGAACCGTGGCCATGGAGACATCTCCTACCAGGCCGTCACGGTCGCCCCTTCCGACATCGAGCGCGCGGTCGTGAACCTGCTGCGCTTCCACGACGCGGAAACGGCGATCCTGTTCTGCGCCACGCGTGACAACGTCAAGCACCTGCACGCGACCCTGGTCGAGCGCGGCTTCTCCGCCGTGGCGCTCTCGGGCGAGCATTCGCAGAACGAGCGCAACAACGCTCTCCAGGCGCTCCGCGATCGCCGCGCACGGGTCTGCGTGGCGACCGACGTCGCGGCGCGCGGCATCGATCTTCCCTCGCTCAGCCTCGTCGTTCACGTGGAGATTCCGCGGGACGCCGAGACCCTGCAGCACCGTTCGGGCCGCACCGGCCGCGCCGGGCGCAAGGGAACGGCCGTCCTGCTCGTACCCTATCCGCGCCGCCGCCGCGTCGAGATGATGCTGCGCGGCGCCCGCATCCAGGCCGAATGGGGCGAGGCTCCGACGCTGGAAGCCATCCGCGCGCAGGATCGCGAGCGACTGATGGAAAAGCTGCTGGCGCCCGTCGAAGCCGAGGAAGACGACCGCGAGATCGCGCGCGTCCTGCTCGAGAAGGTCAGCGCCGAGGATCTCGCCGCCGCGCTGGTGGTTGCGCACCGCGCCTCGATGCCTCAGCCGGAGGAACTGCTGGGCAATTCACCCGAAAACCGCGAGCGGCGCGAACGCCCCGGCTTCGAGGACGTGGTGTGGTTCCGCATGGACGTGGGCCGTCGCCAGAACGCGGAGGCGCGCTGGCTGCTGCCGGTGCTGTGCCGCCGTGGCCACGTCACCCGCGATGCGGTCGGGCAGATCCGCATCTCGGCCGACCAGACGCACTTCCAGATCCCGCGCAATCTTGCCGACCAGTTCGCCAACGCGGTCCAGCGCACGGCGCGCGACGATGGCGAATACGAGAGCACGATCCTTATCGAGCGTTCGCCCGACACGCCGCGCGAGGCCGCCAAGCATCGCAGCCGTGACCGCGAAGGACCGCAGGGCCGTGGCCGCAGGCCGCATCCGGGCGCCCAGGGCGGCGGCTATTCGCAGCCGCGCGGCGAGGGCGAGGCGCCTTATCGCGCACGCCCGACCCATGGCGGCGGCGCGGGCAAGCCGTTCCACAAGAAGCCGCGCAAGGGCGGCCGGGACTGATCGAATTCCAGGCTGACGCTGCGCGACATGCGCGGGGCGTCAGCCTGGACCTGTCCGGGCCCTGAACCCCGCTACCATTCCTGATGGGCGGCGGGCTTTGGCGTACAAGTTTGTACCGGCAGCCGCGGCAAGTATTATGCCGCCGAAACCTCCAGCAACTCGATCGCTTCTTCGCGGCCGTTGAAGTCGACGAAGTCGCCTGCCTCGGCGCCAAGCAGGGCCCGGGCGAGCGGCGCCGTAAAGGCGAGACGTCCCTGCGCCGGCTCAGCCTCGTCATGGCCGACGATGGCGACCGTCCGCACCTTGCCGCCCAGTTCGAAGCGAACGCAGCTGCCGAACATCGCCTTGCTCCCGCTGGCGGGCGGCTGCAGCTGCGCCGAAGCAAGGCGCGCCCGCCAGTAGCGCAGGTCACGCTTCGCGGCATTGAGCGCCGTCTCGTCCCCGGCCGAGCCGACCGCGTCCTCCATCTCCGCGATCCGGGTGCGGATCAGGTCCAGGCCGGCTCCGGTCACCAGGTTTAGACCGGGCGGGATCGGCACTTCGAACTTGGGCTCTAAATGCTCCTCGTCCCCGTCGCGGCGGAAGGCGACGCTCAACTGCCGCGTCCCATCAGCGTTTCCAGTTCCTCGTGAACTTCGAGCCAGCTTTCCTCCGCCCGTTCCATTTCGGCGGCGGCGGCGCCGTGCCGCTTGCCGAGTTCGCCGATGGACAGACCCTTGAGGTCGCCCTTGGCGCCGCCCGGTTCGGCAAGCGCCGCGGCGAGGGCATCGATCTGCGTCTGCAGCCGCTTCATGCGTGTCTCGGCCTCGGTGACCTTCTTGCGCAGCGCCTTCAGCTCCTCGCGCGCGACGGCGCCGGACTTCTTCGCGGGACCGGAGACCTTGCCGCCGGCATCCGCCCTGGGCTGGTTGCGGCCGAGAACGAAGTCGATGTAATCCTCCATCGACCCTTCGTAGTCCGCAGCCATCCCGCCATCGACGAGGACGAGGCGATCGGCGGCGAGTTCCACCATGTGCCGGTCGTGGCTGACGAGGATCACCGCGCCCTGGAAATCGTTCAGCGCCTGCACCAGCGCCTCGCGCGCATCGACGTCGAGGTGGTTGGTCGGCTCGTCCAGGATGAGCATGTGCGGCGCATCGCGCGTCACGAGGGCCAGCGCAAGGCGCGCCCGCTCGCCGCCGGACAGCGTCTTCGTCTCCGCCGTGGCCCGGTTGCCCGAGAAGCCGAAACGGCCCAGCTGCCCGCGCACCTGCACCGGCGGCTTGCCCTCCATCGCCCGCGTCATCAGTTCGAGCGGGGTCGAATCGGAGGGCAGCTCTTCCACCTGGTACTGCGTGAAGTAACCGATGCGGATCTTGGGCGAGAAGTTGATCGCGCCTTCCATGGGATCGAGCTGACGGGCCAACAGGCGCGCCAGCGTGGTCTTGCCGTTGCCGTTGCGGCCCAGCAGCGCGATCCGGTCCTCGGGATCGATGCGCAGGTTGAGCCGCCGCAGGATCGGCTTCTCCGCCTCGTAGCCGACCGCCGCAAGGTCGAGCGTGACGAGCGGCGGGCGCAGTTCATCGGGACTAGGGAAGTCGAAGCTGAGCGAGGGGTCCTCGATCATCGCGGCGATCGGCTGCATCTTCGCCAGCATCTTGGCGCGAGACTGGGCCTGCTTCGCCGTCGAAGCGCGGGCGGAATTGCGGGCGACGTAGTCCGCCAGCTTCTTCCTCTGCGCGTCCTGGCTGGCCTGCGCCGCGGCGGCCTGGGCGGCGCGTTCGGCGCGAAGCCGCTCGAAGCTGTCGTAGTCGCCGGGGTAAAGCGTCAGCTTGCCGCCCTGCAGGTGGAGGATGTTGTCCACCACCGTGTTGAGCAGGTCGCGCTCGTGGCTGATCACGAGCAGCGTCTTGGGATAGCTCTTGAGGAAGTTCTCCAGCCACAGCGTCGCTTCGAGGTCGAGGTGGTTCGAAGGCTCGTCGAGCAGCATGACGTCGGGTTCGGAAAAGAGCAGCGAGGCCAGCGCGACACGCATCTTCCAGCCGCCCGAGTAACTGTCGAGCGGCCGGCCCTGCATCTCCTCGTCGAAGCCGAGGCCGACGAGGATGCGCGCGGCGCGGGCAGGGGCGGTGTACGCGTCGATCGCGATGAGCCGCTCGTGCACGTCTCCCAGACGATCGGGGTCGGTGCAGGTCTCCGCTTCCGCGAGAAGGGCGGTGCGCTCGGTGTCCGCCTCGACCACGGCGTCGAAAGGCGTCTTCTTGCCGCTCGGTGCTTCCTGCGCGATATAGCCGAGCCGTGCGCGGCGCGGCATCTCGACAGAGCCGCCGTCCGGCTCCAGCTCGCCGATGATCGTCTTAACCAGCGTCGACTTGCCGGCGCCGTTGCGGCCGATGAGGCCGATCTTGCCATTCTGCGGCAGGGTCGCGCTTGCGCTGTCGATGATGGTGCGCCCGCCAAGGCGTACGGTGATGTCACGTAGGGTCAACATGGCCGCAGCGCCTAGCAGCACGAGCGGCAAACCGAAACCACGATACGACCATGCCTGAATGTCGTCTCGTGAACACTTGACGGCGCCGCTAAGTTATCAACACCTAAGCCCACAGCATCGCGACGGGCGGCTTGGGCGCGACCTGTCGCAAATGGCGGTTTTTCGTTAGCATTTTTCCTTGATACCGCGAATCACCTGTGATTCTATGGGGCCATGCGAACGGTGCGACAGGAAGCCAACATTGCAAGGGAGCGTCTCGTCCAGGGTATTGCCCTGGCCGTGCTGCTGCTGATGGGCCTCTACTGCGTTGCCGGGCCCAGCGGCCTGCTCGCCTGGGGCGAGAACCAGCACCTGCTGGAGCAACGCCGCGCCAAGCTCGCCGAACTTCAGGCCGAGCGTGCCCGGCTCAAGAACCGCGTCGCCCTGCTTGACCAGAGCCGGATGGATCCGGACCTCGCAGGCGAACTCGTGCGCAGCCACCTGAACGTCGCCCGCCCCGACGAAATGGTGATGCAACTGCCCTGACGGCTTCTGCGTTGCTCTTCTCAGGAGAGAGGGCTCGATGCCGGTTTCTGCAAACGTCGTTGCAAAATAGTCCACAATCGAGGCCGGATTTCGAGCCTCGACGCTTTTGCTTTGCGACCGGCCTCCCTATACCGCTGCTCCGAAACGATCGCATCAACGATGGGGGAGCAACCCGTTGCCCAAAGCCAAGAATGACGCCCCGGTAGCCGAGACTGCCGCCGTCGCAGACGAGAATTTCGCCCTGCACAGCCTCCAGGAGGCTCTCGAGGCAGATCGCCGATACACGGCCAACAAGGAAGAACTCCTTCACCTCTACGAGCAGATGCTGCTCATCCGCCGCTTCGAGGAAAAGGCCGGCCAGCTTTACGGCCTCGGCCTCATCGGCGGGTTCTGCCACCTCTACATCGGCCAGGAAGCCGTGGCGGTCGGGCTGCAGTCCGCGCTCGACAGCGCGAAAGATTCGGTGATCACCGGGTATCGCGACCACGGCCACATGCTGGCCTACGGCATCGACCCCAAGGTCATCATGGCCGAGCTTACCGGCCGCGAAGCCGGTATCTCGAAGGGCAAGGGCGGCTCGATGCACATGTTCTCCGTGGAGCATCGCTTCTACGGCGGGCACGGCATCGTCGGCGCGCAGGTCTCGCTTGGCGCGGGCCTCGCCTTCGCGCACAAGTACCGCGAGGACGGCGGCGTCGCGATGGCCTACTTCGGCGACGGCGCGGCCAACCAGGGCCAGGTCTACGAGAGCTTCAACATGGCGTCGCTGTGGAAGCTGCCGATCATCTTCGTGATCGAGAACAACCAGTACGCGATGGGCACCGCGGTCAGCCGCTCGTCGGCCGAGACGCACTTCCACCGTCGCGGCACCGGTTTCCGCATCCCCGGCATGCAGGTAGACGGCATGGACCTGCTCGAGGTCCGCAAGGCCGCCGAGATCGCGCTCGAGCATGTGCGCGGCGGCAACGGCCCCGTGCTCATGGAGCTCAACACATACCGCTACCGCGGCCACTCGATGTCCGACCCCGCGAAGTACCGCAGCCGCGAGGAAGTGCAGGGCGTTCGAGACAAGCGCGATCCCATCGAGCATGCCAAGGCGGAACTCATGGAAATGGGCGTGACCGAGGAAAGCCTCAAGGAAATCGACAAGCGCGTGCGCGCGCAGGTGGCCGTCTCGGCCGACTTCGCCGAGAGCTCGCCCGAACCCAACCCGACCGAACTGTATACCGACGTACTGGTGGAGAGCTACTGAGATGGCGATCGAACTGAAGATGCCGGCTCTCTCGCCCACCATGGAAGAGGGCAAGCTGGCGCGCTGGCTGGTGAAGGAAGGCGACACCGTGGCTTCGGGCGACATCCTCGCCGAGATCGAGACCGACAAGGCGACGATGGAGTTCGAGTCCATCGATGAAGGCACTGTCGGCAAGCTCCTCGTCGCCGAGGGCACCGAAGGCGTGAAGGTCGGCACCGTGATCGCCATCCTGGCGGGCGAGGGCGAAGACGCCTCCGCGAGCGAGGCGCCGGCCGCCTCGGCCGACCAGGGCAAGGAAGCGCCCGAGCAGGTCAAGGAAGGTCCGGAGCAGGGCGAGAAGCCGGCCGAGGACAAGAAGCCTGCCGAAAGCGGCACCGCCAACCTCGCCAGCGAGATCAAGACCGCGCGCGATCCCGAGGTGCCCCACGGCACCAACATGAAGACCTCGACCGTGCGCGATGCGCTTCGCGACGCCATGGCCGAGGAAATGCGCCGTGATCCGCGCGTCTTCGTGATGGGCGAGGAAGTCGCCGAATACCAGGGCGCCTACAAGGTCACGCAAGGCCTGCTGGCAGAGTTCGGCCCGACCCGCGTGATCGACACCCCGATCACCGAGTACGGCTTCGCCGGCATCGGCACGGGCGCTGCCATGGGCGGCCTGCGCCCCGTGATCGAGTTCATGACGTTCAACTTCGCCATGCAGGCGATTGACCACATCATCAACTCGGCCGCCAAGACCAACTACATGTCCGGCGGCCAGATGCGCTGCCCGATCGTGTTCCGCGGTCCCAACGGCGCTGCCTCGCGCGTGGGTGCGCAGCACTCGCAGAACTACGGCCCCTGGTATGCAAACGTCCCGGGCCTCGTCGTCATCGCGCCTTATGATGCGTCCGACGCCAAGGGCCTGCTCAAGGCGGCGATCCGTTCGGAAGACCCGGTCGTGTTCCTCGAGAACGAACTGGTCTATGGCCGCACCTTCGAGCTGCCCGAGCTTGACGACCATGTCCTGCCGATCGGCAAGGCGCGCATCATGCGCGAGGGCAAGGACGTGACCATCGTGTCCTACTCGATCGGCGTCGGCCTCGCTCTGGAAGCCGCGGAAACGCTGGCAGGCGAGGGCATCGACGCCGAAGTGATCGACCTTCGTACCCTGCGCCCGCTCGACAAGGAAGCGGTCCTGGCGAGCCTTGCCAAGACCAACCGCCTCGTCGTCGCGGAAGAAGGCTTCCCGGTGTGCTCGATCGCGTCGGAAATCTCGGCGATCTGCATGGAGGAAGGTTTCGACAACCTCGATGCGCCGGTGGTTCGCGTCTGCAACGAGGACGTGCCGCTGCCTTACGCGGCCAACCTCGAGAAGCTCGCGCTCATCGATGCCGGCCGCATCGTCGAGGCCGTGAAGAAGGTCACCTATCGCTGATCGAATGGGCAGGAGCGGTGCCGAGCGCCGTCCCTGCTCGTCCCCTCTGGAGGCGGACCTGTCGATGGGCAGGGCCGCCTTTTTTGCGATTCAGTCAAGCAGCGTCGGCAACCTCGCGATTGCTCCCGCCCCGCGCCCGCTCTAGGGAGGCGGCGTGAGTGAAACCCCTCTCCCCGATGCGCGGCAGACTACCGAGGACACCCTCCTCCAGACCCTGCCGACCGTCTCGCGCCTTGCCCTTGCCTATGCGCCAAGGTCCGCGCGCATGCAGACGCTCGCGCTTTTCGCGCTCGATGCGCGCCTCGCGGGGCTACTGCGCAATTCGCGCGAGCCGATGATGGCGCAGCTTCGCCTGTCATGGTGGCGCGAATCGCTCTCGCAGCCGGCTTCCAAGTGGCCCGATGGCGAGCCGCTTCTCGTCGCCCTGAAGAGCTGGGAAGGGCACCACGGCGGGCTCGTCAGCCTCGTGAACGGATGGGAGGAACTGACGGGCGCCGCGCCGCTGGCCCCGTCCGCCCTCGAAGCCATGGCCGAGGGGCGTGCCGCCGCTTTCGCCACGCTCGCCCAGGCGCTCGGCCTCAGGCGCGATCTTGGCGCGGCGCAGCAGCTTGGCCGCTCGTGGGCGCTTGCCGACCTTGCCATGCGCCTTGGCCATGAAAACGAGCGGGAGACCGCGCGCATGCTGGCCCTGGCGCACCGTGCCGGTCGCGCCCGGGTATCGCGTCCCTTGCGTCCGCTGCTGGTGCTTCATGGTCTCGCCACGCGCAGGCTGGAGAAGGGCGAGGATGCGGCGACATCGCCAGCGGCGCTCCTGAAGGCAATGCGCCTCGGGCTTCTGGGGCTCTGATTACAGCGATGTAATTTCCGCCGGCGCCGACCGGCGGCTAGCGTCCCGGCTCATGACCGGTATCGTGACCAACCGCTTCCTGCTCGGCGGCCTTGCCGCTCGCCATGGTGGGCCTTGGCCTGTTCTGGATGCAGGGCCGCGCCGAAGTGGAAGCAGGCGCCCCGCCCCCGCAAGCCGCTCAAGCGCCACCGGCCCTGGTGCCGAGCGCCGATCCCGGCGATGCCACCGGTCCTGCGCCGCCGGAGGCCACGGCACTCTCGCGGGAGCAGCGCCGCTTCTTCCGGTACGACCGCGACCGCGACGGGCGGATCTCGCGCAACGAGATGCTTTCCACCCGCTCCGAAGGATTCCGCGCGCTCGACAAGGACGGCAACAACCTCCTCACATTCGAGGAGTGGGCAGTGGCGACGGTGGACAAGTTCGCGCAGGCCGATCAGGACGCCGATCAGTACCTGACCCCTGACGAGTTCCGCCGGACCGCGCCGCCGCCAAAGCCCCGGGCGAAGTGCAAGTGCTGATCGGTCGCGCGTTCAGGCGGCGTCGTGGCCGTCAGGCAGGGACGAGGCCGGAAAGCCAGGGCACGATCTCGTCCTTCGCGCGGGCGGTGTAGGCTTCCTTGCGCTGCTTCTTCTTCACGTCGTGCAGCGGCGGGAACAGGCCGAAGTTGACGTTCATCGGCTGGTAGCTGTCCGCCTCGGCATCGCCGGTGATGTGCGAGAGCAAGGCGCCGAGCGCGGTGGTGGCGGGCGGCGCCTGCCATTCGCGTCCTGCCAGTTCCGCGCCGGCCATCAGGCCCGCAAGCATCCCCACCGCCGCGCTTTCCACATAGCCTTCGCAGCCGGTGATCTGCCCGGCAAAGCGCACGTGGGGCGCGGTCTTAAGGCGCAGCTGCCTGTCGAGCAGGATGGGCGAATTGAGGAACGTGTTGCGGTGCAGCCCGCCCAGACGCGCGAACTCCGCCTTTTCGAGGCCGGGGATGGTGCGGAAAAGCTCTACCTGCGCGGCATGCTTCAGCTTGGTCTGGAAGCCCACCATGTTCCACAAGGTGCCGAGCTTGTTGTCCTGGCGCAGCTGCACCACCGCGTAGGGCCAGCGCCCGGTCCTGGGATTGTCTAGGCCGACCGGCTTCATCGGCCCGAACCGCAGGGTATCGACACCGCGCTCGGCCATGACCTCGATCGGCATGCAGCCGTCGAAGTAGGGGGTGTTCGCCTCCCACTCCTTGAACGAGGTCTTCTCACCCTCGACAAGGCCGCGATGGAAAGCGAGGTACTGATCGCGGTCCATCGGGCAGTTGATGTAGTCCTTCGCCTCGCCTCCAAGCTTCGAAGGCTTGTCCCAGCGCGAGGCCTTCCAGCACACGTCCATGTCGATCGTGTCGTGGTAGACGATGGGCGCGATCGCATCGAAGAAGGCGAGGCTGTCTGCGCCCGTGGCCTGCGCGATCGAGCCGGCGAGCGCCTCCGCCGTCAGGGGGCCTGTGGCGACGATCGTCATGCCTGCATCGGGCAGCGTGTCCACCCGCTCGCGCACGATGTCGAGGCCGGGAAGGGCGGCAAGGCGCGCTTCGACTTCGGCCGAGAACACGTCGCGGTCCACGGCGAGCGCGGATCCGGCGGGAACCTGCGCGGCGGCGGCGGCGGCCATGATCACCGAATCGCACCGGCGCATCTCGTGGTGGAGCAGGCCCACGGCGTTCTTCTCGTCGTCGTCCGAGCGGAAGGAGTTCGAGCAGACCATCTCGGCAAGGCCGTCGGTCTGGTGGGCGGGGCTGCGCTCGCCCGTTCCGCGCATTTCGGAAAGGCGGACCTTGAAGCCGCGACGGGCAAGCTGCC
Organism: Novosphingobium silvae; assembly: GCF_009856825.1. Classification (GTDB taxonomy): domain Bacteria; phylum Pseudomonadota; class Alphaproteobacteria; order Sphingomonadales; family Sphingomonadaceae; genus Novosphingobium; species Novosphingobium silvae. Next base: position 211,418 of record NZ_WVTD01000005.1, on the reverse strand, counting down.
AGGCGGCTTCGCTGCCGGCGAGGCCGCCACCGATGATGTGGACGTCGTAAGTCATGGCGCAGCGCCTAGCGCCAATGCGCCGCGCGGAAAAGGGGCCGGTGGAAATGGGGGCGCGCATCTGCCATGGCCCTTCCGGGTTATGGCCCTGCGCGTGGACGAGAAGGACCGACGAAGACGATGCCCAAGCGTGCGCTGATCGAACGCCGCCCCTGGCTACTGGCGAGCATGGCCTGCGCGTTGGCATGGCTGCTGCTGCAGGGCGGGCAGACGCCGGGGCTCTACCTGATGGTGTTGAGAGGCGGAGCGCTGGTGCTGCTGGCGATCTACGCCGCGCTGCGCCACCGGGGAAGCGACACGCGCTCGCTTGCGGGGATGCTGGTGTTGGAAGGGCTGGGCGCCGGGCTGCTGGAGACGATGCCGCTGATTGCGCTGAACCTGCTGCTGGTGGGCTATCTCGTGGGCCTTGGCCTGTTCCTGGCCCACCGGCGGCCGGTGATGGACGCGGACAGGCGCGCGGCGGCACTGGCGCTGACGCTGGGCACGCCGCTGCTCTGCTTCTTCGCGGCGGACCGGGCGGGCGTGGGCGTGCCGCTGTTTCTGGGGCTGGCGCTGGGCGGCATGGCGGCGGCCGCATGGATCAGCACTTTCGCGCGCTCCCGCGTAGGGCTTGGCGCGGCGCTGATCGGGGCCGGCAACGTGCTGGGCATAGCGGCGCTGGGCGCGCTGGCGGGTGCTCCTGCACCGATCCTCTCGCTCGCGGCGTGGCCGCTGTTCTACATCGGCAACCTGGTGCTGGCCACGGGCGTCACCGGTGAGCTGCGGATGCGGGACGACTTTACATGATCCGGGCCTCAGCCTCGGCTACTGCCGCCATCTTCGGACAAGCCTGATCGCCCGCTGGCGAGTGCGGGATAACGCCGGGAGAGGAAAGTTCAGCGGACGGAAAAGCGGTCGACGCTGGTATTGTTGCTCGCGGGCATCACGCGGGCGCTGCCGGTCGGCTCTCGTTTGCGAACGGCCCGGGAGCGGCCTTGCTCTCCCGGGCTCGGCCCGTGCGGTGCGTGGGGGTGACGGGCAGGGCTCGCGTCCAGGCCGTCTTCCCTGAGGGCATACCCTCATCTTCGTCCACGCATCCTCTTGCGGCAATCACCGGTGCTGCTGCCGGGCGCCGACCGCTTGCGAAAAGAAGCGGGAGGAAGCGTCAGCTACGCGCTTCTTTCCGTTCCGCCGCTTGATCGATCGTAATCGATGGCGCGGATTATAACCTAATTGGTTATATCTGTCAAGATGCGCCGGATTCCGCCCTCAGGCAGGAAGCACGGGCTCGCCGCCGGCGTACCGCGAGACCGGCGCGTGCGCGATGACGGCGGACAGGGGCAACTGCGCATAGATGTGCGGAAACAGCGCACCGCCGCGCGAGACTTCCCATCGGATCGCATCGCCCAGCGCGGCCAGATCCACCGCGGCAAGGTGCAGGTCGTCCTGCGCCGCGAAGTGCTTGTCCAGCGTGCCGCGCACCTGCCCGGCGGTGGAGAGGTGGATATAGCCATCCGCGATATCCACCGGCGCCCCGGCGAACGTCCCATCGGCGAGCAGCTGCGCCAGCTGCGCGCCGGTGAGGATCTTGTAGGCGACGGTCGCCGTCATTCCGCCCCGCGCCCGTCGCCGTCGTCTTCGCCGTCCTCGTCCTCGGGACCGTCCGCAAGGTCGATCACGTCCGCGACATCGGCCACGTCCACATCGGCAACGTCCGCGACGACTGCCTCCGTGGTTTCCCCAAGCACCGGCGCGACGGTTTCGCTCTCGGCCTCCTCGTCAAGACGGACGGCGCTGACGACATGCTCGTCGCCCGAGACGGTGAAGAGGCGCACGCCTGCCGAACCGCGACCGATCACCCGCAGCGAGGAAAGCGGCAGGCGGATCAGCTTGGCCTGGTCGGTAACGAGCATCAGCTGCTGCGCGCGGGTCGCCGGGAAGCTGGCGACGACCGGGCCGTTGCGGCCGATGTTGTCGATATTGGTGATGCCCTGGCCGCCGCGTCCGGTGCGCCGGTACTCGTAGGCAGAGGAAAGCTTGCCATAGCCGTTGGCGCAGACAGTGAGGATGAACTGCTCGCGTGCGGTAAGCTCGGTCATGCGATCCGCATCGAGCGTCGGCTCGCCGTCCTTCTCGCCCTTCCACGGAGCGAAGCGCAGGTACTGCTCGCGCTCGTCCGCATCGGTTCCGACGCGGTGCAGGATCGAGAGGGAGATCACCTCGTCGTCGCCCTTGAGCGTCATGCCGCGAACGCCGGTGGAGGTGCGGCTGGTGAACTCGCGCACGTCGTCACCGGCGAAGCGGATCGCCTTGCCCTGCCGGGTGGCGAGGAGAACGTCGTCGCTGGCTTCCAGCAGCGCCACGCCGATCAGGCGGTCGTCGCTGCCTTCGTCGAAGCGCATGGCGAACTTGCCGTTGCTCGGGATGTTCGCAAAGGCGTCCATCGAATTGCGGCGCACGTTGCCCCGGGCAGTCGCGAAGACGACCGAGAGCTTGCTCCATTCCGCCTCGTCCTCGGGCAGGGCAAGCACGGTCTGGATCGTCTCGTCCTTGTCGAGCGCGGGCAGCAGGTTGACGATCGGGCGGCCGCGCGTGGTCGGCCCGCCTTCGGGCAGCTTGTAGACCTTGAGGCGATAGACCTTGCCGGCGGTGGAGAAGAACAGCACCGGGTTATGGGTGGAAGTGACGAACATCGTCGTCACGGCATCCTCTTCCTTCGTCGCCATGCCGGCGCGGCCCTTGCCGCCACGGGCCTGGGCACGGAAAGTAGAGAGAGCCGTGCGCTTGATGTAGCCGTCCATGGTGACGGTCACCACCATGTCCTCGCGCTCGATCAGGTCCTCGTCCTCGATCCCGTCGAATGCGGCGGTGATCTCGGACAGGCGCGGGGTGGCATAGGCGTCGCGCACGGCCTGCAGTTCCTCGCGCATGACGGCGAAGAGCTTCGTGCGGTCGGCGAGGATCGAGAGGTATTCCTCGATCGCGACGGCAAGCTGCTTGAGCTCGTCGCCGATCTCATCGCGGCCCAGCGCGGTGAGGCGATGGAGGCGCAGGTCCAGGATCGCCTTCACCTGCGCTTCGGACAGGCGATAGGTGCCGCCCTGCTGCTCGGCGTCAGGCTCGATCGCTTCGACAAGGCGGATGTAGGGCGCGATGTCTCCGATCGGCCATTCCTTTGCGAGCAGCTTGGCGCGCGCATCGGCGGGGTTCGAAGCACCGCGGATGATCTTCACCACCTCGTCCATGTTGGACACGGCGACGACGAGGCCCAGCAAGATGTGCGCCCGCTCGCGCGCCTTGTTCAGCTCGAACTTGGTGCGGCGGGTGATGACCTGCTCGCGGAACTGGATGAAGGCCTGCAGGATGTCGCGCAGCGACATGATCTCGGGGCGGCCGCCACGGATCGCCAGCATGTTCGCGGCGAAGTTCGACTGCGCGGGCGTGCTGCGCCAAATCTGGTTGAGCACGACCTCCGGCGAGGCGTCGCGCTTGAGGTCGACGACCACCCGCACGCCTTCGCGGCTGGATTCGTCGCGGATGTCGGCAACGCCTTCGATCCGCTTGTCCTTGGCGGCCTCGGCGATCTTCTCGACCAGGTTGGACTTGCCCACCTGGTAGGGGATGCTCGTCAGCACGATGGAGCGGGCGCCCCGGCTTGCGCCGCGCGCTTCCTCGACGTGGCTGCGGCAGCGCATGATGATCGAGCCGCGGCCCGTGAGCGCCGCATTGCGCGCGCCGCCCTGGCCCAGGATCAGCGGCGCGGTCGGGAAATCGGGCCCCGGGATGATCTGGAACAGCTCTTCCGAGGTGATGGCCGGATTGTCCATCAGTGCGAAGCAGCCGTCGATCACTTCGCCCAGGTTGTGAGGCGGGATGTTCGTCGCCATGCCGACCGCGATGCCGCCTGCGCCGTTGACGAGCAGGTTGGGGAAGCGGGCGGGAAGCACTGTGGGCTCGCGGCGCGAACCGTCGTAGTTGTCGGCGAAGTCGACGGTGTCCTTGTCGAGGTCGTCGAGCAGAGCGTTCGCCACGCGGGCGAGGCGGGCCTCGGTGTAACGCATCGAGGCCGGCGGATCGGGGTCCATCGAACCGAAGTTGCCCTGGCCGTCGATCAGCGGCAGGCGCATCGACCAGTCCTGCGTCAGGCGCGCAAGCGCGTCGTAGATCGCGCTGTCGCCGTGCGGGTGGTAGTTGCCCATGACGTCGCCGACGATCTTGGCCGACTTGCGGTAGGGGCGCCCCGCGACGAAGCCGCCTTCCTGGCTGGCGAAGAGAATGCGGCGGTGCACCGGCTTGAGGCCGTCGCGCACGTCCGGCAGAGCGCGGCTCACGATCACGCTCATCGCGTAGTCGAGATAGCTCGTCTTCATCTCGTCGACGATGTCGACGCGGGGGTACTCGCCCTCGGGGCCGCTGGTCTGGTTGATGTCGGTCTCGTCGCTCACGCGGTTCTATCGCCCGATTACTGAGGAAGGGTTGCGGTGGATGGATTGATGGACCGCCCTAGGACATGCGCAGGCCGAATGCCACCGGAACCGCGCAGATGCAGGGAAGGGGGGCTTCGTTTTCCACACATATGCTCGGGAACCGGCGGCGGGTGCGACGAATTGCGTTCAAACACCGTTCACTGGCGCGCGCCTATTTCGCAGGCGAGGTTGCCAAGGGCCGAAATGGACGCCAAACCTGCCCGGCCCATTCTTGCGATCCTGCTTTCGGGCAGGATTTGTTTTGTCTCGAGAGGAGTTAGCCTGGATGGCTCGCAAGTTCCTTGTATCCCGTGTCGCCCTTGCCGTCGCGCTTTCCAGCGGGCTTGCGCTGGGCGCCGTCGGCGCAGCTGCGCCCGCCATGGCGGCGAAGAAGAAGGATAAGGCTCCGGCTTCCAACTTCTCGCCCGAGTTCGTGAAGGTCGCCGGGCCGATCGAGAAGGCGATGTCCGAAGCCACCGCCAAGGTACCGCCGAACGCCCAGCCCGCCGACCTGGCGCCGGCCAAGGCGGCATTCGATGCGGCCGTGGGCGGCAACGGCAAGGCCGCGCTCGATAGCGCTGCCGCGGTCGCGACGACGGCGGACGACAAGATGGCCGTGGCGCAGTGGATGCGCAACTATGGCATCATCTCGCAGGACCGCGCGCTCACCCTGCGCGGCACGCAGATGCAGCTGGACAGCGGCAAGCTTCCGGCAGCGGCCGTGGGTCAGACCAACTACAGCGCCGGCATCACCGCCTACCAGATGCAGGACTATGCCGCTTCGGCGAAGTACCTGAAGGCCGCGAAGGACGCAGGCTACGTGGATTCCACGGGCCAGCTCGACGCAGTGCTTGCCGACTCCTACAAGAAGTCGAACAACCCCGACGCCGCGCTGCAGATGTCCAAGGACGAAGTCGCCGCCGCGCAGGCCAAGGGCATCGCGCCGTCGGAAACCTCGCTGCGCAACGTGCTGCAGCAGACCTACACTGCCAAGCAGCTTGGCCCGTCGACCGAATATGCAGCGCTGCTCGGCCAGTACTACCCGGCGACCTGGGGCACCGCGATCTCCGTCGTGGCGCAGCTTGCCAACCTGCCCCGCGAGCAGGACCTGGACCTCATCCGCCTCAAGTACGCCACCAACTCGATGACCGAGAAGCGTGACTACTACGAATACCTCGACGCCGTGGACCCGCGCGCGTTCCCGGGCGAAGCGGTCAAGGTCATGAACGACGGCATCGCCAAGGGCAAGCTGACCCGGGCCGAAGTGGGTGCGGACCTGACCAATGCGCAGGGCCGCATCGCGGCGGACAAGGCCTCGCTTCCCGCTACCGAGCGCGACGCGAACAAGCCGGGTGCCACCGCCGCCACCGTAGTGAGCGCGGGCGACGTGTTCCTGAGCTACGACGAGCCGGCCAAGGCCGAGACCTTCTATGCCAAGGCGCTCACCATGCCCGGCGTCGATACCAACAAGGTAGCCCTGCGTCTCGGCATGTCCCAGGCACTCACCGGCAAGTATGCGGATGCGCAGACCAATTTCGCCAAGGTGACCGGGCCTCGCCAGCCGGTGGCCAAGCTGTGGTCGGCCTATGCCAAGGGCAAGGCGTCGCCTTCGGGTACGGCGCCGGCCGCACCGGCCGCGACGAACTGATCCAGGGCTAAACGGACAAAAAGAAAGGGCGACGGGAAACCGTCGCCCTTTCTCGTTTCAGCTTCCGCTCCTGGCGGGTCGACGCCCGGGACCGGCAAGAGGCCTCCCGCTCAGGAGATCGGCGCGAACTCACCCGTCTCGCTGTCGAGCAGGTGAAGCACGCCGTCCGAAATCGCGAAGAACGCGCCGCGCAGGCGAAGCTGGCCCTTGCCCACCTTGCTCTGGACGCAGGGGAAGGTCATCAGGTTCTCGAGGCTGACCTTGACGGCGGCCTGCTCCATCGCACGCTCGGCGTCGCGGCCGGTGGTGCCCAGCGTCTCGGCCACGGGGATCCGCGCCTCGTCCAGCATCGAGATCCAGTCCGCGACGAAGCCGCCCTGGCCGACCTCGGCGTCCTTGAGGTCCTGCGTGAGCGCGGCCTTGCAGCCGCCGCACAGGCCGTGCCCCATGACGACCACTTCCTTCACCTTGAGCACCTGCACCGCGAACTCCAGCGCAGCCGAGACGCCGTGGTGTCCGGGCGTGGTCTCGAACGGGGGGACCAGCGCGGCGACGTTGCGCACGACGAATATGGTGCCGGGATCGACGTCGAAGATCTGGCTGGGATCGACGCGGCTGTCGGAACAGGCGATGACCATGACCTCGGGCGACTGGCCCTTGCCAAGCTGGTCCCAGCGTTCGCGATTGGAGCTCCAGCCGGTGGTGCGGAAGCGGCGGTAACCATCGATGAGGGTGTCGAGCACAGGGTCGTCCGTGGAAGTCATGGGGGGCTTTCCTTTACGTTGCGACGAAGGTCTCCTTTCCCTTACGCCGGATATTCCTGCTGGCAAGCTCGGGCACATACGACTATCTGGGCGTCATGAACGATCTCTCCTCCGTGCCGACCCCCGAAGACGCCCCGCAGCGCCAGCGCAAGCCCGACTGGATCCGCGTTAAGGCTCCGACCAGCAAGGGCTATGGCGAGACTCGCCAGCTCATGCGCGACCTCAAGCTCAACACCGTGTGCGAGGAGGCCGCCTGCCCGAACATCGGGGAGTGCTGGACGAAGAAGCACGCGACGGTGATGATCCTGGGCGATACCTGCACGCGCGCCTGTGCGTTCTGCAACGTCAAGACGGGTATGCCCGGGCGGGTGGATCCGATGGAGCCGCAGAACGTGGCGGAACTGGCGCTGAAAACGGGGCTGGAGCACATCGTCATCACTTCGGTCGACCGCGACGACCTTCCCGACGGGGGCGCCTCGCAGTTCGTCAAGGTGATCGAGGCCCTTCGCGCGGCCACGCCTTCGACCACGATCGAGATCCTGACGCCTGACTTCCGCAACAAGATGGAGCGTGCGGTGGAGGCCATCGTCATGGCGCGGCCCGACGTCTACAACCACAATCTCGAGACGGTGCCCCGGCTCTATCCCACCATCCGCCCCGGCGCGCGCTACTACGCCTCGCTGCGTCTTCTCGAGGAGGTGAAGCGGCACGACCCCTCGATCTTCACCAAGTCGGGCGTCATGCTGGGCCTGGGCGAGGAACGCCTTGAGGTCCACCAGGTGATGGACGACATGCGCTGCGCCGACATCGATTTCCTGACCATGGGGCAGTACCTGCGCCCGACGCCCAAGCACGCCGAGGTCAAGGAGTTCGTGACCCCGCAGGCGTTCAAGGCCTATGGGGCGATTGCGCGCGCCAAGGGGTTCCTGCAGGTCGCATCCTCGCCGCTTACGCGCTCCAGCTACCACGCGGGGGCCGATTTCGCCGAGATGAAGGCAGCGCGCGATGCCAAGCTCGCCAAGGCGGCGGCGCTCGCCGGTGCCGGAGCCTGATCCATGCCCGGCATTCATGAGACGCGGCGCATGCCCTACAGCGCCGAGCAGATGTTCGACCTCGTTGCCGATGTCGGCCGCTACCAGGAGTTCCTTCCCTGGGTCGTGGCGACGCGGGTGAAGTCCGACGACGGGCACGAGATGATCGCCGACATGCTGGTGGGCTTCAAGGCGCTGCGTGAAAAGTTCACGTCGCGCGTGGAGAAGGAGCGCCCGCGCGAGATCCGGGTCCACTACGTCGACGGGCCGATGCGCGACCTCGACAACCGCTGGACCTTTCATCCCGTGGACGAGAACAGCTGCGACATCGAGTTCGACGTGCGCTTCACGTTCCGCAACGCCCTGTTCGAGAAGCTGGCCGGCCAGTACTTCGACAAGGCCTTCCGCAAGATGGTCACCGCCTTCGAGACGCGTGCCTCGGAACTCTACGGCTTGCCGCAAGCGGGCTGAGGGCTGCCCATTGATGCGGTAGCAGGCAGAGCCAGCGCCGTGATGCGCCGGGCCGCGGCCTCAGCTTTCGGACACCCAGCCTTCGGTCATCGCCCTCTCACGGCGTTGGCGGCAGCAGGAGTTCGAGCGCGACGATCGCCGCCTGATGGCGGATCGCGGCCCGAGTGCCGCCTTCCAGCAGCTTCTGCTCGGCGTTGACGTTCTCGTCGCCCCGGAACGCGCAGGCGAACACTACGGTGCCCACCGGCTTCATCTCGGTGCCGCCGTCGGGCCCCGCTATGCCGCTGATCGCCACCGCCACGTCCGCCCGGCTCTTCCGGATCGCGCCCTGCGCCATGGCCCAGGCGGTTGCCGGGGAGACGGCGCCGAACGAATCGATGATGTCGGCATGGACGTCCAGCATCTCCATCTTCGCCTCGTTCGAATAAGTGACGAACCCTCGGTCGAGCACGGCCGAGGAGCCGGGAATCTCGGTCAGCGCGGCGCTGACGAGACCGCCCGTGCAGCTCTCCGCCACCGCGACCGTGCGGCCCTGCGCCCTGTTCTCGTCGATCACCCTCTGGGCAAGGGCGACGAGATCGGCAGGGAAGAACGGATTGCTGTCCATGGGTGTCCTTTCCGGTATCAGTCGCGGCAGAGCGTGACTTTGCCGAGCTTGGGATCGGCGGCGCCCGCGACGTCGAGCGTCAGCGCGATCAGGCCTGCGGTGTTCTCCGGCGGCAGCGGCGAAAGCAGGTCGATCGCAAGGTCCAGCTTGTTGCACGACTTGAGCGCGATGCGCTGGGCGACGAAGCCCTCGACGAATGCGTCTGCCATCTGGCGAACGGTCTCGTCCGGAAGGCCCGCGATCATCTTCGCCGCTCCGTCGCCCTGGGTGCCGAGCGTCTTCATGAACGCCGGACGGGCCTGCGGCCAGTACCTGTTCTTCTGACCGGCGTAGCGCGCGGCGAGCTGCGCACCTTCGCGGCGCAGGAACGAATTGGCCGGAAGGGAAGCGGCGCAGCGCCGGGTCGTGCCGTTGATCGCCTGCGGCAGGGCATAGGCGATCAGGGCGGTAGCCTCCTTCTTGGTGAGACAGGCGGGCTCTGCTGCGAAAGCGACACTCGGCGCGGCGAGGGCGGGAGCGAAAGCGGCCGCAAGGGCAAGCGTCCGGGCGAATGCGTGCATCAGATGTTCCTTGTCCGTCCGGCGTTCAGACGCGTGTCAGGCTTACTGCGGCCTGGGCTGCGATACCTTCGCGCCTGCCGGTGAAACCCAGCTTCTCGGTCGTCGTTGCCTTGACGCTGATCGAAGTGATGTCAACGCCCAGGATTTCGGCCAGGCGTGCGCGCATCGCCTCCCGGTGCGGACCGATCTTCGGCGCCTCGCAGATGATCGTCACGTCGGCATTCCCCAAGGCGTAGCCCGCTTCCGCCACGAGGCTGCCGGCGTGGGCGAGGAACCGGTCTGAAGCGGCACCTTTCCAGCGGGCCTCGCTCGGCGGGAAGTGCTGCCCGATGTCGCCCGCGCCGATTGCGCCGAGCATGGCGTCGACGAGCGCGTGAATGGCCACGTCGGCATCGCTGTGGCCCGAAAGGCCGTGCGTATGCTCGATGCGGATACCGCAGAGCCAAAGCTCCTCGCCTTCTTCGAGCCGGTGGACGTCGTAGCCCGTACCCACGCGCACGAGCGGCAGGGAGGCCGCGAAGTCGGAAGCATAAGTCAACTTGTGCAAGGTCTCGTCCCCTTCGACCAGCGCGATCTCCATCCCCGAGGCACTGGCGACCTGCGCATCGTCGCCCGCGTCCAGAGTGCCTTGCCATGCGCGGTGAGCCGCGAGAATAGCATCGAAACGGAAGGCCTGCGGCGTCTGCACGCGGCGCAGCTTCTCACGGGCTGCGGGCGAGCCCATGAGATCGTCAGGCCCCGCATGGGTCAGGCTGTCCACCACGGGCAGGACGGGTATCGCGCCCGACCGGCGTTGGAGCGCTTCGAGCAGGCGCTCGAGGACATGGCCGGGAACGATGGGCCGGGCAGCGTCGTGGATCAGCACGGCGCCGGGCGCGAACCCGGCCAGCACTTCCAGCCCCTGCGCAACGGATTGCTGGCGGGTGGCGCCGCCGGTTGCCAATCGCACCCCCTCGATTCCGGCGAGAGCCTCTTGCGCGGCGGCCTCTGCCCCTTCCGGAATCATCACCAGGATAGGGTTGCAACCGGCAGCCGCGAACGCCGCGACCGAGTGGCGCACCACGGGCTTCCCACGCCAGCGCGCGAACTGCTTGGGAAGGGGCTGCCCCGCGCGCAGGCCCTGACCTGCGGCGACCACCAGCGCGGCGATGGCCCCGCGCGTTTCGGACCCGCCGGGGCGAATGTGTGAGACCTCTTGCGACATTGCTCACGCCGGTAATGGCTTGCCTGGCGCAGGGCAATCCACTATGCGCTGCCTGTTTTTTAGGCAGCACTGCGCAGATCATGACATCATTGCCCAATCCCCCGGCACTCAAGCCCATTCAGGTCGGCCCGGTCACGATCGACTGCCCGGTCGTGCTCGCGCCGATGACCGGGGTGTCCGACCTGCCGTTCCGCAAGATGGTCCGGGGCTTCGGGTCGGGCCTCAACGTCACCGAAATGATCGCCAGCCCGGCCGCCATCCGCGAGACACGCGTGTCGTTGCAGAAGGCGATGTGGGATGCGATGGAAGACCCGGTCTCGATGCAGCTCGTCGGCTGCGAGCCGGACCAGATGGCGGAAGCGGCGAAGCTGGTGGAAGACCGGGGCGCGGCGATCATCGACATCAACATGGGATGCCCGGTCCGCAAGGTCGTCAATGGCGATGCCGGGTCCGCGCTCATGCGGCAGGTTCCGCTGGCGACGAAGCTGATCGAGGCGACGGTGAAGGCTGTCAAGGTGCCCGTTACGGTGAAGATGCGCATGGGCTGGTGCCACGACAGCCTCAACGCCCCTGAACTCGCCCGGATCGCCGAGGATCTGGGCGCGCGGATGATCACGGTCCACGGCCGCACCCGCAACCAGATGTACAAGGGCGAGGCGGACTGGGCTTTCGTTCGCAAGGTGAAGGACGCCGTGTCCATCCCGGTCATCGTCAACGGCGACATATGCTCGATCGATGACGCCGCCAGCGCGCTCGAGCAATCGGGCGCCGACGGGCTTATGATCGGCCGCGGCGCTTATGGCCGGCCCTGGTTTCTCTCCCAGGTCATGCAGTGGTGGCGCGGCGCACCGGTGGCGGGCGATCCGACCTTTGCCGAGCAGTACGAGATCATGCGCGCCCACTACGAGGACATGCTCAGCCACTACGGCCGCGACACCGGCGTGAAGATGGCACGCAAGCACCTGGGCTGGTACATTCGCGGCGTGCGCGGTTCTGCCGAGTTCAGGAACAAGGTGAACTTCATCGCCGATCCCGATGAAGTTCTTCGGGAACTTGCTGAGTTCTATGCCCCCTATCGGGAAGGCGGCGAGTTCGCGCACGAGCAGCCCCGCACGAATCTCCAGGCCGCATGAGCCTTTCGGCCGGCACCGGCATTCCCGAAGCCCAGCGGCTGCTTGCGAGCCTGCCGCAGGCGGTGGTCCTGCTGGAGCCCGGCCTGACGATCGCATCGCTGAACCCGGCCGCCGAGCAGTTCTTCGGCCAGTCCGCCCGTCGCCTTGTCGGTTGCGAGCTTCGTGACGTGGTCTCCATCTCCGACCGGCGGCTGGCCGATCGTCTTGCGGACTATGAAACGCCGGTATCCGCGCGTGAGATCGTCGTACAGCTCAGGGGCAAGGGTGCGCGGCGGATCGATATCAACGTGGCTCCCGTGGCGGACACCCCGGGCTGGCAGCTGCTGACGATCCACGACAACAGCGCCGCCGATGCACTGGGGGACGACTCGGGCGGGCCGGACAATGCCGTCCTGCGCGGTCCCGAGATCATGGCGCACGAGATCAAGAACCCGCTGGCGGGGATACGCGGCGCGGCGCAGCTGCTCGCCCGCCGGGTGGAGGAGCGGGACCGCGCCCTGACCGACCTCATCACCGGGGAGGTGGACCGCATCGCCGGACTCATCGAGCGTATGCAGAAGCTGAGCGGGCGCACCGCTCCTCCCGTCGGGCCCTGCAATCTTCACGAGGCCGCGCGCCGCGCTATAGACGTGCTGGATGCCGCGAACGCCCAAGGAACCTCGCGCTTCCGGCTGGTCGAGGAGTTCGACCCCTCGCTCCCGCCGGTGCTGGGCAGCGCGGACGGGCTGGTGCAGGTCATGATCAACCTGCTCTCCAATGCGGTCGAGGCCTGCCAGGATGCCGATGAGCCACGCGTCGTCATCCGCACGCGCTTCGCCAGCGGCCTGCAGCTTCAGACCGGCGATGCCAGCGCCCCGCTGCGTTTGCCCATAGAAGTCCGCGTGAGCGACAACGGGCCCGGGATCGATCCCGCCATGCGCGATCACATCTTCGAGCCATTCGTCACCACCAAGAAGTCGGGGCAGGGGCTTGGCCTGCCGCTCGTGCGCAAGCTGGTGCGCGACATGAACGGGCGCATCACGCACGAGCGCAACGAGGAGGCCGGCCTGACGCACTTTCGCATACACCTGCCGCTCGCGCGTGAGCCGCGCTCCCGTCCGCGAAGGAAAACGGCATGAGGGACGTCCTGCTGGTGGAGGACGACATGTCCATTGCCATCGTCATCACCGCCGCGCTGGAGGACGAGGGCTTCCGCGTCGTCCACTGCCAGACGCTTGCGGAGCGCGATCGCCAGCTGGCGGAGCGCGGGTTTGCCGCTCTCGTCACCGACGTGATGCTGCCCGACGGGGACGGCATCGAGACCATCGAGCGGGTACGGGCACGGCATGCGCAGATGCCGATTGTCATCCTGTCGGCCCAGAACACGCTCGATACGGCCGTGCGGGCGACCGATACCGGAGCCTTCGAGTACTTCCCCAAGCCTTTCGATATCGACGAACTGGCCCGCACCGTGCGCCAGGCGGCCGGAGCCTCGCAGGGGCAGGCGCTCGAAGAGGAGCCCGTGGCCGAGGGCCTGCCCCTGGTGGGGCGCAGCCCGGCGATGCAGTCGGTCTTCCGCATGATCACCCGGGTTCTGCGCAACGACCTCACGGTGCTGATCCTTGGAGAATCGGGCACCGGCAAGGAACTGGTGGCCGAGGCGATCCACCAGCTCGGCAACCGGCGGACCGGGCCTTTCATCGCCGTGAACACGGCTGCGATCCCGGCCGAACTGATCGAAAGCGAGCTGTTCGGGCATGAGAAGGGCGCGTTCACCGGGGCGGTAACGCGTCACGTCGGCAAGTTCGAGCAGGCGGCGGGGGGCACGCTGTTCCTCGACGAGATCGGCGACATGCCGATGCAGGCGCAGACGCGGCTGCTGCGCGCGCTGCAGTCCGGCACGGTGCGCCGCGTCGGCGGACGCGAGGAGATAAGGCTCGATACGCGGATCGTCGCTGCCACCAACAAGGACCTCGAGCCAGAGATATCTGCCGGGCGGTTCCGCGAAGACCTGTATTATCGCCTGAACGTCGTGCCCATCCACATGCCGCCGCTGCGCGATCGCCGCGACGACATCGATCTGCTTGCCCGGCACTTCCTGCAGCACGCCGCGACCGAGGGTTTGCCGCGCCGCATGCTGACGCCCGATGCAGCCGAACTGCTGAGCCGCCAGCCCTGGCGTGGCAATGTGCGTGAGCTCAAGAATTTCATCTACCGGCTGGCCCTGCTGGCGCGCGAAGACCTGATCGATGCCGATGCGGTGATGCCGCTGCTGGCGCAGGAACCCGCCGATGGCGGCGAAGGTGCAAGTCACGACGCGGACGGTGGCGGACGGAACGACATCGCCGCTGCCGTCGCGCAGTGGCTTGCCGCCACCCGCCCCGCGAGCGGCACGATCTACGACAGCGCCATGGCCGCTTTCGAGCGTCCGCTCTTTGCCGAGGTCCTGCGGGAGACGGCGGGGAATCAGCTTCGCGCGGCGCAGGCGCTGGGCATCAACCGCAACACCTTGCGCAAGCGTCTAGGCGAACTCGCGCTCGACCCGGAGGACTTCGCTCGTCGACCGTAATTCTACCTTCGTGGATTCCCTCTTGCAGCCGGGCCACAGTGCTGTTGTAAGGTTGCAACGATGATGGAAGTTTCAGTCCAGGAGCGCGGGCGCAGGCGTGGCTGGCCACGCTGGTGGCGGCGGATGCAGGTTGCTGCGCGCCGGGCCAACTTCTTTGCGGTGATCGAAGTCCTCTCGATCGTGGCCTTCCTTGCCATGACGACGGCCACCTGGGTCGCGCTGAACAATGGCGGTGACCGCCGCGAACTTCTGCCCTCGAACCTCACGGCCAGCCTCCTTGTCGGCACGCTGGTGCCGGCCATGGCTATACTGGTGTTGCTCGGCCGCCGCATGGCGCTGCGGCGCGCGGCCGACACTGGCGGCACCAGTTCGATGCACGTCCGCCTCGTGTTCATCTTCTCGCTGATCTCGGCCGTCCCCACGCTGCTCGTTGTGGTGTTCGCCTCGTGGCTGTTCCAGTCGGGCGTGGAGTTCTGGTTTTCCGACAGTTCGAGGGGGCTTCTGGAAAACGCGAACAAGCTCGCACGCGGCTACTACGAGCAGACTTTGCGCGATGTGGGATACGAATCGGTCGCGATGGCACAGGATTCGCGCGACGCTCTTACCGCATATCCCGTTGCGAGCCGCGAGTTCCAGGCATTCCTCGGGGACCAGGTGCTGCGCCGCAATCTGAGCGTCGCCGCGCTGATCCAGATCGACGGGAAGGGCAACCAGCGCACGCCGATCGTCGTCAATCCCGATGGCGAGGCAGAGAACAACCGCATCGGCCAGGACGTGCTGGCTCGCCTCGACAAGGGCGAGCCCTACGTGGTCAATGCCAAGGACAACCGCATCGTCGCGGCCACTCCGATCGAGCGCAGTTCCGGCGTCTACCTCCTCGTCATCCGCAGTTCCGATCTGCTCTCGCTCAGCCAGGGCGAGCGAGCGGAGAACATCGTGCAGGCCTACGAAGTCCTGACAAGCAGGGCGCGGGTGCTGCAGTTGCGGTTCAACGTGGCGCTGTTCGTCGCCTCACTTGCGCTCGTAGGCCTCGCCGTATGGTTCGCGCTACGGTTCGCGGACCGGCAGGTGGCGCCTCTGTATGAACTGGTGGACGCTGCTCGCCGGGTGGGCGCCGGCAACTACTCGCTGCGGATCGAGGGGCGTACCGGCGCCGACGAGATCGGCCTGCTCAACCGCGCCTTCAATCGCATGACCGGCCAGATCGAAAAGCAGACCCAGGCTCTTCTGGGCGCCAACCGCCAGTTGCACGAGCGGCGCCTGTTCATCGAGGCCGTCCTCGAATCGGTAACGTCCGGCATCATCTCGCTCGATGGCGAAGGGCGCATCCTGCTCATGAACAGCACGGCGCAGAAGCTGCTCACCGACCGCAGCGGCGAAGTGCCCGAGGGCATGGCGATCGCCGAACTCGCTCCGGCGATCGCGGCCCTACTGGAGAAAGGCTCGGCGGACGGCATCGTCCAGTACAACCGCGGCGGCGATCTCCTGACGCTGGCGGTGAAGACGAGCCGCGATGCGACGGGCTTTGTCATCACGTTCGAGGACATCACTCGCCAGTTGCTGGACCAGCGTACGGCGGCCTGGTCCGATGTCGCGCGGCGCATCGCCCACGAGATCAAGAACCCGCTCACGCCGATCCAGTTGGCGACGGAGCGCCTTAGCCGCCGCTACCGCAAGCAGATCACCGACAATCCCGAACTTTTCGAGGACCTGACTCGCACGATCATCCGGCAGGTAGGGGACCTGCGCAAGATGGTGGACGAGTTCTCGTCCTTCGCGCGCCTGCCCAAGCCTGTGTTCCGGGCCGAGGATCCGGTGGCGCTGACCCGCCAGGCCCTGTTCCTGCAGGAGGTCGCACGACCCGACATCGACTTCTCGTTCAGCAGCCAGCGCCACATCGGAATGATCGACTGCGATCGACATCAGTTCGGCCAAGCCATGACGAACGTTCTCAAGAACGCCGTCGAAGCTACGGAAGCGAAAGCGAAAGATGGCGGCGAGGACTATCGCGGTGCCATCAAGGTCGAAGTCGCCGACGACGAGCGTTCGATCCTCGTGCGCATCACAGACAACGGCATCGGCCTGCCGCAGGACCGCGAACGCATCATCGAACCATACGTGACCACGCGTGAAAAAGGCACCGGCCTTGGGCTCGCGATCGTCAACAAGATCATCGAGGAGCACGGCGGCGAGATGACGTTCACGCCCGCTCAAGGTGGCGGCACCACAGTGACGATGCGGTTCGCTCACGATCCGCTCGCCCACGAACACGGCCGCAAGGCGGAGGCGGTGCATTGAACCCGATCCGCCGAAACGGCCTACCGACCGCATTTTCCTGAAACGAAGAAGAAACGCTGATGGCACTCGAAATCCTGATCGTCGACGACGAACGCGACATCCGCGAACTGGTCGCCGGCGTGCTGAGCGACGAAGGCTATGAATGCCGCACTGCAGGCGACAGCGAGAGCGCTCTCGCCGCAGTCGATGCGCGGCGACCCTCCTTGGTGTTGCTGGATGTGTGGCTCCACGGCAGCCCAATGGACGGCCTGGAGGTTCTCGACGCGATCAAGGCGCGTGAACCGGAACTTCCGGTCATCATCTTCTCCGGCCACGGCAATATCGACACTGCGGTTGCCGCTATCAGCCGCGGCGCGGTGGACTTCATCGAGAAGCCGTTCGAGGCTGAAAAGCTGCTTCACCTCGTCGGCCGTGCGACCGAGACCGAGCGGCTCCGGCGCGAGAACGCACAGCTGAAGCAAGGGCAGGCCTTTGCCGGGCCCGAGGAATTCACCGGGTCCAGCGGCGCAATCAACCAGGTCCGTGCCACGCTGAAGCGCATCGCCAACACCGGCAGCCGTCTCCTCATCACCGGGCCTGCGGGCTCCGGCAAGGAAGTGGCGGCCCGGCTGCTTCACGCATGGAGTCCGCGCGCCGACAGCGCTTTCGTCAGCGTCAACTCCGCGCGCATCACGCCCGAGCGGTTCGAACAGGAACTGTTCGGCGAAGAAGCCGATGGCGCTCTCATCCGGCCCGGGCTGCTTGAAACCGCCGATGGCGGCACGCTATACTTCGATGAAGTGGCGGACATGCCGCTTTCGACGCAGGCCCGCATCCTGCGCGTGCTGACCGACCAGGCCTTCGTCCGGGTCGGCGGCACCAGGCAGATCCGCGTGGATGTGCGCGTGGTGTCCTCTACCTCGCGCGATTTGGAAAAGGAAATCGCAGAGCGCCGCTTCCGCGAAGACCTCTTCTACCGGCTGAATGTGGTTCCAGTCTCGATCCCGGCACTGAGGGAGCGCCGCGACGACGTGCCCGCGCTCGTCGACCATTTCTTCGCTCGTTACGCCAGCGAATTGGGCGTCACGCCGCCGCAGGTGAGCGGAGAGGCGATGACCGCTCTGCAGGCCTATGAATGGCCCGGGAACGTGCGCCAGTTGCGCAATGTCGTCGAGCGGACCGTGATCATGGCCCCGCGAGACAAGCTCGCCCGGATCGAGGCCGACATGCTTCCGCCCGAGATCTTCAACAGCCGGGGAGGGGGGGAAGTGGGCGCGCCGGTGATGATGAGCGCGCCGCTCCGCGAAGCGCGCGAAAGCTTCGAGCGAGAGTACCTGCGTGTCCAGATACGCCGGTTTTCCGGCAATATTTCGAAGACTGCGGCCTTCATCGGGATGGAACGCTCCGCCCTTCACCGCAAGCTCAAGCTCCTCGGCATGTCCGAGCGCCGCGACGACGAGGTGGAAGGAGAGGATGCGGTGCAGGGCCCCGCGTGAGGAGCGACTGTAACATTTTCAACACAAAAACACGGTTTACTGCATTGCAGCAAATGAGTAGGTTTCGAGTCCATAACGGCATCGGATGATCCGGCGCCAGATCGCGGACCGCATAAGCGGCCGCCAAAAACACGGAGAATTACATGGCTGGTCGTACTCTCACCGCACGGCCCAAACCCACGCCGCCGCCGGCACCCGAGCCTGAGGAAACCGCCGTGGCCGCCACGCCTGCGCCGACGCCGTCCGCCGGCAAGGGGCAGAACCTGCAGGACCAGTTCCTGAACCTGCTGCGCAAGAACAAGACCCCGGTCACCATGTTCCTGGTCAAGGGCGTCAAGCTGCAGGGCATCGTCACCTGGTTCGATAACTTCTCGATCCTGCTTCGCCGCGACGGCCAGTCGCAGCTCGTCTACAAGCACGCGATCTCGACCATCATGCCTTCCACTCCGGTGGATGCACGCCAGTTCTCCAGCGGCTCCGAAACGGCGAAGAAGACGCGCGTCCTGCAGGATGTCTTCCTGTCCAGCATCCGCAACGCCGGTGTCCAGGTCACGATGTTCCTCATCAATGGCGTGATGCTGCAGGGCCGTGTCGCCGCATACGACCTGTTCTGCATGCTGCTGGAGCGCGAGGGCTACGTCCAGCTCGCCTACAAGCACGCGGTTTCGACGATTCAGCCCGTGACTCCAGTGGACCTTCAGGCGCATGAGGAAGCAGACGATTGACGTCGCGACTCCGGATTGAAGCTGAACTGATTTGAACGACGAACTCAAGGGCGAGGTCACGCGCGGCGCGCGGGCCCTCGTCGTCTACCCGCAGATGCGCGGACCCAAGGGCCAGGTTCCCGATCTCGACGCCGATGCGCGCCTCGCGGAAGCGCGGGGCCTTGCGCTCGCCATCGGCCTCGAAGTGGTCGAGGCGATGGCCATCGTCATACGCGAGCCGCGCGCCGGCACGCTGTTCGGCGAAGGCCAGATCCAGAACATCTCCGTCGCCGCGAACCTGAACGAGGCGGAACTTGTGATCGTCGATGGTTCGCTCACGGCGATCCAGCAGCGCAATCTCGAGGAAAAGCTGAAGCGCAAGGTCATCGACCGCACTGGCCTCATCTTAGAGATCTTCGGCGAACGTGCCGCGACGGCCGAGGGCCGCCTGCAGGTCGAACTCGCCCATCTGGACTACCAGGCCGGGCGCCTTGTGCGCAGCTGGACTCACCTTGAGCGTCAGCGCGGCGGCTTCGGCTTTCTCGGCGGGCCGGGCGAAACGCAGATCGAGGCCGACCGCCGCATGATCCGCGACCGAATGGCGAAGATCCGGCGCGAGCTGGAGCAGGTGCGCCGCACTCGCGGCCTCCACCGTGACCGCCGCGAAAAGGCTCCGTGGCCGATCGTCGCGCTCGTCGGCTACACCAACGCGGGCAAGTCCACGCTTTTCAACCGCCTGACGGGCGCGGGCGTGATGGCGGAAGATCTACTCTTTGCGACGCTCGACCCCACGATGCGCGCGATCCGGCTGCCCGCTTTGGAAAAGGCGATCCTGTCCGACACCGTGGGCTTCATCTCCGACCTTCCCACGCAGCTTGTCGCCGCTTTCCGGGCGACGCTGGAGGAAGTCACGGCGGCTGATGTCATCGTGCACGTGCGCGATATCGCCAATCCCGATACCGAGGCGCAGAAGCGCCAGGTTCTCGATGTCCTTGCCGACCTCGGCGTGCTGGAGCCGCAGCTCGACGCCCGCGCCTTGCGGCAGGCCGCGCGCGAGGAGCGAGCAGCCGGTTGGGCGCAGGAGGACGCGGAGGAAAGGGCCGAGCAGGGGGCTTCTCACCAGATTCCGATCATCGAAGTCTGGAACAAATGGGACCTGCTGGAACCCGAACAGGCCGCGGGCCTTCGCGAGGCTATCGCGCATCGCGAAAGCGCTCACGGCGATGGCGAAACCATCGTCGCGGTATCCGCGCTGACGGGGGAAGGGTGTGACGACCTTCTGGTGACCGCAAGCCGCATGCTCACTCAGGACGCGAAGGTCTACAGCTTCGTCATCCCGGCGGCCGATGGACAGCGCTTGGCCTTCCTGCACGCGCGCGGGGAAGTGATGGCGGAAGAAGACGCCGGTGAGGGGCCGGACGGACCTCAGTTGCGGCTGCAGGTCCGGCTGTCGCCGCGGGAGCTTGGGCGCTTCACCGCTCTTTGATGGGTGGTCAGCCCTCGAGTCGCTTGACTGCCTGCCAGTAGCTTTCCTGCTCGTCCAACGGCAAAGTATCGAACTTTGCGCCGTCGGCGGCCGCAAGGCGCTCCATGCCGCGGAAGCGGCGCTCGAACTTGGCGTTCGCGGCGCGTAGAGCGTCCTCGGGCGCAATGCCGTTCAGGCGTACGAGGTTGACGGCGGCGAACAGCAGGTCGCCCGCTTCCTCCAGCTTGTCGGCGGCGTTCGCCTCGGCAAGCTCCGTCATCTCCTCTTGAACCTTGTCGGCGGCTCCGCTGGGATCGGGCCAGTCGAACCCGACGCGGGCGGCTCGCTTCTGCAGCTTTTCCGCGCGCATCAAGGCCGGCAGGGAACCGGCGACGCCATCGATGGCGCTCGTCGCGCCTTTCGCCGCCCGCTCGCTGGCCTTGATCTGCTCCCAGCGATCCACCTGTGCCGTACCCGATGCATCGTCGCCAAAGATATGCGGGTGCCGGCGCTCCAGCTTGTGCGAGATCGCCGAGGCGACATCCTCGAAGTCGAAATGTCCGGCTTCCTCGGCCATCCGCGCGTGAAAGACGACTTGGAGCAGCAGGTCGCCCAGTTCATCCTTCAAGGCGCCAAGGTCGTTCTGCGCGATCGCCTCGGCGACTTCGTAAGCTTCCTCGATCGTGTACGGCGCGATCGTCGCGAATGTCTGCTCACGGTCCCATTCACAACCAGTCTGCGGATCGCGCAAGCGCGCCATGATCGACAAAAGGCGGCGGATCGGGCTGTTCTCAAGGTTCTGCATCATGGTTCGATAATCGAGATTATGTAAAGGATAGGCTTGCTTGAGCGGGGCATTTCAGCTCCCAACTCCGGCGTTCACAGTCTGAAGCAACAGCACCAGTCCGATGATGATCGCCGCCCAAATCGCCATGAGCCGAAGTGCTCGGCCGCGCTGCAATGAACGGATCTCGGAGTTGCGCAATGCCAGAACCAGGCAACCTGCGATTGCGACGATCGAGACGATCATGCCGGTCTGGTTCATGGCGCCACCACCATGCCATCGTATGCCACCAGGACATTCTCCGGCACCGAAGCGCTTAGCGTTGCGTAGTCCATGCTCTTATCGAGATGCGTGAGAACCGTCGTTCCCGAACGGCATACGTCTGCAAGCTCAAGCGACATGGCCAGATGCGCATGCGTAGGATGCGGCTCGCGCCTGAGGCAATCGACGATCAGGACATCGCAGCCGTAGAACAGATCGATCATCCCGCGTGTGATTTCGCTGAAGTCGGTCGCGTAACCGATTGATTTGCCGTCTGATTCGAAACGAAAACCAGTGGACTGGGCCGGCCCATGCGGCATCTGCGTGTGATCCACCCGGAAGCCCTCGCACAGACGCACGACGTCGAGATTGTCCAGCGACACCAGCGTCGGATAGCCGTGCTGCCCGGCAAAGACGTAACCGAAGCGCTGGCGCATGCGCCTTACCGTTTCAGAGGCGGCAAACCCCGGGATCGGACCGGCGCGGCCATACCTGAGCGGCCTCAGATCATCGATGCCGTGGCAGTGATCGGCGTGATCGTGCGTCCAGAACACGGCGTCGAGCCGATGGATGTCGTTCGCCAGCAACTGGCTGCGCAGGTCCGTAGGCGTGTCGACGAGAATGCGTGAGCCTGCCTCGCTCTCGAGCAGAATGGCGACGCGCGTCCGGCAATTGCGCGGTTCCTCGGGATCGCACAGGCCCCAGTCGGCCTTCCCGTCCTCGCCGCCGAGCCGCGGAACACCCGTGGACGTACCGCTTCCAAGGATCGTCACTTTCATGACGCGACCCCCTCAAGGCTGGCCTTGCGGAAAAGCCTGAAGAAGTTGCGCGTGGTCGCCTCGGCAAGCTTTTCCGGCGAGATGCCGCGCAGGTCCGCAACAAAGCGTGCGGTGTCGGCGGCAAAGGCAGGTTCGCACTTGCGCCCTCGATGCGGCACAGGCGCAAGGAACGGCGAGTCCGTCTCGACCAGCAGCCGATCTTCAGGGATCGCCCTTACAACCTCCTGTAAGTCACTGGCGTTCTTGAAAGTGACGATACCCGAAATGCTGATCGTCAGACCCAGGTCGAGCACCTTACGCCCGAACTCGGCACTGGCAGTGAAGCAGTGGATGAGCGCCGGGAAGGTACCCTTCCCCATTTCGTCTTCAAGGATGCGAGCGGTATCTTCTTCGGCATCGCGAGTGTGGATGATGATCGGAAGGCCGGTTTGGCGCGCGACTGCGATGTGGGTGCGGAACAGGTCCTGCTGTACGGCGCGGTCGGACTTGTCGTAGTAATAGTCGAGCCCGGTCTCGCCGATACCGATGACGCGGGGATGTGCCGCCGCTTCCAGCAGTGCCCCCTCCCCGAGGTCGGCGTGCTGGTCGGCCTCGTGGGGGTGGATGCCGACCGACGCCCATACGTCTGCCTCGCGTGAGGCGGTGGCGACGACCCGGTCCCATTCGGACCGCCGCGTCGAAATGTTCAGGAAGCCGCCGATCCCCGCCTCTCGAGCTCGGGCAAGCACCCCGCGCTGATCCTCGACGAGGCCCTCGTACTCGAGGTGGCAGTGGGAATCGATCAGCATCAGGCCTCCGCCACCTCGGGCAACTCCAGGCGCGGGAATACGCCCACGGGCTTGTCCACCTTGTACCCCGAAGCGGACAGCGTGGTGAACCACTCCGGGTCGTCGAGCGCGGCATAGGTCCGGGCGGAAGCGCTCTGGCCCATCTGGTCCAGCAGCGCATCGATCGATGATGGGACCACCGGGCGCACGGCGATGGCAAGATCGCGCACGACCCGGAACAGGATCATGAGCACGGCTTCCATCCGCGCCGGGTCCGACTTACGCAGCGCCCAGGGAGCCTGCTCGTCGACATACTGATTGCAGGCGAACACAGCGCGCATCCACGCCTCCAGACCGTCGCTGAACGACAGCTGGTCGAAAGCGGCGCGCATGGCGTCGAAGCCTTGCCGTACTGCATCGAGGAGCGCCTGGTCAGCTTCGTTCACAGGCAGGTCCGGCTTGATCTCGCCGTCCATGTTCTTGAAGATCATGGAAAGACTGCGCTGGGCAAGGTTGCCGAAGCTGTTCGCCAGTTCGGCATTGGCACGCGTCACGATGGCTTCGGGCGACCACGAACCGTCCTGCCCGAATGCCACTTCGCGCAGGAGGAAGTAGCGTACGGCATCGACACCGAACGTCTCGGCAAGCTGGATCGGGTCAGTCACGTTTCCGAGCGACTTCGATTCTTTTTGCCCGCGGTTCAGCAGGAAACCGTGCCCAAAAACCTGCTTTGGAAGGTCAAGGCCCGCGCTCATCAGGAAGGCCGGCCAGTAAACGGTGTGAAACCGCACGATGTCCTTGCCGATAAGGTGAAGGTCTGCCGGCCAGAACCTGGCGTAATCGCCCTGCTCGTCAGGGAAGCCGAGACCGGTGATGTAATTGGTGAGCGCATCGACCCACACGTACATGACGTGGTTGTCGGACCCGGGGACCTTGATCCCCCAGTCGAAGCTGGTGCGGGAAACCGAAAGGTCCCTCAGGCCGCCTTCGACGAAGCGCTGGATTTCGTTCCTGCGGCTTTCCGGACGAATGAAGTCTCCGCTCGCATAGAGTGCGAGCAGCTTGTCCTGGTACTTGGACAGACGAAAGAACCAGGATTCCTCGACGGTCCACTCGACCGCCGTCCCCTGGGGCGACAGCTTCTCGCCCTGCTCTCCTGCCTGGAGTTCGCTCTCGTCGTAATAGGCCTCGTCGCGAACGGAGTACCAGCCTTCGTAGCGATCGAGGTAAAGATCGCCCGCCGCTTCCATCCGCCGCCACAGCTCCTGCGTGGCTTCGTGATGCCGGGGCTCGGTTGTGCGGATGAAAACATCATATCCGACATCAAGCTTGTCGCACATCTGCATAAAATGGCCGGACATTTCTGTCGCCAGATCTGCCGGTGTGACGCCAAGGTCACGCGCTTTCTGCGCCATCTTGAGGCCATGCTCATCCGTGCCGGTCTGAAACCGTACGTCGAACCCCTCGGCTTTCTTGAAGCGTGCGATGACATCGGCAGCGATCGCCTCGTAAGCGTGGCCGATGTGCGGCTTGCCGTTGGGATAGCTGATGGCGGTCGTGATGTAATAGGGCTCGCCCATGCGGCGTCGCGCTTTCCGTATAGTTTAATGTTAAAAGCTAAGGTTCATTCTCATGTCGAGCGCAGCTGCGCACCGACGCGAAAAGGAACTAGCGTGCAGCTTCTCTAGGCATCGCGGCCGAGGCCAGCAACCCGCCAATTTCCATTATGAGGAGGCCTGCATCGAAATTGTAGGTCGTTGCCTGCACCGAGAGCCTGGTCAGGACTTCATGTGCCTCGATGATCTTTGCCTGCCTGGCTCGCGGGGCGGAGCGCAGTTCCTGGACCAGCACCGACCGGGCCAGTTCCAGCGCCGCCACCTGCCGATCGCGTGCAGGCCGCGCGCCCATTTCGTCCGCAAGAGCGCCGCGCAGGTGAAAGCGGGCGTCACCTTCCCGCAGGATCCGCATCATCAGCGCGTGAAGGCCGCCAAGGTCGTGCTCCACAAAATCGAGCGCGATGCCGGGCGATCCTTGCGCCGCCGTGATGGCGGCCTCCCTCGCGGCGGCATCGGCGTGCGGCGCGTCGCGGCGAATGATCTGGTCGAGCGCGGCCGCTTCCAGCGGGGCGAAGCGAAGGATGCGGCAACGCGATCGGATCGTCGGCAGCAATCGCCCGGGCTGGTGAGTGACGAGAAGGAAATAGGTGCCGGCCGGCGGCTCCTCGAGCGCCTTGAGCAGCGCGTTGACCGCGCCCTTTTCCATGTCGTCCGCAGGATCGATCACGATGGCCCGCCGCTCGCCCAGAGTAGGCTTGGTGGCGAGGCGCCGGATCATCTCGCGTACCTGATCCACGGTAATGTTGCGCCGGGTCTGGTACGGCTTGCCCTCGGCCTTCTTCTTGGCCTCATCGTCGTTGGCGGGAAGATGCTCGAGGATGGTGATGTCGGGGTGGGCGCTCACGTCCGGGATAGCGGAGCCGGGCTGGCGCACGAGTTCGCAGGCGGCTGCGCGAGCAAAAGCGCGTTTGCCAACCCCCTTGGCTCCGCTGAGCAGCCAGGCGTGATGCATCCGTTCGGAGGCGATGGCGGCCAGCCACTCTCGCCATGCGGCATCCTGGCCGACGACGGGAGAAGTGGAACTCACGGCAGCAGGGGCTCGAGCGCGGCGAGCACAAGAGCGTGCGTGGCCGCAGGATCGCCATTGCCGTCGATGCGGGCGAAGCGGGCCGGCTCCGCCTCGGCGAAAGCGGAGAACGCGCGCGCGACGCGGGCGTGGTAAGCGGAATCGCGGCTACCGATGCGGTCCGTTCCGTCCACGTCACGGCGGGCCAAGCGCTCCACCGCGATCTCGGGCGTGACTTCCACAAGGAGTGTGAGATCGGGAAGGAGGCCATCGCTGCCGATCCGGTGAAGAACGGTGATGTCGTCTTCGGACAGGCCGCCGCCACCGCCCTGATAGGCCCGGCTCGAATCGAGGTATCGATCGCAGACCACCCAGGCTCCTGTGGCCAGCGCGGGACGGATAAGGCGGTGCACGTGATCGGAGCGTGCGGCGGCGAACAGGAGTGCCTCGGCGCAAGGATTCCAGCTCACGCCCTCATCGCCTTCCACTCCGTGCAGAAGCAGCGATCGGATTGCTTCCGCGCCCGGGGTTCCGCCGGGTTCACGCGTGATGACGACGTCAAGGCCGCGCTCACGCAATGCCTCGGCAAGGAGACGCGCCTGCGTGGACTTGCCCGCCCCCTCCCCGCCTTCCAGCGCTATGAACCGTCCGGCAGTCATGTGAAGAGATCGGCCAGACCGTTCCACAGACGGTCGAACGGACCGGCGACGCCTACGTCACGGCCGGCATACAAAGGAACCCGTCCCGGTGCGAGGCCGGCTACGCGGATCTCCAGTTCTCCGACCTGCTCTCCCTTGCGTACGGGGGCGGCGATGGGGCCGCGATAGTGCACCGAAAGCTTCACGTCGGGACGGCTGCCCTGCGGGATGGTGGCATGAACCTCGCGGTTCGCCACCAGCGGCAGGACGCGGGCGTCGCCCCCCTGCACCTGAGCCTGAGCAATGGTCTGGCCCTGATCGAAGAGGTGGCGCGTGTCCCACGCGGCAAATCCCCACTCCAGCAGCGCCTTCGCCGCGTCGTCCCGGACGCGGGGAAGCGGAGAGCCGGCCAGGACCATGACGAGCCTGCGGCCACCGCGCTCTGCCGTGCCGAGGAAGTTGTAGCCCGCCTCGCGGGTATACCCGGTCTTTATGCCATCAGCGCCGGGCACCACCCCAACCGTGGGATCGTGGCTGCGCATCGCCACGTCACGCCAGAACCAGCGCTTGTGGCCGGAGAACTCGCGGTAGAGGTCCGGATAGCGCGTGATCATCGCATCCGCGAGCTTCACCAGATCGCTGGCGGTAACGTAGGTGTTTCCTCCATCCATCCACCCATTGGGGGTGTTGAAGTGGCTGCGCGACATTCCAAGGCGCCGGGCCGCATCGTTCATCCTGGCGGCCCATGCCTCCACACTGCCCGCGTGCCCCTCTGCGAGCACGACGGCGGCATCGTTGGCGGAGGCCGTCATGATGCCGTGGAGCAGGTCGCGGGCGGTCGGCCTGTCCTTGGTCGTGATGTACATGTTGGTGCCCTTGGCGAACCATTCGCGCTCGGTCTCCGGCCGTTCGGCGAATGTGCGATCGAGGTTGAGGCGGCCCGCACCGATCTCCTCGAAGGCGACGTAGGCGGTCATCACCTTGGTGACCGACGCCGGCAGGAACGGCGTGTCCGGATGCCGTTCCTCGAGCACCTGTCCCGATCCAAGGTCGACAAGCAGGCTCACCGGGATCGGCGCCAGTTGCGCCGGAGGTGTCGGACGGGGCGCGGCGGCACCGGCGGCGCTCACCGGCAATGTAACGAGCAACGCAAGCTTCACGAAATGCGAAAAGGACTTCAAGACCCGTATTCTCCCGCGCGCCGATGCGCCGCCTGGCTTGGCGCGGAAGACCTTCACATCACTCCGCGCTCTGGATTCGTGCGTCGCTAT
Source organism: Novosphingobium silvae (assembly GCF_009856825.1). Taxonomy (GTDB): domain Bacteria; phylum Pseudomonadota; class Alphaproteobacteria; order Sphingomonadales; family Sphingomonadaceae; genus Novosphingobium; species Novosphingobium silvae. The sequence goes on along the minus strand of NZ_WVTD01000005.1, from coordinate 183,886 downwards.
AGCCCGCGCGCCGGGCCTTCTCCAGCGCCGGAGCGGCTTGTGCACGGTTCGTGTATGGGCCCAGCCGGACCCGCCAGAAGCGGCCCGCCTGTGAGACGCCGCCACCCAGCTGACCCGCTACCTTGCGAGCCGAAGCCTGGGAGGAAAAAGCGGCGACCTGAACCACCCACTTGCCGCGTGTTTCCGAAGCGCGCGGGCGCGCCGCCTCGGGCGCCGGCTTCGTGGAAGCAGCAGCAGGCGGCGCGTCAGGCACAGTCGGCATCGCAGGCGCAGGTGTGCTCGTCGAGGGATTGCGGGCCGGCGGCGGGGTCGTCGTAACCGTACCGGCCGCAGGCGCGGGCAAAAGGGGCGACTGGTCGGCCAACTTGCGCCGCAGCACCTTCAGCAGGCCCTCGGGTGTTTCCATGCGCTCGGGAGCGCGGCCGCCCTGTCGCAGCAGCGCGCGCTCAGCTTCCGGAGGATTGACGCGGCGGATGCGAATGGGCCCGCCCGTGGCAGCCAGGTTCAACTGCGAGGCGGCGTCAGGCGATAGCTCGACGATGGCGGCGTTGGTCATGGGGCCGCGCCGTTCCAATCGCACAAGGATGGTGCGTCCGCTGTCCAGCGCCGTGACCTCGACGTAGCAGGGTAGCGGCAGGGTCTTGTGGGCACCGGTGATGCCCGAGCCATCCCCGACGATCGCCTGCCCGACCGCGTCGTAGTTCAGCTGATCGACCGGGGTCCATACCTGCCCGTCAACCGTGAAAGGCTCTCCGACCACGACCGGGTAGTCCGCGGCAGGCCCCGAAGCCGCAATGGGCGGATCCGCACTCCGTTCAGCCGCAAAGGCGCTCCCTGCGGCTGTCAGGATCAGCGCAGCCAGCGGCAGCGAGTGGTTAACGGGAAATCTCATCTGCAAGCAACCCCACGGACATGGCGTAGTAGTTCGAGCAGTTGTACTGGAGGATCACCCGATAATTACCGGTTAACAGCCAGGCCGGCGTGCCGGGGCCATCCGGCTGGAACAGCGAGGCTTGGACGTTCTCGCCGATTTGGCGCTGCGGAGTGACGCCGAGAGCGCGCCACTGGCTCACCGTCTTCCACTGGGAGTGGCGGGCATGAACCCTGTCGCATGTGGGCGCGGCAAGCTTGGTGGCATAGGCATCCACGTTAAAGCCGGCCGGCACACTGGCGCGCACTCCCCAAGGCTGCCCCGGACGCCAGCCAGCATCGCGGAAATAGTTGGCGATGGAGGCAATCGTATCGGCCGAACTGTTGAAGATGTCGCTGCGTCCGTCGCCGTCGCCATCGACAGCGAGCCGCAGGTAGACGCTGGGCAGGAATTGCGGGTAACCGAAAGCCCCTGCCCAGCTGCCTTTCAGCTGCGAGCGCGGAACTCCGCGATCCACCATCTTCATGAGAGCGATCAGCTCGCCTTCGAAGAGTTCGCGTCTGCGCCCTTCCCAAGCCAGCGTGGCGAGCGAGCGCGCGAGGTCGAAGTCACCGGTGTAGCTGCCGTAGTTGGTCTCGTGCCCCCAGATTGCGAACAGGATCGGCGCAGGCACGCCATAGCGCCGCTCGATCTGCGCGGAGATCGAGGACAATGACGCATAGCGGGACTGTCCGCGCTGGATGATCGAGGCGCCGACATGCTGCGAGATATAAGGCGCGAGCGGAGGCGGCGCTGACTGGCGCCCGGGCTGCGCGGTGTCCAGTGCGATCACCCGCTCGTTTGGCGTAAGCCCCGCAAGAACGCTGGCGATCGTACCTTCGCTGACCCCCTGCGCCCGTGCACGCGAGGCGACCTGCTGGAGATAGGAGGGGAACGTCTCCGATTGAGCGCACGCCTGCATCGCCGGCAATGGAGCCGCAGCCAGGACAAGGGCGATGGAGGGGAAACGCAGCGAACGCAGGAAGGATCGGAAAGTCATTACAAGGGAACTTCGCATAAAGCACCCAGGTTGCAAATGGGCGCGGGTCCTTCGTCGTGGACAGCCATCGCACGCATCGCTCCGCCTGCCTCCGAGACCGCAGATCCGCATTGCCCCTCTTGCGCCCGCGCCACATTGCGGTATGCGCCCATCAGAGCGGACAGGTGGCCGAGTGGTTTAAGGCAGCGGTCTTGAAAACCGCCGTGGGTGCAAGCTCACCGTGGGTTCGAATCCCACCCTGTCCGCCAATTACCCATCCTCAATGATCCGAAATCATCCCGATAGGGGCTGATTTCCGCGCGCTTGTCGTGTACGGCTCGTCCCGATGAATCCCGATTTGTTCCGCCCCAGCCTCGGGGTACTGGTGGCATATTGCGGGGTATCGATTTCGGAGGTCGGGGTATCGTGCTGACAGACAAGGAAGTGAAGAACGCGGCCAAGCGCGACAAGCCGTACAAGATGGCGGACTCGGGCGGGCTCTATCTCTACGTCGCGACAACCGGGGTGAAATCCTGGCGCATGAAATTCCGCATGCATGGCAAAGAGAAGCTGCTGACCTTCGGGCCGTACCCCGAGGTCAAGCTCTCCGAGGCCCGTGACAAGCGAGACGCGGCCAGGCGGCAGATTCGCGAGCACGTCGACCCGTCGGGCGCTCGCAAGCGGGCTCAGGAAGAGAAGGAGCGTCAGCGCGCGGAAGACGCCAAGCTAGTGACCTTTGAGACAGCAGCGCGCGCGTGGTTCGCCCTGCAGTCGCCACGGTGGACGCCGGTGCATGCCGCCGACGTTCTCACCAGCCTAGAGCGCGACGTCTTCCCTGCCCTTGGCTCGCGCGCACTGGTCGCTATCGACGCCCCGGCGGTCCTTAATGCTGGACGGCGCAGGCCGAGAACGATCTGGCAGATCCCCGCATCGGTGACGAAGACGCGCTAAGCAGCCAAGTGCTCAAGGCCGTCCTGGCGGTGTTCGGGATCCCCTGCGCCACGCCAGGCGACTTCATCGTCAAGTCATATGTAAACCTGCTCTGGCATGCGGGACATACCAAGGGTCGTGAGGTCATGCGCAGTCCTACCGGCAGCTTTCATGACATTGATCTGTCAGAGATCGACAGCGACAGCACCATCACCGATGCCTACTATGGTGCCGTCTACGACGACCTTGATCAGTGCGACCTCGGCGCCTGCCTGCTCGCAACGGGCAACATCGATTTCGACCCGCGCGGCTGGCTGGAACGTGCCGACACCATCGGTATGCCGGTGGCTGTCATTCTCAAAGCCGATGGCTCCAAGTCGCTAAGCTTCGGCTTCATCGACAATGACGACGATCGTCTGCGCCGCGAGGAACGCCGTCTTCAGCAGATCCTGACCTTCGACCACGCTCGGCGCTGGCAGTCGATCGCCGCTTACATCTCCGAGCACCGCGCTGACCTTCTGCTCGTCGCACCTGCGCCAGCCGCACAGGTGTCGGCATGACCTTCGAACCTTTCAGCATTCCCGCCGTCCCCCCGGGCGGGAGTGTCAGCAACGGCGGGGTTCAATGCCCCCCGGCCCCGCCGTTGCTGGCCGAAGCCTGGCTGCTCGCATGGCAGCGCATTGGCGGCGCTGTCACCATCGGAACCGACCGCTCTCTCCAGCCTTGGTTCCATCCCGAGATCGGCTGCGAGGATGAGCAGTGCGCAACCGTGCTTCTGGCCGAACTGCTCGACACGCCGGGTCTTCCAGCCGCGGTGCGGATCATCATCGCCGCTTCGCTCCACCCCAAGCGCAGGAGGGCAGCGTAATGGCGACTGCATCTCAGGCCGCAGGGATCGACGCTCTCCACGCCATGGCGATGGTCGACAAGTTCTCACGGCGGATCGCGGCGCGGCCTTACCCGGCACCCGCCGGCCGCGACACCACTCTTCGGGAGGCCCAGTGCCAACACGGCTGCGACCCCTGTTTCATGGAGTGCGCCGTCGCCCCTGCCCGCCTTGCGTGGTGGGAAGCGCAGCTGGCCCGCTCTTGCGGCTCCGCGTCGATCGGGAGGGCATGATGGGTCAAGTGATCCCATTCCCGCTGCACCGTGTCCGCGAGCCCCTGTTGCCGAGCGACAATCGCGAGACGCTGCGTCTCAAGATCATGCTCGACTGGTGGGTCCGCGAGCGCGCCATGCTCGGCAAGGTGCCCAAGGGTAGTCGCGACCAGCGCTGGGCCGAGAACTTCGCCGAGGCTGTCGAGAAGGTCGATCGCATCGCTGCGAAGATGCAGGCGGCGCAATCCGCACGAAGGAAATCATCATGACGCGCTTCGGCACCAACAGCCGTCACTGGATCAACCGGGGGCCGAACGGAATTCCTGATTGGCTCATCCCGCACGTCGCACAGCCGCGCGAGCCCAACGGATCGTTCGAAATCCGGTCTAAGGTAGGAAAGGCTGACGTTGTGGCGAAGGTCCACGTAGGCCACGCCGTGATCCTCCACCGCGACATCGCCTATACCCGGATCCTGGGCGAAGCGGACGAGCTGATCGCCGAACTCGAGGAGATGGACCGCGCAGTTCCGGCGCCGGTCGGTCCGGGCAAGAACGTCGACAAGGCCTGCGCAGCGAAGACGCCGGCCGCACGAGGCCGCGCCGCCGGGAAGGTCAAGCCGACCGAGCGTAAGCGGGCCTATCCCGAGCCGCTGGGCGACCCGCCGACGATCGAGTGGATCAAGGTCGACCGCCTGAGCATCGACGCCGTCTACCAGCGCTCGACGGACAACGACGCCTCGCGCCGGCTGATCGCGTCGATCGCTGCGAACTTCGACTGGCGCCTGTGCGCGCCGCTCGTCGTCTCGCGGCGGCCGGACGGCACATTGTCGGTGATCGACGGACAGCATCGCACCGTTGCAGCAAAGATGCGCGGCGACATCCCGCACATGCCTTGCTGCGTGTTCAACTACTCGAGCCCCGAGGAGGAGGCGCGGATGTTCATCAGCGCCAACCGGGCGCGCAAGCCGATGAACCGGCTGGACGACTTCCACGCGGCGCTTGCCGCTGCGGACGAGGACGCACTGGAGATCAACCGGCTGGTCACCGAGGCTGGCCTGACGATCACCCGGAACACCTCATCCTCCGCCTGGAAGCCGGGCGAGATCGCCTTCACGGCATCAATCGCCAGCACCTTGCGCAAGCACGGTGAGCAGATCGTCTCGGCAGCGCTGACGAACATCGCCGAGGCCTTCCCCGGCCAGAAGGTTGTCCACTCCGGTTCGATCTTCCTGGGCATCGTCAAAATGCTGACGTCACCGCCCGAGGGCTTCGATCCCGACCGCATGTTTCAGGCGCTGCTCCGCTACTCGGCTGAGGAATGGGGCAGCTTCGTCACCGGTCTGAAGGGCGGCGACACCCGCGCCACCGCAATCCGGGACGCCCTACTGATGGCCTACGAGGAAGTGCCGGTGATCAGCTCATGAGCGAAGACGCAATCATTTCCATCACGCTGGTCGCCCTGATCTGGATCGGCTGGCCCCTCCACAGCATCGCGCGCGACCTCCGCGCCCTGCGCAAACTCGCAAGGAAAGAACCATGACCGTTACCAATTTCAGCCGTCCGTCCGACGAACGCATTCTTGAGTTCTGCCAGTGGCAGAGTGGCCAGCCGAAGTTCACGACCAAGGCGGAGTGGCGCACTAGCGCCGACGCTGCCGGCTTCGCCGATATTGGCGACGCCAGCATGGGCCGCGTCGTCGCGATGTTGCGCGACCTTGCCGCAGCCGAGTTTCACCACGCCAACCTTTTGGCAGCGGAGACCGCCGGGAAGCGAGTGATCGAGATCGACTATGATGAGGACAACCTCGTCCTGACGCCGGGTTACTCCGATCGTTTCGCGACCCTTCGCAAGGGGGCGACGCTCAACGAACTGGCGGCGTCCATGGGAACGCCTGAGGACTGGCTGCACAGCGCAATGGAACACCTCAAGCTTGCTGGATGTGAGCAGCGCGGCGGCCAGATCACCGTCTCTTCGGCGGCGATAGACCTCCTCCTCTACCGGATTGAGCAGCTGGAACACGGCGGCGAACCTTGGAAAGGAAACGCAGCGTGACAGGACGGGACGATTCCGACGCCGCAGTACATCTGATGCAGCAGCTTGCTGAGTTGTTCAGTACCTCCGTCGAGGAACTCCTGCAGGGCAGTGCGGCGCATGCCAAGCAAATGACCGACGTGCCCGACCCGATCGTCCTGGCCGCCGTTGTGAACGGCGGTCTGATCGGCATCCTGACGTATATGGCGAAGCGGTTAAGTGAGGGGCGCATGGATGATCCGCACGGGCATCTGACCCGCCTCTTCCATCTCGCTGGAGCGCAGTGGGAGGAGATGCGCCCTGGTAAAGGCACCGGAAAGGTCACCCTTCAATGACCAACGAAGCTCGCGAAGCCCGTCTCGACGAACTCGCGCGGTCCCTTGCCGACATCGCTTTCGGGATCGTCCCCGACTCGGCTGAAGCGAGCGGGCTGCTCGCCCAGGCCGCCCATATCGTCGCGCTGAAAGACCTGACCCCGATGGAGTTCGCGCGTGCCCAGCTCGAGGCAGCGGAGGATCACTACGCGCGGGTTGCTGCGAGCGAAAAGGATTGCCCCGAATGACCCAGCCGCTCAACTACACCACGAAGGCCATCAAGGATCTGATGAGCTCGCTGGACAGCACCGGCCTGGGACCTGGCGATAGGGCGGGCATATCCTTCATCATCGACCTGCTGCGCCGCGCCGAGGTGTTCGTCATGCCCGACAGCGGTACGCTTCTGGATCGCTCCAAGGTGCGCCCGCAGGTCGCGCCCGAGTGCTTCCATCCTCCCTTCCCCGTCGTGGCGCTTGAATACCGCAGCTTCCAGAACGAATGGTCGCCATCGTCGGTATACGAGGCCACCGCCTCCTCTCGCCGGATTGCGCTGGCGTGGGAGTGGGACGGGAAGATGCCCAGCGGTTTCGCCGATACCGGCGGACCGGCACCAGGCGAAGGCGTGGTGGTGGCGAGCATCTGTTACTTCGACCACGTCAAGATGTGGCTGCCGACCGGCGCGGCAGCGATGATCCCCTATGACGCCGCGTACATCCGTGCGCCAATGAGTGAGCACGGCCGGCAGATGCTGGCCTCAGGCCGGATCAATAACAAGCAGGCGGAAGCTCCGCGGTTGGAGGTGCGCGGTTTGCTGCCCCTCATGCCCGAGGGCATCGCGCGAGGCATCGCCGAGCACGGCGCGAGCACGATGCAGGAGATGCTGGTCGCGGATCTGATGGACGAGTTCAACGCCTACAGCGACCTGTGTGTCGCGCTCGCCTGCACAAACGTATCGACCGAGAAGCGCTCGCAAGGATGGCGTTTAAACAGGGCACGGATCAAGGCCAGCAAGACCCCGCTGAAGGACTTTCATGTCCTCAAGATCGCCGGGCAGGAGGTCGGTGCCGATAGCGCTGAGGGCGGGACCGGACAGCGCTCCCATCTTCGCCGCGGCCATGTTCGGCGTCTCGGGCCTGACCGGATGACGTGGGTAAACGCCTGCATGGTTCGTGGCGCGCGCGAGGGCTTCGTCGACAAGCATTACAAAGTAGTAGGAGGCCACAATGGTTGACCGCAGACGCGACAACCTGCTCCGCTTGGCGGACGTCAAGGCGCGAACTGGCTTGGCGCGAACCACGATCTACAATCGCATGAAGGCGGGCACGTTCCCCCCTTCTCTCCAAATCAGCCCTGGCCTTGTCGCTTGGTATGAAAGCGACATCGACGCTTGGGTATCGGATCCCATGGGGTGGAGGTCGGCCGCGTGATATCCAAGTGGGCGGTTGATTCGCGATTCCCGCGTGCCGCCTTACACTCCACCATTTATGGCCATGGGGTAAAAGTCGGGGTATTGGCATTCGGCAGGATCATAGAAACGGCAGAATTTAGCCATTTTTGCCCTGTCTTGCGGCGGGCACCCTGTCCGCCAAGCACACCTTCATAGCTGGATCGCAGTTGTCGCCTTGGTGACGCTACAGAACGGCTTGTCACCGGGCTCAAGAAGTGGATCCGAAATGGATGACTCCGGCGCGATGCTGCGATAGGCTGCAAAGCCGATCGGTGCAGCTTTGGAGGGCCGCCTGTGGTTCGGCGCAACTTGCGTAGTCTTGCCGTTTTCGTGGTGATGATCGTCGGCGTCCTGGCAGAGCCGGCTTCCGCCAAGGTTTACGTCTCCTTCTATAGCGTCCAGACCTCGTTCACCCGTCTGCGCTCCGTGCACGCCTTCGTCACTCTCAAAGGCACGCTCGATTCGGACGGACGCACTATCGAGGAGAACTATGGGTTTTCTGCGAAGACGAGCGATCCCAGCTTCTTGTTCCGGTCCGTGCCGCAAACGATGCTGATCGAAAAACCAGACTACATCCAGCGGGCGAACTATCACTTCAGTGTGCCGGTCAGTGACGAAACCTATCACAAGATCGTCAAGGAAGTTCAGACCTGGTGGCACGACCCCACGTACCAGTGGAACATCGACAAGCGCAATTGCGTCACCTTTGTCGGGGTCGTGGCGCAGATGTCGGGGCTGAAGGCCGACTTCCCGCCAAAGCTGATGCGCAAGCCCAGGAACTATCTCGATCACATCGCCGAGCTCAATCCTGGCGTGGCCGTGCTGCCCGCGCCATGAGCTGGCCGCCCCGGGCCGGCTTGTCACCGGCCCGAGGCAGCTTTGCAGCGAACGTCTGGTTTCAGGTGGTGGCGGGTTGCGGTCTGTTCGCGATCAGGCTGTCGACCACCGAGGGATCGGCAAGGGTGGACGTGTCCCCCAGGTTCGAGACATCGTTCTCCCCGATCTTGCGCAGGATCCTGCGCATGATCTTGCCGGAACGGGTCTTCGGAAGCGCGGGTGTGAACTGGATGACGTCCGGCGTCGCTATGGGGCCGATCTCATGGCGAACCCAGGCTACAAGCGCCTTGCGCAGGTCCTCATCCGGTTCAACTTCGGCGTTCGTGGTGACGAACGCGTAGATGCCCTGCCCCTTGATGTCATGCGGCATACCCACGACGGCGGCCTCGGCCACCTTGGCATGGGCGACAAGGGCGCTTTCCACTTCGGCAGTGCCGAGGCGGTGACCTGAAACGTTGATGACATCGTCGATCCGACCCGTGATCCAGTAGTAGCCGTCCTCGTCGCGCCGGCATCCATCGCCCGTGAAGTATGCGCCCTTGAATGTGCTGAAGTACGTCTGGAAAAATCGCTCGTGATCGCCCCAGACGGTGCGCATCTGCCCCGGCCAGCTATCCGTGATGACGAGGCAGCCATCGCCGGCCCCGTCGATCTCCCTGCCGTCGCTGTCGAGAAGCCGGGGCTGCACGCCGAACATCGGCCTTGTCGCCGATCCGGGCTTGAGAGCGGTGGCGCCGGGTAGTGGGCTGATCATCACGCCTCCGGTCTCCGTCTGCCACCAGGTATCCACGATCGGGCATCGGCCTTCTCCAACGACCTCGTGATACCAGCCCCATGCCTCGGGGTTGATGGGCTCGCCGACGGAGCCAAGGAGCCGGAGCGACTTGCGGCTCGTCTTGCGCACCCACTCGTCCCCTTCGCGCATGAGCGAACGCAAGGCTGTGGGGGCGGCATAGAATATCTCCACGCCGAACTTGTCCACGATCTGCCAGAAGCGGCTTGGATCGGGGTGGTTCGGCACGCCTTCGAACATCACGGTGGTGGCGCCGTTCATCAGCGGGCCGTAGACCACATAGGAGTGCCCGGTGACCCAGCCCACGTCGGCGGCGCACCAGAAGATCTGGCCCGGCTTATAGTCGAACACGTACTCATGCGTCATCGATGCCCACACCGCATAGCCGCCGGTCGTGTGGAGCACGCCCTTCGGCTTGCCCGTGGAGCCGGAGGTGTAGAGGATGAACAGCGGATCCTCCGCGTTCATCTCTGCAGGCTCGCACTCCGCGCTCTGCCCTTCCGCAGCCGACGCCCAGTCGCAGTCGCGTCCATCCTCCATGTGCACGTCGGCCCCGGTGTGGGCGAGCACGATGACCGTGTCCACGCAGGCGCATTCCTTCAGCGCCTCGTCCACGTTGGTTTTGAGAGGGATCTTCTTGCCCCCGCGCAGGCCCTCATCCGCAGTGAGGACGATGCGGCTGTCGCAGTCGGTGATCCGCCCGGCGAGTGCCTCGGGTGAGAATCCGGCGAAAACGATGGAATGGATCGCACCGATCCTCGCGCAAGCCAGCATGGCGACGGCCGCTTCCGGCACCATGGGCAGGTAGATCGTCACCCGCTCCCCCTTTCGCACGCCCTTGGACTTGAGCAGATTGGCGAAGCGGCAGACCTGTTCGTGAAGTTGGCGGTAGGTGATGCGGCGTTCCGGCGTGCTCGGATCGTCCGCCTCCCAGAGGATGGCGATCTCCTCGCCCCGCGCGGCGAGATGGCGGTCAAGGCAGTTGGCCGAGAGGTTGAGCGTGCCGTCGGTGAACCAAGAGATCCCGAAGTCATCCTCGTGGAAACTGGTCTGCTTGACCACGGTAAAGGGTCGCATCCAGTCCACTCGCTGCGCTTCTTCTCGCCAGAAGGATTCCGGATCGCTGACGGATCGTTCGTACATCTCCCGGTACCGGCCTTCGTCAATGAGGGCGTCGCGGGCCCACTCGGCGCTGACGGGATATACGGCCTCTGCCATGGTCGGTCTCCTCTTCTTGGGGATCACTGCATCGCAGGACCACCGGCATCCATCTTGATTGAAAGATGGCGGTCCTCGTGATCTGGATCAAGGCAGGTTGTTCGGCTCGAGAATAGCCGGACCCGTCGTCTTTCGCGATCATGTGGAAAAGGCGTCGGCCGGGCCGTGCTCGACCATCTGTCCGATCCCGCCGTACTGGGTGGATGCCACAGGGCCACATTGATAGAAAGTCGCGACGATCATGCCGCGATCGCGTTGTGAGGTGAGTGCCGGTTAACGATCCGGTAACCACTCGGAGGGCAATCGTCTCCTCCTCCGAGGAGAGACCATTGTCCATCGACACGATCGTGCCACTTCCTGGTGAGCATCTACCGCGCTCCGCCCGGGTGGGCGTGGACATCCGCTGCGAGGTGCGACAGGGCACGCGCCCCTGGAGGATCGCGCTTCTGGAGGATCTGTCACCGGGTGGCTTTCGCATAGGATGCCTTCTGCAGGCTCGCCAGGAACTGCCGCTGCGCATCCGCATACCCGGACTTCAGCTCCTCAGCGCGCGCATATGCTGGATCCGCAACGGTGCGGTGGGATGCGAATTCGATGCTCCCCTCCACATTGCAGTGTTCGAACATATTGTCCGCGCGGCGGGTTAGCCGAACGCTCTCTAATCCGGCAGCGCACGAAAAAGGGGCAGCCTTGCGACTGCCCCTCTTCCCTAAATATCGCGATGGCCGAGCCTAAATGTGCAGCGCCCGCCCGTATGCCGCGAGCGTTGCCTCGTGCATCGTTTCCGAGATCGTCGGATGCGGGAACACGGTGTTCATCAGCTCGATCTCGGTGGTTTCCAAGGTCTTGCCCACGACGTAACCCTGGATCATCTCGGTCACTTCGGCGCCGATCATGTGCGCGCCCAGCAGTTCGCCGGTCTTCGCGTCAAACACGGTCTTCACGAAGCCTTCCGGCTCGCCAAGCGCGATCGCCTTGCCGTTGCCGATGAACGGGAAGGTTCCGGTCTTGACGTCGTACCCGGCCTCCTTGGCCTTTGCCTCGGTCATGCCCACCGATGCGATCTGCGGGTGGCAGTAAGTGCAGCCCGGGATGTTGTTGCGATCGAGGGGGTGCGGATGGACGTCCTTGTTGCCAAGTTCCTTGGCGATCGTTTCGGCAGTCGTGACGCCTTCGTGGCTTGCCTTGTGCGCCAGCCAGGGGCCCTTCACGCAGTCGCCGATAGCCCACACGCCCGGCACGTTGGTGCGGCCATAGTCGTCCACCTTGACGAAGAACTTCTCGTCCGGCTCGATCTTGAGTTCTTCCAGGCCGATATTCTCGACGTTGGGGACAATGCCGATGGCGACGATGACGTGGCTGAATTCCTGCGTCTCTTCCTTGCCGCCCTTGGGAGTGATCTTGACGGTGACCCCCTTGTCGGAAGCCTTGACGTCGCTTGCCTTGGCACCGGTGAGGATTTTCATGCCCTGCTTCGTCAGCGCCTTTTCAAGGAACGCGGAGACGTCCTTGTCCTCGACCGGAACGATGCGGTCCATCATCTCCACGACTGTTACGTCGACGCCCATGTCGTTGTAGAAGCTTGCGAACTCGATGCCGATGGCGCCCGAGCCCAGAACCAGGAGCTTGCTGGGCATTTCCTTGGGCGTCATCGCATGACGGTAGGTCCAGATGCGGTTGCCGTCCGACTTGGCGCCTGGGAGCTCGCGGGCGCGTGCACCCGTGGCGATGATGATGTGCTTGGCGGAAAGCGTCTCCGTGCCCTTCTCGCCGGCCACTTCTAGCTTGCCGGGGGCGACGAGCTTGCCGGTGCCCATGTGAACGGTGATCTTGTTCTTCTTCATCAGGTGCGTCACGCCCTGATTGAGCTGCTTGGCCACCCCGCGCGAACGCTTCACGATCGCGTCGAGATCGGCGGTGATGTTGTCCGCCGCCAGACCATAGTCCTTGGCATGCTTCATGTGGTGGAGCACCTCGGCCGAGCGCAGGAGCGCCTTGGTCGGGATGCAGCCCCAATTGAGGCAGATGCCACCGAGCAGTTCGCGCTCGACGATGGCGGTCTTCAGGCCAAGCTGCGCGCTGCGGATCGCCGCGACGTAGCCGCCGGGGCCGGAACCGAGAACGATGACGTCATAAGTATCAGCCACTGAATCAACTCTCCTGTTCGATTGCGCGGGGCTTGCCCGCATCGTCGATCGCCACGAAGGTGAAGACCGCCTCGGTCACTTTCACCTGATCTTCCGCAAAGCGGTCACGCCGGAAGGCCTCGATGCGGATCACCATCGAGGTGCGGCCGACCTTGAGCAACTCGCCGTAGACGCTGACTTCGTCGCCAACCTTCACCGGCTTGTGGAACTTCATGCCGTCGAGGGCGATGGTCACCGCCCGGCCGCGCGAATGCCGCGCGGCGATGAGGCCGGCGCCCTGGTCCATGTGGCTCAGCAGCCAGCCGCCGAAGATGTCGCCATAGGCATTCGCATCCGCCGGCATGGCGGTGACCCGGATGACGGGTTCATAATCCTGTATCATTCTATTCAACTTGCAATCTCTGCCACGGCGCGCCGGGGGCGGTCGTTCTCGTCGAGAGTGACGAAGGTGAACGTCCCTGCTGCGACTTCCACCTGCGCCTCGCTCGCCCGTGCACGACCGAAGCCCCGCGTTGCCACCGTAAGCGAGGTGCGGCCGACGCGGGCGATCTGCGCATAGACGTTAAGCTCGTCGCCAACGACCATGACACCGGGGAAAGTGAAGTCGGTCGCGCCGACGACAACGGCCTTGTGGCCGGTGCGGCGGGTTACCAGAGAGGCGGCGCCAAGTGCGAGCTGGCTCATCAACCAGCCACCGAAGACGCCGCCATAGGGATTGAGGTCGGTTGGCATCGCGGTGACGCGGATGACCAGATCACCGGCCTCGGGATCCATCTCAGGCGACCATGCCGAGCGGGTTCTCGACGTACTCGCGGAACGCGGCCATCAGGCGTGCGCCGTCGGCGCCGTCAACGGCACGGTGATCGAAGCTGCCGGTCGCGGTCATGATCGTCGCTACTCCCAGCTGCCCGTCTGGCATGACCCACGGACGCTTGTCGCCTGCACCAATGGCGAGGATGGTCGACTGGGGCGGGTTGATCACGGCGGTGAACTGCTTGATGCTCATCATGCCCATGTTGGAGATCGAGGCGGTGCCGCCCTGGTATTCCTCCGGCTTGAGCTTGCCTTCCTTGGCGCGCTTCCCAAGATCCTTGGTGGCCTTGGCGATCGCCGAGAACGACTTGCCGTTGGCGTCTTGGACGATCGGGGTGATGAGGCCGTTCGGGATCGATACCGCGACGGAGACGTCGGCGCGCGAATACCTGATCAGTTCGCTTCCGGCGAATGTCACGTTGCATTCCGGCACATCTACCAGAGCAAGGCCAAGCGCCTTGATCAGCATGTCGTTGACCGAAACCTTGACGCCCTGCTTCTCGAGAGCCGCATTGAGTTCGGCACGCATCGCCATCAGCTTGTCGAGGCGCACGTCCACGGTGAGATAGATGTGGGGCGCTTCCTGCATCGACTGCGTGAGGCGGCGCGCGATGGTCTTGCGCATGCCCGAAAGCTTGTCGACCGTGTGCGGGATGCGATCGTCGAGGAGAGCACGGGTTTCCGCGGCCATCTCCACCGTCTCGGGCTTGGCTGCCGACACTGCGCCGTCCGCAGTGGCTGCAGGTGCCGCCGCCTTCGCCTTGGCGGTGCCGGGCTGCGCGGCTTCCACGTCCGCCTTGACGATGCGTCCGTTCGGGCCGGTGCCCGTCAGGCCTTCAAGATCGACACCCTTGGTGGACGCGATGCGCCGGGCCAGCGGAGAGGCGACGACGCGGCCTTCCTGCTGCGCTACCTTAGCCTTGGGTTCGGCCGCCGGAGCAGGAGCAGGCGCAGAAGCCGGCGCTTCGGCCTTGGCCTCTGCCTTGGGCGTGTCCTGAGCCGCAGGCTTGGCGGGAGCTTCTTCTGCCTTGGGCGAAGCTTCTATCGAAGAGGCGTCTTCATCCTCGCCTGCAAGGATGGCGATTACCGTTCCCACCTTCACACCCTCGGTTCCTTCGGGAACGGTGATCTTGCCGATCGTCCCTTCGTCGACCGCTTCGAACTCCATGGTCGCCTTGTCTGTCTCGATCTCGGCCATGATGTCGCCGGACGAGACGGTGTCGCCTTCCTTGACCAGCCATTTGGCCAGCTTGCCCTCTTCCATCGTGGGGGACAGGGCGGGCATCTTGATCTCGATGGGCATGGAAACTATCGCGTTCCTTGTTGTCCGGGGGAGGTCGGAAAAGATATTTGGCCCTTCCTTGGACAAGTTGACGCTTGCGCACAAGCGCCTCGCAGTTTCTTTTTTCGCAACGGTAGTGGCTTGCGCCGCAGCTTTCGCGTATCGATAAGCCCGACGGAGAGGAACGGCCAATGCGCGTCTACCTGGTAATTGTCGACGAAAGCGACGAAGCGCTGATCGCGCTTCAGTTCGCGGCGCGCCGCGCGGCCAAGACAGAGGGAGCGTTGCACCTTCTCGCGCTCGTTCCGCCTCAACCGTTCAACGCCTTTGCCGGCGTGCAGGCCACGATTGAGGAAGAGGCGCGCGCGAGAGCCGAAACCCTCGTGACGGCGGCCGCAGGCAATCTCCTGTCTCAAGGAGCGAAGATGCCGGTCATCTCCGTGCGCGTGGGCGAAGACATCAAGGTGGTGCGCAAGTACCTCGAGGAGCATCCCGAAGTCTCGGCGCTGGTTCTCGGCGCGGCACGCGAAGGCGGCCCCGGACCCTTGGTTGCGCACTTCACCGGCGCCGGCATGGCCCACATGACCTGCCCCGTCTTCGTCGTGCCGGGCGGGCTCGATGCGGAAGCGATCGAACGGCTGAGCTAGCCTTCGCGGCAGCTCCGAAGTCTATCGCTTACCCTTGCCCTTGTGGCGGATGTTCGCCGGTCGACCCCGCTTGCCGACAAGATGATCGCCGCGCTTGCCAAGAGCCTGCCGCGGTCGCCCTCGCGGCTCGATCCGGCCGGCGCCTTCCTCCAGCTCGAACTTGAGCGCGCCCGTCAGTGGGTTCGCCTCCGCAAGCCGGAGCCGGAGAACTTGGCCGACGGCATAGGTCGTACCGGTCTGCTCGCCCACCAGCACTCTGGCGCGCTCGTCGTAGCCGAAACGCTCGTCTCCAAGGGTGGAGACCGGCACCAGCCCGTCGCCCCCCAGGCTGACGATGGTCGCGAAGAAGCCGAACTTCTGCACGCCGGTGATGCGGCAGTCGAACACCTCTCCCACCCGGCTTGCCAGCCACGCTGCAACATAACGATCAATCGTCTCGCGCTCGGCTTCCATCGCCCGCCGCTCGGAACCGCTGATCGCCTCGCTTATGCGACCAAGGTCCTCGCGATCACGTTCGGACAGGCCCGACGACGCGGGGATGGCACCCTTTGGTTTCGGCTGTTCGAGGCCGTATGCGTCGACCAGCGCGCGGTGAACCAGAAGGTCGGCATAGCGCCGGATCGGCGAGGTGAAATGAGCGTAAGACCCGAGCGCCAGGCCGAAGTGTCCTGCATTGGTGGGTCCATAGTAGGCCTGCGTCTGGCTTCGCAGGACCGCTTCCATTATCAGCGCCTTCTCGGTTTCATCCGCTATGTCCTTGAGCATGCGGTTGAACAGGCCCGGCGTGATCACCTGGCCGAGTGCAAGCTTCTTCCCGAACGTCGCGAGGTAGTCCTTGAGAGCGATCAGCTTCTCTCGGCTCGGCGTTTCGTGCACACGGTACACGACGGGTGCGACTTTCGCCTCGAGTGCGCGTGCTGCGGCGACGTTGGCGGCGATCATGAAATCCTCGACCACGCGATGGGCATCGAGCCGTTCCCGGATAGCGATCTCGGTAATCCGTCCCTGCTCGTCGAGCTTGACCCGGCGCTCCGGAAGCTCAAGCTCCAGCGGATCGCGCGCGTTGCGGGCGGCCGCGAGCGCACGCCAGGCCGCCCAGAGGTTCAAGAGATGCTGTTCTGCGCGATCCTCGTCCACGCGCGCCTGCGCCTCTTCGTAGGCGATGACTTCGTGGATGCGCACGAGAGCCCGGGTGAACCGCCATTCGGTCACCCGGCCCTGCGCATCGATCTTCATGTGGCATGCCATCGCCGCACGGTCCTCGCCCGAACGAAGCGAGCAGACATCGGCGCTGAGGACTTCAGGCAGCATGGGCACGACCCGGTCGGGGAAGTAGACCGAGTTCCCGCGCCGTCTGGCTTCGCGGTCGATCGTGCCACCCGGGCGCACGTAGAAGGAGACGTCGGCGATGGCGACAAGGGCGTCGAAGCCTCCCTCCTCGTCAGGCTGTGCCCAGATCGCGTCGTCATGATCCCGGGCATCGGAAGGATCGATCGCAACGATTGGAAGATGGCGCAGGTCCTCCCGGTGCTCAGCGCTCAGCGGCAGCTTTGCCGCAAGCTGCGCCTCGTCCAGCGTATCCTGCGAGAAGTGGTTCGGGATCCCGTGCTTGTGGATGGCGATGAGGCTGAACGCCCGCGGCGCAAGCGGCTCGCCCAGAACTTCGGTGACCTTGACCGACGGACGGGCGGAGCGCCCGATCGGCTCGCCCAGCACAAGCTCGCCCGCCTTGGAGCCGTTGAGGTCGGAGATGGGCGAGGAACTGCGGATGCGCTTGTCCACCGGAGCGAGCCAGGGCTTGCCTGCCTCGTCCATCTCCACCACGCCGAGGATCTGCTCGGAGCGCAGTTCCAGCTTCTTCATCGGATAGGCGCGCCATCCGCTTTCGCTCTCTTCCGTGCGCGAGAGGACGCGGTCCCCTTTCCGCAGCGCAGACCCACGCTGGCCCTTCTCGATCAGGCGGATGCGCGGCGGCGGGGTCGCGTCGTCCGGCTGCCAGGTATCGGGGACGGCGATGGCCTCGCCCTCGTCCACATCGACGACGCGCAGAACGGTGACGCGCGGCAATCCGCCCATCTTGTGAAAGGCTGTCCGCTTGCCGTCGATCAGCCCTTCCTCGGCCATGTCCTTGAGCAAGGCCTTGAGCTGGATCTTCTCATTGCCCTTCAGGCCGAACTCGCGGGAAATCTCCCGCTTGCCGACCGGTTCGGACGCGCTCTGGATGAAGTCGAGGATCTGCTTGCGCGTGGGCAAGCCGGGGGCGGGCCGGTTCTTGTTAGCCATGCTTTCCGGCATGGGGCGGCAGAGCCGGTTTTACAATACGTTTGCGCTCAATCTTCCCCCGCAATCGGGGCAAACGCGCCTCCGGGAACGGCAGATGCGATCGGACTGGATGCGCCGGAAGCCTCGGCGCTGACGCCGATCAGCCAGTCGTCGCCCCGCAGTCCGTCAAGGCGGACGGAAGTTTCGGGCGTCGTCTCGATCGGCTGCGTCTCCCACGCCGCCGCGTCGGTACGCCGCTTCCACACCCGGTACCGCGTGGCACCTGCGACCGGCTTCCAGCTGACATCAGTCCAGGTCTTTACGGCCGAGTCGGCAGTGGGCGTCGGTGGCAAGGGTGCGCGGGCGAGCGACGACAACGCCGCTATGTTCAGACGCGTCACTTTCGCCAGATAAGGGAAGTCCATGAAATCGATGGTGTCGCCATAGACGATGCCATCGGCGGTTCGCAGGTCCTGGTGCTGCTGCTCGTAGTTCTCGACCGCGACCGAGAAGCGGATGGCGGGATAGCCGAGATCCGCAAAGGGGATGTGGTCACCGCCGCGGCCAGTGCGGTCGCTTCGCCAGACCTGCCGGACGGCAAGGCCGGGTTGGACGTCTGTCGCAAGCCCTGCGATGTAGCGGGAGAGATTGCGGCTGGGGCTGTCGTTCTCGCCGCCGAAAGACCGCTGCCGGGCACGAAGCGCATCCGTCGCATCCGCTCGGGGCCCTTCGGAAAAGACGCGGACATGGGTGTCGTCAACCAGGCCGTCCGGCCCGCGCGAGTTGCCGACAATGTCGTTGTTCAGCACCGCTTTAACCACCCAGCCCTGCCTGGCTGCATGGTCGGCGAGCAGTTTTCCACCGTAGAGGCCCTGCTCTTCGCCGGACACGATCGCGTAGACGATCGTCGTCGGGAACTTCTGCCGGGAAAGGACGCGGGCCGCCTCCAGAACCAGCGCTACGCCGGAGCCGTCGTCGTTCGCGCCGGGAGCATCGCTGGTCGCGTCCATGACGTCGCTCACCCGGCTGTCGATATGGGCTTCGACGATCACCACTTCATTCGGCCGCTCGGTACCGCGCTGGACCGCCACGACATCGACGATCCTGGCGGGCTGCGGAATGCGCTTGCCCGTCACCTTCGTCTCGGGAGTGGAAATCTCCAGGCACCCGCCGCAGGCTCTCGACGTTTTTTCGAACTCCTGCCGTGCCCAGGCACGCGCCGCCCCGATGCCGCGCTTAGGATCGGTGGCGGAGGACAGCGTGTGACGGGTGCCGAACGACACGAGACGCGCAACGTCGGCGCGCAGTCGTTCCTGCGACACTTCTCCGGGTGGCGGCGCAGCACTCGCGCCGGTTGCGAGGAAAAGGGCGAGGCAGGTAGTGGAAAGGCGCATCATCAAGCCTTTGTGCAGTCCCGGCGCGGGGCGTGGCAAGCCCTCAGTACGAACGAGCGATGTAAATCCTCTCCACCGCCGGGCGGCCGGTGAAGATGCAGGTTCCCTGCGCCTCTTCGCCTTCGAGCGGAGTGTTGCGCATGGTCAGCTTGAGGGTCTTGAGCTTCTGGACGACTGCCTCGAGTTCGTCTCCGGTCGGGCGCGCCCACTCGACTGCGACCCAGCCCGGGTAGCGCTTGTCTTCGGAGAAGAACACCGCAAGCTCCTCGAAGCTGGATGCGGAAGAAATGTTGGCGTCGCGGCGCGCCTGTGCCTCTGCATGGAGCGAGGCCTGGAAATCCTCGATTTCTCCGGCAGCCCGCGCGACGAAATCCTCTTTCGACATCGCCACGAAGTTAGCCTTGGCGGCATCGTTCCACAGCCGGTCACGGCGCAGCATCGAGACTTGCCCGGCAGCAGCATCGCGCCCACCGATCTCGAGGATGAGGGGAACACCCTTCTTGACCCATGCCCAACGCTTCTGCGTAGCCTTGCCGGGGCGCTTGTCCAGCAGCACCCGCACGGGCTCGCCCAGCGCTGAAAGCTGGGTCAGCGATCGACGCAGTTCCTCGCAATACGCCAGCAGCGCGTCGTCTTCGGGGGTCTCACGCAGCATCGGCAGGATGACGATCTGATGCGGCGCCACGCGGGGCGGCACGCGCAAGCCATCATCGTCGCCGTGGACCATGATGAGCCCGCCAATCATGCGGGTAGAAGTGCCCCAGCTGGTGGTGTGGGCGTACTGCTGCGTGCCTTCGCGGTCCTGGAAGGTGATGCCGGCGGCGTGGGCAAAGCCGGTGCCGAGGTAGTGGGAGGTTCCGGCCTGAAGCGCCTTGCCGTCCTGCATCATCGCTTCGATCGAGTACGTGGCGACGGCGCCCGGAAAGCGTTCGTTCTCAGGCTTTTCCCCCGCGATGACGGGCATCGCAAGCTCGTCTTCCGCGAAATCGCGGTACATTTCGAGCGCGCGCAGCGTTTCTGTCACGGCATCCTCACGGTTGGCGTGGGCGGTGTGGCCCTCCTGCCAGAGGAACTCGCTGGTTCGCAGGAACATGCGGGTACGCATCTCCCAACGAACGACGTTGGCCCATTGGTTGACCATGAGCGGCAGGTCGCGCCACGATTGCACCCAACGCGCCATGGCCTGCCCGATCACCGTTTCCGATGTGGGCCGCACGATAAGAGGCTCTTCAAGCTTCGCTTCGGGATCGGGCACCAGGCTGCCCTTGCCATCACCAATCAGCCGGTGGTGAGTGACGACCGCCATTTCCTTGGCGAAACCTTCGACGTGCTCCGCTTCTTTTGCGAAATAGGAAAGCGGGATGAACAGCGGAAAATAGCAGTTCTGGATGCCGGCCGCCTTGATGCGGTCATCCATCAGGCGCTGGATACGCTCCCACACGCCGTAGCCCCACGGCTTGATGACCATGCAGCCACGAACGCCCGATTCCTCCGCCATCTCGGCTTCGGAAATGACCTCCTGGTACCACTGCGCGAAGTCGTCCTCGCGCTTGGTGGAGAGGGCGTGGCGGATGGCGGGCGTCTGACCGGTCTTCTGATTCATGGCGGTGCTGTTAGCCGCACTCGAGCGAAGGTTCAAACGCTGGAATAAGGTGCCGTCTATCCCTTCAGAGGAGGTGCAGAAGGTCCTCGGGGAAAAAGGGCTCCTGCAATGCAGCAAGCGCGTCACGATCAAACCAGCGCCAGCTGCGCATCACGGCGCGCTCCAGTTCGGTGTGGCCGCTCGGATCGATCCCTTCCGGATCGGCGCCCGATGGAAGGCCGACACGGAAGTAGCGCTCATCCGCCACCACCGGAACGCCTTCGATGGTGATGAACTCCGCCACTTTGCGTGCCACCTGCTGTCCCGGATTGGCGATGATGCCGGTCTCCTCCTGCAACTCGCGACGGGCCGCCTCTTCGTAGCTCTCGCCGGGTTCAAGCGCTCCGCCGGGGGTGCACCAGAATGGCGGGCGGTCTGCGGGATCGAACCGGAAGAGGAGCACCCGGCCAGCATCATCCGTCAGGATGATCCGAGCGGCCGGGCGCGGGATGCGCGGCGTCATGAGGGCGGCTTCAGCGGCTCTTACTTGCCAAGCGCATCGAGGCGCTTCTGTATGTCCGCCATTTGATGGCGCAATGCAGAGAGGTCTCCGGCATCGACCGGCGCGGGAGGCGCCTTCGTCTCAGGCTTCTCGGCACCCGGCATGAATGCGGCGGATGCGGCGCGGAACATGGCCATGTTCTGCTCTGCCAGCTTGGCGAGCGGATTGTTGCCAAGGCTGTCCTCGAACGCCTTGGCCAGCTTCGACTGGTTGGCCCGGAAGTTTTCCATCGAGGCTTCGAGATAGTGCGGGATCAGCGACTGCATGGAATTGCCATACATACTGATGAGCTCTCGCAGGAAGTTCACCGGCAGCATCTGCTCGCCGTTGGATTCTTCCTCCATGATGATCTGGGTCAGGATCGTATGGGTGATGTCGGCGCCCGTCTTCGCATCGAGAACCTTGTAGTCCACCCCCTCGCGAGTCATCTTGGAAAGATGATCGAGAGTGATGTAGCTCGACGACCGGGTGTTGTAGAGCCGCCTGTTGGCGTACTTCTTGATTATGACGGTATTGCCGTCAGGTGACGCGGCTTCAGGCATGTCCAATCCCCAATCCTGCTGATGGTTGAGTTACCATTCGATAATATCGCATTGCAACACAATTTGCTGCGCAGCAAAAGAGGGGCGGGTCAAAATTCGAAGAACTTCTCGGCCTTACCGGCCGAACCGGCGGGACAGCAACGTCAGCAGTTCGTATTGGGAAAGGCCGGTGGCAGCAGAGCTTTCGGGCAAGGCGTAATCGGCAGAGACCCAGTCCCCTTCCCGCAAGTGCGGAGCGGCGGACAGGTCGATAACGGTCAGGTCCATGCTCACCCTGCCGAGCACCGGAAGTGCAGCCCCGCTCGCGCAAAAGCCTCCCTTGCCAGACCAGCAACGCAGGTAGCCATCGGCGTAGCCGATCGCGATCGTCCCGAGCCGCATCGGCGACGGCGCGGTGAAAGTGGCATTATAGCCGATCGTTTCGCCGGCGGCGATGTCCCGCACCTGGAGGATCACGGCCTCGGGCGTGACGACTTGCCGCAGCAACGAGGCCATTTCCGGCCGGGGTACGCCGCCATAGAGCGCAATACCTGGCCGCGTCAGATCGCCATGGAAAGCCTCTCCAAGGGCGATCCCTGCGCTGTTGGCCAGGCTGGCGCGTGCATGCCGCACCTGCGCCCGTGCGTCCTGCCAACGGCTTCGTTGACGCTCGTTGAGATCGGTATCCTCTTCGGCGGAGACTAGGTGCGAGAGCAGCAGGTCCACTTCCAGCGCCTCGATCAGCGGATCGCCCAGATCATCCAGCGAGACGCCGAGCCGGTTCATCCCGGTGTCCACCATCAGGTCGCAAGGACCTCCACCGGCATCGATCCACAAGCGCGCCTGCGCAAGCGAGTTTACTACAGGCTTGACCCCAGTCGCGCGGGCAAACGTTGCATCGCCTGCCGTCACCGGACCGTGGAGCACCGAGATGCCGGCTTTACCCGCGCCCTCGAGCGCAGCGGGAACTTCCGACCAGTGCGCGACGAAAAAGTCCCTGCAGCCCGCTGACAGCAGGGCGGGCACGACTTTCGCCGCTCCCACGCCATAGGCATCCGCCTTCACCGCTGCTCCTGCCCGGGCCGAACCGGACAGGCGATCCAGCGCGCGCCAGTTGGAAACAAGTGCGTCAGCATCGAAACGGAGCCGAAGCGCCGGCGGGGGAACGTCAGGAACCATTATCACCATAGTCGCGGGAAGCAGGAGAGAGCTGCCCGGCGCCATAGACCTATCGAGGAGAGAAGAGCAACTTGTGGGCCGGCATCAGGCATTCAGTGCGCTGCATGCGGCATCCCAGGGCAGCAGCACAGCGGCGTGTCGGGCCGGGTATTCCCGCGCGGCAGCGATCACACCGAGGCCTGGCCAATCGGGAAGAGCGCTTTCATGTCGCAGCCAACCGACGATGGCCTCGCGGGTCTGCCGGATGCGGACGGCATCGGCTCCTTTAGCACCGGCAGCGAAAATCGCGGCGGATGCCTGGCCGATCGCGCAGGCCTGGCTTCGTACTCCGACGCTTTCGACAGATCCGTTCTCGGCCACTGAAAGACCAAGAACGATCGTGCTGCCGCAACTCTTCGAGCGTGCTTCTCCGTGCTCCGGAAGGTCGTCCGTCAGTGGATGGCGAGCGAGTTCGATCGCAAGGGCGAGAACTTCCGGGGTGTAGAGTACGGCCGACATGGCTCAGGACCCCTCACCCGGTTCCTCGACGGCGGCGCTGGCTGCCTCACGACGGCGCTCGGCGATCAGTTCAACCAGAGCTTCGCTGCTTGCATTGATAAACGGATAGGTTCGGGCCTGCGTGATCCACTCCGGCCTTCCCCCGACGCCCCAGATCGTATCGTAACCGAGAACAAGCACCGAGAACCCCATCACGATGATGATGACGCCCTTCACTGCGCCAAAACCGAACCCCAGCACGCGGTCTATGGGCCCCAGCACGGAGGCGCGGCTTTTCGAGCCCGCCCACTTGGCGACGATCTTCACGGCCACGAAAGGCACTCCGAGACACAGTGCGAACGCCAGAACCGCAGCGCCCGAACCGGAACCGATGTGGGGTTCAAGCCATGCAGTTACCGGCGTATGTAGCACCCGGATTGCAAAGACGGCGAATACCCACGCGGCCAGCGCCAGGATCTCGTGCACGAAGCCGCGCATGAAGCCGATGATTGCGCCGGTTCCCACCACGAGCAGGACGGCGATGTCGAAGCCAGTCATAGCCTAGCGGATTAGGCATCGGACAGGATATGGTCAACGAGGTTGGGCAGCATCGTCAATCCGGTGAAGCGTAGCCCCTTCTCGGCAGGTGGCCCACCCGCTGGCCCGAAAGCTCCGTTGAAACCCAGCTTCGCCGACTCGCGCTGCCTGATCGAGCCATGGGCCACCGGCCGGATCTCGCCGGCGAGGGAAACTTCGCCGAACCACACCGAATCGGTACCTAGCGGCTTGTCACCGAGTGCCGAGACGAGCGCCGCTGCAACCGCAAGGTCGGCGGCCGGATCGCTCAGCCGGTAGCCGCCCGCGACGTTGAGGTAGACCTCGCAAGCCGAGAAGTTCAACCCGCATCGGGCCTCCAGCACGGCCAGAAGCATTGCCATGCGACCCGAATCCCATCCCACAACTGCTCGCCGAGGCGTGGCACCGCTCTGAAGGCGGACGATCAGGGCCTGGATCTCCACCAGCACGGGACGCGTGCCCTCCATCGCCGGGAAGACGGCACTTCCCGCCATCGGTTCTTCGCGCCCGGAAAGGAACAGCATCGAAGGATTGCCAACCTCCGCCAACCCTGCCCCCTCCATCGCGAACACACCGATTTCATCGACAGGGCCGAAGCGGTTCTTGAGGCTTCGCAGGATACGATACTGGTGACTGCGCTCCCCCTCAAACGCCATCACCACATCGACCATATGCTCGAGAACACGCGGACCCGCGATCGTACCATCCTTCGTGACGTGCCCGACGAGCACGAGCGTGACGTTGTTCTCCTTGGCGTACCGGATCAGCTCGAAGGCGCAGCCACGCACCTGGCTGACCGTGCCGGGGGCGCCCTCGATCTGGTCGGAATGCATGGTCTGGATCGAATCGATCACCAGCAATGCAGGCGGGTCCATCATGCCAAGCGTGGTCAGGATGTCGCGCACCGAAGTTGCCGCCGCAAGCTGGATGGGAGCCTTGGACAGGCCGAGCCGTTCCGCGCGGAGCCGCACCTGCCCAGCCGCTTCCTCTCCGCTCACGTAAACCGACAATCCTCCCGAGTTGGCGATGTGAGCCGAGACCTGCAGAAGCAGGGTGGACTTGCCGATGCCGGGGTCTCCTCCCATCAGGATCGCAGAGCCGGGCACGAACCCGCCGCCAAGCGCCCGGTCGAATTCGGAAATGCCGCTGACGCGCCGCTTCGGGATCTCTCCGGGTTGATCCAGCGGAGTGAAGTGGATGGGGCGACCGCCGCTCGACAGGTCGTGCTTGGCCGAGAACACTGTCTGCGGCACGTCCTCCGCCAGGGTATTCCACTCCCCGCAGTCGGGGCACTGGCCTTGCCAGCGCGTGGAGACGCCCCCGCAGGCCTGACACACATATCGACGTTTCGGCTTTGCCATGCCGTCTGATTAGCTGGAACGGAATGAGAACGCAATTGTCCTCGTCGTATTCGTTCGCAGGCCATTGCCATCCCAGCTGCACTGGGCCAACCATGCAGGAATGCAGCACAAAGAACTGCGGATCGCGCTTGTTTGCTACGGAGGCGTCAGCCTCGCCGTATACATGCACGGGGTCACCAAGGAGCTGTGGCGAGCGCTGCAGGCCAGTCGCGCGTTCAGTTCGGGCGAAAGCCCTGCGGAAGGCACGGCCAAGGTCTACGTCGATCTGCTGCGACGGCTGAAAAGCGTGGGCAATGTTCGCCTCAGGGTCCTCACCGACATCGTGGCGGGCGCCAGCGCGGGAGGCATCAACTCGATCTTCCTCGCTCAGGCCATTCACTCCGGCCAGTCCCTCGATCCTCTGACAGACCTGTGGTTGGAAACTGCCGACATCGATTCGCTGCTTGCGCCCGAGGCGCGGCCCGGTTCCCGTGCAGCTAAGTTCTGGGCGAGCCCTCTGGTCAATTACCTGCTGCACCGTCGTGGGAATGCGGTGAGCGCAACAGTGGCTCCCGAGACCCGCGCGGAAGTTCGCGAGAAGCTCTCCCGCCTGATCCGATCGCGCTGGTTTGAACCGCCCTTCAGCGGTATCGGCCTCTCGCGGCTTCTTCACCGCGCCCTGACCACGATGGCCGAGGCGCCCGCCGGTATGCCCCTGCTGCCGGCGGGGCACCCGCTGGACCTTTTCGTTACGGCCACCGACTTCAAGGGACATCTCGAGACGCTGCGGCTTCACTCACCCGAAGTCGTGCTGGAAAGCGAGCACCGGCTGA
Organism: Novosphingobium silvae; assembly: GCF_009856825.1. Classification (GTDB taxonomy): domain Bacteria; phylum Pseudomonadota; class Alphaproteobacteria; order Sphingomonadales; family Sphingomonadaceae; genus Novosphingobium; species Novosphingobium silvae. The sequence goes on along the minus strand of NZ_WVTD01000005.1, from coordinate 157,715 downwards.
CCTTCGGATTTCATGGAGTGGCTGGCCGGGAAGGCGGTGAAGGTCTGGCGCCGATCCCGGAACTGGTGATGGCCGCGCGAGCATCGGCCAGCTTTCCCGGAGCATTCCCGCCGCTCCGTGTCGCTGAGATCGACCGGTTGGTCGATGAAGAGGGCGCCGCGTGGCCGACCCGCGACTCCTTTCTGGCTCGCACGATGCCGAGGCATGCAGCGCAGGGAGACCTCGATGCCGTATCGCTCATCGACGGTTCGGTATTGGTCAACGCACCCTTCGCGGATGCTATGGCAGTGCTGAAAGGACGGCCCGCAAGCCGCGAGATCGACCGACGATTTGTGTACATCGACCCGACTCCCGATCGTCTGGGCGCTGAGATGCGCCGGGATCCGCAGCTACCCGGTTTCTTCTCCGTGATCTTCGGAGCACTCTCATCCATCCCGCGCGAACAGCCGATCCGCGACAATCTCGAGGCGCTGGCCGAGCAGTCGCGGGAAATGGCGACGCTGCGAGAGATCGTCCTGGCCATGCGGCCCCAGATCGAGGAAGCCGTGGAGAAGCTGTTCGGTCACACGCTGTTCCTCGACCGGCCCACGCCCCGGCGCCTCGCCGCATGGCGGTCGCGAGCACAGGTCGCGGCTTTCGAGCAGGCAGGGTATGCCTATCACGGCTATGCGCAGGTGAAGTTCACTGGCATCCTGGCAACACTGTCGCGTCTGGTGATGGAGGCGGCTCCTGAGGCGGATTTCTCTTCCGAAAGCGTGCACGCGACGCTTGTGGCGCATCTCGCTGAGCATGGGATCGACCGGCGGGCGGGGCTCCAGGACGCGCGATCGGCGACGATGATCGGGTTCTTCCGCGCCCACGATCTTGCCTTCCGCGTAAGGCGGCTTCGGCTGCTGGCGCGGCGGGTCACGCAGGAATGGGTCGAGGAAGCCGGCGTCACCGAACAAGACCGGGATGCTGCTCGTACGGCGATCTACGATGCACTTGGTTATTACCTTGCCTGCGAGCCGCTGACCGCGCTTGGGGAAGAATTCAGCGAGCTGGCGTACAAGTTCCTCAGCGACCCGGGCGCGGTGCTGACCCATGTCGAAGGAAAGCGCCGCCTGGAAGAAACCGATGCGAAAGTGGACGCACTCCTGGCAGGAGCTCTCTCGGCGATGCCGCAGGCGCTGAGGCGGCGGGTGCTTCTCGCCTACCTGGGCTTCCCCTTCTACGACACGGTCACGCTCCCGCTCCTGCGCGGGGAGGGCCTCAATGAATTCGATCCGGTACGTGTAGACCGGATCTCGCCCGAAGACTGCCGCGGGATCCGCGAGGGGGGAACGGGTGGCACTTTGCGAGGAACCGAGTTCTACAACTTCGGCGCATTCTTCAGCCGTGCCTATCGCGAGAACGACTATCTTTGGGGACGCCTGCATGGAGCAGAGAGGGTCATGGACATGATCGTCTCGACTCTCGCGCCCGAGCACGCGATGTCACAAGCCGAGCTCCTCGGCTTCAAGCGTCGAGCGTTCCTCGCGATCCTTGACGAGGAAAAATGACGGCTGAGATCGGATCCGGAACTGGTTTCCCACATCCGCAAGGAAGTGCTCACCCGCCGCTCCGCGCCGGAACCTGCCACGGAGGCGCTGGTGTAGCCGAGGAGGTCCACCATCACGGGACGCGCAGAGATATCGCTCTCCGCTGAAGGACAAGGCCGCTCGGCGCAAAGGCGAAACCGAGCGGCCCGGCGCGGCCTTAATCCTTCAGGTCCTTCCACGCGTCCTTCAGACGGTCGAAGAAACCCTTCGAGCCCGGACACTCGTCACCCGTCTCGGTGGCCTGCAGTTCGCGCAGCAGGTCCTTCTGACGCGCCGTGAGCTTGGTGGGGGTTTCGACCGAAATCTCGATGACGAGATCGCCCCGCCCGCGGCCTTGGAGGACGGGCATGCCGGCCCCGCGCTTGCGCAACTGCTTGCCGGACTGAATACCGACCGGGATCTCAACGGTGATCGCTTCGCCGTCGATGCCCGGTATTTCGATGGAACCTCCGAGCGCCGCCGTGGTGAACGTGATCGGGACGCGCGTGAGAAGCGTGGTGCCTTCGCGCTCGAACACACGGTTCGGCTTGACGTGCAGGAAGATGTAGAGGTCGCCCGGGGGCGCTCCGAAAGGTCCGGCCTCGCCTTTTCCGGAAAGGCGGATGCGGGTGCCCGAATCTACGCCCGGGGGAATGTCGACCTGCAGCGTCTGCGGTTGGTCCACCCTGCCCTCACCGCCACAGGAGCGGCAGGGCTTCTCGATCACCTCGCCCCGGCCATGGCAGGTGGGGCAGGTGCGCTCAACCACGAAGAAGCCCTGCTGCGCCCGAACCTTTCCGTGACCGCCGCACATGTTGCAGCCGCGCTTGCCGGTGCCCGCCTCCGCACCGCTACCATGGCACGGCTCGCAGGCCTGCGAGACTTCGATGGTGATCTCGGTCTGCTTGCCGCGGAACGCCTCGTCGAGCGTGACCTCCATATCGTAGCGAAGATCGGCGCCGCGACGCTGCTGCTGCCGCCCCCCACCGCCAAAGGCACTGCCGAAGATCGATTCGAAGATGTCGCCGATGTCGCCAAAGTCGCCGTTCTGGCCACCGCCACCGCCCATGCCTTGCTGGAAGGCAGCATGGCCGTAGCGATCGTAAGCCGCGCGCTTTTGCGGATCCTTGAGGCAGTCGTAGGCCTCGCTGATCTGCTTGAAGCGCGCTTCCGATTCGTGACACCCCGGATTCTTGTCGGGATGGTAGCGCATGGCAAGGCGGCGATAGGCTGACTTCAGCGTCTTGTCGTCTGCAGTGCGCTCGCACTCAAGCAGTTCGTAATAGTCGATTTCAGTAGCTGACACGTGCTTCTTCCCCGGGGGAATACGCTAACCGCCACCGGCGCGGATTGCACCGATGGCGGCCAGGGTTTCGTCAGGACTCGTCAGCCCTTGTTTTCGTCGACTTCCGAGAACTCGGCGTCGACCACGTCGTCGTCACCGGCCGAGGCCGCGTTCGGAGCCGCAGCCGAGGCCTGCTCCTTCTCGTAGATCGCCTGCCCCATCTTCATCGCAACCTGGGTCAGTTCCTGAGCCTTGGCGTTGATGTCGGCGGCATCGCCGCCCTCGAGTGCCGTCTTGGTCGCGGCGATCGCGGCCTCGACTTCGCTCTTGAGCGAAGCATCGATCTTGTCGCCGTTCTCGGCGATCTGCTGCTCCGTCGCGTGGACGAGGCTGTCCGCCTGATTGCGGGCCTCGGCCGACTCGCGGCGCTTCTTGTCCTCTTCGGCGAACTTCTCGGCATCACGAACCATCTGGTCGATGTCCGAGTCCGAAAGGCCGCCGGACGCCTGGATGCGGATCTGCTGCTCCTTGCCGGTGCCCTTGTCCTTCGCGGAGACGTTCACCAGCCCGTTGGCGTCGATGTCGAAAGTGACTTCGATCTGCGGAACGCCGCGGCGCGCCGGAGGGATGCCGATGAGGTCGAACTGGCCAAGCAGCTTGTTGTCCTGCGCCATTTCGCGCTCGCCCTGGAACACGCGGATCGTCACCGCCTGCTGGTTGTCCTCGGCGGTCGAGTAGACCTGGCTCTTCTTGGTCGGGATCGTCGTATTGCGGTCGATCATCTTGGTCATGATGCCGCCCAGCGTCTCGATGCCCAGCGACAGCGGGGTCACGTCGAGCAGCAGCACGTCCTTGACGTCGCCCTGGAGGACGCCGGCCTGGATTGCGGCACCCATGGCGACAACTTCGTCAGGGTTCACGCCGGTGTGCGGTTCCTTGCCGAAGAAGTCCTTCACGACTTCGCGCACCTTGGGCATGCGGGTCATGCCGCCCACGAGCACGACGTCGTCGATGTCCTTCGCAGTCAGACCGGCATCGGCCAGCGCCCTGCGGCAGGGCTCGAGCGTACGCTGGATGAGGTCTGCGACCATGCGCTCCAGGTCCGAGCGGGTGACCGTCTCGACGAGGTGCAGCGGGGTCGTCGCGCCGCCTTCCATGCGCGCGGTGATGAAGGGCAGGTTGATCTCGGTCGTCGCGGTGGACGACAGTTCGATCTTCGCCTTCTCGGCCGCTTCCTTCAGGCGCTGCAGAGCGAGCTTGTCGGTCCGCAGGTCCATGTTCTCCTTGGCCTTGAACTTGTCCGCCAGCCACTCGACCAGCTTCGAGTCGAAGTCTTCGCCGCCAAGGAAGGTGTCGCCGTTGGTCGACTTCACTTCGAACACGCCGTCACCGATCTCGAGGACCGAGACGTCGAAGGTGCCGCCACCAAGGTCGTAGACGGCGATGGTCTTGCCGTCCTGCTTGTCGAGACCATAGGCCAGCGCGGCAGCGGTCGGCTCGTTGATGATGCGCAGCACTTCAAGGCCGGCGATCTGGCCCGCGTCCTTGGTGGCCTGACGCTGCGCGTCGTTGAAGTAGGCAGGGACGGTGATGACGGCCTGAGTGACCGTTTCGCCGAGATACGATTCTGCGGTTTCCTTCATCTTCTGCAGGATGAAGGCCGAGATCTGCGAGGGGCTGTAGTCTTCGCCGCCGGCATTTACCCATGCGTCGCCGTTCTTGCCCTTGACGATGGTGTAGGGGACCAGCTCGGTGTCCTTCTTGGTCACCGGGTCGTCGAAGCGGCGGCCGATGAGGCGCTTCACCGCGAAGATCGTGTTGTCGCCGTTGGTAACGGCCTGGCGCTTTGCAGGCTGCCCGATCAGGCGCTCACCATCCTTGGTGAATGCGACGATCGAGGGCGTGGTGCGCGCGCCTTCGGAATTCTCGATGACCTTGGGCTTGCCGCCATCCATGACCGCGATGCAGCTGTTGGTGGTGCCAAGGTCGATACCAATTACTTTTGCCATTGTCCCCATTCCTCACGTCAGTGGTTGACACCATGCGGATCGCCTCCCTTCCAGAAGGCAAGGCGGCTTGCATGGCTCGATGACGTTCCAAGTCGTCGAGGCGCGATATAGGGGCGGTTTTGCTTGGAACAAGACTGCACGGATGGCATTAGGCGAGCGATTTTCGCCATATCGGCCAGCGCCCCGGCGAATGTTGAGAAGGATGTGGTATCGTGAAATTCGCTTGTCCTGCGGCAGCTTTGCTCGCCACCGTCGCTCTCGCCTTGGCGCTTGGAGGATGCGGCAAGGCGCCCGACAGCCCGACGCAGACGAACGAGGCCACGGTCAGCGGACCCGATGCCAAGCCAGGGCTTGCCGCAAGCGATGGCAAGCTTGTGCTTCCCGTGATCGCCGGTCGACCGGGCGCCGTCTACTTCACGGTGCGTAACGACGGCTCCGTGCCCGCCACTCTGGCAGGCGTGCACCTCGCCGGAGCGAGCAAGGCGGAGATGCACCAGACCAAGGGCGGCTCCATGGCCCCGGTCGAATCGCTGCCGATAGATCCCGGAGCCTCTGTCGTCTTTGCGCCGGGCGGACTGCACGTCATGGCTTTCGGCTTGTCGGATAGTGTCAAGGCGGGAGGGACGACCGAGATGACGCTGACGTTCTCGGACGGCGACAAGCTGTCGATGCCTCTGCATGTCGAAGCCATGGGAAGCGAGGGCGCCGGGGGGCATGACATGGGCGGAATGCACCACTAATCATGCAGGGCGAAACCTGCGAGCCGGGCGGAGAACGAGAGCTAACGGAAGGCGAGGTGAAGCTTATCCGGTCGGTCTTCGGCAACGCGATAGACACCGGGCCGGTGCGAGTGCGGCGTCGCCGATGGTTTCCATTTCAACCTGTGGGCACCGTAATGGCGCCTTGCGGCCACCTTCACTTCCACCCCCGCTCCGAGCTGTTCCGCGATGACTTCTCCAAGGAGCAGCCAAGGCTGCAGGGATTGTTCATCCACGAGATGACACACGTCTGGCAGACGCAGCGGAGGGGCAAGTGGTACCTTCCGCTCATGCGCCATCCGCTTTGCCGGTATGACTATTCTCTTCGGCCGGGTTGGGCATTGGGTCGCTACGGCATAGAGCAGCAGGCCGAGATCGTGCGACACGCATTCCTGCTGGAAGCGGGGATTAGAGTTGCCGGGGCTCCGCCCGTAGAGAGCTATCGCGGCGTGCTGCCCTTTAGAAGCTGAAATGATACGGGGCGCAGACGGTGTTCCGCCTGCGCCCCGTTGCGACCCTTCGGGATCTTGTTCTGAGTAAAATCAGCAATCGCGGTCCCAGTAACGATCGCCATTGCGATCATAACGATAGCAGCCGCGGTCATTGTCCTTCTTGACCTGCGAACCGGCCAGCGCACCGGCTGCCGCACCGATCGCCGCTCCGGTTCCGGCATCACCGCCGGCGATGGCACCGACGCCCGCGCCAAGAGCCGCGCCGCCCAGCGCACCTTCGCCGCCGTAGTTGCTTGCGCAGCCCGCCATGCCCAGGGCACCGACTGCAAGGATGGGGAGGATTAGCTTGCGCATCGACGTTCTCCGAAATCACACGTTATGCACAAGTGAACGGAACTTGGCGCAAGAGGTTCCTGAGAAACGAGCAGCATAGTCGCTGCCACAGGAGCCGCCCTGGCTGGAAAGCTCGGCGACCGGAGAGCCGGTCGCCGCTGGGAAATCAATCCGGCTTCTTGGTGACCGCCACCATCGCGGGGCGGAGCAGGCGGTCCTTGATCATGTAGCCGGCCTGCAGTTCCTGCAGAACGGTTCCCGGCTCCGCATCGGAAGAGGGAACCTCGATCATGGCCTGATGCTGATTGGGGTCGAGAGGCAGGCCCATAGCCGCGATGCGGCTGATGCCGTGGCTTGCGAAGACCTTGTCTATCTCGCGACCGGTGGCCTCGATGCCCGTGACCAGGCCCTTCAGCTTTTCGTCCTCGCGCATCTCTGCCGGGATCGCTGACAAGGCGCGCGACAGATTGTCCGAAACCGAAAGGATGTCCCGGGCAAAGCCGGTCGCCGCATAGGCGCGGGTATCGGCAATATCCTTCTCGAGACGGCGGCGCACGTTCTGCGTCTCGGCCCGGGCGTACAGAACTTCCTGCTTGGCGGTGGCGAGTTCCTCGCGCAATCTTGCAAGCTGGTCATTCTCCCCGCCGGTGTCGAGAAACTCCTCAGGCACGCCCTGCAGTTCCTCGGCGACGGCCGGATCCTGGCTCGCAGCGTCGTTGGTCGACTGTGTCTTGTCCTCGGTCATTTCCTGTATCTGTCCAGCTATCCGATGAGCTTGCCCAGGCTTTGGGCGGTGAAGTCCACCATGGGCACGACGCGCGCATAATTCAACCGCGTGGGACCAATTACCCCCACTACGCCGACCACCCTGCCCTCCCTGTCACGATAGGGCGAGGCGATCACCGAGGAGCCTGACAGCGCGAACAGTCGGTTCTCCGACCCAATGAAGATACGGGTCGCCTGCGCTTCGCGAGCGGTGTCGAGAAGGTCGGCCACCGATTGCTTGTTTTCAAGATCATCGAGAAGCGAGCGGACGCGTTCCAGATCGCTGAGTGCGGCCTCGTCCAGCAGGTTGGCCTGGCCGCGCACGATGAGCACCGGCCTCGCCATGGCGTCCTGGCTCCACACGGCGAGACCGCGTTCCACCAAGTCCCTGCTGGCCGCATCGAGTGCCGATTGGCCGGATGCGATGTCTCTGCGCATGACGCGCGCGGCTTCCGCAAGTGTCCGGCCGGCCAGATGCGCCGATATATAGTTCGAAGCCTCTTCCAGTGCGCCTCCCGGAAGGCTTGGAGGAAGTTCGACAATGCGATTCTCGATGCCGCCGTCCTCACCCACCAGCACCGCGAGCGCTCTTCCGGGGCCGAGCGGGACGAGTTGCAGGTGAGCCAGCCGGGGCTCACGCCGGGGCACCATGACGACCCCGGCACCGGAAGACAGGTTGGACAGGAGAGCGCTGGTGGCCTCCAGCGCCGCTTCGATAGGCCCAGGAGCCGAAATCCGGCGCTCGATCGCCTGGCGTTCCTCCACCGTGGGTTCCGCCACCTGCATGATGCCGTCGACGAAGAGCCTCAGCCCTGCCTCTGTCGGCAGGCGACCCGCGCTCGTATGCGGGGCCGCAAGAAGGCCGAGGCCTTCAAGGTCCGCCAGAACCGATCGGATCGACGCCGATGACAGATTGATGGCCCCGCCCCCAGCCAGTGCCTTGGATCCGATCGGCACGCCTGTCGCCAGATAGCCTTCCACCACGAGACGGAATATCTCGCGAGCACGAGTGGTCAGTTCAATGATGGGAGGCGTCGGCATCTTCGCAATCTAAGGCTTATCCCCTTGCGGCCTCAAGCCCATTGCGCCAAGGGGCGGCCAATAAATCACGACGAGGATCATCCATGCGACCTTCAGGCCGCGCGCCGGATCAAATGCGCGCCATCGACATCCAGACCGGCTTCACCAAGCATGCCGAGGGCTCGGTGCTGATCTCCTTTGGCGACACCCGGGTGCTGGTCACGGCCTCTGTCGAGGAGAAGGTCCCGCCGTTCCTTCGCGGCAAGGGCGAAGGCTGGGTCACGGCCGAATACTCGATGCTCCCCCGCGCCACCCACACGCGCGGCAGCCGCGAGGCCGCGAAGGGCAAGCAGTCCGGCCGCACGCAGGAAATCCAGCGCCTGATCGGTCGCTCGCTCCGCTCCGTCGTCGACATGAAGAAGCTGGGCGAACGTCAGATCGTGCTCGATTGCGATGTTATCCAGGCCGATGGCGGCACCCGCACGGCGTCCATCTCGGGAGCTTGGGTTGCGCTGCGCCTTGCCGTCGACAAGCTGATGGCCGACGGAAAGATCAAGGAAGATCCTATCCAGGGCCGCGTAGCTGCCGTCTCCTGCGGTATCTATGAGGGCAATCCCGTGCTTGACCTTGACTACATCGAGGATAGCGGTGCCGACGCCGACGCCAACTTCGTGCTGATCGAAGGCGGCAAAATCGCAGAGGCGCAGGCGACCGCCGAAGGCGCGACATACGATGAGGAAGGGCTGCTGCGCCTCCTCCGGCTCGCCCGCATCGGCTGCGACGGCATCTTCGCGGCACAGGCCAAGGCGGTTGGTCGCTGACGCGCGGCAAGGACGAGGTAAATCGGCATGCGTAAACTCGAAGGCGAGCGCCTCGTCATTGCGACACATAACGCGGGCAAGCTGCGCGAGATTTCCGGGCTGCTCGCGCCGTACGGAGTGGAATGCGTATCGGCGGGGGACCTCGGCCTGCCCGAGCCGGAAGAGACCGGAACCACCTTCGCCGAAAATGCATTGCTGAAGGCCCATGCCGCAGCCGCCGCGGCACAGCTGCCGGCGCTGGCCGACGACAGCGGGCTCTCGGTGGCCGCCCTCGAAGGGCGTCCGGGAGTGTATACCGCAGACTGGGCCGAACGGCAGTGGTTCGAAGGGGAGCCGGGCCGCGACTGGTACATGGCTATGGGCAAGGTCGAGGGACTGCTCTGCGCCCAGGGTCCGGTGGTGGACCGGTCGTGCTGGTTCTCCTGCACTCTTGCCATCGCATGGCCGGACGGCGAGGAAGCCGTCTACGAAGGGCGGATCGACGGAACCTTTTCGTGGCCGCCGCGCGGCACCATGGGTTTTGGCTACGATCCCGTGTTCGTTCCGGCGGGACATAACCTTAGCTTCGCCGAGCTTCCGCTGGATCGCAAGCAGGCCATAAGCCATCGCGCCGTGGCTTTCGAGAAGCTGGTAGCGGATCAGTTTGCCGGTCGAGCCCGCTGAGATCATCAAGAGCAGGCCTGCGTGACCTGTTCAGGCCTCGCCTGATGGCAGGGGGACTTGACTTGCCGGGTCAACCGTTGCCTTGAGACCGAACATGGCGCGCGCTCTCTACATCCACTGGCCCTTCTGCCTCGCGAAGTGTCCGTATTGTGACTTCAACAGTCACGTGCGGAACCGTGTGGACCATGCTGCCTGGGAGCAGGCCCTCCTCGCGGACATGCGCCATGAGCATCAATTGGCGGGAGGCGAGCCGCTCGAGTCCATCTTCTTCGGCGGCGGCACGCCATCGCTGATGCCGCCATCGCTGGTCGCTCGCCTGCTTGAAGAGGCAGAGCACCTCTGGGGTTTCACTCCCGGCATCGAAATCACGCTTGAAGGCAACCCTTCCTCGGTGGAGGCCGCGAACTATGCGGCGCTGGCCAATGTAGGGGTGAACCGCGTCTCCCTAGGGCTGCAGGCACTGGACAACGAAACGTTGCGGTTTCTGGGCCGGTTGCACGACGCTTCGGAAGGCTTGCGCGCGCTTGAAGTGGCACAGGCGAACTTCACCCGCGTCAGCTTCGACCTCATCTATGCTCGGCCGGGCCAATCGCTGGAAGGCTGGCGGACGGAACTGGAGCGCGCCCTCGCCTTCGGCACCGGGCACCTTTCGCTCTATCAGCTCACGATCGAACCCGGCACTCGCTTCGAGACGATGGTGCGCAAGGGCGATATCGAGCCGCTGGATGAAGATGCCTGCGCCGACATGTTCGCCCTCACCCGCGCAATGACGGCGTCTGCAGGCCTACCCGCATACGAGATCAGCAACCATGCCCGTGCAGGCGAGGAGAGCCGCCACAACCTCGTCTACTGGCGCTACGGCGACTACGTGGGGATCGGGCCCGGAGCGCACGGGCGGCGCGGCGGACGGGCGACGGTTCGCCATCGCAAGCCCGAGAACTGGCTGGCAGCAATCCAGCGCAATTCGCACGGCATAGCCGAGGAACGTATCCTCGTACCATCGGAACAGGCGAGCGAAGCCATGCTGATGGGATTGCGCCTGCGTAAAGGCGTGGACATCGGGCCCCTTGCCGAGCGGTTCGGACTGGAGGCAGCCCGGCTCTGTGACATGGCCAAGGCCCGCTTCTATGAACGCCAGGGACTGGTGAGGATCGAAGGGACGCGGATTGCAGTGACGGAGGACGGCATGTGCCTTCTCGATGGCCTTCTTGCCGAACTGGTGCCCGAGCATCTGGTAGAGGCCTGATGGCACACAAGGCCGACGTTCTGGAGGCATGGGGCGAACATCTCGCGCTTGGTCGCCGGCGCAGCCCGCACACGGTGCGTGCTTACGTGGCAACGGCAGCGCGGCTTCTCGATGCCATAGGCGAAACTGACTGGGCGAGGCTCGCCAGGGTGGATGCGGCCGTTCTGCGGGGTCATCTGGCGGCGCGGCGGCAAGATGGTATCGGCAATGTCTCTGCCGCACGAGAGCTTTCCGCGCTGAAGGCGTTCATTGCGTTTGCGCAAGATCGTGCCGGGGTTGCGCAACCGATGCCTCCCCGCATCAAAGGGCCCCGTGTGAAGAAAGGCCTGCCGCGCCCCGTCACACCTGACGAGGCGGTGAACCTTGCCGAGACGGTGGAGGACGATGCCAGCCAGCCATGGATCGGCGCCCGCGATCGCGCCGTCCTTCTTCTGCTCTACGGAGCCGGGTTGCGCATCGCGGAGGCTCTTTCCCTGACCGGCGGAGCACTTCCGCTTGCCGAAACGCTCGTCGTTACGGGCAAGGGCGGAAAACAGCGCATGGTGCCATTGCTGCCGGTCGTGCGCTCGGCCGTCGCTGACTATGTCGATCAGTGCCCATGGCCGCTTGAGGGGGAGAAGGCTTTGTTTCGCGGCGCGAAAGGCGGGGCGCTGGCGCCAGGTCTGGTGCAGAGAGCAGTAGCGCGTGCGCGCGTCGCTCTGGGACTGCCATCCACGGCAACACCGCATGCCCTGCGCCACAGCTTTGCGACCCACCTGCTGGGGGCGGGCGCGGACTTGCGCTCGCTGCAGGAGTTGCTCGGCCATGTCTCGCTTAGCTCGACGCAGATATACACCCGGGTGGATGCCGCCACGATGCTCGATGCTTACCGCAATGCTCATCCAAGGGAGATCGGTTGAGCTCACTCCTCGCGCGGTTTCCACGTGACGATCCGCCAGACGTAGAAGACAATCGTGATCACGGCCACAACGAGCGTCGCCCAGCCAAGCCACTGTTCGGCTTCCGCCAGCGTCTGGCCCAGCCACCTTCCCCCAAGGATCAGGACAACGTTCCAAATCGCCGCTCCTGCCGCCGTGAAGAGCAGAAAACGCACGTGGCCCATATGCGCGAGCCCTGCTGGAATGGAGATGACGGTGCGGAACATCGGCATGAACCGCAGGATGAAAACGACCCAGTGCCCATGGCGGCGGAGGAACGACCCGGCGATCTCCACGTCCCGCCACTCCAGCGTCAACCACCGCCCCCACCGCTCGATGAAAGGCCTGAGGCGCTCGTAGCCTAGCCGGTCCGCCACAACGAACAGCACGTAGTTGCCAAGCGCCGCGCCGATGGTCCCGCACAGCAGCAGCGGCCAGAACTCCATGTCGCCTCGCGCGACAGCGATTCCGCCGAGCCCCATTATCAGTTCGGAGGGTACCGGAGGGATGATGTTCTCCAGCGCCATCAGGAACATGATGCCGAGGTACCCGCCCTGCCGGACGATCTCGTAGACCCATTCAGACATTCAGTTCATCCTCTGGGTCGATGGAGCGGTGAGACGGCCCTCCCCGGCGGGCCTTACAGGGCGGCGTGCCGAACTTCGATCGCGTCCCAGATACTTGCGGCGGTGTCGGTGCCGTTGAAGCGGTCGATCGCCACGATGCCGGTCGGCGATGTCACGTTGATTTCCGTCAGCCATTTTCCGCCAATCACGTCGATGCCGACGAAAACGAGCCCTCGCGCCTTCAGTTCCGGCCCAAGCGCCGCGCAGATTTCCTCTTCCGCCGAAGTGAGTTCGCTGGCTTCTGCCGAGCCGCCGACGGCAAGGTTCGAGCGAAACTCGCCCTCGCCAGGCTTGCGGTTGATCGCTCCGGCAAACTCTCCGTCGACCAGAACGATGCGCTTGTCCCCTTCCGCAACGTCCGGGAGGAAGGGCTGGACCATGAACGGCTCGACCCATGCGTTCTCGAACATCTCGATCAGGGCGCCAAGGTTCGATCCGTCGGCAGGCACGCGGAAGACCGCCTTGCCGCCGTTACCGTGGAGAGGCTTGATGACGAGGTCTCCAGGATGGCGGAGATTGAATGCACGCACATCCTCGATCCGGCGCGCGATAAAGGTGGGAGGCATGAACCGCGCGTAGTCGAGAACGAAGACCTTCTCCGGGGCATTGCGGACAGCGACCGGATCGTTGACGACGAGCGTCCGGCCGGCAAGGCGCTCAAGAAGGTGCGTGGCCGTGATATAGCCAAGATCGAAGGGCGGGTCCTGCCGCATCAGTACAACGTCGATATCTTCGACTAGGTCGATCAGGCGGTACTCGCCGCGTGTGAAATGCGCGCCTTCAACCCTCTGGACCGTCACGGGTGCACCCCAGCAGGTGAGGCGACCGCCCGCTCCATGCGCGGTGTCGTAAGCCAGCGTCCGCACGTCGTAGTGGAAAAGCTGATGACCGCGCGCCTGCGCCGCCAGCATGAGCGCGAACGAGGAGTCTCCCCCGATCTTGATCGTTTCGAGCGGATCCATCTGGACGGCGACGCGTAGGGTCATGGCGATTGTCGGCCTTTGCGAAAGAATGGTGACGCGCGGCTTAGCCGCAAGACGCGGAAGGTGCGACCGGAATTGCGATATGCAAGTCCCGCCTCACTCCATCGGTTGCCAGGCATTTTTGATCCGCCGCGGCCAGCAGCCAGGAGCCACGAGGATAACATCGATGCGCACATCATCGCCCACACGGCCATAGCGAGAAGCGATCAGTTCCACGGCATCCGCAACACGGCGCAGCCGCCGAGCATCGATGGCGAGGTCCAGTTCCTGGGCCGAGCGCCTCCACTTGACCTCGATGAAACACAAGGTTCTTCCGCGCCGCGCGACAAGGTCGACCTCCCCCCGGCGTGTCTTCACTCGCCTTGCGAGAATGCGCCAGCCCGTGATCCACAGGTACAACGCGGCCAGCAGCTCTCCCCGCCGCCCGTCCTTTTCGGCTCGGACACGCCGGTTCACTTCAGTTCCATCGCGCGAGCATAAAGGACCTTGCGATCAAGGCCTGTCGCTTTCGCGACGAGCGCCGCCGCCTGCGACGCCTTGGCCGTCGCCAGTGCAGACTTCAGCAGTGCATCCACGTCGACTTCCCCGATCTGTTGTTCACCTGCAGGTGCGATCAACAGGACGATCTCGCCCTTGGGTGGATGAGCGGCGTAATGCTCGGCAAGCTCTGCCGGAGACCCGCTCCGACATTCCTCGAACTTCTTCGTCAGTTCGCGTGCCACGGCGACTTCGCGGCCCGGAAGCTTCTCCTCGATAGCTCGAAGCGAGGCATCGAGGCGAGGTGCGGTCTCGTAGAAGACAAGGGTTGCGGGAACGTTGGCGAGTGCTGACAGCGTGTCCTCGCGGGCCTTGGCCTTGTTCGGCAAGAAGCCCGCGAACAGAAAACGATCGTTCGGAAGGCCCGAAAGGGTCATTGCGACGACCGCCGCGTTCGCGCCGGGCAAACTGGTCACCGCGATGCCGCGCTCCCGCGCGATACGGACGAGGCGATAGCCCGGATCGGAGATGAGCGGCGTGCCGGCGTCGCTGACCAGCGCGACGGGCTCCGCCTCCATCAAGGCCAGCAGCCGCTCGCGGTCGGCCTCCCCGGCATGGTCGTCGTATCGGATGAGGCGCTGCTTTATCCCCAGATGATGCAGCAACTTGCCGGTGACACGGGTATCTTCGCAGGCCACCGCTGTCACCCTCTGCAGGGTCTCGACGGCGCGCAAGGTGATGTCGCCCAGGTTGCCAATGGGGGTTGCGACTATGTACAGGCCCGGCGAAAGAGTGTTTTCCATCGCGCGACACATGGCCCATGAACCGAGGGAGCGGCAAGCAATGTTCGATAAACGCCTGAATCGGCGAAATGTATTGGCTGCAGTCGCTATGGCCGCGCTTGCGGGTTGCGCGGTGGTGCCGAAGGCGCCGGTCACCGCGCCCGCCCCCACCCCGGTCCCTACTCCAACGCAAAGCGACATCCCCGTGGATGCCGAGCGCCACCGCATCGCCCTTCTCGTACCGGTCACGGGTGCGAACGCGGGCGTGGGCCAGGCGATCGCCAATGCAGCGAACATGGCTCTTCTCGATACTGCGGCGAAGAACCTGCGGCTGACCACCTACGACACCGCGACCGGACCGGCAGAGGCAGCGCGCAAGGCCATCGCCGATGGCAACCAGCTGATACTCGGGCCGCTTCTCTCGAACGACATCCCGGTGATCTCTGCCGTGGCCAAGGCATCGAAGATCCCCGTCATCTCGTTTTCGAACGACGAACAGGCAGCAAGCCGTGACGTATTCATCATGGGCAACCTGCCCGGCCAGTCCGTGACCCGAACCGTCGAGTACGCGCGCGGACAAGGCGTCACCAGCTTTGCGGCGCTGGTGCCCCGCGGCGATTACGGCGATCGCACCAGCTCCGCGCTGTTGAGCGCGGTCCGGTCGGGCGGCGGCTCGGTCGTCGCGATGGAGCCGTATGACCGCAGCCCCGCCTCGATCGCAGCCGCGGCGCAGCGCATCAAGGCGAAAGGCGGGTTCAACGCCCTCCTCATAGCCGACAGCGGTGGCCTCTCCGCCAGAGCAGCAACGGCGTTCAAGGGCACTGGCAAGGCAAGCCCCGGTGCCGTTCGCCTTCTCGGCACCGAGCTTTGGAGCGGTGAGCGCGAACTGGGCACCACACCTGCACTTGCCGGAGCATGGTTCGCCACGGTTTCCGACCAGCGATTTGGGCAGTTCGCCAAGAGCTATCGCGCGCGCTTTGGCGGGCAACCATTCCGCATCGCGACGCTGGGCTATGATGCCGTCCTCCTGACGCTGCGGGTCGCGCGCGACTGGAAGCCGGGTTCGCGCTTTCCTGCCGACACACTGCGGGACAGCAAGTCCTTCCCGGGAGGTTTCCTTGGGGTCGACGGCGCGTTCCGGTTCACCAAAGGCGGCCTTGTGGAGCGGGCTCTCGAGGTGCGGGAAGTGCAGACCGGCTCCGTCAAGGTAGTCAGCCCCGCACCGGTCAAGTTCGGCGACTGATTCGGAGCAGCCTCGCTGCCAGGGCACTCCGACAGGCGGGAAACAAGCCGTGAACAAAGGTTTCGTCGGATAAGAGGAAACCTGCGCTTGATTGCGGATTCGAGCGGCCCCTATAGTCCTCCCATGGCCGACGACCTGTTTGACAAGCTTCCCGCCGCCACTGGCGAATCCTACGACGGCTCCGCGATCGAGGTGTTGGAAGGGCTCGAGCCCGTCCGGCGCCGTCCGGGCATGTACATCGGCGGCACGGACGAGCGCGCGCTCCACCATCTTGCCGCAGAGGTGCTGGACAATGCGATGGACGAGGCCGTCGCCGGGCACGCGAACCGGATAGAAGTCACGCTGGAGGACGAGCCCGGCACGGCGGGGCGACTGATGATCGTTGACAACGGGCGCGGCATCCCGGTCGATGAACATCCGAAATTCCCCGGGAGGTCTGCGCTCGAAGTCATCCTTTCGACGCTTCACTCGGGCGGCAAGTTCTCGGGCAAAGCCTACGCCACCTCCGGCGGTCTGCACGGCGTGGGCATCTCGGTGGTGAACGCCCTTTCCGTGAAGACTCGGGTGGAGGTCGCCCGCAACAAGGAATTGTACGCTCAGGAATTTTCGCGAGGCGTGACGCTCGGACCGATCCAGCGCGTAGGTGCGGCGCCCAATCGCCGAGGCACTTCCGTCACCTTCACGCCCGATGCGGAGATCTTCGGCGACCAGAAGTTCAAGCCCGCGCGTATCTTCAAGCTTGTTCGCTCCAAGGCCTACCTGTTCGCTGGTGTGGAAATCCGGTGGAAGTGCGCGGCCTCGCTTGCGGTAGACGGCATTCCTGCGGAGGCGACGTTCCAGTTCCCGGGCGGCCTTGCCGACCATCTCGCCGAACAGATCGGCAGCCGCGAATGCGTGACATCGCAGTTCTTCTCCGGTTCGCAGGCGTTCCCTCGCGGTGATGACGGCTCGGAACAGGGCCGGGTCGAATGGGCCATCGCCTGGCCGCTCTACTCGGACGGTGCCTATTCCTGGTACTGCAACACCATTCCGACGCCCGATGGCGGCACGCATGAACAGGGTCTGCGCGGGGCTCTCACCAAGGGTATCCGCGCGTTTGCCGAACTCGTCGGCCAGGCGAAGAAAGCCAAGGACATCACGCCGGACGACGTGATCACCGGAAGCGAGGTGATGCTTTCGGTCTTCATTCGCGACCCGCAGTTTCAAAGCCAGACAAAGGACCGCCTGACATCGCCCGAGGCGGCGCGGATGGTCGAGGCGGCGGTGCGCGACCACTTCGATCACTTCCTGACGGATAACCTGGATCGAGGCAAGGCGCTCCTCGGCGCCGTGATGGAGCGCATGGACGATCGACTGCGCCGCAAGGCCGAGCGCGAGGTCAAGCGCAAGACCGCCACTAACTCGCGCAAGCTGCGCCTGCCCGGCAAGCTGACCGACTGCTCTGGCGAAGGCCACGGCGAGACCGAACTCTTCATCGTCGAAGGCGATTCGGCGGGCGGTTCCGCCAAGCAGGCCAGGGATCGCAAGACTCAGGCGATCCTGCCCATACGCGGAAAAATCTTGAACGTCGCCAGCGCCACGGCGGACAAGATCCGCGCCAACCAGGAGATTGCGGACCTGGCGCTCGCCCTTGGATGCGGCACTCGCAAGGACTGCAACGCAGACAATCTTCGGTACGATCGCGTTGTCATCATGACGGACGCCGACGTGGACGGCGCCCATATCGCGACGCTCCTGATGACGTTCTTCTTCCAAGAGATGCCCGACATCGTGCGACGCGGTCATCTGTACCTCGCCCAGCCGCCCCTCTATCGTCTGACGGCAGGGTCCACTTCCGCCTATGCCCGCGACGATGCACACCGCCGCGAACTGGAGGCGACGCAGTTCAAGGGCAAGAAGGTGGAGGTCGGGCGCTTCAAGGGTCTGGGCGAAATGAACCCGCAGCAACTGCGCGAGACCACGATGAACCCGCACACCCGCTCGCTGCTGCGTATCACGCTGCCGCCGGAGTATGAAGATCGTGCGGCCGTGAAAGATCTGGTCGATCGCCTGATGGGCCGAAATCCCGAACACCGCTTCCAGTTCATCCAGAACCGTGCAGGCGAGATCGATCAGGAACTGATCGATGCGTAAGCACGGGCGCTGCGCTTAAGGGCTGGCGCTCCTCATTCGGGCGTCTGAACTAGGCGGCGTAAGAACATTGCGCCGCCACACGGCAAGGAACAATCCCGCGATGGCGGCGGGCATGATCGGGATGCCAAGGTTCATCGCTAGCGGCCGGGCGAAGGCAGCCGCGGCAAACGCAGCCAGGATCGCGAGCCTCTCCCAGTCGAGGAAGCCCTTGCGCACCCCCTCACCCGTGAGCCACAGCAAGGGGAATGCCAGCAGCACCATGTCGTAATCAAGCACGAAGGGCGTGACGAGCGGCGACCCGGCCAGTGTCAGCGCAGCCAAATCGAAGCGCCAGGCCTTTTTCCAGGCGGCTTTCACAAGAAGCGCTACCACCGCAAAAGACACAAGGATCTGCCCTGCGTAGGCGATGATCGAAGGCGCTTTCAGCAGCTTCAGCGCGGCGAAAGTGCTCACCATCTTGCCGTAGCCCACCGCGCCTGAAACCATGGCGTCCTGTGCCCTGCCGCTGGCCTCTATCCACCCCGCCCAGCTATCGGTGCCGAACGCCAGAGTGGATATGGCGGCAAGGCCAATGCTCCCGGCCGCTGCTGCCCCGATCACTTTCCACTCGCCCGTGAGGAGGAGCGCCAGTGGCACCAGGATGCCGAGCTGGGGCTTGATCGTGGCAAGCCCCATCAAGAGGCCAGCAAGGATCGGCCGCTGGCGAACAAGAATGGTCCCAAGTCCCAGCAGCCCGGCAACGAGAAACGACGTCTGTCCGTGAGTGATCACGATCGGAACAGCCGGAAAGGCGAAAACGGCTACCCAGAACGGCAGGTTGGCTCCAGCCGCACGCCACCAGCGTCTCAACGCGACGCCATACGCTGCGCCAGTCGCCAGCAGCCATGCGCAGAGCGCCGGGAAATAGCCCAACCATCCCAACGGCAAGCAGAACGGCAGGAACGAAGGAGGATAGAAGAAGGCGGTATAGCCTGCGTCGGACGCGAAGAACACGCGCTGCGCGGCTGCGTGAGCTGCCCCATCGTAGGGATCTGAACCGGCTTGCAGCATGTTCCCCACGGTCCAGAAGCTCAGGAAGTCGCTCCCGAGGAGGTAGCCGTTGCGGTCGATCCCACGGGTGGAGGTAAGAACAAGAACGCTCAACATCACGACGTTCAGGGCAGCCAGAAGCCGCAGATACCCACGGGAGCGCGCAGCACCGAGCCAATCCATCCTGCGCAGGAACTCCAACCCCATGCGCCATCCTTGCAACGCTGCGGCGACGTTGTCCATCGCAGGGCACGCCAGCTCACTGACGGCCTTGCCTTGCCACCGCGCACCCCATAGAACTTAACCGCACAGTTAATGCGAATAGGATGGCCCATGCAGCGGTTCGAAGGCACGAACGACTACGTCGCGACCGATGATCTCAAGGTTGCGGTCAATGCGGCGGTGCTGCTGCGTCGCCCTCTCCTCGTCAAAGGCGAGCCCGGGACCGGCAAGACCGTTCTGGCGGAACAGATCGCTGCCTCCCTTGATGCGCCGCTCATCACCTGGAACGTGAAGTCGACGACAAAGGCGCACCAGGGGCTGTATGAGTACGACGCCGTGGCAAGACTGCGCGATGGCCAGTTAGGGGACCAGCGCGTTCACGACATCTCGAACTACATCCGGAAGGGTAAGCTCTGGGAAGCGTTCACATCGCCTGAATTGCCTGTGCTGCTGATCGACGAGATCGACAAGGCGGACATCGAGTTTCCGAACGATCTGTTAGCCGAGCTGGATCGCATGGCCTTCGACGTCTACGAAACCGGAGAGCGGGTCGCTGCTGCCGAACGCCCGATCGTGGTCATCACATCGAACAACGAAAAGGACCTTCCGGACGCCTTTCTGCGCCGCTGCTTCTTCCACTATATCAAATTCCCTGATCGCGAGACGATGGAAGCGATCATCGATGTGCACTACCCCGGCATCCAGAAGACGCTGGTGCGCAGGGCGATGGAGATATTCTACGAACTGCGCGATGTGCCTGGGCTCAAGAAAAAGCCTTCCACCAGCGAGTTGCTCGACTGGCTCAAGTTGCTCTTGAACGAAGAGATGCCGCTCGACGTTCTGCAGAACCAGGATTCGACCAAGGCCATTCCGCCGCTTCACGGCGCATTGCTCAAGAACGAGCAGGACGTAATGCTGTTCGAACGTTTGGCCTTCATGTCCCGGCGAGGCAGTTGAGCATGGCGCAGCCTTATAGCGGCAGTTGCGCATGCGGCCTCGTCGAAGTGACGATTTCCGCCGAGCCGGTCGCTTCCCGGCAATGCTGGTGTCGGCAGTGCCAGCGCATCGCGGCCGGGGGCCCTACCAACAACGCGATCTTTCCTGCCGCTGCCGTGTCCATGACCGGGGAGATTGCCCATCACGCCTATGTCGCGGCAAGCGGCAATGTGCTCACGCACGAGTTCTGCGCGAAGTGCGGCACGCCGGTCCTTGCGCGCTCCAGCGCACGCCCCCAGTTCCGCACCATCCGCCTCGGCCTTCTTGACGAAAGCCACGGCCTTCGCCCGGAGACGGCGATATGGGTGAGCGAGGCTCCGGCCTGGGCCTGCATCGACCCGGCGCTTGAGCAATGGCCGGCCCAGCCGCCGGCACCCTCGTTGCCTGCCGGTTGAGCCGTGTTCCTCAACTTCATCGATGAGCTGCGGGCCGCCGGCATCCCCGCCTCTCTTAAGGAGCACCTCGTGCTGCTGGAGGCTCTCGACAAAAACGTTATCGAGCAGACGCCCGAGGCCTTCTACTATCTGAGCCGGGCCACGTTCGTTAAAGACGAAGGCCTGCTGGATCGCTTTGACCAAGTGTTTCAGAAAGTCTTCAAGGGCATGGTGACGGACTATGGCCAAGCCCCTGTCGACGTTCCCGAAGACTGGCTGAAGAAGATGGCCGAGCGCTATTTTTCCAAGGAAGAGATGGAGTCCATCAAGGCTCTGGGATCCTGGGACGAGATCATGGAGACTCTCAAGAAGCGGCTGGAGGAACAGCAGAAACGCCATCAGGGCGGCAACAAGTGGATAGGCACCAACGGCACCTCTCCGTTTGGCCACTCCGGCTATAATCCGGAAGGCGTGCGCATCGGCGGGGAAGGCCAGCACGGCCGCGCCGTCAAGGTGTGGGAGAAGCGTGAGTTCGCGAACCTCGACAACGGGCGGGAACTGGGCACCCGCAACATCAAGGTCGCGCTTCGCCGGCTGCGGCGCTTCGCGCGCGAGGGCGCAGCCGAGGAGCTTGATCTCGACGCTACGATCTCAGGCACGGCAAGGCGCGGCTGGCTGGATCTGGTAATGCGCCCGGAACGGCACAACGCGGTAAAGGTCCTGCTTTTCCTTGACGTGGGCGGATCGATGGATCCGTTCATCCGCCTGGTGGAAGACCTGTTCAGCGCGGCCACGGCCGAATTCAAGAACATGGAGTTCTTCTATTTCCACAACTGCCTGTACGAAGGCGTCTGGAAGGACAATCGACGCCGGTGGTCGCAGCGCACGCCGACCTGGGACATCCTTCACAAGTACGGGCATGACTACAAGGTGATCTTCGTCGGCGATGCGGCGATGAGCCCTTACGAGATCAGCCACCCCGGTGGGTCGGTAGAGCACATGAACGAGGAAGCCGGCGCCACGTGGCTTCGACGGGTGGTGCAGACCTATCCGGCAACCGTCTGGCTCAATCCCACGGCCGAGCGGCAGTGGGACTACTCCAGCTCCACCCGGATGATCCGCGACATCATGGAAGGCGCCATGTATTCGCTGACCCTAGAAGGCCTCGACAGTGCGATGCGCGAACTGACGCGGAAGAAAAGCTAGGGCCGGGCGGCGGGCGCGGGGTGGGACTTAGTAGAGAAGCAGGTCTGCAACTTCCCGCCGCCACTCAGCTTCATCAGCAGCGGCAAGCTCTTCGAGGTCATGGGGCTTCGAGGCAGGGGCATCGACCCAGTCCCGCAAGGTCGTGCTTCCATTGATGACGTCGATGGCGAGGCGATCGAATTCGTACTCGTACGGGAAATCGCGCCAGAGCGGATAATGCGGGTAGAGCCTACGGATGGCCTTGAGGGCCAAGGCCTGCAGCCGCCAGGGATTGAACCTTTCGTGATCGTAGAAGCCCGCTTCGGCATGGATCATCACGCCATGGCAAAGGGCGCCCGCGTGCTTGTGGAACGTCGGTTCGAACCAGCATTCCCGTAAAGCGCAGCCATCAAGCCATTGAGGGGCGAATGCCCTCATCTCTTCCAGCACGGCCTTTGCGTCGATATCGGGTGCGCCGAACAGGACCTCGAGCGGGCGGGTCGTTCCGCGCCCTTCCGACAGGGTCGTGCCCTCGATCATGACGGTTCCGGCATAGGCGCGGGCCATGTTGAGGTTGGCGGCGTTCGGGCTCGGATTGATCCAGATGCGATCCGCCGGCCATCCGTATCCCGGCCCCTCCCCGGGCCGCCAGCCTTCCATTGTGACCACCTGATAGTCGAGCTCGAGGCCGAACCGGCGGATGAACCACCGACCCATTTCCCCCATGGTCAGCCCGTGGCGCATCGGCATCGGGCCGGCGCCGACAAAGCTCTCCTGGCCCGGGATCAGGACGGTCCCCTCCACGGGGCGGCCAGCGGGGTTGGGGCGATCCAGAACCCAGACGCTCTTCCCGTGAGCCGCAGCTTCTTCCAGGAGATAGAGCAGCGTCGTCACGAAGGTGTAGATGCGGCAACCAAGGTCCTGCAGGTCGAACAGGAACACGTCCGCGCTTTCCATCATCGCGGCCGTCGGTCTGCGAACTTCGCCATAAAGGCTGAAGATCGGAATGCCGTAGGCGGGATCCACCTCGTCTAGGCTTTCAACCATGTTGTCCTGCTTGTCGCCCTTGAGGCCGTGCTGGGGGCCAAAGGCGCTCGTCACGTTCACCCCTGCCGCGATCAGCGCGTCCAGTGAATGGGCGAGATGCTGCGTTACGGAGGCCGGATGCGCGACGAGGGAAACGCGCTTGCCTTCGAGCGGGCGGCGCAACGCTGGATCTGCAAGCAGGCGATCGATACCGAATTTCATGTGTCGCTCGGTGCCGCAACCTCGTCAACGAAGCAAGCCGGATCGTGGAAGTCTGGCGCATCACTCATGTGCGCGCGGGCCCAGTAGCTCTTGTGGCCACCCTGCTCCTCGATCACCGCGGCAAGACCGTATCGCCATGGGGCCTTGGGCAACCCGGTTACCGGGATCGCGGCATCGAAGATCGCCATGTCGGTGCCGATGCGCATGGTGCAGTCGGGCTCACGAGGCATCGGGCGCTCCGCCATGCCTTCTCGCCGCCCGGTGAAGTCATAGACGTTCCACCGTTCGGAGGGGGACAGGTTGAGCTCGACGTAACCCGCTCCCTCGTCGGCCCGGAGGAACATCTCGAAACAAGTCGTCTGCCAAAGGCCATCGGCCCTGCCCCGTCCCGCAAAGGGTGGCACCACGAGCCTGCCCGCTCCCAGGATTTTCCAACGGGTGCGCAGCCACGTAGCATCCAAGCCGATGATCCGGGCCTCCACACTGCGAACGGCGATTGGTGGATGCGCCGGGTGATAGGTTAGTTCTGCCATCACCGGCATCGTAGATGGGCGACCTCGGCGGTGACAAACGGTTTTCCGCTGTGAAGAAGGCCCACGCCGCAGGTATCGCAATCCTCGCATCCTCGTGCTAGTCGCGCCGCTCATTTCAAGCCGAAGCGAGACAATGACCTACACTTCTTCCCTGCTCCGCCTGCTCGATGAGCGTGGCTACATCCACCAGCTGACCGATGCCGAGGGCCTGGACGCTCTTGCAGCCAAGCAGGTGGTGCCAGGGTATATCGGCTTCGACCCGACAGCGCCATCGCTGCACGTGGGGCACCTCGTCTCGATCATGATGCTGCGCCAGCTCCAGCGGGCGGGACACAAGCCCATCGTGCTGATGGGCGGCGGCACCGGCAAGATCGGCGATCCAAGCTTCAAGGACGAGGCGCGCAAGCTCCTGACCGAGGATACGATTGCGCAGAACGTCGCATCGATCCGCCGGGTCTTCGAGCGCTTCCTGACGTTCGGAGACGGGCCCAGCGATGCCATCATGGTCGACAACGCGGACTGGCTCGACAAGCTGGCGTACATCCCGTTCCTGCGCGACATCGGCCAGCACTTCTCGGTGAACCGCATGCTGAGCTTCGACTCGGTCAAGCTGCGTCTCGACCGCGAACAGTCGCTCAGCTTCCTCGAGTTCAACTACATGATCCTCCAGGCTTATGATTTCCTGGAGCTTTCTCGCCGCGCTGAATGCCGCCTGCAGATGGGCGGATCGGACCAGTGGGGGAACATCGTCAACGGAGTGGAACTGTCACGCCGCGTCGATGGCACGCAGGTGTTCGGGCTGACGACGCCGCTCCTCACCAATGCCGACGGTACCAAGATGGGCAAGACGGTCGGCGGCGCGGTCTGGCTGAACGAAGACGAGCTTTCGAATTTCGATTACTGGCAGTTCTGGCGCAACACCGACGACCGCGATGTCGGCAAGCGACTGCGCCTCTTCACCGACCTGCCGCTGGACGAGATCGTGCGCCTCGAAGCCCTTGAGGGAAGCGAGATCAACGCGGCAAAGATCGTCCTTGCCAACGAAGCCACGCGGTTGTGCCGCGGCGACGAGGCCGCGGCTGGAGCTTCCGCTACGGCCGAGGCCACCTTTGCGGGCGGCGGAATGGGCCTTGACCTGCCCACCGCCGAAGTTGGCTCCGATGGCATCCGGCTCGCTGCTGCGTGCATCGCTCTCGGTTTTGTCGCCTCCAACGGTGAAGCCAAGCGCAAGATCGCCGAAGGAGCGGTCCGCCTCGATGACGAAGTGCTTTCCGACCCGGCTTTCCTCGTCGTGGTAGAGCCTGGGACAAGTCGCAAGCTCAGCCTCGGCAAGAAGAAGCACGGGGTGCTCAGGGGCGTCTGAACCAGTAACCCCGGACCTTGGAGGAGACTCGGGTCCGGGGAGTTTACCGATTGTTTGCCAATTGCCCCTATGGCCGTCAGCGATCGTCAGGATAAAAAGGCATAGCAACGATGAGTGCGGGAGCTCAGCTCACTGTAACCGACAAGCGCCGCGCCACGCGCCACCCGGTCGATTACAACGTCGTCGCTGAGCATCGCCAGCTGGGCGATCTCGATCTGCACATCGTCAATCTTTCGGCGCAGGGTTTCATGGTTCAGGGCGAAGTGCCGCTGGACCGCGGGGAACGTCTCGTCATGCGCTTGCCGGTGATCGGTCGCATCGAGGCCCACATGATCTGGGCGCATGAAGGCCGTGCCGGCTTCCAGTTCGAGCGGATCATCCGTATCGACGATTTCCTAGCCTTGGTGGATACCCTGCAGCCGAATCCGCGCCTTCGCCCACGTCGTTAGGAACGGGACGGTGGCAAAGCTGAATCTCGCTTCGCCGCAGCCACGCAACACCTCGGCGCAGCAACAAAACTTTACATTGATATAATATATCGTCACAATTAGCGGCGTCTTCATGGACACCCAAACATCTCGACTCGCCATTCTGGCTGCCACCGGACTGCTCACCTCGCTCGCTGTCACGCACCCCAACCCAGTTCAAGCGCAGGAAGCGCCTCCGTCACCAGCCCGGACGACTGGCACCGCGCCGGCACACGCCCCAGCACACTCCAGCGAAGATGATGATGGCGAGGAGATCGTTGTCGTCGGCCATCCGCCGACCAACTACGGCTTGCTTGCTGCCACGGCGAGCATCTCGGGCGATGCTCTCGTTGCGCAGACACGTGGCCAGATCGGCGAAATCCTTAATTCCCTGCCCGGGGTCTCCTCGACCAGCTTCTCACCGGGCGCCTCGCGGCCGGTTCTGCGCGGTTTCAGCGGTGACCGGGTAAGTGTGCTGACCGATGGCATCGGCTCGCTCGACGCTTCCAATGTCTCGGTGGATCATGCCGTGGTGTTCGATCCGCTTACCGTCGACCACATCGACGTGTTCCATGGCCCCTCGGTTCTTCTCTATGGCGGCAATGCGATCGGCGGTGCAGTCAATGCCATCGACAAGCGCATTCCCCGGCAAGTACCTCGGCACATCACTGCAACCGGCATCGGCAGCTACGCAACCGCCGCCGACGAGCGTGCCCTAAGCGGATCGATCGATGCCCCCCTTGGCGACCGCTTTGTGGCGCATGTGGATGCATCCTGGCGCAAGAGCGATGATCTCAGGACAGGCGGACACATTTATTCGAAGGCGTTGAGAAGCGAGATGCTTCGAAGCGCCGAGCACCTTGCCCAAGAAGGAGAAACGGGGGAGGCGGCAGCTCTGACCCTTGAGTCCGATCGCTCGGGTCGTCTCCCCAACTCTGCCGCGCGCACGTCTACCGTTGGTGCAGGTCTCGCCTTCATCGACGCCGGTGGCAGCCTTGGTATTTCGTACCAGCACTACGACACATCCTACGGCGTACCGGAGCGTCCGGAAATCCACCACGACGATGAGGATGAGGGTGAAGGCCACGATCATGGCGAGGGGCCTGTCACCATCGGCCTGAAGCAGGACCGGTTCGACCTCAGGGGAGAGCTGAAGCTGGGCGGGTTCCTCGAGAGCGTCCAGCTTAGGGGGGCATATGCAGACTATGAGCACACCGAGTTCGAGGGCGATGAGGTGGGCACGGTCTTCCAGGGCGAAGGCATCGAAACCCGCGCCGACCTCGTGCAGGCGACCCGGGGCGGGTGGCGGGGCCGAAGCGGCGTGCAATACCTCTGGCGCAGCCTTGTCACGACGGGGGAAGAAGCCCTGATCCCTGACTATGAAGTCGAGCGGATCGGCGTGTTCACTCTGCAGTCGTACGATCTGGGCGCAGGGATCACGCTTGACGGGTCCGGTCGATACGACAGTTCGCGGGTCCGGTCGCAGGGCGCTGGCTACCGCAAGTCGTTCGACCTCTGGTCCGGAGCGCTGGGTGCGAGTTGGAAGTCGGGGAGCGGCCTCAATCTGGGCGCCAACTTCATCCATGGAGAACGCGCGCCTTCTCCGGAAGAGCTGCTGAGCGACGGCATTCACGTGGCCACGCAGTCCTACGAACAAGGCGACCCTACCCTCGGGATCGAGCGCAGCAACGGCTTCGAGGCGTTCCTGAAATACAGCACCTCTACCGTGGATCTTTCGCTGACCGGCTATATCACGGACTTCGACAACTACATCGCTCCCCTTGCCACCGGGGCTGAGGAAGACGGGCAACCCGTCTACCGCTACACGGGCGTGGACGCTCGCTTCAAAGGCTTTGAGGCGGCCGGAACGCTGAAGGCCATGACGTGGAACAACGGCGAGTTGAACTTCGACGCCGCCGCCGATTACACCCACGCCCAGATCAAGGGGGTGGGGCCGGTGCCGCGCATTCCTCCGCTTCGCCTGAGAGGCGGCAGCTCGGCCACTTTCGGCCAAATCCGGGTGCGTGGCGAGGTAGAATGGAACGCCAGGCAGAAGCGCGTGGGCGATTACGAGAACCGGACCTCTGCCTTCACGCTCGTCAATCTGAGCGCCGACTGGCATCCGGCAGGGGAAGATGGACCCGTCACGCTTATGCTGTCGGCCGACAATCTGTTCGACGTCACCGGTCGTCGCTCCGCATCGTTCACGCGTGACTTCGTGCCCATTGCCGGCCGCGACGTCCGCCTGACGGCAAAGTTCACCTACTGACGGATCAACACGGGGCATCTTGGCAAGGGGGGGCTACGCTGCCATTCAGGAAGCGTGAATCTCCCCCCTGCCCCACCCGCATCGACGCCGATGGCCGAACCCACTTCGCCCCTGCGCATACCTGATTACCGCCGTTTCTGGCTTGCGCGCTTTTTCGCGGTGCTTGCCACTACGGGCACCGTCGTGATCATCGGCTACCAGCTCTACGACGTCGCGCGGACAGAATACGGCATGTCGATCCAGGAAGCGGCGTTGCAGCTGGGCCTTCTCGGCTTCGCGCAGTTCCTCCCGGTCTTTCTGCTTACGCCGGTCGCGGGAGTGTTGGCCGACCGCTTCGACCGCCGCCGCGTGGCGGGCATCGCGTCCCTGCTCGACATGGGCGTAGCGCTGGGACTTGGCCTGACCACGGCGCTTGAGGTGCGCAGCCTGCCCGTCCTCTACTTCTTCGCTGTGCTGCACGGTACGGTGAGAGTGTTCATCAGCCCGTCGATGGCGGCGATCGCACCCAACATCGTTCCGGCCCGCCTGATACCCCGTGCCATCGGCTTCAACTCGATTGCGATGCAGGCTGGAACGATCATCGGTCCTGCCGCCTACGGGTTCATGTTCGCAGCCGACCATGCCTTGCCTTACTGGTCCTCCGCAGTCTTCACGCTGGGTGCGTCTGTCGCCATCCAGTCGATCCGGAACCTGCCGCCTCCGCGGCCGGATGCCCGCAAGGCCCACCCCATCCGCCAGATCGTGGAAGGCTTCCACTTCGTGTCGCGCGAACGCTTCCTTCTGGGATGCCTGACGCTTGACCTGTTCGCAGTGCTCCTTGGCGGCGCAACCGCGCTGATGCCCGTCTTCGCACGCGACATCCTGCACGTTGGGCCCGAGGGGCTTGGCCAGATGCGCGCGGCGACTGCCGCCGGTGCAGCCGTAGTGGCGCTGTGGCTCTCGTTCCGTCCCCTGCGCTCCAACGTTGGCGTCAAGATGCTCGTTGCTGTCGCGGGGTATGGCGCGATGACGGTGGCGTTCGGCCTTTCGAAGCACTTCGTGCTTTCTCTGGCCTTACTGGCCCTGCTCGGGGCAGCGGACATGATTTCGGTCTTCATCCGCAGTTCGCTTGTGCAACTGCGGACCCCCGATGAAGTGCGTGGCCGTGTCTCCGCGATCTCGGGCCTGGCCATCTCGGCCTCGAATGAGCTGGGAGAGCTTCAGTCCGGCTTTGCAGCCGCTCTTCTCGGTGCGACCGGCGCAGTTGTTTTCGGCGGAAGCGCTGCCATAGTGATAACCCTTGCCTGGGCCTGGCTCTTCCCCGAAATCCGCCGGGCCCGAACCTTCGAACCCCGTTGGGAGCAGACACCATGAAGGCCGACAGCATCCTCGCCACGATCGGCAACACTCCGCACATCCGCCTGGCGCGGCTCTTTCCCGACCATGAGGTGTGGGTTAAGGCAGAGCGCGCGAACCCCGGCGGCTCGATCAAGGACCGCATCGGCCTTGCGATGATCGAAGCCGCGGAAGCGGATGGCAGCCTCAAGCCCGGCGGCACGATCATCGAGCCTACTTCGGGCAACACCGGGATCGGCTTGGCAATGGCCGCTGCGGTCAAGGGCTACAAGCTGGTTCTCGTTATGCCGGAATCGATGTCGATCGAACGGCGCCGTCTGATGCTGGCTTATGGTGCCGAGTTCGACCTCACCCCTCGCGAAAAGGGCATGAAAGGCGCGATCGAGCGCGCGCGTGAACTGATCGAGGCAACGCCCGGGTCCTGGATGCCCCAGCAGTTCGACAACCCGGCCAACATCTCCGTCCACGTGAAAACGACGGCGCAGGAGATCCTGGCGGATTTCGCCGACACCCCGATCGACGTTCTCGTGACCGGCGTGGGCACCGGTGGCCATCTTACCGGCTGCGCCGAGACGCTCAAGGAAAGCTGGCCGCAGCTCAAGGCCTACGCGGTCGAGCCAACGCTTTCGCCCGTGATTTCCGGCGGGCAGCCCGGGCCGCATCCGATCCAGGGCATCGGTGCTGGCTTCATTCCGGGGAATCTGCACACGAAGTCCATCGATGGCGCCATCCAGGTGGATCCCGCCGATGCCAAGGACTGGGCGCGCCGCAGTGCCACGGTGGAAGGCATGCTGGTGGGCATCAGCTCTGGCGCCACTCTGGCTGCCATAGCCCAGAAGCTACAGGATCTGCCTGCCGGCAGCCGTGTGCTTGGCTTCAACTACGACACGGGCGAGCGTTATCTTTCCGTGCCCGATTTCCTGCCCGAGTAAGTCGAAAAATGGGGAACATGGAATGAGCGAGATGGGTCTGGAGCCGGTTCACTATGGCCACGGCGAGGTCGCACTCACCGGTTGGTTAGCCCGCCCAGAGCGTCAACCGCGCGCAGGCATCATCCTGTTCCCCACGATCACGAACGTGACAGCGCTCATGGAACGGCGTGCCGCAAGGCTAGCCGACGAGGGATACCTGGTGATGATCGCCGATTTCTACGGCGAACGGGTAGAAAGCTTCGAGGCCTCGTTCCCTCTGGCCGACAAGCTTCGATCGGACAACGGCTACTATCGCGAACGCATCGCTGCGGCAATTTCCGCTCTTCGGGAGCGAGCGGAGGGCCTTCGCCTGTTCGCCATCGGCCATTGCATGGGCGGGCAGGCCGTCCTGGAGGCTGCTCGCGCTGGCGAGTATCTGGCGGGAGTAGTCAGTTTTCATGGCACGCTGCCCACCCAGACGCCGGCTATACCGGGAACGATCACCGCTCGTATCCTCGTCTGCCATGGAGATGCCGACCCGCTCGCTCCGCGCGAGCACGTCCTGGCATTCTGGGAAGAGATGGACGCCGCCGGGGCCGACTGGCACTTCCATGCGTACAGTCATGTGAAGCACGGCTTCACCGACCCGGCAAGCGAGACCAAGGGTATGGCGTTCCTGGGCTATGATACGAGTGCCGACCGCCAGTCCTGGGCAGCGATGCTCTCGTTCTTCGACGAGATCATCGGCTGAATCGACTGGCCTCCGGGGCGGTCAATCCCCGATAGGCACCAGTTCTTCGCCATCCAATCGGCGATAGAAACAGCTGCGCGCCCCGGTGTGGCATGCGGGACCTTGCGGGCGGACCGTCAGTTCGATGGCGTCCTGATCGCAATCGACCCGCATTTCCTCGACATGCAGGAAGTGGCCCGACGTCTCACCCTTCATCCAGAGGGCTTGCCGGGAGCGGGAGTAGAAGTGTGCAATCTTCGTCTCGCGTGTCTTTGCAAGCGCTTCGGCGTTCATATAGGCCACCATCAAGATTTCTCGGGAAGCAGCGTCGACTGCGATCGCGATCAGCAGCCCGTTCGCATCGAACCTCGGGAGAAACGCTTTTCCTTGTTCGCGCTCGGCGACAGACACGTCCGACACGTCCCTCAATCCTTGTTTCAGACCATTGCGGCTTTATTGTTGCACGATAACCACAGGGCAGTGCCAAAATCCAGAACGCTGACGAATCCTCTTTCAAAAACGCGCGATTCGGGGAATTTTGCACATGCAGCTGGGGGGCTGCTTCTGACCCACAGGTCGCCCACAGGCAAGTGTCTGCTTTGACACGAACCAGGTAGGAAAGCGCCACGGTTCAGGGAAATGCGATCATGAGGGATCGGGCCAGGCGTGTTCAGGGGCGCAGCCGAACTGCGAAAGCCGGGCCCAGCAGTTTCGTCACGAGGACGCCCGGAACGCAGGTTCCGGGCGTTTTCGTTTGCACTCACGTTGCGTCCAGTGCCTCGTCCAGAACCCGGGCAAAGCAGGCGATAACCACCTTCTCCGCTCCCGCACGGCGCAAGGCTGAGACGCACGCGTTGCTCGTCGCACCGCTTGTAAGCACATCGTCCACCAGCAGCACCTTCTTGCCGCCAACTTGCGGCGCTCGAGCCGCGGCAATCGCGATTACTCCGGTAAGCGCACGCCTTCGGGCGAGCTTTCCCAACCCGCCAAGTGATGGCGTGGCCTTACGCCTGACAAGGGCATCAACGCAGAGCCGCCCGCCCGTGCCCCTTGCCAGATGGCGGGCCAGTTCGGCGGCTTGATTGTACCCTCGCTTCCACAGTCGCCAACGATGCAACGGTACCGGCACGACCACCCACTCCTCGTCTACGAAGCGAACTTTTGGCAGGATCATGCCGGCCATCATCGGAGCTAGGCCGAGACGACTCCCGTGCTTGAACGCTAGGACCAGCTTGCGGGAGCTGTCGTTGTAAAGCGTTGCCGCCGCGATCCCGGCATGCTTCGGCGGATCCTTGAGGCACGGGGCACAGGTTGCCCCTTCCAAGGCTGGTTCCCCAAAGGGACGGCAGCATGCGGTACATGCCGGCTCCCCCGGGACCGCCAGAGTGGCCCAGCACGGCGTGCAGAGTCCTGTCTGGGTTCCGATCCCATCCCCACATAGCGGGCAGCGCGGCGGGAAGATCAGGTCGACGAGCGGCTGAAGTGTCTGACCGATGGACATGAACCCGGTCTACCCACGCAGTCCATCTGCACAAAGTCGCACGAGGCTGGTTGCAACGTTTTAATCAAGGCGGCAGGGAGGTCTCATGGCAAGCAAAGCACCTCCCAGCATCTTCTCCCCACAGCGCCGCGCCGCCTCTCGCAGGCGGATGCTGGAACTGCAGAGAAGGAGGGACGATGCGGCACGGTACATCATCGACGACATGGTCGAAGACGTACCCGAACGCCTGTCGTTCCTGCGCTTCGAGCCTGCGAGCGCCCTGATCATCGGGGACTATTCCGGCGAGTTGGCTCGAACCTTGCGCACCTCAATGGTCGAGGTCACGGAACGGGAGCCAGGTTTCGGGTTCGAGGAGGAGGAGCCCTTCCCCTTCGAAGGGTTCGATCTCATTGCCAGCCTCGGAACGCTCGATACGGTCAATGACCTGCCCGGAGCCCTGGTTCACATGCGCAAGGCGCTTGCGCCGGGCGGTCTCATGATAGCCAGCTTCGTCGCTTCGGGCAGCCTGCCGGTCCTTCGCGAGGTGATGCTTGCGGCGGATGGGGATCGCCCTGCGCCGCGCGTTCATCCATCCATTGACGTGCGATCCGGAGCCCAGTTACTGCAACGTGCGCTGTTCGCCGACCCTGTTGCCGATCACCGAACCATCACTGTCGGGTTCCGAAGCCTCGATCGGCTGGTCGAAGACCTTCGGGAGCAAGGTCTCGGCAACGTGCTTGCCGACCCAAGCCCTGCGTTGGGTAAAGCTGCCTTTTCGCGTGCCCGCCACGCCTTTGCGGCCGCTGGTGCCAGCGGCCGCACAGTGGAAAGCTTTCAGATCCTGACCTTAACGGGCTGGAAGCGATAACCTTCCAGCCCGAGCCAGCTTAACCGAGCGCAGCCTGTGCAGCTGCAAGCCGGGCGATCGGCACGCGGAAAGGCGAAGCGCTGACGTAGTCGAGGCCAACCTTTTCGCAAAATGCGATCGAAGCGGGATCCCCGCCGTGCTCGCCGCAGATGCCCAGCTTCAACGCCGAATACGTCGCACGCCCGCGCTCTGCGCCCAGTTGCACAAGCTGGCCGACCCCTTCGATATCGAGGCTGACGAATGGATCGCGTGGGTAGATACCCTTTTCTACGTAAGGGCTGAGAAAACGCGCAGCGTCATCGCGGCTGACGCCGAGCGTCGTCTGCGTAAGGTCGTTGGTACCGAACGAGAAGAACTTCGCCTCCTCCGCAATCTCGCCGGCCATCAGCGCCGCGCGCGGAAGCTCGATCATCGTTCCCACGAGGTACTCGAGCGTCCGCCCCTTTTCCGCAAAGACCTTGGCAGCGGTCTCGTCGACGAGCTTGCGGAGGATCTGCAGTTCGCGCTTGGTGCCGACTAGCGGAATCATGACTTCTGGCACGATTGCCTCACCCGAAGCGAGCGCCACGTCGCAGGCCGCCTCGAAGATGGCGCGCGCCTGCATCTCGTAGATTTCGGGGAAGGTGATACCCAGACGGCAACCGCGATGCCCCAGCATCGGGTTGAACTCGTGCAGTTCGTCGGCCCTGCGCTTCAGAGTATCGACACCGATACCGATGGTCTCCGACAGCTCGGCGAACTCGGCGTCGGCGTGCGGGAGGAACTCGTGGAGCGGCGGGTCGAGCAGGCGGATGGTGACGGGCAGCCCTGCCATGACTTCGAAAATGGCCTGGAAATCGGCGCGCTGTTCGGGCAGCAGCTTTTCGAGCGCTGCGCGGCGGCTGGCCTCATCCTCTGCAAGGATCATCTGGCGGACAGCCGAGATGCGCCCTGCATCGAAGAACATGTGCTCAGTACGGCACAGGCCGATGCCCTCCGCGCCGAACTGGCGCGCCATGCGGCAGTCTGCAGGGGTTTCCGCGTTCGTGCGCACCTTCATGCGACGGTGTTTGTCCGCCCAGGTCATGAGCGTCGCGAAATCGCCCGCAAGTTCCGGCTCGATCGTCGGCACTTCGCCGGCCATGATCTCGCCCGTCGACCCATCGAGAGTGATGATGTCGCCTTCCTTGAGCGCGCGTTGCCCCATCCGCAGGGTGCGGCTCTTCATGTCGATTGACAGGCCCGATGCGCCCGACACACACGGACGGCCCATGCCGCGCGCCACCACTGCCGCATGGCTCGTCATGCCACCGCGAGCAGTGAGGATGCCTTTCGCCGCATGCATGCCATGGATGTCTTCCGGCGAAGTTTCCACGCGAACGAGGATCACCGCATCTCCGCGCTCCGCGCGCTTTTCGGCGGTGTCCGCGTCGAGCACGATCGCGCCGGATGCAGCGCCGGGCGATGCTGGCAGCCCCTTGCCAAGGATGTCGCGCGCCGCCTGAGGGTCAAGCGTCGGGTGCAGAAGCTGGTCGAGAGCCATCGGATCGACGCGCTTGATGGCGGTGGCCTCGTCAATGAGGCCTTCTTCGACCATGTCGACAGCCATCTTGAGCGCGGCCTTGGCAGTGCGCTTCCCAGAGCGGGTCTGCAACATCCACAGCTTGTTGCGCTCCACCGTGAATTCGATGTCCTGCATGTCGCGGTAGTGCTTTTCGAGCAGTTCGAACACCGCGGCGAGTTCGGCATATGCCTCGGGCATAGCCTCTTCCATCGACAGCGGCTTTGCGCCGGCACGCTCGCGCGCGGATCTGGTCAGGTACTGCGGGGTGCGAATGCCAGCGACGACATCCTCACCCTGTGCGTTGACGAGCCACTCGCCATAGTACGCCTTCTCGCCCGTGGCCGGGTCGCGGGTAAAGGCGACACCCGTTGCCGAGGTGTCACCCATGTTTCCGAAGACCATGGCCTGCACGTTGACCGCAGTGCCCCAGTCACCCGGAATGTCATTCAGGCGGCGGTAGACCTTGGCGCGATCGGAATCCCAGCTGTCGAACACAGCCTGGATGGCACCCCAAAGCTGTTCATGCACATCCTGCGGGAAGGCGCGTCCAAGCTCGTTCTGAACGATCGCCTTGTATTCGGTCACGATCTTGCGCCAGTCGGCGGCGGTAAGATCGACGTCGTTGTCATAGCCGTTGTCTTCCTTGGCTATCTCCAGCGCTTCCTCGAAAAGGTGGTGCTCGACGCCAAGAACGACATCCGAATACATCTGGATGAAGCGGCGGTAGCTGTCCCACGCAAAGCGATCGTCACCCGACGTCGCGGCAAGACCTTCCACAGTTGCGTCGTTGAGACCAAGGTTGAGGACCGTGTCCATCATTCCCGGCATCGAAACGCGCGCCCCGGACCGGACCGATACGAGCAGCGGGTCGGCCGCGTCGCCGAAGTTCTTGCCCACGGCCTTTTCGATATGGGTCAGCGCATCGGCAACATCGGCCCGAAGCTGATCGGAGAAATTCGCTCCCTCAGCGAGGTACTTGACGCATTCCTCGGTGGTGATGGTGAAGCCTGGCGGCACGGGCAGGCCGATCCCGGCCATCTCGGCAAGGTTGGCGCCCTTGCCACCGGTGATCACCTTGTCGCGCGAGCGGGGGTCGTCGTGCTTGACCCCGCCACCGAACGTGTAGACCTGCCTGATCATCTATCCCCTAACTTTCCCGAACAGGAATTGCGCAAGTTGAACGAACGAGGGGAAAACCTCCTACCCCTCGATCCGCGAGAAATCGGCAACATTGTGCACTGCAGCACGCAAGCGGGCAAGCAGGGCCAGTCGCGAATATCGTTTGTTGACGTCGGTATCGTTGACAGTCACCTGGTCAAAGAACGCGTCGATTGGCGCGCGAAGAGAAGCCAGGGCCATCATCGCAGATGCGAAGTCCTCTGCTGCAACTGCGTTTGCAGCTTCGGGTTCCGCAGCGTCCAATGCGTCCATGAGATTTTTCTCTGCCGGTTCAGGAGTATAGCCCCGACCGCGCTCCGCCTCGTGACGCATTTCCATCTTGGCCGCGATCACATCCGCGAGATCGGGATCTTCGACCAGAACGAGCGGATCCTCTTCACCGGTCTGCGCGATTTCCGCCTCTACGCCTTGCCAGTCTTCCTTCTTGAGGATGTTGGCCGCGCGCTTGTAGCCAGCGAGCAGGTTCGCGCCATCCTCGGTGGCAACGAATGCCTGTAGAGCATGGACACGTGTCAGAAGACGGACAAGATCATTCTCGCCCCCCAGGGCGAACACTGCATCGATCAGGTCGTGACGAACACCGGCTTCCTTCTGCTGAACCTTGAGGCGGTCGGCGAAGAAGTCGAGAAGATCGCCCTCGGCCACGGCAAACCGAAGATTGTTCTCGGTGATTATGCGGATGATGCCCAGAGCGGCGCGGCGCAGCGCGAACGGATCCTTGGAGCCGGTCGGCTTTTCGTCGATCGCGAAGAAACTGCGGAGCGTGTCCAGCTTGTCCGCCAGGGACACAGCGACGGTGACCGGCGCGGCGGGCACATCGTCTCCCTGCCCGACTGGCTTGTAATGGTCCCGAATAGCGTCGGCGACCGCTTCGGGCAGCCCCTCCGCGCGGGCGTAATAGCCTCCCATCAGACCTTGCAGTTCAGGGAATTCGCCGACCATCTCGGTCACGAGGTCTGCCTTGCACAACTCCGCCGCCTGGCGAGCCAGTGCCGGGTCGCAAGCTGGAACGATCCCTTCCGCAGCCAGCCACTCGGCCAGCTGCGCAACGCGCTGAACCTTCTCGGCGACGCTGCCGAGCTTTTCGTGGAAGGTGATGCGACCCAGCTTCTCGGCGTGAACCGAAAGCGAGGTTTTCTTGTCCTGCTCCCAGAAGAAGCGTGCGTCGGCGAGGCGGGCCGCAAGAACCTTGCGATTGCCCGCGACGATCCCCTCCCCGCCGTCCGTGGCATCGATGTTGGCCGTGCAGACGAAAGCGTTCGCCAGCTTGCCCTGCCCATCTTCGCACACGAAGTACTTCTGGTTCACGCGCGCGGTCAGCTGAATCACTTCGGGCGGCACATCAAGGAACGCCTCGTCAAAGCGCCCGAGGAGCGGCACAGGCCATTCGGTGAGGCCCGCGTTCTCGACAACCAGTCCTTCATCCTCGACAAGGGTGAGGCCTGCTGCGGCCGCGACGTTGCGTGCCTCGTCGCGAATCAGGTCCTGGCGCTCGACGTGATCGACGATCACGTGGCAGGCCGACAGCTTCGCGGCATAGTCGTCCGCACCGCCGATGGTGATGTCACCGGGTGCGTGGAAGCGGTGGCCCTTAGTCGCATAGCCCGAGCGGATGCCCCCCACCTCGCACTCGACCAGGTCCTCACCCAGGATCGCGACGATGCCCGAGAGCGGACGCACCCAGCGCAGCGACTCCGTCGAGATCGAGGAAGCCCCCCAACGTTGGGATTTCGGCCAGGGGAATGCCCGGACGATGGCCGGCACAGCTTCGGCAAGCACATCCTTCAAGGCACGGCCGGGCTTCTCCACGACGGCGAAGTACGTGTCCTTGCCTTTGACGTCACGAACCTGAAGCTGTTCCCGCGTCAGTCCGGTCTTGCGCAGAAACCCTTCCAACGCCTGCTCAGGTGCGCTGGTTGCCGGCCCTTTGGTTTCCTCGCTCACCGCCTCCGTTGTTTCCGGAAGACCACTGGCGATCAGGGCAAGCCGCCGCGGAGTCGACCAGACCGTGATCTGCGCCGGCGTCACGCCTGCGGCTTCCATTTCCTTGTGGAACAGCTTTTCCAAGTCCGCGCGGGCGCCGGCCTGCATGCGCGCCGGGATTTCTTCGCTGCGCAGCTCGAGAAGGAAGTCGGTCATACGCTCCACCCGGGGAACTTCGCTTCCCACTTGTCCTTGTTTACGTCGATCCATGCCTGGCATGAACCCTTGGCGAGGTCACGTACCCGCGCCATGTAGCTGGCGCGCTCTTGCACCGATATCACGCCGCGCGCTTGCAGCAGATTGAAAAGGTGCGACGCCTCGATCGCCTGATCATACGCGGCAAGGGGAACCTTCGCATCGATGCAGCGCATGCATTCCGCTTCGGCAGCCCTGAACCCGGCAAAGAGCGCATCGGTGTCGGCGATCTCGAAGTTGTACTTCGACTGCTGCTGCTCGTTGGCGAGGAAGACGTCTCCGTAAGTCACGCCTTCGTTGTTGAACCGAAGGTCGTAGACCCAGTCCACGCCCTGGATGTACATGGCCAGTCGTTCGAGCCCATAGGTCAGTTCGCCCGCGACGGGCTTGCAGTCAAAGCCGCCAACCTGCTGGAAGTACGTGAACTGCGTCACTTCCATGCCGTCGCACCATACTTCCCAGCCCAGACCCCATGCACCTAGCGTCGGGCTTTCCCAGTCGTCCTCCACGAACCGGATGTCATGCGCAAGCGGATCGACACCGATGGCGGCAAGGCTCTGAAGGTAAAGCTCCTGCAGGTTCTCGGGATTGGGCTTCAGGATCACCTGGTACTGGTAGTAATGCTGCAGCCGGTTGGGGTTCTCGCCGTACCGACCATCCGTCGGCCGGCGGGAGGGCTGGACATAGGCCGCCTTCCACGGTTCCGGTCCCAGCGCTCGAAGGGTGGTAGCCGGGTGGAAGGTGCCCGCACCCATCCGCATGTCGTAGGGCTGCAGGATGAGACATCCCTGCTTGCTCCAGAAATCATGGAGCGTCAGGATCATGTCCTGGAAGCTGAGCGGCTGTGCTGGTGCCTTTGGCGCGGCGGTCATCGTTTTCCCGTGAATATCGAGGCTCGCAGCCTTTGGCGGATCGAGCCTGTCAAATCAACTGCGCAAAGAACATGCTGAAGTCGCGCTTTCCTGTTGCATCCTTTCCGGGGCGCGTCCTCTGCGTTGTCTTCCCCTTCATCCGCAAACATGTTTCGTGCATAGGCGAGCCCTGTCTGTCGCTTTGCACCCCGCTCTACAGGAATTTCGATGTCTTTCCTCCGCATCTGGCTCCGCTCGCTTCTGAGCGCTTCCGCTTGCGCACCGCTGGCGCTGTTGCCCGTTCCAGTGATGGCGCAACCCTTGTCCTCGAACGAGCCAGGCCCTGCAGCGCAGGTGCGCCCTGCCCTCTGGAAGGTTGCGGATGAAGACACGACGATCTGGCTGTTTGGAACGATCCACGTTCTTCCGGAAGATGTCCGCTGGTACAAAGGACCCGTATCTGCTGCCTTCGACGAGGCGGAGGAACTGGTGACGGAAATTCCCATCGATGGGACTGCGGAAACCCAGGGCGTGATCGCTCGCAGGAGTATGCGAAGCGACGGCAGGAACCTTCGCGAAACCCTGCCCCCCGCACTTCGAACCGAATACGAAGCGGCGATGGTCGCGGCCGGGATAGCGCCGGCTGCATTCGACGCGAACGACACCTGGCTAGCGGCTCTGATGCTGACGCTGATCCCGCTCAGGAACGCGGGCTACAACACGGAAAGCGGCATCGATGCGCAGGTCGAATCCCGTGCCAGGGCCCGCCACATGCGCAATCACGCCTTCGAAACGGCGGAGTACCAGATTGGCCTGTTCGACGAACTGCCGGAGGAGACGCAGCGCTCTTACCTCGCCGAGGTCATAGCCCAGCTTCCCACCGTCAGGGCCGACATCGATGCGATGGTTCAGGCATGGAAGAGTGGCGACGCCGAGCATCTGGCCGCGCTTCTCAATGAAGACGAGAGCGATGCACATATGCGCCGGGTCCTGATCACGGATCGCAATGTCGCATGGGCGCGTTGGCTGAAGGAGCGGCTTGATAGGCCGGGAACGGTTTTCGTCGCCGTAGGCGCTGGGCACCTCGCTGGCGCCGGGAGCGTTCAGGACCAACTTGCCGCCTCCGGCATCACCTCCACGCGCGTGCAATAAGTCGTGCCCTGCAGCTTTCGTATTCCCGCTGCGTTGCTGCTGGCCGCCGTTCTCTTCGCCTGCTCGCCGCAGTCGCACGAGGCCGACCCGGCTCTCTGGCGAGTCGTGGACCGAGAGGGGCATGTAGGCTGGCTGTTCGGTACGATTCACTCTTCGGATCGTCCGGTGAACTGGCGCACTCCGGCGGTTGCTGCTGCGTTCGAACGGTCAGGCACGGTCATGGTCGAAGTGGCGAACCTTGCGGACGAACGAGAGGTCGCAGCCACCTTTGCCGAACTTGCGCGCAGCGAAGGTGAGCCGCCGTTGTCATTGCGGGTCGCTCCTCAGGATCGTCCCGCCGTTGAAAAGCTCCTGAAGAAAAGCGGCCATGCCGACCACGACTTCGCCGAAATGGACACATGGGCGGCCGCTTTGACCATCGCACGCGCTGGAGCCGAGGGAGAGGATACGCGCTACGGTGTCGACAGGGCGGTGATCGCCGCGGCAGGCGCGAGGCCGGTTCTGGAGCTGGAAGGCGCCGCCCGGCAACTCGGCCTGTTCGACAGCCTGCCCGAGCGTGAACAACGTGACCTGCTTGCCGCCGTAGTCAAGGAAGCTGCGGCGCCGGACCGCGGCCTGGCCAAGAGCTGGCGCAGCGGCGACATGACGGCAATCGAAAAGGAGACCCGCGCGGGCCTACTTGCGGATCCCGAGCTTCGGCAAGTCCTGTTCACGGGACGTAACCTCCGATGGACGGGCTTGATCGCGCGCCAGATCCGATCCGGGAAGCGCCCCTTCGTGGCTGTGGGGGCAGCTCACATGGCTGGCCCGGACGGCCTCCCGGCGATGCTTGCCGCAAGGGGGTTCCGGGTTGTCCGTGTTGAGTGACACGGCGTGGGATCATGGCTTGTCTTTTAGGGAGCTTGCGGGTAAGGGCCGCCGCTTCCCGTCATGGTCATCCCTGGAGGCGTGGCGGGCGGCACGATGTCGATGAGCGGCGTCGGCCGACACTATCCAGTTTTGAAAGGCAAGTCCCATGAGCGATACGCTTAACCTGCCGGCCGAGACGCGTGAACGGGCTGGCAAGGGAGCCTCCCGTGATCTGCGTCGCAACGGCCGCGTCCCCGCCGTCGTCTACGGCGGCAAGGAAGAACCCCTCGTGATCCACGTCGAGGAGAAGGAGCTGACCCGTCAGCTCATGACCGGTCACTTCTTCAACTCGATCGTCGAAGTCGAAGTGGGCGGCCAGAAGTTCCGGACGCAGCCGAAGGACGTTGCCTTCCACCCCGTCACCGACCGCCCGGTGCACGCCGACTTCCTGCGCCTCGCCAAGGGCGCGACGGTTCACGTCAACGTGCCCGTGGTCTTCGAGAACGAAGAGCTTTCGCCGGGCCTGAAGCGCGGCGGCGTGCTGAACATCGTTCGCCACGACCTCGAGCTGGTCTGTGACGCCGAGAAGATCCCGCACGAGATCAGCATCGACGTGACCGGTTTCGACGTGGGCGAATCGATCCACATCAGCCACGTCAAGCTGCCCTCGGGCGTCGAGAGCGCGATCACCGATCGTGACTTCACGATCGCCACGATCGCCGCTCCCTCCGCGCTGCGCAGCGCGGAAGGCGAGGACGGCAACGAAGAGGGTGAAGGCCAGTAAGCCTTCTTCAGCTTCGGTTTTGAATCGGCCCTTCCCGC
Organism: Novosphingobium silvae; assembly: GCF_009856825.1. GTDB lineage: Bacteria > Pseudomonadota > Alphaproteobacteria > Sphingomonadales > Sphingomonadaceae > Novosphingobium > Novosphingobium silvae. The sequence goes on along the minus strand of NZ_WVTD01000005.1, from coordinate 116,059 downwards.
ACTGCGGGAGGGGCCTTTTCTTTGTCAGACCTGTTGATTGATGCAGCCAAGGAACCGCAATGGCCACGCAGCTCTGGGTCGGTCTGGGCAATCCCGGTCCGCAATACACCTTCAACCGCCACAACGTCGGATTCATGGTAGTCGACGCCCTGGCGGACATCCACAACTTCGGTCCGGTGCAGAAGAAGTTCCTGGGGTGGCTACAGGAAGGGCGCATCGGCAGCGACAAGATCCTGCTGCTCAAGCCGGCCACGTTCATGAACGAGAGCGGGCGCTCCGTCGGGGAGGCGATGCGCTTCTACAAGCTCGACCTCTCGGCCATCACCGTGTTCCACGACGAACTCGACCTGCCGCCATTCAAGGTGAAGGTGAAGCAGGGCGGCGGGCACGCCGGACATAACGGACTGCGGTCGATAGATCAGCACCTTGGCGCCGACTTTCGCAGGGTTCGCCTGGGAATCGGGCATCCCGGGCACAAGGATCGGGTAACCGGTCACGTCCTTGGCAATTATGCCAAGGCTGAGATGGACCCGCTGGCCGATATGCTGGGCGCCGTCGCCGCCGAGGCTGACCGGTTGGCAGCGGGGGACGACACACGCTTCATGAACGATGTGGCGCTTCGTCAGCAACCCTGAAGCTTCATGATGTCGAGTTAGTTTACAACCGTCGCTTACCAAAGGCGGTCTGGCGCTCAAAAACGAGAGTAATCGGCGTTTGGCACGGTCGTTGCGTAAGCTTGGTCAATCAACTTAACCGACTACAGGGGAAACCAACCAATGCTCCGCAAGACGCTGCTCGCGCTTTCCATCACCACCGCCGCAACCATCGGCCTGGCTACTCCGGCGCAGGCCACCTGGGGCCATAAGCACTACTGCAACTGCGGCCACTCGTCCGGCAAGAAGCAGTGCGGCGGCAGCACCTCCACCAGCAGCAGCACCTCGGGCGGCACGACGACAACTTCGGGCGGCACCACGACCTCGGGCGGCACGACCACTTCGGGCGGCACGACCACGTCCGGTGGTACGACGACCTCGGGCGGCACCACTTCCGGCGGTTCGTCGGGCGGCACGGCGGTTCCGGAGCCGGGCATGCTCGGCATGCTGGGCCTCAGCCTTCTCGGCCTGGCCTACGCTCGTCGCCGGAAGGCACGCGCCTAAGTCCTCCTGGCGACAGCCGCCAGACTATCTCCTCAAGGGCCGCTGCCGGTTTAGCCGGCGGCGGCCTTTGCCCGCGCAAGGTCCCGGGAAATGGCCCGGTTACCCGGATCGATGGCGGCAGCTCGCTCCAACAAGCGAACGGCCTCGCCGACATCCCGCCCGCTGTCGAGGCGTACGATGCCGGCTACGTAGAGGTAGTCCGGATTGTCGGGTGAAAGGGCCTGCGCCCTGTCTGCCCGGGCAATGGCCGAGGCGGCATCACCCAAGCGGCCTTGTGCAAGCGCCAGCCGTTTCAGCACTTCCGCGTCCTCACCACGCTGCAGCAGCCGAGTGTAGATCGCCACGGCGCGTGCCCACTGTTGGCGCGCGAGCGCATCTTCACCCTGCTCCACCAGCTCCATTGTCGCCTTAATCCGCGCAGGTTCCAGCCTTGCGCGAAGTTTCGCCGCTTCCGGCGCTCCCGCAGCGCGCGCCGCCTGTTCCGCCTGAACCAGCACCTCGGGCCTCGCAAGGCTGCTCTGCGCAAGCGGCTCCAGGGTCTTCCAGGCACCTTGCGCGTCGCCTGTCGCAAGCTCTGCCTGTCCGAGCATCAGCCGCGAATAAGGGTTGCCGGGAAGAACGAGCGCTGCACGGCGGAAGATGACGCGCGCCTGCTCCGCGTGCCCGAGGCGCAGCAGTGCCTCGCCATACGTCATGCTAAGTGCCGATCCCGGCTGCAGGGAAGTCTCGCGCGTTTGCAACGCCAGCCTGATCTTCTCCCACTCGCCTTTTTCCGAGAGGAGCTGGAAACGCAGTTCCTCTACCTGAGGGTCACCGGCATCGATCTTCGCGGCTCGCTCGACCAGGCTGATCGCATCGTCCACCTTGCCGAGCGCATCGTATTGGTTCGCGAGGGCCAGCATGGGCGCGGCCCGGTCCGGGAAGGCATCGATCGTCCTGCGGTAGGCTGCAATGGCTGCTTCGTCCTGCCCCTGTGCAGCGGCCAGATCGGCTGCCATCACCAGTGTTTCGTAGCTTTGCGGCGCCAATGACCTCATCCGCGCCAGAACCTTTCCCGCAGCGCCGAAATCCTCTGCAAGCAGCAGTTCCCGGCCATAGGCCGAGCCAAGACGCACATTGCCGCCCGCTTTCAGCCCCTGTTCGAACGCGTGTCGCGCCGCGTCCGCCTGGCCAAGCATCGCATATGCTTCCCCACGGATACGCCAACCGTCCACAGTCTCGTCACGTCCCAGCAGGTCGAGAGCCAACGTCGGGTCCTGCCTCAACAGGGCGACTTCGGCCTTGATCCGGGCCGGCGGCTTGCCACCGGCCCGCTCCAATCGACCGATTGCCCATTCCGCGCTGTCGGGATCGCCAAGCCTGAGGTGCGTCTCGGCCAGGAGGACAAGCATCGCATGGTCAGTCGGTCGCGCACGCAAAGCCTCTACGAGGTCAAGGCGCGCCTCCTGATAGTTCTCCTGAGCGAAGGCCGTCTGGGCGTCTCGGAAAACCGCCTCCGGGCTTTCCCCGCATGACGCGAGCGCAAAAAGTGCGGCGAAGGGCAAGGCAGGTCGAAGCAGGGAATTCATGTCGCACGGGTTAGAGGCAATGGCTGAACGTTCCGTCAATCCTGGTGCTGCTGCATCTCCTCTCGCGGACAAACTGGTCAAGTCCCGTCGAGGTCGCTATGGGCGCGGCAAAGGCCGCTTCCCGGCCATATCTGCTTTCGGAGTAATCGATGGGTTTTCGTTGCGGGATCGTTGGCCTTCCCAATGTCGGCAAGTCGACCTTGTTCAATGCCTTGACCGAGACGCAGGCCGCTCAGGCCGCGAACTATCCGTTCTGCACGATCGAGCCGAACGTGGGACAGGTCGGCGTGCCCGATCCGCGGCTCGACAAGTTGGCCGCCATCGCCGGCTCGGCCAAGATCATCCCGACCCAGCTGTCGTTCGTGGACATTGCCGGTCTCGTTCGTGGAGCGTCGAAGGGCGAAGGGTTGGGTAACCAGTTCCTGGGCAACATCCGCGAAGTGGATGCGATCATCCACGTCCTGCGCTGTTTCGAGAACGACGACATCCAGCATGTCGACAACAAGGTCGATCCGATTGCCGACGCGGAAACGGTCGAGACGGAACTGCTGCTCTCCGACCTCGAAAGCCTCGAGAAGCGAGTGCCCGCCGCCCAGAAGAAGGCGACCCAGGGCGACAAGGAAGCGAAGATCGTCGCTTCCGTCCTCGGCCAGGCGCTGGAACTCCTGCGGGAGGGCAAGCCAGCGCGCCTGACGGTGCCCAGGGACGAGGACGAGGCGCGCGTCTTTGCACAGGCCCAACTGCTCACCGCAAAGCCGGTGCTCTACGTCTGCAATGTGGAGGAAGAGGCCGCTTCCGCAGGCAATGCCTTCTCGGCGAGGGTGTTCGAGAAGGCAGCTGCCGAAGGTGCAAGCGCTGTCATCGTCTCAGCCGCGATCGAGGCTGAACTGACCGGGATGGAGCCTGACGAACGGATGGTCTTCCTTGAGGAAATGGGCCTTTCGGAAGCAGGCCTAGCCCGTATCATCCGGGCCGGCTACGCACTGCTGGAACTGCTGACCTTCTTCACCGTAGGCCCCAAGGAGGCCCGCGCATGGACAGTCCACAAGGGGGCGAAGGCTCCGGAAGCCGCCGGCACGATCCACTCCGACATGCAGCGCGGTTTCATCCGCGCCGAAACGATTGCCTACGACGACTTCGTCGCCTGCGAAGGCGAGGCCGGCGCCAAGGAAGCGGGCAAGTTGCGTCAGGAAGGCAAGGAGTACGTCGTCAACGACGGCGACGTCATGCACTTCAAGTTCAACGTTTGACGGACGGCGCAGGGGAGGCGGCGATCTGCCTCTCCTGCACGAAAGCGGATGCATCCATTCGGCACTTTCCGCCGTGAGCGTGCGTTACCATGGCGGGAGGCGACAAGGAGCATTGGCCTATGGTCGATGGAATTTCGCCACGTTCGCTGGATTGTACGGGTGATCGAAACGGCTCGGAAAGCCATCTGATCGAAGGCCTGCGCGCCGAAGAGGCCCTAATCGATCCAAACCGCACGGCAGTGGTTTACCGGATGGTGATGGACAGGCACGTCTGTCCATTCGGCCTCAAGTCCAAGCATCTCCTAGAAAGCAAGGGGTACCTGGTCGAGGATCACTGCCTTACTACCCGCCAGGAAGTCGATGCCTTCAAAGCTCGACATCGTGTCAGCACTACGCCGCAAACGTTCATCAACGAACAGCGCATAGGCGGGCATGACGATCTTCGGCGCTTCCTAGGTCTGGATGATCCATCCAGCCGCCCCGGCTATGCACCGGTCATATGCGTCTTTCTCACGGCTGCGGTGATTGCCCTTGCCGCGAGTTGGGATGTGCTTGGGACGTCAGTTACGGTTCAGGCCGCGGAGTGGTTCGTTGCGGCATCGATGCTGCTTCTCGCCATGCTGAAGCTGCAGGACCTGGAAGCATTCACGACGATGTTCCTGAGCTACGACCTTCTGGCGCGGCGATGGGTGCCCTATGCCTACGCCTATCCATTCCTGGAATGGTTCGCCGGCGCTTTCATGGCGGCCGATATCCTGCCCTGGCTGTCCATTCCGATCGCGCTCCTGATCGGAAGCGTCGGCGCGGTTTCCGTCTTCTACGCTGTCTACGTTCAGAAGCGGGAGCTGAGGTGCGCGTGCGTCGGCGGCGCGGACAACGTACCGCTCGGGGCGGTTTCTATTCTCGAGAACCTCTTCATGGTCGGTATGGCGGTTTGGATGTTGATCCGACCCACCATAATGCCATGATCAGGTCCGGCAGCTCACGCGCCCGTCCGCTCGATAGGCGACACGTTCCTGGGCGTCGTGGACGATCAGTCGTGCAGGCCAGTTGAGAGCGTCGCTGCCCGAACCATCGTCGGGCAGGCGGACAAGGTCGATCCAGCTGGCGAGGCCAACGTAGGTCGACCGGGCTCCACCGGGCAAATCCGCGCTGACATCCTTAGCGGAGAAGCGTTTGAGTTCTGCGCCGACACGCATGAATGCCTCGTCCTTGCCGGCTATGAAGAGCGGATCCTTGTCGCGATTCTTGTGGAAGGAGCACCCCGGCTTGTCGAGACCATAGCGTTCTATGTCGACCTGGGTAATGACCACCGGCAGGATCGGCTTGAACGGTTCCTTGCTCATTTTCTCGACCATGGCGACATCGCGCGCCGCCTTGGCGGGGTCGTGGGAAGCCCCCTCCTCCCCGCAGGCAGACAGGAACCCTAGGCAAACCACAGCCGCAATCGTCTTTCGCATCACTTTCGCCCGAAAAGCTTTTCTATGTCCTGATGGGCAAGCTTAACCCATGTGGGGCGGCCATGGTTGCACTGGCCCGATCGCGGCGTTCGCTCCATCTCGCGAAGCAACGCGTTCATCTCGGCAACCGAGAGCGCGCGCCCTGCCCGCACCGAGCCGTGACATGCCATCGTCGCCAGCACGAGATCCAGCTTCTCACCGAGCAGGAGCGCGTCACCGTTCCGGGCGAGGTCGTCGGCCACATCCCGGACCAGAGCCGTCACGTCGCTGCGAGAGAGCACCGAAGGCACGGCCCGCACGAGCATTGCCGCCGGGCCGAACCGCTCAAGGACAAGGCCGTGACGGGCAAGATCGACCAGCTTGTCTTCCAGCGCGTCGCAGGCAGTCTCCTCGAGGTCGACGACCTCCGGCAACAGCAGGGCCTGAGAGCGATTCATCGCCTCCTCGGCTCCTGCCGCCTTGAGCTTCTCGAGAACCAGTCGTTCGTGCGCCGCATGCTGATCGACGATGACAAGGCCGTCTTCCGCTTCGGCAACGATGTAGGTTCCGGCCACCTGACCTCGCGCCACGCCAAGCGGATACCGCAGGGCCTCTTCGCTCGCTTCGCTGGCAGGCTCGGCTCTTGCTGACGGCTGGGCCATGACGTCGGCTTCGTAGGAGCGCCAGACGGTGCCGCTCTCCGCAACTCTCGAAGCTTCATGCCGCGCGCTGGGTCCGCCATATTCGCGCGCGAACAGCGTCCCGAGCGAGGGCGTCACGGGCGGCGCCCGGACCGGCTCCACTTTCCACATCTCCATCGCGGCGCCGGCAGGCGGCTGGGCGCTCTTCTGCCCGGCCCCTTCCAACGCATGGCGCAATGCACCGACGAGGAACCCGCGCACGAACGCCGGATCGCGAAACCGCACTTCCGTCTTTGCCGGGTGAACGTTGACGTCCACTTCCTCGGGCGGGATTTCGAGGAAAAGCGCCAAAACAGCGTGGCGATCGCGCGCCAGCATGTCGGAATAGGCGCCGCGTACCGCCCCCGTCAGGAGGCGGTCCTTCACCGGGCGCCCGTTCACGAAGAGATACTGATGATCCGCCACGCCTCGGTTGTAGGTAGGCAGCCCTGCAACGCCGGTGAGACGGCACGGCCCTCGCTCCGCTCCGATCAGCACGCCGTCCTCGGCCAGTTCGCGCGCCACAATCCGTGCAACGCGCGAGGCGAGTTCCTCGCGTGGCTGCACTGCCAGCACGCGCCTGCCATCGTGCTCCATGACAAAGCCGATGTCGGGCCTGGCCATTGCGAGGCGTCGGACGACGTCGAGGCATGCGGCATATTCGGAGCGGGAAGAGCGCAGGAATTTGCGCCGCGCCGGCACTTTCGCGAACAGCGCCTCAACCCGGATGCGAGTGCCGGGAGGAAGGGCCGCCGGTCCGTCCATGGTAACTTCGCCATGATCGACGACACTCTTCCAGCCTTCCGGCGCATCGTGGGGCCGGCTCTCGATCGTGAGACAGGCCACGGAGCCGATCGAGGGCAGTGCTTCGCCCCGGAAACCGAGCGTGGCGACCAGTTCGATCTGCTCATCCGGCAACTTGGAGGTGGCGTGCCGTTCCAGAGCCAGCGCGATTTCGTCCGGCCGCATGCCGCAGCCGTCATCCGTGACCTCGATCATGTCTAGCCCGCCCGACGCGAGACGTACCGTGACCTGGGTAGAGCCGGCATCTATCGCGTTCTCCACCAGTTCCTTCAGGGCGGAGGCCGGACGCTCCACAACCTCGCCCGCTGCAATGCGGTTGACGAGATGTTCGGGCAGTCGTCGGATAGTCGGCATACTAGGGACTCGGTTGAAATCAGCGCTGGTTACGCATTGTTGCGGCGCACGACCAATGGCGGCTGACCGTAGCGACGAAGCGCGAGGAATTCGAGACGGGCACCCGTCGATACCCACGGCAAAAAGCCACAAAATTTTGGCGTTTCGCGAATCGATGGGCTAAGGGGTGCGCTCTCACCCCAAAACCCCTGTCGCAGGTTCCGAGGTTCATTCGGCAAGCGATTGGCAAGAAACGGATTTTAGATGGCCGGCGTCTTCTCGCGATTCTTCAAACTCGGCTCCCAGAACATGGCGATCGATCTCGGCACGGCCAATACGCTGGTCTACGTGCAGGACCGCGGAATCGTCCTCAACGAACCGTCGGTTGTCGCCATCGAGACGATGAACGGCGTGAAGAAAGTGAAGGCGGTCGGCGACGACGCCAAGATGATGATGGGCAAGACTCCCGACAACATCGAGGCGATCCGTCCTCTTCGCGACGGCGTCATCGCCGACATCGAGATCGCGGAAGAGATGATCAAGCACTTCATCCGCAAGGTGCACGGCAAGAAGAACCTGTTCCGCTATCCCGAGATCGTGATCTGCGTACCGTCGGGCTCCACGTCGGTGGAGCGCCGCGCCATCCGCGACGCTGCAAGCAACGCGGGCGCCAGCCAGGTCTACCTCATCCTCGAGCCGATGGCGGCCGCGATCGGTGCCGACATGCCCGTCACCGAGCCCGTCGGCTCGATGGTCGTCGATATCGGCGGGGGCACCACCGAAGTCGCGGTGCTTAGCCTGCGTGGCCTTGCGTATACCACTTCGGTTCGCGTGGGCGGCGACAAGATGGACGAGTCGATCGTCTCCTACGTTCGTCGCCACCACAACCTGCTGATCGGCGACGCAACGGCGGAGCGTATCAAGAAGGACTACGGCATCGCCATCATGCCAGCCGACGGCGTGGGCGAGACGATCCACATCAAGGGCCGCGACCTTGTCAACGGCGTGCCCAAGGAAATCACCATCACCCAGGCCAACGTGGCAGAAGCGCTGGCCGAACCCATTGGCGCGATCATCGAGGGCGTGCGCATCGCCCTTGAAAACACGGCACCGGAACTGGCCGCTGACATCGTCGATCAGGGGATCGTCCTTACCGGCGGCGGTGCGCTGATCCAGGGCCTCGATGCCTATTTGCGCGAAGAGACCGGCCTTCCGGTCTGCGTCGCCGAGGATCCGCTTTCCTGCGTTGCTCTCGGCACTGGCCGCGCGATGGAGGACCCGGTCTATCGCGGCGTCCTCATGTCCGCCTGATCGGGTTTGCAAAGGACAGCGGTGGCTCGGGTGAGCTGCTGCTGTTCCAGATGAAGCGGCTCCAGCCTGCAGGTGACGCCGCAATGACGACAGGAGTGCATGGCGCATGGCACCGCCATCCAATCGGCGCTCCGGCTTTTCGCGCAGGGCGCAGTACACGACGTTCTTCAGCTACGCAGCGGGCGTGGCAGGGGCTCTGGTCGGCTTGGTTCTGCTGGCCATCGCCATTTTCAGTCCGGGCGCCTTTTCCGTACTGAACAGCGTCGCCGCAGACGCGACGGAACCGGCTGCACAGGCATCTGCGGGTGGAAGAAGCGCCGGCAAGAATGCCTTCGCGACAATCTCGGGCTTCTTCCAGAGCGGCAGCGAACACGCACGGGTCGCGCGTGAACTTGCCGAAGCCAAGGTCCGGCTGGTTGAGGCGCAGGCGATCAAGGACGAGAACCGCCGCCTCAAGCAATTGCTGGATCTGGACGAAGGCGACGCCCAGCCGGTCGCTTTCGCGCGCCTCGTGGCTTCCACAGGGACAAGTACGCGTCGGTTCGCCACGCTTGGCGCCGGCGCGGATCGCGGCGTGACGAAGGGCATGCCGGTGCGCTCGCCGATGGGCCTTGTCGGGCGCGTTCTCGAGGTCGGATCCTCGAGTTCTCGGGTGCTGCTGATCACGGACACGGAAAGTCTGGTGCCGGTGCGGCGCGCAAAGGATGGCGTGGCCGCCTTTGCGCAAGGGCAAGGCGACGGCACTATCCGCGTTCGCCTCGTCAACCTCGGTCTCAACCCGCTGCGCAAGGGCGACGTGATGGTGACGACGGGCTCGGGCGGCCTGTATCGGCCCGGCACGCCAATGGCGATCGTAACCAAGCTCCTCCGCGACGGAGCTATCGCACGTGTTCTGAGCAATCCGTCCGATACCGATTTCGTGATCGTCGAGCGGGCCTGGAGCCCTCCTCCCCCACCGCCTCCGGCAGTTCCACAGGCGGGATCATAGCCGTGGCCCTGCTCTCGCAGCCAGATGGCGTGATTAGGCCAAGGATAAACCGGAAGCCGTCTGCTCTCCTTGCACTCAGCGTGCCATGGCTGACGATCATGGTCGCCTCGCTCATGCCCGGCTGGATGCTGATCGCGTCGGCTCCGGTACTTCCTCCCCTTGGCTTTCTGGTCTTCATCGCCTGGCGCCAGTTGCGGCTTGGTCTGCTGCCCGTATGGGCAGGTCTTCCGCTCGGCCTGTTTGACGATCTTTTCTCAGGCCAGCCGTTCGGGACAGCGGTGCTGCTGTGGTCCATCTCCGCCATCGTGCTCGACGTGGTGGAAGCCCGGCTCCCCTGGCGCAACTTCCTGACCGAGTGGCTGGTGGCGGTCGGGTTGATCATCGCCTATATCGTACTTTGCCTCGGTATCTCGAACATCGCCGGTGCTTCTACCCCCTTACGCGTAATCGGTCCGCAACTGGTGATATCGGTCTTTTTCTATCCGCTTGTCGGCCGGCTCGTCGCCATTGCCGATCGCTTTCGGCTCAGGCCCTTCGTGCTTATTCGATGAAGATCGACTTTCGCCGCTGGCTGCGTCCACCGCACGTCACGACAGGTACCCTGCGCAACAGTTTCGACCGCCGCACTGTCGTGTTGGGAACGATACAGGGCGGGGTCGGCGCGCTACTCGCCGCGCGCATGACGTACCTGTCGGTGTTCGAGAACGAGAAATACAAGCTGGAGGCGGAAAGCAACCGCGTCAACCTCTCCCTCATTCCTCCGCGCCGGGGCTGGATCCTTGATCGCCATGGACAGCCTCTCGCATCGAACCGGGCCGATTTCCGAGTGGATGTCGTACCCGAGCAGATGAAGGATGCCGAGCGTACCATCGCCGAACTGGGACGCCTGCTTTCCCTCTCACCGGTCGACCTGCAGGACCTGCAGGACAAGCTCGACAAGGCACATGGATTTGCGCCGGTCGAGGTCGCAACCGGGCTTGACCTCGAACGCTTCTCCGCCGTCAGCGTGCGTCTGCCCGACCTTCCCGGCGTGGTAACGCAGCGCGGCTTCTCGCGCTTTTATCCCACGGGTCCTTCGGTAGGCCATCTTATCGGATATGTCGGAGCTGCGTCCGCGGAAGAGTACGAGAAGGACCACGATCCCGTCCTGATCACGCCGGGCTACAAGGTCGGCAAGGACGCGCTCGAGAAGATTTTCGAGAAGGATCTGCGTGGCAGCCCGGGCGCCCGGCGCGTCGAGGTCACCGCCTCCGGGCGCATCGTGCGCAATCTCGATACCCGCGAGGATGTTCCCGGCAAGACGATCAAGCTGACGATCGATGCAGGCATACAGGACTTCGCCGCGCGCCGGATCGGTCTTGAGTCCGCGGCGGTCGTGGTGATGGACTGTCGCAATGGCGATGTGCTCGCAATGGCGTCGATGCCGAGTTACGACCCGAACAGCTTCTCTGATGGAATCGGCCGCCTCGAGTGGAAGATGCTGTCCGAGGATGACCATGTGCCGCTCCGCAACAAGGTGCTGCGCGGCCTTTATCCGCCCGGCTCGACCGTGAAGCCGATGGTGGCCCTGGCCTTCATGGAAGCAGGTCTGGATCCCGACGAGTCGGTGTTCTGCGGCGGTGGCCTTCGCGTCGGAAACCGCGTGTTCCACTGCTGGAACCGGCGCGGTCACGGCTCGGTCAACATGGCTAAGGGCATATACCAGAGCTGCGACGTCTACTTCTATCACTTCGCCCAGCGCATCGGCATGGACCCGATCGCCGCGATGGCGTGGCGCCTAGGCCTTGGCCATGAATTCGAGTTGCCTGTAGTCGGCCAGTCTTACGGCACCGTGCCCGACCCCGCCTGGAAACTGCGCAAGTACGGCAAGGAATGGCAGACATTCGACACCGTGAACGCGACGATCGGGCAAGGTTACTTCCTCGTGAACCCGCTGCAGCAGGCGGTGCAGGCTTCTCGCCTTGCAAGCGGAAAGATCATCATGCCCCGGCTTCTTCACGGCGCTGGCGACCGCCCTGCCGCTTCTCTCGGCATTCCGCAGGACCATCTGGCATATATTCACCAGGCAATGTCGGACGTGGCTAATGGACCCGGATCGGCGCCGAACTCCAAATTGCCTTTCCCGAACATCAAGCTTGCCGGAAAGACGGGCACCGCGCAGGTAGTCGGCCTCAACATCGGCAGCGGCAAGGGCGGTCTTTGGAAGCACCGCGACCATGGCCACTTCATCTGCTTCGCTCCTTTCGACAATCCGGTTTATGCCTGCTCCGTAGTCGTGGAACACGGTGGTGGATCGGGCGCGGCCTATCCCATCGCCAGAGATGTTTTGACGTATGTCTTCGATCGGCAGAAAGGCATGGACATCCTGACCGAACTCGAGAAAAACTGGGGCGGCACTGCCAAGGAGCGTCTCGATACAAGATACCGCGCCTACTCGGCACAGTATGGAGCAGGTGCTCCCGCCGTGGCGCCCGAGGCCCTGCAGCAGGCCAGCGGCTCGCAGGAGCCGCGCCAGCCGATCGTCAGCGATGCGCAGTCGCCTGCGCCGGAACCGGATGCAGCGCCCGGCATTCCGCGTGCGGATGCGCCGCCGGCCCCAGCCAGCACGTCCACGCCGAGCGGCACTCCCGGAGCAAACGCCCAATGAGCCGCTCGATCGTGCCAGAGGCTATTTCGCGCCAGCCTTGGCAGATGCTGATACCTCTGTGTTGCCTCGTGTCGCTTGGCGCGGCGGTTCTGTATTCGGCGGCCGGAGGGTCGCTGCAGCCTTACGCGCTCAGCCATGTCGTGCGCTTCGGCATCTTTCTGGTCATGGCGGTCATCATCTCGCGCCTGAGCCGAAACCTTTTCCGCCTGGCCGCCTATCCGGTTTACGGCGGCATAGTCGTCCTGCTCGTATTGGTCGAGCTCATCGGGGCGGTCGGTGGAGGAAGCCAGCGCTGGCTGAACCTTGGCTTCATGACGCTGCAACCCTCTGAGCTGATGAAGCCGGCCATCGTTCTCGTTCTCGCCCGCTTCTACGAAACTTTGCCCCAGGCGATGACAGCCAGTTGGCGCGGTCTTGTACCCGCTGGCCTACTGATCGGTCTTCCCGCACTCTTCGTCATGATCCAGCCCGATCTTGGGACCGCGCTGGCCATTTGTTTCGGCGGCGCGGTGACGATGTTCCTCGCTGGTCTCCCCTTGTGGTGGTTCGTCAGCGCAGGCGCTGCCGTGATGGTCATCGCACCCGTCTCGTTCTTCACGCTGCTTCACGGCTATCAGCGCAACCGAGTGCTGACCTTCCTCGATCCGGAAAGCGATCCGCTCGGGACCGGCTATCACATCACGCAATCTAAGATCGCGATAGGGTCGGGAGGCATCTTCGGCAAAGGGTTCGGCAACGGCACCCAGAGCCATTTGCAATACCTTCCAGAACCCCACACGGACTTCGTCTTTGCGACCATGTCGGAGGAGTGGGGCTTGATGGGCGGGCTCTTCGTGCTTTTCGTCTTCGCGGTTGTCCTCGGATGGGGGATGAACGTCGCTCGTCGCGCGCCCGATCGGTTCTCAAGCCTGCTGGCCGCCGGAATGACGGCGACCATGTTCTTTTACGTCATGATCAACCTGATGATGGTCATGGGACTGGCGCCGGTCGTGGGTATTCCCTTGCCCTTCATGAGCCACGGCGGCACTTCGATGCTGACCAACATGATCTGCCTTGGCACGATCATGGCTGTACACCGCTGGAGTCAGGGCCGTGGCTCGCTTCGGTGAACTTTTTTGAGAATAGCTCTTTTCAATCCGAAAAGAGCCTTTATAGGGGCCTCTCCGCTGCCGAAGCGGCGGGGCCGCAAGGCCTTGTAGCAGGTAGTGTGGACGCATAGCTCAGTTGGTAGAGCAGCTGACTCTTAATCAGCGGGTCCTTGGTTCGAGCCCAAGTGCGTCCACCACTACTTTCTTAATAATTTCAGTGACTTGTCACAGTAACCTAAGGTCGATTTTCGATCAAGATTCCGCTGGTGTGCAGCAAACTGTGCAGCAGATTTCACGTGATGCGAGGCTCCCAGAGGTTCGGGAATGTTCCTGCCAGTGACGCCTTGTTCGCGTGCGCCGACCTCAAAATCTGCCGTGCAAGACCTGACTTGAGGCATCTAGCCCTGGCTTGTGAACGAGCCTTATGCTGCTCACGGAAAGCCGATTCGCAAGCGACGTTCGGGGAAGGCTTTGCCTGCGCACCGTTCGGAACTAGCGGACGTTCGGTCTGCTATCGTGAAAATTGACTATGGGTTTCCTGGCCGCGATGCCAGAGCCTCATCCCGGGCGGCCTTTCGCTGATCCAACCAGTCATCGATCTCGGAAGCTATCCAGCGGTTCGTGCCTACGCCCAGTTTGATCGGTGCGGGAAAGCGCCCCTGCTTGATCAAGCGTGCCACATGCTGGCGGGTGAAAGGAATATCCTTCGCCTTTAGATCGGAGAATGCCAGCAGATTACGCATTGCAACGTCCGATCGGGTCGCCTGCCGACTTCAGTGTTGTGGTTGAGGGATTGGGGTCTTCGACAGTTGTCTGTCCGCTGCTTCCGCTTCCTTCCCTCTCCCTTCCCTTCCGGCCGATTTGGAACGGTTGGACCGCCATCCGGCCATTACGCGAACGCGTTCGCCGAAGCTGATCGTATGAGTCCGCATGGGAATAGCGCATGGATTGCTACCCTGTGGGCAACGCAGGCAGGCCATGACGCGCAGCCAATCTAGCATTTCCGGAGCGGCTTCCAAAGGACGAAGATCGCGCTTTCAGGCAAGCAAATGCCGCATATTGCGTTCTCGCTTATCATTCCCGCGGCGGGATCTCGTCGCTTAGCTCCGGTGTATGCCACCGCCCGCCCGGAACAGTTGTCAGCCTGTCCCTAAATAATATAGGGGGGTATAGTATGGCACACACATCTCGAAACGACTCCGATCTCATGGCGCGGGTCAAACGCATCGCAGGACAGGTCGCAGCGGTCGAACGCGGCCTCACTGACAAGGCGCCCTGCGCCGATATTCTCCAACTCGTCGCGGCGGTGCGCGGCGCTGTGAACGGGTTGATGGACGAGATCATCGTCGAGCATCTCAATGAGCATGTCGCACGGCCCGGCCTTGACGATACCGAGCGCGCGGCCGGCGCCGCGGAGCTGACAACCGTGATCCGGCGCTATTCCAAATGACTCGCGATACGGACGTCTTGCGAAGCGCCGAGACCCTCGCGCACTATCACAACTTCCTGGGCGCGAGCCATGACGAGAATGCGCGGCGCACCCGCATCGTCGTCGTGCTGACCTTCGCGATGATGATCGGCGAGATCGCCGCCGGCTATCTGACCGGATCGATGGCGCTGCTCGCGGACGGCTTCCACATGGCGACCCATGCGGGCGCGCTCGGCGTCGCGGCCTTCGCCTATGGCTATGCCCGGCGCCATGCGCGCGATCCGCGCTTCACTTTCGGCACCGGCAAGGTCGGCGAGTTGGCCGGCTTTGCCAGCGCCCTCGTGCTGGCGATCATCGCGCTCGGTATCGGCATCGAGTCGGTCCGGCGACTCTTCGCGCCCGCCGACATCGCCTATGTCGAGGCGATCTGGATCGCGATCCTCGGCCTGATCGTGAACCTCGTCAGCGCCTGGCTGCTCGGCAGCCATCATCATGGCCACGGTCACGAGGGCCATCACGATCATCATGCGCACGACCATCACGGGCATTATCGCCATCATCACGAGCACGACAACAATCTGCGCGCGGCCTACTTCCATGTCGTCGCCGACGCGCTGACCTCGCTGCTGGCGATCGCCGCGCTGCTTGCCGGTTTGTTTCTCGGCTGGCGCTGGATGGATGCCGCCATGGGAGTCGTCGGTGCGGTCGTGATCGCCCGCTGGTCATTCGGCCTGCTGCGCGACAGCTCGGCCGTGCTGGTCGACGCGGCCGCCAATACCGAGCTTGAAGACGAGATCCGCGAGGCGATCGAGGACGGCGATGCCCGCATCACCGATCTTCACGTCTGGCAGGTGGGTCCGGGCAAGTTCGCCGCGATCGTCGCTCTGGTCGCGGAACGACCCTTGCCTCCCGGGGATTATGCCAGACGGGTCCGGGTGCATGACGAGTTCGTCCACGTCACGATCGAGCCGCACCCCGCCAGAGAAGAGACCGGGCACATATGCGGGCTGTGTAGTCGCTGACCGTTGGTCTGGATCCAGCTGCGTTGGCCGATCATCGCAAAGCAGCTGTGGCCCTATTTGTCTGCGGGTCAATCGGATCGAACAATATCCGCTCGATGAAGATGCGCCGCAGTTCGGAGCGGTCGCGGGTTTCATATCTGGCCGCAATCATCGCCGCGCCGCCATTGGGGTGAGAGATCCTGCTTGAGCGCGGTGAGCACCGAATCCGATATCATCTCGATGCACTTGCGCTCGATGGCGGGCAGATCGCCGTAGATGAGCTGACGCGGGAACCGCATGCGCTGGCCCGCAAAGAGGATCGAGAAGGCGATATGTCCCGTCGGCATACCGAGGCTGAGCGTGGCTTTCAGATGATCCTCCAGCTTCGTGCCCGGCGCCCCGGCCTCGATCTCGCGCATCCAGCGCGGGCTGCCGCCCATGTTGGCGGCAAGCTCTATTTGCGTGATGCCGCGCAGGTTCCGCTCGTGCCTGATCCGCTCGCCGGACAGCAGCTTGATCTCCCTGAAGATCGACGTGTCGACGGCGGCAAATTTATCGTCGGGCTCCATGATCTCGTCCTCCGCAGCAACGCGTCCTGGCGCGATGGATCGCCCGAAATATCTAATTAGCCCAGACGGTCGTCCGCAATAATAGATGCCGATGATTTTAGAGGAATATATCTACCGAATAGGCATGAATACGTGCCCGCACCAGTCGAATACGGTATAGTCGGCATTTCGTTGCCGAATTCATCCAAAATGGGGTGTTTCGGAGTTTATCTTCCGAAAGTGCGACAGAGCGGCGCGAACGAACCCATCATACCGAAATAAAGCTATTTTCGAGCAATTCCGGCTAATTTCGAAGCTGGCGGCACTCAGCTGCCGGGGCCTGTTGCAATCGACTTCGAATCCCATCAGTCAAACCTCGTTCCGAACAACTCAAGTCGAATCGGGCCTGATACTTCGGATCGTTAAGTAACTTTAACCTTGGCGCGTTGCGCCGACATGGAGTCGTGCATGAAGCCGATTGCCAAAGCG
Source organism: Novosphingobium silvae (assembly GCF_009856825.1). Lineage (GTDB taxonomy): Bacteria > Pseudomonadota > Alphaproteobacteria > Sphingomonadales > Sphingomonadaceae > Novosphingobium > Novosphingobium silvae. Next base: position 99,327 of record NZ_WVTD01000005.1, on the reverse strand, counting down.
ATGACGGCTGCCCTGGGCGTCCTCGTCCTTACGACGACAGCCTGCGCGACGCCGGACAATCGCTCCCAGCGCCTCAGCTCCATGCCGGACGTGGGGCGGCATCGGACCATCGCCGCGACGGCGGACGGCTTTGTGATCCGCGCGGCGGCATCGGCCCCGGCGGAGAACGGCGGCCTGTCGGCCACGGCCCGTGAACACATCCCGGTAGGATCGGGCACGCATCTCGATGCGCGCCTGCTCTCACCTCCGGTTAGCGCCATTCAGGAGATTTCGCATGCGCATCCGTAAGCTCGGGCCAAAGATCGGGGCAGCAGCCCTCGCCCTGCCTCTGATCCTCGCTGCCCAAAGCGCCGCCTCGGCGCAGCAAGCCGATCCGCTCGCCGCGGCGGCGCGCGAAGCCGAGAGCGAACTGCGGCAGACCTTCACCAATCTCCAGTTCGAGGATTTCGGACCGGCGCCGGTCAAGGGTCCGATCTACCAGGCGAGCGCGGGTGGTCGCATCATCTACTACGCGCCCGAGAGCGAGCACCTGCTGTTCGCGGAGGTCTACGACCGCAACGGGCAGAATCTGACCGCGCTGGCGCAGAATTCCACTGCGGCGAGGAAGCTCGCCGCGATCGACACCAGCAAGGCCCTAGCTATCGGCCCCGAAGGCGCACCCGTCGTCCTCGAGTTCACTGATCCCGATTGCCCCTACTGCCGCGCGCTCGACCGCTTCTGGGCAGCAAAGGCCGCCGAGGGCAAGCCGGTGCGCCGCCTCATCTTCTTCGTCTCCGGCATCCATCCCGAGGCTGCCGCCAAGGCCGAGCATGTCCATTGCTCGCCCGACAAGGAAGCCGCGTTCAAGGCGATCTACGCCGGTGCCGCTCCCGCGCAGTTGCGCAAATGCGCGGAAGGCAAGGCGCGGGTCGAAGCCGACGCCGGCGTCGTGCGCAGCGTCGGGATCACCGGCACGCCGACGCTGATCGCGGAAGGCAAGATCATCTCCGGCTTCCGGCAGGCCGAGATCGAGGAGTTCCTCGCCGGGACGAAGGCGCTCGCCAATGCCGGGCGCTGACCACGTCCCGATCCCTGGTGCGGCGATCACCGCGCCAGCCCCATGCCGGCGGCGAGACCCGAGACGGGCCGTCCAGCCTCGCCGCCGGCCGACAGCGATCCCCATCGATGCCGGCAAGCAGATCCCGGAGCGGCCCATCTTCACAGGAGCAAATGCATGTTGAGGACCATCGGTCGGCAGACCGTCTCGCTCGCCAATGTCGGCATCCCTTTGACCGCGCTCGCGCTGCTCGGCGCCGGTGGGGCTCACGCCTTCTCCGCGCCGGCCGCGGGTGACCTCGGCTACGACATCTACGATATCGTCGTGAACCAGGGCGTCAAAGGCCCGCTCGGCTTCGTCGGCGGCGTCGCCGCCTTCCTGTTCGGCGTGAGCAGGCTGTTCTCGAACATCATGATCGGCATCCCGACGATCGTCGCGGCGGTCTGCCTGATCAAGGCGGACTCGATCCTCCAGACCTTCGGGATGGTCATCTGACGGTTCGGTCCGTGGTCCGCCCACGCGGACCGCGGGCCTCAACGGGCCAGCGCGCACAGGCGCGATGGCGAGACAGCCCACGAAGTTCAACCGGCTTCGGAAGGGAGGTCACGACGCAAGGAGGAGAAGGCTCATGAACGAGCGGCTACCCCAATATCTGCACAAGCCGGTCCAGATCCTGTGGTTCGGATCGGACGAATTCGTGCTGGTGATCACCGTCATCTTCGTCGCCGTAGTCCTCGGCGGGATGCTCGGTTGGGCGCTCGTTGCGGGTCTTCTCCTTTTCGTCCCCTGGCTTCGCACCAAGCCGCGCGGGTTCATCCCGCACATGGCCTGGCGCTGGGGCCTCGTCAGCTTTCGCAACTATCCGGGTCCGACGCAGACCCGCTTCTTCGAGTGAGTCCAAGCGATGTTCGGACGCAAATCCCCCGACGCGCCTCCACGCGACCCCCTGCTCGGCAAGCCCGCAAGCTTCGGCATGCACCGCTACCTGCAGGGCGCGAGCAACCTGTTCGAGGAGAACCGGCTGCTGAAGCTCGCCGTGATCGGCCTGTTCGGCATTACCGCCGTGCTCGGCACGCTCATCTACACCTCGAACCAGAACACCCGCACCGTGGTCGTGCCGTTCGGCAGCGGCGGCGACCTCTATGTGACCGGCAGCGAGCCGTCCGAGGCATACCTGCGCACGATTACGCGCAACGTGGTGTCGCTGTCGGGCACCTATTCGGCTTACTCGGCGGACCGGCAGTTCCAGGAGCTGCTCTCGATCGTCCACCCCTCGACCTACAATAGCGTGCGCGACAGTCTCAACCGCCTGCTCGACGAGCTGGCCGACAATCCGACACTCTCGATCGCGACTTATATCCGCCCCGATCAGCCGGTGACCTGGACCAGGACCGAGATCCTCGTTCCCGTCGAAAAGGTGCGCGTGATCGGCGGCGTGATCCGCAAGTTCCGGGGCAATCTGCGGATCCGATACGTGATCGACAACGGCCGCTTCTGGCTGACCGCCCTCAATGAGGAGAAGTTTGATGCACAGCCCCGCTAAGCGGCTGCTGGCGCTCGGCCTCGCCCTGATGCCGCTGCCCGTCATGGCGCAGACCATCGTCGCGCTGCCCGACCAGACCAGCACGATCCGCCTGTCCAACCGCGACATCAATCATGTGATCTGCGCGGGCGGCGAGATCGAGGACGTCAAGTTCTCCGCCGAGAAGGCGATCGCCGTCGAAAAAGCCGGACGCGACGCGTGGATCAAGTTTCTCGTCCGCGAGATCGACGACGCCGGTGCGGTGACGCGGACTTTCGTGACGGTCCCGTCCGAATTCTTCATCACCTGCAACGGCGCGGTCTTTGCGCTTTACGCCGAACCATCCGACATTCCGGCGCAGACGGTGACGTTGCAGCCGGGGGGCGCCCAGCGCGCGCAGGCGAACGAGGAACTGCTCGGACCGCTGGTCGAGGAAGAACGCGCGGTCTCGATCACGCTCTCGATGCTCCAGGACCGGATACCGGCGAGCTTCACCAGCGTCGCACCGCGCTCGGGCCCGCTCCGCCTGGGGCTGCTCCCCGATGCCAGCATCGAGGAACGGCGCCGCATTGAGGTCGACGGCTCGGGCCTCTCGGCCTCGGAGTATCTGGTGTCGGTGGCGAGCGACACGCTGCTCGACGAACGCAGCTTCCTCGACAGCGCGCTCGGCGCCAATATCTTCGCGGTCACGCTCGACCGCGGCACTCTGTCGGCGGGCGAGACGGCCCGGCTGATCGTCGTGCGCCGGGGAACCATACAATGAGCCCCGCCGGTCCGAATGATCGCAGCCCCGGCAATCGCGGCGGTCGCGGTGATCGCACGCTTCAGGACCGGGACGGCGAACTCGACCTCGACGGTTTTCAGGAGGAACGCGTTCGTCCCGACCTCGCCTCGCGCGGTCCGGCATTGCTCGATCTCAAGGCGCGCTGGCAGACGCTGAGCGCGCGCCAGCAGCTGCGCTTGAAGCAGCTCGGCGTCGCCGGCGTGATCGGCGCGCTGGGGCTCGGCCTCTATTCGGCGAGCGGCGACAAGGCCGAGGAAGCCGCCGCGCCGCCGAGTTCGCATCTCGACATGGGTGCGGGACTTCGCGGCGACAGCCTCGAGATCAAGCTGCGCGGCGACCTGAAGAAGATCCTCGACGGTCAGACGCTGCTCGGCGAGCGCGTGACCGCGATCGAGGAAGGCAAGATCGTGCCTGGGACCGGCACGGCGGGCGCGATCGACGGCGACCTGCCGCCGGCGATCCCCGGCGCGGTTCCCGACTTTCCCGAACCGCCCGCGACCGGCGACATCGATCCATCGGCGTCCGCTCCTCCGGCGCCTCCCGCGGCCCCGCCCGCACCCCCTGCTCCGCCGGTCGAAAAGACAGTGGGCGCGATCGGCGCGGCGACCGCGCCGGTCGGCGGCGGAGATGCGGCAGCGGGCGCTAAAAAAAAGGCCCGGACGATCTATTTGCCGCCTGGTTTCATGAAGGCGCGGCTGCTGACCGGGATCGACGCGCTGGCGAGCCGGGACGCGACCAACAATCCCGAGCCGCTGATCGCGCGTGTCCAGGCGCCTGCCGTGCTGCCCAATGACGTCAAGGCCAACCTCTCCGGCTGCTTCGTCATCGGCAACGCCACCGGCAGCCTCGCCAAGGAGCGGGTCGAAGTCCAGCTGGTCTCGCTGTCCTGCGTCGACTTCGACGAACGCTCGGTGGTCGATCAGCCGATCAAGGGCTTCTTCGTCGATGCCGACGGCAAGAAGGGCCTCTCCGGCAAGGTCGTCACCCGTGCCGGCGCGGCGCTGGCCCGCTCCTTTATCGCGGGCACCATCACCGGAGTCGCGCAGACGGTCGAGAACACGGTCGGCAATGTCTCGACCTCGGCGCTGGGCTCGGTCCGCACGCTGGATGCGGGCGACGCGGCGCAGGCGGGCATCGCCGGCGGCCTGTCGCGCTCGTCGGACAAGCTGACAGACTTCTATCTCGATCTCGCGCGCCAGGCCGGCCCCATCGTCGAGGTCGGCGCGGCCAAGGATGTCGTCGTCGTCATCCAGGAAGGCGTCAGCCTCGAAATCAAGCCCACCGCGGGGAGCAAATTCTGATGCGCCCGCCAGCAAACACCAGGGGAGTACGTCCCATGTTTCATCGTCCGCGAGGCCGCGCGATCCGGGCCGCTGCATTGATCCTCACGCTTCCCTTGCTCGGCGGCTGCGCGACGCTGGGATCGGTGATGTCGCCCTACAGCGAGAAGTTCAGCTGCAAGAACGACGATCATGGCCAGTGCATCCATCCCGACAAGGCCTATGCCGACGCCGTGGCTGGCGTGGCGTCGAAGTCCGATCCGGCCGTCACCAACGACAGGAAGCTGCTGAAGGACGGCAAGCCCGCGCGCGGTTCCGGCAAGGCAGGCACCGCAAAGACAGGGTCGGGCGCGTTCGCGGGCTATCGTGACTCCGTATATCGCGAACTGCAGGGCCTGATCGAGCAGCCAGTCACGCCGATGCTGAAGCCCCCGCGCACGGTACGCACCCTGATCCTGCCCTATGCCGATCGGCAGCGGCCCGACCGGCTCTACATGCCGCGCTATGTCTATTCTTTGGTCGAGCGCCCGCAATGGGTTGTGGGCGACTATCTGGTCACGCCCGTATCTCCGGCATCGCGCGCGAACGTGCTCGAACAGGTCAGGGATCGTGCCGACGACGGCCAGAACGACACGGGACCGCGGCCATGACCAGCTACCAATCGGGCATGACGCTCGCGCGGCTGCGCCGCAGCGTCGAGCGCGACAGCTATTCCGACTATCTGCCGCTCGCCGCCTGGGTCGAGGAAGAGCAGGCCTTCCTCACCATCGACGATGGCTGGGGCTACGCCTGGGAGCTGGTTCCCACCGCCTATTTGTTCGCGCATGTGCATGAGGCGTTGCTGGGGCTCCTCAATGTCAACTTTCCCGAAGGGACGATCCTCCAGCTTCAGAGCTTCGCCGATCCGCTGGTCGAAGGCGCTCTCGATGCCTTTCTCGATCTCAAGACGCGCCCCGATCCGCTGATCCAGGCATCGGCGCGGCGGACCTTCGACTATCTCCAGGCGGGAACCATGGGGCTGAAAGCGCTCCACGGCATCCCGGTCCGCAATTTCCGCACTTTCCTCTCGGTCAAGGCCAGGGCGCCGATGGACAGCGATCTGCGCCGGCAGATCGAGGAGCAATTATCCAAGCTCGGTATCCGGCCGATGGGGGCGGGCGAGATCGTTAGTTTCTATCGCCGCATCTTCAACGGCGTCCATGCCGCCGCGCCCGGCGTGTTCACCCAGACCGCCGATGTCCCCTTGCGCCGCCAGATTATCGACGCGGGACCGGCGCTGCTTTTCGACGGACCGGAAGTGTTTCTCGGCAACCAGGTGGCGCGCTGCCTGACCCCCAAGTCGCCGCCCAAGCGGATTACCGCCGAGCGCGCCAATCGCCTGACCGGCGGCATGCGCGGCTCGGCCGAGGACAGCGACCAGATCGGCGGGCCGTTCCTCTTCACCCTGAACGTGTTGTTCGACCATTCGCAATTCGAGATCCACAAGCGCGCGCAGATCCTCTCGGCGCAGAAGGCCGCGGGCAGCTTCGCGGTCGAGGTCGGCAAGCAGATCGAGGAGATTTCGTGGATCCTGGACGAAGTGGGCAACAGCCGCTTCGTCTCGGTGATCCCGACGCTCTGGGTGTTCGGCCGCGATCGTCACCAGGCCCGCGAGATGGCGGCGCGCGCCAAACGCCTCTGGGAGAGCGAGCCGCTGCCCTGGATGGTGCAGGAGGAAAGCTACCTCAATCCGATCCTGCTCGCCGCGAGCCTGCCGTTCGGTCTCTATCCCGAGCGCCGCACGGTCCGCATGCTTCAGCGCGATTTCCGCGTGCCGGTGCGCGCGGGCGTGCTGATGTCGCCGATCCAGACCGATTTCCGGGGCGGCGGCCGGCCGGCGCTGCTCTACACGGGCCGCAAGGGTCAGCTTATCACGCTCGACCTCTTCGATCCTCGGATCAACAATTACAACTTCATCGTCTCGGCCGAGTCCGGCGCGGGCAAGAGCTTCCTGCTCAACAACCTCTGCCAGCAATATTTCGCGCAGAACGCGCTCATCCGCATCATCGACATCGGGGGCTCCTACCGCAAGCTCTGCTCGCTCTGCTCGGGCCGCTACATCGACCTCGGCGAAGAGCATCTCGTCCTCAATCCCTTCGATCTGGGCTTGGCCCTCGACGGCGACGATCGCGAATCCGCGATCAGCATGGCCGTGTCGATCGTCGCGGAAATGGCCAATGCCGCGACCCGCAAGGGCGTCACCACCTCGGAATGGAACCTGCTCAAGTCCGCGGTGCAATGGGCGATCGACAGCGGGCGGGCCGAAGCCGGGATCGACGCGGTGCGCGAATGGCTGGGAGCCTATCCCGCCAACACCGCCTCCGATCTCGACCGCGTGGACCATCTGGTGCCGACCGCGCGCGAGCTCGCCTTCAACCTGCGCGATTTCGGTTCGGACGGGGCTTACGGCCACTATTTCAACGGGCCTTCGACCTTCGACATTTCGAGCGACGAATTCGTCGTGCTCGAACTCGAGCGCCTGAAGGCCATGCCCGACCTGTTCAACGTCGTGATCATGGTCGTGGTCAACGCCGTCACCCAGGAACTCTACCTGTCGGCGCGTGACCGGCCCCGCTTCGTGCTCTGCGATGAAGCCGCGCAGTTCATGACGCGCAGCGACGGGCAGGATCTGTCACGGCTCGCCGAGGCATTTTCCCAGGGGTATCGCCGCGCCCGCAAATATCGCGGCAGTTTCGGCATTGTCCTCCAGAGCATGAACGACCTCATGCTGTTCGGCGGCACCGGCCAGGTCATCCTCGAGAACGCCGCCACCCGCTTCCTGCTGCAGGGCTCGACCTACGACAAGGCGGTCGAGAACAAGATCCTCGACTATTCGGGTTTCGTTCTCGATCTCCTGAAATCGGTCCGCAATAACAAGCCCAACTACAGCGAGGTGTTCGTCGACTCGCCGCTCGGGCTCGGCATTGCACGCCTCGTCGTCGATCCCTTCTCCTACTGGATCAACACCTCGGCGCCCGAAGATGTCGCGGCCTTCGAGGCGCTGGTGCGCCGAGGCCGATCGCCGCTCGAGGCGGTCTGCGATCTTGCCGGCGTCGATCCCGCCGAGGTCCTCGGAAACGCGGGCCAGACGGACAGCGCCGTCGCATTCAAGCGGGGTGCGCGGTCATGAGCCGGCGTTTTGCCTCCCCCGACCAGCTGCCGCTCCGGCTCGTCGAGAACGGCGACAATGACCTCGAACGGATCGTCGAGGCGCGCGTGGCGAAGCGCGCCGAGGCCGATGCGCTGCGCTGGCGGTTCCGCCTCGTCGTCATCGAAACGGTGATGATCGCATCGCTGGTGCTCGTCGCCGGGCTGGTTCTCGAGCAGCCGACCGGACTCGTCCTGCGCAGCGCTGCGCTGGTCGGCGCTGGCTGCTTCCTGACCGGATTGCTGATGATCGCGCTGACCGGTGCCGTGAGCCGGTTGCTCGCGAAATTGCGGAGGCCTCGATGATCCTCGACCCGCTCCCGCCCCAAGACACCAATCCCCTGGCGGCCGTTCAGCGCCGGCCCGACGAAACGCTGCACGCCTACCTGCTCCGCTGCCAGGAGGAACTGAGCGGCCGGATCCAGCTGCTCGCGGCGGTCCGCGATGCCTATATCCAGATCCTGGGCATGGAGCGCATCCGCTGGCGGCGGTGCAAGCTCCTGCTGGCGTTCACCGGGCCGGTGATCGCCAGTCTGGCCTATGCGGGCCTTGCTTGGCCGCCCTGATCGCCTGTGCCGGGCTCGCCGGCGCGGCGCTGGCGCTCGCCGTCGCGCACATTCTCGATCGGCTTCCCGATTGGATGGCCGCGCGAAGGTCACGGAGATGGCGATGAACGGCATCTTCTCCGCCTCGCCCTGTCCGTCCTCGATCCGCCTGCTGGTCGGCACGCATCTGCTGCTGATCGTGCAGTCGGGGCTGGTGCTGTGGTCGGCCCCGGACCTCGGCGGCAACCAGGCGCTCATCTGGCTGACCCTCGTGCTCGGCCTCTCGGCGTTCATCTGTGCGGTCTGCGGCGAAAGCCGCACGCCGCCCGTGCCGTGGAGGGAGCGCCGCCGTGGCCGATGATCGCACCCGCCAGCGCTGGCCCATCGTCGCCTTCCAGTCCGCGACGATCGCCGGGCTCCTGGCCCGCGCGGTGCTGATCGCGTCGTCCGCCCGTGCCGACACCTCGACCATCGGCCGCACCTGGCCGATCGCCGAGCCCGACGCGATGGCCGAGATCGAGGCCCGCGCCGCGCAGCAGCCGCCCGATATCAGGGCGAAGTTCGGCCCGCGTTCGGCATGGAGCGCGCTCAAGGGTGCGACTCTCGCCACCGCGCGCGAGAATCGTGTGCGCCATGTCGTGCCTTTCTACACGCTCGACCAGGAAATCCGTCTGCCCGACGGCAAGCTGCTCTATCCCAAGGGCTTCACCTTCAACCCGCTGACCTATGTCTCGCTGCCGCAGCGCCTCGTCATCGTTCACCCCCGCGATCTCGCCTGGGCGCTGAAGACGGCGACGCTTACCGACTGGATCGTCCTGACCGGCGGCGGCGATCCAAAAGACGATGCCCTGTCGCTCGGCGAACGCCACAGCCGCGCGCTGTTCATGCTCGAGGAACGAGTGAAGGACCGGCTCGGCCTCACGGTCGCGCCCGTCATTGTGCGGCAGGTCGGACAAAAGCTCGAACTCACCGAAGTCAACCTGTCAGCCAAGGGAGGGCGAGGCCAATGACCCGCCTTGCATCCGCTCTGCGCGTCGGAGCCGCCGCGATCCTGCTGTCGCTGCTCGCGCCCACCACGCCCGCGCATGCTTCCAAATGCCCTTCGGACACGGTGTTCAATCCGATCACCAAGGTCAGGTGGAATTGCATCTTCCCGATCACCATCGGCGGCGTGCGCGTCGGCAGCTACGACAAGCTCGACAAGGCGCTCGACGCGCAGTCGGCGTCCAAGCCGCTCTGCGCCTGCCGCAAGGGCGCGACCTTCTGGTTCGGGGTCAAGGTCAGCTTCTGGACACCCAACCGCATGGTTGACGTCGTCACCGAGCCCGGCTGCATGACGGCGCTCGGCGTCGACCTCCTGCCGACCGGCGGCAAGCTCCAGGGCAGCCAGTCGTCGATCTCCGACGGGACCAACACCACCAAGCTGTTTGCGCAGGCGCATTACTACATCGCGCCGGTCTGGAAGATGCTCGACATGTTCACCGACCTGCCGTGCATCGAGGATGACGGCTTCGATGTCGCGATGATCACCGAGGTTCTGCCGACCTGGCAGTCGGGCACGCTCGGCGCGATCATCCAGCCCGAGGGCATCCTGTTCGGCAATCCGGCAGCAGGCCTTGCCTGCATGGCCGACAGCGCCGCCGCCGCCGCGGGCAAGACCATCGATCCCCTGTTCTGGTGCATGGGGTCGTGGGGCGCGACCTATCCGGTTGCCGGCGACATCCATATGGGCGACCGGGTCGAGGCCTGGGCCGGGCTGGCGGCGCGCACGACATTCATGATGGGGCGCCTGGGCGCACTCACCATCCATTCCGAGGACGGCTGCTCGTTCAAGGCTCAGCCGATTTGGACCAAGAGCCGCTACAAGCTCCAGATCATGGAGCCCGTCAAGGGCGGCAAGTGCGTCAACATCGGCCGGCCCGGCGCGCTCTGGACCAGCGGCAAGCATGCGCCGGGCAAGGACAACGCCCAGTTCATGCTCTTCGAAAAAGCGATCTGCTGCGCGGGGATTTCCACGCCATGAGCCGGTCGCTTCCCCCATCCCGCGCATCCGGCACGGGCGGTTGTCCCGCTCGTCACGGAAGGCTCCCCACCGTGAGCGGGCGCGCGGACGGAGCGGCGGCGGTGCCCCCTGCCGCCGTCGCTCCACCTATGGTCAGCGCGGCCGAATGCCCCCCATCGTGGGCGGCAGGCCCCCCTCATGCCGCGCCGGTGGCGGCCGCGCTGACCACCTTCGAGGGCCAGGCCGTCTTCCGGATACTCTCGCCCGGATCCAGCGCATTCCGCGCGGGAGACGTGTTCCGGTTCCGGCGCGGTTCACGCGGCACGCGGGCGAGGCAGCCATGAAAGTGCGCTGTCTCCTCCTGCTGGCGGCGACCGCCACTCTACCAATGTCGGCCTCGGCGCAGACAGTCGAGGATCGCGCCCGCGCCGCCGCCGAGGCCTCGCGCGCGAAGACGTCCGACAGCGATGCGATCCAGGAGAACTATCTGACGCCGGGCCTTGCCGGGCAGCCGATCACGACCGTCGACAACAGCAAGACGTTCAACCCGAATATCGCGTGCCAGAAGACGGCGACGCTGCTCGAACTGCTCGCGCAGCCTGCCGGAACGGGGGACATCGGGACGCTCCGCATTTCGCGCGACAAGGATCTCGACGGCAGCGTCGACCAGACATTGACCTTGCCCGTGCCGGTGTCCGGCATCTGCGCCAACGGCATTGTTTCCTGCCAGCCCGGCACCTGGAACCAGTGCAAGACGTTCAAATGGGATGTCGCCTCGAGCGGCGACCTCAAGCTCACCGAGGTCGGGTTGACCGATCTCGCCGGCTGCTACTGCATCAACAACAGCTGCGGCGCGAACCTGGTCTGGGGCAATATGGCCTCGGTGCTGAAGGACCTGGGTGGCGGGGTGATCGGCGCGCTCACCACCGCCGATCCGCGCGTCGGCGTCGCGCAGGCCGCGATCGACGGCCCGGTGATCCGCTATACCGGCGCGCAAAGCACCGCCTGCACGCCCAATCCGTCGCTGCCCCAGACCGCCTATCGCGCCAATCCGACCGCGATCCAGGGTGACGCCTCTGCGGCGTCGACTTCGAGCAGCATCTTCCAGGCGCTCAAGGCCTCGCCCGCTGGCGTCGGCAAGGCGGATCAGGTGAGGCTCTGCACGATCGAGCGGGAAGTGACGCTGGCGCCGGCGATCTATGACGACATCATCAGCGTTTCCGGACAAGTCCAGTCGGTCACGAGCTGCGGAACCGACTGCCGGCGCTACCGGATTGGCGGCAACGGCAATTGCTCGGCCGCACCGCCCATATTCACGGCGACGTTCCAGGTTCTGAGGCCAGACGGCCTCGTCTCTGCCCGCATCGTCCGGCAAGACGCCAATGACTGGCTGCAATCACGCGTCAACGGCGAGGTCGTCGGCTATGCCGGCAAGCGGCCGTGGCTGGGCGACGCCCTGCCTTCGGGCGACTGCAACGTCGATGCCGAAACGGTCAACCTGACGCCGATCGATCTCACCGAACGGTTCCGCGCTGGAACGGCGGCGCTCGGCGTGCGCGTGCGCGGCGGCGGTGACGGCCGTTGGGGCTGGGTCGATATCGAGGTCCGGGTCGATGCGAGCTGCGGTGTCTCCGAACGCCTCGTCGATCTCTGCTCGGGCTATGCCGCCGATTCCGCCTGCCGCCTCGATGGCGAGACCGTCGACGGCGTGCAGACCGTCAGGAACGGCGTCGGCACCGGCCTCACGCCGCTACCGCAAACGCGCCTGTTCGGCAATGGGATCTGCACGATCCGGCTGACCCGCGATTTCTTCAAGCGCGAGCGCCGCTACAAATGCGCCGTCGATCTCGGCTCGCCGACGCCGCCCGATCTCAGCCGCGGCGCCTATATCATCGACCATTCGACCGAGGCGCTGCTCGCCGACCGGGTGAAGACCGCCGATGACGGCTATACGACGTCGTCGCGTCCCTTCGCGCTACCCGATCGCGGTACGGTCCCGGCCTGCGAGCCGGTCTGCAAGACACGCGCGCCCAAGGCTAATGACGGCGTGGCATTGGATGGCGTCGTCAGCTCCAAACAGAACGCGCCCACGGGTTGGGACACATTCTACTACGCTTGCAAGACCGGCAGCGCGGGCGGTGACATCTGCCCCGCCGGTCCGGGCGAAGAGATCGTCTCGGCCTGCGGCTGTCTCGACGATTTTCCCGAAGCAGTCGTGATGATGCAGACTGTCCGTCTCGGCGGCGCCGATCTCGTCTGCACCGGAGAAGTGCGATGATCTGGCGTCCTCTCCTCTGGCCGACGCAGGTTGCCCTGATCGCGCTCGCCATCTGCGGGTTTCTACTCGCCGGTCAGTTCGCTCCGGCGCAGGCGCAGCAACCTGTCTGCGCGGTCGACCTCGACGGCAATGGCGATGCCGGCGATCCCGGCGAGGTCGTGAGCTGCTCGGCCATGGCCGACGACGCCTGGCTCTGCCCGGTCCAGCAGGTGATGTGCGTCGCCGATGCGCAGGGCGAATATAGCTGCCCGCTGGGATCGCAGCATCAATGTCTGACCCCGGCGGGCGGCGGAACGCCGATGTGCTCGCCCCATGCGTGCACGGGGAGCGACGGCGCTGGAATCGAGGACGATCCGGTCATCGACGATCCCGGCGCGCCCGCCGACGGCGTGGTCGATGCAGAGGGGCATTGTCTCGGCAATATCGAGATCTTCGCAGGGCGCGCGGTGCGCTGCCGCCCGGCGGGGCTGCGCACCACATTCCAGAATTGCTGCAAGGACAAGGGCAAGATCGTCAAGGACGGGATGGGCTCGTCCATCTCATCGATCCAGACCAAGATCGCCGTGGCCAAAGGCGTCTATACCGGCATGAGCGCCGCCTACACAGCCTTCCGGGCCGGAGCGACCGCTGGTCAGGCCGCGACATCAGGCGCGAACGCCATCATCGCCGGCATCGATCCGACCTCGATCGCGATCAGCCTCGCGATCAACTTCATGATGGATTTTCTGCTCTCGGGCTGTGACCAGCAAGACATGGAAGTGGGCATGCTACGGGGATCGGGCATGTGCCACGAGGTCGGGCGCTACTGCTCCTCGCGCATTCTCGGCGTCTGCGTCCAGCGGTCGCGCGGCCATTGCTGCTTCAACACCAAGCTTGGCCGCATCATCCAGGAACAGGGCCGCCCGCAGCTCAAATCGTTCAACAGCGTCGGCTGGGGCACGCCGAAGAACCCCTATTGCCGCGGCTTCACCCCGGAAGAGTTCCAGGCGCTGGATTTCTCCAAAATGGACCTTTCCGAATATTATTCCGAGATCGAGGCCCGCGCCCAGGCCGACATCCAGATCGACATGAAGGACAAGATCGATGCCCATATGCAGGCCATCGGCCAGTAGCGTGCGGCCTCTCGCCGCCGCGATGGCGATGCTCGTCTCCGCTTCCGCTCTGGCGCAGGACAACCCTCGCCCGGACAATGCGCGTGATGGGGCAGCAGCGCAAGGTGAGGCCGCACTCGACCGGCTCGAACGCGCCACGGCCGCCCGAAAGCAGGAAGCGGAAACGCGCGGTCCGACGTCACTGCCGACGCCATCGGAAGAATCCCGCCGCCGCGCCTTTGAAGGCCTGCGCAAGCGTGCCCCGTCCCCTGCGATGGACGCCCGCGCGCGTACAGCCATGGACAAGGCCAAGGAGGCTATGGCGGCCGAACGCGAAGCAATGGCACTTCGCCTTGGCCAAGCTCTCGGCCTCGAAGCGCCCGACATGGAGGCGGTCGTCGGCATCACCGCGCCGCCGAGCGCCAAAGGCTGGGTGCCGGTGCTGTTCGTGTCCTCGTCCATGCCGGTGACAACGCTGCGGACCTACGCAGGGCAACTTGAACGGGTCGGCGGCGTGCTCGCCTTTCGCGGAATGCCGGGCGGACTCACGAAGGTCGCCCCGATGGCGAAGCTCTCGGCCGAGATCCTGCGCCATGATCCCGGCTGCGAAGGCCCGGCCTGCGCGATGCGCGACGTGCAGTTGATCGTCGATCCACTGATCTTCCGTCAGCACAGTGTCACCCGCGTTCCAGCGCTCGCCATGGTGCCGGGCGATCCCGCCCTGCCCTATTGCGAGCGCGAGGATGACAGCCCGCGCGCGGCCCATGTCGTCTATGGCGACGCGGCGCTTTCCGGACTTCTCGAAGAATATGCCCGCCTCGGCGGAAAGAAGGAGGTCAGCGATGCTCAGGCTCGCCTTCAGGGCCGCTAAAGCCGGCTTCGTCGAATTGAAGGCGCTGCCGCTGAAGGCGGCGGTGGCGCTCGGCAGTTCGGGGCTCGGCCAGCCTCCGCGCCCGAAGCAACTGTGGAAGGCCTTTGGCATCGTGTTGCCGGTCGGCCTCTTCACCTGGTGGGCGATCCCGCAGGCGACGATCGTCATGAGCCCGTCGATCGACGCGTGGCTCGTCCGCAAGGCGCCGGGACCGATCGGCCGGGACGATCTCGTCTCGTTCACCTTGTCGCACCCGCTCGCCGGCCCCAAGCCGGTTGCTGTCACCAAATATGCCATGTGCCTCCCAGGGGACCGCATCTCGCTGATCGAGAAGCCGTCCATGACCTATGGCGAATGGGATGGCTGGTATTACTGCAACGGCAGGCTGCTTGGCGTCAGCAAGCCCTTCGGTCACGACGGTCAGCGTCTCGATCATTGGCAACCCGACAACGGTCTCATCCTGCCCGGAACAATCTATGTCGGATCACCGCACGCGAGCGGATTCGACAGCCGTTACTATGGTCCGGTCGAAATCGGACAACTCCAACGCATGGAGAAACTGCTGTGAGCCGGGCGGCCCTCCTGCTCGCGGCGGCGCTCGTGCCTGCCATGCCGGCCCCTGCACAAGCCGCCGACCAGCGCACCGGCTATTGGTGGTATCAGGCCCCGCCCGGCCCTGCGGATGATGAAGCCGATCCAGATGCGCTGATGAAGCCGGCGATCCCGCCGATGGCGGAGCTGGCGACATGGACACCACCGAAGATCAGGAATCTGATCGAGCAGCAACGCGACTATGCTGCGACCGTACTGACGGTCGATGCCGTGGCGGATTTCTGGCGGTTGCAGGATTTCGCGAGGCGCAAGGCGCGCGCCTTCGCGGGAGTCACCCAGATCGCCATGCTCCAAAATCCCGAACTCAACGCCAAGTCCGCCAATCCGATGGTCGGCGAGGCCCGCGACCAGCTTTCCGCGCAAAAGGATCAGGTCCGTCGCCAGTATCTGCGCGGCCGGGCCAACGAGTTCGCACTGGTCATGTTCTCGCGTTCGACTTGCGGCTATTGCCGCGTCCAGTGGCCGATCGTCCAGCGCTTCCAGGAGGAGATGGGCTGGCAGGTCACGCTGATTGACATCGAGCGCAGGCCCGAGCTGGCCCAGCGGTTCGGGGTCGAGATCACGCCGACGACGATGGTGATCAGGCGCAACAGCCAGCAGCGCATGGTGATCGCGAGCGGGGTCGAGGCTTATCCCAATCTCATCCAGACGGCCTATCAGGCGGTGCGGCTGCTTGCGGGTGATATCCGGCCCGAACAGTTCCTGACCGGGGCCGGCGAAGAGGACGGCTTTTTCGATGCCCTCTCGGCCGGGCCGGTGTCCGCAACCGATCCCCGCGCGCTTGGCGGCGATCTTGTCGGCGCGAGCCTGGAGCCGCAGCGGTGAAGCGGCACCTGGCCTGCACGCTGGCCGTGTTCCTTGCGGGCGCTTCCCCGGCGTCCGCACAGCCTGTCACCCGCGAGCAGGCGATGCGCGCGGCGATCCATCCCGTCGCAACCGAGGCCGGGATGCGACAATGGCTCGCCCGCGTGCCGGTGACACGCAACTGGCCGCCCGATTTCGCGGAAACCATGAAGGGCCAGGGACCGGCCTTCATCGTCGAGATGAGCACGGCGCCGGGTTGCGTGCCCTGTGCCGATCTCTGGAACAGACTCGGTGCCCTCGGGCAACGCTATGGTTGGAAGGTGCGCACGATCGGTAGCCAGGAGGCGATGCTGCGCTCCGGGCGACTCGGTCTGCCCTGGGTGGGGCATCCCGTCGCCTGGGTGCGCCCGGTCTCCGATCCCAATCGCATCATTCCGGTTGCGATCGGAACCGACCACGAGCCGAACCTGGCGCGCAACCTCTACCTTGCCGCCAAGATGCTGACCGGGGTGAAGCCCACCGTCGGCGTGCGCGGCATGTCGAAATTCACCGGGATCGTGGCCGCATCGCCACGCCCCGTCCCCAACCGGGCGAGGAATTGACATGGGGAGCCACGTCCTCGCCCACTTCCAGGAAAGTTGTCTGCCATGGCCTCCGCTCGTTGTCGTCTGACCTTGCTTGCCCTGCCGCTGCTGGCGGTCTGCGGCTTCGCTTCCCCCGCGTCCGCGCAAAGCTGGGCCGAGAGCTGGTTCGACAATGTTACTTACACCAGCCCCGGCAGCTTCGAGGATCAGACTCGCGGCTACATCACCGCGGGCGGCATGTCGGGCCGGGTCGACGTCCATAACGACTATCTGATGAGCGTCACGCTGCCGAAGATCAGGGCGGGCTGCGGCGGAATCGACATGTTCCTGGGGGGAATGAGTTTCCTCGATCCGGACTACCTCGTGCAAAAGCTCGAAAGCATCCTGCAGGCCGCGCCCGCCGTTGCTTTTCAATATCTACTCGAAACCCTTGATGAAAAGATGGGCAACATCATCTCGAAGATGGAGGCCGCGACCAACTTCCTGAACTCGATCCAGGTCAACGACTGCCGTCTCGCCAACCGCATGGTGCAGATCGCCAAGGGTGACGACAACATGTCCGGCATCATCGAGGAGATGACCGGCTATAAGTCGGTGCGCGAAGGTTTCTCGAAAAGCTATCAGCAGAGCCGTGAGAAAATCCAGGCCAATCAGGGCAATCCGACCGAGGATTTGAAGGACGCGCTCGAAAACTGCCCCGCCGAGGTCACCGACATCTTCAAGACCGGCTCGCTGCTCGCCCACGCCGCCGCGCGGGTCGGAGCATCCGAATGGGCCGGCGTTATGCGCGCGCGCGTCGGCGACGTCTATATGCGCTGGGACGCCACCGATCGCGTGCCTCTGTTTAGCGCGATCCCGGCCTGTCCACGGCAGGATACCGAGAGCGTGGACGATTTTCTAACGGGCAAGGTCCAGACCCGAGCCATCGCCGTGCCGCCAACCTCGACTGATTGTTCCGTGGACGGCAGCGGCAAGGGCGCACTGATCCTTTCGCGCGGACGGATGGAGTCAATTGCGGTCAAAATCCGCACCCGGGCTGCTCTGACGCCCGAGGAACGCCAGTTCGTCGCCAATGTCCGTACATTGCCGGTCTATCGCCTGCTGGAATGGGGCGTGCGGCAGGGCATGGTCGAGAGCGTGATCGGTGACACCGATGAACTGGTCGCCCTGACGCTCGCCTATCAGATGCTCAACGACCTCACGCGCAGCATCGACTTCGCGGTGTCCAATGCCGAACGCGGCGCGACGGCGGCAGGGGCCAGCGATCCCGGAAATGCCAAGGTCTGCCAGACGCGCATCCTCAGCAAGGGAATCGAGCAATTGAGCGGACTGCGCGACGAAGTGCTGCGCCAGCGCGCGCAGATGCGTCAGTCCTATATGGCAGCGCTTGAGTCGGCGAATCTCTCGGCCAACTATGCCGGGGTGGTTCGCCAGCGCGACCGCGATGCGCGTGATGCCGCCGGCGCCGCCGCCAACCGCAACCGCTGAGCTAGGGCCACGCCATGATCCGCATTCTCCGCGCCCTGTCCGTCCTGATCGCGCTTTTCGTGGCCACACCCGCGCTGGCGATCGATACCAGCTTCCATACTTATGACGGCTTTGCCGAGACTGTGGACGCCTTCCGCCTGGTCTCGATGATCTTCGGCGATCCGCGCTACGAGACACTGGTACTGATCGTCGCGGTGGTCGGCATCGGCCTCGGTGTCCTGCTCGCCGGCATCCGCGGTCAGGGCATGGGGCTGGTCGGGTTCGGTTTTCAGATGCTGATCGGCGTCGGGCTGTTCGTCGGCATGGTGGCGACCACGGGCACGGTCCATGTCTATGACCGCGTCCGCAACGCCTATCAGCCGGTCGGCGACGTGCCGAACCTGATCGTGCTGGTCGCGGGCGTGACCAATATGATGGAGCGCGCGCTGGCCGAGGTCATCGACGACAATACGACCGATCCGCACGCCAAGCTCGAGTTCGGCGCGGGCGGCCACACGTTCGATCTGTTTCTCAATGCCGCGTCCCCGCGCGGTCCGATGACCGACACCTTCCTAGATAGCACGATCAAGGACTATGTCCGGCAATGCTATCCGGTCGCGCGCGTCTCGCCCGCCTATGGCGTTGACGATGATATGCTGTTCCGCACCGCCACCGATCTGCCCGCCGCCTTCGCGGGTATGGCGGGTCCCGCGACATTCAGCACGGTGTTCACGTCCACCGACAAGGGCGGCACGACGGTCAGCTGCACCGAAACCTGGGAGCATATCTCGACGCGCCTCTCCGAGCCCGCGCTGTTCGACAATTACGTCGCGCAGGTCTGCACACGCACCGGCTACGATATCACCAACGCGACCCAGCTACAGCGTTGCCGATCCAACATCGGCGAACTCGGCCAGATGATGATGGACACACCCCAGTCGCTCCAGCAGTTCCTGACCAATGTCATGCTCGGCAGTACGGTGGGAGACGTGCTGTTCGAGGACAGTCCGGCAACCGCCGCGCGCGTCATGGCCAATCGCGCCGTCGTCTCCTCCGGCCTCGCCACCATGTCGACCGCCAACGAATGGATGCCGACCATCCGGGCCACGGTCTTCGGAATCATGTTATTCATGATGCCGATCGCGCTCCTGTTCATCCTCACCCCGATCAACCTGCGCGTCGCGTCGTTCGCGCTCGGTCTTTTCGTGTTCGTCGCGCTTTGGGGCGTGATCGACGCCGGCATCTATCAACTCACCTTGGGCCGCGCGACCGACGTGCTGGCCGAGATGCGCGCGAACAATGTCGCGGCCAACGCATGGATGCTCGCGCCCTCCTCCGCGATGAAGGCGCTCGCCATCTTCGGGAGCTTCCGCACGGCTGCGGCGGGACTTGCGGGCGCCTTCGTGTTCACCGTGTTCCGTTTTTCGGGCAACGTGTTCACCTCGTTCACCAGCGGCGCCCTCGGTGTCCAGGGACAGGGCACGGCCGCCGCCGCGCCGCTCGCCACAAGCGAGGGCTATGCGGGCGCGCTCGAGGCGCAGGCGACGGCGGCGGGCACCATGGCGCGGCGCGGTGCGGCGTCGAACTTCGGCGACTTCGGGGAGCGCTCGACCTTCGGCGCGAACCGGGCATTCGGCGCCGCAAGCCGGGTCCTCGGCGAGCACGGCGGCGGGGCGAACGGCACGGCCGCATTCGGCATGGGTGGGCTCGATAGCGCACGAGAACTGGGCGGGTTATCGCCAGCGCTCACTGGCCGTAGTCTGACCGATCCAGCGACCGTTCGCGCAGTGCGCGACAATGCCGCGACGACGGCGATCCATAATTTCGCGGAGAAGGATGCGCTGCGCGCGCTGGGCACGGGATATTTCGGCCAGGGACAGGCGGGCGAAGGTGCCTTTGCCGCCTTTACGCAACGGATGGTCCAGTGGAAGGCGTTCGGCGATACGCGCGCCTATGACATGATGTTGTCCGGCGCACAGCGGCATTTCGAGCGGAACGGCTACGACCAGAAGGACGCGGTACTGAAAGCTTCGACGGTGATCGCGCAGGCATCGGCCGATCCAACCTTCGCCAAGCTGATTGCCAACACCTTCGACCAGGAGCAGATGCTGCGGAACGACCTCACCGCCGCTCAGGTCCAGGTCGGCGCGATGGAAGGACGGCGCGATTTCGCGGGCGACAATGTGACGCGGATCGAGCGCGGCAATGTCGCGACCGAGCAGGCACACCGCACCGGCAGCAATGAGGGGCAGCGTAATGCCGCATCGATGCTCGGCCTCGGCGTGCAGGAAACCTCCCGTCGGATCGCCTTCATCAACGCCCTCTCGGGCGAAGCCCGCTCCACCGCCATTTCCCAGCTCTCCCGCGCAACTGGCCGCAACGAAGCGCAGGTGATGCGCGCGCTCGAAACCTACAATGCCGCTGTGCAGGTCGGCACCGCCGACGGCGCGACGGCCGAGGCTGCCCGGGAAGGCACCAGCGTCTACGGGCGCACACGCGAGGCGGCGGGCTACGACTTCGCCGAGCGGTCGGGCAAGCTCGATGCGCAGCGCGAGGTCGGCCATGATGGAACGCGCTCTGCGGCTCGGATCGGCGAGCAGCGTCGACAGGCCGACAATGCCGGCTTTGCCGAGGGTGCGGCGGCTGCGGGCATGTCGGTGCGGCAGGCGGCCCACCTCGATAGCTTCATTCGCACATTGTCGCAGGGTGCCGGCAATCAGGTCGATATGGCCGAAGGCGGCGCGGAAGGAATTGCCGATCGCGCGCGCAACGAGCGCCTGACCCGCATTGTCGACAATGAGCGCCTGACCCGCATGCAGCAACTGCTGGGCGAGCATGGCGTGCAGATGTCCAAGCGCCAGATCGCCATGGCGCAAAATGGTGACCTGAGCCTCAATCTGACGCCGGAGACCGCAGCGCAGATGTGGCGCGGTGGTCTGATCAACGAGAGCCAGCTCGGTGCGATCGCCAATGGCGGGCGTGCGCGATTTTCGTTCGCCGACAACGATGTGCTGGTATCGAGCTCGGTCGGGTTCCAACAGTCGGCGCGCAACGACACCAGTACGCGTTTCGAGGCGGGCAAACAGGCCGGGCCCGACACGATCGAGCATTTCCTGAGCAGCGGCGAACAGGGCCAGGCCATGATGCAGAACTGGCTGCGCGGCGGGTTCGAGATGGACCGGCACGGCAACTGGCGGCTCAATCCGCAGGTAGCAGATACGCTCACCAGGGACGTCCAGGCGATCATCGCGCAGACCGGATGGCAGCGGGGGCTGTCGCGCTCGGCGCAGGATCAGGTCACGATTGGTACGTCTGTCGGTGCTCATGTCGGAGGGAGTATCGACTCTCAGGAATCCGAAGCTATTGGCGGCCGCGGACAACCGGCCGGCAAGGGACAGCAATCGAGCCAAACGCCGACCACCCAGAAGGGCCGTTCCACCTCGGGACGTGTCGGCGGAAGTCTGGGGTTCGAGAGCCGTGATGTTGGCATTTCAACGGAGAATGCTCAGTCGAGCCTGGATATCGTGAACTACGACGTTCGAGAGGCAATTGCTGCCGCCGAACGTGCCGCGGCCCGGTCCAGCGATCCGGCTGCAACCTTCTCCCGCGAACTGTCAGATCGCATCCTTGGCCCGGATGGCATGCGTAACCGCTACCTTCAGGACGCGGATTCCGGGCGCGCGACATTCGACGTTACTGGCCCTCTCACATCGGTTGAACAGAACGCGGTTCTGAAGGGCGGGAGATTCTCCACGGACATCGAGGGCAGCCCGGGCGATGGCGACAGCAGCTTCAAAAAACGCTGATACGAGCGCCATTGTTAGGGCTTATCGGATTGCCGATGTATAGCGCCCCGGAGCGCGGATCGTGGATATCGCTGCCGGCTCGGATATCTTCCATAGCGCGATCATGCTCTTCCCACAGACGGGCAATTCTAGCCCGCGCCTCATCGGATATAGGATCGCCCTCGCCCTGCGGCGCAAATGCCGTCAGCCAATCCTGCGCGTAACCGACACCCAGCGCCAGGAGCGCAGTCATCGGGAAGAAAAGCACATTGAGAAAACCGGCAGGCGCGCTGTCGTAGAAGGCCTCCAGCGGCGCGATCTTCGTGGACGCCGCCATGCCGATCCACCAGACCGGGATCGTGGCCCACCACGCCTTTGCATACCACGGACGCCACAGCCAATCGGCTAGCCTCAGCCGCGGCGCTGCAGGATCGGTTGGGGGCATGTCGGCTGCGGTATTCATCGATAGTTCCTCGCAGCCGACTATAGCAGAGATCTTGTCATTGTTCCATCATTCATAGCCGGTTTCGTGCGGCAAATCGCACTGGAACACTGGTTTGACCCCGCTGATTCTGTTCTCTGCAAGCCGATCTGGAGCGCGCCTCAGCCTTCGGGTTCCGATGTGGATATGGTCGCGCGAGTGACCCCGGTGTGGAGCTCACGTCGAAGACAAACGACATTGCACGGCGCATCGCGCCCTGAACGCCTAGAACTGGCCTGCAGCTCTCAATTCACGTTCGAGTGTCGCAAAGGGCAATATGAGCGTCAGCGGTTTGTCGTGCAGCGGAATAGCGCCGTAGCCGGCATACCAGTCCGCGGCGCGCTCGTTTTTGGCGTCGATGATCAGCATAACCCCGCCGACCTCGGTCGCGACGCGAATGCATCTGCGCCCGATCGCGCCCAGGAGCTGACCCCCGAGCCCTTGCCCCTGCACACGCAGATCCGTTGCTAGCCGCGCGAGCCGGAAGCCCGGCACCTCATGCCTGGCGAGTCCTCGCCTCGCCAGTTCTGGCGTATCCGCATGATCCATGCTGCCCGGAGCGATGCTGTAAAAGCCGAGAACCGTCTTGCTGTCGGTGTCGTCGATGGCGAGGAACGTCTTCGCCCCGCCTGCCTCGTGGCTTTGCCGCGCATAACGCTGCAAGTAGACGTTCAGATCATTGTCGCCGCAGTCGAATGAAGTCCGGTCATGCGCTTTCGAAATCGCTTCCTCGTGCCATGAAGGAAGCGTCATGCCAACTTCGGCATCGCGGCGATGGCAGCGCGCAGTTTCGCATTCACCGGCGGCGGGTTCTCGAGCAGATCAAGAACGAGCAGGCTGTCTCTCTCGCTCAGTTTCGTCCGCTCCGACTCTTCGATCACGTTCTCGGCCTCGCGCAGCGCCGAACGTGTGACAAAGGTCGTGAGATCGGTATGCTTGAGCGCAGCCGCCCGGGCAAGCAAAGCCTTTTGCTCCGGCCGAATCCGCAGGCTCATGCGTCTGTTGTCTTCCACTACTGCTCGCGGCATTGTGTGCCTCCACTCGTACAGCTTCAATTGGTACACCCTTCCGCTGCCGTTCGTCAAGCAGTGTACGCTTTGAAAGAGCACCGGGGCGCTTGGGGGCGTTAACGCGCTTCCCCACTCACCACCTTTCCGATTCTACTCCACCGCCTCAACCAACCTCCACCCTTCCGCGCTGCTCGCCGCAAAATGGTCCAAGCCGTATCTGGCGCATCGTCCGCTCCCGCAACGCGATGTGAGCTATCCACGCTCCGGCTTGTCGTCGGCGCTCTCGGGCACCTTGCTATCCCTGTCCTGGCCATCACGGATGACCTGAGCATCGATGATCGCGCGCGCGACCAGCTCCGAGCGCCTGAAGACGCCGTAGCGTTGCTTCGCTCTCGTTATGAAATACCGAACCGTGGTTTGGGCGATCCCGAGGATCTGGCCGATCTCCCAATCGGTCTTGCCGAGCGCGATCAGCGCCGTGCATTCTGCCTCGCGGCGCGTAAGCCGGGGAACATTGCGGTCGTGCATGGCGTGATGGAGATAGAGGCCCGCCCTGAACGCGAAGCCGGCGATGATCTGGAGCGTGGTCATCAGCGATGGCGTGATCTCGATCGGTTCCGGGCGGGCGAAGGTGCATGACGCGTAGGACTCGCTCGGGATGTGTAGCGGCACGGTGACGCCGTGAACGATCCCGTAGCGCCCCGCTTCCTTGAAAAGGGCATGCTGGTGATCGGCAAGCTCGACGACGTTGCTGATCTCCTCCCAGCCGAACGGCCGATCGAGAAGCTGGCTCACTTCATAGACCGGGTCGATAACATAATAGTGGTTTGCGATGTAGGATTGGACGAACTTCGCCGGATAGTTGGTGACCACCATCGAGCACTCGACCAGCCGCGGCAGACCGCCGTGTTGGACCAGCGCGATATAGGGAAAGCCCATTTGCCTGGCGGCATCAGCCAGTCCGTCGCGCAGTGCCTCGGTCGACGATGCCATGTTGAGACGGGATAGCGCTTCAAGCAGGCGGGGTCCGACATACACGGGTTTCTCCTCCTCGCCGGCGCAGATCTTCGTCCAGTCGCAGGCTTCCGCTCCGACCAGACTAGGCGGAAACTTCTCGAAGAAGGGACGCATCTGCGGTTGTCTTAGCGTCTTGCGGACGACAACTTTTCTGATCGCGTGAGCTTGAAAAGCAATTTTTAGCCGAATCGAGGCCGGTCGTGCTAATATTCATAAAGGATGGATCCTTTGCTAGATTTGAGGGGCCTGCTGCTGCTCCAGAGCGGCCGTGATTATGGCGGCCTGCATGTGCGGCAGAAAAAGCAGTATCCTCGCCGCCTCTGGATGAGCAATCGGGAAGGGCGCGCGGACGTTCATGTTCGCCCCGTTGGGAGTATTGTCGGTCATCATTCAGTCTCTTTGGCGTAAGAGGTTGACTGACCGACCGGCCTTTTTCCAGCAATGCGGGATTCTACGCACCAGGGTCTGTTGCGCGCCGCCTAGCGCTATCGCCGTCGCAACCAGGCTCGCGATCGAACTAGCGTCGAGCTTGCGCATGATTCGGGCGCGATGAATCTCAGATGGCCGATTTGCCGCAACACTCAGGGTATTGGCGTAACCTGCTGGTATAGGTGCTGGATATTGTCTGGTCTGGCGAGATCGTGACCCGGGCTCATCACGGCGGCAGCGCCAGCAGCAATTCCGAAGCGGAACGCTTCGGCCGTATCCCAGCCGATCGAGATCGCAAAGAGCATGGCGGAGAGGAAACTGTCACCGGCGCCAACCGCACTTTTCGCCTCTATGGAGGCGGCCGGCAGAAAAAGCTGTCCGGTGGCAGTGGCAAGGATTGCGCCGTCATGGCCCATGGTCACGGCGACATGCGCGGCTTGTCCCGATCGAACGATTTCCATTGCGGCATTGGCGATCTCGTCGGGTGTCGCGAGTTTCTGGCCGGTGAATTGCCGCAACTCGCCGATGCTGGGTTTTACGAGAAAGATGCGGCCTTCCTGAAGGCCACCCTTGAGACCGGGCCCTGAACTGTCGAGCACAACCGGGATATTGCGTCGGTGCATCAGCGCCGCGACCTGACCGTAGAAGTCACCGGGCATACCCCGGGGTAGCGAACCGCTTAGGACCATGAATTTGCACTGCGCGTTTTCAAGCTGGGCAAGACACGCCTGCCATTCGACAGGCTGGATTGTCGGGCCGGGCGGGACGAAGCGGAATTCCTTGCCGCTTTCGATCTCCAGCACGGCAGATGCAACGCGGGTGTGGCCCGCGATGGTGATGCGATTGCGAACAAGCTGATGAAGGTCGAGCAGGCCGTCGAGCGCATCGCCCGTTGCGCCACCCGCCATATAATAGTTTCGAGCATTGCCGCCGAGGCGGACGAAGACCCGGGCGACGTTGATGCCGCCACCGCCTGGGCTGTAAAACTCGGATTTTGTCCGCATCTTGCGCGTGTGGAACATGCGATCGACTTCGTAGGCGACGTCGATCGTGGGGTTCAGCGTCAGGGTGGCAATGTTCGTCATTCTGCCATTGAGCGGGCCGGCCGCATTCCGGTCTATCCGCAATATCCCCAATTCAACCGGCCCATATTCGCGGATGTGATCGAGGATCGACGACGTCGCGGTCAGCGCGATGTGCTCGGCCAGTACGGCAATGCCAGTTGACGCGGCCCACTACGGGATATCTCGCATAGCTCGAGTTATAGGGGTGTCTAAGGGTCGGACTGTTGCAGACCAAGCAGGAGCAGAGTGAGCCGATGAGTAACGAGCCCAAGATCACCTTCCACGGCGCTGCAGGGACAGTCACCGGCTCGTGCATGGAACTGCACTATGGAGGGAGTACTGTGCTTATCGACTGCGGCCTTTTCCAGGGATCGCGGACTCTCGAAACGCTCAATCGGGACCCATTTTCATTCGATGTGCGCAGGATCGACGCGGTCGTGCTGACCCATGCGCATATCGATCACAGCGGGCTTCTGCCCAAGTTGTCGGCCGAGGGCTACCGTGGCCCGATCTACTGCACTCCCCAGACCAAGGATCTTCTCTACTACATGCTGCCGGATGCCGGACGGATCCAGGAGAGCGAAGCGGAGCGACGCAATCGTCGGCGTGATCGCAGGGATGAAGTGCCGTTCGAGCCGATCTACACCGAAGCGGATTCGATGGCCGCTTACAGCCTGTGCGACACGGTCGAACTGAATGAGTGGTTCGAGCCGGTACCGGGCTTCAGGACCCGGTTTTGGAATGCAGGGCATATTCTGGGGTCAGCGTCGGCCGAGATGCACGTCGGAGGCTCGCACCTATTGTTCTCGGGAGACCTTGGACCGCATCACAAGGCATTCCATGCGGATCCGGAAGCGCCGGTTGGTTTGGACCATGTCGTGTGCGAAAGCACCTATGGCGACCGGGTTCGGGAGGATGTCTCGATAGAGGAACGCCGGACGCAACTCGAGGCGGAGATCAAGGCCGCCCTGACCCGCGGCGGCAATCTGGTGATCCCAGTGTTTGCACTTGAACGTACTCAGGAATTGCTGCTCGACATCGCGACACTGATCAACACCGGGCGTCTGGCATTTCCGCAGGTGTTCATCGATTCTCCGTTGGCGACACGGGCGACCGAGGTGTTCGCCAAGCACGCCAACGACCTTGAAGACATGGGTTCGGGGGAGATCTTCCATCACCCGTCGTTCCACTACACCGCCACCACCATGGAATCGATGCGGCTGAACACGATGTCGGGCGCAATCATTATGGCCGCGTCCGGCATGTGCGAAGCGGGGCGTATTCGCCACCATTTGCGGTACAATCTCGCGCGTCGGGAATCGACGATCCTGTTCGTCGGCTTCCAGGCGGCTGGCTCGCTCGGCCGGACGATCCTCGACGGTGCCAGTCGCGTCCGGATCTGGGGACAGGACGTCGCGGTCCGTGCCCAAATTCGTCGGATCGACAGCTATTCCGCGCATGGCGACCAGACGGATCTCAAGGAATGGATCACGGGGCGGATGCCGATCAATGGCAGTCTTTTCCTGGACCATGGCGAGCCAGTCTCCATCGAGACGCTACGCCGCTTGATGCAAGGCGAAGGAGTGTTGTCAATCGTCACGCCGCAGATCGGCGAGACCTATTCGTTGCCCACAGGAGCGCCGGCCAAGCGCCTGAAGACGGGCGATGTCGAATTGCAGAGCGCGGTTGGGCGGGATTGGCAGAACGACTATGCCGATTTCTCGGTCCGGTTGAAGAAGGAACTGCAGGATATCGAGAGTGCGTCGGCACGGCGCGAGGCGCTTGCCCGGATGGGCGAGATCCTGCGTTCCTACCAGTCCCACCGCGAGAAGCGGAAGAGCCGGCAGGACTAGCTGCCCGAAGCTCCTTGCTCTGCTCGACCAGGCCTATCGCCCGAAGCTGATGGGGAACCTACTTATGGGCGCACCCGGGTGCGTCCTCTATCACGCTTGCATAGGCATCTACGGAGTAAGACATGTCGAACACACCGCATAATTTGAGCGAAGAGTTTCCGGGCCAGTTGGACAAGATCCATGCGCTGAAGGTCTCAAACCCGAGCTTTGCACAGTTGCTCATCGACTATGATGAAGTGAACGACGAAATTCACGTGGCCGAGACCAATGTCCAGCCGACGTCGCACGATCATGAAACCGAGCTTCGCAGGCGCCGCTTGGCGATAAAGGACCGGATCGCCGCAGCACTCTCGAATTAGCCCAATGGGTCAAGGGGTCTTGCGCGGCGCTGTCGGCCTTCGGATACGCGCCGGCGGGAAACGGCTCATCTCATGCACGCTGTATGATGAGGTAGCTAAGGTACGCCACGTAGGCACTCACGAAGAGGCCACCCTCGCCCCGCGTGATCTTGCGGCCGCTAACGAAAACCGGAATGCAGAACAACGCTACGCCTAGCATCACCGGGATATCGATGCCGATAAGGTGAGTGTTGACGTCGATGCCATCGGCCGGAATGAGGCAGGTCACGCCAAGGATCACAAGAATGTTGTAGACGCTGCTGCCGATCAGGTTGCCGATGGCGATGTCACGCTCACCTCGGAAGGTGGAAATGATCGTGGTCACGAGTTCGGGCGCTGAGGTGCCGATGGCGACGATGGTCAGACCTATGAATGCGTCCGAGACGCGCCAGAGACGTGCCAAACCGACGGCACCCTCGACGAGCCAGTCGGCGCCGGCGACGATGATGACAAGGCCGGCGGCAAGCATCAGCATCTCGGTGGCCGCCTGGCGATTGGCGAGGCGCCGGGGCCCGTACTCACGGGCAAATTCCAACTTGACCTTAATGCTCTCTTGCCGGGCGACGCGGATGACCGCCAGCGTGAACGCCGCGCCCATGGTGACGAGTAGGAGCCCCTCCAACCGCGAGAGCGTGCCGTCCCATGCGAAGGCGAGCAGCGTGGCCGAGGCGATGACGATCACGGGGAGTTCCAGGCGCAGTGTCTGCATCTGGATCGCCAGCGGCCGCAGCGCGGCGCTCAGCCCGAGGATAAGGAGGATGTTGACGGTATTGGTGCCGGCGATATTCCCCACCGCAAGCGAGCCGTTGCCCTGAACGGCGGCATCGATGCCGACAGCCAGCTCCGGAGTGCTCGTTCCGAGCGCGACGACGGTGAGTCCGATCAGCAGGGGTGAAACGCCGAGGCGTGCCGCCAGAGCCGACCCGCTTCTCACGAGCAGTTCGGCGCCAGCGATCAATGCGGCAAGCCCGACGCAGATCCAGACGATCGCAAGAGTCATCGGGAGGTCAGTCTGCCTTGCGCTTCGCGGGATCGGGCACGAGGAGGACGTCGCCGGGCACGGCATCGATGATCTTGCGCGCCGTGCTTCCGATCAGGGCTTCATAGACCATGCCGCCGCCATGAGTCCCCACCACGGTGAGATGGCGCCGCGAAGTCTCGGCATAGTCCTGCAACAGCCGCTCGGGCACTCCGTTTTCGATCATGCGGCTGACCATGCGAGCCGTATCGGGCGCGATCCCGGCTTCGGCCAGGAACTTGTCGGTCGCGTCCTTGCCATAGTCCTCGAATTGCTTCTCGACTTCCGCGCGGCCGAGATAGCCGGCAAAGGGCACGTCATAGGCGTGGAAGAGCGAGATGCCCGCATCTGGGAAGAACCGGACGGCCGTCTCGAGCGCGACACGGGAAGACTTCGAAAAATCCGTCGTGACGAGCATGTTGTGATAGCGCTCGAAGGCGCGGTCGCGGACGATGAGAACGGGAACGGGAGACTTGCGGATCAGCCGGTCGACAGTGTCGCCAAGGAACATGCGCGCCAGTAGTTCGTCGCGGGCGACGCCGGTGACGATCAGCTCCGCATGGGATTTCCGGATGACCTTCAGGACGACATCTGCAGGCGCTCCCGCCTCGACATGGACTGCGATGTCGATGTTCGGGTCCTCGCGCACCAGATCCCGGAACATTCGATCGCGGACCTTTCGAACCGGGTCAGGCGGGCGACGCCAGGATGGCTGGTCGCGCAGGCTCCCGAACAGGGTAATATCGTCGGGTGGGGCAAGCGCGTGGATGACTGTGAGTTCGGCCTGCCACGCCTTGGCGACCATCAGGGCCCGGTCGAGCGCGCGGTCGCAACGATGGCTGAGGTCGGTTGCAAGCGCGATACGTTTGGGGAAAGTGTCCTGGGTCATTTCGTCCTCCTAGTCGTTGAGTTCCTTGAACCAGCCCAGACGCCGCATGAGGTGCTTTTCGCCCTCGAGCAGGAGCATGAGAGCCGCGCCGGCGAGCACGAGCAGCGCAAGGTCGTCAACGGTGAGCGGTCGCGAGCCGAAGATCGCGTTCATGAACGGGGCGTAGGTGAAGAGCGCCTGGCCAAGGAGCAGGATCGCAATCGCGATCAACACGGCGGGGGTTCCCAGCGCGCCGCGCCACGTCAGGGACGTCATGTGCAGATAGCGGACGTTGAAGAGGTAGAAAATCTCCGCGACGATGAACATGTTGACGACCATCGTGCGCGCCACTTCGAGGCCGCGGCCCTGATCGAGCGTGTGGAAGAAGAGGCCGAGGGTGACCGCGGCAAACAGCACGGACACCAGCACGACGCGCCACAGGAGAAATGGCGAAAGCAGAGGCGCGCCGCGTTTGCGTGGGCGACGCTGCATTACGCCTGGCTCGGTGGGTTCGAAAGCGAGCACCAGACCGAGCGTCGCGGCGAGGATGAGATTGACCCACAGGATCTGGGTTGCTGACATTGGCAGAGCAAATCCCAAGAGGATCGCCAGAACGACCGCCAGTGTCTCGCCGCCATTGGTGGGGATTTCCCAGGAAATGACTTTCCGGATATTGTCGTAAACGGTCCTGCCCTCGCGTACGGCGCTGACGATCGATGCAAAATTGTCGTCGAGGAGCACCATGGAGGCGGCTTCCTTCGAGGCTTCGGTCCCCTTGATGCCCATCGCCACGCCGACATCGGCCTGCTTGAGCGACGGGGCATCGTTCACGCCATCGCCGGTCATGGCGACGATCTGGCCCTGTGCCTGCAGGGCGCGGACGATGCGAAGCTTGTGCTCGGGACTGGTCCGGGCGAACACGGAGATGCGAGCGACGATCCGTTCGAGTTCCTCGTCCGAGAGCTTCTCGATATCGAGCCCGGTCATCGCTTGCGGATCGTCGGCAAGCTCGAGCTGGCGCGCGATTGCCAGCGCCGTCGCGGCATGGTCTCCCGTGATCATCTTGACGGCGATCCCGGCCGAGCGGCATTCGGCGATCGCCTCCTTCGCCTCGAGGCGCGGTGGATCGATGAAGCCGACCAGTCCGAGCAGCCGGACGCCGGCCATGACGTCGTCGAACGAGATGCGCTCTGCATCCGACGGCATGGGCTTCGCTCCAAAGGCGAGGACACGCTCGCCCTCGTTTCCGGCTTCAGCGATGGCGCGTTCCCAATCGCCGATGTCGTCGGGCGAGGTCATCGCGAAGAGGGCCTCGGGTGCGCCTTTGACGAGGAGAGCCGTCGCTCCGTCAGACCCACGACAAAGCGTCGCCATGAAGCGGTGCGCCGCATCGAACGGGATCTCGTCGAGCCGCTCCCATTCCGTACGTTCCAGTTCCGGGTCGACGGCAGCCTTCATTGCCAGGGCGAACAGGGCGCCTTCCATGGGATCGCCCTCGACGCGCCAGTCTTCGCCAACCTTGCGCAGTGACGCATCGTTGCACAGGATACCACAGCGGATCAGCGGCATAGAGGCCGCCATGGCGTCGGCCTGATCGCCTGTTCCCGCGATCTGGAGATGTCCCTCCGGAATGTAGCCTGAGCCGCTGGCGATCATGGTGTGCCGGGCGGAGATGATCCGGCGGGCCGTCATCTCGTTGCGCGTAAGCGTGCCGGTCTTGTCCGAGCAGATCACCGAAGTGGCGCCGAGCGTTTCAACCGCAGGGAGCTTGCGGATAACGGCATTCCGGGAAGCCATCCGGCGCACGCCTATGGCAAGCGTGATGGTAATGACTGCCGGCAGACCTTCCGGCACAATGCCGACGGCAAGCGCGACAACGGCGATCAGAGCATCGATCCAGTCGTAGCCCCGCACCAGAACGGCGAACGCAAACAGCGCCAGGCCTCCTGCGAGCACGAACCAAGTAAAGCGACGGGCGAACTGGTCGATCTGCTTCAGCAGCGGCGTCACCATCGCTTCGACGGACTGGATTAGCTCGCTGATCCGTCCGATCTGCGTGTGGGGCCCGGTGGCAACGGCAATTCCGTTCGCTTGTCCGGCGGCGACCAGCGTGCCGGAGAAGGCCATGTTTCGCCGGTCTGCGAGAACGGTCTCTTCGGGCAGCACCGCCTCCTGCTTCTCGGCCGCGACCGACTCCCCGGTCAGAAGGGCTTCGTCGATCAGGAGGCGGCGGGCATGGAGCAGCCTGAGGTCGGCCGGGACACGATCGCCAGCTTCGATGAGGACAAGATCGCCAGGGACGATCTCGGAGACCGGGATCGTCTGCCTGATGCCGCTGCGGACAACGCTCGCCTTTGGCGCGATCATCTGCTGGATCGCTTCGAGAGCCTGTTCCGCCTTCCCTTCCTGGATATGGCCGATAACCGCATTCACAATTACGACGGCCACGATGACAGCCGCATCGATCATATGGTCGAGCAGCGCGGCTGCCAGCGCCCCGGCGATCAGAACGTAGATCAGGGTATTGTTGAACTGGGCCAGAAAGCGCAGCAACGGGCTCCGCCGAGGCGACTTGGGCAGCGCATTGGGACCAAAACGGGTAGCTTGTCGGCCTACTTCCGAAGGCGAGAGGCCGGTAAGATCCACGTCGAGGATCTTGGCGATCTCGCTGCTCGGTAACGCATGCCAGCACACTTCTTCCAAATCGATGGGCGCCGACATCAAGCCTCCTTGGGATAGGTTCGGATCATGGGAATTGAGCACACGGAAGCGTGGGCCAGACCTCGCTTCCTTTGGTTCCTGAACTGGGCTCCGAAGTCCTCCAATTCGATCGATAACTGGGATCAACTAGCTGGAGAGACCGGGTAGATCGCAATCCGGTTATATCCGTAGAGACGCTGCTCCCACCGCCCGATAGGCTGGGGTTTAGAAATGGACGAGTGCGTTCGCAGGACCCGCGCTGGGTGCGATCGGGGTGTTCGCGAACCGCAGGGTAGATCGCCTCTGCGGACCTCGAACAAGGCTGGCATGAACGGCCCATCCCGCTAAGAGTCCAAGGAGACACCGACCCTCCCCGCTTGTTCGAGGCCGCTTTTGGAAACCGTAACGCTTGTCCTGACTTTACTTTTCGCCGTCGTCGTAAGCGGCATACTGGCTCGGTTGCTTCCGCTCCCGATACCGCGGCCGCTGGTGCAGATCGCCCTGGGCGCCGCAGTCGGACTGGTCGCAGACTGGCGCGTAACGCTCGATCCGGAGATTTTCTTCCTACTCTTTCTGCCGCCGCTCTTGTTTCTCGATGGCTGGCGCATCCCGCGGGAGGATCTGTTCAAGGATCGGTCGACCATCCTCGAGCTTGCGCTTGGACTGGTCGTGTTCACTGTGCTGGGCATGGGATTCTTCATCAACTGGATGATCCCGGCGATGCCGCTTGCGGTGGCGTTCGCCCTCGCCGCAGTAGTATCGCCGACCGATCCGATAGCGGTCTCCGCAATCGCCCAGCGCACCCCCGTTCCCAAGCGGATGATGCATATCCTCGAGGGAGAATCCCTGCTCAACGATGCCTCGGGTCTCGTATGCTTGCGTTTTGCGGTCGCCGCCGCGTTGACTGGCGCCTTTTCCCTGGGGGAGGCAGCGATTAATTTCCTGTGGGTCGCGATCGGCGGAATCGCCGTCGGGATAGCGCTGACCTGGCTTGTCGGTTGGGCGAAGAGCATCGTCACGCGATACGTGGGCGAGGAAAGCGGCTCGCAGATCCTGATTAGCCTGCTCATCCCGTTCGGCGCCTATCTGATCGCCGAGCATCTCCATTGTTCAGGAATCCTCGCAACCGTCGCAGCCGGGCTTACCATGGGTTTCGTTGAGGCGCGCGGGAATGCCCTGGCTGTCACACGCATCCGAAGAACAGCGGTGTGGGACATGATCCAGTTCACCGCCAACGGGGTCATCTTCGTGCTGTTGGGCGAGCAACTGCCAACGATCCTCGCCGATGCCGCCGATACCGTGCGTCTCACCGGTCATCACGAACCGTGGTGGCTGGGTGTCTATGTCATCGCGATCAATTCTGGACTCGCAGCGCTTCGTTTCGCCTGGGTGTGGTTGTCGTTCCGCCTGACCTTGTTCCGTCGGCCGGAGGACCGAGAGCGCCCGAATTGGCGGATCATCGGGGCGATGTCCTTCGCCGGTGTGCGAGGCGCGATCACGCTGGCCGGTGTGCTCACCCTCCCGCTTGCGATGGTGGACGGCTCGCCCTTCCCCGCCCGCGATCTCGCGATATTCCTGGCGATGGGCGTGATCATTCTGTCGCTGATTGCCGCATCCATCGGTCTGCCCTTGATGATGCGGAGCCTCGAGATGCCACCCGAGCCGACGGGAGAGGCCGAGGTGGATGCCGCGCGCGTTGCTGCCGCGGAAGCGGCGATCGGCGAGATCGAACGAACGCAACATCGCCTCGCCAACGGCAAGAGGGATCCGGACACTTACGTTAATGTCGCGTCGCGGCTCATGGATTTATACCGTGATCGGATCGATCATCAGATCGCCGAGCCCGAGCAGAAGGATGTTCACCGGCGCGACGAGAAGATCGAACGCGAATTGCGGCTCGCCGCGCTCAAGGCCGAGCGGGAGGAAATATCCCGGCGGGTTCGCAACCGACAACTGGGCAGCGAGGCCGCGCGCAAGCTCATCCGAGAACTGGATCTCTTCGAGACGCGGCTTGCAGGATGAGATAGTGCCTCGCCTGTGAGGCATTTCGTTATGAAGCCAGCGCGGTCAGGATTGGAAGGAGGCGCGCCATGCCTCGCCCGTTATGAAGCCCTGCGACCGAAATTCAGCTCAGGAGAGGTATTTTTCATGAACAACAATGATCTTGCCAAAAAGATCGCCCGTGAACACGGCATCACCAAGGCCGATGCGCGCAAGCTTGTCGATGCGATGTTCGCCGGGATTGGCGAGGCCGCGGCGAAAGGTGGGGAAATCTCATTCAACGGCTTCGGCAAGTTCAAGGTCAAGGACAGCCCTGCGCGGGAAGGCCGCAATCCGACAACCGGCGAGGCAATGACCATCAAGGCATCGCGCAAGTTGGGCTTTTCGGCCGCCAAGGCCTTGAAGGACAAGCTCAACCCGTAACCCCGATCGGCGGTGCCTCTTAGCATAAGCCGGGGCGGCGCGATCAGATCGCTCAACCGAGGGCCAACGAGCCTTGTCGTGGGTGCTGTGGCGGTGCTGACTGGGCATGGCCTGTCTGGAGCAGCTTTCGAGCGATGGGAGAAAGCGTGTAGAACGCTTGGCGCTGGGTGCCGCGATTATGGTGGTCGACCCGATAGCCCTGATAGTGCCGATGCAGGATCCCGGCGCGAACGAGAAGGATTTCCTTCACAGGAGACTTTGCAGCATCGTCTTGCAAAATGCTCTGCACAACTTCAGCGGAAGTCGTCGGACCAATCGTTCGGGAGAACGGCCTGGAGCCTGGTGCCGCGCCGCAGAGCAAATGCGGAAGCCGCCAGCCGCTCGATCTTGCCGCACCACGCGGCGATGTTCTTCTCGACGCCGCCTTGGTCTGCCCCCACCGAGTGGACCGTATGGTTTGTTAGTGGATTACGCTCACCGCCGCCATATCCGGATGGAGGTGGAGCGAAGCGGAGCCGGAGGCCGGATATGGCGGTGAAGCCGTTTCTGGTGCCGGTGGTCGGTATCCCAGGCTGCTGTGCGGACGGACGGTGTTGTACAACGCGGCGTCGCAACGCCCACGGGACCGAAGTTCGAGAAGTTCTTTATCGCTGGCATCCCTGGTCAGGGTGTCGTGTTCACGTTCATGAGAAGGTCGTGCGGGCGGGTCAGGATAGACTTCGCTGCAGCAAGACGGGAGCGACGTCGGACCGGTGGCTCGAGATTCCTGCATGGATGTTCGACCACGCCGCTTGCGCCCTGACGCGCATAGGCGCGTCGCCCCAGGTTGACGTCGGCGCGCTGAGCGCACTGGCCAAGCTTTTGCGAACGGCAAAGCCGGTTTCGGCATTATCGGTTTTGAGCGCAGCATCGAGCCCTCACGACTCACATTCGGGAGGTCTCAATGGCTTACAAGTCCAAGGTGTTGCAGCTCGATCTGTTTTCCTGTCCCCGCAATTCCGCGATAACCCCGACACCAAGATGGGACACGCTGCCAGCGCAGACGCGCCAGACATTGACGTCGCTGATCGTGCGCCTGCTGCTCGACCACGTCAACGATCCCGTCATGGAACAGCGGGAGGTGCGTGATGATCTGTGAGAAGATTGGGCCACAGCATCTCGACCGCAAGGCGATCCTGTATGTGCGGCAGTCCTCGGCGCATCAGGTCCTCCACAACCGAGAGAGCAGTGCCCTGCAATACGCCATGCGTGACCGTCTCACAGCGCTGGGCTGGTCGCAAATCGAGACGGTCGATGACGATCTTGGTCGATCCGCGGCAGGCGGCGTGACGCGCGCCGGTTTCGATCGGATGGTTGCCGAGGTCTGTCTCGGCAAGGTCGGCGCGGTCGCGGCGCGAGAAGTCTCACGCTTCGCGCGCAACAGCCGCGACTGGCAGCAGCTTATCGAGATGTGCCGGGTCGTCGATACGGTTCTGATCGACCAGGAGACCGTGTACGCCCCGCGCCAGGGCAATGACCGGCTGCTGCTCGGCCTGAAGGGCAGCCTCAACGAGTATGAGCTGGATCTCCTGCGCCAGCGCTCGCTCTCGGCCCGCTACGAGAAGGCCCGGCGCGACGAACTGATCGTTGCCGCCCCGGTTGGCTTCGTGAAGGCTGGCGACCGGATCGAGAAGGATCCCGACCGCCGCATCCAGGAAGCCATTACCCTTGTCTTCGACAAGGTGGCCGAACTTGGCAGCGCACGGCAGGCACTGCTCTGGTTCATCGAGCATGGGCTGGATCTGCCCGCAAAGCGCAACAACGGCGATGTCGTGTGGCGTAGGCCGAGCTATGCTACCATTCCCCGATTGTGCAAGCAAAGTGCTCCATTGGCACCCACTATTATCAACAAAAAATATTAAAATCAACATCTTACATAAAATACGCCCACCTACGACAGAGCGCGAAATTGGCGTGGATTGGCATGTTTTGGCGGGCAAATTGCCCCAAATTTGCCCCAAGAAAATGCCTCGGAAACCGCGGCACACTCCAGCATGTGTTGGCGTACTTTGCTAGCGCCCGCCAAGGCTTCCAACAGTGCGCCACAGCACCCCGTGCGTCTACGCCCCTGCTCCCTAGAATGGGGGCCCAATGTGGCACCGGCCCGGCCCACGTTGGCACCCACGGCATCCGCCACCGTTCGGCCACCGATATTGCCAATTCCGGCGTGCCGATCAAGGTAGGCATGGCGCTCACGGCGCAGAAGACCGTGGCGACGTTCATGGGCTACGTCCACACCCAGGATCAGGAAGAACGTGAAGCCAGCGACGTAGTGGCGAAGCTGCGCAAGCTGATCGCCAGCGGCCAGCAGGCCACGCCGGCCAAGGCCGAGGAAGCGGCAGAAGTGCCGCAGGCGCTGGCCGAGCTGTTCAAGCTGTTGAAGCGTTCGCCCGAACTGCTGCGCGGGCTGGAAGCCACGTGATGCCGCATCAGTTTGCCGGGAATTGTCGCGACAGTGGCGCGACAATTCCCCGTCCGCAGACCCAGCACCGAATTGTCGTATCAGCGATACGACAATTCGCGCAGCCGGCAATCGGCGCGCACTACGCTGGAACGCGCCCTGGCAAGTTTCCGGCGTCGCCAGCATGCGGCATCCTTCCATCATTTGCGGATGGACGCCCGCGATGCCGCTTGAACCGACACCTTTCTATCGAATGCACTTGGCCGGCCTGGGCCAGCCATGGCGAGCCAACCTGACCGGCCTTACTGATCTCGCGGATAACCGGATCGGGATGCGGCGGGACGGTGTGAATCTGGATCTGGCCGATCACTCGACACCACATGGTCTTCGATCTGGCTGCGCC
Organism: Novosphingobium silvae; assembly: GCF_009856825.1. Classification (GTDB taxonomy): domain Bacteria; phylum Pseudomonadota; class Alphaproteobacteria; order Sphingomonadales; family Sphingomonadaceae; genus Novosphingobium; species Novosphingobium silvae. The sequence goes on along the minus strand of NZ_WVTD01000005.1, from coordinate 61,375 downwards.
TATCCTCCCATGGACACATCATGCCACTGAGTGGTATAGTGAGAACAACGATGCGAATCTTCAAAACCCGCCACTTCCAGCGGTGGATGCGCAAGACGGAGCTGAGCGATTCCGCTCTGCGCAAGGCTGTCCTGGAGATGGCTGCCGGGCTGATCGACGCCGACCTCGGCGGCGGCGTGATGAAAAAGCGCATCGGACTGGCCGGGCGCGGCAAGCGCGGCGGAGCGAGGACGTTGGTCGCCACCAACAAGGGCAACCGCTGGTTCTTTGTATTCGGCTTCGAGAAGAACGAGCGGGACAACATCCACGACGATGAATTGCAAGCCTTGCAGGACTACGCCGCTGATTTGTTGAAGCGCACGGCTGCGCAACTGGATGAAGCCGCTGCCGACGGCACTTTGCTGGAGATCACCGATGACTGACAAAGCCAAACCCAAGAGCCGCATCATGGAAGCGGTGCATGAAGGCGCCAGTGACCTGCATCGCCTGGGGTTCATCGACAAGCGCAAGATGCAGAAGTACGACCTGCTGTGCCTGAAGCCGGTGCAGGATTACGACGCTGCCAAAATCAAGGCGCTGCGCGAGCGCCTGCAACTGAGCCAGGCCGTCCTTGCCTCGGTGCTCAATACCAGCGCGTCCACCGTCCGCAAGTGGGAAGTGGGCGACAAGCGCCCCAGCGGCCCATCGCAGAAACTGCTCGACATCATCGAACGCAAGGGACTTGAAGCCGTGCTCTGAACGCCGGGGACGCATCGCATTCGATCCTTGCGAGAGAAGAACTCTCCGAACAAAGATCGGCGCTATCCGGTGATGATCGAAGCGCCGGACGCCTGACCGACCCGGCCGAACAGAACCCGCCAGTGATGGCGGGTTCTGCGTTTCAGGGAGTCAGCGCGGCGCAGCATCCACGCCTGGCGAAGCCGCAGCCGGCCGCGAAGGCGGCGCCTTGGCATGCTCGCCTTTCTTGAATCCCCGATCCCCTGCCATGAACGCCTCCAGCATGTGCGGGATCAGTGTTGCCGCATCGACCGCCTCGCCATAGGTCAGCGCATAAAGCTCGGCATAACGGTCAAGATCGATTTTCAGGCTGGCCGGACATGCGAAGGTCAGCTTCGTGACTTCTTGGCGAGGCAGAGGGCCAAGCCGCAGTTTCCTGGTCGTGCTCATCGGGAAGTCCCCTTGTTAAAAAACAGTGGCTGGTAGGACCGCAGTACGAGATCCCTGTTGACGATGATGCGAACCGGCAGGCCCGGCCGTTCGGTCAAGGTGGGCTGGATGTTCAGGTTGCGCCGGGTCATCTCCTGGCCGACCTGATTGATGCTGTCCTGCGCACTGTCGCGCCCGGCGATGATGACGCGATCGCCGTCCTGCCGGTTCTCCGGTGCGGCCAGTTCGGCGCCAACGCCCAGCAGCGTTGTCAGCACGGCGCCGGCGAAGATGCGATCCCAATGCCAATCGACTTCATCCTCCAAACCGGCATAGCCGGCCGGGTCGGTGCCGGCCAGGTTGTCGAGCGTCAGCGATGACGTGTCGGGCAGGATGATCCGGTTCCAGACGACTTGAACGCGGCTTTGCCCATAGCTGACCTGGCTGTTGTAGCGGCCCAGAATGCGCGAGCCTTGCGGGATCAGCAGGACGATGCGCAAACGCGGCGAGCTGGTGGAACGCAGCTTTGCCCATGTCCTGGACCGGGGCGGCATGCGCCGCGCATGGCTGCGTGGGCGCGAAAACCTCCACAAGAGGTATCTGATCCACGTCGCCGGCTTCAACCTGGGCATCCTCATGCGCGCACTGTTCGGATGTGGCACCCCAAGGGAGGCCGCCAGCGCTTCACAGGCGTTTTTGATCGTCGCTCAGACCGAAAACGCGCTGATCTTCGCCCTCGTCGGCCAAGTCGCAGCCGAAGCCGGCGTGCTGCTGATCATCATGTCTGCGGGGCCGGGCTGAGCGCCGTCCCGAAAAATCGACTTCGGCAGCGGGCTGTTAACGTCAACAACCTGTTCGACAAGAAATACTACCGTTCTCTGACGGGGCAGTCGGGCCTTGGTTATCCAACGAGCGTCTATGGCGACCCCCGTAACGCGATGGCGACGGTGCGCTACCGCTTCTGACGCCATAGCCTTGAACAGCTACATTTCTCAGATGCCGGCGGCATCGGTCGCGACGAGGTCATTCCGACAGTCGATGGCGCGGCTGCACACCTGGGTGGGACTCCTGCCCGGGTGGTTGCTTTTCCTGATCTTCCTGTTCGGGACGACATCGTTGTTCCAGCAGGAGATTTCCCTTTGGATGCGGCCGGAGTTGCGCGGTACGACCGTTACGCCGGTTGCGCTCGACGCCGCCTTGACATTTCTCAAGCGGCAGGCCCCGGGCGCGGCGAGTTGGACGATCACGTTGCCGCCAGCACGCGGCGGCGAGCCACCCCATTCCCGTGCGGCCTTCCCTATCGTGACTATCAGATCCGAAAGATCCGCTTCGAGATCGCCCCCTCTGAAGCCTGCTTCTCTCGGTGGAGCCGCAGCAGCGCCGCCCGAAGCGCCGAACGAGAATGCCGGGGAGAGATCGGTTCTCAGGCGCTTCGATCATAAAGATCGACGTCCCCTCCACCTCGGCGGCATCCCGCATCGTCACCAGCAACACGGTCTTGCCGACACCGCGAAGACCGTAGAGGACACTGGGACGCGCGGCGCGGCCCATGCGAATGCGATCCAGCGCGACAGCGTTGCGGTTCATTCTGCCCCAAAAACGCCAGATCTGGGGTAATACGCGGCACGGTCTCGTCACCGGCGATGACGACTGTCATGCCAAGCCGCGTGATATCGTAGAGCTTGCGGCGAAGTACCGACAGCGTTTCATCGCGGGCCTCCCCCTCAGCCCTGGTGCCGAGGACGATCAGCTTCTACCCACTCTCGCGCCAGACCTCGGCTAGTTTGACGCCCAGTTGAGTGTTTGCCTTCGCCAGAGCGACAACATGGTCGAGGATTGACTGACCTGTTCATCTCGCGTGGCCCACCCGAACACATACGCTGAGATAGTAGCGCCGAGCTCATCACCAATGCCGTCCAGCAATGGCAGCCTAGGATACCAGTCACCCAGGAAACGGCGACACTGCCATATCCGGCCACCGGTTCCCGCTTCTCGTCGCCCCTATCTCGGTGCGTCGATACCGGTTGCTGCGAACACCTTCGGTCCGAACCTCACGCGCATGTGGGTTGCGACCTTTGTTGCATAGGCCCGCTGTCGCCAGGCGGTGGGGCTGTGATAAGTGCCGATGGCCTTCCAATAGTCGCCTGTAGCCTCCAGTCCGGAGATGAATATCCAGCGCGCCGCTTCGACATTGAAGCAGGCATCGTAGCGCAGCCAATGGCGGACCTGATGCTCGGACCTGCCGATGAGGCGGGCGATGCGGGGCACCCACCATGAGTTGATCTGGAGCGGTCCCAGGTCATGCGTTCCGTTGGTGTTGGCGATTTCGGCTCCGATCCAGCCCGCCTCCTGCTTGCGCAGTCCCCAGAGGGTCTTTTCGAGCCAGCCATAGCCCCGCGCAGCAATGCGGATGCAGCGCGCGAGCTCGGCCGCCTCCGCCGATCCTCCACGCTGTGCCAGTGCGGGCGTTGGCGCGAGAACAAGCGAGAGCGACAAAAGCGAGGCGATGCCGATATAATAGCGGGGTCGCTGCGATCGTGAGCAGGACAGCGCGTTCATGACGACGTCCGCCTGAAAGCGATGGTTTCTCTGGGGCGACGAGGTTCACACAGGTCAGGTAAGAACGGCGCCCCCGTCAACAGGGCGAGCAGTTTCTGGCCTGACACGATCTGGATACCCGTCGCACCATCGACAACGGCGCGACTCATCCCGCCGGTGCGGCCGGTATGAATGAACAGGCCGCGCTGCCTTCTGGTGGCGCAGAGCTGGGCAAAGTCCCAGACATGTTCGGGCCTGATGGCGTCTTTGTAGCGCTTGGCCTGGATCAGGAAGCGTATTCCATCGATGATGACTTCGCCGTCGACGCCGCCGTCACCCGTATAGCGGCAATTGCGGATGACGCGGTGCCCGCGCCGCTCGAAGGCTTCGAGCAGCAACTCCTCGAACGCGAGCGGGTCCATGGCGCGGAACCGCGCATAATGGAGCGCGACCGGCTGATCGCGGTCCCGCCCCCGCAGTTGCTCGCACATCTCCCGGGCCTGCCGCCGTCGCCATCGATGGCGGATGGGGATGCGGTCGTGACGAAAGAGAAGCGCCAGCAGTGCGGTGCAGAGGATCAGAATGAGAACAAGATTCAGATTCATGGGTAACCCTCCTATCGGTCGTGTCCGCTGCCATGATCGCCATGGTCATGCTGCGGTTGAGGTGCTGGCTGGTGAACATGATGGGGCGCGCTGCCACGCTCGGTGGATTCGGGCGCGCGATCGCGATCGAGAGTGCCGCGCAGGAAGCGGTCGACCAAAACGGCAGCCTCTTGCGCGCGACTGGCAAGGCTGTCAGCGAAGCCCGGCGGGCCTGTGTTACCCCGCCCCTGCCGGCGCTGTTCGCGCTCGGCGTTGCGTTCGTCCCGTTCGCGGGCATTCGCCTCGCGCGACCGATCGTGGCGTTCCTTGTGGCGCGCGCCCCGCTGCTTGTGGCTGTCGGCCTTGAGCCGGCCAAGCCCTTCGAGCGTCGAGGTCTTCTCGCCCGAGCGCGACGCCAGCTTGGCCGCAAGACGTGTCACATCCTCGGTCCACAGCTTCACACCATAGCGAGCGCGGGTGATCGCAGTGTAATAGTTCTGGCCGTTGACCAGACCGGATTCGACCGGCGCCAGCACATAGGTCCGCGGGTAGCTTTTCGACTGGGAGGAATAGACAGTTTCCGCGTAGCCGTGGTCCCAGGTCCTATGAGCGGACAGGTCCACATCCTGCACACGCTCGCCGCGGTCCCATTTGATAGTGGCAATCGTCCCGTCGAAGGCCAACACAGTGCCACGCTCGGCGTTCTTGACGCCGATATCCTTGTTGACGAGCCGCCACTGGATGCGGTCCCCCTCGCCGAGCTGGCGCTGCTCGGTCAGGAAGACGTTGACGTGCGCCGCTTTGCCAAGCCGGGGATTCCATTCAATCTGACGGCCATGCTCGTCGGCCAGGCGCACGACCTGGCGGCCATTATTATTCCGCCCAATCCCGACCACGCGATATTCCGCGTCCCGGGCGATTCCGAGACCCGCGTAGTCGCGCGCAAACTTGAGCACCTGGCCTTCAGTGTAGAAGCGGGCGATCTGCTTTTCCTGATCTGTCATGCCCGCCGGCGTCAGGACTTCGAGCCGGTGATCATTGGCCGCGACCGCGCCCTCGCGTTTCAGCACTTCGCGGATGTGGCTGTTGACGATCAACCGGGTCGCATTGTCGAGCACAAGGATATTGGTGGCATTGCGCGCAGCGGGCCGCAGCCGGGTCCACTCGACGACGATATCCTTGGCGAGAGCCTCTGCGGTCTCCCCGGTGTTCACACGATCGAGCGCGGCAAGCGAAGCCGCATAGTCGCCCTTGCGCGCCATCGCCACCGACTCTTTCGTCGTCCTGGTTTGCTGGCGCATGGGATCGAGAAGTTGACTGGTGGGCAGTCCCAGCTGCTGAAGGAGCCAGAACGCCTTGCCCTGCTCGATCGCACCGGTCTGCTTGTTGTCGCCAAGCAGGATGAGCCTCGCGCCGGTCGCGCGGCTGATCTCCAGGATGCGCAATGCCTGACGGTTACCGAGCTGGCCCGCCTCGTCGAGCACAAGAATATGCCTGTCGGTGATATTATGGCCGCCACCGGCGAGCAGTGAGGCGACCGTGCGGGATTCGATATTTGCCTGGTTACCCAGTTCTGCCGCTGCCGAAGACGTCGGCGCAAGTGCGATTGTCATGTAATCGTCGCGGGTCGCATCGACCAGCGCGCCGACCAGGGTCGATTTTCCTGCGCCCGCGACGCCGTGGATCGCGACAAGACGGTTGTTGCCCGTACCGATCCCTTCGAGCGCGCGCGCCTGCTCTTGCGTCAGACCGGCAGCAACCGCGGCCTCTGCCAGCCGCTCGGAGCTGGCGACGGGAGAGGCATCGCCCATGGCGAGCGATAGATGTTCCGACAGGGCCAGTTCCAGTTTCGCGGTCCGCCGCGACGAGCGTCCCCGTGGAAGCGGTTGATCGCCGGTCTGGCGTACTGTGCGGAGCAGCTTGCGATCGGCTTCCTGAGCATCGAATATCGGACGCACGTCACCGAACCGGACCTCACCGACATGGGAGGCGAGCGCGGTGCGGTACAGCCGCCCGATATTGTTGACCGCTTCACGCGTCTCGCTTTGCCGGATTCCGAATAGCGCAGCGCGGCGGGCGACGCCCGGATCAGTCTCGATCGTGCGTTCGCCGCGCTCCGCGACGGCCGCCATGAGCTTGTCGAGATCCTCGCGCCAGGGTTCGGCACGTTTGTTCCACCGCTCCTGGAGGTCCTCCAGTCCGATCTTTTCCTTGGCTTTGCGCGTCTCGAAGAAGGATATGCGCCGAGCAGCCTGTCCGGTGAGGCAATGTTCCTTCGCATGGGCGTTTATCTCCTCTGCCCGCTGCGAATATTCGCGGATCATTTCGCCGGGGACGCCGGCTACCTCGAACAGACCGCGGCGCGGATCGAACACAATCTCGTGACCGAGCTCACGCACGTCATGGGCTAGTTCGTTGCGATAAATCTGCCCAGTAACGAGCTGTTCCGCGAACATCGAACGCGTCTCGAGGCTCGACATCCGGTCGCCACGAAGATGGTTGGTCATGTTGAGGACGACGACATGGGTATGAAGGTGCGGATCGAGGTCGCGGCTCGCATGTTCGGTGAAGCGGGCGAAGAGAAGCCGGCCGGTCGTTTCATGGACGATCTCGCCCTCGACGCGGCGGCGCAGTTCGGCATGCTCTTCAAGATGGGCCAGCGCGACGCCAACCGCCCGTTCATGCGCTGCGATGATCCGCTCGTCGCCCGTCACCAGCGCCAGGATCGAGATCGACTTGGGGGCGCTGATGTTGAAGTCCCAGCCGGGATGGTGCTGGATACCTTCCTTGCGGCGCCGACCGAGTTGCTGGTCGCCGACCTTGCCGGCCAGCAGTTCCTCGAACTGTTTGGGATCGACCTTGCCCGACAGGCCGAGACCGGGAGCAAGCTTGCCACCCCATTCAGACGGTTCGTCGCCGCCCTTGGTATAATAGTCGCCGATCGTATAGTAGCGGCTGATATTGGCGGCCGTGCCCTTGAGACGGCGGGGATGTATCATGCCGGCTTCGCCTTCTCGCGCGGTCCTTCGGACCGGCCATGGCTATCGAGCGATACGCGAAGGGTCCCCCGCCGCGCGCCCAGCAGTGGGATGGGCGTCGCGACCACGTCGTCCGCATCAGCATGGTCCTCGATCGGCAAATCGCCCTCGCCCATGTCGGGATCAGGATGATCCGGAGGTATTGTGCTTTTGTCGTGACCGGCCGCCTCTTCGGGGATCGGCACACCGGTCGTCTCGTCCACGGGTGGAGGATCGTTCGGGCGGTTGAAAAAGTCGCCCTGCGGCTTCCCGGGTGTCGGTCTTGCGCCTTGGTCCGATGAAGCCTCTCCTTTCCTAGCGGCCGTTTGTCGTGCTTGCGCCGCCCGGCGACTTTTCCGTGTCTCGCATATGATCTTCTCGCCGATCGGCAGTCGCTTGGGCGGTTCGTTCCGTTCGATGAAGGCGGGTGCGACCGTTGGCAGGAGATTGAAGCGATCAGTGAAGCGCACGACGGGGAGGTTGCGACCGAACCGGAGAAACCCCGAAAGGTTGGGCAGGTGGTTGACCTCGGTGTCCATCACCAGCGGGCGGGTCACCTGCATACGGCTTAAGTTCACCCCGTCGCGCATGTCGTTGACGCCGTAGGACATGCCCTCGTTCGCCTCGACTTGCTCGACCCGGCCGAGATTCTTGGAGATGAGTTCCGAGGTATCGGAATCGTTGGCCCGGAGCGCCACCCAGGTCGAGCAGTAGCCGGTGATGGCGGCGGCATCCTCCTTGCCGTAGGTGGCATTGAGCTGGGGATAGGACTGGAACCCCAATATGCCGCAGCCCCCATATTTGCGCGCACGGGCCAGGAAGTCGGATAGCGAAGGAAGCTTCTGAAGCGTCGGCAACTCGTCGATCACGCAATAGAGCCGCCGGTTGCGATCGGGCGTAAGGCTCATGATCGCGCTGATCGCGATATCGAGCCAGACGGTGATGAGGGGACGCAGCGAGGGAAGCTGGTCGGCCTTGACGGTCACGAACAGCCAGCTGTCGTCCTTCTCGTCCTCGACCCATTTACGGATCGAGAAACCGTCCACCGTATCGTCAAGATAGGAGAAACTGCGCATGACCGAGGCGAGCTCGGCCTGGACGCCGGCAGAAGTGCGCTCCCCTTCCGAGGAGATGAACGCGGCGGCATCAGTGCCCTTCACATAGGCGGCGAGGTCCGCGACCGGGGAGCGGAGCACGCGGTCGAGCAGGATCGAGATGAGGGTGTGCTTCTGCCGGGCAAGCTTGCGCAGGACCGCGACCAGCGTACCGCGTGCTGCCTTCGACCAGAAGGGATCGCCATGCTTGTCGGGGATGGTAGATTCCGCGATCTGGTCGTAGTGATACTCCTGCGGGACATCGACCCAGGGGCTCCAGATGTCAGTGCGCTTGTCCAGCGGGTTAAGGAGGATGTCGCGTCCGGGGCGGTAGAATTTCTCGACGAAGCTCCCGGCGGTGTCATAGACGATGGCCCGCTTGCCCTGCTTGCGGATCCCAGCGAGCATGGTGGTGATGAGGTTGGTTTTCCCCGTGCCGGGGGCGCCGACAAGCAGGATATGCTCCGGCTCGAAGGCCTCTGGCACCGCGACGCCGCCGATGTTGAGCGCCCCTTTCTTCTGCCCCCGGAGAGCACGGCGGACTTCCGAGATCGTCCCAAAGCGGGCGCCGCGAATATATTCGTTGGACCCGAGGCCGCGTCCTGTCCGGGTAAAATAGAACCAGGCGAAAACCAGCGCGGCGAGTGCCCCCATACCGGCAATGGCCGCCCCATGGATGAGGTCGGTTTCGAGTTTACCGAGCGCCTTCTTACCGACGCGGGATTCGATAAGGGCGTCGGCCGACGTCCAATATTCCCGACCGTCCGGGGTGCGGAACAGCATGGGGTCACTGGTTCCTCGCGCGGTATCGGCCTTGAAGCTGGCCTCCGCCATCTTGACCAGAACGAAACGCTGATACTCGCTCGACTTCTCGAAGGCATACCAGCCAGTCCCCATCGCCCACAGGACGATCCCCGCGACCACGGTCTGGAAGAAGACCTGGGTGGTCATCCTGACATTGTGGACGATCGCCTGACCACCGCGGGTCCATGAGCCCAATGTGTCGTTACGGAAGATGCTCATGATTGCGCCCTCCCCCGAACAGAGGCATCCGGGACCGCCTGATCCTTCAGTTCGGGGTGAGACCCGGACGGCAGAAGGAAGCGATCGCCGCCATCGCCACCGTGGCAGGAGCCTCTAGTGGGGGACAGGGAGCCGACAAGCGCGCCCGTGACGGGGGTATCCCCACGCCCGCTCATGGCTGGTCCTCCGGCCCGAGCAGGCCCTTCGCTTCGAGCAACGCTTTGGCGTCGGCCATGCCCTGCTCGAGCGCTTCGGGCGACCGACGGCGTACCGATGCCGCGACGATCGAGAGTGTCTGTATGACGCAGGAGAGGATTTCGTCCTGCGTCGTATAGACGTAGCCGCCGCGAGGGTCGGCGGCCTGGTCGATCGCAGGGCGGAGGAGTTCGGCAACGCTGATGCCGACTTTACGAGCACGGCGCTGCAGCCGCTCGCAAAGCGCATCGTCTATCCGGATTGTGATCCTTGCCAACGTGGGCGCTCCATCAGGAGCTTCGGCAAGGAGATCACGACGCAGCCGCAATATAGCGCGGATGGACGGCAATCACAATAAAATCGACGTGGCAGACGCGTCTGCCAGCAGAAAACGGCGGAAATGCTGGGGGTTTGGGACGCCGCTTTCTGGGGCGGCAGACGTGTCAGCCACTTTTGTGGTTTTTTGGCTGACGCGTCTGCCAGCGCAAGGCACTGATTACAGGGCCGTTTTCGGCCACAGCACCCGTGCGTACGGTGCATTACAAACCGCGCAGCGCGTGCGTCGCTTGCCCGCAGCGACAGCGTCGCTGCGTCATCTCTACCGCTGCCGGGCGCACCCTTGCGGTTTCGGTCGATGTGGGGGAATTTGCCGCGCTATGCGGCGGGGGTCGCTTGTGGCGCGTGTGCGCCTGTGCGACAAGGCGGGCGTGACGAGTGGGCCAGCCTGAACAAGGAAACTGGTCATGCCGAAAATGTCTGAACGCGATAAGCTCGCCGATCTGGAAGCGCGCGAGAAACGTATTGCGAGCGAGATTGCCGCAACGCGCCAGAGGCTGCGCGATCGCTATGCGGGAATCGTCACGGCGCTGCCGGTCGAGCAAGTGTCGGAACGCGAGTTCCGCGACGTGCTGGGCCATGTGTTGCGGCTGGGCGGTGCTGCCGCGCTGGCCGCGCTCAAGGGGGCATCGGTTGCGCCCGATGCCTCCCGTTCGGGGAAAGCGCCAACGGCCCAAGCGCCCGCGAAGGGAGACAACGGCGCGGCTGCCGTTCCCGGCGCGGGGACGTGAGACTGTCGGCCCTTCCCTTTTTGGGTTCCTCCCGCCGCCGCGCCGTCAGGCGCGGCGGCGTCCGGTGGCACGAAAAAAGGCCAGCGCGCTGGAAAGCGCGCCAGCCTTGGCGGGGGTGTCGCAATGTGGGGCGCGGCGCTTGAGGCAGCGCCGCGCCGTCTCGTGTCAGCCGTAGCGGCGCGCTCGCCTGAACGTGTCCGAGGGCTGGAATATATCCTCCGCCCGGTAGGTGTCGATAGTGTGCGGTCGTTGGGGCTTGGGCTTATCCTTCGGCCAGTGGAAAGCGTGAATGGGAACGCCCTGCTTCCGCATGGTCTGGTAAAGATTGGCCTGTATGCCCGATCCCTCGCAAAGCACGGCTTCGACCGGACGAAGTTCGGCTATTTTCTTGTTGCGGGTGAAGGCGGGTTTCTTGCCGCCGCCATAAAGGCCGAAAGCGACAATCGGCACACCTTCGCGCGCGGCCCATGCTGCCGCGATGGCATCGGCCCCCTTGCGCTGCCCGGTCGTCACAAGCGTCATGTGCGGAACGCGCGCCTTGATTTCGGTCAGCTTCGTCCAGAGGGGTTCCCATTCCTCCCATATGGCGGGGCCGGAAAAGACGACAACCGGGCCTTGCGGATGGTGCTGTTCCCGCTTGGCGAGGGCGCGTTCCCGCAGGAAATCAACCGCGCTGATATAGCTTGCGGTCGTTACGGATGACGCCTTGCTACCCTTGGCCGGTGCCCATGCGCGACGCCAGCAAGCCTTATACATGGCGGCGGCGTAGTCGCGCATTGTTTCGATATTGGCGCGCTGCTCGGCAAGCGACTGGCATTGAAGCTGCGTATCCTCAAGGTCTTTGTTGAATACCTCGCTCGGCTCCATGCGCCGTGTCATGTCTAGGATTTTGCTGGCCAGGTCATCCTCTTGGCGTTTCAGCGTTCCCGCGACGAATTGGAAGCTGTTGACGATGCCCCAAGCGACTTGCGGGGCCAGCGGGTCAAGGCGTGTGTCGGTGAATAGGCAGTAAAGCGACGTGATAAGTTCGCCGCAAACCTTCTGCGCGGCAAACGGCTCGGGCATGTCATGTTCGCCCGGTTCTTCGCCCGGTTCAATGATCGAAAGGGGAAGCGGGTCGCCAAACGACGCTTCAAACTCCGGCGTTGCGGTTTCCTCCGCGATAAGTTCCGACAAGTCGGCAAGTGTGCTAACGCTTCTCTTAGCTGACTTCTTGGTCATGGGTCACTCCTGATGGCAGGTTGATCGGTCAGGGTCCGGGGAAGCGTTGCTGCGCTCCCCCGGCCCGTCTCGGCCTAGCGGCTAGAACTGGACTTCATCGTCCAGATCGGCGGCGGCGCCTTGGCTGGACAGTTCGCCGTTTTCATTGGCGGTGCTGTCCCCGAAGCCGTAGTCGTCACCGCCGCCGCGACCGGAAGGTGCATCGTTGCGCGACGTGCGGAGGGTAGGCCCGAAATCGTCGCGTTCCTGCCTGCGCCATGCTGCGCGGAAGCCTTCTTCAATCGAGCCGAAAAGCGCGATGGGGAGGGGTTCGGGCATAGACGGATCGTCCACATGGCCTTGATAGAATACCTCGCCCGTCCGCTTTGCGACGGCTGCCCAGAGCGCGCCGACCTGCACGACGCGGCCGCCGACATTGGGGGCGATGATCTCAAAAGCGGGGGCCAGTTCGTTTTCGCTTTCGACCGGGCGCAAGGCCAGCTTGGGCAGGTCGATGGTGCGGGTAGCAATCCAGCCCAAAATGCGCCCCTTGTTCAACTTGAACTCACCGATATTCATTGCCTTTACTCCTATATGTGCCTCCGGGGATCATTCCCCGTCTGCACCTATACTTATACCACCTCCCCTTTATTTGTTATATGTCATTGTTTTCTTGACAGTATTTCATCGTGTCTGGTGAGCCTGAGCCAAGAAAAAGGCCGCGGTAGCGGCCCGAACAAGGAAAAGCATGGCGAAGCCATTCCTTCCTGATCACCTGAGGAGAAGCGGGTGCCTGTCTGTCATCGCATCCGGAGCCGCCTTCGCCGGGGCTCAAGGGTCAGGGCTGGTCCGGGCAAGCAAGGGACGTCGCGCTGCGCCCTAGTGGAGGTTGAAGAAAATGGGCCTGCCGACACCTTTGGGACAGGCAATTCCGTCGGCAGGCCCATTTTCTTCTACCGGAGCTTGGGCGGAGGCAGCCCTTGCTTGCCCGGACCAGCCCTGGCACGCCGAGACCGTGCGAAGCGGCGCAGGATGCGATGACAGACCTGCTACGAGGGTGATGGCGGGCCGAGGCGTCCTCGCCGAGGTCCGCAGCGACGGTGCCGCCGGCGCGACGCTCGAAGACCAGCGCCGGGCGCGCCGCCAAGGTGCTAGGCCGGCCCCATCCAGAGAACGTCGAGGAGGATGCTGCTGGCCTTGCGTGCCTCGACGATGACGGCAGTATCCAGGAGCGGCGGGAAATCCTGCGCGCCCCTGAGCCGCCAGACGTGGCCATCGTCCATCTCGAGGAGGAAGCCACGCGCGTTGCGGCGAAGACGGCCATGGAGACGCAGGGGTGCAGCCGCCATGGTCACTGCGCGGGAGGATGGCCGCTGTGGGCGGCCCCTGCGGAGGAAGAAAGCATGACGAAAGTCCTTCAGCATAGGAGGTTTGAGAGCTTGATTGCGTTCTTTTTATGTTCTAGTAAATGGTTGAAAGGACGTTTCTCCATGATCGCGGATTATCTCACCACCTTCGATTTTAACATGCCACTGATCGATGCGGTGAACGACTCCGATCTTACCGGCGTGCGTAGCGAACTCGCCGCCCTCGCTCTGGGGGAAGGCCTGGATTCCGGCTACTATGAGGCGCAGGAACTGGCAGAAGCCTTTCTCGATGCGGCTCGCGAAGCCAATGCGGAAATCACCGATCCGAACAGCCCGGCGCGCAACCGTCTGGTTGAGATTCACGATCACGGGTCTTCCTATCAGCGCCGTCTGTTCGACAAGGTTGCGCCCCTGCCGCTGGCTGATGCCGCAAGCGATCTGGTCTGGCTCGCTGCCCTGATGCGCGATCGGGCAGACATGTATCGCCCGGTCGAAGCGGCCCGCCAGTCGACGCGCTGATCCCGCACACCTGACCTTGACATCCGGTAATTTCACACGAACCGACTGGCAACTAACGCTTGATCGGGCTAGGGGATGTGCGTCTGCCGGTGGTGGGCCGGAGCGTTGAAACTCCGAGAGATAGAGTCGGCTGCATGCCTTTGCGGCCGGATGGCCTGTACTATGTCCAGGCTCCGGCTAAAAATTCAGGCACGCGTCTATCTTTCGCGTTTTCAACCGTCCGGCTCAGGGGCCGGCATCCTCCACAAGGAGGGTGCCCGCCGACTGAGCGCGGACTAGCGGAGAACCAAAGATGACGGATGAAGCACCTGGGTTGGAAAACGCTATCAAGCACATGGAGGCGGCTCTTGAATGCCTCGTCGATCCCAAGGACCAGGTGGTGGCGATGCGGCTGTCGCATGCGCTGGATTTGGCCCGCGAGCGGCTGCTCGAAGGGGCCTGAGGCTGTGCCGCCTATGCGGAAATGCGTTTCAGCATGTCCGCGGGCGACACGATCGTGGGGGCAGGCAAACCTTGAACCTCAAGTAAATCCCGGTCCCCACTCACCAGCCAGCGGGCCGATCCGGCAATGGCGGCGCGGATAAACATATCATCGTCGGGATCCCGGCTGCTGACCGGGAGAGGATCGCTGTTCAGTTCCACCCAGTCCGCGATAGCGCTGAAATCGTGCAGGATCTGGTTCCGACGCTCGATCGTCAAATATCTGTCGAACTTCGGACGCCAGAGCCGGGATCGGAATTCCTCGAAAGTGGGTTCGGCGAAGATCAGCCGGGCATTAGCGATCACCCAGTGGGTCACTCTGGCAGGGGGCGATTCCGCCGAAAGCGCGGCGCTGATGAGGACATTCGTATCGAGAACGAAAGCGTCACCCTTCATCGGAAAGCAGACGCTCCAGTTCGCTGTCGGTCAGGCCCTTGCGCGCAGCCTCGCTCGCGGTTTCGCGTAGCGTGCGGGCAAGCCTGTCCGCGTAGAACTCCCGCATCGCCGCGTAATCCTCCGGGGAAACCATGACGCCGACCACCCGGTTGCGGCGCGTAACCCGCACGGGCTCGCGCTGAACCCGGTCGATCAGTTCGCCGAAGCGGGTTTTGGCTTCATTGGCCGTAATCGTCTGCATAATACCTCCATTCGATCGTATCGATCGAAACGATCGATTCAATATCTAGAGATGAAACGCCCGCCTTTCAAGCGGTGGACAACGGTCCGCAAAGGATCAGAGGTCCATGAAGCGAAGCTGTTGCAGAGTTCGGAAATTGGCATCGCGCCGAGCCTCGGTGTGGCAGGCGCAACGGCCAGTGTCGGTCTCCTTGATGCCGGTCGAGAGGCAAGGATAGGTTTTTCCGGCGCGAGAGCCGGTCATGATTCGAGCGGTCGAACGGCAGTCCAGGCGACGATCAAGGGCGTAACCGATATCGCGCAGCCGCCGCTCGATGTCGTCGAGAGTGACAGGGTGCCAACCCTCGTCGACGCGAGCGGCAAGCTCATTGGCAAGGGCGGGATTCATAAGCGAATGTCCTTCGATTGATGGCCCTGCGTGCCCGTGTGGGCCAGGAGTTTTCGCGAAAGCCCCGGCGTGGTCACCGTGATGTCAGTCGAGGCGGCCGGAAGTTAGAAAGGCCATCCGTTTCGCGTTGCTGGACAGGACGGCAAAGCGGTTTTCGGCTCGGAGAAAGACGACGATATAGCGTCCACGCTCGCACAAGTGACGGATGTTGGCCCGGCTGCCTTGGCTGGACCCATCCCAGATGACGAAGCCGGCCCCTGCCAGGCCAGACATTTCGCGGTCTTTCGCGTTGTGGAAGGCGCGCGTGCCGGAAGGTGCGTTGGCTCTCACGTGTTGGACAGGCCAGTGCCCGAGATTGTGCCGGGGGCTCGTGTCGCTGCAAAAGACCGTGACATGACGCACGCCGCAATCGGCAAGGAACCGCTGGACAGCCGCGTCCGCACCGCGTGCATCCCCGATAACGACGGGCAGCGCCTGGTCGACGATGGCGCAGAGCCGCTCCTTCACGACGGTCGGGAGGTGCCGGATCGACAGGGATCCCGAAATGAAGACCGGCGGCGTTCGAGACAGACTACCCGAAGCGTGGTTGGCAACGTGCATGGCTGGTGGACTCCCAAATGGACCTCACCACCATCCCTCCTCCTTCTCTTCGCGCGGCTAAGACGAGGCCCGCGGACTATGCACCGTCCCGATGCCGCAGTTCGCGGAATTGCCGCAAAAACTCCGCCTGATCGGGGTATCGCGCAATCCATTCGGCGCGGGGGATCAGAAACCCGGCGGCGATCAGCCGGCTGCGCAGGTCCGCGGTGACGATGTCCTTGAGGCGCTCGGGCATCTCGAGCGGAAACGTGTGAAACTGGCATAGCCAGGATAGGTCGTCCGGCTCCTGATGATGCCGGAAATACTCGGCGTCGAAGAACAGCTCGGCGTTCACGACCTGATTATTCCTGATCTGCACGACATATTGGCCGCCTGGCGGCGTCGTCGCCAATTTGGGGGCCGATACCTGCCGGGCGTACCATGCGCGGGCGGAGGCGAACGCGATCCCGCAGGCACGACCGTAGACGGCATGGAGGGTCCAGCTTACCGGATGTCCGGCGGAGCCGAGATGAAATGTGATTTCCTGCATGGCGCAACTCCTGTGAAGAGCAGAGGCAGCGCCTCGCCCCGATGCGACCCACTTCCCGGATTGCGTGCATCCCGCTGACGCGAGATCGTCATTTCTGATATTTGGCGATGATCCGCCGAGCGAGATGCTCGATTTCTCCGCGGTCGGCGGTTTCGGTGCAGTCGCCCGGAAAGACCGTGAAGTCGTCCGACGCCGCACTGCCTTTGCTGACGTATATCCGCCAGACGTTACGACGCAGTTCGGCCTGTTCCCTTGGCTCGGTCCCTGGCATGAACATATCCGCCCACCGGCGCTCGTCGGGGTGGTCCGAGAGGTCGGTCCAGTCTCCGAGCGTGCCGAAGACCGTAAAGCCGTCGACCACGGCGTGATGCTCGCGTGCGGCGCGGCGTTCGGCCTCGCGCCTGGGTGCGTCGCGTCTCTCCCTGGCCTCCGCCTGCTTCCACCGAAGCGATGCCAGGCCGTCTTCGAGGCCCTTGATGATGTCGGGCGCCACGGCTTCCTGCCGCTTGGGCACGATGTAATAGTCGCGCGACCGCGATCTGTTCGGCGCCATAGCGCGCGAGGGTCAGCAACGCCTGGAGTTCGGTTTTTGACAGCGTGATCCGAAGGCCGCTGGTCATGACGTGGGTTTTCATCGGCGGCGCTCCTGGTGCCAGGGTTGCAGGCCCGCGAGCGGGAGCTTGTGTTCCCGTGTGGCGTGGTGGCGGTCTTCCGAGAAGAAGCCCCAATGGCCGGTCAACGAGTATCGCAGGAAGAAGAGCTTCTCGCCCTCCTCGGTCCTGATCCACATGCCCGGCTTGATGGGATATTGGGCGGCAGCGTCCATTGGCGTAGCTCCGTGACGATGGGAATCGGGATCAGGCGACGTGCAGGACCAGACCTTCGTCCATTGCCGGACGCGTCTCCGTTATGCGGAATGGCTGGATCGGATCGCCCGTGCGCAGGACGAACTGATGGCGTCCGGTGGTCTCGCGTATGCGGATCGCCAGCGCATAGGCTCGGTCGAAATCGCAAAGGCGGGATCTGAGCGGCGACAGTTGGGCCATGATATCCTCCTTGTGTGTGCGTTGAGGAAGCTTTGCGTCCCGCCAGGCGGGCAAGGTCGACGCTGGATCAGGGTCTCAGGTGATGGGCCGTCGCGATCGGAGAAGTGCGAGCAGCGCCATGTGCATTTCGATCATCAGGCGACCGCTTCCACGGCAATGCGGAACGCCGCGCCATCGTCCAGGACGAGGTAGATTTGCGTCCCGGTCTCGATGTCGCAGCTCGCGATGCTGTCGATATTGGCGCTGGTGCCGTGGACTTCCGAAATCACATGCGGCGGACGGTCTTCCTCACGAGCTCCGCCATCGTCACATTTGGCGGCATGCGTCTCCAGAAGCTCTGACAAAAGCCCGGCGATCGTGCTTGCGCGGGTCGGATTGTCGCTGTCGTCCCCGGCGGTGTCGACCACCTCGCGCAGGATCGGCGTCAGCACGTCGTTGATCTGGAAAAGCAGGTTCGACCTTCCGCTATCGCCCAGGCCGTCGAGCAGCCGGTCGGGAATTAGGTTGTTGACGGCATGGGTCGCGTCGTCGACCAGCGCGTCGAATTGATCGTCGTGCATCGGATGTTTCCTTAAAAGGCACGGCCGGAGCCGGCGCGGCAGGCACCGGCCCGATCGTTCGGGATCAGTCGGGATTCTTCCACCGGGCGTGGAAAAAGACGTGCATGGGCACGTGCCGCGCGGCGGCTGCCACGGCGTCCTCGAGCCCCGGACGCCATTCTTCGGGAATCTCGACCATGATATTGGTGCCGCAAAGGCCGCCATCCGGCTCGACCGCGATCGGCGCTTCACCAGTCCAGGCCTCGGCTGGAATCGTCACGCTCCATGCGGGTTCGGTTTCATCGGGACCGGACCGGACGATCGTATGCCGTCCAACCAGGCTCGATAGCGCGAGGCCAGATGAAGGCTGCGACCGCAGACGGGCCGCGCGCCAACCGAAGGCGTCCAGTGCGAGCAAGGCCCGTGGACTGTCGATCCCCGAGCCATTGTCGAGGACGGAGAGGGTCGGACGTCCTTCATAATCGAACGTTTCGACATGGATCCGGCAGGCACCGGCGCGTTGGGCGATGCGGAACAGTTCGCGTAAGATCGTATCGAGCGGACCGGGCGGCTCGTCGGCCTGTGTGAAGCCGGAACGGCCGCTTGTCGTGCGTGTCGAGGTGGAAAATGACATAGGAGTCTCCTGACTGGCAGCGAACCCATCGCCGCACCCCTCCCGCCACCTTCCCTTCCATCAGGGCGATTGAGCCGTTCACTGACCGAGGACGTTAACGCTGGGCGGTCATCCTGGCCCGAACACGCTCCAGCCATTTGTCCGGGTTGCAGTGGTGATCGATAAACTCGTGGGACCACGCGAACACCGTCGCGGTGTCGGGCTCGACCGTGTCGAGCGCATCGCCATAGTCGGGATGGTGCGCACCTTTGCACGAGTTGCGCATGAATATGAGCGCGCCGGCGCACATGGCGCGGGCATCGGTGCCGTCGCCCGGGATGGTCTTATGGCATGGCAGCGGCGGCCCATCGAACTGGATTTGCTGCGTGAAGTCTTCCGGCCGATAGCCGCCAAGCCAGCCGGCAGGATGGTCGCGGCGCCAGGGGCACTCGTTGCACGGCCGTTTGAGCAGGGGCTTCACGCCGCACCTGCCCGCAGGGTGTGCAGCGTTTCATTCATGAGCCAGCGGGTCGGGCCGCCGAAGATCTCGGTGTCGGATATGACATAATATCCGCCCGCAAAGGAGCGGCACCCGTCGTCCTCCTCGTTACCTTCCGCCCACTGAAAACCGAAGGGCAACGCGGATTTGCAGACCTTCTGGATCAGCGAGGCGATTGACGGAACGTCGACATCATGGCCGCTGATGAATGCGAACTGCGCTTTGCCCTCCGGATCGCCCCGGATACTGAGGTCGGCGTCAAAGCCGAGAAAGCCGGGATCGGACCAGAGGTCGAAGAAGCCGGCGAAAGGATCGTCTTCTTCCGGTTTCTTCGGGAAGGTGATCTTGAAAGCGTCGCTGCGGGATGCGTAGTAAGCTTTCACCGTCTGCATGCCGTCGATCGGAAGTTCGGCGAAATCGCTGGACAGCTCATCGGCCACGGCAAAGCATTCTTCGAGTAACAGGGCTTCGTGCGGCATCACCGGAATGGCGAAAGCCGTTCGCACAAAATTGTTGGTCATGTTTCGGCTCCTTGATGAAAATGACGGGATTTGGCTCGACCGGGCGAATCCCGTTCGGTCACCGATCGCGTCATCGGGGTTCGCGGGCGGCTCCTCGTGGAGCGGAAGGTCTCGCGGACGCAGCTAGATCGTCGGCCCGTGCGGCAGCCGGTCGGCGATCTCGGCGTCGGTGAGATTTTCGAGAAGCTTCTGGACAGTGCCGACGCCCGGTTCATGGACGAGGATGGACCGTTTGCCGTGATGCTCGGTGGGCCAGGCGTCGGGATTGAACTGACCTGCGAGACCGCGAAAATCATCGTGCGTGCGCTCCCAGATCAAATCCAGGGCGGCGTCTCGCGACAGGTTGGCCATAGCGACCTTCTCATACGCGATGATCGCGGCCCGCATCGCGTCGGGGCTGCTGCGATCGCCGAGGTTGCAATATCCGGTGAACCAGCGCCTGCGTCCGTCGATGCTATCGATCTCGAAGAAAACCGAGCCGACGAAGCCGGCCTTGAGCTCGGACAAAGCGAACATCCCGGCTCGCATGAAGAGCGGCGGCAGCACTTCAAGCATCGTGTCATAGCCCTCGCGGTCCACCTCGAACCACGTATTTTCGTAGGTTTTCCCGGAGATTCGATCCTCGAACGGGCAGTCGGGAATCCGGTTGAACAACTCGAACATCTGCTTGCGCGTCGCAACGCCGTCGAAGATTTTCGTGAAGGGCGGCTTTTGTGTCATGGCACGGCTCCTTGTGGACGCGGCCCGACGCGCCGCGCGAAACGACGCGCCGGACATGCGCGAGGGGAAAGCTTGGCTACTCGGCGGCGTCGACCGAAGGCGCGTCGTCATTGTCCGCGAAGGCGGCCTCGACCAGATGGTTGACCGCCTGCATGCTGATCGCCCGGTCCTTGGGGATCAGCCAGGTGACATGCTGGCGCAACGCCTCGCGCACGCGCTCGAGGACCGCCGCATCCTCGCCGAGAAGCAGCATGTTCGCGGCGAAGCGGGCCTGCATCTCGAATGCCGCCTGTTGGGTGTAATGGCTGTCGGCGTCGCAATCCTCGTTGGGCCAGAAGCAGGAGGCTTCGAGCAGCGAGGCGAGTTCGCCGGGCGTGATCGCGCAGTCGGTGCCGAGCAGGATGGCGACGTCGTCGAGGTCGCTGCAACAGTCGGTGGGGACGATCAGCACATCGGCGGGGAATGCGAGGATGTCGGCGGGTTCCTCGGAATCGGCGGTGGCCCGCACTGCGAGCTCGAGCGTGATCGCGCCGACGCGGCCGGAATCGACGTCGTCGGGAACCGATGCCCCGTCGTCATAGTGGAACGTCTCGTTGTCCGTCTCGACCTGAAAGGACAGCCCCAGGACGCGCGGGAGCGCATTGTACCAGCCATATCCGGCGAATTCGAGCATCGCGCGAACGGGCGAGCCGCCGAGACCATCTGCGGATTTCAGCGCGCGGTCGACGCACTGCTCGATGTTCGCGGATAGCGTGGGCATGATGACCATCGGTTCCCCGGCGATCCGCTCACCCGGAAAGATGTCGTTCGTTTCGGCGATGCGGGGTGTCCAGAGGTGCAGGAAGGGCGCCGCCTCGGGCAGCGAGATGCCGAGTTCTCGCGCGCGGAGCCATTGTGTGTAGGAAAGCCGATGATGGCCCTCACGGGCGATGGTGCGGAAAATCGCCGCTTGGCAGGCTTCGCGCAGGGCGTCGAGCGCCGTATTCTGGACCATTTCCTTGCGTGCCGGAAGCACAAACTGCAAATTTTTCGCGTCCACGATGTCGACCTTGGCATACCAACCGCGCCCGCCATCGGCGTCATGGACATGCGGCAGGCGGCACGGGACGGTGAGGCCATGGAAGTTGATTCGGGCCTGCTCGCGGTGGGGCGTGTACTTGTCGAGAAAAACGCCGATGCTGCACCCGTTCCAGTTTTCGACGCGCACGGCCTCTTTCAAAAAGGCTTCATGGGCCTGCCGCTCCTCGCCATAAAAGACCGGAAGCGGATAGAAGCGCGCCGCGTTTTTCACCGCTTCTCCAAGCTCGTCGATCCACGCCTTGGACAATTCGATTTCGATTTCGGTGCCCTTGGCGATTATTGCCGGGACAAGTTCGAGCGGCTCCCCGCTCTCCCACTCCTGCGGCGGGATCGTCACTTGCCATCCGTCCTCGGCGTCGGCGGGGCGCGACCGGATGACGACATGGCGACCGGCAAGGCTGAAGACACCCATGCCCGCCGGATCCTCGCTGCGGGCAATGTCGCTGTCCCAGCCTGAGTCGCCGAGCGCGAGAAGCTTGGTCGGATCGGCTATGCCTCTGCCATCGTCGCGGATGCGCAGGATCGTGGCGCTATCCCGGTCGAACCGGCGGATGTCGACGCGAGTGGCACCTGCTCTGCGGGCGTTCTGGAGGAGCTCGTGGAGCGCGTCGGCGACGCAGCCGGCAAAAAGTCTTGTCGCCTTGTGGATGATCGACTCGCCGACACTGGCGTGGATCGTGGTGGGAAATGTCATGTGAGCCTCCTGGGTTGCCGCGACCTCATCGCCGCACCCCATCACTCTCCCTTCGCTCCACGGCCGGGCCGCGCCGCCGAGCGGTGGCCGCTCGGCGGGATCATGCCGGTGTCGGATGTTAGGAGGGGCGCGATCGGGGAGCCGCGCGGTCAGGGGGCAGTTCGCTCGAAAATAGCCTCGCCGTTGGAGAACACGTCCAAGCGGACGAGGGTCGCGAACCGCTTCTTGAAACCGACCGCGATCTGGTCGACCCAGCGTTGCGCCAACCCTTCCTGACCGGGATGGATGTCGTGGCGCAGGACCACCCAATATGCGATGCAGCCGCAATATTCCGAGATGCCGAAGCGGGCGTAGCGGTTCATGGCGACAATACGGTCTTCGCGGTCGATCCAGCCGGTCGCGGTCCATGCCGAAGGATAGAGCGCGAGCACCTGTTCGCGGAAATCCTCGACGATGAAGTCCCAATCGTCCTGGGCCGCGACTTGGCTGAAATGGCGGGTATAGGGCTCGTCGTCGTCTTCGATCCAGCCCGCGTCCCACTGCGAGAAGGCGACATACGCCTCGCTGGGATAGGATACCGAGCGCCCCATCGTCAGCTCTCCTCGTCGGAAGGCGGCTGCACGCTGGTCGGCCGCGTGGCGACTGGTCCGCCGTTCGCAGCGGATTCGGGATCTTGTCGCAGGGATTCCGGCCTGATCGTCGGATGAGCGGGATCGGACCAGTCGATATGGTCGATGATCCAGCCCGGCACGAAGTCCCAGTCGAAACAGAGGTCGTAGCCGTCGGCGACCGCGCTCCAGGCCGCCTCGACGGCGCCGGTCCAGCCCACGACGGTCAAGCGCAGGTCGGCGGTGCCGACGGCATTGCAGGTTTCGCGGATAGCGAGTGCCAGGGCGATGGCATCCGGATCGGTGGCGGGACGGTCGCGCAATGTCAGCACCCCCTCCCAGAGGCAGGCGGCGGTTTCGAGCGCGAATTCGAGCGTGTCCGTCTGCGTGACGCCGCTCCGGTTTTGCGCAGCGGGCGCGATCTCGACCTTCTCGAAATCGCCGGGCCACGGGACGTCGATGGGCGATGGGATATCGGGCGGAGTGTTGCTGCCGGTCGTCATGCTGCGGCCTCCTCGTTCGCGGCCTGGCGGGCGCCCTCCTCCAGGGTGTCGAGGTCGATCGGCAGCGGTTTGGCGGGCTTGTCGGTGATGATGACCACCGCGTCGGGCTTGTAGAATTCACCGCCGATCGTCGAGATACGGATGCGGGCGACAGGTTCGCCGGACCGCACACGCTCATTGCCCTTCCATTCCATTCGCACGCGGTGCCCGTCGGCGGCGATCTCGACGGTCTTGAACGGGTCATAGTCGCCCTTCGC
Source organism: Novosphingobium silvae (assembly GCF_009856825.1). Classification (GTDB taxonomy): domain Bacteria; phylum Pseudomonadota; class Alphaproteobacteria; order Sphingomonadales; family Sphingomonadaceae; genus Novosphingobium; species Novosphingobium silvae. Next base: position 37,912 of record NZ_WVTD01000005.1, on the reverse strand, counting down.
ATTGGCCGAATAGGTGGCCTGTGTCGTCGCGTAGACCGCGTTGGCCCTGGCGGTGCTGCGCTTGCCGATGCAGGCCGCAACCATGCGCAGATTCCAGATCGCCTGGAGTTGCTCGGCCTGTTCGCGCGATGGATTGATCAGAGGCACGGTGTCCGGTTTGGCCGAGGCTTGACGGGCCTTCTTTTCCGGCACGGTGTATCCGCACGCTTGCATCAGGTCGCGCCAGTCGCCCTCGCTGAGCTCGAGGGAATTCTCCGACGCGATATGCGCCGGGAGCGGGACCGGGCTTTCGAGCCGGAACCGTCCGGCGTCGATTGCTGTGGATTTGGGACTTTCGGCGCCATGCTCGCGGGCGAAGGCCTGGATGATGACCGGGGTCAGCTCGCCGTCATAGCGCGGCACGTCGCCGAGCATCGACCGCTCGAACGCGAGCCGGTGCAGGATATGTTCGATCCAACGGCGGCGGTTGGGGCCGCCCGCGGCAAGCTTGGCGCCCTCGACACACTGCTGCCGGGCATCGGCGGGCGTGATCTCGCCATTGTCGACCTTGTAATAGAGATCGCAGCTCGCCCAGATCGTGCGGGAATCCATGTTGCCGAGCGCGTGGCGGATCTGTTCGTCGCTCGTGATATCCTCCCAGATCGCCAGTGCCGCATGGGCTCTGTTGATGCCGCGCTGAAGGTCGCGCAGTTCGGCCAGCAGCGTCTTGATCCGGTTGGCCCGCGTGCGCGGGTTGTTCTTCATGTTGGCGAAATGCTCGACGCCGCTCGCGCGACCCAGCCAGTAGGTCGCGGCCTTTTCGGCGTTCACGGCGGCGCTCGATGCCGAATGCATGCGCTCCTGCGTCCGGCGCGCCTGACGTTCGCTATGATGGCCGACAAGGATGGGCTGGCCCATGTAGAAGGCTTGCGAGAGTTCATCGGCGCGCCGGGAAAAGGCATTGGCCTGGGCGTGCCGCTTGTGGGAAAGATCTTCGAGCCGCTCGGCCTTGATGGCGGCGCGCTCGGCCAGCGTCATTTCCTCGGGCTCGATCTCACCGGCCAGTTCGATGGCGAGGTCTTCGCGCTGCGGCGTCCATTTCGGCGCCACGAAAAGCTCCTGTTTCGGAGCCCATTTGAAGCCCGCTTCCTTGACACGGGCATAGGTCTCGGCATCGAGGCGGGACGATGCGTAGAGGTGGATCTTGTTGTCCTCCGGGCTGTATGTCGCGGTGAAGCTGATCATTGATGGTCCTTTCAAACGCCCGCCAGCATCCTGTGCCGGGGCGGATCGGTGCATTTGCATGTCCCGGAATCACGAAGCCCGGCGCGATGGCCGGGCTTCGTGCGTGGGTAGAAATGTCGGTGGTGGAGAACTATTCGCGCAGGTCTCCGGCGGCTACGTCGCCGACCCAGGACGCAGCTTCCTCGAAATCGGGATCGTCTTCATCGACCAGCGCCGCGAGCGCGACAGCCCCGGTCCGGCCGAGCTGACCGAGACGCTGGAGGGCGGCATAGAGGACCGGCGCAAGCTGCTCGGGTGTTGCGGTGTCGAGATCGTCCGTGTTCATGCAAATGCTCCTGATTATGGAGGGATGGCGGTCGGGGACAGCCCGCGGCGCGGGCGATACGATCCGGTGCTCCCGACCATTCGCACCGGAAATTCCGGAAAATCGGGGTCATTCCGTAAGTGTGGCGGCCGATAGGCGGGCCATGTTCGGCACGATCAGCCGCCCGCTCTCTCGGGCTTGTCGAGTAGCACGACCGCGATCGACGGTTTTTCGGACACATCGGATTTGCGGCTGTCGTAGGGGTGGCGGCCTTCCTCCGCGATCGTAAACATGTCGAACACCGGGACTGGTGAACCTCCGCCATCGGGCACGGTCATGCTCGCATCGTGGTAGCAAATGTCGATGCAGCGTGGCGGTCCGCCGGTGCGGTAAGGACCGAAATAGAAGGTGACGCGCAGCCCCTCGCTCGTTTTCGCGCTCACCGTGAAGCCCCCGTCGGGAATGTCGATCGGCAACGTCGGGACATGGTTGAAGATGGCAAAGCCGACGTTCTCGGCATCGGCGCTGGTCATGACGGGCAATTGGGTGATGCTCGCCGGTGAAGGTTGGTGATCCATGCGAATGTCCCCTAGGTTGCTGTGATGGTCTGGGAGCTCGCCTGGCGGCGACCAGGCGATCATTTGTTCCGGCGGAAACCCGCAGCGAGATCAGGAGCGGCGACAGGCCTTTTCATCCGGCGTTTCTATTTGGGCGTAGCGCCTGCCGCCGCTACGGCGCTTGCGGATCCGGCCATCGAGAAACGCATCGGCCCATCGCTCCGCCTCCGCCGCACGGGCGCCGCCGGCGCACTCATCGGCTTGCTCGAAGATCGCATATGCGAGGGCATATTGCTGCCTTTCCGGCAGGGCCAGGAGCGCGGTGGCGATCGGCAGGGCGGTCTCGTTGAATTCGAGCACGTGTCGCCCGCCTCCATGATGCATCAGTATGGCGACCCGGCCTTTGCTGCCGATACCCGTGGGTCGGGCGATCCGAACATCGTGTGATGCGTAGGTGATCGAAGCGCGCGAGGTTTCTGTGTCGCCGGGATGGAAGACGCGATCTTCGCGGCTGGGAAGAGGATGGGCGAGGATCTCATAGCGGTCGAAGTTCTCGACCCTGCGGATGCGGTTCATGGCGGTCATGCTCCTGCCATCAGCGCGGTCGCCCGACTTTCCGAAGCGCAGGCCGCGTCGACGTTGGCGATCCATTCCGGATCGATACAGACGCTGTCCACCGCCCAACCGCTGACGGATGCGGGAACCGGTTCACCCTGGTCTCGGGGAATCATGACGAGGTCACCGGAATCGGCGCCCTCGACGTCGTAGTCGACCACGCGAACCGTGATAGGCCGGTCGGCGGCGATACCCTGGACAAGACCGCCGTCGAGCGTGACGACGATATTGGCTTCGACCGGGAACGGGGTGTCGCAATTGATCCGCGTGCAGAGATCATCGATTGCATCCGGGGATAGCGATTTGTGACGGCCGAGGTTGCTGCCGGTATCGGCAAGATCGGACGGACAGTGGTGCCGCTGGTATCCGCGAAGCGCCGCAAGAACGGTCGACCGCTCGCGGTCGTCGAGCGCCAGGGTGGTCATGCCCTGAAGTTCGGACTTTTCGAGCCGGACATCGAATCCGGAGGCATCGGCAAGCTTGCTGACATCGACGTCGGTGACATTGAGGCCGAACACCGCGAGCTGGACCAACTGCGCCGCGGCCAACCCAAGCTGCCAGCAGTCCCCATCGACCAGCGACAGGGATACGGGATCGAGATCGGCGCGAAACGCGTTCACGCGCTCTGCCGCGGCGATGCACGCCTCTCGTTCGCTGGCGTGATAGCTGATGGACGCCGGCGTTTGCGAGAAATGGAATGTTGTGACGACATAAATATCCATCATGGGTCTCCAATGGCGATGACGAATGTCAGGTGGCGGCGATCAGGCGGCGCGCCGGCCGTCGTCCTGCCGAAGTCCGAGATCGGCGACGGTAAGAAGGTCGGACCGGGGTTCGAGACGATCGAACGCGGCGGTCAGGTCGTCGATATTGGTCCAGATGCAGGCATCGCCGGGATCGGTGTCGAGCTGGAACACGATCGGCGTGGACGCGGCGGTCATCTCGGGAAAGCTGGTTCGGATCACCAGCGTCTCGATGCGGCGAGCAAGCGCGCCTATGCGCGGGGCAAGCCCGCTTCGCAGGTGATGGGCCATCTCGAAATAGCGTTCGGGCGCAAGCAGCGGGCCGATGCGGACGCATGGGATACGACCGGCGATCGTTGGACCGGCAACCGTACCGGCAAGTGCCCGCCGGTGGGACGATAGCTTGTCGGCGGGCACCAGCGCGCGATAGACATAGTGCGGTAGCGTCCCCGCGATGCGGGAACGGGTGACGATGATTTCCATAATGCTGCTCCTCAGGCGGCCAGTCGCGTGGGCGGGGTGTCGGGTTCGAAAAGGGAAGTTCGCGGTGGATGCGCTCAGCGCGCCTCGCAGGTCGGGCAAGCGCGTGGACCGGTGCCCGCGTACGAGCCGCTAACATGGTCGTTGCGGTCCGCGACATTGCGGGACATCACCTTGCGGCCCGCCCCATCGAGCGGGGGCCGGGTTCGACAAGGACGGTTATGCGATTTCTTCCAGCGTCAGCCTGCCGGTGGCGAAGCATCCGGTATCGATCCAGCTCATGTTCGCGGCGGTGACGGACTCGGCGAGCGGCGTGTGGCCGAAATAGACATGATCGACGTTGCGGATCGGCGGCAGGGGGAGGTTACGTTTCGCGGTTCGCACGCGATCGCGCGTCCACATGGCGTATTCCTGCACCTGGGGGCAGTCGAGACGTTCGATGAACGCGTCCCAATCGTCGCCCGGCACGTCGGCGTGGACGAAGCCGATCTTGCGGCCCGAGGGTGAGATCACGGTAAGCGCGACCGGAAGCGCCATCGCCAAGGCGGCGAGACGATTCCTTTCGTCGGCAGGCAGATGGGCAAGCCAGATCCCGCCGTTGATGATGTGCATGGTGGGATCGCCGTTGACGGCCTGGATCATCAGCTCCTCGTGATTGCCGCGAATGCTGGTGAACCAGGGTTCTGTGAGCAGCGCCAGGACCTCAGCGCTTTTGGGGCCGCGGTCGACGAGGTCACCGAGGGCAACCAGCCGATCGCGTCCCGTGTCGAAGCCAACAAGCCGGAGCTGCTGCATCAATTCATCGTAGCAGCCGTGAATATCACCGCAGACGAAGAGACGCCCCCGTGACACGGATTTCGGGCGCGCGAGGACGCACGCGTGGGCAGCAATGATTTCCATGACGCAGCTCCTCAGGCGACGAGCCGCGAGGGCGGTGTGTCAGGTTCGGAAAGATGAAGTTCGCGGCGGATGCGTCGTGCCAGGGTGTCGGGCGCCATCAGGTCAGCGATGTCCCCCCAATGGTTGCGATCGCCGCAATAGTCCTTGCGGCCGGTGACACGGCGGAACATGATCTCGCGGCCGCGCCCCATACAGCCGAGGCTGATCTGGACGTATATCTGTTCGCCGTGCAGAATGATCTCGCCCGACACCGAGATTCCTCCTTGCACCGAACGAATATCGAAGCTGTCTTCGGGCAGGCGAAGCGCGTCGGCCAACCGGCGGAGCGCCTTGCGCGCGTCCGAGTGGAACAGCTTCTTGGCGGCCTCGTCATAGGCAACGCCTTTGTGAGCCAGCGCGATGAGCGCGGGCTTGCGCCTGAGATCGGCAATGGCATCCATGCAGGCGCGCCGCAGTTCGACATTGGGACGCTCGATCCGAGAGGCGATGTCGCCGAGGTGACGTGCAAGCAGAATTACGGCGGGATCGCTTTCGTGAGGCCGCCCGGCGTTGCGGCAATCCGTGATCGCGGCATTGAGGGCGTGCAAGGCGGTCGGCAGCGTGATCAGCGCCGAGGGATCGAGCGCCTGCTGAAAGCGAAAGGCAATGTCGTACGACATGGGGTCAGGCTCCTGAGGTCCGGGCGCATCAACACACCCGCCTCAATCCTTCCCCCTCCTCCCCAGTCGGGCGTCGCGGCAGCACCGCGGCCGAGGATCAGGTTCTTTTTGCGCGCGCCCGGAATAGCAGCCGGGTCAATTGATGCTCGCTGGCGCAGAGCACCGACAGGATATGGACGCCGCGGCTGAAAGAGCCACCGACACCGTCCCGGGCCTGGTAGGCGTCGATCGCCTCGAACGCGGTTTGGCCCAATTCGCCGACGCGCTCGACCGCCTGTTCGACGATCGGAGCGAGCCGCGCCGCGTCCAGTGCCATGATCTCCGTTGGCGATTCAGCGCGTATCGGGGCCGTTTCCATCGGCCGGTCATCGCTGGAAGTCGTCCGGTGTGGGAGCGGCGCGGGTTCGAGGGTCTCTGCGCTAGTCCCGCTCGGCTCATCAGCCGCGGCACGGCCGAGAGCGTCGCGCAATTCGTCGATCTGACGCTGCATGTCGTTCGCCCAAGCCATCAGCTCCGGCTTTCCGATCGGGATATCGATCTGGGTGAACTCCCGGTTGATGGCGCGGGCATCGGCTTGGGTTCCCACTATCCTGGTGTGAAGCGTGCCGGGTTCGACGGCGGTGTAGAAGATCATGGGTTTGAATCCTGGTCTATCGTGTTGAGGCGACAGCGATGAAGGTGGTCGGCTTCTATTGATCGGAGCCCCATCAGCCCGGGAGGTAGCGAGAGAAGAAGGCATTTCGCTCGGCGTCGGTGCTCAGCTGCACGAAGCGACCGGCGGGATGAAGATAGATGATGACCGGACAGCCGCGATCGGACAGTCGTCGAATATTGAAGCCGCTGCCCTTGCTTGTGCCATCCCAGATCACGAGACCGGCGCCTGCGAGGAGCGACATTTCGCGGTCTTTCGCGCTATGCCACTCGCGTGTGCCCGGACGCGCATCGGACTTTACGCGCGTGACCGGCCAGCCTCCGATATTGTTCCGGGGCGTGGATCCGGTGCAGAACACGGTCACCGCGTCGACGTTCCAATCCGAAAGATAGAGCTGCACGGCCGTATCGACGCCGCGGGCATCGCCGACCAGCACCGGGACGCCGTCGTCGACAATCTTGCCGAGGCGAGCCTTCACTGCCTGGGGAAGTTGCCGGATGGAAAGCGAGCCGGATACGAAAATCGGCTCTGCGTGCCGACGACGGTCGGGCGCGATCATGTGAACGGCGGTCATGGCTATAGCCTCCCTATTGGATCACCATCAACCACCCCCTTCTCTCCTCCGGCCCGTCGCGGCGACGGCGGTCGGCCATTTTCGGATGCGTAGCCCGTCCGGCGGCAAGCCGGGTCACTGGCCCGGCAAGTGGGGCGCATGGAAGCTCTGGCCGTGCCCGCAACGACTTGCTATCGGGTGTCCGTCTTCGCAGCCGCATTATTCCTCACGACAAGGAAGAACGACATGACAGAGAAGGTCGATACGGCAGAAATACTCATAACGCTTACCGCCGATATCGTGGCCGCGCATGTCTCGAACAACAGCGTCGCCGTTGGTGACTTACCCGTGTTGATCCAGAATATTCACGGTGCGCTGAACAGTCTTCGGGAGCCGGCAGTGCTGCCGGACATCAAACCTGAACCGGCGGTTTCGATCCGTGCTTCGGTCAAGCCCGATTACATCGTATGTCTCGAAGACGGCAAGAAGTTGAAGATGCTCAAGCGGCATCTGATGACACACTATCAGATGAGCCCTGCCGACTATCGGACCAAGTGGAATTTGCCTTCCGATTACCCGATGGTTGCTCCCAATTACGCCGAACAGCGCCGGTCGCTCGCCAAGAAAATCGGGCTTGGTCGTAAGCCAAGGACGGTGGAAACCGCTCCGGCCCCTAAGGCGAAGAAAACGCCGACAACCCGGCGACCGCGCAAGAAGCCGACCGAGGCAGAGCAGTCAGCATAGCATGAAGCCGCAGGGCGCCGCTCTTCGCGCCCCGGTGGTGACGACGCCTCGGATAGGTCAGCGCCTGGGAGGCGCCTTCGAAGTTGAAACGGGACTCTATAGCTCAATCAATTCGTAGCCTCTCGGCTTCAGTATCTTCCGGGTCCAGTCCTTGCCGATCGGCAGGTTTTCGCTGACCAGGTCAATCGCGGAATCGGCGCGTTCGAACAATGCGACACAAAGCTGATCGGTATCGAAGCGTGAACGGTACTGGATGCCGTCAAGCGCGGTGTCAGCGTAGACGAACGCGGAGATCGTCTGCGTCGTGGCATAGGCATCCCGATGGATTGCGGGATCGAAGTCCGCCGAAACGCCCGCGGCCGTCGTTTGGAACCAGGCGAGGCCAGGGCCATGCAGCTTTGCGAGGCGGAGCGTTCGCGTGGTGACGAAGGCGGCGGCGCGCTTCTGCTGGACGCGGTCCCATAGGACGTCCCGGTCGCCTGGTGTCCGCAGCAGGCTCTCGGTAAATGGACCGGTCAAGCTCTTGCCGAGATAGAGGACGCCGTAGCGCCCTTGAGGGTCGTCCCAGCGCCATGTCGCGTCCTTGCGCCCATACCAGCGCGCGGGAACGGATGCGCCGTGCACGCGGTGGAGCGTTTGCCCGGCGGCGATGGTCGCCACCGGCATAGTAGCGCGAGCGACCATCGTCAGTCGTCGAGCGTACCGGCGAAGCGTATGACGCGATCGACGTCCGCCTCATTGCCCTTGATCAGGTCGATCGGCCGCGCGTCGCCCAGACCTCCATCGCCGCTCACCAGATATTGCAGCACGGCCCATCCGCCGGCGCCGGGCGCGGCGGCAAGAATGCGCGACATTGCAGGACGGATGGTGTCGCCGTCGAACTGGAATGCCGGAAACAGCTTGGCGCCATTGTCTTCGACCATCAGCAGGCGGCGATCGCGGGCGGCCTTGTAGACGGCTTGCACGGTCTTGTGGCCGAGAAGCTTGCGCACCGCCTCGGCGTCGAACGCGCCGCCCGCTTCGTCGATCAGCCGGCGCTTGAAGGCGATTGCCCGTGTGATGTCCTCCGCTTTGTCGGGATCATCGGTTTCGACCGATGGGATTCCGCGCGCGATATTGAAGACGAGCGCCGCAACATCGACGCTGCCGATCGCGGCCGCCTTGGCGGCGGGCGGCATCATCTTGATGATGCGGTCGGCGCTCGCCATTATCCGGTCGCGCAGGATGCTATCGACATCGACGGTTGCGGTGCTGGCGGGACGGGACATGGGGGCACTCCTAGTTTAATGAGTTACATTTAGCGGATTATCGCGACCAATTCAACCAGCATTCTGTCTGACGCTTCACTTTGGTGCGGAGCGGTCGGTCAAGCGGTCCCCAGCAAATCGGCCGCCCACTCGGCGATCCAGGCGTCGGTAATTTGATCGTGGGAAATTTCGCCGTCCATCACGAGCGCCCGAATCTCCTCTCGCGCGGCGGCAACGGCGGCTTCCCAGCCTGTCGGAAGGGGTTCCGCAGGCAACGGCAGCGGCAATGACGATTGAAACCCGTTCCGAGGACGCGCGAGCCGGGCATATTGCCGTTCGGTCCAGCGTTCCATGTGGTCGGCGACGAAGTGGTTGGTCTTGGCGTGTCCGTCGAACAGCGCGGACATACGCGCCGCATAGGAGAATGCGCTGCTGTCGACCGTGATCTTGCGATGTTCGAAAGCGCGCAAATGACTAAGAGCCGGGCCTTTGATCCCGAAACCGTGGAGCGGGTGCGTGGAATCGAGATGGCGGTCGAGTGTTTCGAACACGGCGAGAAGGCCATCCTCCCCGTGCACGGCGCGCCGACAGGTCGATCCGATCGCAACCGTTTGTCCCGGACGCAGGATATGGGCGATGCCATCGAGACAGCGCACATAATCGCCTGGTCGGCGGCCTTGCAAAACTGGCATGAAATTCGAGACGATACCGGCGTCGAGTGCGCGGGCATGGCATTCGATGTTGAGGCGAACAGTGCGCGCGATCCGATCGAGCACTTCTTCACGGTCGCGCGCGATCTCGGGTTCGACGCAATGATCGAGGCTTGCCCAGAGCCGCCAGGGGTAGGCGGCCGCCAGCCCTTCGACATAATCCTCGACGGTCCATGGGAGGCCTCGATATCTTGATGCGAGGACGAATCCGGCGGAATCGAGCATGATCGAAGCGAGGCCATGGGCGTTGGCAAGCTGCCTCAACCGCCAACCGGCCCATTCACGCCCGCCGTCACATTGCCGCCAGCGTGACAGGCTGTTCGCGGAGATGAGGACGGGAAGCTGCAACGCGCGCGCGGGCGAGCAAGGGCCCCTCCGACAGGCCGGGAAGGCCGACGATGATCTCGATGGGGGTGCCCGCGGCCAACCGAGGGGCAACGTTCGAAGAGTACACCGGTGATCGGTCCGCCTGGGACAAGCCGGCGGGCGGCTGCTGGAAGCGAGAGGGGATGTCATAGGGCATGAGGCCAGTTCCTGCCGTCCGGGCGCATCAGCACGCCCGCCTCAAACCCTCCCTCTCCTCTTCGGTCAGGCCGTCGCCGCCAGAGGCTGGGCGACCGGCGGTTGCCCGGGATCGATCATGCCAGGAGATTCCGGCCGCCCCAGCGCGCCGGTGCCGCGCGCGATCACGCGTCGACGGCTTGTGCGGGAAGCCGCGGCTCGAGATGGTTGCGAACGAAGCCGCGTGTGATGCGCAGTTCGCCGGACGCGACCTTGGCAAGCTGCTCCTCGAAAGTAAGCTTGTGCGTCGCGGCCGCTTCTCGTGCTATCCTTGCCTCCTCTCGCCGCGTGTCCTGCCAATGTGCTTTCGCCTCAGCGAACCCCATACAGCCGAGGAGGCGCCGGAACGCGTAGATCTCCTGAGGCGAAGCCGGAGGCCAGCAGGAATTGCGCATGGGCGCGTGGCGAACCCGGCCAGGACGCCTTGGAGGCGGCAGGGCCCGGCCTTCGCCCGCCAGTTCGGCGGCGAAGGCGTCACGAAGCCGATAGGCTGTCGAGGCGCCAATCGCGAGTTCGCGCGCGGCTCGCTGGACGGGCACCCGATCGAGGAGCATCGCGCGCAGAAGGTCTTTCTGTTCATCGGTTACGAAACGCGCGCTTTCAGCATGCACATGACGGACCCCGCAGCTATCGCATCCAGGAAGCGACTCCCCTTTGCGGCGCAGACTTCGGATAAGGCGGCCCCTGATCCTGGTGCAGCTCGTCTTCGACACGCCGGTGCGCTCGGCGATCTTCTGTGTGCCGAGCCCCTGCAGGAACAGCTCCTCGACCTGCCTGCGCTTTGCCGGCGACAGTTTGACGCCGCTGTAAGCCTCGCCGCCGCCCGGCGGGGGCAGCGCGGCCTTGCCGCGTGCGAGCAGTTCACGATTATATCGCCGGCGCTGCTCGGAAACGCAGGCGGCCGAGACGCCAAGACGCAACTGAATGTCGATGCCCTTGTAACCCTTCTTCAACGCATAGCGCAGTCGCTCGATACCCTCAGCCGTCAGGCGCCCATGCTGATCGCGCTCTGCCGGACGGTATCCGCGCCGGACACAAAGGGCGATCGTCACCGCGTTGCAGGCGCTGGCTTCGCAGATACCGAAATGTGTGCCGATCGCGCTGAACGACCAGTTCTCGACCTCACGCAGCCGGATGGCTTCGTCGAGGTTCTCACCGCCAAGGCGCGGCCTCGGCGCGGGATTTCTATGGGCTGTCTTCAGGCCGAGCTTGTGAGCCTTGACCTGCAAGGCATGGACGCTTCGGCCCGGAAGCCGCTGCGCGACGCTGTGTCCTTCGGCAGGATAACAGGCACGCAGCGTAACGATTTCCTGCGCCGTCCATGGCGCGGATCTTGGGATGGTCATGGGAAGGACTCCGGTGCTAGGAGCGCCTGCCCTGGAGCAACCGCGGTCGTGATGGTCTGCGGTCCATTTGAACAGGCCTCGCCTGCTCTCTCCCCTCTCCCCTTCCCATGCGCCGAAGACCAGGCGCGTGAACCTGTGTGTCAATATGCTCCGCAGTCGCCAGGACGACTGGAGCCTATTGATGATACCGCGCTCGGCGCCGTCCGTTGGGGGTGGCTGCATAATGTTTCATGCCGACAAACCGCAGCATTGACAGCAGACAGCACGGGCGCTTCGTGCGCGCCGCTCATCTCAAAGTAGGTTCAAGGCCCGGTCGATGTCCTGTCCTGGTCCAAGGATTCGGACGACACCTATCCGATCGCCTGCGACACGATAGAGTAAAGCATAGCCGCGATAGGACCTGCGTCTGATACCGTATCGTTCGTAACGCGGAACCAGCGGAAAGCCCTGTGGCATCTCGGCAAGGCCCTGTGCGGCGCTCTCGAGCTCTGCGATGAAGGAGACTGCGCGCAAGGGATTATCCTGCGCGATGTAGCGGCCGATCGCGCGTAGATCGCGCTGGGCGGCCGACGCCAGTATGACAATCATTGAAGCGGGGTCTGGTGGCCTTGAGCTTCGATTTCGGAGGTGAGCTCCCGACAGAAGGCCCCGAGCTCACGGCCGCCGCCGCTCTCCAGTTCCTCTACCGCTTCCTCGACTGAAGCATCAAGCGAGCTCAGCCAGCGCTGTTCATTCTCCGTGTCCGCCTGGTCACGACGGATTAGATCGCGCACATAGTCACTGACACTTGCATAGTGCCCCTTGTCGATGCGCTTCTGGACATAATCGCGCATCGGATCGGGCAATGAAACATTCATGGACGCCATTGACATATCTCCTGAGGTCATAATGGCACAAATTGCCATTGATAGCCAGACCGATGTGAGCATCAGGCAGCAACGGCGGCTTCTTGTGGCACCGGCGTGCCTGCGCCGTCCAAAAGCGGGGGCAGCGGCGCGTCACCGTCATTGTCCGCGTTGAACTCGCCCTTGGTGCTCGCCAGCTCGGCCTCGAGCTCGGCGAGTTCGTTGAGTTTTTCGTCGAGCAGGGCGGCGTCGGGAAATGCTTGCCCCAAGCGAGCCTCGAAGGCGGGAAGACGCCGTTCGTTGGCTTCGAGACTGGCCCTGACGACGGCGAGATCCGTGTCGAGATCGCGGATGGAGGACTCGATCCGGCCGATCACCGTGCTCGGCCGCGTCTTCTCGGTCACCTCGAAGTCGGCGTGCTCGCCGTGATGCTGCATCGCGATCACGGTGCAGAGGTAGCGCCGTCCATCGGGGTCGAGGGCCTCGTAGCCCGAGAGTTCCAGGCCGATGCCGTTGAAGGTGCCGAGCGTCCAGCGCGCCTCGGCGCGACCTTTCCGCATCCGGTGCGCATATCCGAGGAGACGTTCGCCGGCAGCCTTGCGATCGGTCATCATCGTGCCGTCGCAATCGAAGAGGATCTCATCCACCTTCGTGGGAACACGATGTGCAAGATCGGCCTCGAGCCTGGCGATCTGCTTGTGGCAGTCCTCGATCTCGCGCGTCGTTCGCGTGATGGTCCTGCGGATATTATACTGGTCGTCGACATGGGCATCGCGCAGGCGCAGGAGCCGTGCGACCTCGGCATCGAGCCCGGCCTTCTTCATCAGGCGGTCGTCGCCCGACGCGAGAGCCTTGGCCAGCGCGAACTGATTGACGTTGGAGCTGACGTCCTCGATCCGCCGGATCGAGCGGTCACCCGACATGGCCATGTTGATGAAGCGGGCCTTGCGCTCGAGCATCTGCCAGTTGGTCGCGTCCATCGAGCCGCTGGTGGCGTAGCCGTAAAGCTCGATCTCGTCATTCTGGTTGCCCTGGCGCTCGATGCGCCCTTCCCGCTGCTCGATATCGGATGGCAGCCAGGGAACGTCGAGATGATGCAGGGCTTTCAGGCGCTGCTGCGCGTTGACGCCGGTGCCCATGGTCGCGGTCGATCCCAGAACGAACCGCTTGCGCCCCTGGTTGAGATCGTTGAACAGGCGCTGTTTGGCGCTGTTCTTCTTGTAATGCTGCATGAAGGCGATCTGCTCGGCCGGCACGCCCATCGCGACAAGCCGATCGCGGATCCAGACATAGGCGGAGAAGCCGCGCGTTTCGAGCGCGGCCTCGGTGCCGAGATCGGAGAAGATCATCTGCACCGCGCCTGAGAGCGGATACGGCTTGCCGGTTTCCGGATCGATGTAGCGATAGTCGGCCGTCTCTTCCCAGATACGATAAGCATTCTCGATCAGGAGATTGAGCTTGTTGCCCTCCTCGTTGCCGACATCCGCGTCGACGAACCGCAGGTCGATCGCCGAGTGGCGGCCATCGGTAATCACCGACAGCAGGATGTCGTCGCCCTTTTGCGGCCGGCCGCCGCGGGTCTCGATGGCCTGGATGCGTTTGGCGAGCACCCGCTGATAGGCTTTGAACGGCGCGCCGGATTTCGCGACGACGATCTGCCGTTTGCCGCCCCTGATGGTGGGGAGCTTGACGTACTGGCGCAGATCATCCTTCAAGACGACATCGGCGACGCTGCGATACATCGCCATCAGGTCGGCGACGTTGACGAACTCGCAGAAGCGGGTGACGGGCTTGTAGCTGCCGCTCGGCTGGAGTTCGAGTTCGGTGCGGGTGTCTCCGAAGGCAGACGCCCAGGCGTCGAATTCGTGCAGGCCCTTGGCGTGAAGCTCGTCGGGTTGCATGAAGCGCTGCAGCGTATACATCTCGCCCAGCGTGTTGGTGATGGGCGTGCCCGATGACAGGATCAGTTCGCGTCCGGGATTGGTCCCGGCGAGATAACGGCTCTTCACGAACAGGTCCCAGGCACGCTGCGAGCCGACCGGGTCGACGCCCTTCAGGTCGCCGAGATTGGTGGCGAAGGTCAGCTTGCGGAACTGCTGGGCCTCGTCGACGACGATCTGGTCGATGCCGATCTCGCCAATATGGACGAGGTCATCCTTGCGGGACTGGAGATTCTCCAGCCTTTGCTTCAGTCCTTCTTTCAGGCGTTCGACGCGTTTGCGCGACACGCGGTCCTGGCTGTCGATGCCGGTGATCAGCACCTCGTAGCTGTCGAGCTGGTGCTCGATCAGCTGCTTCTCGAAAGATGACGGCGTGGGCACGAACTTGAACGCATCATGCGTGATGATGATCGCATCCCAATTGCCCGTGGTCGCGCGCGCCAGGAACCGCTGCCGCTTCTCCTTCACGAAGTTCGTGTCGTCGGCGACCAGGATGCGCGCGGTGGGATAGAGCATCAGGAACTCGCGCGCGATCTGCGCGAGGCAATGGTTGGGCACCGTGATCATCGGTTTGTTGGCGAGGCCGAGACGCCGCTGCTCCATCACTGCGGCGCAGAGGCTGAAGGTTTTGCCCGCGCCGACGCTATGGGCCACATAGGTCGAGCCCGACGCGATGATCCGCCAGACGACGCGCTTCTGGTGATCGCGCATGCGGATCGTCGTCGACGCGCCCGGCAGCTTCAGGTGCTGGCCGCTGAAGCTCCGGGGCACGAGATTGTTGTAGGCATCGTTGTAGATGCGGACCAACCGATCGGCGCGTTCGCTCTCCTGCCAGACCCAGGTCTCGAAGGTCGACTTGATCTTCGCCAGCTTCTCTTTGGCCGCTTCGGTGTCGACGACGTTGAGCTCGCGGCGTTCCGAACCGTCGGCGTCGCGGTGGACGTCGTAGATCTTGGGAATGTGGGAGTTCAGCGCGTCTTCGAGCAGGTCCGCCGCGCTCCGGCGGGCTGTGCCCCAGGTCGAGGAGGAACTGACGTGCCCGGCGAACGGGGCCTTGTCGACCGTCCAGCTCGCCAGCTCCACCGTATGGAGGATCCGGGTCTCGACCTCCATGATTTCGAGGATGAACGCCTCGATGACATCGACCGGAATCCAGGGCGCGCCGAGACGCGCGGTGATCTCGCTGGGCTTCAGATCGACCGGCTGGACCGCTTCGAGCGCGGTGGCGACAGCAGAAAATCGCGGATCGGTCCCGGCTTTCTCGCGCGCGAGGGCGAGCTTGGTGCGAACCGGCCCGGAAAGGACCTCGTCGGCCGTGACCCAGTGATCGAAATGCGGTGTGCTGCGGACGGGGTCGAGATAGATGTCCCCCGCAAGATCGGTGAGCGCCTCGGTTTCGGTAACGCCGAGCATCTGAGCGATCAGGGGCAAATCGACGCGGCCGCGGTCATGGAGCGATAGCGCCAGGGCATCCTGCGCCGAATGGATTTCATGGGTTACCGGCGGCTTGACGACGCATTCGGTGAAGATCGGACCGGGCGTGCCCGTGTCGCTCGCCTCGTCATAGGTCTCGATCGAAGCGACCAGCCAGACGTCGGGGTCATCGAGGAAGGGCTGAAGGTTAGGGCGGCGCTGATACTCCTTCTCGGCCCCTGTCTCCGGATCGGTGCGGATGCTGGTGATGGGGCGGTTGATCGGACCGTATTTTTTCGCGAACTGCCGGTAGTGGGTGAACAGCGCCTGCTGAAGGGCATCATAGGGCCGGTCGCCCAACTGCGCGCGCAGGATCGCGCGGACCGTATCGCGGATCGGGATGAGGGCCTTGATGATAGCCGCGTGCTTGGGAAACAGACCAGCGCCGCCGCGGCCGGATTTGACGCCGACCACGGTCGGGGTGCCATTTATGATCTGGTGGAGGACACCGCCGGAAACCAGATAGCTGCCTTCCTTGAACTCGGCTTCGTCCGCGGCGGTGCCGACTTGCACATCCAGGGTGGCGCTTGGCATGTCGCGCAGGGATGTGGTGCGCTCGAGCGGCTTGCAGGCGCCCGCGTGCTTCGATGCGATCGCGGACAAGGTGGCCGCGAGGACGACCGGGAGGTCTGCGTCGGGGTCGGCCGCGCAATTATAGTCCATGCCGAACTGGCCGCTGCGCCATTCGTGACGCCCCAGCACATGATCGGGATGGTCGAGGAAATAGCGGTTGATCCGCAGCGGCCCGAAACCTTCGTCGCTGTCGGGGATCTCGGCCAGCTCGATGCAGTTCTGCGTGCGTGGAAGGGCATCGGGGGTGTGTTTCTGGAAAAGCAGGATATCGACGACGACGTCCGTGCCCGCCTCTTGCCGCATGGCCTTGCCCGGAAGGCGCACCGCGCCGAGGAAATCGGCAATGCCGTCGATATGGTGGCGGGCTTTGGGATCGCTCTTGTCGAGCGAATAGCGCGATGTCACAAACAGGGCGATGCCGCCGGGCCGTAGATGCTCGAGCGATTTGGCGATGAAATAGTCGTGAAGCGACAGGCCGAGCTTACCGAGTTCGGTCCGGTTCTGGATGGTGAGGTTCGAGAAGGGCGGATTGCCGATCGCGAGGTCGAAGTCGGCGGGCAGGGGCGCCTTGTCGAAATCGACGCAGCGGATGACCTGATTGGGATAGAGCGCTTTTGCGACGCGAGCGGTGACGGGATCGTTCTCGATGCCCACGAACAGCGTGTCCTGCGACAATGCATCCGGCCGGAGCCCCATGAAGAGGCCGCTGCCGCACCCCGGTTCCAGAACCTGCCCACCGGTAAAGCCGAGGGTCCGGGCAGCGTCCCACATGGCGCGGATGATGTATTCGGGGGTGTAATGCGCATATTGCGTCGCGCGTTTGAGAGACTGGAGTTCGACATCGGTCGTCTCGGCGACCAGGGCCTGCCCTAGTTCCTCCCAGCCCTCGCGATATTCTTTCCCGCGGCGGGCGAACATGTTGTTGGCAAGTTCCGACGCGCCGAAGCCGATGAACCTGGAAATCGCCTGCTGCTCGGCCGGTGATGCGGACCGTCCTTCGCGGTCGAGCAGGTTCAGCAGCCGGATCGCCTCGACATTGTCGCGTGCGCGTTCCTTCCATGAGGACGCCAGGGTCCGCCCCGCCGATAGGGAGAAATCAATAGCTGCCTCGACTGGCGGCCGGGCGGTGTCGACGATGGTTGCCGAAAAGAGCGTCGGCTCCGGATCGACGGGGGCGGCTGGCTTGGCGGGCGCGACCGGCTGGTCGAAGTCGAGGCACAGCTGGAGAGCCAGCGCGGATGCACTGTTTCGCATGGAATGCTTCCTTTTCGGTGGTCTTGCGGGCGCGGCGTGGCGGCCCGGTCGGATGTCAGGGGGGCTGCGGCCTCACGCCGAGCGGCGGCTCAAGCGGGCTTGTTACGTGCGCGGTTGGCAATGATTTGGCTGACTGCCCCTGGCGCTGCGTGATCGATGGGAGGCCGGGCGGTTTCGATCAGAGGTCCAGGATCGCCCCTTTGAGGACGGTATAGAGGCCGACCTCAAACCGAAGCTTTTGAAGCATCCGGAATTTGGTGTCGCGGCGGGCATCGACGTGGAAAGCGCTACGTCCGGTGTCCGCTTCCTTGATCCCCGTCGAGAGACTGGGGTAGGTTTGTCCGGCGCGGGGCCCCGTCATGATGCGGGCGATTGAGCGGCAGTCGAGGGTGCGATCGAGCGCGTATCCCAGATCGCGCAACTGCTGCTTGATTTGGCTGAGAGTGACCGGATGCCGGCCTTCGGCGGCTCGGGCGTCAAGCTCGTTGGCAAGGGCAGAGTTCATTGGCGGAAGTCCTTCGTCGAAAATACCGCCAATCCTCCTCCCCCTTCCCATCCATGACGCGTCTGCTCGAAAGGCGGCATCTGCGTTTATGTCCCGCCGGGCCGGAAATGCGGGATCAGCCCAGGCGAAGCGAAGCCGCATATTGCCGCAGCAGGTCGGCCATCGCGGTTCGGGCATGCGCCTTGTTGCCGATCACGATCTCGGGATGGAGTTTCTCGCCGAACGGCGTGCGATAGCCATGGGCGAGATCGCCGCTCGCATCCTCGATCACGATGCGGTGGCCGCGAGGTCGCGCCGGACCGGCATAGCGCGCGGTGAAATCCCCGAGGCGTCCCGACAGCCCGGCCGCCATTTTGGACCACCGGATATGGCCGGCGGCGAACTGGTCGCCGGGCGCGCGGCCCCGGGCGAGCCAGAGGCGAAACTGCGCGCGCTGCTGGAGCACCGAATTGCGGGTCCGCTCCATCGTTCGCGCGAGCGGCAGGATATCGGCATCGGCATCGAGCCGGTCGAGTTCCGCATCGTCGGCGACGATCAGGATGTCCGTATAGTCGCCCTGGCGCAGGATCTGGCGGAGCGCGGCGCCATCGCCGGGTGGCGGGGCCGACAAGCCGGATAGCGGATGCAGCCCGGTTTCGGCGCTGATGACATATTGGGCCGCAGCCTCATGTCCGGGCCGTTCGCTCAGCATCGCGAGGATGCCGATCGCGCCTGTCTCGCGCTCCGAAGCGCCGAGCAGCAGCAGGCGGCGATGCCATGACACGGGCGCCGGGGTATCGGTCGGGCCTGGCCATTGGCTGGGAAGCGGCCGGGCGGCGCGCGGGTTTTCAGGGTGCGCGATCTCGGATGGGGTGACCGCCAAGGACCGCCGCGCGGCATCGAAGATGTCGTCGGGCTGACCGCCGCCATCCAGAAAGCCCTGGTGGTAGGCGGGTCGGCGGACGTCCTGTTCCCCCGCGCGGCATGGTGACGGTGGACGCGATTCCCATCCAGCCTCCGCAGCATAGCGACCGTCAGCATAGGCGTAAGAGGCGTCCCAATCATAACCACGAACGTCGCGGGCATGGAGGATGAAGGCATTGCGGCTGTCGGTGCTGCCCTCGGCAATCTGGCGTTCGATGCAGGCGAAGTTCGCGAATTGGCGCTGGCGTTCGGTCTCCAGTCCGATCGCTTCGTTGAGCGGGCGAAGCGCCTGAACACGCTCGCGGGCACGCGCCATGCGCTCGTCCAGGGGCGCGTCGTTCGGCAGGTCGGGAAAGCGGCGCCAAGCGTCGGCGAGCGCATGCGCGTGGTGGGCCGGACGGCCTTGCGCCATCCAGCATCCCGCATCGGCGGGATCGAAGTCGTTGGTCATCGGCGTTCCGATCCGGGCTGTCAGCGGCTGGCGAGCAGCACGTCCAGGGCGCGCGCGAACACATCGTCGCCGGCGTCGTTGACAATGACGGCATCGGGATTGGTGGCGCGCACGGCGCGGGTGACGATCGCCAGTGGCCGCTTGCGGAGCGGATATTGCAGGATCTGATCGCGTTCGATCGCGATCAGATTGGTGCGGAGAAGGCGTTTGAGGCGTTTGCCTTCGACGGCGCGCATCAGAAGGTCGCTCACCTCGATCTCAAGATCATGATCGCAAGCGAGGTCGTCGCCAAGGCTGCGCGGGAGTCTATTGGCCGTCAGCCAGGCATTGACTTCAGCTTCGGTCCATCGGCCGACCTGACGATAGAAGTCCGCCCCGCCCGTTCCCTGGTTGCGTGCGTGGAAGGCAAGCTCGCCGTCGATCCAGACCTCGGCTGCAAAAGCGGCGGTTTCCTGCGAGAGCGCGGCATTGTAGGAGATGCGCCGTAGTTCGATTTTCATGGGGGATGCTCCAGACCGCTCCACCAAACGGAGCGCCTTTCCCTTCCTCCTCCCCTTCATTCGGTCATGTTGGGCAGTCCTCGCGACTGCGGTATTCCGCATCGTAGAAGCAGCTGTTCTCGAACTCCGGATCGTCCGCTTCGTCCACCAGAAAGCTGGTGATCTCTTCGGCTGGCTGCGCGTCGAGCACCGCCGCAGCGTTGGGAAGGAGACGAACAGGGAAAATCCCTGTCCCGACGATCGCTGCCGCTTGCCGCATGGCGTCCGCATGATCTTCCGCGGTCACCGCGACCTTGACCCGGATCGTCGTGTAGACATGGACATGGTGCGGTTTCATGCCGGTAGCTCCGACCAGCCACCGGCGGCGCTGATCCAGACCATCCCAACCGCGCCGGGACGCGTCTCGAACCTGTCACTATCCCCGGCGAGGGCATAGCGGACGATGATGCTGCCGCGGTCGTTGGCGCGCAGCGGCGCTCTTCCGCCGAGCACGATCAGGTCGCCGCCCCCGCCCGGCATGTGAACCACATCGCCGGGTTTGACCTTGGCGGCGAGAACGCGGCCAATCGTATAGTGGAGTGTCCAGTTATCGTCAGTAATAGGCGTCATGCACACTATCCTTCCAAAAGAGAGAAACAGGGACGGGTGGGACTACTTGGGCGGAGCTAGCCGCTATCCTTCAACCGTGATTTCGTCCGTGTCGAAATCAGTCAGTTCTTCCGGGTCGATCAGTATCTCGGTGAAATCTTTCGCGCCGGGAACCTCCCAAGCAGCGGGGCTTTCCCGGGCCGTCTCGATTGCCTGTTGCGCCGCAATTTCCGCATTTGGTGCGTTGATCACGATACGTTGATTGACCCACAGCCGCGCGATCACCTGGACTTCAAATTGAGGCATATTTGTTCTCCTTTAGTCTCGCTCAGCGGTGTCAACGCGACCCGTGAGTGCGCCATCTCGGGGGTAAAAAGCGGCGGCACCGATGCGCTGTTGCCCAAAGGCGGCCGGTTTCCGGATGGTGAGCCGTCGGCAGGCCGTCGAAGACATGCCGTCCGAGCGAATACGGCTTCAGTCGTTGCGCGGCAGCGGAATCGGGACCGCCTGCCCGCTGGCAAGATTGATGAAACCGCCCGCATGGCCGATCGAGCCCCGGCCGAGCAGGTCGAACAGCAGCGCGAGGGCGTGGCTCGCCATGATGCGGTTGACGAACAGCGACTGGCGTTCAAGCGCCTCGGCAACAGAACAGGACGGGGCGTTGTCGTCAGGCACGCTGTCGTCGGCGAGTTCGGGGAAATATTCGAGTACGGTCGGAAGCCGTGCGCGAACCTTGGCGCCGGCCCGTGCGGGGCAGCCAACCAGAAACTGTCCGTCACTCGAGCGATTGCCGAGGTCCATCCAATAGGCGGGACCGTTCCGTTCATCAGCAAGCGCCGCTCCGATCGCACGGCGGGCCGAGGCCGTGTCGACACAGGTGATGAGGATATCGGCGCCGTCGACGCCGACCTTGCCGGGCGCGCGTCCGTGAACCGCCTTCCAGGCGAGGCCATGCGCAAGGTTGATGCGCTCGATGAGCGTCCGCGCCTTTGAATTGCCGAGATCGCAGCGAAAGAAGGGCTGCCGGCCGAGATTGGCCTCGGTGACGATATCGTCGTCGACCACGGTGACGTGCAGCGATCGCGAGGAGATCTCGCGCAGCGCCATGTCGAGCGAGGCGAGTCCCATAAGCATCTGCGCGCCGTTGCCGCCGCAGCCTATGAGCAGAACCTTGAGCGTGCGGTCGCCGAATGCGGCTGGAAGATAGTGGCGGGCGCTGGTGTCAGGCGGCATGATGGTCTCCTGCAAATGGGCTGCGCGGCAGCGGCAGGAACATGCCGCCGGCGCAGAGGCGCGACGCTCTTGTGGGACCGTCGAGCTGGTCCAACCGGCCGAACACGAGCGATATCTTCGTCGCGTGCGCGTCGTCGGCATCGTCGGTGGCGCTGAAGAAGGCCGGCCCGGTGCCATGGCTATGGATGTCGCAGATCATGTGCCAATCGGGCGGCAGGACCGGCGTGCGATAGACAAGGCGCGAGGGCGTGGCCTCGTCGATGACGGGAAAGTCCAGGGCGAACTCGCGCGAGGCCTCGTTCCAGAGAATAAAAGCCGCGCTTTCATTCGGTAGGGCCGCGCGCAGCGACTCGAGGACTGATGTGAGGAATCCCGCGGGGATGAACCCGCAGCGCAGGTCTGCCTTTGGGCCGCCGACGCTACCATAAGGCAGGTGCGCCGCAATCGGCCGTGTGACCGGAATGTCGAGCGCGAGCCATGGACGGCGCAGGATCAGGAGGACGCCATCCGTCCCGACAGCGAGGCCGCGCCCGACCCGAGCGGCGCGTAGTGCGTCGAGCGCCGGCGATCCGCCATGCAGCGGGACCGGATAGCAGGGCACATCGGCAAGGAGCGCGGCAGCCGTGGGATCGTCGGCGAGCAAGGCGGTCATTTCGCGCCTCCGATGATTCTGCCAACGGTTACTGGTTCGGTCGATGAGCGCCGTCCCTGCCGGGCGCCGGCGCCAAACGGCTTGAGGCGCTTGATCGGAAAGCGCTTCGCACGGCGGGCGGCAAGACCGTCCCAGAGCCGGACGAGGCCGCCCTTGCCGCTGATGGTGAACTC
This sequence comes from Novosphingobium silvae, assembly GCF_009856825.1. Classification (GTDB taxonomy): domain Bacteria; phylum Pseudomonadota; class Alphaproteobacteria; order Sphingomonadales; family Sphingomonadaceae; genus Novosphingobium; species Novosphingobium silvae. Next base: position 15,527 of record NZ_WVTD01000005.1, on the reverse strand, counting down.
CTGTCCCGGATTTGGGTGCGTCGACCAACTGTCGAACACCGCCCGCTCGAACTCCGGGATGGACGAAATGGCGAGCGCGCGCGGTGTCGGGATATTGCCCCAGCAAAGCGATCCATTGACGAAGACGTTGAGGATCGGTGAGTGCAGCACGCGCGTGTCGGCGGTCGGACGCTCGTTCACGGGCAGCGCGTAGACACCGAGGCGCGACCCGGTGGCGATGAACAGATGTGCGGGATAGGGCACCGGCACGACCGTTCGTTCCGTCAGGACCTGAAGCCCCGCCAAACGCGTCGACAGGTTGAAATAGGCGGGGCGCACCTGTTCGGGAACCCACCAGACAAGCATGTCGGGGTGAGCGACCAGTATGTTTTCGGGCAGGAGTTCGGGTCGGACTGTCCGCCCGAGGGCTTCGGTCCATTGCCGCAGATGCGCGCGAGAGAGCGGAACGCCCGCGGCTATCGTCGGCCGGCCCTCGTCGTCATGCTCGACCGCGTGCATGCTGGCGAACGCCCCCGCATCCCCGCGGTGGGCACCATAGGAGCTGAAATTGCGCGGCCCTTCGCTGCGGTAGAGCAGGATCGCGCCCCTCAGGACCAGGCCGCCGCCAGCGGCTTCGAACTGGGTAGAATGTTCGGACATTGGACACCTCAGAGTTTGGCTGGATCGACCTGGATCAGCTCTTGTGCTGCGAGCAGGAATTCCGCGCCGAGCCGTACGGACGCGAACCAGTCGTCGATGTGGTGTGCATCCCGCAGCGGGCACAGCCCGGCGACCTCCATGAAGCCCATCTCCATGCCGTTGCGGGCGACATCATCGAGTTCGCGCGCGAAGTGATCGAAGGGAACGAGCGTGAGCGGCGGAAGGGACGAGCATTCCTCGATGCCGGGGATATAGTCGTAGGCGACCTCGAGATCGAAGTCCCATGCGTTGCGTTCGGGCCGGAGAGAGCCGACAGCTTTGTGCGCGGCGTGAAATCTCTTGAGTTTCTGCCGCAGGCCTGATGGGAGCCGCGCTGAAGGCGCCGCGTTTTCCTTGATCATCCATTCGGGCCGACGCGCGTTCATTTCGGACGGCAGCGTAAGTTCGTCGAGCTCGTCCGCGTCCGCGCCGTGATAGGCTATCAGGCTTTGCCGCGCGCGTTCGTCGTCGGTCTCGCCATCCCAATAGTAGATAGATATCTCGTTGAAGAGATCCTCGTAGCTGAAGATCGGAAGGACGCGGCCGAGGCACTGCTCGAGCGCCCTGTATGCGGCGGCGCGCCAGGGAATGGGCGCATCGCCGGTTTCGATCCATCCCAGTTCGATCTGGCCCAAGTTCTGGCAGATCACGGCAATCGCCGGCGTGCCGTCCCCCTCCTTGAGAATGACGGCGACCCTGAAGTCGGCGATTTCGATGGGATCGAGGATCTCGAGCACGGCGGCGTTGAAAATGCCTTCGATATGCTGACGGGCCGCGGCGCGCGTGTATAATCCCGACGACGCTTCCCGCGCGGCGACCCAGCGGCCGATCAGCTTGTGATGCGGCGGCAGCGGCGCATCGAATATCGCGGGGACATCCGCCGAGATCGCGACGGCGCGCCCCGCGAGGTCAGCCGAGCGGCGGGAGGGGCAAGCCGGCCGGGCATGCAAGCGGTTCCGGGGTTTCGCGGTTCCCGTCATAGGGGTCGGAGAGGATCCGCGCATGGAGCGCCTTGGCCTGACTGCTGCAGGCAGGTTGGGAGATATCAGCCGAGTTGCCATCGTTCTCGATCCATTCGATGAGGCTTTTGCGGGGTGCGGCCGGGATAGCCGCGCGTTTAGCGTGCGGCATGGGTCAGCCCTTGGTGCCGACCGCGCGGCGATATTCGGTCACGTGCGCCGTGCCCGAAACGCCGACGTCGATCATCTCGGCGTTTGTTATCGCCGGGTAGAGGGTGGCGTGATAGGCGCGCAGGGCATCCGGGTCACCCGCGAGATGCGGCGGCACCGGAAGGTCGATACCGTCGTAGCGATAGGCGCGCGTGAGTTGATTAACCTGCATATGAGATCTCCGGGTTGGTGATGAGGGAACGGGTCGAGCGGATCGGCTCAGAACAGGGTGGCGGGTTCATCTGCCTTGGCGTCAGCCGGGGGACTGGTCGGCGTCTCGATCTTCGGAGGGCTGGTCGGAGCGGGCGGCTTGGTCGCCGCAGCCTTGGCGGCCTTTGCCTTCGCAGCTTCCGCCGCGGCGGCCCTGGCGTCTTCGTCCGCCTGCCGCTGCTCGGCAATCTGGTCCGCGAGCGTCCTGCGCGTGGCGATGAGCTGGCCGAGCGCGCCGTTCGCGCCGCGCGCCAATTCGGCATCGATCTCCTCGGCGCTGGCCGTGATCGAGATTGGCCGGGTCTCGCTGCCGTCGAGCGCGGCAGACTTTGGGCCCGCCTTACGCGGAATGATCGTCAGGGTGACGGTCTCGTCGGGTCCGGCGACCATGTCGAGACCGAGCGAATAGCGGACGAGCAGCGGGAGCAGGCTTGTAACAAGCATGTCGGTATCCTTTGTCTGGGAGTGTGGGGAAGCCGGTCAGGCAGCGAGTTCCGCGATCGGCGCTTCGGCCTGGTGGGCACCGCGGTCCGGGGGCGCACCATAAGTGCCGTCGAGGGTAATGGCGCTCGGCAGGCGCCCGGCCCAATCGAAGCCGATCCGATTGAGCATGCCGGTAATCAGCTCGGGCTTCTTTGAGGCGAGCATCTTCGCGAACCGCTTCTCGCCTACATGTGCGACAAGGCCGCATTCCTGGGCGATGAATTTGAGCTCGCCCTTCGTGTATCGCTCGAGAAACGACTGATCGACCTGCCAGCTTGGCCGAAGGTCGACCTCGAACATCCTGGCGAGATCGGCGACATGGCCGAAACTGACCACATCCTTGGCGTAGGCGGCGCCGATGACGGACAGCACATTCGCCGCGCGGGCGTCGGGCAGCGCGCGGATCGCGGTGATCTGGGCGCTGTAGTCGAGCTCCGGAAACTCGGGGCCGACCAGCAGGCCGGCGCGCGACGTCAGCGTATTGGACTTGATCTGCGAGAGCGTGCCCGACATCGCCGCGACAAGGATGGTCGTGCGAGCCTGCTCGGCATTGCCGGCGAGCGCCCGGGCAAGCGCGGTTCGCCACATCGCCTCGCGAAGCTCGGTGGTGCGGGCTGCGATCGACCTGGCGGTGACAGCTGGCTTGTCCGCCGCACTGGCGCTGGTTGCGGGCTTGACCGGGGCGGCGGGCGTCGCGGCGCGCGTACCGGCGCCATCCAAGTTCAAGGTGGTAGCGTCGGAACGCGGCTGAGTGTCGGGCGATGACGTGGTGTCCTCGATCCCATCACTATGATCGTCACCGTCGTCCGTCTCGACGGGGGGTGGAGCCGCGGCCCGTGCGGCCTTCGCGGCGCGTTCTTCCTGTTCGAAACGGATCACCTCGGCGGCTTCGGTCTTGAGTTCGAAGCACGCCGCGTTGGTGCAATAGCCGTCGTCGACATGAGTTTCGAAAAGCGCGCGCTGCGTGGCCGAGTTGAACGGGCAGCTCGTGCATTCACTTTTGTCGAAGCGCGCGCCGCCGAGATGCTGCGTGACGCGCATAAGCAGTTCGCGCGTCTTGTTCACATCGAGAGCGGCTTTCAGGATCGTATCGAGGGCCTTGTCCTGCTTGTCGCCGGGAACCGCAGCGAGCAGTTCAGCATGGCCGAGCTTGATCCGGCGTTCGTCGAGCGCGGTTTTGACCACCTCGGAGAGATTGGCGAGCGCAAGGCGGCGATCGAACTTATCGCGCGACCATCCGAGCCGCCGTATGGCCTCGGCCCGGTCGCCCTGGCACGCGGCAAGGTAGCGGACAGCGGCATCCGCCTGCTCGGTCTCGGAAGGATCGTCACGATCGTCGTTCTCGGCGATCGCGGCTTCGAGGGCTTCCTGGTCCGTCATCTCGCGGATGATGACTGGCACTTCGCCGTCGGCGCCGTAGACCTCTAGCCCCGCCCGGTAACGGCGCTCTCCGCAGACGATGGCGAAGACGTCGGCTCTCGGGCGGAGCAATATGGGCTGAATAATGCCGCGCAGCCGGATCGAGGCGACCATTTCCTCGTGCTTTTTCCGGTCGAAGTAGCGGCGGGGATTGTCGCCCTTCACGATTCTGGATAGCGACAGTGTGGCGGGATAGCTCTGTTGTGGCGAGGTCAAGGCTCGTCTCCTTGTGGAATTTGGCGGGCTGATCAGAGCCGCCTCGGCGTCCCGCCGCGCGTGCCTGAATGTGCGGATCGCAGCCGACCGTCAGGCCACCTGCTCCAACCACCTCCTTCCCTCTCTCCCTTCTGCGCGATGCAGGTCGTTCCAGTCGTTGAAGCCGCCGCCGGGAAACCTGGTCTCGATCACAAGACCCGGCCGCGTGTGCGCCTGCCGGGCGCGTCGCGCGCAACGGCGACCCGGAGGATCATCGTCAGGGAGGAGAATAAGATGCTCGACCCGCTCGGGTATTGTGACCAGAGGCAAGCGATCGGACCCCAACGCGGCCCAAACCGGAATGCCCAGCCGAAGATGCGCGGACCATGCGGTCTCCCACCCCTCAGCGAGGCCGAGCACGGAAGTTGCGGTACCAAAGCGAACCGCGCCGCCGAGGGGTCGGCCCAGCAGCCGTTTCGGGGGATCGAGGTCGGCGATCGGCAGACCAGTGCGAGGATCGAGGAAGAGCCGCTCCAGAGCTATGACGCCGGTATCGCACTCCACAGCGGCAAGCAGCGCGGGGCGGAAGCAGACGTTTTCCCCGCGCCCGTAGGGAACCCGATCGTGATAGCGGAGCGAGGGATACGAACCAGCCAGTCTGCGAGATGCGAGATAAACTTCGGCCGGTGTATCGCCAATCGGACCGGCTTCCCTCCAGAGAGAGCGTATCCGTCCCGAGAGTTGGCGCTCTTGCCCATCGGGCATGGTGCGACCGCCTTCGTTCGAAGGGATGCGGTGCTGGTCACCGCGAAGCGCGCGAATGACTTCGATGGTGGAGCACCCCGCAAAGCATTTGAACAGGATACCGCGTTCACCGACCCGGACAGAAAGGCTCGGGCGATGATCGTCATGGGCGGGGCAACGGCACATTGCACCCGATGGCTTCCATTCGCCGCCCAGGGATTTGACGATGCTGGCGGCGGCCGCATGCAAGCGGGGATCGGCGCTGGTCCGCGAAAGGGCCATGAGAAAAACTCCAGCTGAAGGCTATCCTCCAACCCAAGCCCCCTCCCCTTCCGGAATGGTGACGCGACGTGAGATCAGGAGGTCTGTGACAGACAGCGAAGCGAACCTTCCGCACAGTCCGCACCTCGTGTGATCTCGATTGAAGAATGGATGGTCCTACTGCGGAAGGAAGTCCGACGGGAGTTCGCCGCAGCTAGGCCTTGTCCGCCTGGTATGTCCGTGCGAATATTCCGACATGCCATGAGCAAGCGATCCGGAGTAATCTATGGCCGAACTGGAAAGGAAGCTGACGCCGGAAATGCGGCAGACGATTGATGAGCCAAATCCTACGGTTTTGGCGATAGAAAAGCTTATCCATGCCGCAAAAGGTGATGACAAAGCGATCGAAACAATTGTGCGCGGATACATCCGCAACGCCATATATGTCTTTCAGCGCCATATGGTGGCGAGCGCTCTTCGTGATCTCGATCTGACAAAGGATGATCTCAGTGAGGATCTGGTGGCGCAGATTGTCGCGGATACGGGAGAATATATGGGCAAGTTTCGAGACTGGCTTCTCCTCGAGTTGAATCACGCCAACGGAACGCCAAAGACGACAAACTAGTGGGCGATCCGACTCAAAGGACAGGCAAGGTGAAGAGACCGATGATCGAACTTGATCCAAGTGTTGCCGACGAAGTGCCTTGGTCGGACAACATCACGCCCTATGACGATCAGCATACCATCACATATTTCCGGCTATTGGGCGCCGACGTCGCGGGCGCGGATTGGCAAGAGGTTGCCCGGTCGTGCTACACCGTGATCCGATCGCCGAGCCGGAGCGGACTCTGCATTGCTGGAAAGATCATCTGCGCCGCGCGAAGTGGATGACGGAGGTCGGCTATTGCAGAATTCTGGCCCAGCAGCGGGAGACGCTGCAATAACCCACCAGTCGCTATTCGGTATCTTGACACGTCCCCCAATATCGAGGTGCCAAGAATCGTTGTCTCAATGGCGGAGCGGCCTCGTCGGGGGTGGCGTTCCACGAAATTCATCAAAGGCGAAATCGTCGCCCAATGCGTAACGACGTAGCGGATCATCTGCTGTCACGCGGCTCGCCAGTACCTCGCGCTCGGTCACATAACGCAGCCGGCTCCAGTCCAGCACGCCGTCGACAAGGCTTTCGGCGCGCAGGAAATCCATATCTGGTCCTGCCGGTGGAGCGAAGGCTTCAAGATTACCACCTGCATCTTCGAGATGCGCTGCCACCAGATCGCATATAAAATTGAATATCCGCATGAGGCCAAGCCGACTCTGCTCATCGGTGATCGCTTCATGCAGCACCTATACCTCATTACGGAATGCGGGGCGCGGGACCGCATCTCCTTCGCCATAGGACATGAGCCGATCCCAAAGATCGATGACGCGTTGATCCATCGTTTGTCCTTCCGGCCAGATTGTACGACCAGGCAGTTAGAAGGCACCGTTGGGCAAAGGAAATTCGGTCCGTTTGTCCTCGAGATAGCGTGCCCTTCGAATTCGTTCTTTCGCTGCCTGCGCCGACACTCCGCAGCGCTTGGCCACCTGTTCGTAAGTCAGATTCTCGCGCTGCTTCGTCTCGCGGAGATGCACGTCGAACGCATGGCTACGCCTATACGCGTTAAGCTCACGGTCCACAGCGGCAAGACCGCCCTCCGGGTCCCGAAAGAAATGTGCCGGCACGGCCGATTGTCCGGGAAGTCGAGCACTAAAACCCCAGCCATAGCGCTTCATGATCCTGGCAAGATCATAATAGGAGATCCGGCCAAATCCGCCGATCAACACGAGGCTTTCGTGCGATCGGGTCGCTACATTGCTGAGGCGCAACGTCTCACCGCCAAGGTCGAAGGCTGCATCGTGTATCAGGCAGTTGCGTGTGCGGGGTAGGATAAGGTGCCAGGCGGCTAAGGCCTCGATCGCCGGGTCGGCTCTACCTGAAGGTTCAAGGTCGGCATCGCACGGTGGTGACAGTGGCTCTCGATCAACCGCGTCCAGAATATTGTTTGCCATTGTGAGAATGGCACGTCGTTCTGTCCGCGATTGCCCGTTGAGCAGCCGCGCGATGTCGCGTGCGAGTTTACTGCGACTGAACTCTATAGCATCTTCCGCATTCATGCATTCCTCCGCCGATCCAAATATCAGATCGGCATGCCATATCCGTTCTGACGAATAGATGATTATCGCCATACACGGACAAAACCTTACCATGGCCACCCGCCAGCGCTCCACCGCGGGTTCTTATCATCGCCTCCAATATGTGGAAGCGGCAGGGAGGTCGCCGATCAGAGTGCAGAATGGCACGTTACTCCAACGGCTTGCAGTCCTGTGAAGTCGGTCCATCATTGCAACTGCAAGCGCAATCCCGACAGGTTTCGGCGTAGCCGAGCAAAAGGGCGCTAAAACAGGCATCCATCTTCTTGCGGCCCTCCGACGTGAACCGCACATTGACCCGGCGTCCATCGGAAGGGTCAGGCATCCGCTCGACAATGTTCTGCTCCTCCATCACCGCCAGGCACCGACGGCCCGTCATCTCGGATGCTTTGGACGCAAGCCACAAGCTGGTTAGAGATGTCTTCAGGCCCTGACTTTCGCGCCAGTAGAGGTCGAGAAGCATCTCACTTCCAGGATCTGAGCAGAGTGAGCCGAACGTTGCTGTCGACGTCGCTCTTGCCTTGATGATCGACCTGCAAAGAGGCGCGAAAACGGCTGGGCGACCGTGCTCGTCCAGCATAGGTTCAATTTGAGCATCGTGTTTCATGGGCATCGCTCTCCGTCCCATCGCGAGTATCATCGCGCGAACCGCGTCGATGTCCCGCTCTTGATTGTCCCCCACTGTATGGAACGGAATGTTCCAAGGGCATCATGCACGAATTCCATCGTGCGGCAATGTGTCGTTATGAGGGGATATTCGCTATGGATGTGGTTAACATCGCGAGACATTTTCGCTGATCTCGTCCGCAGATTGGCACGGTGGCTCATCAGCGCCTGACAAGACGTGCGACGTCGAACCAGCGCATTAGCTTGAACTTTCAGATGCGACGCGTTAGCTGGCTTTTCAGCGCCACGGGTCGGCGTGCTCCGTGGCACATTTCGTGGCACATTTAGGGTAATGGAGGGTAATCTAGGGCAAGCTGACTATTGAAAAATAGTGGTTTATTTCCCCTCCGATCCCCTGTAGTGTCCCCAAAATCCGGTTCGATCCCCGTAGGTAATGGGCAAAGGGTTCTCGATCTATCCCGAGGCCTTTTTCTTGGTAAGCGATTTGGATCGAAGCCCGGGCTTCAGCGAAACGATATTGTCTTTCGGATTGAGAATCCGCGCCACCAACGCTGCCAGCTTTCTAAGGGCGGCCGTCTTTTCAGCCAGATACTCATACTGATCGTAGACACCTTCCACGCCAGGTATAACATGCCCCATCACCCGCTCGGAGACGTGCGGGGAGACGCCAGATCGGATCATCAGTGTTTTTCCAGTGCGTCGCAAATCGTGCAACACCCAATGCGGGATCGGATGGCCAGCGATCTCCTCCATCTTGGCATCGAGCGCCGCCTTGTCCTTGGTGAAGCCATTGATCGGCCCTTTCAAGCGTCCTTGGAAGATAAAGGGAGCGCTTGCACTAGTAGGCTGCTTGCGAACGATCTGCATAACCATAGGAGGCAGCCTGATATACTCGGCGTTGCCCTTCTCACGATCTTCGGTCGGAATCGCCCACAAACCATCAGACGTGAGGAAGTCCCGATGCATAAGTCTCAATTTCTCACGCCGCTGGAGCGTCAGGAGCAATGACTGACAGAAAGCGCCGAAAGTGCCTTGGGTCTCGCACGCTCGCCAGAAAATTCGGATTTCCTCGTCGCTGAGGATACGTTTGCGCTTCCGCTCGGATGACTTGGTGCGTTTCATCCCCCGCACGATCGGGGATACGAAATCATCATCACGCGCGGCGTGCCAATTGAACATCGCGCTAAGCTGAGCGAGCACCGCGTCTGATTGTGTTGCACCGCTGGCATCCTGGATCGTATCGAGCAGTTTAGTCACATCACGCCGGGCGATGGATGCGATCAAACGGTCGCGCCACCGCTCATTGCCGTCGAGATCGGCGAAGATGTAGTGGTCAAATATCCGTTGGATTTCGCTGGCGGACCGCAGCGGCGCGAGTGGCTTGCCGCGACCGTCTTTCTGCCCCTCTTTCATAACATGGCGCTTAAAATACTCGGCGAAAACCGACGCGATGGTGTCTGATTCAACTTCAGGTTCAGCCTCAGCCTCAGCCTCAGGTTTGCCGGGATCCCTACCCTCGGCGATTATCGCCTTCCATTCGCGCGCCTTCTGGCGAGCGGCGTCTAGTGTGAGTCTACAGACGCCCTTAGCGACGACATACACGCGGTCCTTCGCGTCAGCCGGGCAATAATCTCCGAGAACACGCCGGCTAGCGTGCAGCGTTGTGCCATCACCTCCTGGAAATCGCGCCATGAGAAGAAACGACACCCGGCGCTTCGGATTGACGCGAACGATCAACCCAGCCTCGATTTCGTCCATCCACTCATCGCGAGACCCAGGCTCAGCAGCTTTCAGCCCTCGGAGCCACGGATCAGAGAATTTTTTTGTAGCCATAGCAGCCTCAAGTGTGCAGCAAACTGTGCAGCAAATCGGAAGTAATGCCCCATTTCAGCTTGCTCAGGATATTGCCGGGAAAAGGTAGGAAAATAAAGGGAAATCATAGACTTCATAGGTGACACGATGTGCCCCAAGGTTACTCCATGTTCCACCGCGAGACGCCGAATCCAATTTCTCTTAATCAGCGGGTCCTAGGTTCGAGCCCTAGTGCGTCCACCACCTTCCCCTTACTTTTCAATCAGATACGAAGCTCGTCTGATCGGGCGGTTGAGAGCGTTTTTGTGCTAGGTAGCTCTCTAGGTAGCAGCGCGCTAATTCGGCGCTGCGGCTGCTCAGCCTCCACACATCAGCGTTCACGGTGAACGATTCATGGCCTGTGCTTTGTCCGACTGCGCTTGGGCGAGTCGTCGTTTCACCTCCCAGCCAGCGCGACTGCTAATCCCATCTTGCTCCGCTCCAGCATCGCACGCTGGGATGGCCGCTTAGAGCCTCAGGCAGCACGGTGTCATAATGACAGCTAGGCCACCCGAGCTCCGATCCAGATCACCCGGCCGACAATATCGACGCCCTTGCGCTGGATGCCCTGCCAACTCGGATATGCGGGGTGGTCGGTAAGAACGGTCAGACGATTCCTCGTTGGGTCGATCGCTATCCGCCTCACGAAGATTTCAGAAGACCCACGGATGGCATAAAGGCCTTCACGCACGCTCTCCTGGAAGCGAACTCGTCTAATCATCACCTCGTCGCCATTGCAGAGGGTCGGCTCCATCGCCTCACCAACAATTGGCAAGATTGCGGCACTGGCTGGCTGATTACACAGCCGACCTAGCCAAGCCGCATCAACCAGCCGCCATTGTGAGCGTGAATCGTTACCTGTCCCGTTCAGCAAGGGGACTTTGACTATCGAACGCTGCCCGACTGTTGGCCCCTCCTTTCCACCCAGCACCTCTACGGGAACGTCAAAATGCAATGCCAGCAGCGCTATGTCGCTTTGGTCAAGGCGGGCTGGAGAACCTCGTTTGATGAACTGCTGGATGTACGCCGAGTTTCTCCCGAGGAGGCGCGAGATCGAAGCGTAGGTCTCTCCTCGCTCGCTGATTAGGCTATCCAAGGCCTCCCGCGGCTCCATCCTATCATCTCCTTCGATTTCCTACCTCTCTATCACATGCCAGAGGACGAATCCTAGTCGGACAGACCCGACAAGGTCAGTAGGGCAAGCGAAGGAAGCAAACGCCACACGGGAGCAAAAATGCCACGGCACCTGCGCTATTGGGTCGGCCTCGACGCCGGCCACCAGGAGACTGCGGTCTGCCTCGTCGATGCCGAAGGCCACGCATTCTTCGAGGCAATGACTGAGACCCGTGCCGCTCCGATAAGAGATATCCTTCGACGGTTCGGCGTTGAGCCAGTCCAGTCCGTTACGATCGAGGCCGGTGTCGGCACTCAAATGGTTCGGGATCTCCATTCGTTCGGGCTTCCCGTTCAAGTCGTCGACGTTCGCAAATCAAGCAAATTCCTGGCTATCCGACGTCAAAAGACTGATGCGAACGATGCCAAAGGTCTCGCTGAGCTTGGCCGACTGGCGCAGTCCTTCGGTCCCCATGTTTTCATCAAACCGGTGGAGCACCAGGACATCCGGATAATGATCAACATCCGTCGAACCCTGCTAAAGCATCGAGCCAGGACAGATGCGCTGCTACAGTCCATTTTCAGATTGCACGGTGCCAGCATCAAGCTCCTGAATGGGCGAGGATCGCTCGCGGCTGAAGTCGCGAACCAACTCAGGCTTTTGAGCACCAACGGCGTGACGATCCGCGTCGATGTGGATCCTCTGGTCAGGATGGGAGAAGATCTGCGCTCTCATATCTTGGATATGGATCGAAAGATGCGCACAATGGCTGCCAGCATCCCGGTTTGCGCCAGATTTCAGACAATTCCTGGCGTTGGGACAATTACGGCGCTGTCATTTTACAGCGCTGTAGGGGACCCATACCGATTTAAGAACAATCGAGATGTCGGACCTTATCTCGGCCTCACACCGAATCTATATCAATCCGGCGTCACTGCGCGCCGTGGCCGAATCAGCCGATACGGAAACAAGCTGACCAGGTCGCACCTAATCACAGCAGCCACCGTGCTGCTTCGCACAATCAAAACCGAAAGTACGTTGCGCACTTGGGGCCTGCAACTGGCAACCAAGATAGGATTTCTTAAAGCTCGCGTTGCCGTCGCAAGGAAGCTCGCTGTGATCATGATGGCAATGTGGAAGACGGGCGCCTCGTTTGATCCGGGCAAATCGAAACCGCGGTTCCTCCAGACGGAGGAGGCAGGCTTGGACCCCGTACGTATTTCTGGGACCTAGATCCCGTTGTAGGTAATTGGGCCAAGCCTGCCGTCTGATCCCGCTGCCGGCGGCCTTCCGTAAAGCGTCAAAGCTGACCCATTATCCGCCAATTCGGCCTTAGGGCATCAATAATGACACCTTAGGCGCCCACGGGATTCAATGCGGACCGGGCAGCAACGCTTCCGATCGATGCCGTGTCCCGGCCGCGACGCTAGCTTGATGGCGCGACTGCCGGGAACGCCAGATTACGCGCGAGATTCTCAATTTTGTCGCGCCATGCCAGCTTTTCTAGCCATGATCGGCGGATCGACGACGCGCCGTAAATTGCGCCGGCCAACTGCCCCGCAATTGCGGCAGTAGTGTCGGCATCGTCACCGAGGTTGGCTGCCAACAGCACTGCGTCATCGAAGCTCGTCGTGTTTGCCACGGACCAGATCGCTGCTTCGAGGCTGTGCGCTACGAATCCGCTGCTCGCAATCTGATCGCGTGCTTTCCCGCGCCAGCTACCGGCCATGATTGGACCGACCTCTGGTCCATATTCGCCCAAGGGAACCGCCAGTGCATCCTCAAAGTCGGCACCTAGGATAGCCGCCCGCAAGACCAGTGCATACGCTTCACAGGCATCGAGGCACGCATCTGCAGCGTGCGTGGTCATGCTCTGTCGGCGGGCTACTCGTGTCACTACTGCGGGATCTTGCTGTATCCCCCAGATCGCGACTGGCGCGAGCCTCATTAGTGAGCCGTTGCCTGCTGAGTACGGATCGGTCGAGCCGGCAATCGGGTCGCCCGTTTCCTCGAACCGAGAAAGGGCCTGCCGGGTTGCGATCCCGATATCGAAACAACTGCCCGTGGGACTGAAGGCGCCGTTCCTCCACCAATCGACAAAGCGCCGTTGTGCTTCTCCCGGCTCAAAAGCCGAGCCCTTGGCCGCGCTGGCGAGCAGAGCTTCTCCCAGCGCCAGGGCCATGGAGGTGTCATCGGTCCAGGTCCCGGCATCCAAGCCGAATGGCCCTCCCCCGACCATGTCCGTAATGTGAGCATAGCTGTCGCGCGGCTTGAACTCGAGCGTCGTCCCCACAGCATCTCCGACCGCCAGTCCAACCAAACAGCCATATGACCGATCATAGATACGCTCGATCTCTCGCAAGTGATCTTCTTGTGCCTTCGTCTCAATGGCGCCAGGCCTGACGCGGCGAACGTGAGCGATCGCACTGCTAGCGTCAGCAAGGCCAAGTTCGACTAGCAGCCTCGCTGCCACAGTACCGGCCCGACCGAGCCCGCCGCGGCAGTGGATGAAAATGCCGTTCCCGTTGATGAGCAAGCCGCGCAGCCGCGCTCCGGCCGTCCGCCATCTTTGCTCGAAATCTTCGCCCGGAGCCGTAACGTCTGGGATCGGCAGATGAAGCCATTCCATCCCTCGCGCAACAACCGCAGCTTCTAGATCCGCGACTCCCAGCAGACCCATCTCGTGCTTTTCAATCAAAGAGACGACGGCAGCAGCCCCCCACCCACGCACCGCGTCTAGATCGGTCGCAAGATCACGCTTCCAAGTAAAGCCAGCGAGCGCAGGCCCTTGCTTTCCTGGACAGAAGGATATGCCGATGCGTCCTGATGCGGCCGGAAGTGTAGGGATCTGGATCGGATCAGTGGTGCTTGTTCGAAGATTTCTGCTCATCGCGCTTTGATATGACCCATGTACGACATTATCGGTCGTATATGCCTAAGGCACCTGACAGGTATTGGTGGCGCCGGGGCGAAGCCCGGCTTTCATCCGGCTGTTGCCTTTTTGGGTTTAGGTTGGCCCGCCTTCCCAGACGGAGAGACCCGGATTTGCAAATGCCCGGTCTCGGTTCTGCGAGATTCAAAGCTGCCTGCCTTCTCGACCAGATCGCTCAGCTTGCTTTCACCATAGGTTCGGGGGTCAAAGTCTGAAGCGAGCGCTGCAAGGCGTTGGCCCACCCGCCCAAGAGGCACCCAGCCCCCTTCATCATCGAGCTGTGAGATGGCAGTTCGGATCAAAGGGGCAGCAGCAGTGGGCGACTTCTTTGCACTAGCCGGACGAGCATCTTGTCGGCCTGGCTCATCTGACGTTGGCGCCTCTGGCAGCAGGTTCTCAGTGTAGATGAAGCGGCGACAAGCTTGTCGAAAGCTCTCTGGAGTTTTCTGCTCTCCGAAGCCGTAGACATCTATGCCCTGCTCACGGATACGCGACGCCAAGCCGGTAAAATCACTGTCGGAGGAGACAAGGCAAAACCCGTCAAAACGACCGGTGTGCAAAAGATCCATCGCGTCGATGACCAAAGCAATATCCGAGGCATTCTTTCCGCTGGTGTACGCAAAGTTCTGGTGGGCCTTGATCGCATGAGTGGCGAGAACGTCGGCCCAGGATTTAAGCCTGGTTCCGGAGAAATCGCCATAAATGCGGCGGACACTTGCCTCACCGATCTTTGCAATCTCTTCGAAGAGGCGCGGTGCGATCCGGGAAGATGCATTGTCTGCGTCAATCAAGACAGCAAGACGTGGGGTGCGAGGTTCATTGGCCATTCTGCACCATTGCCTTGATATTCATTAATCAGCCTATAAAACTTTGAAGGCGCCGGCTAACAACGGCCTGGTCGTCAGGGATCCTGAGCAAGCGCTTGGCTCTATCATGTGCGAATTCATCCACCTCGAGAACTACTAAACTGTAGCCATGCCTCGGCAGAAAATCGGCGCGCCGCTCATCATATAGTCGGCGCTGTTCGCCTCGAGGCACCCCGGAAACCGTTGGTTTATCGTCGAAGAATCCGACACGTTCACGGTGTTGGCGCTCATGATATTCCACTACAAGGCCAAGAGCAGGATAAAAGCCATCGACAGGCAATGGCTTCCGGTGACCGCGCTGATCTGGATCTCCGGTCAGAAACGGGAAGCAATGCTGTCGCACGGCCTTCAGCCCGAGAACTGCGTCGCAAAGATCGAGCACGTAATGCTCGTCACGAATTCCGGCATCGGCAGTGCCTTGTACAGCCTTTGGAGTCGATCGGAGCCTGACACTCCCTTCACTTAGCTGCGCCATGACCCGTTCCATGTCTTGGTGCTCATAGCTCCCTCGCACGACCTCCCAACGTCCGTTGTTCGGATGCCAATCGAGACTTGCGGCTCGAAGGGCAGCTCGAAAGCGCTTCGGATCTATTCCACTCGCAATGGCCATATCGACAGCGGTGATTAGCTGGCCTTGAGCCCTCACGCCGGATGCTCCTTCGTAAGCGGTAAAAATCCCCCACGTGGCCTTGAGAACGGGGCTGTAATTTGGACGATCAGGCGGCGCTTGCGATGCTGCTCAGTTCGAACGAGGTTTGCGCGGCGTTGGCATCGGTCCAGCAATAGGG
>NZ_WVTD01000059.1 GCF_009856825.1 Novosphingobium silvae | reverse complement strand
GGATTGTGTTGAAAAACCCGCCCCTGAGGCTGGCGCGGGCGCGAGCCTGATCGTGTCGCTGAGGCTTGGCCCCCGCTTATGCGGGGGCTTGGGTGGCTTGCATGGGGATCAGCTTGGCCATCTTGCGGAGGTTTTGGGCGGTGGCAGCGAGGAGGAACTCGTCTCTTGCGCCGTTTGGACCTCGCAGGCGCAGGCGATCCATCCTGAGGATGCGCTTGAGGTGCGCGAACAGCATCTCGACCTTCTTGCGCTGGCGGCGCGAGACCAGATAGGCATCGGTCGTGGCGATATCGCGGGCGAGATCCCGGGCACCCTCGTGGACTGAGCGCAGTATCTTGCGCGCTGGCTGGGTCGGGCAACAGCGCGGCTTGAGAGCGCAGGCGTCACAGTCGAGCTTGCTGGCGCGGTAGCGCAGCATGCCGTTCTCATCGACGAACGGCCGATCCTCGCGATAGACCTTCTGCCTCTGGCGCAGCCGCTTGCCGGCAGGACAGATATAGCTGTCGTCGTCGTGGTCGTAGCTGAAGGCCGAACGCTCGAAGGTATCGTCGCGGCGGGCGGACTTGTCGAACACCGGGATGTGCGGCTCGATCCCGCGCTCCTCGACCAGCCAGGACAGGTTCCTGGCATCGCCATACCCGGCATCGCCCACGAGCCGCTCGGGCCACAGGCCAAAGCGCTCCTGCGTTCTGTCGATCATGCGGCGCTGGGCGGTCACCTCGGCCTGGCGGATGGCGGTGGTCGCCTCGACATCGACGATCACCGCGTGCTGGAGATCGATGAGGTAGTTGGTCGCATAGGCGAAGAAGGCGCGCTCGCGGCTTGCCGCGGTCCAGCGCGCAGCCGGATCGGCCACCGCCAACTGCTTGGGCGGCACCGGTGTCGCGCCCCCGAAGGCGGCATCGTCGAGCACGGCCAGATACTCGCGAACAGCATGGCTGGTGGCCGGGTCCGGCAGACCATCCGCCTGATCGACGGCATGCTGGCGGTTCACATCGGCGCGCACGAGGCTGCCGTCGACCGCGAAGCCCTCGCCGCCGACTAGCCCCTCGGCAATGCAGCGCGCCACGGTCGTCTCGAACAACTGGCGCAGCACATCGCTGTCGCGGAAGCGCCCATGGCGGTTCTTGGAGAAGGTCGAGTGGTCGGGCACATCGCCTTCCAGCCCGAGGCGGCAGAACCAGCGATAGGCGAGGTTGACATGCACCTCCTCGCACAGCCGTCGCTCGGACCGGATGCCCATGCAGTAGCCGATGATCAGCATCCGGATCATCAGCTCGGGATCGACCGAGGGCCGACCGGTCGCGCTGTAGAACGGGCGCAGATGTTCGCGAATGCCCGACAGATCAACGAACCGGTCGATCGAGCGCAGCAGGTGATCCGCCGGCACATGCCGCTCCAGGTTGAAGCTGTAAAACAGCGCCTCCTGCGCCACCGTCCGCTCGCCCATCATCCCGACATCTCCGCCTACCTGCGGAGAGATAGAATCAATACTTTAGCGCCATTGCAAGGCCGAGTTTTTCAACAGAATCGGG
>NZ_WVTD01000058.1 GCF_009856825.1 Novosphingobium silvae | reverse complement strand
AAACGCGCTGATCTTCGCCCTCGTCGGCCAAGTCGCAGCCGAAGCCGGCGTGCTGCTGATCATCATGTCTGCGGGGCCGGGCTGAGCGCCGTCCCGAAAAATCGACTTCGGCAGCGGGCTGCTAAGGCCGCCATGATCCACCTTACGCGCGAACTGGCCTTGGCTCACGGGAAGGATTGCATTCGCGCCAACGCAATTGCGCCTGGCCACATCCATACGCCGCTGCTCGATGGCTTGATCCCCGCCGAAATGCGTGACGCGCGCCGAAAGGCCGGCCCCATCGGGATCGAGGGCGATGCTTGGGATATTGCGCATGCCGCGCTGTTCCTTGCGAGTGATGAAGCACGCTTCATCACCGGCACCTGCATCCGTTTCAACCGGACACGAGAGGCGCATCATTTCAGCGTGAAGACAACCGTGAGGATGCCCATGAACGCTTCAGCAACTATGGAAGGGATGCCGATCAATCGCCCCGATGCGGTCGATCTCGATACGCTCTCGATCGTGCCCCGCCGTGAATTCGAGATCTGCAATGATCTCCTCGACGATCATGCCGCTCTCGAGGCTTTTTATCAGGAGAATGGGTATCTGTTCTTCCGGGGAGTCCTCGATCCGCAGTCGGTCAAAGAAGCCCGAAATTCCATGCTCGCCGTCGCTGCCGACGAATTCGGTCTCGTCGAGAAGGGCGACCCGCAGGCGCGCTGGAGCGGCAAGGCCTACCCGCCGCAGAGCGAGGAAAAGCCCTGCTTCTCCGGCATTTCGAAGAAGCTCGTTGAAAACCCCAGGAACCAGGACCTTCTCACGAAGATACTGGGCGAAAGGCCGTCCATGGTGCCGATCGTCCAGTACCGGCTCTATCCTCCCAACGGACCGGTCACGATGGTCCACCAGGACGGCTTCTATTCGCCCGGCATCCAGGACTACAAGCCACTGTGGATTCCTTTAGTGCCGTGCCCGCGCGAAGTTGGCGGCCTCATGATCGCGATCGGTCAGAACAAGTCAGGCTATTTCCATAACGTGGGGAAGGAGGCGCCGTTTCCGATCCCCGCCGACGCGATCGACCCGGACAGTTGGGCGACGATGGATTACGAGCCAGGTGATCTGCTCGTCGTCCACCCCTGCACGCCTCATGGCGGAACGCCCAACACTTCAGATCGCCTGCGCGTTACCTTCGACACGCGTGTTCAGTCAGCCCGCGCGCCGAGCACTTTCGAGGCCGTCGTCGAGGCGGTTACGCCAAACCGCGTGACGCTGAACTCGCCGGATGCCAATGTCGGCACGGTTACCCTTGCCGTCGATCCTCAGACCTTCCTGCGCACACGCGGGCCTGGCGTGAGGGAAACCTTCGAAGAGTTCGCGCAGGTCACCGAGCCTGGCATGCGTCTCGTCGTCGTGCGCGAGGGTGACCGGGCGGCGATGCTCCGCATGGGCTCGCGCCCGTAACGAAGGCGCCGCACCCGGCCTCCTGCTCAATCGGCGCGGGGGGCCGGGTAACGGCCCAAGGAGAGATAGAGAAACGCCGAAGCCGTGAAGGCAAGCGCGCATAGCGCGAGAGCAGGAGAATAGCTGCCTGCCGCATCGTAGATAAAGCCAATCGCCGCTGAACCGCCCGCGCTTGAGAATGCGATCGTCATCACCGAAATGCCGAACACGCTACCATAAGCTTCGACCCCGCAGAACCGTGCAATGACGAATGCGACAAGGTCGATCTCCGCGCCCATCGTCAAACCGATCAGCAACATCGCCAGGATCAGGCAAGCAGGGCTTGGGGGACCGTAGGCGAGAAGCAGCGCGCCGGCGGTTCCCCCCATCAGCATTACGAAGGCAACGCCCGGCGCCCAGAGTCTGTCGAGGAGCAGCCCTGTAACGAATGCGCCGACAAGGCTGGCAATACCCAGCATGCCGACAAGAGCAGAGGCGGTCTCGCCTGGCAGCCCCTTGCCCATCAGAAGAGGCTGGGCCTGGGACATGATCGCCAGCAGTGGCGCATAGGCGAGCGCGGCTGCGGCGGCGATTGTCAGGACGGTCCTGTTTGCGACGAGTGAGAACCAGTTTGCGGAGGGTAAAGGCGGTTGGGAGGCGTCGGTGCTGGTGTGCGCGCCTCGGTCCACGGTTTTGCGTAAGCGGTCAAAATCCCCCACATTCTCATGATTTCGCGATTTGGTAGGTGTTGAGCCTTGCATTTGCGAGGTGGTGATGAGTGGTGATTTCGAAACCAGTTTCGAAACTGAAAGGGGTGGGAGG
>NZ_WVTD01000057.1 GCF_009856825.1 Novosphingobium silvae | reverse complement strand
CTGACCACGACACGATCAGATCCGCCTGCACATCACCATCACGTCGCATCGCCATCGTCGCTGACCGCCTTCTTTCCGTATCCAGGCTGAATCAGATCACACCGACTTCGTCAACGCGCTGCTAAGAGGTGGGATATTAGAGAAGACGACTCCGATGAAGTAGGAATGAGGATGAATGAAAGGTAGTTAGCTTCTAATAGAGTTTCATTAAGGATAGTGGAAGTCATATATTCGCATAGTAGGTATGAAAGGGTATATTGAAGATATATTAGTATACGTGGTACACTTTCGTCACGTAGTTGCATCTTCATGGGGTGGTTTGGTTGGAGCCTGATGTTCTCATCGGCCCGCACGCACCAGATAGCGCAACGGCTGACCCCCGCAAGCCCTTCTTAGTTTAGGCTTCTACAACCAGTCTTAGAGCCCGATCGGAAATTAAGTTGAGTGGTATCAGCAGGTTAGCTTGACGGCCTGACCTGTCGTTGATTCATGAGTTTCGCCAAAAACTACCATGGATACAACGATGTGGACCGATACCACTCGCGCCCTTCATGCGCGAAGCGGGCTGACTTTGCCAAGTGATATGACTGATGCCGAGTGGGCGGTTCTGGAACCATTGCTGCCACCAGCATCACATGTCGGGCGACCTCGCAAATGGTCGCTGCGGCGCATTGTCGAGGCTATCCTATACTTGCTGCGCGGGGGCTTGCCCTGGCGGATGCTGCCGCCTTGCTTTCCGCCTGTTTCGACCGTGCGGCACTGGTTCTACCTTTGGCGCGACAACGGGCTGTGGCTGACGATCAATCACACACTGCTGATGGTTGCACGCGAGGCGCACGGCCGGGAGGCTTCGCCCAGCGCCGGCGTGATCGACAGCCAAAGCGTGAAAACCACGGAAAGCGGAGGGCCTCGTGGCTATGACGCGGGCAAGAAGGTCAAAGGGCGCAAGCGCCACGTCCTCACCGACACCGAGGGAAATCTCGTCCATGCCGTGATCCACACCGCCGACATCCAGGACCGCGACGGCGCGCCGATGGTGTTGGCCGAAATCATTCGGCGCTTCCCCTGGCTGCGCCATGTTTTCGCTGATGGAGGCTATGCCGGAGACAAGCTCAAGGACGCTCTGCGCCGCTTCGGCAAATGGACCATCGAGATCATCAAGAGGTCCGATGCAGCGAAAGGCTTCGACGTGCTGCCCCGACGCTGGGTGGTCGAACGCACGCTGGCATGGCTGAACCGGAACCGGCGGCTCGCCAAGGACTTCGAACAAACCATTGCGTCGGCAGCCGCATGGCTCTTCATCGCATCGATCCAGCTCTTTGCCCGACGCATCGCAAGATCATGAAATCCGCGACGATAATTTTGAATCAGACACTTAGACGAAGTTTAGCTATGTTTAGGCAAATTTATGAAATACCGTGTATCATAAATTTATGAACGGTTTAAATCAGTTTAGTTTTGCCTGCAGTTTAAGAGACCGACTTACGCGACCGCCCGAAAGCTGTGGTTTGAAACCCCGCAGAGTAGGTCAAAAGGGCTCGATGAGACCGATGATCTGGATAATCTCCAGGATCACAGACCTTCGGGTTCCCTTCGCCAAGGGGAGGGAAAGTGCGCCCTTTTTGCGCCTTATACAGGAGGTTCCCCGATGGATGCAGTTGAGCAAGGTAAGCAGCGGAGTTCGCGCTGGTTGGGCGTTAAAACCAAACTTTAGCGCCACTTCAGTATCAGTGTCTGTTTGGGGGTATAATCAGGCCTCTGTGTCGGCAGGCGCGGATTGCAGGGTAGGTGTCCTCGATACCAATTTTACCCACGTAAATGGCGTCCATCCCCTCCTTTTCGTGCCCTACAACCTCATGAATGATGTTGGGGTGCACCTTATACTCGCTACCTCCTAACATGGCTTTGAACGCACCTCGGAAGCCGTGGAAGGTGACTTCTAGCCGGGCGCCGACGGTAAGTTGGTGACCGAGCATCTGGCGAATCACGGTTCGATTGAACGCGCGAATGATTTTACCGTTAGACCATTGCTTGTCATCGTTGCGGTCGCTGTCCTTTCCGCCGGGTGCCTCCCAATCTGGAAAAAGCCTTTCTGCTCCGCATTTCCGCACACGTTCAACATAGTCAGCGAAACCAAGCTCCATCAGCGCATCGAGGATCGGCACATCCCGAGCTTCGCCTTTTTTCGTCCGACGCCACTTGTTGTCGCGAATCACGAAATGGGGGTGAGCGCTATCCAGTAGGACCTCATCCATCATCAGCCCCCCGAGTTCGCTTGCGCGGCAACCGGTATATGCCGCGACAACGGGCACCCAGTATTCCGATCCTGTCAAACGGTAGTTCCCCGGCTTGTGCGTCTGCGACGGCGAAGCGCACCCAGTGAACCAAGGGTGCTTGAAAATCAGGTTCATTTCATCAACTTTGAAGCGCCTCTTTTCGGGCATGATAGCCCTATTAGAACGAGCCGCATAACAGCGCGTTGACGAAGTCGGTGTGATCTGATTCAGCCTGGATACGGAAAGAAGGCGGTCAGCGACGATGGCGATGCGACGTGATGGTGATGTGCAGGCGGATCTGATCGTGTCGTGGTCAG
>NZ_WVTD01000056.1 GCF_009856825.1 Novosphingobium silvae | reverse complement strand
GTAAGCGGTAAAAATCCCCCACGTGGCCTTGAGAACGGGGCTGTAATTTGGACGATCAGGCGGCGCTTGCGATGCTGCTCAGTTCGAACGAGGTTTGCGCGGCGTTGGCATCGGTCCAGCAATAGGGCAACAGATCGTCGATCGGATCGGTATCCGCGCGGGTGATGATCCGGGTAAGGACATCGCAGAGATAGGCGTAGGGGTTGATGTCCAGCATCTTGCAGGTTTCGACCAGCGAGGAGATCGCCGCCCAGTTTTCTGCACCGAGCTGGTGGCCGGTGAAGAGTGCATTTTTTCTTTGGAGAGTCACCGGCCTGATAGCCCGTTCGGCGGTGTTATTATCGATCTCGATCCTGCCGTCGTCGAGGAACCGGGTGAAGCCCGCCCAGCGCTTGAGCGCATATTTCATCGCATCGCTCGTTGCCGATCCGGCCATCATGCGCGGTGCGGTGGCGGCGAACCAGGCATGGAGCTTGTCGACCAGCGGACGGGTCCGCTCCTGCCTGACAGCGAGGCGTTCTTCGGCCGTGCGCCCACGGATTTCCTTTTCGATGCCATAGATTTCGGCAATGCGCTGCAAGGCGTCCTGCGCGACCGGAGCATCGCTGCCTGCATCGACGAACCCGCGCCGCAGATGAGCCCAGCAGTAGGACTTGGTGACGCCGGTGTCGGCGCCATCGTCCTTGCCGAACTGGTCATAGGCCTGCCAGGCATCGACCTGCAGGATGCCTTGGTATGACCCAAGCAACTGCTTGGCCCACATCTTTCCGCGTCCTGGCATATATGTGTATAGCGCCAGAGGCGGATCGACGCCGCCATGAGCGCGATCGTCGCACACTATGACCCACATATAGCCGGTTTTCGTCTTGCCCGTTCCCGGCGCCAGCACCTTGACCGTGGTTTCGTCGACGAACAGACGGGCACGGGCAAGCGCATCGGCGCGCATCCTGTCGGTGATGGGCATCAGCGCAGCGATGCCACGACCAACCCAGTTCGCCATAGTGGCGCGGCTGATCTCGATGCCTTGCCGGGCGAAGATCTTCGATTGCCGATAGAGCGGCAGGTGATCGCAATATTTGTTGATCAGAACATCGGCGATCAGCGCTTCGGTCGGCAAGCCGCCCGGCACTACATGCGCCGGGGCCGACGCTTGGCGAACGCCGTCGCTGCAGCAGCGGCAGGCATAGCGGGGGCGGATCGTCACCATCACGCGATGCTGGGCCGGGATGATGTCGAGCCGTTCGGAACGGTCCTCGCCAATCTTGTGCAGCGTCCCGCCACAGGCGCATTCCAGGTTTTTGGGCTCGATCACCGTCTCGAAGCGCGGCAGATGGGCCGGCAGCGATGCGCGCTCGGCATCTGGAGCCCGCCGGCGACGCGGCCTGAGGCCGTAACGTCCGGCCTCCTCGGCCGCCTTGTCCTGCAAGCCATCGGCTTCACCAAGCGCGACGTTCTGGTCTTCCAGCGTCAAGGCCAGTTGATCGACCGGCAGCTTTTCCGAACGCTTGCCGAAGGTCGAGCGGTTGATCAGCTTGAGGATATGTTCGAGCCGTGCCGCGCGAGCGCGCTCGGCCAGCACCATCGCCTTGAGCTGCTCCACATTGTCGGGAAGCTCGTCATATCCAGCCTCCGGGCCGGTCTCGACAGGGGGTTCGGGATGCGCCACCACGCCCGCATTCTAGCCAGTTCCCCACGTCTGGGAACAGCCTTGCGTCAGGTAGAATCAGGCGTGCGATCTACTGCGCATGAAGTGGCTTTGGCACCCGCGGCACGTGCATGCGCGACCAGTCCAGCCCCTCGAACAGCGCGGAAGCCTGGGCCGCCGACAGCTTCATCACTCCGTCTCCCGGGCGGGGCCAGCGGAACTTCCCATCCTGCAGCCGCTTCGTCACCAGTACGAGCCCGGTGCCGTCCCACAGGAGGAGTTTTATTCTGTCCGCCCGGCGTGCCCGGAAGACAAAAAGCATGCCTGAGAATGGGTCGAGCCGCAGTTCCTGCTGCACCAGTGAGGCGAGGCCCGCCATACCCTTCCTGAAGTCCACAGGCTGCGTCGCGACAAGCACCTTCAACGGTCCGGGCGGAATGATCATGTGTTCACCTGCGCGGCCAGGAGCACCCGCTCGATATGGTCGGCATCCACGTCGGACGGGATGCGGATCGACAGCCCGCGGGTCTCGATAATAATCTCACCGCCACTCCTCGAACTCGCGGGCAACGATGACACTGCAGGCGCCGGTGGCCCAGAAGATGGCGACGGTACGGGAGGTGCCGGCGGGCTTTCAATCACCGCGGGAACAAAGCCCATCCCCTCGGCCCGTTCCCGGAAACGCCCTCGCCAGTTATAAAGCTGTTGCGGGAGCATGCCGTGACGCCGGGCTACCTCGGCCACATTCGCGCCCTGCTTGAAACTCTCCTCGATGATCCGCGCCTTCGCCGCAGGCGTCCATCCACGGTTGCCATTCGACAAGGGAATGACGTCAAGACGCTCGACCTTGCCTGCCCTCCCACCCCTTTCAGTTTCGAAACTGGTTTCGAAATCACCACTCATCACCACCTCGCAAATGCAAGGCTCAACACCTACCAAATCGCGAAATCATGAGAATGTGGGGGATTTTGACCGCTTAC
>NZ_WVTD01000055.1 GCF_009856825.1 Novosphingobium silvae | reverse complement strand
GAAAACGCGCTGATCTTCGCCCTCGTCGGCCAAGTCGCAGCCGAAGCCGGCGTGCTGCTGATCATCATGTCTGCGGGGCCGGGCTGAGCGCCGTCCCGAAAAATCGACTTCGGCAGCGGGCTGTTAAGCTGCCCTGCAGGCCCAGGTACGGACGAGCATTACCCCGCGCCTGACCTAACTGACCCTGTGCTGCTGCAAGCTCGTACCGCGCGCCTTCGAGCAATGGGCTTGAAACCTCGGCGAGGGCCTGTGCTGTTTCGATCGTGGAAGGAAGAGGTGGCAGCTGGGGCAGGGGCGCAAGCTCTTCCGGGTAATGACCCAGGAGGTTGCGATAGCTGTTGCGGCTGGCCCGGAGATTTCCCTGAGCGAGTTCGAGTTGCGCCTGTCCGCTGAAAATGCGATTTCGGGTCTGCTGCAGGTCTGTTTCTGTTGCGTAGCGGGCTGAGTAGCGGGCATTGATCTGGTCTAGCTGCTCCGTCAATTGAGACAGGTTTTCCCTGGCGATCTCGACAAGTTGCTCGTCCCGGATCACTGCAGCATATGCGATGACTACGTTGGCTATAAGGTTCTGCTCGCCCGCGTGCATGTCGGCCAGGGATGCACCATAGCCTGCATCGGCAATCCTGCGCTGGGCGCTGAGGCGACCGAACGTGAACAGCGGCTGATCAACGGAGAGAGAGAGCTGGGGCGTGAAGCCGTCCTGCCGAAGAGCGGTTACGCCGTTCTGGGTGACCCGGCGCCACGCATAAAGGTAGCTTGCCTGCGCGGTGAGAGTTGGGCCGAACTGCGCTTTTGCCTGCTGGATACGTTCCTCGGCCGCGCGTGTGGACGCGCGGTTGGCTTCCAGGCTCGGGTTGTGTTCGTACGCGGTCGCAATCGCCTCTCCCAGAGACTCGGCATGGGCCGTCGCTGCACATAGGAAAGGAAGGACGTGGAGCGATGAATAGAGCAGATGCCTTTGCAAGAGGCTGGAAGCACGCGGCGTCTTGAACCCGGCGGCTCTGATCTGCCTCAGCGCCATGCGCCACGCCTGTAATCCTGCGCGAGGTTGCAGGTTACGTTGCACGGGACAGATCTCCCTGGAAGCCAATCCAGCGTCGGTTCCGGTCGCTAAGGCATTGGCTGTCGGACGGTCGATTGAAACGGGTGCAGTCCCAAAGAACGATCTCAACCCCGGTCCTCTTGTCCGTGACATAGAGAAAGGCAACGGTCCGGATCAGAGGGTTGTCCGGCGAGCCATAATCCTTGGAGCGCCGATCCCATCCCACGATCTTGCAGTATCGTTCGCCCGAACACCGATTGAGCCCTTGTAAAGCAAGCTCGGTGCCATCGCCGCCTGCGTCGACAAGAACGAAATGATCCCCTGATCGAGGCGTCAGAACAGTGGGAGCAGTGTCAGCACCATTTGCATTCCCCTGCTCTGCGCTATCTGCCGGTGGCTTCTGCGAAGATCTGGCAAGTATATGCGCTGCGGAAAGCATGGCGAGTTTCGGCTCCAATGGCTCCGCGCCAGTATAGCGCCCTGAGAACGCCGCCTTTCGTCCCCAGCTTCCTCGCCAGCGGAAGAACAGGTGCGTGCCTACGCGTTGGATCTTGTCGAGTGAGCCGCTCCAGTATGGGTGTACCCAGTCGGTATGATAGTGCGTTGCCATGCCAACGCGTGGTTCGATCTTCCCAGCAAGGAACATCGACGCAAGGTCTTTTGCGCGCCGCCACGCTACGGGATTGGGGGCGCGCTGCAATGCCCCGTCGCAGGTGAAAGTGAACTGGCAGCCCGTGGCCCGTTCCGATCCTTCATAGATCACACCGCAAATCGACTTTGGAAAGGCAGGGTGCCGAACTCTGTTCAGCACCACTTGAGCCACCGCTGCCTGTCCGACCGGATCATCGCCAGCCTCGTAGATCATCGCACTGGCCAAGCAGTCGAGGGCACGAGCGAAGGTCTCGCTGCCCATCTGGATCTGCAGCGGAAAGGGGCGATCCGCCCCAAGTGGAACGAATGGCGTAGCCGCGTTAACCTGATTTGCGACCTCTGGATTCAAGCCTGGAGTATGCAGAGGATCAATGGGCTGTCGTCTCTTTTCAAGATGGCGCGGAGCCTGAGAGGAAGGGCTCTTGGCGGTGATCGGATGCTGCCCAGTCGACATCCACGCCACCATCTGCGACAAGGTGCCTGCAGCGCAGAGAAGGAGCACCAGCGCGACTGTGCCTGCGACGGTTTGCGGGTTGGTCTTGAAGGATCGCACCCTTAGCCCTGCACGTCCAAAGAACGCGCTCAGTGCGGGGGCTAGTGAACGCTCGGCTGTGCAGGCTGACGGCCGATCAAGAGGATGGGCGAGCCGGGCCATCAGCGAGCCAGGGTAACCGAAAGCACGGCAACTACTTTCGAATAGCGATCGAAAGGAGCGGGTCCGTTCACAAATCGTTTGGTAAATCCAACATTTGCATTTGCAGAGAGCCAGCGATTAAAACGGAAACGGGGACCGGCGGAAATCTCATAGCGCCCGGCGGAATAGTCCTCGTGCGCATAACAGCCCGCTGCCGAAGTCGATTTTTCGGGACGGCGCTCAGCCCGGCCCCGCAGACATGATGATCAGCAGCACGCCGGCTTCGGCTGCGACTTGGCCGACGAGGGCGAAGATCAGCGCGTTTT
>NZ_WVTD01000054.1 GCF_009856825.1 Novosphingobium silvae | reverse complement strand
CTGACCACGACACGATCAGATCCGCCTGCACATCACCATCACGTCGCATCGCCATCGTCGCTGACCGCCTTCTTTCCGTATCCAGGCTGAATCAGATCACACCGACTTCGTCAACGCGCTGTTAGGCGCCCCAACAAGGAAAGCTGACAAGCCGCACTTGGGCAACCAGCTTCGAACCCGGAGCGACCGATAGGGGTCGGGTCTCCACCTCCAGTGACGATCGCTGACGCAGGCTTTGAGCCTTGCGCCGAAATGCGATGTAGGACTCTATACGGGTGCCGGAATGGTTGCTTCAATCGCGTCGCGCTCCGCTTCCGCGCCTGACAAGAAAAGCACCATCATAACTTCGCTTTGCAGAAGGTTCAGCAGCTCGTCTAAGGGCCGACCGTCTGGATTTCGAGTCACCATGAATTATCGCCATTCCTTCCACGCCGGCAACAGCGCCGATGTCGTAAAGCACAGCCTCCTGATCGCACTGGTGCGCGCGTTGCAGCACAAGCCGGGCGCGCTGACCCTGATCGACACCCATGCCGGCTGCGGGCTATACGACCTTGGCGGTAACGATGCGCAGCGCACCGGCGAGGCGACGCAGGGCGTGCTGCGGGCCTTTGCCGACGCGAACCCCTTGCTTGACGACTACCGTGCCGCCGTGCAGGCAGTGAATACGGGCGCGGTAAATGCGGGGAACGAACCCCGCCTGTACCCTGGTTCGCCGCAGTTTCTGGCGCAGCTCCTGCGCCCGCAGGACGCCCTGATCCTCAACGAAAAGCACCCGGACGACGCCAGCACCCTGCGGGGCGCGATGCGCGGCTCCGGCGCGGCCATCCATGAACGCGACGCCTACGAACTCTGGCTGGCGATGGTGCCGCCCCGGACGTCTCGCGGCGTGGTTGTGGTGGATCCGCCCTATGAGCAGACGGACGAACGCGCGCGCATCACCGCCACCCTCGCCGCCGCCCACCGCAAATGGGCGCATGGCGTGACGGTGATCTGGTATCCGCTGAAAGACAGCGCCACGCACCAGCGGTGGAAGGCGCAACTCCGCAAGCTGGGCATCCCGAAATTTCTGGTGGTGGAGCATTGGCTGTACAACAGCGAGCAGCCCGGCATCTATAACGGCGCGGGCCTCTTTATCGTCAATCCGCCCTACGCTTTCACGCAGGCGCTGCCGCCGCTGCTGGAAGCGTCGCGCGCGGCGCTGGCGCCCGAAGGGCATCAGGGCGAGATGCTGTGCGGTTGGCTGGACGACTAGGCGTACGGATGCGGGGTGGAGTGCTACCGCCGGCATGCTAAGGGCGGGCATGCTTCATAAACATGGCCGTGGTGGCACCGTCGAAATCGACGGGTCCAAATATGACTGGGAACTCGTCAGCGATCCCCAATTGTCCTCTTCCGATGGCTGGAAGGGCATGACGATTTCTCTGCGCCAGCACGGCATGGCGCGCGAAGCGGTGCTGGAATTTCCGGCTCCGAAGCGCCTGCTGAAAGGGTTGCCGAAAGGGCGTCTGCATATCAACGACGCGATTGCCTCGCGCGGCGTGCGGGCAGCCCTGTCGGCCGGATGGGATCCTGCATCGCGCGGCAAGCCCGTCGTGTTCATGGTCGATGCCGACGGCAATTAACGGACGCAAATCGTGGACTCCCTAACCGCGTATGTAGCGTTTGTCGGACAACATCGTACCATTCCTACTTGGTGACCGACAAAGCAGACGGGCTGCACCTGGGGAATGGAAAGCGGCGTTTGTGTGACCGAAAAGGATCGTTGGTAGGCGGGACGTGGGACGATCCGGTCGTTCTCGGAAGTCAGAGCGAACGTCCGGTTTCGCACGCGACCTGCCGGTTAGCGGACGGACCACACCTAGGAACGGAAAATTGGCGGCTGAATGGCGATAAAGGGTCGTGAGCCGCCGGAACCAAACCGTTAACGGTCAGCAACCAGATGTTGATCTGAATGTCGTGAACAAGCGAATAGTACCTCGAATTCCTGACCGCTTGAACCTTGAACGATAACCGCTGCTTCAGCCGGGCACAGCAGCCCAAATGCCATTTGATGGCCGGATGAAGCCGAACAGCACGTTCGTGCACGCATCAGCGCCGCAAGGGCGCTGCTGCGAGGCGCCCTTGCAAGGGGATGCGCCGGCGCGTCGGCGAGTGCCGCGCTGAAGAGCGACTAGACGTCCATCAGATCATCATCTTCGAATGCCACGGACACAGGCTCCGGCGGCGCTTAGGCGTGACCTTGCGCACATTCACCGAAGCGGCGCTGATCATGTTCTTGATGTGGGCGGCATAGTGGCTCTGGATCATCTCCACGCTGTGCGGCGGTTTCGAGCGACCGCGTAGACATCAGCGCCTTCCATGAGCCGCAAACAGATATAGGTATGGCGTAGCGAGTACGCGGTTCGGGCTTTGCCGTCCCGATCCAGCTTGAGCTCGGCCCGGGCGAGCACGCCGTTGAACAGCTTCACATGATTGCCGGGAAAGACCTTGTCCGTCGACTTGGGCAGTTCAACTCCGGGCGTTTCAGGCGCCGCATCAATTCCGACCCAGCGCCTTCGCTGCGCCGCGCGGCGGCTTTCCCCTTGCGCAGGCTTGGGGCGATTGAGCAGCCGCTCATAGGGACGCACGGCATTGAGCATACTTTTGCAAAATCCCACCCCACGCTTGCCGCGAACCTCGATTAACAAAATCTTTTGTCCGGTCTCATCGTCGATGAGATTCGACGTCACGGTGCTCAAGGTTGGAGGCCTCATCGGGCCCGAGACCCGTGTTGGCCATGAACAGGACATAGTCATGTACCTGCTGCGCGTTCCACGCAAAGTGCGCATGGAACGGCTCCTTGGCATAGGCCCCGGTGGCCTTGTAGAGGTCCTTGTACTCCGCAGGACTGAACCAGGGCCGATGCTCCGCCTTGCTTGAAGCCCGATAAGGGCTGGAGATGTCGGGCAGATGCGACAACCAGCCACGGCTCACGACGGTGCGCAGCACCTGGGGCAGCGTCCCGATTTCGTTGCGAAGGGTTTTTCGGGCGCACGACTGCAGATCGAGTGGAGCATCAATCCGGCCGATTGCGGGGGTTTCTCGCTCGATCTTGCATGGTCGGAGCAGGGCGTTCCCGCCATCGACTGCACGCCGGCGCGAAGAGGCTTTGGCA
>NZ_WVTD01000053.1 GCF_009856825.1 Novosphingobium silvae | reverse complement strand
CCCTATTGCTGGACCGATGCCAACGCCGCGCAAACCTCGTTCGAACTGAGCAGCATCGCAAGCGCCGCCTGATCGTCCAAATTACAGCCCCGTTCTCAAGGCCACGTGGGGGATTTTTACCGCTTACTGATTACCTCGGTCTTAGGCCGTTCACACGCGCGGATGTTGCCCACGCTATTGAACTTGCAGCCCGTGCAGCCATGCGCAGTGACCGCGGAGAAACAATTGCCAGATCCTTGATGGATAACCTGAAGGCGGAGCGCTTTATTCTGCCCCCGCCCGACACCCTCGAGCGGGCCGGGCTTGCCGGGAGAGCACGCGCTCGTAAGCGCGCAGCATCGGAAATCGTCGCCGAACTGGGCGGCAGTACATTGGAGTTGCTCGACGCACTCCTGATCAATGACCCAGCCCTTGGTATGACGCCGCTGGCTTGGTTGCGGGATATGCCCGGATCTCCGTCAACCAAGAACATGAATGCGCTTCTCAAGCGGCTGCGGTTCATACGTGATCTCGGGATTGAACCGGCAATCAGCCTAGCAACCACGGGCTTCCGCTTTGGCCAATTCGTGCGCGAGGGCAGCGTCGCTCCGCCGTTTCTGTTGGCCGACTATTCCCACAATCGCCGCAGAGCGACGCTGGCAGCCGCGGTCGTCAATCTCGAGGTCAAGCTTGCAGATGCCGCAATCCTGATGTTCGAGCGCCTCATTGGCGGGCTGTTCACCCGAGCCAAGCGTGGCCAGGAACGCCGCTATCAGGACACAGCACCTTCGGTCGGCAAGCTCATGCGACTGTTTGGTGCAACGATCGCGGCGCTGGATATGGCAGAGGAAACTGGCGGCGATCCGCTGGTCCTGGTCGATGAGATGGTGGGCTGGCATCGCCTGATGGCAGCCCGTCCGCACGTCGATGCCTTGGCGGATCTCGCTCAGGAGGACACTCTGGTTCTTGCAACCGAGCGATACGCTACACTGCGCCGGTTCTCCCGCAACTTCCTCGACACATTCACGTTCAAGGCCTCGGGCAGCGGGACCAACCTGCTCTCCGCTCTCGATCTCCTCAAGCAGGCCAACGGCAGTTGGGGTACGCAGTTGCCAGCAAACCCGCCGATGCCCTTTTCCAATCGGCATTGGTCCAAATTGATAATGGAGGGAGGAAAGGTCAGCCGTCCGCGCTACGAGACGGCCGTGCTGGCGACACTTCGAGATAAACTGCGAGCGGGCGATGTCTGGGTCGAAGGAACGCGGGCTTACCAGCGTTTCGACGCCTATCTGCTCCCCCGCAAGGCCGCACAATCGGCAATCTCCGAACTGCCGATCAACGTGAATTCCGGAGAATATCTGGCTCATAAGAGCGCCGAACTTGATCGGCGATTGCGTCACTTCGCGCATCAGCTGCGGACCGGCCGCTTGCCTGGCGTGACGCTCGTTCGCGAAAAGCTGAAAGTCGTTCCGCTGCAAGCGGCGACTCCACCAGAAGCGGAAGCTCTTGACCGCAAACTCGATGCCCTACTCCCGCGCGTCCGAATTACCGAACTCCTGCTCGAAGTCGCTGAACGTACCGGATTTCTCTCTGCATTTCGGGATGTCCGCTCGGGCAAGGAGCACGATAAGCCCGCTGCCGTGCTCGCCGCCATTCTGGCGGATGGTACGAATCTCGGCGTCGAACGCATGGCCAACGCCAGCCAGGGCGTCACATATGCGCAGCTCGCCTGGACCCAGAACTGGTATATCTCGCCCGATAACTACGAGGCTGCTCTGGCCCAGATTGTGCGCGAACATCACCGCCTCCCGTTCGCGCGAAACTGGGGCGAAGGTGTCAGTGCATCATCCGACGGCCAGTTCTTCCGCACCGGCCGGATCCGATCGGGCGCAGCCGAGATCAACGCAAAATACGGTCACGAGCCAGGTATCAAAATTTACTCGCACCTTTCCGACCATTTTGCCTCGTTCAGTTCGCGCATCATGTCTGCCACCGCAAACGAAGCCCCATACGTGCTCGACGGCCTGATGCTAGGGGCCCGCGAATTGCCACTGAAGGAGCTGTATACCGATACCGGCGGTGCGTCGGATCACGTCTTTGGCCTGTGCCACCTGCTCGGGTTCCGTTTCGTCCCTCGAATGCGTGATCTTGCAGACCGGCGGCTCGGAACCATCGTATCCGGTGCAAACTACAAAGGCATCGAATGTCTGTTCGGCCAGGCGATCAAGGTCGGCACCATTGAGGCAGAGTGGGATGATCTCGTCCGAATGGCCGCCTCAATTCGGGAAGGAACTGTTGCTCCGTCTATCATCCTGCGCAAGCTTTCCGCCTATCGCCGGCAGAACAAGCTTGACCTTGCCCTTCGCGAACTTGGCCGCATCGAGCGGACGTTGTTCACGCTCGACTGGCTGGAACAGCCTGATTTGCGCCGCGCCTGCCAAGCCGGATTGAACAAGGGAGAGGCCCGGCACGCTCTGGCAGACGCCGTCTACACCAACCGCCAGGGCCGGTTCACCGATCGAACTCTTGAGAACCAGCAATACCGCGCATCTGGGCTCAACTTGCTCATCGCCGCCATTGCATACTGGAATGCCCTCTATCTCGGCCGGGCCGCCGATCACCTGCGGTACTCGGGAATTGAGATCGACGAAACACTGCTAGCGCACGTCTCACCTCTGGGTTGGTCGCATATCGGCCTCACAGGTGACTACCTTTGGGAAGATGCATCTTTCAGCGGCAACCGCGGGTACCGAGCACTCCACGACCCGAACGGCAGACTTCGGCTCGTCGCCTAGGATGTTCTCAGTATTTCCAGCTTAGCGTTGTCTGGCGAACAAATCTTGAGGTGAGGCCTAGAACGGCTCGTATGTCCCCAGCAGGTGCCCGAGCTTTGCGGCTCTGAAGTCGAGCCCGACAGACGCACTTTTGGGCCTCACGCCCCTTTTTGCAGGTAGCGCGTTCAGCCCCGTTGAGGGCGTGTACGTTTTCGGCCGCCGCGTTTTGGGGCGCCCCCCTTCCAGGAGACCAGACGGAGGTGCCCGAACTCCAGTGGTAAGAGCCGCCGTATCGGGGCGATGTCGAGCACCTGCGCCGTTGGAACTGCTGCGGCAATATTTCGGCCTTGACCTTGGACCATGGTCCTGCCCGTAAGAGGCCTCCCCAATAGCGGTGCCTTTGCGGCGCGGCACTCCAGATCGATCCGAGGAGTATGGGGAACAAGCGCGTCGTTCACATCGTCGATGACGAAGAGACAATCCGAAAGGCACTGCGATTCACGTTGCGTACCGCCGGCTTCGCCGTCGAGGCCTACGCTTCGGGGCCGGAGTTTCTGTCGGCCGCGGGTGACGCGAAGAAAGGCTGCGTGATCCTCGACATGCACATGCCGGACATGAACGGCCTTCAGGTCCAGGTGGAGCTGACGCGACGCGGGATTGATATGCCTGTCGTCATGCTCACCGGCAATGGCGATCCCACGCTCGCCGTGCAGGCAATGCAGGCGGGCGCTGCCGACTTTCTCGCCAAACCGGTCGAAAAGGCCGCATTGCTTGGCGCGATCGACCGCGCCTTCAGCTCGCTGGAGAATATAACCGGGCGTGCCGCAGAACAGGCCGACGCGCTGTCGAAAGCCGCGAGACTGACGCAGCGCGAACGGGCCGTTCTTAGCAGCGCGTTGACGAAGTCGGTGTGATCTGATTCAGCCTGGATACGGAAAGAAGGCGGTCAGCGACGATGGCGATGCGACGTGATGGTGATGTGCAGGCGGATCTGATCGTGTCGTGGTCAG
>NZ_WVTD01000052.1 GCF_009856825.1 Novosphingobium silvae | reverse complement strand
GCTTATCGCGAGGAAGCGGTAATGCGAAGGAACGCGGCGTAGGCGCGGGATTCCAGGGGTGCGGCACGAAGTTGCTGCGCATTATTTTGATTGCGAACCTCGGCGGTCTCTGGACCAGCTGAGGAGTCAATCATGCTGAAATTACACGACGAACTGATCGCCGAACTTTCGAATTTGCTCACGACGCAGAATTACAACCCGGTGGTCGTAGCGAACCATCGCCTCTACGCACGCGCGTTTCTCGATTATCTGGCCGAGTGCGATATCCAAGTCGCCACTGTGACGCCGGCGCAGGTTGCTCAATATTTTGCCTATGCAGCGCGGGACTTTGCGGCCGAGTATGGTCGGCTGCCCAGCGTGCGCTGGCATATGTTGCCGCGCACTGCGATCGCCAAGCTCCTTCGCCTTGCCCAAGGCAAATGGCCCCCTGAGGCGGAGCTGATCGGTCCGGATGCCGCAGTCCGACAGGCGATCTGCTGCGAGTACGAGGCATGGCTGCGCGAGGAGCGCGGCTTAGCAAATGCGACCATTGCGGCGCTTATGTGGGAGGCCCGAAACTTCCTGCGATGGCAGTTCGACCGCGGCGGTGCTGGCAGTCTCCAGACATTGAGCGTCGTGGATGTCGATCTCTACATGGACATGCGCGCGCCGGGCTTACGGCGAAAATCATTAGCCGATGTCGCTGAGCGTCTCCGCTCGGTGGTGCGCTATCTGCATCGAACGGGGCGCGTTCCGGCCGATCTCACGCCGCACATCATCGGCCCCATGCTCTATGCCTACGAAGATGTGCCCTCGACGCTGGACAACGAGCAAATCGTCGCAGTGCTGGCGACAACGAGGATGGACAAATCGCCGCGGGGACTACGCGATTATGCGATACTTCAGTTACTTGCCACATATGGGTTGCGCGAAGGTGAGATTTGCCGGCTTCGCCTCGAAGACGTGAACTGGCACGGGGAATTCCTGCGCATCCGCCATACCAAGACCAATGCGTACTCCTACCTGCCGCTATTGGTGCCTGTCGGTGAAGCCCTCCTTGGCTATCTCCGACTTGGGCGCCCGCAGGTCGAGGTCCGGGAAATCTTCATCCGAACCCTCGCGCCCTACATCGCAATGACAAACCTGTACGGTATGGTCCGCAGCCGGTTGGCGGCCGCAGGCGTCAAGCCGTCAGGAAAGCGGGGGCCGCATGTCTTCCGCCACGCGCGTGCGGTCGAAATGCTGCGGGCGTCTGTGCCGCAAAAACTGATCGGCGACCTGCTTGGGCATCGATCCACCGAATCCACCAATACCTACCTCAAGCTGGCGACAGATGATCTCCGAGCCGTGGCGCTCGATGTACCGGGAACGGAGGTGCTGTCATGAGCGCTTGGCACGATCCCGATCGCACCCTCGTCAATATCTTCCTGGAAAAATCGCAGTTCCGGTCGGGAAGCAGGCCAACGTATCGCTGGTTCCTTCGCAGCTTCGAGGATGCAGCCCGGTGTCATCCGGCGGTTGACCGGCAGATGCTCACCGCCTGGCTGAGAGACATGGAAAAGCGTTGGCGCTTGCGGACGCTGCTTAACCAGGTCTGCATCGTGGATCGCTTCCTCGACCACCTCGTGGAAATCGGGCGGATCGCCAACAACCCCATCGCGTTGTTGCGCAGTCAGTACAACGTCAAACAAAACAAGCCGATCTGGAGGGCGCTGGCTTCGCCCAATCCCGACGAGGCCTTGGCCGCGTTACGACGGCCGGTGCCCTTCGGCAGCGTACTGGGGGACTTCATGCGCGACCATGTCATGCTGATGCGCAGCAGGGGATATCAATATGAAGCACAAGCTCACTGGCTGCTGCGGTTCGATCGGTTCCTTCAGGTCCATCCGGAGCTAGCAAAGAAACCACTTGAGGCAATGCTTACGAGTTGGGCGGCTGCCAAGCCGACCCGCAACCACGCGGCGGAATGCCAGAAGCTAGCGCGCATCCTGACCAAAGCGCGGTTCCGCCTTGATCCGACCATCCCACCGAAGCCGTTCAACATCCGGCCTGAGACGGAAATCAGGCGTGACCATAGGCGTCCGCATATCTTCAGCCCCGCTGACGTTCGGCGTATGCTCGATACCGCCCGGACTTATCCGTCGCCGGACGCTCCGCTGCGGCCGTTGACCCTCTACACCATGATAATGCTGGCCTATTGCGCCGGGCTACGGCGAAGCGAACTGGCATGGCTCGATCTTGGTGACGTGGACCTGCAAGCGGGCACGATCACGATCCGGGAAACGAAGTTCTACAAGACCAGGATATTGCCGCTATCCAACAGCGTCCTGGTTGAGCTGCACGCCTACATCGATGCAAGGCGGCGCGCCGGCGCGTCTCAGGACCTGCAATCAGGGCTGTTCTGGCATGCTCACTTTAATGGCCGCTACAGTCCCGAGGCGGTAACAACGATGATCACCAACGTCATGCGTCGTGCTGGGCTCAAACCTGCTTCGGGGCGAACGGGACCTCGTGTTCATGACCTGCGTCACTCGATGGTGGTGAATCGAATCCTCCAATGGTACCGATCCGGCATTAACCCGCAGGAAAAGCTGCACTTCCTATCAACTTACATGGGCCACCGGGATCTTCACTCCACGCTGGTCTACATCACCGTCACGCAGGAGCTGTTACAGGAAGCCAGTGAACGGTTCCGCGCGCTCGGCGCCCCGTGCCTCGGCATGGAGGTACGGCTATGAAGAAAGGCAATCCCTTGCCCGCGTTGTTGCGGGCGTTCTTCCAGGAGTGGCTGGCCGAGCAGCGCAGCGCGTCAATCCACACGATCCGCTCTTATCGCGACGCCTGGCGGCTGCTGCTTCGGTTCGTCGCGGAGCGAAAAGGCTGCGGGGTTGCGCGACTGATGCTCACCGACGTCTCGGCCGGCGAGGTGCGCGCGTTCCTTCATCATACCGAGCATGGCCGCAAGACCACGATCGGCACGCGGAACTGCCGACTGGCCGCCATCCGCAGCTTCTTCAGCTTCGTGGCGGACAAAAATCCGGAATACATCGCGCAGTGCTCAGAGGTACTGGCTGTACCGTTGAAGCGGGAGCCCACCCCCGCGCCGTATTACCTCGAGCCCGAGGAGGTCGAGGCCATACTCGCCCAGCCCGACCGATCGACACTCGAAGGGCTGCGCGACCATGTACTGCTCTCGTTCCTCTACAACAGTGGTGCGAGAATCCAGGAGGCGCTCGACCTCTGTCCCGGAGCAATCCGGTTCGATGCACCGAACTTCGTTCGTCTTTACGGCAAGGGGCGCAAGGAACGCATCTGCCCGCTCTGGCCAGAAACCGTGGCATTGCTCAGGAAGCTGCTGGAGCGACAGCCGCGTGCGCCCGATGAACGGATCTTCGTCAATCGATACGGTGAACCGCTCGGAGCCTCAGGCGTGCGGTTCAAGCTCAACGCTTACGTGGGACAAGCCGCGAAATCGACGCTGACCCTCCAGTCAAAACACGTTACGCCTCACAGCTTCCGGCACGCGACCGCCGTCCACCTCGTTGCCGCCGGGGTCGATATCACCGTCATCCGCAGTTGGCTCGGGCACGTCAGCCTCGATACGACCAATCACTATGCTCAGGCCAATCTGGAGACCAAACGCAAGGCGCTGGAACAGGTCTGCGCCCCGGCGGCGAGCAACGTGCCACCTTCGTGGAAGCGAGATGCCAGTCTGATGGAATGGCTCGACACCCTGTAGAATAATGTGAAGGACGTGGCGAAATGCTCCGCAGCGTCGCAGGCCTACGCCGCGTTCCTTCGCATTACCGCTTCCTCGCGATAAGCCATC
>NZ_WVTD01000051.1 GCF_009856825.1 Novosphingobium silvae | reverse complement strand
TCTGACCACGACACGATCAGATCCGCCTGCACATCACCATCACGTCGCATCGCCATCGTCGCTGACCGCCTTCTTTCCGTATCCAGGCTGAATCAGATCACACCGACTTCGTCAACGCGCTGTTAGCGGCACCGAACAGCTCGGCCCGTGAATGGGCAAAGTTGTTTTTTAAAGGCGACTCCGCTTACCAGTCCGATGAAAAGTGGTGGAAAGCAGCGCAAGAGGCGGATCAGGCAAAGGTAGACAAGGGCGGCAACACTGCAGCGCCGGTTGATCCCGGTGAACAGCCAACCGACGATATCGACATTTATGCACCGCCGTCATCAAACGGGACGACTGCTCAACCGGCTCCCGCTGCCAAGCCGGCCGCTGCGCAACCCCCTACGCAGCAAGATAGCAACGTCGACACGCTCACGCAGGCATCGACGCTAGTGGAGTCATTGAGCGGTGAGTATGGCTATGGGAAATCCGCCCCACTGAAAATCCGTGCCTATGCCTTCAATGGGCCCGGTCGCATCATAAAGGACGGAAAGAGCGTTCCATGCCTCCTGTTTCAGGACGCGAATGAATGCGACTTTTTCTTTGATAAAAGCCATCCGATCGTAGCTGAATATCCCTTGGCGCCCCAAGATCTCCTCACCTTATATCTTGCGGAGCGTTTCAAGGCTCGCGACCACCTTTCTGACTTGGTTGAAACATTTAGCTCTATTTATGCCAACAAATTCAAGGACACTCGTGTTGAAAGAGGAGTCCTTCAGGATCGTGCGTACAATATCATAGAGGACTTGAGGCTTAGGTTCGAGGAGTACTTGGCGCCAGTTGCCTCTGAT
Source organism: Novosphingobium silvae (assembly GCF_009856825.1). GTDB lineage: Bacteria > Pseudomonadota > Alphaproteobacteria > Sphingomonadales > Sphingomonadaceae > Novosphingobium > Novosphingobium silvae. The sequence continues at coordinate 3,944 of NZ_WVTD01000051.1, read as the reverse complement.
GTTCTTCAGGTCATTCATGAATCAGCGGGTGACGTCGAGGAAACGACAGTTTCCCTCATCGATAATGCGGATCTACTTGAACTTTTCCTCAAGAAAGACCCGAAGGCGATTAAGGTAATCGGGTACATCCCAGAACGAACGTTGCCTCGGTTGCTAGAGCGGTTCCCTGAGCACCTCTTGGACAAGAAGGTGTTTTCGTTGCCGTTCATGCAGATTGCGCTGCCCGATGATAAAGCTACCTCGCGGGCAAGGACCGAAGCTAGGAGGCGAATCCAATCATATCTTGAGGATGTCGTTTCCCTTTTAACGTCTAACTTGGCGAGGGCCTCCAAAGATGAATTGAAGAGAGCGTCGCTGAGCTTGGCCCTCCTTCAGGACTGCATTGTCCAGTGACATTTCTTACCCCTTCATTGATGTCAGGTGCTGATTGGTGGCGTTTTGAAAGAGCAGTCGCCAGGGCAATCTCTCATTGTGGATGGTCTGATGTCCAGCTTGTGGGGGGGACCGGGGACCAGGGCGCTGACCTGCTTGCAACCAGGAGTGATCCCACAGGGGAAGTTCGCCCCTGGATTATCCAAGTAAAGGCCGTGACAGGCGGCGGATATGTCGGTGTTGAGGCAATCAAAGAGGCTGTGAATGCTATGTCATTCTACGGCGCAAAATCAGCTGCAGTCGCAACTAATGGAGATTTCACGCAATCAGCCCTACGGCGTCGGGACGAGCTGGCGAAAAATGGCTTTGACATTAAGCTCTGGAACGGCACATTTTTATCCACCTTGCTTGCCAAATGGCCTGAGCTCCATTGGCAAAGGCGTGAGCTTCGACCCTATCAACAGCGCATCGTGCAAGCACTTAGCAAGAGCTATCACAACGGCGATGCTCGCGGCCAATTCATCATGGCTACGGGTCTCGGCAAGACCGTTGTGGCGGCTGAATTCACTAGGGCAATGTTCGATCAAGGGGCGAAGAATGCGCTGGTGTTGTGCCATAGTCAGGATTTAGCTCTTCAACTTGAGCAGGCTTTCTGGCCGCATCTCAAATCAAGTGAAACCACCTCCGTATTCTTTGACGGAAAACCTCCATCCCAAAAAGATGGCGTTACGTTTGGCTTGTATCAAACCCTACTTGGTTACCTACCGTCGATCGAGCCTTCTTTTTTCGATATCGTGATAGTTGATGAGGCTCATCACGCACTCGCTCAAGGGTTTCAGTCGTGTGTGAATCAATTGAAGCCGAAGTACCTGCTTGGAATGACGGCGACTCCCTGGCGTGGCGACGGGGATTCGATCGATCGATTGTTTGGCCCACCACTCGAGACCGTCTCCTTAGTCGAAGGCATGGCACTCGGTTTTCTGACCGAAGTCGATTATCGAATGTTTTGCGACAATATCGACTGGGAAAAAATTCCCCAATTGTCAAAGCAGAACCTGACTATACGAGATCTAAATAGACGGCTTTTTTTGCCACAGCGTGATGAGGCTGCCTTAGCAGAAATTATTTCTGCGGCAGGGGAAGTGGGAAAACCAAGAATAATTGTATTTTCCCCTTCCATTTCTCATGCGGAAAAATTTGCAGATATTCTGAGTGCTTCCGGAATCCCTGCGAAGAACATTTCTGGCGTGAAGCGTCTCGACCGCCAGGCAGCCCTCATGGAATTCTCATCTGGACGAATTCAAGCTCTAACTGCCGTGGATCTTTTGAACGAAGGTATTGATGTCCCAGACGTAAATATCATTGCCTTCATGCGCGCGACGCACTCCCGGCGCATTTTCGTTCAACAGCTCGGTCGAGGCCTGCGCCTTGCTCCTGACAAGCCCAAAACCATCGTCTTGGACTTTGTTTCAGACCTTCGTAGAATATCAGAAGTTGTGAGCATGAACGAAGAAGCGAAGCGCTCGGACCCCGCTCCAGAGGCAATCTACATCAAAGATGGGTTCGTAACTTTTAGCGATCAAAAGGCCGAAACGTTAGCCAAAGAGTGGATCGCTGATGTGGCGGATCTCGACGCTAACGATTCGTCAAAACTTGTTTTCCCAGGGATTTGATATGGTGGACATGCCAAGGAAAGTCATGCTCGAGATTAGAGAGCGGATTTTTAATGTTCTTGACGAAAAAGAATATATGTCCACGAAGCGGAAGCGTTCTGGCGAAATAATGGACTCTTTGGTGTCCGATCCGACTATCGGTGCAAGAATAGCCGAGTATTACGGGAAAGAACGGGTTCGCACCTATATTAAGGATGCCGTTCTCAACAGGTACACAAAGGAGAGAACAAAAGCACCCGATGACTGGACTCCATTCATCAAAGAACTATTTGGTTCTGAATGCTCGCAAGTTGCGACTTCAAATGGCGTGAGGCTGTTCAGAAGCGAGGATGGTACAATCTTTGTCGCTAGCCACGGCCGCCTTTTGAAATGGGAAACGGCACTTCGAAAGTTGCTGGAGTATCGTGCGGCTAATGCCAAGGCCTTGCTTGAACACGGGAAAATTGTCGAGTCTTGCCTTGTATTAATGAGTGGAGGCGCCCCGCAAACTGCAGCTGATACCGATCTACTTAGAAGCGCACTTGCCAATATCAATGTTAAGGTAAAAGTCCTTTGAGTATGAATGCCGTTCCTGCAGATTTTTTCTGACACACTTTGCGGCAAGCATGCCTGATAATAGAGAGTTTGTCCGCAGGCTCTCTCCCACCGCCACTATCTTATTGCCAATCAATTAGATGGCCCTTCTTAGGGATGAAAGATCCCCAGATTCGGCGAGACCCACAATCCGCTAATTTACGCGACGAGTCGTGCCGAATGTTCTGACAACGGACAGTCTTCAATCACCCGTTCATCCTACTAACCTCACGCGATCCCATTGGGTTGCGAACGCTATGGCCAGTTCGGCAAATTTCAGCAATTGCTCCGACTTCATTCATATAACCGCGCAAACGCTCTTCGGTCCGTCGACGCGGCCGCCTGCCGGACTTCATATCGGCGACCAGCCGTGGGTCTCCAACTGCCAACCTGCCGAAGGTGCTTGGCGACGTCTGGGTTCGCGCCAGATATTCCTCGATCTGCTCCAGAAGCTCCATAGTCCAGACTCGTTTTGCACTTGTGTTCCTGTTATGTTCTTACTAGGAAGGCTTCCTAGAGTCTAGGATCGATTTTCCTAGGCACCCGCGATAGGACTGGCAGTCATGGATGACGCACGCAGAGCCCTGGACGAACTGATCCAGCAACGAGGCTGCAATTATTCCTCGGTTTCGCGACTGCTCGGGCGCAACGCAGCCTATATCCAGCAGTACATTCGCCGCGGCAGCCCGAGACACCTGGATGAGCAGGATCGCTCGGTGCTCGCCCGCTTTTTCGGGGTCGACGAGAAGGTGCTTGGTGCCCCTACCCGTCGCTCAGGTCCGGTCGTCGAACTGGTCCATGTGCCCGTTCTCAATGTCGAGGCATCGGCTGGCCACGGCGCTCTGGCCGAAATGGAATCCAAATCGGCGCAATTCGGCTTCGATGAGAAGTGGCTGCGCCGGCTGACCGCCAGCAAGGCATCGAGCCTGTCGATCATCGCCGTGCATGGCGACTCGATGGAGCCCACCCTCCACGACGGCGACGAGGTCATGGTCGATCTTGCCGATGGCCAGGCGCGCCTAAGAGACGGGATCTATGTCCTGCGTATGGATGACATGCTGAGCGTCAAGCGGATTGCCCTCGAACCGCAGGGCAAGCGCGCTTCGGTTCTGAGCGACAACCCGGCCTATCCGAGCTGGCGCGGCCTGGAAAAGCGGACGCTCAACATCGTCGGGCGGGTTCTCTGGTTCGGACGAGCACTCTAACAGCCCGCTGCCGAAGTCGATTTTTCGGGACGGCGCTCAGCCCGGCCCCGCAGACATGATGATCAGCAGCACGCCGGCTTCGGCTGCGACTTGGCCGACGAGGGCGAAGATCAGCGCGTTT
>NZ_WVTD01000050.1 GCF_009856825.1 Novosphingobium silvae | reverse complement strand
AAAACGCGCTGATCTTCGCCCTCGTCGGCCAAGTCGCAGCCGAAGCCGGCGTGCTGCTGATCATCATGTCTGCGGGGCCGGGCTGAGCGCCGTCCCGAAAAATCGACTTCGGCAGCGGGCTGCTAAGACGAAGATCGACGAACTGTACGTGTCAAAGCTCGCCGACGAGCAGAAGAGCCGGTTCCGTACCTTCATGCTGGGCAAGGCCGCCGGGACCAAGAAGACCGACTTCGCCATAGAGGACCTGTTCCCCGACAAGTTCTACGTCGACTGCGTCAACGCCACATATGCGCTCGCGATCAAGATGGAGGACCTGCCGGAGGACGGCTCAGACATGGTGACGAAGCGGGTCGAGCACGTCCTCAAAACCCGCTACGGCCACAAGGAGCTCGATAAGCGGCGCGTGATGGGCGAGATGTGGAAGCATTTCGACACGTGGTCGAGCGCAGCCGACCTCCCAAAGGACGCCGTCATCCGAGCCGAGAAGCTGTTCAAGGCCATCAACGCCGCGTTCGCGGAAGCGGAACGGCCGTAATCAGGGAAGGGGTCACAACCGTGGAATGGCCGCAGATGGGCGCGCTGCTACCGGCCAGATATGCGGGTATCGCCCGATGGTCCCTAAAAGCATCCCATCGGGGCATGACCTCCCAAGTCCAATAAGCGATAAGGAACCTGGAACCGCCTGCTCGCGTTGCCCGCGTCCACCGCCGCGCGTAACCAAAAGTAGTAGCAGCCATGCGAACTGATAGCAGTGCGGATCAGGCAGAAGGGCATTCTGGGGATGGAAACGACTCAACCTGTTCGACGGATCGCGGCTGAGCGGCTTTTGCCAGGCGACATCGTGTTGACCGCGTCATCTGGAAAAATGAGCGCCGTTATCCGGCGGGCCAGCAAAGGCGAGGTTTCGCACGCGATGATCTGTGTGCAGCATGGCTCGATCATCGATTCCACGGATGACGGGGTCCAGGCGCATAACATCCAGCGAGAAACCTACAAGGTTGACGATCATGTCGTCGTCTTGCGACTGCGTGAACCGCTCGACCCGGTGCAACTCCAGTCTGTGCTCAACTACGCCCGCTCCGAGGTTGGCACACGGTATTCAAAGGTGGAGGCGGCGCGCTCGGTCTTGGGCGGTTCCAAGCCCCGGACGAGGCAGCTCTTCTGCTCACGCCTTGTCTCCAGAGCCTATGCTGCGGCTGGCGTCAATCTGGTGTCCGATCCGGATTATTGCACACCGGAGGCTCTCAGGCGGAGCGCGCTGCTGATTGAAATCCCAGAAATGACCGAGATCGTGTCAGAAGCGGAACTGGCGGCTTGGGCAGCGCGGCCGAACCCGCTTGCCGATATGCGTGCCATGCAGAATGAAATTCTCGATGTTGCGCGTCGGCGCGATCCCGCCATCGAGAATTTCGAGGATCTCGATGCGTTCGTGCAAGCCAACCCGCAATGGGACGAGGAGATCGCGCATGTCTATCGCGCGTCGGGTTATCTTGACCTCTGGCGGGCCGACTACGCGATTAACCCGTGGCACTATGATCTGGATGAGATGGAGGCGAGCGCCCGTTCGGGCGATGATGAAGGCCTGCGCCTCTATTGTGTCAGCACTATTCAGGAATTCCACACCGGCGGCGTGCGGTTCGCCGTCAATCTCGCTCATTATGAGCGGGCGATGCAGGCGAACGGACGTCGCACCACAGCGCAACTGGTCACCTTGTACAGCCAGCTTGTTCGCAATGACCAACTCCGGCGCGATGTCGCTCTGGCCTGGCTTTGGCGGCATCATCCGGCGGACGCAGCGACCCACCTCCAACGAATTGAGCCGCATTCGCCACTCTGGTTTTCTATCATTGATCGTGTCGAGCCCCGTCTCGGTGCGATCGCGCGCGCGAACATCCAGCAAGAAGGATCGGTGGATGTCTGCTCATCGTGCGGCGATCCGCCGCAGGACTATCGGCTCGTGAACAGCGCCGAAGCAATGCCGGGCGTTCCGTCGCTCAGGCTGTGCAGTGACTGCATCGTGATCCGTCGTGGTTCTGGCGAAATTCTCGTGCCGCTTCACGATTGAGGCTGGACCTCTGTCTGCCCTTCGCAACACGGGCATAAGGCCACTTGCAATAACTTCCAATTCCTGCGAGTTAAAAACTTACACAAATTGGAAGTTATATGGCTCGCCCGATTCTCCCCGAAGATCGCTTCACCTCTCGCGCCCTTGCCATCGCTGGCGAGTTGTCTCCCCGCAATGTCGCGCTGCTCATCGACCATGACCTTGCGCCCGCAGCGGTCGAGGGCGGAGGCGGTCGAGGAGGACATCGGACCTTTAATAGCGTCGCTGTCGGTGCGATTGCCATGATTGGCGCTTTTCATAAGGCTGGCATGGAACTGCTCGTGGCAGCGAGACTCGCGGGGGCGATGACCGAGGAATATGCAGCCATTTATGGACGGCTCCCTTCGAACCTCGGCGCCTTTCTGCATGCGCCCTTCAATCTCCGGTCCGGCCATTCTCCCTGGAGCCGCGAGCTTCCGAAGGTCGATTTCGACGACGATTATTGGCTTCACAATCGGCTGCGTCTTCACACGACGATCTACAAGCCCTGGACCGCTCTACGCGGCGATATGGTCGTGGAAATTGTAGACCAGACATATGTGCTGACGCGATTCCACGATCTCAACTTCAGCATCACGTCGCCGGTTTCCGATCCCCTTCACTCCAGTCCTGAATATCGCATCAAAGGTCGCGGCAACGAGGCGCGGATTATGCCGATCCATGAGGGGATCCAGAGCTTCGACTTCTCCGTCGACAAGGAATCCGCTGATGCCCTCCGCGAACGTCAGGCCGCCTATCTGCATGCCCATGAGAATGCGGTGACACGCCTGCGGGTCAATGTAGGGCTGGCTATCCGCAATGGCCTCGACCGAATCGCTGACGATCGCATGGGACGAACAGACGCTGCCTAATTTGCGTTCGGGAGATTACGCTTGGGCGGCCTCCCTCCCTAGCTGCATACCGGTTCGTGAATCTTAGTTTGCGTCCCCCCTTGGACGCCATGTGGCGTACACGTCGATCACAAACCATGTCACTCAGGAGGAGTGACTGAATTAGACCGTATGGGTTCAAAGCGTAGAACCGGACCATCGAGGAAGCCTCGCGTCACCTCATCAAAGCGTTCCGCAACATTGCGAGCAAACGCATCATAGTCCGTGAGCAATTGGCACATTCCCTGGGCAAACAGGTCCAGTTCTTCCGCTTTCACCTTGATATAATTTCCAACCTCCGGCGGCAAATGCATGCGCGTGGTCGAAACCCCTGTCGCGGCGTCCCGCGTCGTCTGGCCGAGGCGCGCCGTTTCAAAATGCAGATCGGTCTTGAGTTTGGCGAAGGTATCTAAACTGGCAAGGCACGCCGCGTAGCGACGAGAAAGCAGTAATAGATCATCGACGTAATCAGCTTGTTTGGCGCCAATATAAACTGCCAATTCCTCAGCAGAAAATTCGATGGAAGGTTCCCGTTCGATGCCCGCGAATGGTGAAAGTCGCTGGTATAGAGGCATGTGGCTGTTGCCGTCACTATCAGCTTTCGCCACCATCTCCAGTGTCTGCTTTTGGAAGCTGCCTATGGAGTTTGCGATCGCATGCAGCTTAACAAAGACCTGATGAGCAGCGCGCTTATCTTGGTCGGCACGAGCGGCCTTATCCCGTGCCAACACCTCGTCTGAGGCCAGTTTTGCGAGCCGGCTAGAGGCGAAATAGCTGGCGCCTGCACCAACGACTGCACCTCCGATGCCCGATACCAGCGGTATGACGACATCCTTGACCCATTCCACGCTCATGCCGGTCTCTAATCTTAGAAGGTTGGACTACCTTCAAGCCGGTTGCGCCGAACGCAGTGCCGTCTTTCGCACCCGATCTCTTATGCCGCTGCCATGCCATAAGCATCTTCGCGATCACCCAAGAGCCACAGGACATCAATCGCCTGAAGATACGGGACAACACGCGCTAGATCTTCGGGGATGATGCGGACGGGGTTGGTCTGCGAGACCTCGTCGATCTCGACGAGACGTTGATACATGCCGATCTCGACCTGCCAGTCGTCCGTATCGTCTGCGTGGCTGGCTACTTCCCGTATCCGATCAATCCAGACACTTTCGTCGGCAAAGACTTCGGGGCCGGCCATGTAATCGAGTAGCAGCGTTACAACGCCTTTTCTCTCGCCGATGAACACGACTGGCCAGAGCAACCCCTCCATGTGGAGATGCTCGGCGACACAAATGACCCGCTCATCGTGGTCCTCGTCCCAGATGATGGCAAAGTCGTGGATGCGTGGTGCCCGCAAGTGATCGCCATCAATGGTCCGCCACTGTGTCGAGCGGAACACCGAATGATGGACACCCCTGCCAAGATGGCCGATGGGTGCCGGTTGATCGTGGAGGCACGAGAAGAGATGGGAGTAGTGGCGCGTGGTCATGGCTTTCTCCTTGTCGAGGACAATCGCGGCTTCCGCCGCTGCGCCCCGGCTTTCGACCGATGCGCGCCCACACTGTAGGCGATCAGTTCTTTGATCGAAAGTCGATATTCCGCCTTTGCGCAGATTTTACAGCGCACGGCAGCCACGCAAGGCCGCGCCTCAATATGGCCGTCTGGGCAACAAGGTGGAGAGGTAGCGCCCTTACGCTCATATCCCAAGCTGGAGTCATTCTAACATTAGAGTGGATATTTAACATCACTGATGTTAAATGGAATTCGCAATGTTAGATGAGCTTCCCGATATGCAACTGCGAGCGCTTGCGAGCGCGACGGAAGCCTATGCCCGCGAGGCTTTTGACACTCATCTCCATCTCGATCCCATTAAGCCGTTGGGCTTGCCGCATTTCCTGTTGGACCGATACAGCCTTTTTCGCGGAGAATTGCTAGATGGCCCCGCCATCTTCGTCCTACCGCAAAATGGCTCTGTGGGCGGCGTCGAGGAATATTTGAAGCACCGCGAACAGATGCGACGGCGCCTCGATATCAATCTGTTCGTGCTGATCCTCGATGGCGTGCCAGCAGCGTTGCGCCGTCGCCTCGTTGAAAAACGCGTGGCATTCATTGCGCCAGACACGCAATTCTACATCCCCGAGGCGCTTCTCGATCTGCGGGAAGTCTATGCCAGTCAACCTGTCACACCATCCGAACAATTGTCACCAACGGCGCAGGTTCTGGTGATCGCAGCCTTGCTGGGACATGAGATCGATGACGCCAACATGACCCAACTCGCTGATCGTTACCGGGTGGCGATCATGAGCATCAGCCGCGCCGTTGACGAACTGGAAGCGTTCAAACTGGCAAAGCCACATCATGTCGGTCGCCAGCGCCGTTTGCGCTTTTGCTTGGACGGCGCGCAATTATGGCACGCCGCAGCAGAGCGCCTGCAATCTCCAGTAAGGAAATCGCGCGCCGTCATCGGTAAGCTGCAAAAGAATCAGGCCGTCGTCGCTGGTGAGAGCGCGCTAGCACGTTACCAGCCCGCTGCCGAAGTCGATTTTTCGGGACGGCGCTCAGCCCGGCCCCGCAGACATGATGATCAGCAGCACGCCGGCTTCGGCTGCGACTTGGCCGACGAGGGCGAAGATCAGCGCGTTTTCGGTC